>CAJTRA010000056.1 GCA_910578345.1 uncultured Lachnospiraceae bacterium | reverse complement strand
CCTGATCGCGAGAGGGGAGCACCTGAAAAAGATGCAGGAACAAGGTCTTAAGATGGAGACCACAAAAAAGGGAAACTATACGGTAAATTCCGTGAAAGCGACCGATATGGAGCATTATGACGAACAGCCGGATATTATTTTTGTCTGTGTGAAAGGTTATTCGCTGGAGGAGACGATTCCTTTCATCAAGAGTGTGGCGAAAGAAAATACAATCGTGATTCCCATTTTAAATATTTATGGAACAGGCGGGCGTATGCAGGAGAAACTGCCGGAACTTCTGGTGACTGACGGATGTATCTACATAGCGGCGGAGATCAAAGAGCCGGGAACCATCTGGCAGAACGGAGATATTTTCCGTATCGTGTACGGTGTGCGGAATAAAGAGGAACTTTGCCCCAAGCTTTTTGAGGTGGCGAAGGATTTGAAGGAGAGTGGTATCGACGGCGTGCTGTCGGAGAATATCCAGAGAGACGCCCTGCAGAAGTTTGCCTATGTGTCTCC
>CAJTRA010000055.1 GCA_910578345.1 uncultured Lachnospiraceae bacterium | reverse complement strand
GCATAGGCTGTCTTATCGGGGAAACGTGCCGCCGTCTCGTCCAACCAGTAGGTAACGTTCGCTTTCATTTTATCCTCATTTCCTAACATCCATGCTGCAGCAGCTCAATTCCCGCCAGATGCCTTACTTCATTCCGCCCATACCTTCATGCTGCTTCCGTGACAGCCGGTAAACTGTAACCGCATATTATGCTCTGTAACGCATCACCGTGCCGGAATCACCCGATAATAGGTATCCGCCGTCTTTTCCGTCTTCACATGGTACACGTCGTACAAATCCGTCATCTCAAGACCACACCCCGCCGGATTGTAGGAACCGTAGAGCGCAATCCCTTTTTCGACTGCCAGATCTTTCACCTTTTCCTCCACATCCAGCGTAATCTGAAAAGCCTCCTCAGATTCTATGTAATTATACATCATGGGCGAATAGGGTGGCAAGTATAAAATGACCTCCACGCCAGCGCCCGACAGATAATCCACCAGTTCGGAAAGCCGCGAAAAATGCCCTTC
>CAJTRA010000054.1 GCA_910578345.1 uncultured Lachnospiraceae bacterium | reverse complement strand
AAGCACAAACCCCAGCGCCAGTAACCCGATCTGAACCAAAACATCCATATTCTTTTCCTCCTTCTCGTAAGCCCCGAATAAAATAAACGAGGCTTTCAACATTTTTGCATGCTAAAAGTCTCGTTCTTTCTCTCATTTCACAAATATACAATATGAAACGGAAAGCGTGTAAACATGACACATGTGTCAGGGTATGTTGCTTACACAGGATAACTACTCCCTCTTAACTTGTGAGATAATGTAACATAAAGTATACCCACCTGTCAAGGTTTCCATACCCGGATTGCAATAGTGAAAAAGCCTGCGCTTCCGTTGACAGGATCTTTCTGATGTTAATGAGAAACAGCACGCTCGCCGTGGTCGCCGAAATGATATCGGAGACCGGCTCTGCATAGTAAACGCCCGGGAGTTTGACACTTCCTTTTAAACCTCATAACACACAAATCTTGTATTTAAGCCTGCTTTGGGCTTATTTTTTTGTCAAATTTGTAAAAATAATGCGTGCTAGTTTGCACTAGTTGTGTTATAATACTTATGAGGTGATTTTTATGTATG
>CAJTRA010000053.1 GCA_910578345.1 uncultured Lachnospiraceae bacterium | reverse complement strand
TGATGGCGATCATTCCGATTATTGTGGGAATTGTCATTGCCATACATGGTTTACATAATTTGCAACAGGCGGCGGAACTCTGGCGGGATAAGTATGAGAGATGGTGGATCGCGCTTATTCTGGGCGTGCTCACAGTGGGATTCGGCGTGCTTCTGGTATGCAGACCTTTTGCCGCCATAGACACGGTGGTCATGCTGATCGGCTTTTTCCTGATCTATGACGGGCTTTCCAATGTCTGGATTGTCTCGAGAGTTTACAAAAACGCGAAGATGATGAAGCAGGAGATGGAAGCGGTGGACATAGAAATTGTGGAGCGCGACAGGTGATATGGGAAAATTTGGTCTTGTATATTTTGGCGGGAAGTTATATTATAAAGGATAGGAAAAATGGATTTTGTATCGCAGCAGAGAAGGTGCGGTGCAGGTTATGAGCGAAGAGGGAATCGGTTATGATGATTGGAGCAGTCAGTTTTCAACCTTATGTGTACAATATAAACGCCATCAGCCCGGCAAGCATGAACAGGCTGTCCGGAATTTCGGATGATGTACTGGATAA
>CAJTRA010000052.1:250-556 GCA_910578345.1 uncultured Lachnospiraceae bacterium | reverse complement strand
CGAATAAAGTGCTTATTATGCATTGCTTTGATGTTGTATTGACAGTTAATTGTTTCAGAGGAAAATTTTGGCGATTATATTTGTATTACTGATATTGCAAAAGCCAAAGCTGGAGAGTCCAGAGGAGCAGATGTTATCAAAAACTGGATACGAAATAGAGTGACATTGGTTCGATTCCACATCGAGCCATTTTGAAGTTAATGAAAAATAAGTTATTGTAAATACTTCCTTATCACCGTAAAATCAAGGCGCACAGGGTTTTTCAATTAATTTTTTGTATCAGCCTGCTTTTACTTGTCAGGGAAA
>CAJTRA010000052.1:0-228 GCA_910578345.1 uncultured Lachnospiraceae bacterium | reverse complement strand
CCTATCATTGACGGGATTTTCTGCTATAGGGAAGTTTTGGGAGTGACAATTCCATAAATAAACCTCAAAATGCGTCTGATCCCGTTTCATATTTTTTCACATGAAGGGCAGTTTGAGGTGTATAATAATGAACAGAGACTGAAAGAACTGAAAGCAAAGTACCAGAATATTCTGGAGAGACGTTAAGCAGCATTTGCATAAGCTTAATAGACTGAATCAGGAATTGGA
>CAJTRA010000051.1 GCA_910578345.1 uncultured Lachnospiraceae bacterium | reverse complement strand
GAGTTAAAAAAGAAGCTGAACATCTATTGGAAAGATAAGATATAGAGGGCGCTATGCTGCAGACACGAAAAAACAAGATCCGTTTTTTAGAAAGAAAAAATCAGGTTCTGGAAGAAAATTATCACCTTCTCACCGATTTATACCAGAAAAACGAACGCCTATACCACGACATGAATCATCACCTGCAGATGATCTATCACCTTGCAAAAAAGCATGAAATCTCCGAAATTACGGAGTACGTCAACTCCATCAGCGCGCCCATCAATGAACTGTCCGACACCACATGGAGCGGCGTTGACATTGTGGACGCCATTTTGAACCACACCGTCCTCGATGCGAAAAGGCAGGGAATTGAGATGGATGTAAATGCGGAATTTCCAAAAGACTGTAACATTACTTCCGACGACTTGTGCGTCATTTTATTTAATTTACTGGACAATGCCATGGAGGCGTGCCAGCATTATATAAGGCAGGCAAAAACGCCGCCCCGTATAGAGGTGACGCTGCGCAGAATCCATCAATTTTTAATCATTAAAATACAAAATCCCTGCGTGCCGCCCA
>CAJTRA010000050.1:218-572 GCA_910578345.1 uncultured Lachnospiraceae bacterium | reverse complement strand
AAAAGCAGGGATGGTTTACGCCGGTAGTGATATCCGTATTGTTTTCGCTGTATCATTTCTGGCTGCCGTTTAACAATGTGTTTCGCATATTGGCATTTACGCCTGTCATGTATGCTGCGTACAGAAAAAAGAATTTTTTTATAAGCATTCTGTTTCATTGTATCTGTAACCTGTTTACAACGATCAGCTTTATCTGGGTGGTTTTAGGGTGAAGGAGATAAGATTGAAAATTAAAATTTTCAATCGCGAGATTTGTGTCTGCGCGTTGCTTGCCACAAACTCGATTCATGCGGTGTCTCAACAAAGTTGAGACAAAAGCAGCGCAGAAATGGAGATAACTATGATCCGATATGC
>CAJTRA010000050.1:0-208 GCA_910578345.1 uncultured Lachnospiraceae bacterium | reverse complement strand
ACGGATTTTGAGACGGTAAGAAAATACGATAAGCATATCAGCGAAACGGAATTGAAAAACGCGATTGCTTTAAAAAGGGTTTTGGTGCTGTATCAGAATGGCTGTTTTGCTGGATGGCTGCGGTTCAATTTGTTTTGGGACGAGATTCCGTTTGTGAACATGCTGTATCTGTTAGAGGAATACAGGGGGCAGGGATACGGCGGGAGGC
>CAJTRA010000049.1 GCA_910578345.1 uncultured Lachnospiraceae bacterium | reverse complement strand
TATCCGCATCAAGCCCGTGGTGCAGGCAGTATGCCGTCCACAGACAGCGAAGCTGGTCACGAATGAGTTCTTCATCAAAACAGCCCTGCCGGACAAATTCCTTCAGGTATTCCATTTCAGCCTCCCGGCTGACCGTTCCCTGCAAGGATTCGATGATCCGCGCAGCGGCATGATAGCCGTCCCGCCGCAATATATCCAGTTGAAACCGGATGTCCGCTACATTCTTCATTTTTTCCTCATTTCTGCGCTGCTTTTTGCGCATGACGAGTTTGTGGCAAGCAACGCGCGTACACAAATCTCGCGATTGAAAATTTTAATTTTCAATCTTAGCTCCTTTCTTCAGCACCTGTTATGATGCCGTTTCCATACACAGCATGAGCTGTCCGTCCGCTCCTTCTATCAGCCTGACATTTTCAGGCGGATGTTCTAAGGTGACGGCAGCCATTCCCTGTTTTTCCGCATCCCCGCTGTCTTCCTGTTTCTCTCCTGCTTCCCCCGACGCAAAGCGCCAGTGGTTCAGATAGTAAAACAGGGTACACCATACTTCGTTATCCGGATGGGGAAACGGCTTTGCAAGACTGTC
>CAJTRA010000048.1 GCA_910578345.1 uncultured Lachnospiraceae bacterium | reverse complement strand
TCGGTGCCGCTTTGGGTGCTCTCGGTGCTGCCGCTGCGGGTGCGCCGCTTGTTGCGCCTTCTTCTACTACTACGTCATATACGTTTCCGTTTACGGTAATGGTATAATTTTTCATCTTCATATCCTCCTATGACTTTCAGGCATTCTGCCATTTACTCTTATTAGATTTTCTGATGGACCTTACTACGAATCCATCCGTAGAACCGGAACCTTCATACGCCGCAACTGCCGCCGCGATCACTGCCACCAGTTCTGTATCATCACTCAACTCTTCTTCCACCTGTACGACAGGCGCCGCTGCCGGAACCGGCCTGGCTGCCGGAATCTGCTGTTTCTCCCTGGCCTTCAACTTCGCCTCGATCTTCGGAATCACGCCGAAGGCAGAAATGATCAGGCTGATCAGAATCAGGACAACGAACACAGTGCCCATACCGATCAGTGTATTCATAAATGCTCTCCACATATTCTCTTTCACGGTATACTCTATATTGGTAGAAACACCTTCCAGTGCAGTCATATCACTGGTGAGAACAAATTCCATCACCGCATTGTGAGAAGAACCCGTGACATTGATGCCGATAACGATATCCTCTTCGCCGCGGACAACATAACCGCCGCCCGTCCCGTTAAACGTACCGATGTCATC
>CAJTRA010000047.1 GCA_910578345.1 uncultured Lachnospiraceae bacterium | reverse complement strand
ATATAGGAGGACTTATCCTTCAAGTCTGACGCAATTTCATCCAGATAATCCTTGTCCTCCAGCCTAGACGGATCTTCCTCAATCTGCCGCCTTACTTTCTCCAGCACCTCCTCGGAAATACGGCTGTAAGTTTCCACCGTGTATATATAAGATACATTATCCCGGTCAAAAAAATCCGACGGTGTTTCCACATCCTCTATATGGCTGCCCACCACCAGAAGCGCGGCGCATGTCAGCAAAAGCGGCAGCAGCACCATTGACAATGATGTGATGAGAAGCCTTGTCCTGAATTTCACTTAAAAACCTTCTTTCTGATAGTTCTTCTTATACTATGATACCACAATTTACAAAGTTGAAAATAAAACATCTCCTATAATCTTATAAAAAATTTATAAATTTCCAAAATCTGGATTGACATGTCTTCCTGATTTGCTATAATGAACATATAAAACAGTAATGATTCCTAATTTTAAAGTACAGAGGATCGGACGAATCAGGAGGAATTGCCATGGCGGTGAAATACAGTCGGCAGCGGCAGCTTATCCATAGCTTTCTGATGACCCGCAAGGATCATCCCACCGCCGACATCGTGTATCAGAACGTTAGGCAGGAATATCCGAATATCAGTCTGGGAACCGTCTACCGCAATCTGACTCTGCTTGCCGACAGAGGCGAAATCCTGCGGT
>CAJTRA010000046.1 GCA_910578345.1 uncultured Lachnospiraceae bacterium | reverse complement strand
ATAATATTTGAAGTAAAATAAAATGCCAAGATTCAGAATAAGACCTGTCAGAAGACCGATTTTCCCGGAGACGGAGAGAGGAGCCTTATCTGATGCGGTATTTCTCCTTGTTTCACCGTCGGTACCACACGCAGAGCCGTGAACAACGGTACCTGCATCCGAGAGAGGATATTTTGCCTGCGCTCGATTCAAAGCGAAGCTCAACAAGTAGTTCAGCCCGATACTGCACAGGATAATGGCGAGATAACGAACATTGAAATAAGCATAGAACCACAGGGACATGACGGACAGAAAAAGGCTTGCCAGCCTATACCGCCCGAGTCTGTTAAGCCCGTACCAGCCGATCAGCGCAACGGGTAGAAATATGAAGATAAAGATATAGGAATTAAACAGCATAAATTTCCGAAATTCCTCTCTGAAAATACATAAATTTGTAAATACAGGTAAAAAATAATAGTGTGAAGCAGGATTCCTGTTTCTGATATAGTATACCAAATTAGACTGCCGCTTACAAATTAAAATGATATCCGAAGAATTGATTTTTCATACAGAGGATATCAGACGGTGGCGGTGCATATGCCGCGCGGAAGAAATCAAAACAAATATTGAAGTTAAAATCGGAAAAACGGAGGATTATCATGCATAAATTAACAATTATGATCGTGATTTTTTGTTTCCTTTTATTATCCGGCTGCGGACAGGAGGAAC
>CAJTRA010000045.1 GCA_910578345.1 uncultured Lachnospiraceae bacterium | reverse complement strand
ATCCGTACCGCCGAATAGGGAGCTTCCTCCAGCCATTGGTCTACCTGTTGCTTGTAAGCATCCAGTTTTGTTGGTTTTGGCTGTGTCAGTGTGTACTCCGGTTTTTGCGGTGACTGTGCATACCGCTTTGCCGTCCGGGGATCCATGTGGTATTTTTTTCCGAGTTCCACATAGCTCATCCCTTTTTGTCTGTCATTTCGTATGTCCATCCAGCTTTTTCCTCTCATTTTCCGACTCCCTTCCCGAACATTTTTGTCCTATTGGAAGTCTATCGTTTTTTTCTCCTTTCCGCCATAAATCTGCATTTTTTCTTCGGCGTTTTCTTACATTTTATCATTGGCGTTGACATACCAGAAGCGTATGAATGAACTTGCTCCTATGGTTAAGAATATGGAGCGGTTGGCGGCAGATTTCTCCGCTGACCCGGAGCAGACACTTCCAGAAGCTACGGTTATGGAATCTGCAAAATCGTACAGGGAGAAGAAAACGAAACCGCTGGTAAAGAAAATGGTTCAGGTCATGCGCTCTATCTATTCTGCATATCTGGATATTTCCAACAAATTTACAAAGCTGCAAGCGGCATATAACAGGGAACGGAGCGGAAATGAGCGGCTGATAAACAGGCTGGAAGAAGTCTTAGAGGAAAACAGGGAACTGCGGATAGTAGCGGCAGATTTCGGACGTGTAAAGACGGTGGTCGGTTCTGAACAGGTAAATGCTG
>CAJTRA010000044.1 GCA_910578345.1 uncultured Lachnospiraceae bacterium | reverse complement strand
AAGGGCTATACCGTTATGAGCAACCACCATTTACGCAACAAGGAACTGACCTTAAAGGCAAAGGGGCTTTTGTCGCAAATGCTGTCACTTCCCGAAGATTGGGACTACACCCTTGCGGGGCTGTCACAGATCAACCGGGAAAAGATAGACGCTATCCGTACCGCCGTATGGGAGCTGGAAAAAGCCGGATATATCAAGCGGCAGCAGGGACGCGACGCAAAAGGCAAAATGACCGCCATTGAGTACACCATATACGAGCAACCCCAGCCGCCGGACGACACCCCGCCGGGATTGGATAACCCGATATTGGAAAATCCAACACCGGGCAATCCGATATTGGAAAATCCGACACCGGGTAAACCGACGACGGAAAATCCAATGCAATTAAATAAAGATATACAAAGAACTGACTTACCAACAAAAGAAAAAAGAAATACGGATTTACAAAGTACCCATTCCATTCCTATCCTTTCCCCTAACCCCTCTCCTTTGGAGCAGGGAGCGGCTACGCCGCCGGAACGGAAACGAAAGGAAGCGGAAGCACAGACCGCTTTTGAGATTTACCGGGAGATCATCAAGGACAATATCGACTATGACATTCTCATGCAGGATATGAAGTTTGACGGGGACAGGCTGGACGAAATTGTTGACCTCATGCTTGAAACCGTCTGCACCCGGAGAAAGACGATCCGCATTGCCGGGGACGACTACCCCGCCGAGCTGGTGAAAG
>CAJTRA010000043.1 GCA_910578345.1 uncultured Lachnospiraceae bacterium | reverse complement strand
TAATAGTTGCAATGAAGGCTGATAAAAAAATCTGCATTGGAGCCGTTTGCAACAGAAGTCCGCTGTGCAAGGCTCATCTTCTCATCGGAGTTTCTGGTCAGAATAACTTCAATATTGTTATCCTCCAGAATCGTTTTTAACTTCAATGCAACCGAAAGGTTAATATCCTTTTCTATAATCTTTCCACTGACAGTCCCACCGTCACTTCCGCCATGTCCTGCATCTATGATGACGCAAAACTTTGAAACGTAGTCAGCTGTTGAAGTAATAGGAGCAGTGCCATTGCCAGCGTTCGTATCTGTATATGTATTGGTATATATATCTGTTTTTTCATCTTCCTTTGTAAACTTTTCGTATATGTAAAGACAGCCGCAAACCATAAGTATTATCATTATTACTGGTATCAGTATAACGACTGCCCTGAGCAGATAAGCTATCACAAGCCGTTTGACCTTTTTTCTCTTCCTGAGTTTTTTTCTCTTTCTGTGTTGTTTTTTATCCATTGCCGCATTTGTTCCTCATTCCTTTTTCCAAAATATATTGTTTCATAGGAAAGTCAAAAACTGGTCAAGAATTAGGCATTATTCAACGACTTTTTGATAAAACGATGTTCTCCCCGCTTTCTTTTGCTAATATATAAATGTTGCCAGCATCACAAGTAACCGACATTGCGGGCGTATCGCTCATCAACCTTTTGTTATTCCCGTCCTTGTTGCAGGAATATACACGATTTCCGTCTGTTCTGGATACATAATAAATCGACTGC
>CAJTRA010000042.1 GCA_910578345.1 uncultured Lachnospiraceae bacterium | reverse complement strand
GATATTGCTGCGTATAAAAATTAAAATAGGGATGTTCTTTTCAACTGCATACTGGTATTCCATTTCCGTATAACTTTTATCATTCTTTCCAATACTTCCATATCTTCCTGCAATGATCAAAATATAGTAATCACACTCATCAATAATTGTCTTTATAAATTCGAACTGCTTATCATTATCAGATGGGAAATACTCCATACCGCACGGAATACAATTCATTTCAAGAAGGGTATGAATCACCTCGTTCCTTTCTTCTCTTAGGTCATCAAATGTAGAACTTAAAAAAACCGTATATTTCTTTTGCAATATTTTCCTCCTCCCACATGATGGGTTCAAGTAGGCTCCAGCCACAGTTTCTTTGTATATTTGTTGATCAGTTAGATACCGCATGACTTCTTTATCACTAATTCCGATGGTGAAGTGCTGTTCTATGCCGTTTGTAAAAAATATTTGTGCAGACAATTATAAAGATTCATTCATTAAGTTGTCTCATTTTTATAAGTATGACTTTTTGCAAGCCCTGCGCTGATTATTTTTGAATCCATATCAGATACTAAATTGAATACCGCCTCATAAGCTTGACATATCGTACAATAGTCAAGCTTAATTTTACTATTTGAAGTATAATTCAATAATTCATGCGCCTTCTTAAACTCTTCGTCTGCATATCCATCTGTATGAACAAGTTTATGCCTAATCTCTAAGTAATAAATTGCGTTATCAACTAGGAGTTGATCTATGTCAATTCCAATTTTCTTATGGAATTTTGTTAT
>CAJTRA010000041.1 GCA_910578345.1 uncultured Lachnospiraceae bacterium | reverse complement strand
GTGCATCACGGAGAACAGTTTCCATAATTTTAACCGGTTTTTGTTCTGCCATTTTCTTAACCATTCCTTTCTTACGACCTGCCGCTCATCACCGCAGATCCATCTATACTATATCTGTTTAGAATACTCCGAATACTGCCATAAAGGTACCGGCTGCAACAGCAGTACCGATAACGCCTGCAACGTTAGGTCCCATAGCGTGCATCAGCAGGAAATTGGTAGGATCCGCTTCCGCGCCGACCTTCTGGGAAACTCTCGCTGCCATCGGCACTGCAGATACGCCTGCGGAACCGATCAGCGGATTTACCTTGCCCTTGGTCAACAGGCACATCAGTTTACCGAACAGTACACCGGCTGCCGTACCGAATGCAAATGCGATCAGACCCAGAATAACGATCTTGATCGTATCCCAGTTCAGGAACGCTTCCGCACTGGTAGTCGCACCTACGGAAGTACCCAGAACGATAACGACGATATACATAAGAGCGTTTGATGCCGTATCTGCCAGCTGTCTTACAACGCCGCATTCTCTGAACAGGTTACCCAACATCAGCATACCGACAAGGGGCGCCGTGGTAGGAAGAATCAGAGCTACTACAACCGTAACGACGATCGGGAAAAGAATCTTCTCCAGTTTGCTTACCGGACGAAGCTGACCCATCTTGATCTTCCGCTCTTTCTCTGTCGTAAAGAGCTTCATGATGGGCGGCTGAATGATCGGCACCAGAGCCATATAGGAATATGCCGCTACCGCGATCGGTCCCATCAGGGTTGTCTGTCCAAGCTTACCTGCAAGGAAGATGGATGTCGGGCCGTCGGCACCGCCGATGATGGAGATAGCCGCTGCCGCTTTATCGTTGAAGCCTAAGAAGATCGCTCCGAAATATGCCGCGAAAATACCGAACTGTGCCGCCGCACCGAGCAGGAAACTCTTCGGATTGGCGATCAGCGGACCGAAGTCCGTCATGGCTCCGACGCCCATGAAGATCAGGGACGGCAGGATAGCCCATTCATCCAGCAGATAGAAGTAGTACAGCAGACCGCCGCCGGCGCCGCCTTCTCCGACCGGTGCCATAATATCCGGATAGATATTGACAAGCAGCATACCGAACGCGATCGGAACCAGCAAGAGCGGTTCGAATCCTCTGCCTATAGCCAGATATAGAAAGACAAGTGCTACGACAATCATGATATAGTTAC
>CAJTRA010000040.1:218-2381 GCA_910578345.1 uncultured Lachnospiraceae bacterium | reverse complement strand
CATCACAGATCAACAAGGAGCTTCCTGTATAATTTAAGTATAGGGAATTCCAAGAAAGAAGGTTGAGAAAAAAATACCTCAGAGTAAAATAAGATTACTGACTTTGGCGGTTAGTAAAAATCTTATTAAACAGAGAGGTATCTAAAATGAATTGTAACACACAAAACGCAAAAATTGCATCCATAACTGAAAAAACTTTGATTATCGGAATCGATGTGGGAAGTGAAACCCATTATGCCAGGGCATTTGACTGGAGGAATTATGAGTATAGCAGAAAGCCGCTGGAGTTCAGCAATACGGAAGCAGGATTCCTGACATTGAAAGCATGGATGGAAGATATCGCAGAAAAGCATGGCAAAACTGCTGTGATTCCCGGAATGGAGCCGACCGGACATTACTGGTTTGCACTGGGGAAATTCCTGCAGGACAGCGGAATGAAGCCGGTACATGTGAATCCCCACCATGTTAAGAAATCGAAGGAACTGGATGACAACAATCCGAACAAGAATGACAGGAAAGATCCGAAAACAATTGCGGCATTGGTCAACGAGGGGCGTTATTCGTATCCCTATATACCGACCGGTATTTACGCAGAGATCAGGAGCCTTTCTAACCTGCGCTTCCAGACGCAGGAAGAGCTCACAAGGATCAAGAACCGGATTGCAAGGTGGTTTTCTATCCACTTTCCAGAATATAAAGATGTATACAGAGATCTGAAAGCAGTCAGTGGCAGAATGGTATTGAAGGCAGCTCCGCTGCCGGAGGATATCGTAAAGCTCGGTGCAGAAGGCGTGAACCAGATCTGGAGAAATGCGAAGCTGAGAGGTGCTGGGATGAAGAGGGCAAAGACCCTGGTATCAGCCGCAGAGCATAGCGTTGGGAGTAAGGAAGCGCCGGAAGCAGCGAGGATCGAATTGAAAAATCTGCTGAATGACATGGAGGTATATGCGTCAAGACAGGAGGAATTGCTCCTGAGCATAGAAGAAAAGCTAAAGGAGATTCCATATATTGATAAGCTGATGGAGATCAAAGGGATCGGCCTGATTACAGTCAGCGGCTTTATTGCAGAAGTTGGGGACATTGGACGTTTTGATAATCCCAAACAACTGCAGAAACTGGCGGGGTATGCGATTGTGGCGAATGATTCCGGCAAGCATAACGGAGAAAGCCGGATCAGTTACCGCGGCCGGAAACGTCTGAGATATGTGCTGTATGAGGCGGCGATATCGCTGATTGGAAAGAATGCAGAGTTCCGGGAAATACACGAGTATTATCGGAACCGAAAGGAAAATCCGTTGAAGAAGATGCAGTCAGTGGTTGCGATAGCCTGCAAGGTTATAAGGGTATTCTACGCGATTCTTACAAAAGGTGTAGACTATGATGCGGAGAAACTGATGGGAGACATCAGAAGGCAACAGATGCAGGCAGCATAATCACCAGAGACAAAATAAGTAATATCCCTGCTACAGTTGAATTGAGCCTTTAGAAAACGATTCTGAGAGTTGAATTCAGCTGTAGTAGGAAGGCTGAAAGAAAGGTATGGAGAACAGGCCAGGAAAACGTCCACCGCATGGTGCTGGCTTGCGGGACATACAAAGCAGGTCAGTAAGACTTAAGACAAAGAATGAGCCAGTAGTCGGCAGGAATCATTACCATAGGGCATGACCCTGACAAGGAGCTAAGCTGACACCCTGGTTATGGACAGGCGGGACGAAGGAAGTTAGGACCCAGCAGAAATGAGGGAGATCCTGGTAGACACGGGAGGTGCGCTGCCGTAGATGGATGGGTATACACAAGGCCATGTAGAACGGAAAACCAAGACGTTTTACTTCGTGTACCCAAAACCAGCTATTTTCGTATCAGATACAGAGAAATGTCCATACTAAAGGCTCTTTCTTCTGAGATATTTATTGATGGTATATTGAAAAATCTTTGATTTTCAAGGAAAAAAGACTTGACTTAATAGGGAGGTAAAGAAACATGAAAAGCATTCGGACAAAAATCACCCTGTGCCTTATGGTGACAGTCCTGGCTACACAGCTTGTGGTGGGAGCATCCAGCATTACGCTCAATTACAACAGCACCATTTCGACTGTGGATCAAATGATGAGTGAGACTGCAGTTCTCGCGGCAGAGCGCATTGAACAGGAACTAACCGCCTAC
>CAJTRA010000040.1:0-208 GCA_910578345.1 uncultured Lachnospiraceae bacterium | reverse complement strand
AGATAAGGGAAAGCGTCTGCAATTTCAGATCATACTTCAATGTGCGCCGCTCCTGAAGGGGATTAAGGCGGCCTGCATCATCAATATAGACAAGCAGCATTGCGGGGAGATAGAGGGTATTCTGGAAGGGACGGATATAGAATATAAGATCTTGATGGTGAAGGAAGAGAAATGTCTGGTAATCTTCTACCGCAGGCAGGAACTATCT
>CAJTRA010000039.1 GCA_910578345.1 uncultured Lachnospiraceae bacterium | reverse complement strand
TTTTGGGCGGATTATTGATGAAAAGGAGGGCGGATCCTGCAACGTCGAGGATCGCAAAAACCTATGAAAAGTCAAATCAGTGATACCGGAAAGTCGGATGAGTTATAGAATTCATCCGGCTTTATTGCTATGATAGCGATGTTTACAACAAGAATCATAAAACAGGAGGATGGACTATGAAAAGAAAACTGATCGCAGTACTACTTGCTGCAGCCATGACGGTATCACTGGCAGCCTGCGGCGGCGGAGAGTCCGGCGGCGCGGGGACAGAGTCCGGTACGGCAGGGGAAGCAGGCGGCGAACCGTACACGGTGACGATGGTGTTAAACGGCACCCAGCAGCCGGACGAAGAGCGGATCGAGGCAAAAGTGAACGAGATCTTGGAAAAAGAGTTAAACGCGAGACTGGACCTGGTGGTGCTGCCCTGGGCAAGCGCTTCCCAGCAGTTACAGCTGATGCTGGCCGGGGATGAGAAGATAGATATCTTCTATACGAATGCCACCAGTGCGGTGCAGTATATGCACTCCGGACAGATCATGGATATGGCCGGGCTGCTAGATCAGTATGGAACGAATCTGAAAGAGATCCTCGGGGAAGATACGCTGAAGGGCAACAGTGTGGACGGTTTCCTGTATGGGGTGCCGACTCAGATTGAGCGGGGCAGCATTCCGGCGATCTTCATGCGCAAGGATCTGGTAGAGAAGTATGGCATCGATACGTCTGCCATCAAGGAGCCGAAAGATTTAGAGCCGGTATTCGAAAAGGTACAGGCAGGCGAGCCGGATATGACAATGTTGTTTTCCATCAATGAGGGAGATACGCCGATCACGCGTGTGTTTGGCGGAGATACTCTGGCAGATTCTAATATTCTGGGCGCCTTGATCGATCCTGAGAACAGCACTACGATTGAGAACTTCTATGCAAGCGACTGGTATAAGGAAACGACTACGATGCTGTATGACTGGTATAAGAAAGGTTACATCAGTCAGGATGCCGGAACGAACACAGAGAATTGGAGAACCGTATTCAAAGCAGGCAATATGTTTTCTCTTTTCTTTGCATATCATCCGGGAACACCGGTAGAGTTTGAGAGTTCTACGGGGTATGAATTTGAGATCGTACCTTTCAGGGAGTATCCGGTGAAAATGGCGCAGAGTTATAACAGTGTAATCTTCTCGGTTGCACAGAATTCTGAAAATCCTTCAAAGGCTATGGAAGTATTGGATTATATCTATGGCAGCCCGGAAGTGATGAACCTGCTCAACTGGGGTGAGGAAGGCGTGGACTATGTGCTGGAAGATGCGGAAAACGGCATCATCAATTACCCGGAGGGCGTTACCGTGGACAATGTCGGCTACAGCCTGAACCTGGGCTGGGAGCTTCCCAACCA
This sequence comes from uncultured Lachnospiraceae bacterium, assembly GCA_910578345.1. Taxonomy (GTDB): domain Bacteria; phylum Bacillota; class Clostridia; order Lachnospirales; family Lachnospiraceae; genus UBA3282. Next base: position 1,958 of record CAJTRA010000039.1, on the reverse strand, counting down.
GTTTATCGGGTATAAATGGAGCGGTTCCGATCCGCAGCTTTGGGAGAAAATGGAAGAATTTAATGACTCTGCAAAATCCTCAAAGGCACTGGGATTCTACTTTGACAACTCTCAGTATGAGAATCAGATCGCCGCACTTGCCAATGTAGTGAAGCAGTATTCCGGTTCCTTAAACAGCGGTTCCGCCGATCCGGAAGTTTACATTCCTGAATTCTTAAGTGCGTTGGAAGATGCAGGCATTAATGAGGTGATTGCTGCGAAGCAGGAACAGTTTGACAAGTGGATGAGTGCGAACCAGTGACAGGAAGAAACTCAGGAACAGTAAGAGCAATGGAATGTAGTGTCTATGGAAGAATCGCCTACGGGCGATTCTTCCCGATTAAGTGGAGGGAAGTAGAATGGAACAAAAGTCACGCCTGAAAGCGTACAAGGAGCACTGGCCGCTGTATTTGATGATGCTGCCGGGTCTTCTGTATCTGTTGATCAATAATTATATTCCTATGGCGGGAATTGTGATCGCTTTTAAGAAACTGAATTTTGCGGAAGGGATCTTTGCCAGTCCGTGGGCCGGATTTGAGAATTTTAAGTTTCTCTTTGCGACGAAAGACGCATGGGTCATTACGAGAAATACCCTACTTTACAATGTGGCGTTTATCCTGGTCAATATGGTGGTGGGCATCGCCATTGCGATCCTGATCTGCGAGATCAGAAGCACGAGGATGAAGAAACTCTACCAGAGCGCGATCCTGCTGCCGTTTCTGATGTCGATGGTCATCCTGAGCTATATCGTGTATGCGCTTTTGAGCTCGGAAAACGGTCTGATCAACAATTCGATCTTAAGCGCGCTGCACCTAGAGCCGATTCAGTGGTATCAGGAGCCAAAGTACTGGCCTTTTATCCTGATCTTTGCGAACTGCTGGAAAGGGGTGGGCTATGGCTGTCTGATCTACATTGCATCGTTAGTTGGCATCGATCCTTCTTTCTACGAGGCGGCAAGGCTTGACGGCGCGAGCAAATGGCAGGAGATCCGCAATATTACGCTGCCCTGTCTGGTGCCCACGATCATTACGCTGCTGCTGCTCAGCATAGGCAGGATCTTCTATTCGGATTTCGGCTTGTTTTATCAGGCGCCTATGAATTCGGGCGTGCTGTTCCCGATGACCAATGTGATCGATACTTATGTGTACCGGGCGCTGATTGAACGTGGGAATATCAGTATGTCGTCGGCAGCAGGCGTGTACCAGTCTGTGGTTGGGTTTGTGATTGTTATGTTGAGTAACTGGGTCGTGCGGAGAGTCGATAAAGACCAGGCGCTGTTTTAGAGGAGGAAGAAGATGGAAAATTCAATGAAAAGCAAACGGTATCAGTTCATAATCAACGCGGTTCTGATCCTGATTACTTTGATGATCGTCCTGCCCTTTGTGCTGGTGTTTCTCTCATCCCTTACGGATGAAAATGTGCTGATCAGAAACGGGTATTCCTTTTTCCCGGAGAAATTCAGTTTCTATGCTTATCAGTATATTATCCGTCAGGGCGATAAGATCCTGCGGGCTTATGGGGTGACTATTTTAGTTACGATCATAGGAACCGTGTTAAATATCGCGATGTCGGCATTGATGGCGTATCCGCTGTCGGTAAAGACGCTGCCGCACCGCCGGGCGCTGACTTTCTTTATCTTTTTTACCATGTTGTTCAACGGCGGTCTGGTGCCTACCTACTTAATGTACGTCAACTATTTTCATATCAAAAACACGCTGTGGGCGTTGATTGTTCCGAATCTGCTTCTGAGTGCCAACAATGTGCTGATGATACGGAGTTACTTTATGACCAGCATCCCGGACGCGCTGTTTGAGGCAGCGAAGATTGACGGCGCCGGGCATCTGCGGATCTTTTCAGTATTGATCTGTAACGATTGCAATTAGGTATGCCATAACCTACTACCGGGCTGGTACAACTTG
>CAJTRA010000038.1 GCA_910578345.1 uncultured Lachnospiraceae bacterium | reverse complement strand
TTTATCTCTGGTAGAATTTACCCTTACAAGGTGGAAGTTACCTTTTCATTTCACCCATTTATAGTTGTATTTGTAGTCGTAACTCTGTCATCCTATTGTCACCCCACGCCCTCCCGATACGCCGACGGCGAAACCCCCTTACTCTTTTTAAAGCTGGTAGAGAAATAATACTGGTTGGCATACCCGCACTTCTCGCTGATCTCCCGCAAGGAGAGTGTGGAATTGCGCAGATACTGGCAGGCAGCTTCGATGCGGGTGGCAGTGATCGTGTCGCTGATACTGACCTCCATATTTTTCTTGAAAAGTGCGCTTAAATATGCCGGGCTGACGTTGGCGAAGCGGGCGATCTCGTGCAGACACAGTTCATTATTCTGGTAGTTTTCCCGTATATAACCGATCACCTGCTCACATAACTGGTTGTGATACGTCTTTAAGGAGCTGTCCAGCTTACTGCAGGCAAGGTTGCAGATCTCAGACAGCCAGGAGAAGAATTCTTCACTGGTATTGAAGGAGTATAGCTGTGAGTAAGTGCGGGCAATCTTCTCTTCTAAATCTTTCGTCTCGATATCAAGCTCATACAGAAATTTTAACAGTCTTCCCAACAGATTATAGGTGCGGACGAAGACGAAATCTTTTGCCTGATATTTGGTCAAAAGTTCCGTGGAGAAATTCTTGATCCAGCGCTCCATGGCGGCATAGTCTTTCTGGCAGATCAGACGGATCAGTTCCTCTTCTCTGGTGTCGGAAAAGGGTTCTAAGGAAAGGTTTTTGCCGAAAGCCTCCCTGGTATCGAAGATATTTTTCTGTGGAAAGAAAAAACGGTATTCCAGGGCGTGGTCTGCACTTTCATAGGAGAAGTGCACATTCCACAAGTCGGAGACAATGTTACCGATGCCGATATTTAAGGAGATGCCGCAGTTTTGGTTCTTTGTGATGATATCTGTCGCGACGGCGTGGATCGTCTGCAGAAAATGATTCGCGCTGGAGCTGTTCTGCATCAGGATCAGTTTCAGGCAGTCAAAGCCTTTGATGAGATAAGAACAGTCAAAGATCTTACAGTCATCCAGGATGGTATCGTGGATCTGGTACAGCAGCATCTCGTATTGAGCGACGCCCAGATCCTTTTTTAATTCAGAAGCGTTTTCAACATGAAATACAGTCACATTGTAGAAGCGGTACTGCAGTTTCAGATTCAGGTATTCCATATGGGAGGTCAGATGATAAGCGGCCTCTTTGCCGGCATAATTCAGAAGATCGAGGAAGAACTTCTCGACCATGGCGGGACGGCTGAGCTCGAGCAGTTTCATGTTCTTCTGTTCCTGATCGATCAGAGCGCAGGCGCCGCGGATCTTTTCTGTCAGGTAGGCGTAGTCAATCGGTTTTTCAATATAGTCATAGACGCCGATACGGATTGCATTCTTGGCATACTCAAATTTATCATAAGCAGAGATCAAGATGATCTTGATAAAGGGATTGTCAGTGATCACCTGTCTGCTCATGTCGATCCCATCTAAATCCGGCATCTCAATATCGGAGATAATGATATCAACGGCGGTTTCTTTCAGAGCTTCCATGGCGGAAAGTCCACTGTATTTGATATGTGTCACTTCGGCGTCCAGGGCTGTCCAGTCAATATTTTTGTTAATGCCCTCCACAGACAGGGCATTGTCGTCCACCAGCATGATCTTTTTCATTCAGTTTCGACTCCTTCCATTTGAGAAAATTCTATAATAACGCAGGTGCCCTTCAGAGGGCGGCTGTCGATGGTGATCTGGCCGCTGCCGTAATGTGCGCTGGAAATCCGGGCGTTTACATTGCAGATGCCGAAATGTTTTTCGTAATTGACTGTCTGATCCTGGAGACTTTGCTGCAGCTCTGACAGCTTTTCCGGTGAAATGCCTGCGCCGTTGTCCTCAATTTTTATGCGGACAGTATCGTCTCCGTAGACTGCACTGATCCGGATTAGGATATTGGGCGTCTGGGCACAGATACCGTGCAGGATGCAGTTTTCCAGAATGGGCTGCAGGGTAAAACGACAGATGAGGAAATTCTCTATGCCGTCCTCTAAGTCAATCTGCCATTCCAGATTGTTGTTATGACAGAGTTTTTCCATATTGAGGTAGAGGGTCGCAATCTCCAGTTCATCCCGCAGCAGGATCAGTTCATCCGATTTGTGCAGTGTCAGCCGGTAAAAGCGTGTCAGATCCGTGATCATCTGATCCGCCACATCCAGACGGCCGAGAGACTGACAGGTCTTGATGGAGCCTAAGATATTATATAGAAAGTGCGGGTTGATCTGGGATTGCAGAAGCTGGTATTTCAATCGTTCTTCCCTGAGAGACAGCTTCAGGATGGAATCTAAGCTGCGCTTGATCGCAGCCTGCATCTGTTCGAAGGTCAGGCCGAGCATATCGATCTCGTCATACAGGGAAGGATCTGCAGGCTTGGGGATCGTTAAGGGATCGCAGGATTGTGGATCGGAGTTTAGCCGGAAAGCTTCCATCGCGCCGGACAGAGTGTGAATGCGGACGGAGAGACTCCGGGAAATAAACAGTATGACGAACAGAGTCACTGGCAGGGTGATGAGCAGCATAATAAAGATCGTGCGCAGCAGAACAGCCATACTGCCTGTGACGTAGCTTTTGGGGATTTCCGTGATCTGATACCAGCCATTGTCCAGGATGGAAGCATGGATGTAGGAGTCTTCATAGACGAAATAGGGTTCCTGCTTCTTTTTAATTTCCTGTAAAAAGGCTTTGGGAAGCGTAAGCCCGCATAATTCCGGATCAGAGGCGGCAATGATGGCGCCGTCCGGCATGGCAAGATAACCGCGGGTATCTACATTAGAAAAAGAGGCGGCAAGCAGATCGGAGAAATCTGCCGTATCCATCAGGATAAAATAGGCATAATCCAGTTGGCCGCTGCCCTGATTGAACAACGCGCGTGAGCAGATGACACAATCCGTCTTTTTGTCTGACGATAACATAAAAGGGGTCTGCACCTGGGGACGGTACAGCCATAGGGAAGAAGCACCCAGCGTCTGCAGGTCTTCCGGGGAGACAGAGAGAAGATCAAGCTGGCTTAAGGGATAGAAATAAAGTCCTTCCCCGCTTCCAAACGTCTCGTCTTTTAGAAAGGCATAGATCTGGTAGAAATCGAAGGAAGACAGATAGAGAGAAATATTCTTACGCAGCAAAGTAAGCGTATCCAGGTAGGCAGACAGTTCCTGCTCGTTAGCGCTTTCTAAGGTATACATATTGTACTGCAGGGCGTCCGCCACATTCTCGGCCTGCCGGATCTTGGCGGAGATCTGTGCGTGAAGCTGGTCTGCCGTGAGAATGGAGGCTTCCATGGTCTTATCCCAGGCGATAGAGCGGGAAACCGTATAGGAAACATAGCTGACCATACCAAGAGGAATCAGCGTACATAATAAGAAGGCTACCAGCAGTTTGATGCGGAAGCGGGAAAACAGTCTGCGAAATTGTTGCATGATCATATTCATAACGGATCCTTTTTGTAATTTTCTCTATCATATAAAAACATCTTCACAAATTCAACAGATCATAAAATAATATAAATGAATCATAAGAAATTGTATTTTTATCGGTTTTCCTTTTTGTTACCCT
>CAJTRA010000037.1 GCA_910578345.1 uncultured Lachnospiraceae bacterium | reverse complement strand
GGTTCTTGCAGAGTATCAAACATAGAAAACACTATGTTTTGACCCCGGCATCATGACATTGGAGACTGAACTGTTACAATAGAACTGCATGAGGAGGACAAAGAGATGGCAGACTACATAGTGAGGGCGACGGCAGCGAACGCGCAGATACGCGCTTTTGCGATTACATCAAGGGATATGGTGGAGTATGCCAGGAATGCCCATGACTTAAGCCCTGTGGTGACGGCAGCGTTAGGGCGCCTGTTAACGGGCGGCGTGATGATGGGCTGTATGCTGAAGGGGGAGAAGGACTTGCTGACACTGCAGGTGAAAGGGGAAGGACCGGTGCATGGGCTGATGGTGACAGCGGATGCGAATGGCCATGGAAAGGGCTATGCAGACTGCCCGCAGGCGATGATGCCGCCAAACAGCGCAGGCAAGCTGGATGTAGGCGGTGTGATCGGTAAGGGAACTTTGACAGTGATAAAAGATATGGGATTAAAAGAGCCGTATGCCTCTACCGTGACGCTGCAGACAGGGGAGATCGGCGACGATCTGACGTATTATTTCGCGGCTTCGGAGCAGATCCCCTCCGTGGTGGCGCTGGGCGTTTTGATGGACCGGAACAATACAGTCAAACAGGCGGGCGGGTTTATCCTGCAGTTAATGCCTTTTACAGAGGAGGCAGTGATCGCCGCGCTGGAGAAGAAGCTGGTCGGGCTTGCGCCTGTCACGACGCTGCTGGAAGAGGGAAAGAGTCCGGAACAGATCTTAGAGTGCGTGCTGGGAGAATTCGGCGTGGAAGTTACAGATAAAATCCCTGCAGCTTTTCACTGCAGCTGCAGCAAGGAGCGCGTGGAGAAGGTGTTAATCAGCTTAAACAGGGAAGAACTGCAGGAACTGATCGACGAGGGGAAAGAGGTAGAACTCAACTGTCATTTCTGTAATACGGATTATGCCTTTACCGTGGAAGAATTGAAGAAGATTCAACACGCGCGAGGCAGACAGAAAAGCGGGAGGAACAGATCATGAAACATGGGTTTATCAAGGCGGCGACGATGACGCCGAAGATCCGGGTGGCGGATCCCGTCTATAATGCGGCGCAGATTAGTACGGGGATCAAGGAGGCGGTGGGTAAGGGCGCGAAGATCATCGTCTTCCCGGAATTGTGTATCACGGGTTATACCTGTGGAGACCTGTTTCTGCAGGAGCTTCTGCTGGCACAGGCGCGGGAGGCGCTGCATACTGTGATGGACGCCGCGCAGGGCAGCGACGCCCTGATCTTTGTGGGGCTTCCCCTGGAAAAGGACCACAAGCTCTACAATGTGGCGGCTGTATTGCAGAATGGTGAGGTGCTTGCTTTTATCCCGAAGCGATTTATCCCATCCTATGCAGAGTTCTATGAGGCAAGGCATTTTATGCCGGGGAATGAGGAACCGGAGACGTACCTTTTTGATGGAAAAGAGGTGCCTTTCGGGACGAATATCCTGTTCCAGGTGGAGGCGGTACACGGCTTGACGATCGGGTGTGAACTGTGCGAAGATCTTTGGGCGCCCTTCTCACCGGGCATCAGGCACGCGCTGGCAGGCGCTACGGTGCTGGTAAACCTGTCGGCTTCCAATGAGACGGTGGGGAAGGATGTGTACCGGGAAATGCTGGTGAAGTCCACCAGCGCAAAATTAATCGCAGGATATCTCTATGCCTCCGCAGGAGAAGGGGAATCAACTCAGGATCTGGTCTTCGGCGGCCATAATATGATCGCGGAGAACGGAACCATGCTGGCCCAGGCCAAACGGTTTGCGCCGGAGAATATCTATGCGGATCTGGATATCCACAGACTGCAGCATGAAAGACGGCGGATGATGAGTTATCAGCCGAGACGGGAAGGGCAGTATCTGGTGCTGCCTGTTACAATGGATGAGGAGGAGACGGCGCTTCTGCGCATGTTCGGTCCGCGGCCGTTTGTGCCTTCTGATCAGGAAGAGCGCGCGAAACGCTGTGAGGAGATCCTTTCCATTCAATCTTACGGCCTTAAGAAACGATATGAACATACCGGATGCAAATCGGCTGTGGTGGGAGTTTCCGGTGGACTGGATTCTACGCTGGCGCTTCTTGTGACGGTGCGCGCCTTTGATCTGCTGGGACTTGAGAGAGGGCAGATCACGGCCGTGACAATGCCTTGTTTTGGCACCACGGACAGGACGTATGACAATGCCTGCAAACTGGCGCGGACGTTGGGCGCGACGCTTTATGAAGTTGATATTAAGGAGGCTGTGACGGTACACTTTAAGGATATCGGACAGAAGATAGAGGAACACGATGTGACCTATGAGAATGGACAGGCCAGAGAACGCACCCAGATCCTGATGGATATTGCCAACCGCACGGGCGGTCTGGTCATCGGAACCGGGGATATGTCAGAGCTGGCTCTGGGGTGGGCTACCTACAATGGGGATCATATGTCGATGTATGGGGTCAATGCCGGAGTTCCGAAGACATTGGTGCGGCACCTGGTGCAATACTATGCGGATACGTGTGGCAATGAAACGCTGCGGGCAGTGCTTCTGAATGTACTTGACACACCTGTCAGTCCTGAGCTTCTGCCGCCTGTGGACGGGGTCATTTCGCAGAAGACGGAGGATCTGGTAGGGCCTTATGAGCTGCATGACTTTTTCCTGTATTATATGCTGCGCTGCGGTTTTGAGCCGGGTAAGATTTACCGGATCGCCTGCCGGTCTTTCCAGGATATGTATGACAAGGATGTCATATTAAAATGGCTCAAAACCTTCTACCGGAGATTTTTTGCACAGCAGTTTAAGCGTTCCTGCCTGCCGGATGGTCCGAAGGTCGGGAGTGTTGCAGTGTCCCCGCGCGGAGATCTGCGTATGCCTTCCGATGCCTGTGCGCAGATCTGGCTGCAGCAAGTGGAGGAATTGTGAGCGTTGCCAGGCAGTATGGCGTATCATGGCTCGATCGGATCGGTATCTCCTTCATTTTCCAGCGCCTTGTTTAAGGAAGTCGTGATGGCGTCCAGAAGGATCATCGAGGTGTATTTGCTGTCGTCCGGGTAGGTGATGTTCTCCAGACTCTGATTGGTGATGATCTGGTTGGCAAGATCCTCGAAGGAAGGCTGGATCAGAGGATACATGGTCGCTACAGCTTCGTCCAGATTGATGAGCCGTATGGAATTAATATTCTTTTCGTCCACGGTCACTTCGATCTCCACGACATTATCGTTCAGGATCAGAGAGGTTGTATATACACCGGGCACGTAGGAATTTGTTGTGGTCTGCGTCACGCTGGACATCGTCTCCTTTTTCTCCTCTTTTGGAAGGAACATGATGATGAGTAGAACAATAAAAAGGATACCGAGTACGGCGAAGATGCCAGTATAGATTAATTCTTTTACGTGAAGCACGACGATCTTGGTTTTGGAACTCATTACAATATCCCCATAGCAATTCATTTTTTATCAGTCTATGACAGGCAGGCGTTTGTTATGCCTGCCGTTTGCTATTTTTTACAGGTTAATAACTCAACTTTCCCACCAATAAAACTGATGCAAATGCTTGAATTATCAAGCAAAAAATGTAATAAATTCCTGTATTGACATTAAAACAGCACCTAATCTTTGGTATAATAAGATCACCACAATACAAATCATACAAAGAAGAGGTGCTGATCTTATGATAAACCAAATGAGCCAAAATGAAAATACCCAAAATCAGTTTTCCAATGCAATCAGAGAACTAAAGGTTGGGAAACTGCTGCGCAGGGCAAACATTACCAAATCCTGCGGTATTTCCGCATATGAGGTGTTCCAGTTCCTCCTGCTGTTAGTATTTCAAGGAAAGAACCTTTTCCGGTTTCTCAATTCAAAGCGGAAAGACCTGGCAGTCTCCAAGAATACTTATTACCGTTTTTTAAATGATACGTCCTTCAACTGGACAAGGTTCCTTCTGCTCCTGTCTGCAAAAGTAACCAGCGCTTTCAGCGCCCTTACC
>CAJTRA010000036.1 GCA_910578345.1 uncultured Lachnospiraceae bacterium | reverse complement strand
GCACGCGGCTGTTAACCGCGGGGTTGTAGGTTCGAGCCCTACTCGGGGAGGTTGAAAAGCCCGTAGATTGATGTTTGCGGGTTTTTTTGTTTAAAGATTCAGCCTCAGAAGAGGCACCATAGATTGCATGGCTGCAAAGATAAGCATACGAGTGTTGACCGGAAAATGAACCGGGATCGCGCTGTATTTTGTATTCTGGTTATAATTGCCTGATAGTAAACCATACTTTTACTGTCAGGCTTTTTTTGATGGAATAAATCAGGAAAAAAAGAAAGGAGATTTTTGGTATGGCATGGAGCCGTCCTTTTCAAAGATATCCAGTTTGTCGCCCTCTGACAGGCCAAGTTTTACAATGATTTCTTTTGGAATTGTAATTTTACAAGAATGTGCAAGGGAAAAACTTCAGGAGTTCCTATTGGGAAGGAAAGTGAGCCGGTTAATGGAGCGAGAAAATTTATTTACGGATTTTGGGTTATATGTTATACTTCAATAAAATGGTCATTGATACTTTATTTCAAAATATACCGCAGCGAAATGAATGAGTGATGCCCAAAACATAAATTTATGAAGGCGTAAATCGTGACAGACAGTCAAAACATGGAAGACAAAGAATCATAGAGGGATGGGCATTTAAAACGAAATCCCAATACAGATTCGGATAGAAGATAAGAAGCGGCATCTGGGCAATTTCAGAAAGAGATTTTACGGTATGTAATCGTATCAATGATAGAGCAAGCGGCAGGTTTGCAGTGATATGCAGGAGTGTGGACATGGCAGATTTAGATTCCAATACGGTAAAACATGAATTGCGGTTTCCCATGATGGAGAATGAAGAATATCAAAAAGCCCAGAATCAGGAGATAATACGCGGAAAAGAAGAAGGGCTGGACGTTTCTCTATATTCCAATCCAGAATTTAACTGGTTGCAGATGGAACAGATCCGCATGGGTCTTAAGGATAAAGTGGATGTTTCCGTCTATGCAGATCCAGCGAACAATTATGAGACAATGAGGCAGATTAGGATATCGCTCTATGCAGGTATTGATCTGATCCCTTACCTCAGACGGGGGTTCGCAGATGATGATTTGGAGGAGATTCGTCTGGCGGTCATGAATCGGCTGCCGATTGATCAATGGCTTCAGGATAATATGTGTGCGCCTCAGATCCATGAGATCCGGATCGGACTCTGTGAGGAGTTAGACGTGTCGCCTTATGCCGATATCAAATATAATTGGATGCAGATGCAGGAGATTCGTCTCGGACTGGAGAAAAAGCTGGATGTGTCCGTTTATGCAAAGGTCTTGTTTAACCATGCGCAGATGAGGGAGATCCGTCTGGGACTGGAAGCTGGCTTTGATGTGTCTGATTACTGTACTTTGATTTACTCTGCGACAGATATGAGGGAGAAAAGGAAAGCTATTATCAGCAGAAAACAGACCGGCGCGACAGAGAAGGAACGGAATGCGGACAGGAGCAGCAGAAAGAACAGGCCGATTCCAGCGGATCCATACAGTAAGAAAGAATTTTCGATTTTCATAGAAGAGAATGGGAATAAGGCATATGCGCACATTCCCTGGGTGCCGGGGAATGTGGTCACGAAGGAAGACATTTATCATGACCTTGAAAGACGGGGAATTGTATTTGGGATCAAACAGGATGCAATTGATGATCTGATCAACCGGAAGAGAATGAATGAAAGGGTTTTGATTGCAGAAGGGATTCCGGCGCATAAGGGGAAAGATGGCTGGTTTGAATGGTTTGTCAGGCTGGATCTTCCGCGGATTCCGGCGCCGCTTCCGGACGGAGGCGTTGACTATGTCAATATAGAAGCCTTTGAGATGGTGGACGAAGGCGAACGGATTGCGTTGTATCATCGGGCACAAGAGGGTACGACAGGAAAGAATATCTATGGGGAATCGATTCATGCCGAGGGTGGTGTGGAGATGAAACCGCTGCGCGGTGTTGGATTTACAATCGAGCCGGACGGAGTTACGTACACTTCCAAGATGAATGGAAAGTTTGAATTTGTAGGTGGACGCATCAACATCTCCAATATGCTTATTGTCCGGGAGGATGTGACTGCCGTTACCGGCAAGCTGGAAGTAGACGGATCGGTATATGTGATTGGCAGCATTTATTCGGGCGGTTATATCAAGGCGACCGGCGATATCATTATTGAGCACAATGTGGAGACTGGACGGCTGATCGCCGGCGGCAATGTCATGATTAAGAAAGGAAGCTGTTCTAAGAATGATTGCTTTATCGATGCCGGTGGAGAAGTGTCCGGAAGCTTTTTTGAGGCTGCCAATATTAATGCCGGTGGCAATGTGAAAGCGAACTATATTATGAACAGCAGCATTAACACGATGGGCAGAGTGATTGTGTCAGGCAGCAAGGGAGTTTTGCTGGGCGGTACAATCAGTGCGGTAAAGGGAGTAGATACCTATAATCTCGGAAACCGGCTGCACATTAAGACCATTCTGGATGTCGGGCGTAACGGCGTCTATGAAAAGGAGCAGGAGGAATACGAGGAGAGACGGGAACAGCTTCTGAGTGATCTGGAATCTCTGGAGCAGGAGCGCAGCAAGATGGTGGTGATGTCCGCGGCAGGAGCGGAGGTATCGGAGGATCTGCGGCGCAGGATTTACGGAGCAATTGACGTCAAGATGCAGGAACTGGCGGAGATGGATGGCGAGGCGTCTAAGCTGGTCAATCAGACGGAGCAGAACGCGAAAGAACCTGTCTGTGTGCGTGGAAGGGCGCATGAGGGAAGTATGATCACCATTAATGGCATCAAATATACGCTGAAGGGAGAAGTGCGTAGGGTGGTTTTCAAACTTCGGAATAAGCAGGTAGTGATGACAGCTTTGTAATGCTGTGGGAGTAATTTGTTTAAGAAAACAGAGAAAGTATGGTAAGAACATGAAGCGTGACACAATCTTAATTTTTGAGGATAATGCGATTGACCGGTCTATCCTGGTCGAGTTATTCCAGTCAGAATATCAGATCTTAGAGGCTGAGAATGGGAAGGAGGGCATAGAGCTTCTGCGGAATCATCTGTCTTCTGTCGCCATTGTGCTGCTTGATAATATCATGCCTGTGATGGATGGCTTTGCGGTGTTGGAATATTTGAAGGAAAAGAACATTGTAAGTAAGATACCTTTCATTATGATCACTGGAGAGAGTTCTTCAGAATTGGAACGGAAAGGCTATGAATATGGGATTGTGAGCTATGTTAAGAAGCCGTATCAGCCGGAGGTTGTGAAGCAGGTAGTCCAGAATGCAATTGGCTGGTTCCAGCATAAAATGCAGTTGGAGCTGATGGTCAAGAAACAGAATATTAATATGCAGAAGCAGAACAGTATTCTGCGCCAGCAGACGAAGAAACTGAACCATGTAAATGAGATCTTAATTGATTCGCTGAGCAACATCGTGGAATTCAGAAATATGGAATCCAAGCAGCATATTAAGAGAATCAGGGAATATTCGATCTGTCTGGGCAAAAGTGTCATGAAGCTGTATCCTGAGTATGAACTGACAGCGGAGAAGCTTATACAGATCGGATGGGCATCTTCACTTCATGACATCGGAAAGATTGCAATTCCGGACAGTATCATTCTGAAACCGGCTAAGCTGACGAAGGATGAATTCGAACTGATTAAGTCTCACACAACCAAAGGCGCCGAGATCATCCAGCACAGAGTTCGCTTGAATGACAGGGCGATCTTTGATTATGCTTATGATATTGCCAGACATCACCATGAGAAATATGACGGCAATGGCTATCCCGATGGCTTGAAAGGGGATGAGATCAGCATAGCAGCCCAGATCGTTTCTCTGGTGGATGTATATGATGCCCTGACCTCTAAGCGTGTCTACAAGATCGCCTATGAATCAGATAAGGCATATCAAATGATTTTAAACGGACACAGCGGTGTGTTCTCACCTAAGCTTTTGAAAGCGTTTACAGAAGTGAAGCCGAGGTTTGAGAGCCTGTTAGCTATGTACCGGGATGAAGACTGATGAAGACAGGAAGGAGTCTATAAGATGCTTGCCTGTGCAAAATATTCTGGCAGGTGGAAGTTAGGTTCTGGAACAGGAATGGGAGCAAAGCTGGCAAAATGCGTCAGATCTTTGCTCTCTTTTATCTTATAGAAATTGCATGTAAAATGGCTTCCGCAGTCCAGAGTTACCTTGGGATAGAGAGAACGTACCAGTGTCAGAGGGAGTGTCAGCCGAACGCTCCAGCAGTTTTCCAGGATGTTTGCTTCACAGAGCAGATCCTGCCGGACCTGTTCTGAAAAGGGGGAACGGTTCTGACGGCTTCTTCCATAGCAGGCCAGCATGGCTCCATTCGCATTCATCTCGAAGTTGAGATAGCAGGGATCCTTTTCTTCTGGTGCAAAACAGAAGAAAGCTTCCATGGCGGAGTCCAGATAGACAGGATCGTTATCCTGCCGGTAGATACGACAAGGATCCGACTCCTGACAGGTCATTTCCAGGACAAATGCAGTATCCGGCAGAAAGCCCAACCGGCCGGAAGTGACAGGCCGATAGTCGCCGCCCCAGTTAAACTGGTCTACAGCGAAGGTGGAACAACAGAAAATATCATCTACAGAGTGTATGGTAGATACATTATAAATGGTAGGTGTCATGAGAAATCCTCCTATAAGATCTATTTGTTTAGGCAAATTGTAGCAAACTGCCGAAAAAAACACAAGAAAGAACAGGGAAACCGTCTTTATGGATAAAAAAAAGTGCTTATCGTGCTATTGCCGGGCATCAAAAAGCTGTATATACTTAAACTGTAACGATTGCAATTAGGTATGCCATAACCTACTACCGGGCTGGTAC
>CAJTRA010000035.1 GCA_910578345.1 uncultured Lachnospiraceae bacterium | reverse complement strand
ATAGGACGGTCAGAGACCGTCGCCTATAGCATACCTAATTTTAAAATCGTTACAGATTGATTATGCCGCTTGGCAAGCCGATCCTTGTCACGATGGGATTATTTTCCGGCTTGGGGTATTGGAATGACTGGACGAACGGCTTATACTATCTGTCAGGAAACCAAGGGCAGAAGCTGTTTAGTATTCAGAATCTTTTGAACCAGATGATCACGGATATCCAGTATCTTGCAAGCGGTAAGGTGGTAGGAAATATCGGGGCGGAAGTGGCGAAACTTCCGGCTACATCTATCCGTATGGCGATTGCCTTTATCGCTATGCTGCCGCTGTTTATCATCTATCCGTTCCTGCAGAAATATTTTGCAGAAGGAATCACGCTGGGGGGGGGCGGTCAAAGGATAGCAGGAAAAGGCGGAGAGAGTAGAGGTAAATATGCAGATTTCAAAATACAGAGTACAGCGGACGATGGCGCAGCAGGTGAAGAGGGTGCTGGCAGTTCTGGTATTGGTTCTGCTGGTCTATATTGTGGGAAGCATACTGCTGCTGGGCAGAGAGAGAGCTTTGGCGATCCAGGAATTGGATCAGATGTCAGAATTGTATACCAGCGAGTTGGATAACCGCTTCCAGAGGATCAGCCGCCATCTCTTCTCTGTCATGATGGAGAAGAACCAGCCGACTTCTGTGTTTTGGAATTATGTGAATATGATGGATGAGGAATATGATCTGGATTATCCGCTTGTAAAACTGCGGGAGACTTTCTTTTCCAGTGCCTGGGAGTATGGGCAGGAATACTGCTTCTTCCTCTATCTGGAGAACAAGGAGCGGTATTTCCGACTGAGTATCGATTCCCAGGGAAGCTATACCGGAGAGGAGCATATGGAACAGGCGGTGCTTTCTCAGATTGGGAAACTGAATGATTCCGGTATGCCTTATTCGGTGAAGAAGAAATGGAATATCATTACAAGCGGCGGAGAGACCTATATGTGCAAGATCGCGCAGAACCAGGGCGTTTATCTGGGATGCTATGTCAATGTGAAAAGCATCCTGGAGCCATTTTCCAACATTATCATGGGTAAAAACGGATATGTCTGCCTGGTGAATGAACAGGGGGAGAACGTGGGTATGCTCACCAGCCATGGTATCTCAGAAAAGAATGTGGAGGCGAAGGAGACAGACAAGTATTCGATCGAAAAGCAGTTGTCCCAGGCGCCCTTTTCCATTCGCATGAAGATTTCCGGGGAGCGGATCTGGGACGTGGTGATGGGAAGTGTGGCTGTACTGGCTACGCTGGCGGCAATGCTGATCGCATCCGGGATCGTAATTCTTATCTATCTGAAAAGAAATATTTTAGAGCCGGTACAGCGCTTTACCCGTAAACTAGAACAATACGACAGCGGGGAATATGCTTTAAACCTGACGGAGGAAAGCCTCCTGGAGCTGGAGCGGATCGACGACAAGTTCAAGAACATGATCCATCAGATCCGCAGACTGAAGATTACCCTATATGAGCAGGCGCTGGAAAAGCAGAAAGTGGAGATGGATTTTCTGAAACTGCAGATCCGCCCGCATTTCTATCTGAACTGCCTGAATTTTATCTACAGTATGATCGATTTCAGGCAGTATGACAGTGCGCGCAGGATGAGTAAGATCACGGCGGACTATCTGACCTATATTTTCCGGAACACCAGTGAGAGGGTGCCAGTGACAGCCGAGACACTACACTGCCAGAACTATCTTGATATCCTGCTGCTGCGCTATCCGGGTAGTTTTGAGGGATATGTGGAGGTACACGAGGAAGTGCGGGATGCGGAAATTTTCCCCTTTTTGATTCAGGTGTTTGTGGAGAATGCGGCCAAACATGCGCTGACATTGGAGGAAAAGATCCTGATTTCCGTTACGGTCTATCCGGAGGACCGGGAAGAGGGAACCTATGTGAATATCTACATTTCAGATACAGGCGACGGATTTGCGCCGGATGTCCTGGAGCGGCTGCAGAGGGGAGAAGGAATCTCCGATGGAGGGCATCATGTGGGGATTGCCAACTGCTTAAAGCGGTTTAAGCTTTATTATAATGGGATGGGAGAGATGAATTTCAGCAATAGTCCGCTGGGCGGCGCAATTGTGGATATCCATATCCCGTATCGGCGTTATGCGCAGACCGGCGGAGGAGGGATAGGGGAGTAGAGCATGAAACTGTTAATGGTGGATGATGAAGAGTATGTGGTGGAGAGCATCAGGAAAAATGTAGATTGGGAACAGCAGGGAATTGACGAGATCTATTCCGCTTCTTCCATGAAACAGGCACAGCGCATTATGGAAATGGTTTCCATCGATATCATCATCAGTGATATTGTCATGCCAAGGCAGAGTGGGTTTGACTTTATCCAATGGGTAAGAGATAATAAGTATACAGTACAGGTTATCTTTCTGACAAGCTACGCAGAGTTTGATTACGCCCGGCATGCGATTGCTATGAACAGTGTTGACTATCTCTTAAAGCCGATCGATTATGATAAACTGGCGGCTGCTGTTGGAAGAGCGGCAGAGAAGGTGAAGGAAGCAAGGAAAAATGCGGACGACAGAACCGAGAGCAGGCTGTGGCGGCAGAACCAGTCACTTCTGCGCAGGGATTTTTGGACGGAACTGCTGCGGGGGAATCTTCAGGGCGCTTCTTTATTATCCTATGCGGAGGAGACGGAGTTTTTGCTTTTGTATCTCACGTTCTATGACGGTGTGAAGAGTCAGAGCGCCTGGGATGAAAAGACACTCTTTTTTATCGTGGAGAACGTGCTATCCGAGATGTTGGAAGGGATGGGCTATCTGGTGGAGGTTGTGGTTCCAGGAGGCTCAGGAAGCAGTGTGACGGTCTGCAGGAAAACAGAGGGGAATGTGCAGACCATGGATCAGTTAAAAGACAAGGGCGTATTCGAGCAGTTTATCCACTGGATGGGGGAGCGGCTGCAGATGAACATCTGGTGCGGCGTGGGAAGTCCGGGACAGACCGATACGCTTCCGAATTCCTTTGCGCTGCTGCAGGATATGCGGGATAACAGTCTTTCCATATGGAACCGGGTGTTGTATCAGTCGGATTTTGAATTTCCGGAATCTTCTGTGCAGAATCCGAATCTGGGGGTATGGAAAGCACTGCTGGAGCAGGAAAAGGAAGAAGAACTGATCTCATCTATAATGGGCTATCTGGAAGGGATGGAAGAAAAGGAACTGATCACCAGAGAGATTCTGCGGGTTTTTCAGATGGGTCTCATGCAAATGGTATATTCCTGGCTGGAGAGGAAAGAGATTAAGGCGCACCTGCTTTTTTCGGGAAAGGAGAGCGAGGACGCGCAGCAAAATGCGCTGAAGGGAATGCGCAGCGCCGAGGAATTTGCCTGCAATCTGATCCTGCGTGCAGACCGGGTCGGTGGTAGAACAGATCCGTCAGTATATCGATGTACATTATAAGGAGGAGATCAGGCGAGACAGTCTGGCTGAGCTGGTCTATCTGAATACCGATTACATATCCAGGATTTTCAAGAAAGAGATGGGTATTTCGATCAGTTCTTATATACTGAAGAAGCGGGTGGAGGAGGCGAAGAAACTGCTTGCTCAGAGCAATCTGCCGATCAATACGGTATCGATCTATGTGGGGTACAGTAATTTCTCCTATTTTACGAAGATGTTCAAGGAAAATACGGGGTATTCCCCGCTGGATTACAGGCGGAAGTTCAGACAGGGGTAGAATCACAGAGGACGCGATTCTTCTCACGGATTGTTTATGCAGCCATAGGAGGCATGACGGGAAGGTTAAACTTCTATTACGCGTGCAGGGATACTGCAGGCATAGCCGGCAATATCCACGTAGAAGTAAGTTATGTAAAGGAGGAAGACAAATATGACAGAGCAGAAAGTGCAGCAGCTTATGCAGGACATGACACTGGAGGAGAAGGTAAATCAGATGCTGCAGTTGGCCGGTGGATTTTTCACCGGGGACATGACGGCCATGGGACCGATGGCGGAGAAAGGATTTACGCAGGAGAATGTTGCGCAGGCCGGTTCTGTGCTGGGTGCATTGGGTGCAGAGAAGCTGAAGAAGATTCAGCAGGAGTTTATGGAGAAGCATCCCCATAAGATCCCGCTGCTTTTTATGCTGGATGTGATCAACGGACTCAAGACGATCTATCCGATCCCGCTGGGTCAGGGAGCGACTTTTGAACCGGAGCTTGCCAGGAGGTGTGCCCGGATGGCGGCGAAGGAGGCGGCGGTCAGCGGTCTGCATGTAACCTTTTCCCCGATGGTAGATCTGGTGCGGGATGCCCGCTGGGGACGGGTGATGGAGTCTACGGGTGAGGATCCATACTTAAACAGCCTGTTTGCAGAAGCGATGGTGAAGGGCTATCAGGGGGAGGACCTGCAGGAGCCTTACAGCATCGCGGCCTGTGTAAAGCATTTTGCCGGGTACGGCGCGCCCACCGCGGGACGGGATTATAATACCGTAGAATTGTCCAGACATACGCTGAAGGAGTTCTATCTGCCTGCCTACAAGGCTGGGATCGATGCGGGCGCAGCGCTGGTGATGACATCCTTTAATACGATCGACGGCGTTCCGGCTACCGGGAATAAATGGTTGATGCGGAAAGTATTGCGGGAAGAGATGGGCTTTGACGGGGTTCTGATTTCCGACTGGGCAGCGATTGAAGAGATCATCTATCACGGCTATTGTGCGGACCGGAAGGAAGCGGCTGTGCGGGCGGCGCAGGCCGGAGTGGATATTGATATGATGACCGGTATTTATTCTGAGCATCTCTGTAAGCTGGTACGGGAAGGAGAGATCCCGGAGGCGTTGGTGGACGAGGCGGTTTACCGGATCCTGACGCTGAAAAACAAGCTGGGATTGTTCGAGAATCCTTATAAGGATGCGGATGAAGAGAAAGAGCAGGCAGTCATACTATGCGAAGAGCACAGAGCGCTTGCCAGAGAAGCGGCCAGAAAATCTTTCGTGCTGTTGAAGAATGAGAATGTACTGCCTTTACAGAAAGGAAAGAAGACGGCCTTTATCGGGCCTTATGTGGATAACCGGAACATGATCGGTTCCTGGTCCATCGTGGGAGAGACGAAGGATATTATCACTTTAAAAGAAGCTGTATTAGAACGGGAAGGGAGCGAAACAGCGTTGTTTGCATCAGGATGTTCTGTTCTTGGCGGTGAGATGAAGCTGGAAGGATTTATGGAGGCCGCGGAAGAGGAGGCTTCGATGGAAGAATGCACGGCCATGATCGAGGAGGCGGTAAAGACTGCCGCAGAGGCGGACATGGTGGTATTGGCGCTGGGCGAGCACAGGCTGCAGTCCGGCGAGGCTACCAGCAGAGCAGAGCTTCAGATCCCGCAGGTACAGATGGAACTGTTCCGAAAGGTCTGCGAGGTGAATGACAAGGTGGCCGTGGTTCTTTTCTCCGGGCGTCCGCTGGATATCCGCGAGATTTCCAGGAAAGCGCAGGCAGTGCTGCAGGTGTGGATGCCGGGAACGGAAGGCGCGCGGGCGATCATAGATGTGCTGTCAGGAGACTATGCGCCCGGCGGGAAACTGCCCATGAGTTTCCCATACTGTGTGGGACAGGTGCCGGTGCACTATAACGAGTATTCCACGGGGCGGCCTCATGTGGAAGGCAAGGACAAAGACCGGTTCCGTTCCAAATACCTGGATATTCCCAATGAGCCGCTCTATCCTTTCGGGTATGGCTTAAGCTATACCAGATTTGCCATTTCTCCGGCGGAGATTGACAAGGAGACGATGACCGGGGCAGAGACGCTGCAGGTGTCGGTGAGCGTGAAGAACGTGGGCGATGTAGCCGGCACGGAGACGGTGCAGCTGTATCTGCATGATACCAGCGCCAGCGTGGTGAGGCCGGTGAAGGAGTTGAAAGGATTCCGGAAGGTGACGCTTAAGCCGGGCGAGGAGGAGATCGTGACTTTCGAGATCCGGGAAGAGATGCTGCGATTCCTGACAGAGAACGACAGATGGGAGAGTGAAGCCGGGGAATTTGAAGCGTTTGTGGGAGCGGACAGCAGTACGGTGAACTGCGTGAAGTTCCGGCTGGTATAGGGAAGAACTCACTTACGCTATCGATTATTACATAGCAGTTGTCGGTGCAAGATGCTCTAAATGACTTCCTGATCATGAGATTTCTCATGGTCAGGGAAGACTCATTTAGAGCATCTTTCATGTGAGGAGGCAGACGCTATGGCGACAACAGAGACTGTCGTTTCTCTGGCAAAACGGCAGATACCGTCAAAACTATTGACATTGTATAATGTATGTGTTAAAATATTTCAAAAATGAAACATTCAAAATCGAACATAATGGAGGAAAGTATGAATCCAAGTATAGAGTTTTCCAGAAAGATTGCCATGGCATATCATGTGGTCTGTAAGCCGCTTTGTCAGGAATTGAATCTGCCGCAGACAGCGTTTGATATTCTGATGTTTTTGGGAAACAATCCCGCCTACAAAACAGCAAGTGATATCGTTGAAATTCGTTATATCAAAGCAAATCTGGTATCGATCCATGTGGAACGGCTGGTGCAGAATGGATATCTGGTACGTCAGCCGGTGAAAGGGGATCGCCGTAAAACTGAACTGCTTTGTACGGATAAGGCACAACCGATCATCGATCAGGGAAGACAACTCCAAAACATCTTCTTTGAGAAACTGTTTTACAATACAGAGGATGAAATGCGCAGAGCCTTTTTGACCGCAATAAATATTATCGAAGAAAATTTAGACGCAATCCTGGAGGAGGCAAAGTAGCATATGAAAATCGTATTGATTATTTTTGTCACATTTTTTGCGGGGATGGGAGCAGGCCTCGGCACTGGCTTTGCCGGAATGAGCGCCGCAGCGGTGATCAGTCCAATGCTGATCACTTTTTTGCATATGGATCCCTATATGGCCGTAGGGATTGCGCTGTCCTCGGATGTATTGGCGAGTGCGGTTTCCGCTTATACTTATCATAAGAATGAAAATCTGGATATCAGAAATGGCTTGATCATGATGGGAAGCGTGTTGGTTTTCACGGTGACGGGCAGCTATGCGGCAAGTCTTGTGCCCGCTGCGACTATGGGTGGCTTTTCAGTCTTTATGACGTTTTTGCTTGGCATCAAATTCATAGTGCGTCCAGTTATGACAACGAAGGAATCCATGAAAGAGACTTCCGCGAGGAAACGTACCATCCAGTCGCTGGTCTGCGGTATGCTAATCGGGAGCATTTGTGGCTTCGTCGGTGCCGGTGGCGGTATGATGATGCTTCTGATCCTGACAAGTGTGTTGGGCTATGAGCTGAAAACAGCGATAGGGACCAGCGTGTTTATCATGACCTTTACGGCGCTGACCGGGGCATTATCACACTTTGTGATTGGAGGCATGCCGGATCTGCCAGTATGTGCTCTGTGTGTATTCTTTACTCTTATATGGGCGCGCATTGCCGCGTTGTTTGCCAACAAGGCGCAGCCGAAAACGCTGAATCGGGCTGTTGGTGTCGTGCTGACAGCGCTGGGGGCGGTTATCATGGGATTTCAACTGCTGCGTTAAACTTTGTGCCAATCTTAGGCATCGTCTGCAGGCAAATCTCTATCGAAAGGATTACCATTCGTCAGGCAATGTCTCATTGCTTTTTTTCTCTGAGAAATTCTGCTATACTGATAACAGAATCGGATCTGATCGGAATGGGAGAAACAGTTATGGAACGGATTTTAGTAGTGGAGGACGACCTGGCGTTGAGCACGGGGCTATGTTTCGAACTGGACAGCGCGGGCTATGCCACGCAGGCGGCTTACAACTGCCGGAAAGCAGAATATCTTGTGGAGCAGGAGCACTTTTCTCTGGCACTTTTAGATGTCAACCTGCCGGACGGAGACGGGTTTGACTTATGTCGGAAGATCAAGGGGATGCGTCCGGCGTTGCCGGTTATCTTCCTGACGGCCAACGACCTGGAAGAGGATGTGTTAACCGGTTATGACCTGGGAGCGGAGGACTATATCACGAAGCCGTTCCGGATGCCGATTCTGTTAAAAAAGGTGGAAGTCGCCCTGCGCCGCGGCGCTGCGGCCGGCGGGCAGGGGGCGGCCGCGGGCAGGCAGACGGAAGAACTGTGCTACCGGGACGATTTCCTGCAGCTTGATTTCGAAGCCCTGACTGCCCTGCGGGACGGTGAGAAGCTGTCGATCACGCCGAACGAATATAAGCTGCTCCGGGTGCTCGTGGCCAATGCCGGCAATGTGGTCACCAGGCGGCTGCTGTTGGAGAAGCTTTGGGACTGCGAGGGGAAATTTATTGACGACCATACGCTGACGGTGACAATGAACAGACTGCGGGCGAAAATCGAGGATGAGACGCATGTGTATATCAAGACGGTGCGTGGGATGGGGTATATATGGGAAAAAGACATGAAGAACTACTAAGATCGTAAAAAACACGATCTAAGTAGTTCTAAATCATGTCTGGAAGAATGCGCTGCGCTTGCATTCTTCCTGGTGCAAGCAAGGTATAAGAATGGTATAAGAACGGGTCGGTACGAAGAGGAACAGGGGATTAGGAAATGGGACAGAGAATAGACAGGGTGATGAGATGGTGCACACTGGCGGCGGGGGTGATGATGTTCACCTGCTTTGCTTATGTGGTGTGGGTCTGGGTGCCGCGGGCAGACATCCGGGCGGCTCTGCTGGGGCTTTGCGGGGGATTGTGTGTGCTGGGATTGTTGTGGAGTCTGTGGCAGAGACGGCAGCTTTGCCAGTTTACAGATGAACTTTGCCGGACATTAGATGATCTGATCGCAGAACGGGAGCCGGCAGACTATTTTCCTTACGAAGATACACTGACGGCAAGGATTCAGGGAAAATTTATGCAATATTATGACCTGATGAGCGAAGGGCGCAGACAGAGCAGGCAGGATAAACAGGTGATCCAGGAACTGGTGTCGGATATCTCCCACCAGGTCAAGACGCCGATCGCCAATCTGCAGATGTTCATGGGAATCCTGCAGTCCCACGAGTTGAGCAGCGAGAAACGCGGAGAATTTCTGGATACCATGGCGGGACAGATCAACAAACTGGATTTTCTGCTGCAGTCGTTGATCAAAATGTCGCGGCTGGAGACAGGCACATTCACTCTGCACATGGAAAAGGCGAATCTGTATGACACTATCGCGCAGGCGTTAAACGGAATCTGGGCTAGGGCAGAGGCAAAGAAGCTTACGCTGTCAGTGGAATGCGACGACAGCATCGTGGCCAGACATGATGGTAAGTGGACAGCGGAAGCCCTGGGCAATCTTCTGGACAATGCGGTCAAATATACGCCGGAGGGCGGCAGGATCAGCATCCGGGTACGTCCGTGGCAGTTCTATACCCGTGTGGACATTGAAGATACCGGTATCGGTATTCCAAAAGAGCAGTACAACGAAGTGTTCAAACGTTTCTGGCGCAGCGAGGCGGCAGCGGCTAAAGAGGGCGTTGGCCTGGGACTCTGTCTGGCGCAGGAGATTATCACCAGGCAGAGAGGGTATATCAGCGTGAAATCTACGGTGGGAGTAGGGACTACGTTTTCGGTGTATTTGTTGACGTAGCAGGGAGACCTGCAGGTATGGTCAGAATTACTTCTGCTTTGTTGAAAATGGTTGAAAAAAAAGTAGTATGATTATGTAAAATGATGATATAAAAAACATAGTCATACGGAGAGAGGATGAAAAGAACAGAAGAACAGAAGAATATAAGCCTACATGTGCGGGATATTTGATAGACCACTATGAGGGAAAGAATATAGTCAAAAACGAGGATGGAACACAAGTTGAAATGAAGATTGATCGATTTGAAATAGCTCATGCGAAAGAGAAGATGGATGCATCTTTGATCAATCTTTGCATAAAGCATTTTTTCAATGTGTTCATATGTTGTATATATTTGTATTTTATGACAATGTTTTGGAATGCGACAGATTGTTTTCCAATGTATCTGCTCTTTATTTGAATTGGTATAAAAGATATGAGGATCTGATTGAAAAAGAGAACAAAGAAGTTGCTAATATGAAAAAGAGTGTAAAAGAAAAAATAGTTGTAAAATCAAAAAATGAGGCATTATGCCTCATTTTCATTTTTTGTGTGTGCCAAAATTTGATTGATAATGGAATCTATTTCGTCAGTAAAATTATTTTCAATACCAAAAGTGGTATTGTTCAAAATATCGTTAATAGGAAACTACATAATGTAACCTCATTTGAATTTGTAATTCATGACCACATAAAAGCAAAATTCTTATTTCATCTATGATTATATTCAAAAATATTAAAAAAGACAATACATAAGTTGAAAAATTTATTTGCATTTATAGTTGTTGTGATTTGCAAAACTAAATTCCACCCCTTCTTTCCCTGACCATGGAATTTATCA
>CAJTRA010000034.1 GCA_910578345.1 uncultured Lachnospiraceae bacterium | reverse complement strand
AAGTCATCTAAAATCAAGGAAGCTTTATGGATCAACTCTATACTCAAGGACAATCTGCTGATTTTTTCATATTCCTTTGAATCAATATGTAAATCCTGTTTCGTCGCCAGGTAACCTACTAAAACGATAAGAGGTCGCAAACGATTTCCAGAAATAAACTGTTGTTGCTGAAAAAATAATGAATTTAGGAAATCCGACCAATTTCTATTAAATATGTCGATAAACTCTTTTTCTATTTTATAAAAATCCTCTTTCTTGTAAACCATAGACTGCACCACTTTCATTATATTATCATCCAACGGATAACTTTCTATTATCCATAAAATCCGTCCTGCACCGCCTCCTTTCATGGATCGTTTTCTCAGTCCCGGTTATATATGAAAATCTTTCCTGGGATGTTTCGCGGCGAGAATATCTCTTTGCTTAGCCACGGTGACATGCGTATATATTTCCGTAATATTGATGGAACTGTGTCCTAGCATTTCCTGGATATAGCGTATATCAACATCGGCTTCCAACAGGCTTGTCGCAAAGGTGTGCCGGAACATATGAGGTGTAATGTGCAATTCTATAGATGCCAGGGCTGTGTACTTATTTATCATCCTTCGCACGGCCTGATCTGACAACGGTTTACCGGACTGACTTGTAAAAAAGCGGCCGCAGGATTGTGTTTGTGCATAGAAGCTGTTCTTGTAGTCTTTTAAAATCTGCAAAACCATCTCACTTCCAATCTGAATGCGCCGCTCTTTATCACCTTTTCCGTAGATCAGAATTGTTCCGTCAAGCAGGTTTATATCATTGCTTTTCAACATGCATAGTTCAGAAATTCTCATACCGGAAGCAAACAGAAGTTCTGCGACGGCAGCGTCCCGCAGGGCATTCA
Organism: uncultured Lachnospiraceae bacterium; assembly: GCA_910578345.1. GTDB lineage: Bacteria > Bacillota > Clostridia > Lachnospirales > Lachnospiraceae > UBA3282. The sequence goes on along the minus strand of CAJTRA010000034.1, from coordinate 10,183 downwards.
GTTTCTGATAGGATGTTTTGGCGGTGTTATATTGACGGTATATTGTGGATAAAAAGGTCTCCATGATCGGTAAGGGTATGGTTTTGGGTAAAATTACAGGTTCCCGAAAGCGTACCTGAATTTTGTTGAAGGGATTTCGGTCGATTAACTCCTTATACTCCAAATAATGAAAAAAGGCTTTGACTGCGGCAATCTTGCGTTTTACGGTTTTGGGCTTGTATAATTGGTGAAGATTGGCGATAAAGGTTTCTAACTCGGCAGAAGTGACCTCTGTGATATGTTTCCCGGAAATCTGTTCGTTAAATTGCCTTAGATCGATCCGGTATGCTTTCAGCGTTTTTTCATCCAGGCACTTCTGTGTCTGGCAGTATTCCAGATAATTCTCTGTGCAGGTTTGTTGTTTGATCATGGTGCTCTCTCCTTTTCATCTTCTATTGTTTTACAAATATCCTACCTTGCATTCCAATCTCCGGCCAGAAGATTTTTTTAATGCATCAAAAGAGTGACGAAAACAACAAGAAAGTCTATTAATTCAGCACAGACCGTTATATAATATTGTCACGAGGAGCAGAGAAAGGAAATCTATAGTATGAAAATATATCTGGCATCAGCCTCACCCCGCAGGAAAGAATTGCTGCGGCAGGTGGGAATTTCATTTAAGACTATGCCGAGCGCGGTGGAGGAGAAGAGTACGAAGACCGAACCGAACGAGATCGTGGAGGAATTGTCCTATCTGAAAGCAGTGGATGTATGCGGCAGGCTGTCTGGAGAGGGAAAAGAGGATTTCATCGTGATCGGGGCGGATACAGTGGTATCCTGCTGGGGTGAGATTTTAGGCAAACCTGCAGATAGAGAAGATGCCGTCAGGATGCTTGAGAAGCTTCAGGGCAGCAGCCATCAGGTCTATACAGGGGTGACGCTTGCCTGGAAGTATAAGGATATGTCGGCTATGTATGCTGTCTTCAGCGAATGCACGGATGTCACGATGTATTCCATGACATCGGAGGACATCAGGAAATATGTAGAAAGTGGAGAACCGATGGACAAAGCCGGTGCATACGCAATTCAGGGGTTTTGCGCCGCCTACATTCAGGGAATCTGTGGGGATTACAATAATGTGGTCGGGCTTCCTGTGGGCAGAGTCTGTCAGGAATTGAAGAAGAGAGGGCTATGGTAGAGAAAGGAGTAGACTATGTTTGATGAGAAGGTACTGCAATGTTTTTTGGAGAACCAGTCACAGCTTTATCCGGAGCCAGTAGCGGAGACGCTGGAGGAAGCGGAAACATTTTTGGAGGATTGTATGGCAGTGGTGGTGGATTCCGTCAGAGAAGTGTGGGAATTTTTCGAGGAGGAAGGGATTGATATCGAGGATGCTGACGAGGACAGCATCCTGGAAGCGGAAGAAGTATTTGAGATTGGGGACGGAAGATATCTGATCGTGGAAGGATGAGCGGAAGTCACAAGAGTTTTTGCATCAGCCTGGCCAGGCCATCCTGATCGTTATCCAGGTCAGTAACGAGGTCGGCGGCTTCCTTCACTTGATCAGGGGCATTGCGCATGGCGATGCCGGTGCCTGCAGCCTGCAGCATGGAAATATCATTTTGCGCATCTCCGGCGGCGTAGGCATCTGACAGAGGGACGCCGAAGTGATAGCATAGAAAGCGCAGGGCATTGCCCTTGCCAGCGTCTTGCCGGAAAAGTTCCAGGTATAGGTCATTGGAATAGATGGTCTGGATCTTACCCTTAGACCAGTCGGAGATACTAAGCCGGAAAGCTTCTAATTTACTGTGGTCGTGCAGAGAGGCGGCGAGCATTTTGTAGGGACCGTCGGTCAGTGCGTCTGTCAGAACAGGGGAAACGACGAGAGGCAGATGGATCCGTATCCGATAAAAACGGATTTCTTCGTCATCTGCGGGAGAAACGACGGCATTTTCCTGGTAGGTCTGAAGATGCAGATCATGGTACGCCGCCTGTTCCTGAAGATAGGAAACGTAGGAAAGCGGCAGCCTTTTCGCCATGATGGTGCGGCGGCTGTCGCAGTCATAGATCTGTGCGCCGTTATAACAGCTTAACAGAATGCCGGGCTGCGATAGTCCGGCGTTATTTTTGACTTCCAGAACGCTGTCTGTGGGGCGTCCGGAAGAGAGAATGAGCTTGTTGCCGGCAGCAAGAAACTCATCCAGGAAAGCTCTGGTATCAGGAGAAATCTGGCTGTCATTGTTGAGTAAGGTTCCATCTAAGTCAGTAAATAAAAGTTTCATAGGGAATTGTGGTCCTTTCATTTCTTACGGAGCATTTGTGTTGGGAACGGTATGGGCATGCAGGCATGAATAGGCCTCTTTGATCTTGTCCAGAAACTCTTCCGGTACGAATAGCTTTCCGTATCCGGTGCCCAGATCCAGACCAGGTTTGTTGATGCCATGGAAATCGGAGCCGCCGCTTAAGAGAAGCTCATACCGCCCGGCCAGTCTGCGCATATCCCGTTCCTCCTGGTTCGTATAGCTGCAATAGAGCGCTTCGATGCCCATAAGCCCGGCTTCTTTCAGGTTTGCGACTAACTTTTCAAGCCGCTCGCTTCCCATGTGATATAGCGGCGGGTGGGCGAGAATGGGAATACCGCCCGCTTCCAGGATTAAATTGACAGCCTGGATCGGGGTCACCTTTTCGCGTGGAATAAAGTATTTCGTGTGGTCGCCCAGATATTGGGAAAAAGCGTCCTGCCGGCTTTTCACATATCCTTCTTCGAGCAGATAGGCGGCGTAATGTGCGCGGGTGATCACAGCGCCAGGAGTTTTTGCCTGTAACTTTTCGAAAGTGATGTCTATGCCGGCGGTCTGTAGGTTTTGGCACATTTTGATATTGCGGTTGATCCGGGAATCCACAAATTCCTGGAGCTTTGCATGGAAAGACAGCGCGTCGTAGGAAATATACAGCCCTACGACGTGGACGTCCTTTTTCTCATATTCTGTAGAAAACTCGATACCGGGAACCACTTCAACAGAAGGAAGTCCTGCCTGTGTGAGTGCTTTTGCGTGGGAGACGGCCTCCTGCAAACCGTCGATGGTATCGTGGTCAGTCAGCGCAACGGCACTGAGCTCCTTTACGACAGCGTAGTCTACCAGTTCGGCAGGAGAGTAGCTGCCGTCAGATTTGTTAGAATGTGTGTGTAAGTCAACCGGTTTCATTGCGTTCCTCCAGCGATCAATCGTCATCCTCAGCGGTGGCAGTACTCGTGTATACGGTACGCTTTCTCGCCATTTCATCGCTTGCAAGGTATTCGTCATAGGTAGTGATCTTATCGACGAGGGAGCCGTCCGGCAGGATTTCCATAATGCGGTTGGCCGTCGTCTGTACGACCTGATGGTCATGGCAGGAGAATAACTCTACGCCTTTGAACTTTTTCATACCTTCATTTAAAGCGGTGATCGATTCCATGTCCAGATGGTTGGTAGGCTCGTCGAAGATCAGGCAGTTAGAACCACTGATCATCATTTTGGAAAGCAGACAGCGTACCTTCTCACCGCCGGAGAGTATCTTTACTTTCTTGACGCCGTCGTCCCCGGCGAAAAGCATACGACCGAGGAAACCGCGCACATAAGTCACATCCTTGACGGGAGAGTAGCCCATGAGCCATTCCGTGATGGTGTAATTGTTGTCAAATTCTACAGTGTTATCCTTCGGGAAATAAGCCTGCGAAGTGGTAACGCCCCATTTATAATTCCCTTCGTCAGGTTCCATTTCGCCCATCAGGATCTTAAAGAGCGTTGTCTTGGCAAGCTCGTTGCCGCCCACAAAGGCGATCTTATCGTCGTGTCCTACGATAAAGGAGATGTTGTCCAGTACCTTCTCGCCATTGATTGTCTTGCTGATGCCCTCTACGGTGAGCACCTCATTGCCAATCTCACGCTCCGGCCGGAAATCGATATAAGGGTATTTCCGGCTGGAAGGACGGATGTCGTCCAACTCGATCTTTTCCAGTGCACGTTTTCTGGAAGTCGCCTGTTTGGATTTAGAAGCGTTAGCAGAGAAGCGGGAGATGAACTCCTGCAGTTCCTTGATCTGCTCTTCCTTTTTCTTATTGGCTTCTTTGCGCTGCTTGATGATTAGCTGGCTGGATTCGTACCAGAAATCATAGTTACCTGCATAGAGTTGGATCTTGCCGTAATCGATATCCGCAATATGGGTGCAGACTTTATTCAGGAAATAACGGTCGTGGGAGACCGCGATCACGGTGTTGTCAAAGTTGATCAGGAATTCTTCCAGCCAGGCGATGGCATCCAGGTCCAGATGGTTCGTTGGCTCGTCCAAAAGCAGGATATCCGGGTTGCCGAAAAGAGCTTTTGCCAGCAGGACTTTGACCTTCTCATTGCCGTTTAGATCTGACATCATACTGTAGTGCAGATCGGTGCCAATCCCCAGGCCGTTTAAGAGCATCGCCGCATTGGACTCTGCGTCCCAGCCATCCATCTCAGCGAATTCTGCTTCCAACTCACTGGCGCGGATCCCGTCCTCGTCAGTGAAATCTTCTTTGGCATAGATCGCGTCCTTTTCCTTCATAATCGAGTAGAGCCGTTCATTTCCCATGATGACAGTGTCCATGACCGGGTAGGAATCGTACTTGAAATGATCCTGTTCCAGAACAGAGAGGCGCTGGCCGGGAGTGATCGAAACATCTCCGTTTGTGGTCTCCAGCGCACCGGAAAGAATCTTGAGGAAGGTAGACTTGCCAGCGCCGTTTGCGCCGATCAGTCCATAGCAGTTGCCTTCTGTGAATTTGATATTTACGTCCTCGAAGAGAGCCTTTTTTCCTACGCGTAGTGTTACGTTGTTTGCTTGGATCATGTTGTTCCTCCATCGTCAGAGCAATTCCCACAGACGAGCGCTGCTCTTTTTTACCTATTTAAATGCTGTTAAAAAGTCACTCTTATCATTATACACAACCCGGCTTTTTTTTCAATTAAAATCCGCTTAGAAAGCCAAAAAACGTAACAATTAAGCCGCCGCCATCACAAAAAATCCTTGCAGTTTCTTGTAGGAAGTATATAATCGAGGTGTGGTTACAGAAGCAGTAGAAAGGAAACAGATTTTACAGCAAAAAGAAAATAAAAATGACAGAGGGGATGGGATCGGAACCGATTCTGGAAAGGTGGTACGGAAGATGACGAAAATTTGGGGAAAAGTGTGTAAGGGTGTTGCTTATTCGGGTGCATTGTATCTGCTGGCAGTCATGCCGCGTATTATGAACCGGCCGGATGTCAGATTATTCCGGAAGAAATATTTTGCGCACAGAGGGCTGTATAATGAAGCGATGAAAGTGCCGGAGAATTCCATGGCAGCGTTTCGCAGGGCGGTGGAAGCCGGATATGGCATCGAACTGGATGTGCAGATGACGAAAGACAATATACCGGTTATTTTCCATGATAATACGATGGAGCGCATGTGCGGCGTAAAGTCTAAGGTAGAGGACTATACGTATGAGGAGCTTGCTCAGTTTAAACTGGCAGATTCTGAAGAAGGGATTCCGAGGCTGGAGGACATGCTTGCTTTAGTGAGCGGGAGAGTGCCGTTGATCGTGGAGATTAAGTCGGAAACGAAAAATGTCTCTTTCTGTGCAGTGATCGATCGCATGTTGCGGGCTTATCAGGGGGAATACTGTATTGAGTCCTTTAATCCGATGGTGCTTCTGTGGTTCCGCAGGTATCACAACAGTACGATCAGAGGACAGCTCTCTTCGAATTTCCGCTTTGACGGCGGGTATAAGAGTCCGATCCATTTCTGCATGACGCATTTACTGCTCAATTTCTTTACGGCGCCGGATTTCATTGCCTATAACCATCAATTTGAAGAGGAGCCGGGGCGCAGGATCTGTCATTGGCTATACAGACATCCGGCGGTGGCCTGGACGATCCGCAGCAAAGAGGAACTGGAAAAAATGAGTGGAAAATTCGATGTTTTTATCTTTGAGAACTTTTTGCCATAAATTTTGTGCAGAACTACAAAAAACGGATGCTAAATTTCCAATTATATGGTAAAATAATGAAAGGGCACGTAAGCGTGCTTCTCTGTTAGTCAGATCAGGAACGGGAAAGAAGGATCCAGCCGTCAACAGGATTACTTTTTACAGTTTCTGAGTAGTATTTAAGAAAAGAGAGGGAAAAAGTTATGGCAAAATGGGTGTACTTATTTGAAGAAGGCAATGCCGACATGCGTAATCTTCTCGGCGGTAAAGGTGCGAACCTTGCTGAGATGACGAATTTAGGATTGCCGATCCCCCAGGGATTTACAGTTACGACAGAGGCTTGTACCGACTATTATAACAGTGGCAGGCAGATTACGGATGAGATTAAGGGACAGATATTTGACGCGCTTGCAATCCTGGAGGAGAAGCAGGGAAAGAAATTCGGCGATACCGAGAATCCGCTTCTCGTATCGGTACGTTCCGGTGCGCGGGCTTCCATGCCTGGTATGATGGACACGATCCTGAATCTTGGCCTTACGGATGTGGCAGTGGAAGGATTTGCAAAGAAGACAGGCAATCCCAGATTTGCATACGATTCCTACAGAAGATTCATCCAGATGTTTTCGGATGTTGTTATGGAGATCCCGAAGTCCTATTTCGAGAGGATCCTGGACGAGATCAAGGAAACAAAAGGAATCAAGTTTGATACAGAACTGACTGCAGAGGATCTGAAAGAGATCATTGTAAGATTTAAGAATATATATAAGGAAAACAAAGGAGAGGAATTCCCACAGGAGCCGAAAGTACAGTTGATGGAAGCTGTCAAGGCAGTGTTCCGTTCCTGGGATAATGAGAGAGCGATCGTGTACCGCCGCATGAATGATATTCCGGGCGACTGGGGGACAGCAGTCAATGTGCAGGCGATGGTATTCGGTAACATGGGTGATACCTCCGGCACCGGCGTTGCTTTTACCAGAAATCCTTCTACTGGCGCGAAAGGCATTTACGGCGAGTATCTGATCAATGCGCAGGGCGAAGATGTGGTAGCAGGTATCCGTACACCCCAGCCTATTACCAAACTGGAAGAGGATCTACCGGAGTGCTTCAAGCAGTTTATGGAGATCGCTAATAAACTGGAGAACCATTACCGTGACATGCAGGACATGGAGTTTACCATCGAGGACGGCAAGCTGTTCTTCCTGCAGACACGTAACGGTAAGAGAACCGCTCCCGCAGCGATCCAGATCGCATGTGACCTGGTGGACGAAGGCATGATCACGCCGGAAGAGGCAGTACTGCGGATCGAGGCGAAGTCCTTAGACCAGTTATTACACCCTACTTTCGATGACGCGGCGCTGAAAGCCGGACAGGTGATCGGACAGGCTCTCCCGGCTTCTCCCGGTGCAGCCGCAGGTAAAGTATACTTTACTGCGGAGGAGGCGAAAGCAGCCCATGAAAAGGGTGAGAGAGTTATCCTTGTCCGCCTGGAGACTTCTCCGGAGGACATCGAGGGTATGCACGCGGCAGAAGGTATCCTGACCGTCCGCGGCGGTATGACCTCTCACGCAGCAGTAGTAGCCCGTGGCATGGGTACGGCATGTGTATCCGGGTGCGGCGACATTGCGATCAATGAGGAAGATAAGGTATTTGCACTGGGCGGAGAAGAGTTCCATGAGGGAGATTATATTTCTCTGGACGGCTCTACCGGTAAGATTTATAAAGGCGATATCAAGACAGTAGAAGCATCCGTGAGCGGCAATTTCGGACGTATCATGGAGTGGGCGGACAAGTACCGTAAACTGAAAGTACGCACCAATGCAGACACACCGGCAGACGCAGCCAATGCAGTGAAATACGGTGCAGAAGGTATTGGACTCTGCCGTACAGAGCATATGTTCTTTGAGCCCGACAGGATTCCGAAGATCCGCCAGATGATCCTGGCAAGAACCGTGGAACAGAGAGAAAAAGCATTAAATGCATTGATTCCGTTCCAGAAAGGTGATTTCAAGGCATTGTACGAGGTGATGGAGGGAAGACCGGTGACGATCCGTTTCCTGGATCCGCCGCTTCATGAATTCGTGCCGACAGACCAAGGTGATATCGACGATCTGGCAGTAGAGATGATGATGACGGCTGAGGAAGTACAGGAGATCTGTGATTCCTTGCATGAATTCAATCCGATGATGGGCCATCGTGGATGCCGTCTGGCAGTTACCTATCCGGAGATTGCCAAGATGCAGACGAGAGCCGTTATGGAGGCAGCCATCGAAGTGAAGAATGAGAAAGGATATGATATTGTTCCTGAGATCATGATTCCGCTTGTTGGCGAGAAGAAAGAACTTAAGTTCGTCAAGAGTGTTGTAGTAGAAGTGGCAGAGCAGGTGAAGAAGGAAATGAATTCCGACATCAAGTACCATGTAGGTACGATGATCGAGATTCCAAGAGCTGCTCTTCTGGCAGATGAGATCGCTGAGGAGGCAGAGTTCTTCTCCTTCGGTACGAACGATCTGACCCAGATGACCTTCGGTTTCTCTCGTGATGATGCAGGTAAGTTCTTAGGTGATTATTATAAGAATAAGATCTATGAGTCAGATCCTTTCGCAAGACTGGATCAGAGCGGCGTGGGCCAGTTAGTCAAGATGGCAGCAGAGAAAGGACGCGCAACCAGACCGGATATCAAGCTTGGTATCTGCGGTGAGCATGGCGGCGACCCGTCTTCCGTGGAGTTCTGCCATAAGGTTGGATTGACGTATGTATCCTGTTCACCGTTCAGGGTGCCGATCGCGAGGCTGGCGGCGGCACAGGCGGCAATAAAAAAATAATGCCATAGGATTTTTGGTACTCGCAGGCAAAAGTATTGAAGAATGGCTTAAAATCAAGGTTTTTCAGGCTTGGTGGGGTTCATCACGGTGGGTGGTGGGCCCCTATTTTTGTGTTTTTTAACGCCGCTGATAAAGGGGCGATTGGGGCAAAAATCGTACTATCAGGCAAAAGTATACTATCACGCAAAAGTCAGGGGTTTCCGTGATAGTATAAAGCGGAAAGGTAAAAAGGGGTAGGATATTGTTGGTTTTTGCGGAAAAGGGTATCAGTTTGACGGAAAATGCTGTCGGAAAACGGGGTATATGATACAAACACGGAAACCGCTCGGAGTTTTCGTGTTTGTATATGAGTTTCCGTGATAGTATGGAGTTTTGCGTGATAGTATACAGAAAAATTGAAAAATGTTAGCAGGAGGAAAAGGGTTGTTCGAGGGCTCTTTTTTCTTTTGGGTATTTCTGATCCGCTTCCACTATTTCTAAAAATGACGGTGCTTTTTATATTTTTTTGAGCTAAAATAAAAAAAGTATTTTTCTCTGCAACCAAATCTGAATTTTTACGGGATATACAATGAAGGGCATAACAGCCAGGGAGGTGAGGGAGACCATGCAGGATGACAGAATTGTTGAATTATACTGGAAACGCAGTGAGGCGGCAATCCAGCACACAGACCAGAAATATGGACGTTACTTAATGAAATTATCGTATAACATTCTCGCTGATTGGGAGGACAGCAAAGAGAGCGTAAATGACACTTATTTAAGTGCATGGAAATCTATGCCTCCGCATAGGCCGAGTGTTCTTTTAACATACCTTTGTAAGATTACGAGGCAGATATCAATCGATGTTTTCCGAAAAAGGAACAGCGCGAAAAGGCAGGCATCAGAATATGCCCTGTCTCTATGTGAATTGGAGGACTGTGTTTCTGCCGGAAACACAACAGAACAGGATGTTGACCTGCACCTTCTGGCAAAGGCTATTCAGGATTATCTTGCAGAATTACCGGGGGAGACAAGGGATGTATTTATTGGAAGATATTTCTTTTCGGATTCCATCCGTGAGGTAGCAGGATATTATGGCATGAGTGAGTCCAAGGCAAAGAGTATGTTGTACCGCACCCGTATCGGATTAAAAAAATATTTGGAGCAGGAGGGATTCTTTGATGAAACGTGAAGACATCAGTGATGCATTAGGGTTAGTGGATGAAAGTATGATAAGCCATGCTCTTATGGTAAGAAGAAAAAAGAAGAAGTTGCGGTCAAAAAGAAATAATATATGGATAATGCGATATGCTGCGGCAGCAGGTCTTTGCCTGGTCTGTGCAGGTGTTGCAGCCATTTGGTCTGTATTACGGCATGAACCGGAAAGTGACCTTCCACAGAATGGGTATTGGGTACAGGAACA
>CAJTRA010000033.1 GCA_910578345.1 uncultured Lachnospiraceae bacterium | reverse complement strand
TATCCTTGAAGCTGTCCCTTAGAAGGCTGTAGACATCGGCCACGCTGTTTAGGTTGTTATCTGCAATGATCTGTCGTATCTGCTGTTTTGTTGCAGGCATAAAAAGTCCTCCTTTTCGATAAGAACTGTCATATCTTGATTCTTACCAAAAAAGAGGTATTTTTTTCCAAAGACACAAACTATTTTACACTACCGAATAGAGTGTTATCGTCTATTGTGCCGGCGCTGCGTAAAAGCTAGCGTATGTAATGTGTATAGACCCGTTCTTCTTTCTCAGGAAGTCCAAACTGTTCCTTTCCGAGCGCGATACTCTTCATCAGAAAGACCATATTCCTGGCCAGGACACGCATGGTCTGAAGACCTTCATCGTCCTGAGCTGCTTCACCGGGGGTCCGACCATGTACGCTGTTCCAGTACTGACTGGATGCTACCGGCATACCGGTGATCGTGAAATATTTGTTTAATTCGTCGAAGGTGGCAGAACAGCCGCCGCGTCTTGCCACAGCCACACTGGCGCCGACTTTCATCGTCTTGTCAAAAGAAGTGCTGTAGAACAGACGGTCCAGGCAGGCGATCAGAGTCGCATTTGCGGAAGCATAATAGACAGGGCTGGCGATCACAAGGCCGTCTGCGGCCTCGAATTTCGGAGCAAGTTGGTTCACTTCGTCGTCAAATACGCAGCATCCTCTCCTGGCGCATGAACCGCAGGCGATGCAGCCTCGGATCGGTTTGCTGCCGATCTGCACGATTTCTGACTCAATGCCATTTTGTACGAAGATCTGTTCCATTTCTTTCAGCGCGATGGAAGTATTGCCGCCAATTCTGGGGCTTCCATTGATCATTAATACTTTCATGGTTTTGTTCCTCCTTTTAGGATTCAGTTTACCATAGAACAGGAAAGGATTCTATTCTTTTTAGGGAGGCCGTTATGCATTATCCCATATCTCATGATACAGACTGCGTCTAAAAAGCCAGAAGGCCAGCAGTGCCGTGAGCAGGTCAGCCGCCGCCTGTGAGATCAGGACGCCATAGTACCCGGCCAGCCAGGAGGCCAAAATGATCACGAGGGCAAAGAGTACGCCCTGTCTGCTGACAGACAGAAGGAAGGCATTCCATGCTTTTCCTGCAGACTGAAAAAGGCAGGTAGTGATAAGGACGACGGCGATGAATGGCATGCCGACTAACTGCAGACGCAGCATGGGAATGCCATTTTCCATGATAAGTGGATCTTTCATAAATAATCCGATCATTGGTCTTGCGGCAAGTGAAAGGATGACTGCAAGAATCAGCGCCATTCCGCATTCAAATCGATATGCGAACAGCAGGATCGCTTTCAGCCGTTTATGATTTCCTGCACCATAGTTATAACCGATCAGGGGCTGTCCGCCGAAAGCAAAGCCGACCAGGATAAGAACGGCGATCATGTTGACTTTCATTACGATCCCCATAGCCGCCACGCGTTCATTGCCATAGGGAAGGAGGAAGCGGTTCATGAGAGCGATGCCAAAACTCTGCATGAAATTCGTAATGGAGGCCGGAAAACCGATTGCCATAATTTGACGGACTTCAGCGGCAGAGATGTGAAAGCCGACTGGACTGATAGACAGTTTCCTGCTTTTTCTCAGTAAGAACCAGACAAAGAAAAGGTCGGCGCCGATGTTTCCCAGCACGGTAGCGATTGCAGCGCCCGCAGCCCCTAATCCCAGTACAGATATGAAGATGGGATCCAGGATGATATTGATTACAGAACCCAGGATCGTACCTGTCATGGAGGCGGTGGAGAAACCTTCTGTCCTAAGCAGATTGGAGGGCGTAAAGGACACGATGATAAAAGGCGCGCCCAGGACGATAAAAGTAAAGTACTCAGAGACATAGGCATAGGTATTCTGGTCGGCGCCCAGCAGATGAAGAATGGGCTGACGGAAGAGAAGCATGAGGATTGTGACCAGGATGCCGCACAGAAAAGCGGCATAGAAACAGAAAACACTGAGCCGCTTGCCATCTGCGTCCAGTTTCTGTCCAAACAGCCTGGAGATGACCGAGCTGCCGCCCAGTCCGAAGATATCTCCTAAAGCGATCATCAGCGTGAAAACTGGCGCGCCCAGGGAGACGCCTGCAACTAAATCTGTGTTGCCGGTCCGGGCGATGAACCAGGTATCTACCATATTGTAGACCAAAGAGATTACCATGCTGAAGACGACCGGCAGCGCCAGCTTGAAGTATGCTTTGTGTACGGGAACTTTTTCGAAAATTTCATTGGCCATGAGATTGCTTTCTCCTTTATGTGGTTTCCTATATTGGTAAAATCATTCTATTTGTTTTTATTGTAGCGGCAATTCTTGTATTTTGTTGTGACATATGTCACAATAAATAAGCAGATTGGAAAATTTTTGATCTAAGATCGGGATGGAAACAGGAAGGAGAGGAGTGGATGGGCAATTATGAAAGAGATTAACGATTCCATACTGTTGAAACATTACCTGGAACAGCACCAGATTGAGAAGATCTTCCATACAAAGCAGCTCCCCTTCCGACTGTGTCAATACGATAAGGGTGAGATCCTAAATTACATCAGGGACGCCAATAGCTGCCTGCAGTTTATGGTTTCCGGCGCGGTCCAGATCTATGCGGTGAGAAATGACGGAAGCCGGTATCCGCTCAGCTATCTGGATGAATTCACGCTGCTTGGTGATATGGAATTCTGCGGGGAGACACAATTACCGTTTCTGGTGGAAGCGGTCAGGATGGTTCGCTGTGTAGAGCTGCCTCTCTTTGGCTGCAGGGACGCGCTGCTCAATGACAATCTGTTTCTGCGCTATCTGCTGCGATCTGTTGCACATAAACTGGCGCTGATCTCACAGGAAAATGCGGTGTACGCCACTTTGGAAGAGAAATTCCTTCATTATTTGCAGCAGGACTGTCAGGGCGGGCAGATGCATGGCGTAGAACATGCGGCGGCATATCTGCATTGCAGCAGGAGACAGCTGCAGAGGCTTCTAAGATCGCTGACGGAGCGGCAGATCATAGAGAAGGTGGGGAAAGGGAGGTACAGGCTGCTTTTCACTATTTTTTAGCTTGCAGGATAAAAACAGCGAGTCTATAATAAGAAATGTTATCAACGTAACTACGGAGGAAGAATATTATGACCTTTGATCTGAAAAAGGACGGCAAAAGGATCGTCGTCGTTTGTCTGGCTTCTGTTTTAATGGCGGTCAATATCAAAACCTTTGTCAAGGCAGGAGGCCTGTATCCGGGCGGCGCAACAGGATTGACAGTCCTGATCCAGAGTATTTTTGAGAGATTTCTGAATATGGAGGTGCCCTATTCGCTGGTGAACCTTCTGTTAAATCTTATACCGATCTACATTGGATTCCGCTTTATTGGCAAGAAGTTTACGCTGTACTCCTGCCTGATGATCGTTTTGACAAGTGTCCTTACAGATATCATACCGCAGAGCGCGATTACCTATGATATTCTGCTGATCAGCGTTTTCGGCGGTATCATCAACGGATTTGTCATCAGCATCTGCCTGCTTATGAATGCGACTACGGGCGGGACAGACTTTATCTCCATCTATCTTTCAGAGAAGAAGGGTGTGGATTCCTGGAATTTTATTCTGGCGTTCAACGTGGTGATCATCGGGGTTGCCGGTGTGCTGTTTGGTATGGATAAGGCGCTTTATTCGATTATCTATCAGTATGCATCTACGCAGATCCTTCACATGCTTTATAAGCGGTATCAGAAACAAACGTTGTTTATTGTGACCAATAAGCCCAATGAGATCTGCCAGGCGATTAATCTGGTGAGTATGCATGGGGCCACAGTCCTGAGTGGAGAAGGATCTTATGAGCATCAGAAACGTCAGGTAGTATATTCCGTCGTATCCAAGGAGGAGAGCAAGCGGGTGATCCGCGCCGTGAAGGACGCGGATCCGGCCGCTTTTGTCAATGCACTCCGCACGGAAGAATTATCCGGGCGGTTTTACCAGAAACCGACGGAGTGATCGTTTGGTCGTCCTTTCATCTCTCCCATAGTGCCCATATCCGAAATCGTAAGGTCCGAGGCGTCAACAAAGGTGGAATTGTCGTCTGCCTGTCCCTCGGAGGCAGAGGGAATCGTGCCTGCCAGCTGTCCTGCGATACTTTCTGCTCTTTTCAGGCAAAAGCTGCGCAGCGTGGAGACGCCTTTTTCAAATTCTTCATAACTGCAAAACTTCGTCGGATCGGCTTCCACATAAGGGGATATCATCTCAGCGGTGGAATCGATCACCGAGGAAACAAAACCGTTCTCAAAATATTCGGCAAGAAATCGGGCAAAATACTGATGATATAAATCGGTATAGTCTTCATTGTCGAAGATCCACGAAAGCATTGGCCGGGAATCTGTCGTGCCGCCGGACACCGGGGTGTCGATGGGGTAATTGACAAGCTGTGTGGCATCGCTTTCAGATTCAAAACCACCGAACGCCAGGTTATAGTCCCATGGGATCATGGAAAGCTGGCCGTCCTTTTCATACAGATAATAATTGTGGATCATGGCGCCCGTGTAGCTGTCAAAATTGAGCACAAAGTTATGGACTACGAAATAACGGATGACCTCATCCATATCCACAACAGATTCCAGGGAGTCATTGTGATTCAGCTTCTTTAGAGACGCAATGAGCCGCGCTTTGTCGGGATCGGAGGGATCTGTCTTAGCGTTTTCAAATATATTGATATAGCTGTCGAAAGCGTCGTCGGTATAGATAAGAGAGACATCGTTACTTGCCATGCCGCTTCCGAAAGGAAAGCCGGGGCCTGGACCGTGCCGGTCTTTCTCAACTTTTGCTTGTTCCAAATTCTCAGGTGGAGAAAATTCTTTGTCGTCCGGGTTAAATCCTTCTGTGGGAAAACGGAATTCCATCCCATTTCCTCGTCCTCCACCCATCTTCATACTGTCCGGTTTGTAGAGCTCTCCATAGTCATTTCCATAATTTCTCTGCAAAAAGGATTCTTCCACTCCTTCTACCGCCAGATATAATCCCCAGTCTGTACTGCCGTTTACCGTGATATAAGCATAACTGCACAAAGGCGCGTCTACACCGAATTCGTACATCAGCCTGTAGGTGAGATAATCTTTCATATAAGTCGTATCCTGAATAATATTATTAAGGCAGAGCTTGTCCAGTCCATAATAATTGATGGAGCTGTCATAGTGGTCGAATTCAATCTTGAAGCTGTACCGGTTATTGCCATATGCGGCTACGGAAGAAAGGGAAGTGTTGCCTTTGGCGCGGATCCCGACGTTGCGGAATGCCTCCCCGTCTATGATGACGGTGCAGGCCGCATATTCTTCATCCGTACATTGCGCAAGAAACGAATCCCAGTCGTCCATTAAGATCTCGATGGTATGTACTTCGGAAGACTGAAAGAGTCTGGATGCATATCCTGCTGCTGCGCTCACGGTCTGAATGCCGAACCGGCCGGCATTCATAAAGAGCAAGGTAAGCAGAAGCGAGACAGTCAGAACGATACAGCAGATTTTGTCAATATGTTTGTTCGTTGACATCTGTCATCTCCTTTTTATTCATCCCATATAATCGCCATTGTAGCTGACCAGAACGGCGCTGTTGACACCTTCCATTTCTGCCAGTGCATTAATGAAGTCTGTGTTGTCGTCCTTTAAACGGATTTCCAGATTCAGTTCGACAGCGCCTTTCTGCGCAGTCTTACTCTTGACTACGAGGCGGCTGACCTGTTGTTTCAGATATTCCTGTGCGTGAAGCTCACTCGCATGATCGGTACAGTTGATCACAGCGATATAGGGATTGGCATGGGTCTTTCGATTGACGAAGATGAGCAGGATGACCCCGATCAACAGACTGCCGATGACAGCCAGAGGGATCAAACCGGCGGCTAACACAATACCGAAAGCGATCGACCAGAACAGGAAAGCGATATCCAGTGGTTCTTTGATGGCTGTGCGGAAACGGACGATCGAAAGCGCGCCGACCATACCGAGGGAAAGGACGACGTTGGAAGTCACGGCCAGAATGACGAGTGTCGTGATCATCGTGAGAGCGATGAGCGTCACTCCGAAGCCTGAAGAATACATTACGCCGGCAAAGGTTTTCTGATAGACCAGAAAAATAAACATACCCATGCCGAAAGCCAGCAAGAGAGCCAGGGTCATGTCGAAAAAACTGATGCTTGTAACGTTGTTGAGAAAATTGGATTTAAAAATATCGTTGAAAGTCATAGAATTTGTCCTCCGTTTTGTATGAAAGTTAGGATTAATTGGCTTCTATCCATAGGTGCGGCAGGATGCATATTTGGAAAAGGCGCAGGGGCTTCGTCCATGAAGCTGTACAAGATCCCGAACGATATCCGGCAGAAAGGCGTCCCATTTGACTTCCAGAATGATCGGAGCGTCTCTTGCGGGAATGGTGATGCATCCAGGATTCAGGAAATCAGTGCACCATAAACCTGTGCGGATATTGTAATCGATCGTTACCCTGACATTTCCGGCATGAAATAGAAAAGCTTCCCGTGTATAATCCACGATCGACTTAGGTTTAAGCTGTTGTGACAACAGTTTGGAATACAGTTCTATGATAAGAGGATCGGGACTTTGCTGCATCCAGGAATGATCGCCATTTACGATCGCCTGTGCCTCGTGCTTTGAAAGAAGAACTTTTTGTTTTGTTCCAAGTCCGGCGATCTTGCTTTTCTTTTCCAGATGGATCAGAGAAGTATCGCCGTTATAATAGCGGATCCGGAACTTCTCACGCCTGCTTATGCCATCCAGCTTTTCTCTGAGAGCCTTGTCTGCCAGATTATCAAAGTAAAGGCTGCGAATATCATATTTGCCATTGACTGCGTGGGGATCTGGCTGCATGACAGCGGACAGTCGTTCCCGCAGGACGATATGGTCGGATAGATTAATGAGATGTTTCCATTCGTGGCGGTAGACCATAGGTAAAACCCTCCTTAATAAAAACCCGGCAGATAAACCATTCCTGTGTAGAATGCTGTATGAGGGGAAGCACGTTGGAAAATAATGGTATCAGCCTGCCGGGCATAGTGTCATTATAGGGAAAAAATAAGGTGAAAATATGTTTAAAATGAGAATATTTTGTGTCCTGCAGGATATATTCGCCCATTTTGGGGCTTGACAAACACAGAGAGTTCTCACTATAATGAAAACGTCTTTGACATAGTAAATTTCTTTTTCTGGCTTCTGGCAAGGCCGTGTATGGCGAAATTTCCAATGTCATAATAGAAAGATAAGGTTAAGATCCACAGGGAGGTAAAGATGAAGTAATGATCAACTTTTGAAGCGTGAATTGATTTTAGGAGCAGTACTGTTCGTGGAATACGACATTGCTGCCACATCATGTTGCCAAAAGTGGATCATATGTTTCGTAACCTCTTTTTTTGCGGAAAATAAGATATGCCGGCTGGAGTATGGAAGCCGGGCTGGCGGTCAGCCAGGGTATCGCGTGTAAGCGGCGTTGCAGTTGTGGCGTTAACGATAGAATACGGCGCGAGCGGCTGCGCGGAAGAATTTCCAGACCGGATAGAGCGTAGATCGAACGCTGGGTTGTTTACCCTTCCGCATGAGTGCAAAGAATTGAGAGTGACATAAGATGGCAGGAATCATTTGGCAGCAGATGGTTCCTTTTTGTTTTGTTTTTTGAAATGGAGGTAGCATATCATGTCACAGATCAGTGTATCGAATCTGACGTTCGGCTATGAAGGCAGTTTCGACAATATTTTTGAGGAAGTATCCTTTCTGATTGATACGGATTGGAGGCTGGGATTTATTGGGAGGAATGGAAAGGGCAAGACTACTTTCCTGAACCTTCTTCTTGGAAAATATGAATATGAAGGACATATCAGCGCTTCGGCAGTATTTGACTATTTTCCTTATCAGATCATGGAGGAACAAAAGGCACAGTGCAGTGTGGACTTTCTGGAACAGTTGAAACCGGGTTGCGAGCAGTGGCGGGTCATCTGTGAGTTGGAGAAGTTGAACTTAGATGCAGAAACGCTTTATAGACCTTTTGGAACATTGAGCCATGGAGAGCGGACGAAAGTGATGCTGGCGGTTCTCTTTTCGGGAGAGAACGATTTTCTGCTGATCGATGAACCGACCAACCATCTGGATCGGGAATCCAGGGAGAGTGTGAAAGAATACTTGCGGCAGAAGAAAGGATTCATTCTCGTATCACACGACCGTGATCTGTTGGACGCCTGCATCGATCATGTGCTTGTACTGAACCGCTGTAGCATTGAGGTGCAGAAAGGCAATTTCTCGACCTGGTGGGAGAATAAGAATCGAATGGATGCTTTCTGGCAGGCGGAGAATGAAAAGCATAAGAAGGAGATCGGTAGATTAAGGCAGGCGGCGGAGAGAACCCGTGATTGGGCGGATAAGAGCGAGAAGAGCAAGATCGGTTTCGATCCGATCAAGGACCCCGGCCATGGAGGAAAGCGCGCCTATATCGGATCTAAGACAAAGAAAATGCAGAGCCGCAGAATGCAGGTGGAGAGGCGGATCACGGAGGAGATCGAACAGAAGGAAGGATTGCTGCAGGACGTTGAGAATCCGGCAGATCTGAAATTGATGCCAATGCAGCACCACAAAGAAGTGCTGCTTCATGCGAAGGAGTACGGAATCGCCTATGATTCTGATCAAGTGCTGCATGATCTGGATTTTGAGCTGCGGCGCGGAGAAAGGATATTCCTGCACGGGGAGAACGGCTGTGGTAAGTCAAGCCTGATCAAAGCGATCTTAAGGAAAGCACAGTCCTACGATGCAGACCGCGGGTTTAGAACGGTTGATCGACAGGTGAGGGGAACTGAGACGCATGCTGATGCTATGCAGGAAAGCGGTACGCTGACCTGCGCTTCTGGGCTTATTATTTCCTATATTGATCAGGACACATCCAGTCTGTGTGGGACCCTTAAGAAGTTCTGTCTTGAAAATCATCTTGAGGAAAGCCTGTTTTGCGCGATTCTGCGGCAGCTTGACTTGGAACGCGTCCAGTTTGTCAAGAATATGGAGGATTATTCCGAGGGTCAGAAGAAAAAAGTGTTGATTGCGGCCAGTCTTTTAAAACCTGCACATCTCTATATCTGGGATGAGCCGTTAAACTATATCGATGTTTTTTCCAGAATGCAGATCGAGAATCTGATTCTGGCTTTTCAGCCGACCATGCTTATTGTAGAGCACGATGTGCGCTTCCGGGAGAAGATCGCGACGCGTGTGGTGGAACTTTGATTCCTGTGGGCAGTGAGCCAGGTTTTCGGGTCAGAATTTTGAGTCAAATTTTTGACTGTGCATAGCAAATATTGTTGCTATTTTACAGATTTTCTGGCAAAATGATATAGGAAATATCCAGTCTACCGGGTTTTTCATTAGGAAGAAACAAATTTAAGAGAGAAGGGATATAAGATGGAAAGAAAAGTAGGAACGATATCAAGGGGGATTCGCTGCCCGATCATCCGGGAGGGAGACAATCTGGTCAGGATTGTTACAGATAGCGTTTTGGAGGCAGCCAGCGCAGAAGGATTTGAGATTCGCGACAGAGATGTGGTCGCAGTGACAGAGTCTGTGGTAGCCAGGGCACAGGGCAACTATGCTTCCATAGAGGCGATCGCGGAGGATGTACGGGAGAAGCTGGGTGGAGAGACCATCGGTGTTATCTTCCCGATCCTGTCCAGAAACCGCTTTGCGATCTGCCTGCGCGGCATTGCAAAGGGAGCTAAGAAGGTAGTGCTGATGCTCAGTTATCCGAGTGACGAGGTAGGGAATGAACTGGTTTCTCTTGATCAGTTGGATCAGGCAGGAATCAATCCTTATAGCGATGTGCTTACGTTGGAGAGATACCGGGAACTTTTCGGTGAGAATAAGCATCCTTTTACCGGGGTGGATTATGTATCTTATTATGGTGAAGTGATCAAAGAAGCAGGAGCAGAAGTGGAGATCATCTTTGCAAACGACTGCCGCAGCATTCTTCCTTATGCGAAGCATGTACTGAACTGTGATATTCATACGAGGGCGCGTACGAAAAGGCTTTTAAAGGCTGCAGGGGCAGAAGTGGTAATGGGAATGGACGACATTCTCACGAAGCCGGTGAATGGCAGTGGATGTAATGAGAAATATGGTTTGCTTGGCTCCAATAAATCTACGGAGGATACGATTAAGCTATTCCCGCGGGAGTGCACAGATCTGGTATTGGATATCCAGAAAGAAATCTTAGACAGGACTGGGAAACATGTGGAAGTCATGGTATACGGCGACGGCGCGTTTAAGGATCCTGTGGGCAAGATTTGGGAGCTTGCTGATCCGTGCGTTTCACCGGCAAGCACACCTGGTCTGGAGGGCACGCCGAATGAGTTGAAGCTTAAATATCTGGCAGATAATGACTTCAAGGATTTGTCCGGTGAGGCGCTTAAGGAGGCGATCTCCAACCGCATCAGGGAGAAGAAGGATAATCTGGTAGGCGATATGGTATCTCAGGGTACGACGCCGAGGAGACTGACAGACCTGATTGGGTCTTTGTGTGACCTGACCAGTGGATCCGGAGATAAAGGAACGCCTGTGATTCTGATCCAGGGATATTTTGATAATTATGTGAGCTGATCTTTGGATACGAAAGCTTTTGCTGGGCTGAAAGCGAAATAGGTAATATCGTTAACGATAAAAACAGAATAAGAAAGGTAGTCTCCGGCTGTTACCGGAGAGGGAAGACCTACTTGGCAAGATATTTTCAGAAATCTGCATTATGGATCAGCTGCCTGGCGGCGTTTGGCGTGAAGATCCCACTGTGAGAATGATTGATTTTCGCGGTGGAGATCGTCAGGCCGGCGTCAGCCAGACGGCATTCGCCAAAAGCTTGTGCGGGCACAGTGCCTTGCGAATTATTTGCGGGAATAAATATTACTACCAGGAGGAAGCAAAATGATTACGATGGAACATGTATATAAGTCGTACAGAGTAGCAAAAAGAAACGCGGGCATGAAAGCAGCCTGCAAATCGCTGTTCCGGCGGGAGAAGGAAATCATCCAGGCGTTATCGGACGTCAGCTTTACCATCCAGGATGGAGAGATGGTAGGGTATATAGGACCCAACGGAGCAGGCAAAAGTTCTACGATCAAAATTTTAAGCGGAATCTTAACACCGGAGAGCGGGACTTGTCTCGTGGACGGGCGTATACCATGGAAGAACAGGAAAGAGCATGTACGGCAGATCGGCGTGGTATTTGGCCAGCGTTCCCAGTTGTGGTGGGACGTTCCGGTGATTGATTCTTTTGAACTCTTAAAGGATATCTATGCGGTTTCTCCCAATGAATATCGAAATAATATAGAAGAGCTGACAGAGCTGCTGCACTTGCAGGAGCTGTTAAAAATGCCCACAAGACAACTGTCGCTTGGGCAGAGAATGCGCTGTGAGATTGCGGCGTCTCTTCTACACTCTCCCAGGATTCTTTTCCTGGATGAACCGACGATCGGGCTGGATGCGGTTTCTAAACTTGCCGTGCGGGAGTTTATCCTCCGTCTGAACAGGGAGCATAAGACGACCGTACTTCTGACGACACATGATATGCAGGATATTGAAGCGCTGACGAGACGGATCATTCTGATCGGAAGAGGGAGAGTGCTTATGGACGGCACGCTGGAGGATATGTGCAGACTGGCGGCAGAGCATGGAACGACAACGGTCCGACAACCTGGGCAGATAGAAACAGGAAGGACGACAGTGGAAAAGACTGATAGTACGGACGCCGGGAAGCAATGTCAGACGGATTTGAAAGGATTGGCAGGAGAAAAGGTGTTTGTAGACGGCGAGCCGGGGCAGAGTGACGAGAGTCTGGAGCGTATCGTCGCAGCTCTTTATCAAAAACTGGATATTGTGTAGGGAGAAAAAGAGATGAAAGCGTATAAAAAGTATGTTTCCTTTTTCCGGCTGCGGTTTAACATGGGATTGCAGTATCGTGCCGCGGCGATCAGCGGTGCAATCACGCAGATTTTGTGGGGACTGATAGAATGTCTGACCTTCCGGGCTTTCCAACAGACAGATCCTTCGGTTTATCCCATGACTTTTTCCGCAACAGTCTCCTATATCTGGCTGCGGGAGGCGTTTTTCTCTGCGTTTAGCACCTGGCAGACAGACGGGGAGATCTTCGACAGTATTATGGACGGCGGCATCGCTTACGAGCTATGCCGTCCGGTTTCCATCTATGATATGTGGTTCGCCAAGACGACGGCCGGTCGGCTTTCTGTGGCGACGCTGCGCTCCATTCCGTTGCTGACAGTAGCCTTTCTTTTGCCAAAACCTTTTCGCATGGCGCTGCCAGCCAGCCCAAAGCACTTTCTCCTGTTTGTGCTTACTTTATTTTTGGGATTGGGAGTGACGGTGGCATTCTGTATGTTTACATATATTTTGGCTTTTTTTACGATATCGCCTCAAGGACTGCGGATGATGTTCACTTCTATGGTAGATTTTCTGTCCGGCGCGATTATTCCGTTGCCTTTTATGCCAGGCGGCGTCAGGACATTTCTGGAACTGCTTCCCTTTGCGGGAATGTTCAATGTGCCATTGCGTATTTACAGCAGTGACTTGTCAGGAGCGGAGATGCTGCGGGGAATCGGACTGCAGTGCTTCTGGCTTGTGACACTGCTTCTGCTTGGAAAAGTGCTGTGCCGTGCGGCTGAGAAGAAAATTGTGGTGCAGGGCGGGTGAATCGTTATTGATGTCCCGCTGCTTGCGGCGGGGTCTTTGGCCGGGGAAGCCTTCATGACAAAGAGGAGAAATATAGAAGACATCCTGGGAAATAGGCTGTGGAGGGAGGCGAAATGTTTACAGGAATAAAAGGAAGTATAAAATTATATTTTCATTATATAGCGATCTCATTGCGCTGCACGATGCAGTATCGGGTTTCCTTTTTCCTGATGGTGACGGGACGGTTTCTCGTGGCTTTCAATGGAATATTGGGGCTGTATTTCATGCTTTCCCGGTTTGGCCATGTAAAGGGGTATACCTTTGGGGAAGTGCTGCTGTGTTTTTCTATCATCCAGATGGATTTTGCACTGGCGGAATGTATTGGCGGCGGGTTTGCGATGTTTTCCAGCATAGTACGGCAGGGGGAGTTTGACCGTATCCTGCTTCGGCCGCACAGCACGGTCCTGCAGGTGCTTGGCAGCAAATTCCGCATTGACAGGATCGGACTGATCCTGCAGGCGTTCGTCATGTTTGCATATGGAATTGCAGTCAGTCCGGTCGCCTGGACGCTTGGCAGAGTGGCGGCACTGTTCTTCATGCTGATTGGCGGGACTGCGCTCTTCCTGGGTTTCTTCTGGCTGCGGGCGGCCTTTACCTTCTTTACCTTAGAAGGGATAGAAGCGTTTAATATTCTGACCTATGGAGCGAAAGAACACGGAAAATATCCAATTGATATTTATGGGAAAAAGATGCTGCGGGTCTGCACCTACATTATTCCCTACACGCTGATACAGTATTATCCGCTGCAATATCTATTGGGACGTACAGACAGATGGTATTATGGTCTCTATCCGTTCGGCGTGGCAGGGACTCTGTTCGTATGCTATATGGCCTGGAGATTTGGGATACGTCATTACCAGTCGGCGGGATCATAGGAAGCGTGCAGATGAGGCAAGCGCTTTATGTGAATCGTTACGGGCAGCAGGCAAGAGGATAGGCAGGCCCAAAACCAAAGCAAATGGGCAGAGAAAAACGGCAGCAAAAAATCGGATTAAAAAAGTGCAAAAACTTATTGACAAACAGCAGAGGGGAGTGC
>CAJTRA010000032.1 GCA_910578345.1 uncultured Lachnospiraceae bacterium | reverse complement strand
AATGCATTCAGCGCTGCGAAATCTGCTGCTGTAGGAGCGTCAGTCAGGGCACTCGCCATCTCACCTTTCTGGTTATCCAGCGTAGCCATCTTGCCTTTAATCTCTGTGTCAACAATGCCATCTGTATCAAACTCATAGAACTTAGATAACAGCTTGGAAGCAAAGGTCTTCTTGCCATCTACAAGATTTGCATCTTTATAGTTATCCGCATCTGTGCTGGTTGCAGCAGATTCGGTATTGGATACTCCAAAGGTCACTCCCTTTGCCACTGCATTCGCGATCAACTCGTTGGTATTCATGTTCTTGATTGTAATACCGATATGCTGGCCGGACTCTGCACCTACCTGAAGACCCTTGTTGGAGAAGGAGCCATCTAACAGACTCTGCTCATTGAATGTGGTCGTGCTCTGTACGCGGTCGATCTCGCTCATCAACTGCTTTACCTCAGCCTGGATATAGCTGCGGTCTGCAGATGTCAGTGTGCCGTTCTCTCCCTTTACTGCCAGCTCGTTCATTCTCTGAAGCATATCCTGTACTTCATTCAGTGCGCCTTCTGCTGTCTGTACGCAGGAGATACCATCCTGAGCATTCGCAGATGCCTGTGTCAGTCCTCTGATCTGTCTTCTCATCTTCTCGGAAATCGATAAGCCTGCTGCATCATCTGCTGCGCGGTTGATCTTATAACCGGACGATAACTTCTCTGTGGACTTCGCCTGTGCCTTTGTTGTAAGACCAAGCATTCTGTTTGAGTTCATTGCTGTAATGTTGTGCTGTACTACCATAGTATATTCCTCCTTGAATTTTATGTGGCTTCCTTGCCACTTATTTGCTCTTTTGCAATGAATCCATAGACTCGTACGCAGCCATTGGACTCATTACATTCCTGAAAGTAAATATGCTTTACTTTACTTGTAATATATATCGGGCAGTCGCTGAATTTGTTTATAGGTTAGTTCAAAAATTTAAAAAATATCTCATTCTTCTGTCAGAGCGATAACCAATGCCGGCTTTCCAATGATAAAAAAACACCCCACATCTTCCTAAAGCTTTCCAAAGATGCAAGGTGCTCTCAATATCCTATTCCTACAACGCCCATCAAAGTTACCGCCGTCTACTTCTTACTATCATAAAACTGCGGCGACACATAATTTAGATTATTCATGCTGTTGTAATAATTCCTGGCCGCTCTATTCTTCGATGCGCCGGTGCCTATGGTGGTCCTCTTCTTCTGAAATTGATTCTCTGCCAGCGTTTTGTTGCGCATGTTGCCTGCATTGACCGTCACGATCTTGTCCGTGATCTTCTGGATCAGCTCCTGCATACGGGCAATCTCTGCGCGGTAACGGCTCTTATCCTGAAGAAGTTCTGCGCGGACTCTGTCGTAGACTGCCTCAAATCCCTGGTCCAATCTGTCCAGTTCCTCTATATATTCACCCTGTTTGTTGATCGCCTCATCGAAGGCATCCATATCCAGATCATCCTGTTTCAGGATATCTTCCTGCACGCTGTTCTGCTGGATGATCTTGTCAAGCAGTTGTGTCTTCTTCTCCAGGCTCTGTAATAATATCTGTGCACCACTCTGGCTCATAGGTCATCCCTTTCTATGCCTTATTGCATTTCTTCATGACTTCTTTCCATGTATCCCTGAGACTGCGGAGATGTCCGTTCACTTCTTCCAGAATCTCCTTGTCTTTCTTAATATTCGCATCAAACAGCCGTCTGAGCACATACACATAGATTCTGTCGAACTCTTCCGCCACCTCATATTTACGGTCAAGCGTATTGCGGAACTCTTCAATGATCCGCTGTGTCTTCATAATATTGACATGGGCCTTCTCCATGTCGTTGCTCTCGATCGCCATGATCGCAATATTACAGAATTTGATCGCACCCTCATAGAGCATCAAAGTCACTTCTGCCGGTGTAGCCGTCAATATTTTATTTCTCTGATACTGTTCATAGGGATTCTGCATAGGCATAAGTCTGTTCCTCCTTGATCGTAACTTCTTATGTAAAAGTCTTTAACTTAATAATACAGACAAGAATGCGGCCTGTCAAGCAACAGGCCGCATATCAGGCATCATACGGTAACAGTTCAGCCAAGACACATTATGAACGGTACTCCTCTGATCAGCCGCCAAACATACCGGATACGGCGTTGTTCTTAGACTGCAGTTTCGCCATGGCGGTTTCCATTGCTGAAAACTTCTTATACCAGTTATCGATCAGGTCATTCAGCTTCGTCTCTTCCTTCTTGATCTTATCTTTGTAGTCGTCATACTCTTTCTGCATCGTCTTATCGTTGTATACGGTAAAGGCGCTGCTCGTGTCCTTGACGGCTTTCATCTTGTCTGTGAGCTTATCGTACAGGTTCTTTGACAGACCGGCAAAGAACTTCTGAACCGTCTCAGGGTCGGATGCAATCATATTCTTCAAAGTCTCGTCGTTGTTTGCCACCGTAGCGTCATCCTTATCACCATCAATGTGATAAGCGCCCTTCTCATTGTCGGCAGCGTTAAAGAAACCTAATGTATTAATGCCAAAGTCGGACAAGTACATCTTCTTACCATTCACCGTCGCGCCCTGAAGCATCACAGTCTTGATCGCGTCAGTCACGTCACGCAAGGTAGAATCTCTGCGGAGCAGGGAATCCTTGATCTTCTTCTCCCACTCTTCGATCTCGGCATCTGCCAGCCCGTTCTTCTCCTCGGAAAGAAGCGGCTCATAGCCCTTAGAAGAATCTGCATTATACAGACCGTCCATCTCATTGATCAGTTTATTGTACTCTGTAAAGAAGTTCTTGATCATGTCGTAGATGCCGTCGGCATCTTCTGCAGTCGTCAGGGTGATCTCTTCCCCTGGTTTCGTCTCCTGCTGCGCTGTGATGGTCAGTCCATTGATCGTAAAGGTATTCGTACTGTTCGTATAGGTTACATCATTCAGTGTAATCTCTGCATCACGGCCGTCCACTTTCTTCGCCATCGCATCCTTTTCAGCATCGGTAGCTGCCGCTGCATCGGCCAGATACTGCTGTGCCGCCGCGATCTTATCTGTAAAGTAATTCGTTACCTCTGTCTGCTGGTCTGCGGTGATGACCACTTTACCATCTGCATCTACTTTCAGCTTGCCGTCCGCATCCAGTTCATAGTACTTCTTATTGTCGTCGATCGTCGCATTGTTCTTGTCGATCGCCGCCTGTGTATCTTCCACAGACTTCATATAGCTGTACTCGCCGCTGACTTCATTGAACTTCTTCTGTAAGTTGGAAACATTCTCACTCGTTGTTACTATATCCTGCTCAAGCTGCGCAATCTCATCTGCGGTCAATGTACCGTCTTTCTTACCGTCCTCCAGAGCTTTCTTCGCTGCCTCTAAAGCTTTCTTCGCTTTTCCCAGATCACTATTGATGCCGCCGTCCCTGACTTTAACCATGACAGGAACCATCTCCGGATTGCCGTCTGCGCCGATCACAGGATTGCCATCCGCATCCAGCTTCTCGGTCATGACGACGTTACCGTCCGCATCCTTCTTCTCCACTTCATGCTCCGGACCATACAGCTGATCATACAGATCTGCTGCGCTCGTCTTCTCATCATAAGGCGTATCTCTTTCGGAATTGGCCTTCCTCAACGCATCCAGTCTCTTCTGCAGTGTTTCGTTGGTCTTCAGAAGAGAGTCTGTACTCGCTTTCCTGGCTGCCGCACGCTTCGCCGCCTCCTCATACTCTGCATCCGCACGTCCGGCACTCGCATAACCAGCCCATTTCTGATATTCCTTATACTCATTGCTGTTCGGATCGTAAGCCGCCATCAGCTTCAAGGTAGAAAGCGCTTCCTGACCGCCTGCGTCATTGCTTGTGATCGTAAAGTCCGCATTGGCTCCGGAGTTCTTCGCATTCACATAGAATCTCTGGTTCTTCGCATCAAAACTCGCGTTGACTCCAGCCGATTGCAGCTTCTTCACCACGTCGGATATCTTCATATCTTTCGTGACTGTGATATCCGTCGTCGCATTGCCGACTTTCACACGGAATTTACCTTCACCGTTGCTGTCGCCTGTAAATCCAAGCTGTTCTAACGTCGTTGACGCCGTAACTTTCTTGCCATCCTTATCCTGGGTGAGCGCGCCGCCAGTCAGATATCCCTGCTTCGCCAGCTTATCAACCGTCATCGTCTGCACGCTGTTTGGCGCATCCGCTGTCGTCACTACACTGACCGCGCTGCTGGATACCTTCGTCGCTTTCTTCATGTAGGAACCTTCGAAGCGCATATTACCCAACACATTCGTATAAAAACTAAAAATCTTCGTATTCAGGGCTTTCCATGCATCCTGCTTCCAGCTCAGCTTCATCTGCGCTTTCACAAGTTTATTCTTCTTCATACTCTGCGCAGAGGCAAGCTCGCCTATGATACTCTCCGTATCCAGACCAGAATACATACCCGTAATCCTGATAGCCATTTCTGTTCCCTCCTAAATGCTGTCCCTTCTGTTTTGGCCGATCGCCTGTTACAGTTTTTCGTCCACAAGGATACCTGCCATCTCCCAGATGCTGGCGATCATATCCAGCGTCTTCTCCGGCGGAAATTCCTTGATCACTTCTTTCGTATCCTTATCCAATATCTTGATCATGATCCTGTTGGTCTTCTCATGAACACCAAACACAGCCTCTTCGTTACTGTTACTGATCTTCCTGTTCATCTCCACGATCATCTTCTTGAGATGTTCCGGTGTCTCAGGAGTCTGCGGATCCATCTTCTCCTGTTGCTGCTGACTTCCATTGCCCTCACTGCCAGACTTCTCTTCCTCGGCCTGCACTTTCGTCACCGATGCAGTCGTCGCATCAACATTAACTGTCTGTCCGTCTTCAGGAACTTCCGTGTTCACTTGTGTAGCTGTCTGCGGCTTCACAGCCGTCTGTGCCTGGTATGTCATAGCACTGCTTAATGGTTCTATTGCCATTGCCGATCACCTCCATGTGATATAGTATATTGTATAGAATCGTCTTATGATAACGCCCGTCCCTCTCTATTGTGTGGGATCTTAGTCTATGCTTTCTCTGTTAAGCCTCCTGCCGTCATGATACGATCCTACTGACATCACATGGGTAACAGCACAAACCTAGAGAGTAACCACGTAATCTTTGATATATATATCGGAAAAAAGCGGAATATGTTTAGAGAGTCCCTCATAAAACCGAAACGGAAATTATTCAGAAATTTTTTCTCCCTCCATGAACATTGTATGGTACAATAAGGCCGTAAATCATATCTGGAATGGAGTGCGCAATGGAAATCTTATTCTACCGCTATAACAATATCTGTGAACCCGACCTTATACAGACTTTCACTGCTTTCGGAATCACTGTCCACACGGAAGAAATGGAAATGACCGACAAATCTATCCCTCCCAGACAATGCGCCGCAAAAGTTACTGAGTGGCTCATGACGCATTCTTTCGCCTTTGTGTTCAGCATCAATTTTTTCCCGGCGATCTCCTATACCTGTGATCATTTCCAGGTTCCTTATGTATGCTGGAGCGTGGACTCACCTGTGCCGGAGCTTTTCTCCAACGCCCTGAAGAAAGAATGGAACCGCATCTTTCTATTCGACCAGGCGCAGTATCAATTCTTCCATCCGGTCAATCCAGGCAGAGTCTTCTACCTGCCGCTTGCCACAAATGTAAAAAGGTGGGAATCTGTGATCCTGAATATGACCGAGAAAGATTACGCAAAATATGACGCAGATGTCAGCTTTGTCGGATCTCTCTATACAGAAAAATGCCGCTACGACAGACTGCTTTCTGCACAAAGGATGTCCGGTCAACCCTATATTTCCGAATACGCGCAGGGATTTGTCTGTGGCCTGATCGAAGCCCAGCTTAAGGTCTATGGCTATAATTTTATCTCTGACACCCTGACAGACCGCGTCATCCGCGAGATTGCCGATGCCGACCCAGACTTTTACCGGGGATCTGATACCTATATGGATACGGACCGCTATCTGGCCGCGCATCAGTATATCGGCATAAAGCTGGCCGCCGTGGAACGGGAAAGGACCTTAAACCGTCTGGCACAACATTTCCATGTCAATCTCTATACGAACAGCGACGCTTCCCCGCTTCCAAGCGTCCACTGTATGGGACCCGCCCTTACACTGACAGAAATGCCTATGATCTTCCACGCCAGCAAGATCAATTTAAATATCACCATGCGTCCGATCGAAACAGGGCTGTCTCTGCGTATTTGGGATGTGCTGGGCTGCGCCGGATTTCTGATCACGAATTACCAGGCGGAGATCCCGGAATACTTCGAGATCGGACGGGATCTGGAAACCTATGAATCAATGGAAGAGCTGGAACAGAAAGTGCAGTATTATCTGACCCATGAAGACGATCGGATCGAAATCGCCATCAACGGTTATGAGAAAGCGTCCAGGCTGCACACTTATGAGAAAAGGGTGGCGGAGATGATCCGGGTACTCAGTTCGATCACGCCGGCTTCTCTCTCTTCTTAGTCGTAAAAACTGCCTGGCATACGGAAGTCCGTCCTTCGGATTCTCTTCCCTGTACCAGGCAGTTTCTCTTAATCTTTTTACTTATCCCAAAAGCGTTTTCAAAGCCTCAAACCCATCTACATTGACAGATTCCTGGTTTGCATCCTGAATCTGTTCATATACTTCCTTGCGGTATACCGGCACTTCGCGGGGAGCGCTGATGCCCAGCTTCACCTGTTCGCCTTTGATCTCCAGCACCGTGATCTCTACATTGTTGTTGATCACCAGCGCCTCATTCTTTTTCCTGGATAAAGCTAACATCTACTCACCTGCTTTCTTCTGATTCAAAATATCATAAATCGGATATTTCACTTGATAGGTATCCCCTTCTACAATAACCTGTATCGCCTTACGCTCCGCGGCATTGATTACGATCGGTCCTTTCAGATTTACTGACATCTGTGTCAGATCCTTGGGCACAGTCACAGTCACAAGTACAAGCATGTCGTCCTGCTTCAGTTCTCCCAGATTGTTTAACAGCTCATCATCGGCTTCTGGATTATAGTCTGGGCATACCCGAAGAGGGTCCATGACCGGCATGGCAAAAGCAGGTTCCTGAATAGACTGCAGCCAGTGAATGGAGTCTGAGCCTTTCTCCTCATCATGAATCAATGCAAAATCTTTCAGATCCGGAAACCCAATGATCCCTTTTGGAAAATGAATCATCTTGTCGTCGTCTACTACAATCTCGCCAAATACTTTTGTCGTAATCTGCATATCTTACCGTCCTCTCTCAGTCATGGCAGTGTTTCGGTCTCCTGCCGCCGCTAGCATCCAGACAGGCAGCTTATCGCCCTATCTTAAATATAATTCATCAAATTCGTCTGCATGATCTTGCCGGTCGCCATCAGCGCTGCCTGGTACGTCAGCTCGGAACTGGACAGTTCCACCGCCACCTGTGTGATATCAATGCCCTCGTTATCCGTCTGCAACTCCTTAAAGGTCGCTTTCTGGTTACAAAGTCTCTCTGTGATCAGATCCAGACGGCTTCCTCTTGTCGCATTGTTGGTGATCGCCAGATCATTATCATCCCGGTATTTCTGATACTTAGTGATCTGATTCTCAAATTTCTTCTGGATATTCTCACGAATGTAGGTATCTGCTTTCTTGGCGCCCTCAAGCTGCGCTGCCAGATCCTTATAAGCAGGATCATCCTCCGGCAGATCTTTCAGCTTCGTCTCAATATCGCTGATCTTCGTTTCAATATCTTTCAGCTGTTTCATGCTCTGTTGATAGAAATCATCCATATCTCGCTGTACATTATGGGTGAAAACTTCGTCCGTCACAGTATTAACCTGAATCTTCTGGTTAAAACCTACGTCATAGTAGATGTCCTGATCCTCTTCGGTCGTGTTGTAGGCGATCTTCTTGTCGTTTCTCGTCTCTGTACACTTGAAATAATGGACCGGATTGATATCGCCCTCTTCCCACTCCGACTTCGTATAAGCCACCTGGAAGTTATCGCCCTCCTTGAAATTGGCTTTGTAATAGTCTTCGCTAAATACCAGCTCCCCTGTCGATGGGATATAGGCAATTCCTTTTTCCGTACCGTTGGCGACTGCTTTATAAGCATCCTCCGCCTTATCATACGGTGTAGCGTTAATATCTGTGATCGCAGCGCCATTCTTCATTAACGTCGGCACTACAGGATTGCCATCCTTATCCTTGCCATCCACGTTGTCATAAGACAGGCGGAAACGGTACAACGTATTGTTCGTCACATACTGCTCATAGCTCTCGCCTGCCTGCGGACCTGCACCTCCATTGACAGCCCCCAGAGAATTCTGTCCATCTGCCAATACGCTAAAATCCGTGTAACTGATCGTGCTGATATTCTCGAATCCAATGTCTTCCTGGATATCATAGAATACCGGAGCCTTTTCCCGGTCACGTTCCATCTGCGCGATGTCTTCCGCTGAAAATGTAATCGCCGTGTCGGTCCTGAATCCGGAGAAAACATAGCGTCCCGCATAATCCACATTACCGCTGGCATAGAACTCCTTGGTAAGAGACTTCATCTGCTCCAGAATGATGCTTAAGTCCTCTGAAGTCAGATACTTATTCGCAGCGCCCGTAGCCTGCTCGTACAGATCCTTCAGAACTTTATCGATCGTCGTAAGCGCATCCGCAGTCACTGTCAACCACTGGTCTGCATCCTTCGCATTTTTATCATGATACTGCGTCGCACTGGAAACATTGCTGCGCAGACGCAGCGCGCGGATCGCCACCACCGGATCATCAGAAGGCCTTACGATCTTACTCTGATTGGTCATCTGATTCGTCAGCTTATCTTCCAGAATCTTATTCTGATTGATATTATACAGCGAATTGTTCCGCATGATCTTATTCGTCATTCTCATGGCTTATCATCCTCTCTTCTCTATAACTTCATCTCCTATATACCTGCCGCACCGCGGGAAGAATCGACGCGCCAGCGAGATTCTTCCGGAGATAACTTAGTTATTCTTAGGCTGCGTTCTTTGCAGCCTTAGCATAACTTCATCTCCTACACACCAGTCTGCAGGATCAATCTGTCATATATCTCTGTCAATACGGAGATCATCTTAGAAGCCAGGGTGTAAGAATTCTGGTATTTCACCAGACTCACCGCTTCTTCATCCTCATCTACGCCTGAGATCGAAGTTCTCTGATTATCGATATTCGTCTCCAGACTCAGGTAAGTAGCATAGAAGGTATTCGCATTGCTTGCATTCAAAGCCGCATCCGACAGTACACACTCCAGGAATCCGCCTGCATCTCTTCCTCTGAAGCTGAACTGGTTCTTATCGCTCAGCATGGAGATGATCTTCTTGACCTGTGCACACTGCTCTACACCGGAAATCTCCTCGCCATTCTCATCTACCTCATCCGAGATATCTCCCCTCGTACCCAGCAGGGACGCATCCTTCATCAGCTCATTTAAGATCGACAGATTACCTGCCGTCATATAGTAATAACCCTTGCCATTGTTCCTGGAATCATTCAACTCGGCTTCCGTATACTGCCCATCCTTGGTCGGCACTTCACCGGTAAACAGGATTCCGGCATCCGCACCATCCGCAGTGAGTCCTTCCGTAAAGATATCGTTTACCTTCTTACTGAACTCGCGGACCCATTCATTCATCTGCTCCATATAATAAGGAACGCCCTGGTAGCGCACATCGCTTCCGATCACAGCCTGTTTATAATTCTTGATCGCGGAGATCGGTTCATCGCTCTTAACATTGTCGATGGTAAAGGTATAAACGCCGTCTCCTTCATAAGACCAGTCTGTATAATAATACAACTGATCACCAATATTGATCACACCGCCGGTATCGGACAGATTACATTTCATCATGCTGCTCAGATAAGCGTCCTGCGTCTCGATCGTCACCTTACTGGTCTTACCGCTGTAGACGATCTCCGTCGTTGTACCTTTGAAATATTCTCCGTTATTGCCGTCACGCAGTTGAACAAGTCCTCTCAGCGCGCCACCCATAGAGGCGTTATACAGTCCGAAATCAGGGCCGTGTGTCCAGCGGACATCATACAGACCGTCAATATCTGTCTGATTGACTTTCTCATCGGCAGCACGGGCAATACATTCCAACTGGTTATATTCATTCTGGTCTACCAGAACCTGCCCGCCGGCAATCCGCACGATGCATCTGTAGATCCCTGTCTCATTCCCCTGCTGATCCAGGATCGGATCCTCGTCCACTTCCACATCCACGATCGCTGACAACTCATCTAACAGAACATCTCTCTTATCCCGCAGTTCATTGGCGGTTGATCCGTTGATCTCTATCGTATTGATCTGTTTATTGACCGTCGCTAAGTCCTGCGCGATGGAGTTGATATGATCCACGCGGATCTTGATCTCATCGTTCGCGTCCGCCTGCAGATTCTGCAGGTCGCCGTACATATTATTGAAGTAATCTGCCATACTCTTAGCCTGGGAAATAAAAGCTCTCTTCGTCGCATCGCTGCTGGCGTTCTTCGTGATCTCCTGCAACGCCTCGCCCAGTTTGTCAAAGATCGACTTAAATCCGGTCTTTCCGTCGTCTGTCAGATACTCTTCGATCATCTTACAGTAATACGCTTTCGTATCGAACTCACCCAGCTTCGTCTCGTTCTCACGAAACTTCTGATCGTAGAAGCGATCTCTGATCCGCTCGATGGCCAGTGTATTGACGCCTGCGCCTGCACAGCCATAGGTAGAGAACACGCGAAGAGGATTCATGGCTTCCTGCTTGACTTCCTGTCTGCTGTAACCTACTGTACTGGCATTACTGATATTGTTGGCCGTCGTGTTGAGCGCGGCATTCGCTGCCCGCAGCCCAGACGAGGCGATCTCTAATCCAAAAAATGTAGATGGCATATGTTCTCTCCTATCTGCCTAAGGTGGTCAAAATATGTTCTAACATCTCACTGATCACGTTGATATAACGGCTGGATGCATTGTATGCATTCTGGTAACGGATCATATTGGTCAGTTCTTCATCGGAGGAAACACCCACGACCTGCTCTCTTGCATACATAAGCGCGTCGGTAGCCACTGTCTGGCTGTCCTGGATCCCCCGGAATACGGATCCTGTATTTGCGATCTGCGCCACAAGATTCTTATAATAGTCTGTGAAATTCAGCGGCGTTTCCACATTGGGATTCAGTGTGTAGATCTTCGCTTCAAAAGCTGCTTTCAACTTTTCGATCGTCTCATTGTCCTCGGAATGTTCTGACAGCCGGAAGGACAATAAGGAGGGATTCTGACGCAGCACCGAGCTGACTGTGATATTCGAAACCGTCCAGTCGTCCCTCTCGATCGTCTTGACGAATAACTGGTAGGGATCCCCGTTCTCGTCTCTCAGATAATCGGAGACATCTGCTGCACCGGCATTCTCCGCCGCCTCTCTCAGGATATCATTGACCGTCGTCACCACTGCATTGATCAACTGATCAAATTCAGCCTGTATATTCATACAGATCGATTGTGCGACATTCCTGTTATACCACCCCTCCTGCTTCTGTGCCGGATCGTTTGGATCCGAACCCGGCGGGTAGTCTTTGATCTCTTTAAAGGTAGCCCTATGGTCGCCTCTGGCTAAGAGCATTCCTTTCAGGGAACCAATATCCGTATTCAGATCGGAAGAGATCTCTTTGCTCAAATCAAATACAAGCGCACTCTGGATACCCTCCTCTGTGACGACCGGATTTCCCTTCTCATCGTAAGAAGTGTTCGCCAGCATCTTCCAGTAAGGGGAATAGAAACCGGTCTGGGGATCCGTATATAATTCCATCTTATTTACCAGACCGCCCTTGACAAGGTCAACGCCTTCGAATTTGACGCTTACATATCCCAGCTCATCTTCCTTATAAGATACATTGCCTAACAGCGCCAGCTTATCCAAAAGAAGGTTGCGGCGGTCGCGCAGATCATTGGCATGTTCCACATCGCCTGCCTCGATCGACACGATCTTCTGGTTGAGCTTTTCGATCTCCTGCGCATATTTATTAATATTATTCACTTCTGTGACAACAGACTTGTTCAGATTATCCTGATACTGGCACAGACTGTTGTACACTGCCGACGCCCTGTTCGTAAATTCATAGGCACGGGTCACGAACAGATTCTGGTTCACAGAACTGGTCGGATCCTTACTGAGTTCCTGGATTGCCGTCCAAAAATTATCGAGGGATTCTGAGAATTCGTGTCCCTCATTGGATTCGCCCAAAATATATTCTATCTCCTCTACCGTAGCAGCCGAGGTATCATAAAAAGCCCCCCGCCCCGACTCGCGGCGATAGTTAAAGTCCAAAAAATAATCTCTTTCCTGTCTTGTAAGGGTATAATTGACACCGAGACCAGTCTGTTTCCAGTTCGGCCTGCCCTTAGAGATCGTCACATACGTTCTCGTTCCCTGGGCCACCTGCTGCCTGGTATATCCTGTGGTGTCCAAATTTGACATGTTATGCGCTGTCGTGTTCAGCGCGTTATTTGAAGTTTGTAATCCTGATACGCCCGTCCAAAGGCTTCCCATCAATGACATAATCTTACCGTCCTTAACAATTACTGTTTCGCATCAAAAGTCATGTGACTCGTCCCGATCATATCGCCGGTATTGCACGCGCCCCTGTTATAATTCGCAGACTCCGGAGCTTTATTCATCGCCTGAAGAACATTCATATTAAAACGCACCAATTCCAGCGCATCGTTGATCAATTCACGATTCTGCTCATTCACTCTCTTGACGCTGCGCACATTCCCCCGCAGCTTATCGAACACAATCGCCAGTTTTTCCTGTTCTTCCGGCCTTGCCGCCAACATTCTGATCAAATCTACAATTTTAAGTTTGTCAACATCCTTGTTAAGTACATCCGCAATATCATTAACAGCTTCGTTTCTCTGATGATCCAGACGATTGATTCTGCCTACGATGATTTGCTCCTCATCCGTGATTTTTGCTAATTCTGCCAGATCCTCAGACACAATGACGGAAGTTTTCCTCATGGACAAGCTTAACAGCTTCTCATACTCCTGATTTTCCTGTTCCAAAACATCAATCAAGACTTCCATTAAACTCGCCACGTTCAGCCCTCTCCTTCACTGTGTCTACAGACCTTCGATTTCTTCGTATTTCTGCATTAATTTCTCTGCAAAACTCTCTGCGCTCACCTGATAGGTTCCATTCGCTACGGCTGACCTGATCGGCGCCACCAATTCTTCTCTGATATCCGGCGCTGCCGCCACCGCATTCTTCGCTGTCTGGATCTCTTTGCCGATACTGGAGATCTGAATCCGGTCTGTAGCCGACGCCTGCGTCTTCCCCTGTAATTTAGTAGGTTTCGTCGCGTTGTATAACTGTTGTACCTGTGTATAAGCTTCTATACGCATAGGAGATTCCTCCTTTCCTGTTAATTACCTTCACTAAGTTTATCGGATGATTCCGTTAAGACTTTAGGGGAGATAAGAAAAATTCCGGCTGATATCCAGCCGGAATCCGCTTCACTGCCCATGTCCTGAGCCAGGACCCTGCATATTGCAAGCTGTGCTTGCGATACTGCATCAATAGATAGTTTGGAAGTTTACTTCCAAACTTGTACACCAGCACTCCGTGCTAGATCGACAGCTTTCTGATCCTGTCAACTGCCTCCACCGTATTCTCATAACTTCCAAACGCCGTCAGGCGGAAATACGTCTCACCGCTGGGACCAAACCCGGAACCCGGTGTACCGACCACATTCGCATTCTCTAACAAGTAGTCGAAGAATTCCCAGCTTGTCATATGATTCGGCGCTTTTAACCAGATATAGGGGGCATTGACGCCGCCGGACACCTCGAAGCCCGCGGCCTTTAATCCCTCCAGAATATAAGCCGCATTCTTCATATAGTAAGCAACCAGTTCCTTTGTCTCCTTCTTGCCCGCTTCACTGTATACAGCTTCCCCGGCTCTCTGGATAATATACGGTGCGCCATTATATTTCGTTCCATGACGTCTCGCCCAAAGCGCGTGCAGAGATACCTCTCCCACCTTCAGTTCTTTCGGAATGACCGTAAATCCCAGACGCACCCCGGTAAAACCGGCATTCTTGGAGAAAGAACGCAGCTCTATGGCACAAGTTCTGGCGCCCTCGCACTCGTAGATCGTGTGAGGCACGTCCTCTTCTGAAATATAGGCTTCATAAGCCGCATCATAGATGATCACGGAACCATGCTTATTTGCATAGTCCACCCACTCCTTTAGCTGTGCCTTGTTGATCGTCGAACCGGTCGGGTTGTTGGGGAAACACAGATAGATCAGATCCGGCACTTCCTTCGGAAGCTGCGGCGCGAAATCATTCTCCGCCGTACAGGGCATATAGATCACATCGCTCCACTTCTCTGTCGCGATATCATAGGTTCCCGTTCTTCCAGCCATCACATTGGTATCCACATAGACCGGATAGACAGGGTCACAAACCGCAATCTTATTATCCAGCGCAAAGATCTCCTGGATATTGCCGGAATCACACTTTGCACCGTCCGACACAAAGATCTCATCCGCCCCGATCTGGCAGCCTCTTGCCTGGTAATCATTTTCTGCAATCGCGCTTCTTAAGAATTCATACCCTAAATCCGGTGCATACCCGCGAAACGTAGCCGCATCCACCATCTCATCTACTGCACGGTGCATAGCGTCTATCACCGATGCAGAGAGAGGCTGCGTCACATCGCCGATTCCCAGCCGGATAATCTTCTTATCCGGGTTCGCTGCCGTATATGCATTTACTTTCTTCCCAATCGTTGAAAACAGATAACTGCCGGGTAATTTCAAATAGTTATCATTTACTTTAACCATAGTTTCCTCCTCTTAGATGCATTCCTGAGATGCATTTCTATCTCCAGCATTCCCTATTGATTCCAAATCAATCTTATATTTTTCCAGGTAATGCGTCAAGAGTCATCTAACAGGATTTCATGCAGGATAGAATTCTAACTCACCGTCAAATACCGTCTCCGCCGGTCCGGTCATATAGACCAGATTCTCTTCCTGATCCCAGGTGATCACAATCTCGCCTCCTAACAGCTTCACGGTCACTGTGTTCTCCGTCAGGCCATTCAGGATACAGGCGACGACTGTCGCACAACATCCCGTGCCGCAGGCCAGCGTCTCACCGGTGCCCCGCTCCCAGACACGCATCTGCACAGTCTTCCTGTCTAACACTTTAACGAATTCCGTGTTGGTCCGTTTCGGAAATCTCTCATGGTGCTCGAAATACGGACCAATCTTCTCAATCTCTAAGCCTGCCACATCATCCAGAAACACAACCGCATGAGGATTTCCCATTGACACACATGTCATTTTATATTCCCTGTCCTGCACGATAATCGGACAATCTACGATCCGGTCTGATTCCGGCCCGCCATTCTGCGCCATATCACCACCGCATGCAGAAACCGGGATATATGCCGGCCGCAGTTCCGGAGCCCCCATATTGACCCTGACGCAGTCCACTTTACCCTCTTTTAAGAAAAGCTGCAGATACTTGATCTGTCCGCAGCTTATGACACTTATGTCAGTTTTATCTGTAAGTCCTTTGTCATAAACGTATTTCGCCACGCACCGTATGCCGTTGCCGCACATCTCCGCCCGGCTGCCATCGGCATTATACATCTCCATCTCAAAATCTGCTTCCTCTGACGGATTGATAAAGATCGCGCCGTCGCCTCCGATCCCAAAATGTCTGTCGCTGATGCGCCGCACCAGGTCCGGCTTCTCCTCCTGCCTGACCTCTTCTGTAAAACCGTTGATATAGATATAGTCGTTGCCGCAACCCTGCATCTTCGTGAACTTCATGTTTGCACCCCTTTTCTATAAACCTTATCTATATCATATCCGGAAGGAAAGGATCCTGCAACAAGAAAAGCATACTATGGAGGACGATTCCATAACAATTCAACCCGCAATGCCATTAAGTTAAACCACGACACAGCGTCTGACATGATATGCTTCTCCTGAGGGCCGTTGGAAAACGCCGGCACTTAATGAGGTTTTTCACGAATTTAGTACCGTTGCGTTTGGAACCGAGCGAAAGCGCGTCCGCAGGAGAAGCATATCATGCCAGGCGCGTCCGGCTTAACCAAATGACATTGAACGCCAAACTGTTACGACGATTCCTCTAATCCCGCATCATCGTCAGGACCATCTGCGCCGTCTCCACCATATTCGTACTGCTGTCCATGCTGCACTTCTGGATATAGCGGTAGGCCTCCTGCTCCGTCATATTGTTTCTTGCCATCAGGACTTCTTTCGCTTCCCGGATGAGCGCTTCTTCCTTCGGATCACGTG
Organism: uncultured Lachnospiraceae bacterium; assembly: GCA_910578345.1. Taxonomy (GTDB): domain Bacteria; phylum Bacillota; class Clostridia; order Lachnospirales; family Lachnospiraceae; genus UBA3282. The sequence goes on along the minus strand of CAJTRA010000032.1, from coordinate 2,394 downwards.
TCTTCGGCCTCGACCTGGCCTTACGCCTTCTGCGCAGGATCGCCTGGTACATCAGATCAACGGTGTTGATCAGGTCATGCACCTTAAGGGGCATCGCGAGACACATAATATCATTGTTCAGGCAGTCATTCAACACTGCCTGGGAGGCAAGCAGCAACAAATCAAACCCAGACGGCAGACAGTCTTGCAGCTCCAGATAGAGCATATCTGTCATCTTATAGCCGCATATGACAATACCGTCATTTAAGTCTCGGAGGTGATGCAGTGTCTGCGCCCCTGTAGAGCACACCGCCGAAACCGGAATCCCATTTTTCATCAAGATACTGCGGATTCCCCTGGCATCCTCAATCTTCGGCAAAACCACAACAATATTGACCACTCGCCCACCTCCTTTTACGCCGTTTGCTTACAAGCAGACCAAATCTATACGTTATTCAAATATGCATTGATCTCCCAATCCGTCACCTGCATACGGTATTGATGCCATTCCTGCTTCTTGGCCTTGATATATCTGCGGTAAACATGGTCTCCAAGCACCTCTCTGATAAACGCATCCGCCTCCATGCTGTAAACTGCCTCGATCAGAGTACCGGGAATCTCCTCGATCCCGCCGGAGCGCTTCTCCTCCTCTGTCATCCGGAAGATATTGCAGTCCACGCTTTCGGGCGGCATGATATGATTCACAATGCCGTCCAGGCCGGCGCGCAGACATACTGCCAGCGCCAGATAGGGATTGGCTGACGGGTCAGGACACCGAAGTTCGATCCTGGTAGCGTTGCCGCGGGACGCGGGAATACGGATCAGGGGACTTCTATTGGTAGCGCTCCATGCGATATACACCGGCGCCTCATATCCCGGAACAAGCCTCTTGTAGGAATTGACCAACGGATTCGTGATGGCCGTCATGCCCTTCATATGTTTCATGATCCCGCCGATGAAACAATACGCCTCTTTGCTCAACCCCAGCGGGTCTTTCTCATCGGCAAAGATATTCCTGCCATCCTTGGACAGCGACATATTGATATGCATACCGGAACCATTCACGCCAAACTTAGGCTTCGGCATAAAGGTGGCGTGCAGTCCGTGTCTGCGCGCGATGGTCTTCACAGCCAGTTTAAACGTCATGATATTATCTGCCGTCGCAAGCGCCTCATCGTAGCGAAAGTCGATCTCGTGCTGGGCCGGCGCTACCTCGTGATGGGATGCCTCGATCTCAAAACCCATATCCTCTAACGTCAGCACCATATCCCGCCTTGCATTTTCACCGAAATCCATCGGTCCTAAGTCAAAATAACCCGCTTTCTCATGCGTAATCGTCGTCGGCATCGCATTTTCGTCTGTATTAAAAAGGAAAAATTCACACTCCGGTCCCACCTCGAACGTATATCCCAGTTTGTCTGCCTCCTGCAGCGCTCTTTTCAGAATATAGCGGGGATCTCCCTCGAAAGGCTGCCCGTTCGGACGGTATACATCACAGATCAGCCTCGCCACTTTTCCCTGCTGCGGCCGCCATGGAAAAATCTCCCAGGTGGAAAAATCCGGATGAAGATACATATCTGATTCCTCGATCCTGGCAAATCCTTCGATCGAAGAACCGTCAAACATGCATTCATTGTTCAGCGCCTTTTCAAGCTGACTGGCCGTGATCGCCATATTTTTCAGATTACCGAAGATATCTGTAAACTGAAGCCTGATGAATTCCACATCCTCGTCCTCTACCAGTTGTATGATATCTTCTCTTGTATAATTCTTTCTCATACGCTCTTCCTTTCTCCCTTTCATGATCCGGCTGTCTGCCGCCATACGATAATCTCAGTCCCATACGAAAACAAGGACATTCTTTCCCTATCGGAGAACGCCCTTGTTCTGTATCATAATACCAACTGTCTTATGCATTTGTCAACTTATTAACTCAACTTTCCCAGCAGATATTTTCAAACAAAGCCTGTATAAATGCTGCCTGAGAGTCCATCCATTCAGTCACTTTACTTTTGATACAGGCTGTAATATCTGCCGACAAAGCAGAAAGCTGCTCTGCAAACAGAGCCATAAGGCTTTGAAGTGCACTGGTTAAATCCATGTCCCGGATGTCATCACAGAACATGAAGAATAACTCACCATAAGTTTTCTCATCATTTTCTTTACGGCGTATCCATTCCAGTATGGTATACCTGGTGAATACAATTGCTGTATGGCTGACCATGGCGTCATAAGTACGGCTCTGGAACTCCGTGCCGAGTTTTAAAAAGGACTTTGATGCTTTGAAAAAGCATTCAATTGACCACCGGTTTCCATAAATGCGTACAATCTCAGAATCACTTAAACTGCAGTCGGTGCTGAGCAGGTACAGGCATTCGCTCTTTTTATTTCGGTTGCGCACAATGACAATCTTCA
>CAJTRA010000031.1 GCA_910578345.1 uncultured Lachnospiraceae bacterium | reverse complement strand
TATCTCTGGTAGAATTTACCCTTACAAGGTGGAAGTTACCTTTTCATTTCACCATTGTAAAACCAGCTGCTGCAAAACCATTGTAAAATTTCGCAATTACTTCGTACTAAAATCAACAAACTCGTACTCGCCAAAATCAATAAAGAAATCTTCATAGATGCCGGCCCTGACCTTGTCAGAAAAGGAATGAACTTCCGGCCCCTCCTTTTTCTCCATCCCATATACCGTAATGCACTTCCCTATAAGATCCACCAGCCAGTACTCTCTCACCCCTGTTCTCTGATACAATGCAAGCTTTCTCACATAATCCATATATTTACTTGACAGGGAGACGATCTCGATGACCCAGTCCGGCGCCCCATGGCACCCTCTCTCATCCAGCTTATCACGGTCACAGATCACCACAACATCAGGTTCCACATAGTTGTGCTCATCGTTTGCGATATACACGGCGAAAGGCGCCTGAATTACCTTACACGGACCGCCTTTTTCCGCGATATACTGCGCTATTTTCACGCTTATCCACATAAGCAGATCCTAGTACATAAACATGGGCGATGCCATCATAAACATCTCACCGTCGATCAGTTCGGCCCGCTTTCCTTCCGGAAGCGCCTCGATATCCGCCACCGTACAGAGTTTCTTTCCTTCGATCAGCATAAACAATTCCTCTCTCTGGTACTGCGTATTCCATATTCATCCTCCTTTTTGACAGAGGATCTTCTCGGTTCATCAAATGGTTGTTTCTATTAAACTCTCCGTTTTATCATACCATTACATTTTTCCTGGATGATCTCTGCCGCGATTTAATTGTTTAAATGAGTAAAACGGCAGAAACTGCCAGAATGTGCGACTGCACGGTTCATCGATTACTCCTGTTGAATTAAGCATACCTCTGTTCTCAATTCCTGTCAAGATCTTTCTGTAAATTCGTAACATAATATGTGACACAGAAGCCAAAGGCTGAACTGTTATCACAATAAAAAGCACCTCCGAATCCCTGCCTGTATCACAGAATTCAAAGGCGCTTTCTGTTCATTCCTATACGCAATAAGCCACCTACGCGCTTAACACCACCCAAAGAAAGGCAAGTCAGGGTATCTGGCAAATGCCGCGAGAGTCAGACAAACTACCCTTTACTGGAACATTCTCAGCATAAAATGCTGCTGGTTCATCTGTTCTCTCATCATGAAGTTCTTATAGCCAACCAGAACTTCCTGTTTCTTCTTCTCGGAAACTGCCTTCGGCAGATCCAGATCCTCCAAACGGCTTCTGGAACCAAGCTGCTCTAAAGACGCTCTCGTATTGTAGTTATAAGTATGTTCCAGACGATTGGTGTAAGCCCCCAGACTGCTTCTCTGTGACGTCACCATCTTCAGCGCATTGTCAATGGACTTCAGATCAAAATCATCCGCTGTCACGTCAAGATCCGCAATCCCCAGCGCTTCCAGCGTAGAGTTCGCCATCTGGATCTTCATCCCGCCGCCATTGGGGTTCGTTGCCAGCCCCATATCCGCCATACTGCCGTCCAGCAGCTTCTGCTCATTCAGCGATGTATCCTTCGCCAGCGACTGGATACCCTCCTTCAACTGGTCGATCTCATTCTGATAGATTTGCTTATCCTCATCGGAATTCAGTCCGTTCATAGACCGCAGTGCAAGCTCTCTGATCCTCTGCAAATAATCCGTCACGCCGTTCAACGCACCATCCGCCACATTTAGGGCGCCGATCCCAGCCTGCGCGTTCTCGGCTCCGACCCGAAGCCCGGTCTCCTCCCGCTGCATCTTCTTCGCGATCGCGAGCCCCGCCGCGTCATCTGCCGCAGAATTGATCCGTCTGCCGCTGGCAATATGAGAATACGACTTAAATAATCCGCCACTAATTGTCATCGCACTCATAACCGTCCTCCTTTCCTGCGAATACCTGCTTCTAATATTATTATATAACAGACGGCAACTGTATCCACCAGTCGCTATACTAATACAGTATTAAGGTTCTGCTGTTGTGTTCTCTCTTCCTTTACCATTATCATAACATATTTGCCGCGGCCGTCAAGATAGCAAGTGCAAACTCCGTAACAGTTCAATCCAGGACTTTGCATTTACTGCAAATCTATTATTTCTGTTGACTTTAAGAGTACAATGTGTTATCTTTGTTTTAATCTTAGATTACATATTGTACTCTTACATGTAATATACTCACATGCGATATAAGAGTTGATGCAATATCTGCACAGCGCTTATCGCAGAGGACATGACATTGTCACTGCATTATTACTGTACCATCAACCGCACTGAAAGATTTCAACCGCAAAGAATAAGGAGGTCTCCATGCAGCAAATATCCGATTACGAACTGGAATTGATGAAAACGATCTGGGGCAACAATGGTTCGGCGCTCTATGCCGAGATCGTATCCGCTCTGTCAGCCAAAGGCCTGAACTGGACCAAGAACACGATCATTACCCTGCTCTCCCGGCTGATTGACAAGGGATTATTAAAGACCAATAAGATCGGCCACCGCAACCGGTACACGGCGATCATATCCGCCGATGAATACCAGTCTTCTCAGACCGAGATCTTCCTCGACAAGATCTATGAGGGAAACGCCAGAGATCTTGTGGCCACCCTGATCCAGAAGGATCTGCTGTCCGCCTCAGACTACGATAACTTAAGAGAGCATTGGCAGGCCATCACTCGCAATATAGCGCCTGATCAATAAGATGGCTTGTTACGCAGTAAGATCCTGTTTTCTGCAAAAGCGAATAACCGCCATGACCGAAAGGTAAATTGCCCAAACCAGAAAAGAATCTGCCAGAAGGCAGTATCCTGTTATGTGAGAAAAGGAGTATTTCGAGAAAATGAATGAACTCATGAAATTAATCGTATCGTTATCCTTATCCGGCACCGCCCTGATCCTGCTTCTGCTGCTGTTTCGTCCCCTATACCAGAAACGGCTGAGCAAGCACTGGCAGTACTACATCTGGCTGGTCGTGATCTTGCGTCTGTTCCTTCCCATAACGCCGAAAACAAGCCTGACCGGAAATCTTTTTCTGGAAGCGGAACAGATTCTGTCCGGCACAACACTCTCTGCCCTTTTACCGCAGGACAACAGGCATCCACCGTCCGAAGCCATCCCGGAAGCGGAAGCAGCCGCCGGCCAGGGCAATACGGTTCAGGACAATATCATCAGTGACGATCCCGGCACCAAATCTTCCGCCGGCGATACCCTGCAGTTTACCGCCGCACGGCCTGACACCGCAAATGCGGCAGACACCAAAGATATACACGGCAGTTCCGTCCCTGTAGGCACCTTGCTATTCGCCCTCTGGCTGATCGTGGCGCTGCTTTTTCTGATGCGCAAGATCACCATCTATCAGAGCTTCCGCAAGTACGTGGAGGCCGGATGCAGCCCGCTGGAAGACCTGGAACTGCTGGAATCCTTCGGCCGTATCCTGGAAGACAACCGCATCAAAGGATCCATAGACCTTTGCACCAACCGACTTGTGTCCTCCCCGATGCTGATCGGATTGTTCCGTCCCCGCATCATCCTGCCAGTGTCACACCTGTCCGAACGCGATTTTTACTACACGATTCTGCATGAGCTGACCCACTACAGACGCCGGGATATGCTCTACAAATGGCTGGTACAGCTTGCTCTCTGCCTGCACTGGTTCAATCCTTTTGTCTATCTGATGAAAAACGAGATCAACCGGCTGTGTGAACTCTCCTGTGATGAGAGAGTTATTAAGACGCTCTCCGAAGCCTCCCGCAAATCCTACGGCGATACACTGCTAAACGCCGTCGGTGCAGGGGGTTCCTATAAGGATACACTGACCTCGGTTACCTTACACGAAAGCAAAGAATTATTGAAAGGACGGTTAGATGCGATCATGCAATATCAGAAACTCTCCAAAGCCGTGCGATCGGCCACTCTGTTTATCACCGGTCTTCTGGTCGGCAGCGCCGTAGTCCTCGGCGCTTACGCCGCACCGGGCAGCGGATCGGTCCAGGATCCGGTCACGCCAAATGGCCAGCCATCCAGTAGCTCTGCCGCTCCTGGCAGCGAATTGTCCTCAGATACCTCCAGGACAGCCGGCCAACAGCCGGACGCCGGCGCCACAACTGATCCACAGACATCCGCCAAAGCTTATGTCGATTATGATATGCGGTACGAGGACGGTATTTACTACTTTCACATAGGCGGCGCAACGCGGGAGGACGAACCGCTTTCCAATGTGACAGACGGTTACCGGAAACTTGTTTTTGTCTGGAAGGACCATTATTCCACCTTCGGTACTTTCAGGAACAAGGATATGCCGCATCTTGTCAGAAATATGGAATCCCAGTGCCGGACACTGCTGGAAAACGGGCAGATCACACAGGAGGATATGGATCTGTACCTGCTGATCGCCGGAGAGCTTCAGGACTCTTGGCTCTCCTCCACGACAGAACAATCCGACAACGTTTACACGTTCAAAATGCAAGGCGGCTATTATCAGAAACCCTATATCGTCGAACTCGGCTATACGAACCAGACGCAGACTTCGCTGTCCCAAAGCGGTTACCACAGCAGGACTGTCACCCTGGCAGACCGGACCAGCATACCGCTCTACTACGATGCCGCATATGAACAGCCGCTGTCGTCGGATGAAGCAGCCATGACCGCCGTCACGTCCGTGATCGAACAAATGCTGGCACAGGAAAATGCCGGTGATATGAAAGTTTTTATTCTGATGAGCCTTAAATATGTGGGCGACGAACCTCCTTCTTCCCTGGCCCGGAACTTCTATGAGGAAGACACATTACCCTATTTCTCCGCCGTATTCCGGGTACTCGACCGCCAGACCAAATTGCAGTATCTGGATCGTATGCTTACGGACGACAATATTTCCTTTTTTGCCTGTTGTATTGGAGAACTGCCGGACAACGGAGAGCGGAAAGAGGCCATGGAGCAATACATCCAGAAAGCCTATGAAGAGGACAATATCTCTTTCTTTGCCGTCCTGAGCGGTATGTTGGAAGAAGACAGCAGAAGACAGTGGCTGGAACGCTGCGAGAAGGATGACAATATCCGTTATGCCATTATCCTGGGCGATCAGAATATTTACGACAATCTGGATGCTTTTGATGATCTGGGAGAACTCGGCGAACCAAACGCCTTTGATGATCGGGAGAGCCTTAACGGTCTGAACACACTTGACCAGCTGGACAGTCTTGACGCTCTGGATGCCCTTAATGCTCTGGATAATCTTGACAATCCAGGCGCCCTGGATGCCCTGGACAGCCTTGACAATCTGGATACTCTGGACAGCCTTGACGCTTTGGAGAAACTTGACCCCTCACTCACTCTGGGAACCATGGATCTGCGCCGTGTCACGCGGGCGGAAGTACCCGACCGGGTACAAGCTGTGTTTGACGCCTGTAAAGACGGTAAATGGTATGTGATTGAAACAGACGACTTGCAGTACATCTATTACAACGGCCTGCCAGGCACCTACGCCTACGAATCAGAGATCTATGCCGGTATCGAAAGCGGCAGCGACCGGATAACCATCCGTATTACAGACGTCAGGACCGAATCACCGCTTCTTCGCAGGCTAAAATCCAGTAACGATGTACTGCTGGCTTTCTCCTACGCGCCGGCCGATCCGGATACAGCATATGAACTGGTTATTGAGTATGATCACATTCCCGTAACATACACAAGAAGTCAGGCAAAATAGCCTGACTTCCTTTGTCCAAATTTCATGTTCTTTATGGACTTTGCCAAAAGCAAAGTCCATTTGCAGTTACTGTAAATACCGAACTGAACTCTTACGACTTCAAAGCTTTGCTTCATGCCTCCTGCTTAATCTTCATCGTCAATCCGATTCGTTTCTTCGCCACATCCACGGTGAGCACCTGCACGTCCACCACATCTCCTACGCTGACCGCCTCCAATGGATGCTTAATATAGCGGTTGGTGATCTGCGAAATGTGCACGAGCCCGTCCTGATGCACGCCGATATCCACAAACACACCGAAATCAATCACATTGCGCACCGTGCCTTTCAGGATCATGCCCGGCTTTAAGTCCTTCATATCCAGCACATCGCTGCGCAGGATCGGCGCCGGCATATCGTCACGGGGATCTCTGGCCGGTTTCTCCAGCTCCTTCAGAATATCCGTCAGCGTGATCTCACCGATTCCCAATTCCTCCGCCAGCTTCTTCTTATCCTTGATCTTCTTCTCCAGGCTGCTGACTGTCATCTCCGGCTTATCGCCGCCTCTGCCTGCACTTTTCCCGGTATTACCGTGATTGCCCATGCCGGCATCCTTGTCATCTCCGTCAAATGTCATACCGCCCATAGCCGCCGCCAGCGCCTTGCCCATGACGGTATTGGTGTTGCGGATCACTACTTTCGGCTGCTGTTTCTTCTTCTCTTTCACCGGCGCTGCCGCCTGTTTCTTTCCTGCCGCCTTATTGGCCGCCGCTTTCTTCTGGGCTTCTTTCACGTCCTCCATGGTCAGGCCCATCTTATCAAGCAGCTTCTTCGCCGCCTCGTAGGATTCAGGATGTACGCTGGTGGCATCCAACGGATTGTCGCCGTCTGCGATCCGCATGAAGCCGGCGCACTGCTCATAGGCCTTAGGCCCTAACTTGGCCACCTTAAGAAGCTGTGCCCGGTTGGTGAATCTGCCGTTGGTCTCCCGGTAATCCACGATGTTTCTGGCGATCACCTTGCTCACACCAGAAACATATTCCAGGAGGGAAGCGGACGCGGTATTTAAGTCCACACCAACCTTATTCACACTGTCTTCCACCACACCATGCAGTGCTTCACTCAGTTTCTTCTGGTTCATATCATGCTGGTATTGACCTACACCGATGGACTTCGGATCGATCTTCACCAGTTCCGCCAACGGATCCTGCAGTCTTCTGGCGATTGACGCCGCGCTTCTTTGTCCCACGTCGAAGTTGGGGAACTCCTCCGTCGCCAGTTTGCTCGCAGAGTACACCGACGCGCCCGCCTCGTTGACAATCACGTACTGCACCGGCGTATCCAGTTCTTTTAACAATTCCACGATCACCTGCTCGGACTCTCTCGACGCCGTACCGTTGCCCACGGAGATCAAAGACACGTGATACTTCCTGATCAGTCGTTTCAGTTCCGCTTTGGCCTCCGCCACCTTGTTCTGCGGCGCGGTGGGATAGATCACTTTCGTGTCTAACACCTTGCCCGTCTCGTCCACTACCGCCAGCTTACAGCCGGTACGGAATGCCGGATCCCAGCCCAGAACCACCTTGCCCGCGATAGGCGGCTGTAAGAGAAGCTGCTCCAAGTTCTTGCCGAATACGGAGATCGCGCCGTCCTCCGCCTTCTCCGTCAGATCATTGCGGATCTCCCGCTCGATGGCGGGCGCGATCAGCCTGCTGTAGCTGTCCTCGATCACATCCTCCAGGATCGGAGACGTGACCGCATTGTCCTTCGTGATCACCTTCGTGCGCAGATACTGTAAGATGCGCTCCACCGGCGCTTCCACCTTCACCACCAGGAATTTCTCGTTCTCCCCGCGGTTTAAGGCAAGTGTCCTGTGGCCGGCAACCTTTTTGACCGGTTCCTCGTACTGATAGTACATCTCGTATACGCTCTCCGCTTTCTCATCCCTGGCAGCGCTCGTCAGCTTTCCTTCCTCCATGGTGATATTACGGATGTAGATACGATAATCCGCCTCATCCGAGATCATCTCGGCGATGATATCCTTCGCTCCCTGAACAGCATCCGCAACGGTAGCCACCGTCTTAGCCGCATCCTCATCTTCATGAACATATTTCGCCGCTTCCTCCTCGATGGGAGCGGTCGTCTCCTGCGTCAGGATGAACTGTGCCAGTCCGTCCAGTCCCTTCTCCTTCGCCACACTGGCTCTCGTCTTACGCTTCGGGCGGTAAGGCCTGTAAAGGTCCTCCACCACCACCATCGTCTCCGCCGCCACAATCTTCGCCCGCAGCTCTTCGGTCAGTTTACCCTGTTCCTCTATACTCTTTAAGACCTGTTCCTTCTTCTCCTCCAGATTCCGCAGATACGTCAGCCGCTCGTGCAGGTCACGCAGCACCTCGTCGTTGAGGGAGCCCGTCGCCTCCTTACGATATCTGGAGATAAAAGGAATGGTGTTTCCTTCATCGATCAGCTTCACGGCAGCTTCCACCTGCCATTTCTCTACCTTCAGTTCTTCCTTGAGTTTTAAAATAATGTCCATCCTTGCTCTTGTGCCTTTCTTCCTTACAATATAATTTTACCTCTACTGCATACGCAGACTGTGGAGAATGCATGCTTTTCGCATTCTCCTGAACATGACTTAGTTGTACTTAGGCGATGTTTTTTAGTACCTTAGTACAACTTCAAGTTCTATTATACATGAACTCCCCCATTCCCGCCACCTAAATTCTGGTAGTTTTTCATCTTAAACTGTGCTATACTATAACAATTAGCAATAAATTTTTTATATTTAATCCTGTCAGAGCTTCCGCATATGGCCTGAGCAGAACCGGAAACAGGAATTCCCTATAATATTTGTGATATATGCATGTCTGCAAGCCATCCAGTCTGCTTTCAGATGCGGCCAACTGATCTTGCAGAGATTTCAACTTCATCCACACAGAAAGGCTTTCCTATGTACGACAATAATCCATACGGTAACAATCCGTATGATAACGATTCTTCCTCTAACACTCCGTACCAGAATCCGAATAGCCGCCGATACCCTACCGGTGCCTCCGGCGATCGTCTGGCTTCAGGCGCAATGATCATGGGGATCCTGGCCCTTGCCACTTTTATTTCGATGACGATCTACCCGCCTTTTGTGTTCGGCAGTATTGCCGTTGTGCTGGCGCTGTTATCTAAGGGGCGTGCCCCTAAGCTGGCCTCCAAAGCCAAAGCGGGGATCATCTGTGCAACGATCGGTCTGATTGCCAACTCTGTCCTGTGTACAACGTCTCTCTATATGCTCTACACGAGGCCTGAGATCATGGATCAGGTCAATGATATATTTGAGAAACAATACGGCATGTCCTATGATGAGATGATTGAAACAATATTGGAAGACGGAGGTATCTCCATCCCATAGAAAGATTGTAGAAGAAAGAAGGAGATTACTATGATCGGTGCAGATTATGATACAATAAACAGCTATAGCGGCAGCACCTATGCAGACTCTTATCCTGCCGCTTACAATGCAGGCAGCGCCAGGACCCTCCAAAATGCATCCTCCAAAACGGTTCCTGCAGAAAAGATTCCGGCAGGATCAGACCCGGAGCCTGCTGTCATCCGCAACCCCGACGAATCTACGGAACGGAAAGCCGGAAAGAAATCCTCTCCCGCAGAATGTCAGACCTGTAAAGAGCGGAAATATCAGGATGGATCCGATGAGGACGTTTCCTTCAAAGCGGCGGCTCACATTGATCCAAATGCGGCGGCTTCCCGCGTGCGGGGTCATGAGCAGGAACATGTGAGCAATGCCTATAAGGACGCCGCCGAGAACAATGGTAAAGTTCTGTCCTGCAATGTATCGATCAAGACATCTGTCTGCCCGGAGTGTGGACGCACTTATGTCTCAGGCGGAACCACCGCCACTCAAATCAAATATTTTAATGAAAACAATCCTTACCAGAAGGAAATGAAATCCTCCGATGCGGTAAGCAAGTACCGAGGCCGAAACATCGATACCGGATTTTGATCAACGGAGGTTACTTATGCATTCCCATCAATCTTGTGCAACATTGAAAGCTTCTGCCAAGGAGCACATGTTCGGACGTTATGGAAGCGCCATCGGCGCTTATCTGATCGTGACGTTTCTCACCGGTTTTGCAACGCTTTCTGTTACTTCGCTTACCGGAAATACCGTCTCGCTCTTTGGTATCTGTATACACTATGCATTGCTTTTTGCAGTCTCTGTTTTTACTGGACTGCTTTCTTCTGGCAGTGCGTATTTCTATCTGAAGATCGTTACCGGACATCCTGCTGCAGTCAGCGACGTTTTCTACGGTTTTCATATGGACCCGGAAAAGGCGATTTCCATACAGGCATGGATCACGCTGCTCGCTTTTCTTGGCAGTCTGCCAGAATACATCGTCCTGTACCGCATGCCCGTACGTCCTGACCCATCTGCTCTGGCGCAGTACGGACTGTGCATGATCCTTTCCGGTGTCGTCGCCTTAGTGCTTGATCTGTTCTATGCGCCCGCTTTTTTTCTCATGCACGATTTCCCGCAATACTCCGCAAGAGAGCTGCTTGCCATGAGCCGGAAACTAATGGCCGGAAACAAAGGCAGATTGTTTTATCTTTATCTGAGTTATCTGCCCCTTCTGCTGCTTGGCATCCTGTCTTGCGGAATTGCTCTCTTATGGGTTTTCCCTTACCTAAACGCGGCCCTGGCAGAGTTTTACATGGATGTCATCACGCATTCCAAAGCGTCTGACCATTAAACTGCATACTGTGATACCGTTTCGCATGCGCGGATCGTTGCTCTTTTCCTATTAAAGATCGTAATCACTGCTTCTGCCTCCAGAAAATTCTGTTCTACAAAAAAGCCAGGCCGGCCAGCCTGACTTTTCCTTTTCCTTATAACACAACATAACAAGCGAAATTATCTTACGCATTGATCCATCGCAGATACGCATTGATAAACGGATCAAGCGCTCCGTCCATGACCGCATCCACGTTACCGGATTCCTCATTCGTCCGGTGATCCTTGACCATCGTATAAGGCTGCATGACATAGGAACGAATCTGGTTCCCCCAGCCAATCTCCTTTACATCGCCCCGGATATCCGAAAGCTTCTCAGCATTCTCCTCCTGCCTTAGCATATACAGCTTCGCTTTCAACATCTGCATCGCCTTATCCTTATTCTGGAACTGGCTTCTCTCATTCTGGCAGGTTACCACAATTCCAGTTGGGAAATGGGTAATGCGGATCGCCGAAGACGTCTTATTAATATGCTGTCCGCCCGCGCCGCTGCTTCGATAGGTATCGATACGGATATCCTCATCTTTCACTTCTACATCCACATCGTCCTCAATATCCGGCATTACATCCAACGACACAAAGGATGTCTGTCGTTTCCCCTGTGCATTGAAAGGAGAAATGCGCACCAGTCTGTGCACGCCTTTCTCTGACTTCAGATAACCGTAGGCATTCTCACCGTTGATCTGGAACGTCACTGACTTGATCCCGGCCTCATCGCCATCCAGATAATCGATCACTTCCAGAGAAAATCCCTTGCGCTCGGCCCATCTCGTATACATGCGATAAAGCATACTGCACCAGTCGCAGCTCTCTGTGCCGCCTGCGCCTGCATTCAATTTCAGAATAGCATTGTTCCTGTCATACTCCCCGGACAAAAGTGTGTTGATTCTAATTGTCTCAAATGTTTCCTTGAACTCTTTCAGTTCCTGTTCGATATCCGGTATGATCGCAGGATCATTATCCTCATATCCCATCTCAATCAGTGTCAGGATGTCGTCAAACTGACTGGCTAGGCCCTCCATCGTACCGACGATATCCTTCAGATTCTTGGCTTCCCGCATCTTCTGGTTCGACTTCTCCGGGTCATTCCAGAAATCAGGCGCCTGCATTTCCATTTCTAACTCCTCGATCCGCTTCGACTTATTCGCTAAGTCAAAGTGAATCCCTCACTTCCGCTAAGGGACTTTCATAAGCCAGGAGCTCGGATTTCATATTATCCAATTCTACCACTTAACGTCACCACCTTTTTATTTATTATGTCGTTTACTATACTATTTATCTCACAAGAATGCAAGCCGCAGGCACCTTATTTGTGATAGTTCATCCCATAGTGGCATTGGTTCGCCCTTATTTCCTTCCGCAGCACTGCTTATACTTCTTCCCGGAACCGCATGGGCACGGATCATTCGGATATATTTTGGCTTCCATCCGTTTGACAGGCCCTTTCTGGAGCGTATCATCCTTGTTCGTGCCAGTCACCTTTGCAACCTGTTCTCTCTCCACCTTCTGTTCAATGCGGACACGGAAGAGCAGACGAACCGTCTCTTCACGGATGTTCTGGGTCATCTCATCAAACATCTCGTACCCGTTCATCTTATATTCTACCAGCGGATCTCTCTGTGCATATGCCTGCAGGCCTGCGCCCTGACGAAGCTGGTCCATATCATCAATATGATCCATCCACTTCCTGTCAATCACCTTAAGGAGGATCACGCGCTCAATCTCACGGATCGCCTCTGGCTCAGGAAACTCTGCTTCCTTCATCTCATAGAGCTTGACCGCCTCTTCCTTCAACTGCTGTTTCAGGCTGTTCTTCTTCGGCTTCAATACCCGCTCTGCGTTAAGCGGCTGCAGAGGGATCGTTGGCAACAGTAATGTGTTCAGCTCACTGTAATCCCACTCTTCGAAATCCGTATCGTCGCCGATGCAGATATCCACACAGTTCTCCGTGATATCCGTGATCATCTTATAGATGACATCGCGCATGCTTTCGCCGTTCAGGACACGTTTTCTCTCCTCGTATATGATCTCTCTCTGCTCATTCATGACCTGGTCGTACTCTAACAGGTTCTTTCTGATCCCGAAGTTGTTATTCTCGATCTTCTTCTGTGCCGACTCGATCGCTTTCGTCAGCGCCTTATGCTCAATCTCCTGTCCTTCCGGGATACCCAGCGCATTAAACATCGTGATCATCCGGTCTGATCCAAACAGTCGCATCAGATCATCTTCCAGAGAAATATAGAATCTGGATTCACCCGGATCACCCTGACGGCCGGAGCGGCCTCTTAACTGATTGTCAATACGTCTGGACTCATGCCGCTCTGTGCCGACAATCATCAAACCGCCCGCCGCCCTGGCTTCCTCGTCCAGCTTGATATCCGTACCACGGCCCGCCATGTTCGTGGCTATGGTAACTGCACCATGAATACCGGCGTCCGCTACGATCTCCGCCTCCATCTCATGAAACTTCGCATTCAACACCTTATGCTCTATCCCTCGCTTCCTAAGCAAGCCGCTGAGTTCTTCCGAAGCGTCAATATTGATCGTGCCGACCAGTACCGGCTGGTCCTTGGCATGCGCTGCCTCCACAGCCGCTACGATCGCGCGCAGTTTTTCTTTTCTTGTCTTATAAACACTGTCCTGATGGTCGATACGCGCGATCGGCTTATTCGTCGGAATCGACACCACATCCATGCCGTAAATATCGCGGAATTCTTTCTCCTCTGTCAGCGCAGTACCTGTCATACCTGCTTTTTTCTCAAATTTATTAAAAAAGTTCTGGAAGGTAATCGTGGCAAGCGTCTTGCTCTCCCGCTTCACTTTCACATGTTCTTTTGCCTCGATCGCCTGATGCAGACCGTCAGAGTAGCGTCTTCCCGGCATGATACGGCCTGTGAATCCATCTACGATCAATACCTGGTCGTCTTTCACCACATAGTCCTGGTCACGGAACATCAGGTTATGGGCCCGCAGCGCCAGAATAATATTGTGCTGGATCTCCAGATTCTCCGGATCCGCCAGATTTTCAATCTGGAAAAAGCGCTCTACTTTCGCCACACCCTGTGCAGTCAGATTCACGACTTTATCCTTTTCATTGACAATGAAATCGCCTGTTTCCTCGCGCTCCACGCCCATGATGGCATCCATCTTCGTCAGCTCTTCCATATCCTCGCCGCGGGTCAACTGTCTGGCCAGAATATCGCAGGCCTCATACAGCTTCGTAGACTTGCCGCTCTGACCGGAAATGATCAGCGGGGTGCGGGCCTCGTCGATCAACACGGAGTCTACCTCGTCGATGATCGCGTAATGCAGATCCCGAAGTACCAACTGCTCTTTGTAGATGACCATGTTGTCACGCAGATAATCAAACCCCAGCTCGTTATTCGTCACATAGGTAATATCACAGTTATAGGCCTCCCTGCGCTCGTCAGATTTCATGTCATTTAAAACGACCCCGACTTTCAGACCCAGGAATTCATGCACCTGACCCATCCACTCCGCGTCACGCTTCGCCAGATAGTCATTGACCGTAACAACATGCACGCCTTTTCCTTCCAGCGCATTCAGATAAGCCGGCAGAAGACAAGTCTGGGTCTTACCTTCACCGGTCCTCATCTCCGCGATCCGTCCCTGATGCAGCACGATACCGCCGATCAACTGTACCCGATAGTGCTCTGTCTTTAAGATTCTGCGGGCTGCCTCCCTCACCGTAGCATATGCCTCCGGCAGCAGATCGTCCAGCATCTCGCCGTCTTCCAGCCTCTTCTTAAATTCTTTCGTCTTGTCGCGCAGCTGCTCGTCCGACAATTCCATCATGCCGGGACGCAGGCCTTCAATCTTGTTGACCAGAGCGTCGATCCGCTTGATCTCTCTCTCACTATGTGTACCAAATACTTTCTGAATTACACCCATGACTGCCTCGTTTCCGTGTATCGGATGCGCTTTGCCCTTCAACCCGATATGCACTTACCTTTCTTTGGCTGTTGAAATAACTGTCCGCCCTATACCGGCTTATGATTATTTCTCTATAGTTTCTAAATTATAAAAGACCAACGTATATTGTAGCAGATTTATCAGGTAAATTCAACTGTAAAGAAAATTCAGCAAAAACCGCTGCGGCTTTCACAAACGGAAAAGCTGCAACGGTCTTTATCTAAAAACGATCAAATTATCTTATCTTCCTTCGCTTGTCCACCGGATCGCCTGGTGCATAATCCGCCTGAAATTCTCGTCCGCGTATACTGCATCATCATGTCCGGAGGCATAACAGAAGACCCTGCTGTTTCGGAAATCTCTTGTCCACGCGATCTTCTTGATCCCGCTTTTGTTGTCGGTTTCGATCAGGATTTCATTGCTGTCTTCTTCTGGCTCTCCGATCTCATACGTCTCATCCACCACCGTGAAATCTTCAATTCCTGCCGTGATCGGATGTTCTTTGACAAGTATATGCTGACTCACTGTTTCATTCTGATGGTACTGAAACTGCTCCTCACAGCGCACTTTCACGCCTGACGCTTCCGTATACAGCTCCCATTTCGGGAAGGAGAGCAGCGCATGATGCAGCAGTATGATACCCTGGCCTTTCTGGCCAAACTGTTCTTCCAAATACCGTCTGCGTATGCTTCCCTCCTCAGGCAGGGGAAGGCTCATGCTGTAGAACAGCAGGCAGTCATAAGCGTCTCTATTTGCCTCATCCTGCAAAAACAGGTCAAAAGGCTGCACATAACATTCGCAGTCCTCAAAAGACCATAGCATTTTCTGAAAATTCACAATATCATAGGGGTGACACTCTACAATGACTGCCACTTTTATTTTTCGATCCATCTTTTCCTCCATATACCCACAAGTTCGCGGCAATACAATTTACACTCTTTCCTTATCTACGCGCTGCTCTTTTCGCAAATCTGTGACAGACAGCGCGACTGCACAAATCACACGCTCCATTGATGGAGGCAATGTCTGCATACTAGGGCAGTACATTGCCCGCAGCGCAGTAGATTTCATACCATTCCTGCCTTGTCAGATTGATCCTGGAAGCTTCGGCAATCTTACCCAAACGTTCCGCATTGGTAGTCCCGATCACCGCCTGCATCTTCGCCGGATGCCGCAGGATCCATGCGATTGCAGCCGCTCCGGCCGTCGTGTTGTTCTCTTCTGCGATACGTTCCAGCACCTGGTTCAACTCAGGATATTTCTCATTGTTTAAGAATGTTCCCTCGAAAAAACCATACTGCAGAGAGGACCAGGTCTGAATGGTAATGTCTCTCATCCTGCAATACTCCAGTACGCTTCCGTCTCTGTCTATACCGGCTTCCTTCCTCATGTTTACATTCAGGCCGCTGTCCACCATACCTGTATGTGCTGCGCCAAACTGCAGTTGGTTTATAATCAGTTTCCAGGGCAGGCAGCTTTGCAGGTATTCGATCTGCATTGAATTCATATTGCTCACGCCGAAAGCTTTCACCTTGCCGGAAGTATGGAGTTCATCGAATGCCGCCGCCACTTCCTCCGGCTCCATCAGCGTGTCCGGCCTGTGCAGAAGGAACACATCCAGATAATCCGTATGAAGCCGTTTTAAAATCTGTTCCGCAGAGGTCATGATATGTTCCTTTGAAAGGTCATAATATCCCGGACAGATACCACATTTCGATTGCAGCACGATCTCTTCCCGCTTCACCTGCCCCAGCGCCATCGCCTTTGCGAAAACTTCTTCCGACGCTCCGCCGCCATAAAGATCTGCATGGTCAAACGTATTGATTCCCAGTTCCAGCGACTTTGCTATCAATGTATTTACATCCTGCGGACTCTTCTCACCGATCCGCATACATCCCATGATGATTGCAGAGGCAGCAATACTGCTGCCTCCCATCTTGATACACTGTACCATTATACTCTCCTTCTTGTTCAAACTGCTCAGCCTCTAAGCCAAACTTTAAGGAAATACCCCATGCTGGCACGGCTGCCTGGCTCGTTACCCGCGGGAATAAACTTCCGCCCGAAGCTCCTGTACAAACTTCAGCGTCGTATCTGTCTCATACGCGTAATCAATCTCGGCGGCGCCGTTTGTGATCACCCACGGACACGCTACTGATACGCCTTTGTCGTACCCGGCTTCCTTCAGCACCCTGAACAGATGAAGCAGTGTCTCTCTCCGGTTGCCCACATTGGGCTGTGCACCGCCGTCACCCTGGATATGTACATTGAGACAATAATCTGGATCCTTCAGAATATCTTCCAGCGGCTGGTCCAGCTCCAGGAAATAATTCAGATCTGCCATAACCTTGACATTGCTGCGTCCACACATCTTCGCAAATTCCACGCCCTCTAAGTATCTGGGGAACAGCGTATCTGCATCTGCCTCCGGCTCCAATGCGATCTGCATGTCATATTTGGCCGCATAATCCGCTGCAATGTTGATCGTACTCAGCGCCTGATCAATGGCCTTTGTTCTCGAAAATCCGTCCTGAATGCGGAAGTGTCCGCCCCAGCAGCCTACATACTTGACACCAAGCTCGCTGATCCTGCGAAATTCTCTCTCCAGGGAGAACGCGATCAATTCCCTGTCATACTTCTCACCGCTGCCTCCCATCCACGTAGTGCCGGGTCCCAGCAGATGACTCGTCGTCATGCACGGTCTGCCGTCTTCCCTGTAACAGTCTCTCCACACTTTCCAGTCCGCATCACACAGAAGCGCACTCCCATGGATGGATGCCGGCACTTCAAAATACTCCCATCTCCTGTTCACCTGGTCAAGCGGCACCACGTCTACCACAATACCAATCTGAAACTGCTTGCTCATTCTCTTTTCCTCCTGTTGTTTTTAAAGTTGTGATTCTGTTTTATTCGAACCTTACCGGGTTCTTCGCCATATAATCCTGGAATTCTTTCAGGATATCAGCCGTCTTTGGCGCGTAATCGTTCTCGATCACGTCTTTTAATTCTTCTAACTCTGCCTCACCCGTCACATAACGGACCTCCATGTTATTGACCGCCTGCGCATCGTCTGGAAACTCCACCGCGATCTTGTCCAGCATTTTCACAAATGGGGTAAAACATTCTTTGGTGACTTCGTCCGCCGCACCCGCTTCCTTCTGCCACTTTTCAATCATGACAGGCGTTGAACCGCCCATCAGAACCTCCTGATTCTGGTAGGCATTGGCAAATGCAAACATATTGCTTGTCACTTTCCTGACCGCTTCCGTCTGTTCTTCTGTCCGGTCGATCGCTCTCGTCTCAATATCGTAGCTGTTGTAATGCTTTCCTTCCAGACCAAGCTGCATCGTGATGAATCCCTCTTCAGAATTCGCCCAGTCAAGGACTCTGAGCACTGCATCCACCTTATCCGACTCTGCGTTGATGAAATAAGCCATCCAGTTTGAAGGCGGCATCACGTAGACCGGATCCTGCGACTCCTCCAGCACGAGCGGCGCACAGTACAGATAATCATCCGGATTCAGACTGTATTTCTCCAGCACATTTGTCGTGAAGTTCTTGCCGGAAGCACCCACAATCCCGACTCTTCCCTGTGCGAATTTCTCTATGTGCTCCTCTGCCTTATGAGTTATGAACTCCCTGTCGATAATGCCCTCCGTATACAGGTCCCGCACCAGCGTCACATAGTCATAGTATTTGGATTTGAGCGGCCGCAGTGTGAAGCTTCCATCCGCATCCGGCATGCCATGATGCCATGCTGAGATATGATAGGCCGTAGACAGGAAATCATTGTTCAAGTGCCAGATACCGGAATCCAGACTGCTCTGCTGCGCGCCGAAGCTTGCTCCGTAAGTATCATCCACCCCGTTTCCGTCCGGATCCTGTGTCGTAAAGGCACGGCACACTTCCACAAATTCTTCCACGGTCTTCGGCGCATCCATGCCCACCGCATCCAACCACTTTTTATTGATCAGAAAACCATGCTTGTCATAGGAATTCGGCCGGGGAATTCCATAAATTCTGCCGTCGTCAAGCAATTTCGTATCGCCATACTGCTCCGCCGAAATATTGCTTGACAGATTCGGATAATCTCCGATCAGATCGGTAACGTCTAACAGCAGTCCTTCCTCCGCCCACTGCGTCGCAAAAACATCCGCGCCGAAAGCAAAAAAATCCGGCATGTCACCCGTTCCCACAAGAATCTTTACGCGGTCGGAGAAACTATTCGACGGCGGCGCCTCCACAATCAGCCTAACCCCTGTCTCCTCCTCGATCTTTTGCAAAACCGGATTGTTCTCCAGAGAAATCTCCGGATTTAACTGCAGCACACAGGTCACTTCGATCACTTCCCCATCTCCTGCTGCCGGTTCGCCTGCATTTTCTTCTGTCTGTTCTGCCACAGCCTCCTGCTTTGCCGCGGGCTTCTCGCCATTTTGTTCCTGCGCATTCCCGCCGGATCCGCCGCAGCCTGCCAATGCAGAAACTGCCAGCACTCCGCATAGTAACATCGTTATCGCTCTTTTCTTCATTTTTACCCCCGTTCCGAAGTGCAGATTCCTATTTCGACGAAAGTGCACTTCTAAGAATCTCTTCAACCTGTTGTTACGATTCACAGCTTCCAGCTGCTCATAGTAACAACCTGTTACCTACCTATAAAATGATATCTGTTCCGCCGGGTGGCCAGACCTGCGGTCACATTCTTCTCCTTTGCCCTTACGGGCAGTCTTCTTATTCTTTCACAGAACCAAGCGATACCCCTTGCACGAAATATTTCTGCATAAACGGATATACCACCAGGATTGGCAGCACCGTGATCACAATAGCCGCCATCTTCAGCGTGAAGGGGTGCGACCGGTTCTGCGAAGTCAGCATTTGCGTTACCGGCGATACCGCCGACGTATCCTCCACCACCAGTTCGCGCAGCACCAACATTAACGGCCATAGTTTTCTGTCCGCCACATACATCATTGCTGAGAAATAATTGTTCCAATAATTTACTGCGCAAAAAACTACCATCGTTGCGACCGCCGGTTTTAACAGAGGAACCACCACCCGGAATAACACCTGCAGGTCATTGGCGCCATCGATCTTAGCCGCTTCCTCTAACGACTCCGGGATCGTCATCTGGACAAAGTTCTTCATCAGGATCAAGTTAAAACCGCTGATGCACCCCGGCAGGATCAAGGCCCATACTGTATTGAGAATTCCCAGACCTCTCACCAAAATATAGTTGGAGATCATGCCGCCGTTGAAGAACATGGTGAACAGAACAAGCCCCATAAAGAATTTATGCCCTCTCAACCGTTTCTTAGACAGTGGATAAGCGGATATCACTAATAGAAAGACACTCAGCGCCGTTCCTGCCACCGTAGTAAAGAGGGTTACGCCATATCCTGTCCTGATCAGCTCATAATCCAGAATCTGCTCATACGCCGTCAGATCGATCGTAGAAGGAATCACTTTCAACGGATTTTCCAGATATTCTGTATACGGCATGCAGGATACACAAAATACATATAGGAAAGGCATCGTACAGGCCAGGGCAAACAGTCCCACAACAAGCATACTGATACTGTCCATCAGGGTTATCTTTTTCTTCCTTTTTTTCACTTGGCTTCACCCCTCCCTTCTATACCATCCACAGTACTTCTTTTCTCTCTCCATGCACTCTTTTTAACAGATACTCCTCAGAAGATACCGTCCTCTCCCATCCACTTTGCAGTCTTATTTGCTATCGTCAGAAGGACAAAACCAATCACTGAACTAAACATGCTGACCGTGGAGGCAAAGGAATAGCGCCCGTTCACGACACCCATCTTATACGTATATGTCTCAAACACCTCTGAGACAGCTATGTTGCTGCTGTTCTGCAGGACATAGATCTGTTCAAAACCATTGTTCATGATATTGCCAACCGCAAGCAGCAGCAGGATCACGATCGTCGGCTTGATACACGGCAGCGTGATATACCAAATCCTTTTCCCTCTTCCCGCACCGTCTATTTTAGCCGCCTCGTAGAGATCCGGGTTAATCCCCGTGATCGCTGCCAGGTAGATGATCGTATCCCATCCGGCCTGTTTCCATATGTGTGAGATGATGGCGATGCCTCTGAAATATTTGTCACTGCCCAGAAAGAAAACCGGTTCTCCTCCAAATTTCTTGATGATGTCGTTGACAATCCCCCAGGAAGGAGACAGCAGATTGACCAGAATTCCACCGATCACAACCCAGGAAATGAAATAGGGAAGATAGATCATCGTCTGCGTCGCCTTCTTATAGCTCAAAAATGGAATCTCATTGAGAAAGATCGCCAGTATGACCGGGATTGGAAACGAAACCAGGAGCTTCAACACACTCAGTATGATAGAATTTGCAAAAACCCGGTAAAAATCCTTTAAACCGAACAAATATCTGAAATTTTCCAGCCCCGTCCACGGACTGCCCAGGATTCCTTTTGAAAATTTGAAATCTTTAAAGGAAATGATCAGCCCATACATCGGCACATAATGAAAAATGATCAGATAGGCAATACAGGGGACCAGCAGCAAGTATAAGTACTTGTTTCGTTTGATATATTTCCACATACTCTCTCTTCTTTCTTTTGTACTTTTGTCCAGCTTGTTATATTGGTATTATAAAGAATTTAGTCTTTGTGATAAATAAATAGAATAATTCAGTTAATCAATGTATTTTTGTCTATTCTGTATCATCATTGATTTTCTAAATTGTTTTTCAGACTTGCGTGATTTATTTTTGATTTTTATAAAATTTTCTGATTATTTTGTCCGTTAGGGGCAAAATTGTTGAAATTTTAAATAGAAATGTGGAATCATAATTCCTCCGATAGAAAAAAGATGATGCCTCTCAAGAAAGATGCATCACCTTTTCTGCTTTATCACAATCTTCGTAAATCTGTCCAATTCGCTCTCAATGGTCAAAGATCCCTCTCCGTTGGTGCAGATCGCGATCCGATTTCTCACGTTGCGGATCCCATTTCCGCTGCCGGAAGTCTCTTCACACCCCTCCAGGATCATCTGCATCTTTTCCCTGGCCATGCCATTCCCATCATCCTCCACAATCAGATAATAGTATTCTTCCTCATAGAGGGAATAGATGGTAATATTCAGGGCGCTGTCGTTTTCTTTCCTTCCGTGCATCACTGCATTTTCCACCAGCGGCTGTAAGATAAGTTTCACAGTGACACACTCCATCAGTTCCTCATCAATGTCAACCACCACATTTAAGTCCTCCCCACATCGCAGCTTCTGCAGATAGATGTAGGCATTTAACTGTTCAATCTCGTCCCGGAGTTTCACCTGGTTTTCCTTGATTGATATGGCATAGCGGAGAAAAATAGCCAGCTTATCAATCGCCTCTGCCAGAATATCTGCCTCCGGCACTTTTGCATCCGGGGAAGACACACTGCCTGTCCCTTCCCAGCCTTTCGTCAGCCACTTAAGAGAGGAAAGCGCGTTGAACAGGAAATGGGAATTGATCTGTGCCCGAAGCGCCACCATCTCCGCTGTCAGTCTGCTCTGGTTCTTCTCTTCAATCTCCTGCAGCAATTGTCTGATGTGTTCCCTTGTACGGTCAATCTCATCCCCTAACACCTTGAACTCATCTGCCTCCTCGATCTCCTCCGTCTCGCCTGACTCACTGCGTCCGATCGCCATCACCTTCTTCTGCAGAATACTTAACTTCCGGTCCAGCCCATTGGAGATAACCATCACGATACAGAAAATGACAATCAATATAATTCCCAGAACCGGTATCATACTCCGCAAAACGCCCCACAGTTCTCTGTTCAGATATTCCTTACTCGTGCAGATAACCACCTTCCAGCCATCCGCATCCTGCGCACTCATCTTGATCTGATCCTGCTTTTCCTGTATCTCTTTCTGTCCGCGGAGTACCTGCAGGAAATCCTGACGGTCTGACATGGACATCAGAGAATCCTCATGCACAACATATATGGCATTGCCGCTGCCGTCCTCATTATAGAAGCCAAACAGTTCTGACTCATGGATCTGGAATTCTATATAAAACTGCCGTTCCGGGTTCCCCTGGTAGATCTCCTTATAGATGGAAAAGACTTTCTCATTCTTCTCATTCAGAACAGTACGCGTATAAGCAAAATCTGTCAACGCCGAATTAAAAATGTAAGAAAACGCCGATTATTTTTTGTAGTTTT
>CAJTRA010000030.1 GCA_910578345.1 uncultured Lachnospiraceae bacterium | reverse complement strand
AGAGCATCTGCCTTACAAGCAGAGGGTCATAGGTTCGAGCCCTATAGGTCCCACTTAAGAACAATGCCGATATGGCTCAATTGGCAGAGCAGCTGATTTGTAATCAGCAGGTTAACGGTTCGAGTCCGTTTATCGGCTTTTGATGTAAAAGATCATATGGATGGATTCCCGAGTGGCCAAAGGGGACAGACTGTAAATCTGCTGCAAATTGCTTCGGTGGTTCGAATCCACCTCCATCCATTTAACTTTATATCGCGGGGTGGAGCAGTCTGGAAGCTCGTCGGGCTCATAACCCGAAGGTCACAGGTTCAAATCCTGTCCCCGCTACTCAATGCCCAGATAGCTCAGTTGGTAGAGCAGAGGACTGAAAATCCTCGTGTCACTGGTTCGATTCCGGTTCTGGGCATTTTTCTATTATGGACCACTAGCTCAGGTGGTAGAGCACTTGACTTTTAATCAAGTTGTCTGGGGTTCGAATCCCCAGTGGTTCACTTATAAGAAGCAGCGAAGTAACCAGCCTCTGAAAAGTATGATGTCTTTTCAGAGGTTTCTTTTGTTGATACCGTAGCTATTTTTATTACAGCAGCAATTTTGTGTAGGAATTTAGAATAGAGTATGATACGATTATGTGGGCATGAGATGGCAGAGGATGCGGTCAGGGAAAAGCGGTTAAAGAAGGAGAATCATAGAGATGTCTAAGATCAGAGAACAATGTACAGCGGTATTTGATCATATCAGTGAGTGCATGGCCCCAATCATACCGATTATTTTGGCAGGTGGTATTATTAAAATGGTAATACTGCTCCTGACCACATTGCATATTTTATCCGGAACGACAGAGGCAATCCTTTCTGCTGTCGCAACGGCGCCGTTTTATTTTCTCCCGGTACTGGTGGCTTATTCGGCGGCGCGACATTTTGATACGGATCCATTGATTGCGATTGTAAGCGTATGCATTATGCTGCTGCCTGACTTTACGGAACTGATGGAGAGTGGGGAACGAGTGACATTTGCCGGGATTCCAGTAGTGTCGGCAACCTATGCTTACAGTGTCATTCCGATCATTTTGTTGATCTATTGTATGTCGTATATTATGCGGGGCCTTAAGAAAGTGATCCGCGAGAGTCTGCAACCTTATTTTCTGGCCGCCAGTGCGATTTTCCTCACAGCCCTGTTGGGGATTCTTGTGATTGAACCAACAGTCAGCCTGATCAGCGGCGCTTTGGCAGATGCCCTGAATCGTATGCAGACAGAAGTACCGGTTCTGGCATGGGGGCTGTTTGCAGCGTCAACACTTCTGTTGGTTTCTACTGGTATGCACTGGATTTTTATGACGATGGCAATCACGCAGATTGGTCTTACCGGTGTGGATTACGGAATTATAGCAGCGCTTTTTATTTCTAATATGTCCTTTGGAGGATGTGACCTGGGTGTTTTCGTGAGAACGAAGAAGCGAGAGAAGAAAGCGATGACATTTAGTGCGATGTTGACGGTATTGATCACAGGTATTGCAGAGCCTTCCATATTTGGTGTATGCTTTAAGGAGAAAACGCCCATGATCGGAAATGTTCTGGGATGTCTGATTGCCGGTATCGTTCAGGGTATCTTGACCGTACACTGTTATATTTTTATGTTCTCCAGTATTTCTTCGATCTTGATGTTTTATAGTATAGAAGAACCGGGAAATCTGACGAAAGCGATTATTGTTGGCGTGACAGCATTCGTGGCCAGTTTTATCATTACAGCTTTGGTATATCGGGATACAGATGAGGATCGGGTACAAGTATGAAAAAAGTGCTTTTTTTTGAGGGAGATATTGAGACGCAAGGGTATTTTTCAAGACAGATCGCAGAAGCAATGCAACAGATGGGACACGAGGTCTTTCTCTATGATTTGGGCAATCCCTGGAGCAGCACAGAGAAGTTCTTCCGGTTCTTTGAAAAGGGAAATACGGTGCTGATTAACTTTAACTTTCATGGTATGAGCGGAGAAACCTATTTCTTGGATGAGAATGATGTGATGATGTGGGATGCGCTTGCGATACCAAGTTACAATATTGTTGTGGATCATCCGATGTATTACCATCATTTTCTGGAAAAAGTTCCAGGCAACTATCATCATATCAGCATAGACCGGAATCATGAGAAATATATGAGACGTTTTTTCCCGGAGATTGCAAGTGGGCCTTTTTTGCCGCTGGCTGGGACGCAGTTATATCCGAACAAGTCGAACGTACCGATCGCATACAGGAAATATGACGTGATGATGGTAGGGAATTATTGTGTGCCGAAAACGTTTGAGAAGTTTATTACAAGAATTGACGATGAATACACGGCCTTTTACTATGGCATGATCGATGATCTGCTGGCAAATCCGCACAGGACGGTAGAGGAAGTGGCGGAAGCGCATTTGACGGCAGAATTGGGGGAAGTGCCGGAAGAGGAACTTAAGAAAACAATGGCGGCGCTTACTTTTATTGACTTATATGTGCGTTATACTCTGAGAGGAAAGATCGTGCAGATGCTGGTGGACGCGGGGATTAAGGTACATGTGTTTGGAGACGGCTGGGATCTGTTACCCTGTAAGCACAGGGAAAATCTGATGCTTATGAACCATCTTGATTCTGTGGGATGTCTGAAGAAGCTATGCCAGGCGCGAATTTCCTTGAATGTGATGCCGTGGTTTAAAGATGGGGCGCATGACAGGATCTTTAATTCTATGTTGAATGGGGCGGTTTGTCTGACCGACAGCAGCGTATACCTGGATAGTATTTTGCATGATGATGTGGACAGCAGGATATATTCTTTGAAACAGTTAGAAGACCTGCCGGAAATCACGGAAAAGCTGCTTGCGGATCCGGACCATATGCAGGAGATTGCTGACATGGGATATCATCTGGCAAAAGCAGGCCATACCTGGGCGCACAGAGCGATGCAGCTGCACGCATTGGTTGAGCAGGAGACGTGCAGTGTATGACACAAGCCTACAGGTCTTTTATGGTTATATACGTCGATGAGAAATGACTGAGAATATGGAGTTAGAACCTAAAGATGGAAACGGTGGAGAATAAAAAAGGATATCTGGGATTCGCGTTCCGGCAGTCTGTGCCAGTCATGTTAGGGTATCTTTTTCTGGGTATCGCGTTCGGGCTTCTGCTACAAGATGCGGGTTATAGTTTCTGGTGGGCTTTTTTGAGTAGTGTCGTCATCTATGCGGGGAGTATGCAGTTTGTTCTGGTGAGTCTGTTGACTGGCGGAGCAAGTCTGTTCTATGCTGCGGTTATGACACTTTTTATTAATGGAAGACATATTTTCTATGGATTGTCCTTTGTAGAAAAGTATAAGAAAATGGGTGCAGCCTGCCCATATATGATTTTTTCGCTGACCGATGAGACATATTCTCTGCTGTGCAGCGTAAAGGTGCCGGAAGGAATGAAAGAGGAGAAGGTCTTTTTCTGGATCTCATTGCTGGATCACTGCTATTGGGTGATCGGATCCGTGTTGGGTGCACTGGTTGGAAGTGGGATTGGTTTTGATTCTACAGGAATCGATTTTTCCATGACAGCCCTTTTTATTGTAATCGTTGTAGAACAGTGGCAGGAACAGAAATCACATTTTGCGGCTCTGCTGGGTGCGGTATGCGGTGTTTCCTGGCTGCTTATTCTGGGTCCGGACCGATTTATCCTGCCTGCTCTGTGTTCCTGTGTGATTGTTCTGCTTGCGGTGCAGGGGCGGGGCAAAGGGTTGATGCTTGAGAAAAGGGGGACGGCATAAAGATGGCAGATGGCAGAGTCTATTCTTTGGCGATCATTGCGGTGGTGGCAGTTTGTACCATATTGCTGCGGGCTTTTCCATTTCTTGTTTTTGGCGGCAGGAAGGAAATGCCGAAGACGGTACAGTATTTGGGCGCTATGCTGCCGGCCGCTATTATGGCTGTATTGGTGGTATATTGTTTAAGAGGGGTGGATTTTTCTGCGGCCTCTCGTTTTGTACCATCTTTGACGGCAGGTCTTCTGGTGGCAGGACTGCATCTATGGAAGAAAAATATTCTGCTCAGTATCAGTCTTGGAACGATATGTTACATGGTTCTGGTCCAGCTGGTGTTTGCAACAGGCTAGAATGTCACGAAACGGGAGAAGCCGTTGTTATGTGCGTCTGAAAGAGACGAATCGTAACAGCAGATCATATAAATAAGAAAAGGATGTTTTTAGACAGATTGCCGCGAATGCGGAGAAAGGAAAGAGAATGTTTGAGAGTATTCTGATCAGACGCAGGCAGAAGAGAAAAGAGCGTATCCAGAGATTGTATGAAAGACAGAAGAGGCTTCATGCTTTGCTGAAAGAACATGGGGCGGATATTTTGAATTCGGAGAATTTCAGGAATACGAGGAGACATATTCAGCATGGGAATATGACGGTGCACAGCCACGTCATGAATGTGGCGCGTTACAGCCTGCTCTTGAACAAAAAGTTTCGGATTGGGTGCAACAAACATGATCTGGTCAGAGGCGCGCTCTTACATGATTATTTCCTCTATGACTGGCATGATAAGGAGCATCTTTCAGAGCGCAGGCGGCTGCATGGGTTTTGGCATCCGGGAATCGCACTTCGCAATGCGGAGAAGGAATATGAGCTAAGTGATGTCCAGAGGGAGATCATCAAGAAACATATGTGGCCATTGTCCGTTGTACCGCCTACGTGCAGAGAAGCTTGGGTGGTCACCACTGCAGATAAGTACTGTTCTCTGATGGAAACGATCGGGCTACACAAAGGACATGGCGCGAAAGCGTCTTGAGAGTGGTTGCAATACGCTTAAGGAAAGAGGAGAACAGGACAGGAATTACGAGAATATCAAAACCGTATCACAATACAAAGATGATACGGGAGACAATAGGAGAGGGCGAGAGCAGAATTTGGGTATAGGTAAGATAAAGGAAACGTCTGTAGATGGCAGCCGGAAAGATATAGAAACCGAGCCTGACAGCTTATATGGTGAGCTGGTCAAATATTGTGGAAGTGATTCCTATCCCTGTCATATGCCGGGGCACAAGCGGAATGCGGAAGCGGGAGAGATGGCGCAGTATTATGGCATTGACATTACGGAAATTGATGGATTTGATAACCTACACCATGCAGAAGGGATTCTGCTGGAGGCGCAGCAGAGGGCAAACCGGCTTTATGGAAATGAAAAGGCGGAAACGTTTTATCTGATTAATGGTAGTACCTGCGGGGTATTAGCATCTGTTATGACGGTGGCAGAGCGGGGAGGGGAGATCCTGATCGCGCGCAACTGCCATAAGTCGGTCTACCATGCGGTGATCCTGCAGGGTTTGACGATTCATTATTATGAACCGCCGGTGTTGGAAAGCTATGGAATCTGTGGGGGTGTCTCTGCAGAGGGCATGGCTCTTGTGTTGGAAGAATATCCAAACTGCAGCGCAGTAGTCATCACCTCGCCGACTTATGAAGGAATCCTGTCGGATGTAGGTGCGATTGCAAAGGTGGTGCATGAGCGGGATAAAATACTGATCGTAGATGAAGCGCATGGCGCACATCTGGGATTACAGGGTGGGGAGCCGCATGGCGCGCTCACACAGGGGGCGGATCTGGTGATCCACAGCCTGCACAAGACATTGCCGGCGATGACACAGACAGCGCTTCTTCATGTACAGGGAGAACGAGCAGACCGTGGGAAACTTCGCAGGTATCTGGCTATGCTGCAGTCGAGTAGCCCATCGTATGTGCTGATGGCCAGCATGGATTCCTGTATCCGGTATCTGGAAAAGAACGGAGCAGCTCGCCGGGCATTTATGGAGCAGCAGTATGATCTTTTTTGTAAAAAAGTAGAAAAATGCCGTTTTATAGAAATAGGAAATATAGCTTATAGGAAAAAGACAGAATTAGAAGAAAAACTGCGTACAGGGTCAGATTCAGAGAAATACAGTATTGCAGAAAAGCAGTATTGTATGAGTGGATGGGATATAGGAAAGCTGCTGATCCATGTAAAACAGGAAATCATGAGCGGCAGACAGTTGTATGATCTGCTGCGGGATGAATACCATCTGCAGATGGAGATGGCCGCGGAACGATATGCTCTGGCGATCATGACGATCATGGATACAGAAGAAGGCTGGCAGAGATTGGCTGACGCATTGCTGCAGATTGATGGTAGGATAGAGACAGAGAAAAGCAGGCTGCAGAGCGCTTGGCCAGTTAAGGCGACAAGGCAGGAGGCGAAAGAGACAGATGTGGAGGAACCTTGCAGGAAACCACAACGGAAGAAAGCTGTGAGTGGGAAAGGTTATATGACGGCAGAAGAAGCCTTCCTGGGCGAATGGGAAGAAGTCTCTCTTACGGAAGCGGTTGGCAGAGTGGCGGCAGATTTCATTCATCTATATCCACCAGGGATTCCACTGGCTGTACCCGGAGAACCGGTAAGCCGGGAACTGACCGCACAGATCCGGAGGAGTGTGAATACAGGGCTGCAGGTGCAAGGTGTCTCACAGGAAGGGAAAATTGCTGTAGTTAGGAATTGCGGTAAAATAATGTAACGGTTCAGCTGAAGTAACAGTTGTAAAATAATTTGAAATTCCAGCTAAAGTATGGCATTATTAAAAGAGAGGGAGTTATCGATAAAAGGTATTTGGCGCTATGGGAAAAATCGTATGCCTGATGGGGAAGAGCTCATCAGGAAAAGATACAATCTATAAGAAGCTTTTATCTCAGGAGGAAATGGATCTGCATAAGATTGTTCCTTACACGACCAGGCCGATCCGGGCAGGGGAGAAGGAAGGCGTCGAGTATCATTTTCGGAATGAGGAAGAATTCCAGAATCTTGTGAAGGATGGGCGTGTGATTGAGGATCGGGCATATCACACTTACCTCGGATTATGGCGGTATTTTACAGTTGCCGATGCAACCATGAATCTGGAAAAGCATTCTTATGTGATGATAGCTACGTTAGAGGCATATACGAAAATACAGGAGTTTTATGGGGCAGATAAGGTGCTGCCGGTTTTGATCGAGTTAGATGACGGTGTGAGACTTCAGAGGGCGCTGGATCGGGAGAAAGCGCAGGACCAGCCGAAATATGAAGAGATGTGCCGGCGGTTTCTGGCAGATGCGGAGGATTTCTCAGAGGAGAAAATCAGACGGACGGGGATCGGGAGAAGATTTCATAATGATGAGCTGGATTGCTGTCTGCAGGAGATCATAGAATATCTTGAGCAAAATGGTGTGCATTCCTGCGTGAAGGGAGGCGGCAGGCATGGATATTAAAGTCAATAATATACAACAGGCGGCGCCGGTGGAGCAGACGCTGCAGCAGCAGGAGACGGATGGCACTTTTAAGTTCACGCTTGTCAGCAGGATCGAAGAACAGGAATTGCAGAACGCTCTGACCAGCATGATGGAAGAGATCACCAGGCAAGGAGATAAGCTTGCAAAGCATCGTGACATCAAGGATATGAAGCGGTATCGGGCATTGATCAAGGATTTCTTGAATGAGATTGTTAATCGGTCGCATGCTTTTTCCAGAGAGAATTTTCTGGATCGGAAGGGAAGGCACAGGGTCTACGGCATCATCCGGCTGATCGATGAGAATCTGGATCAGCTTGCACAGGAGTTAGTGAAAGACGAGCAGGATAATCTGGCGATCTTAAGCAAGATTGGCGAGATTAGAGGATTACTGTTAGATATCTTTACGTAGAAGTAACAGATCCGTAACAGTACAGGAGTCGGAAACAGAAAGGAAAGAAACAGGAGAGCGAAAAGGCAGATACAGACAGAAGAGACAGAGTGGGTGGGGTTATAGATGGCTAAATTTACAGACATAGTAGGACAGGAGCAGCTCAAAGAGCATTTGCAGAATGCGATTGCTGCAAATAAGGTATCACATGCATATATCATCAACGGAGAACGCAGTGCCGGCAAGGAGTTTATTGCCAGAGTCTTTGCAATGACATTACAGTGTGAGAAAGGCGAAACCGAGCCTTGCGGGGAATGTCATTCCTGTAAACAGGCGCTTGGCAACAATCAGCCGGATATTATTTATATTAGTCATGAGAAGCCCAACACAATCGGGGTCGAGGACATTCGCGCGCAGATCAACAATGATATTGGAATCAAACCGTACAGCAGCCCGCGGAAGGTATATATTATCAATGAAGGAGAGAAAATGACGCCACAGGCGCAGAATGCTCTTCTGAAAACATTGGAGGAGCCGCCGGCCTATGCCGTGATCCTGATTTTGACGACCAATGTGGAGGCGCTGCTTCCCACGATCCTAAGCAGATGCGTTGTGCTGCATATGAAGCCCGTGCCGGACAGGCTGGTGAAGAAATATCTGATGGAAGAGCTGGCGATACCGGATTATAAGGCGAATATCTGCGTGGCGTTTGCCAGGGGCAATATCGGTAAGGCAAAGCTGCTTGCCAGCAGCGAAGAGTTTGAGAAAGTTAAGGAGGAAGCGATCTCTCTGGTGAAGAATATTAATGACATGGAGATCAACGAGATCGTCAAGGCGATCAAGAAGATTTCTGAGTATAAATTTGACGTCAATGACTATCTGGATATTTTGACGGCCTGGTATCGGGATGTGCTCTTTTTCAAGGCAACCAAGGATGTGAACAGTCTTGTCTTCAAAGAGGAGATTCAGCAGATCATGAAAATGTCAGACAGAAGCACTTATGAGGGGATCGAGACAATCGTGAATGCGCTGCAGAGTGCGAAGAAGAGGTTGGAAGCCAATGTGAATTTTGATCTGACGATGGAACTGCTGCTTCTGGCGATCCAGGAGAATTAGGGAATGATAAATTTGGAGGTTGATAGATTATGATACGAGTGATAGGGGTGCGGTTCCGCACCGCAGGCAAGATATATTATTTTAACCCAGGCAAGCTGAATATCAAACGAAACGATCATGTGATCGTGGAAACGGCACGGGGGATTGAGTACGGCACCGTTGTAGGTGATCCGAAGGAGGAAGAGGAGGATAAGGTGATCCAGCCGCTAAAGTCAGTACTTCGTATCGCGACACCGAAGGACGATGAGCAGGAGGCGGCGAATAAACTGAAGGAGAAAGAGGCATTCAAGATCTGCCTGGAAAAGATCAGAAAGCATAATCTGCAGATGAAGTTGATTGATGCGGAGTATACGTTTGATAATAATAAGGTTCTGTTTTATTTTACTGCGGATGGGCGTATCGATTTCCGCGAGTTGGTGAAAGATTTGGCTGCAGTTTTTAAAACGAGAATAGAGCTTCGCCAGATCGGTGTAAGAGATGAAACAAAGATTCTGGGAGGCATTGGTATCTGCGGTAGACCGTTGTGCTGCCATACACATTTATCGGAATTTGCGCCGGTGTCGATCAAGATGGCGAAGGAGCAGAATCTTTCTCTGAATCCTACGAAGATATCGGGTGTCTGCGGCAGGCTGATGTGCTGTCTGAAGAATGAAGAAGAGACTTACGAGGAATTGAACAGACGCCTGCCGAACGTGGGTGATTTCGTGACCACGGACGATGGACATAAGGGTGAGGTGCACAGTGTGAATGTGCTGCGGCAGCTTGTAAAGGTGATTGTCAATGTCGATGATGAGAAAGAGATTCAGGAGTACCGGGTGGATCAGCTTCGCTTCAAGAGACGACATGGCAAGAACCGGAAGATGGATGTCAATGAGGCGGAACTAAAGGAGTTAGAGAAGCTGGAGAAGCAGGATTCGGCGAAATCAAAGCTGGATGATAATTGATGCAGTACGGTGACAGGAAAAGCGGGCATCAGCATATCGGAAATAGTAGGGAATGAGTATGATATCGGAGAAGGGAATTCTTCTGAAGGAAAATGAGAGGATTGATGATCTGGAACGTAACGGCTACCGGATCATACAGGACACGCACCGCTTCTGTTTCGGCATGGATGCGGTGTTGTTGTCTGGATTTGCCAGGGTGAAAAATGGGGCAAACGTATTGGATTTGGGAACAGGGACAGGAATTATTCCGATCCTGCTTGCGGCCAAGACTGGGGCAATGCATTTGACAGGACTGGAGATTCAGGAAGACAGTGCGGACATGGCCAGACGCAGTGTGCACTTGAATGGTCTGCAGGAGAAGATCACTATAGTGACGGGGGATATAAAAGAGGCAGGGAGTCTGTTTGACGCTGCTTCTTTTGACGTTATCACGAGCAATCCTCCGTATATGACGGCACAGCATGGACTGACCAATCCGGAAGATGCGAAAGCCATTGCCAGACATGAGATCCTGTGTACGTTAGAGGATGTGATCGCGCAGGCGGCACGGCTGCTAAAGCCTGGCGGAAACTTTTTCATGGTGCACAGGCCGTTTCGGCTGGCGGAGATCATTGTGCTTCTGCGGACATATAAGTTGGAGCCAAAGAGGATGCAGCTTGTATATCCGTTTGTAGATAAGGAACCCAATATGGTATTGATCGAGGCGAACAGGGGTGGAAAGCCGCGGATGGCGGTGGAGAAGCCGTTGATCGTGTACCGGGAGCCGGGGGTGTATCAGGAGGAGATTTATGAGATCTATGGGTACTGAGGAGAAGGGAGCAAAAAGGACTCTTAAAAATTTACTTAGAAGAAGAGAATATCTTTACAGGGTTTTTATTCTAACGTTGATCGGCGGTTTGTGCTGTGGGTGCGGCAATGCGCAGGAAGAGGTAATGGCAGACTATGCTGGGCAGGAAGCGGAAACAAGTACCGGAACAGGCGAAGCTGTGGAAGGCGGTTTTGATGCGGAAGCAGCGGACGTGGGAAATGTGTTGGAAAGCGGTGGAGCACAGGGAGAAGCCAAGACGAAGGATGCGTTTGACAAAGCGTCTAAATTAAAAGACGATGGAAAAGAAAGGGTGATATTGGAAGGAAATAGCGTTAGCAGTAATTCATCTGGACGCGACGGAGAAAAGACAAATATGTCTGCAAAGGAGAATACACCGCGCAGGGAACCTGTCAAGGTTAAAGGCATCTATGTAAGCGGCCCGGTGGCGGGAATAGCCCGGATGGATGAGCTGATCAAGCTGGTGGATCAGACGGAACTGAATGCCATTGTGATTGACATCAAAAATGATGAGGGTAAGGTCACGTACAAGATGCAGTCGGATCAGGTGCAGGATCTTGAAGCGGACGTAGGGTACATACCGGATATTGAGGTATTGGTAAAGAAATGTAAGGAGAAGAACATCTATCTGATCGCCCGGATTGTGGCATTCCGGGATCCTTATCTGGCGGAGAAGAAGCCGGAATGGGCCGTACATACGAAGGACGGCGGGATTTTCCGGGATAAAAGTGGACTGGCGTGGGTAAACCCGTATGAGAGAGGCGTGTGGGATTATCTGTTAGAAATTGCAACGGAGGCTGCTGCTGCCGGATTCGATGAAATACAATTTGATTATATCCGGTTTTCTACCGATGTGAAGACAGAGGAGGTGGACTACGGGCCGGAAGATGAGAGCATTGGTAAGATTGGGATCATTACGGAATTTACGGAATATATGTATGAGAAGCTGCGGCCGTTAGGGGTATATGTGGCGGCAGATGTATTTGGCACGGTGATCGAAAATGAGACGGACCAGCAGATTGTAGGCCAAGACTATGTTAAGATGGCGGAGCATCTGGATTATATCTGTCCGATGGTCTACCCTTCTCATTACAGGAATGGTTCTTATGGCATTGCGGTGCCGGATGCGGATCCATACCGGACGATTTATGGAGCATGTTCTGCTTCTGTGCAGGAACTTGGAGTATTGGCGGAGGAAAACAGGGCGCAGGTGCGGGCCTGGTTGCAGAGCTTTACGGCAAGCTGGGTGCCGGGGCATATTAGTTATGGGCCGCAGCAGATCCGAGCTCAGATCAAGGGCGCCTATGACGCAGGATATGATGAGTGGATCTTGTGGAATGCGGCGGTGAAGTATCAGAGGGATTCGCTTCTGACAGAGGAAGAGGCAGAAGCAGAGCGGCAGCAATGGGAGATCGAAAGGAAAGAGGCTGAGGAGAAAGAGGCAGAACGACAGAAGACGGAAGCGGAAAAGACCCAGGAGCCGGAGGAGGCAGGAGAAGGTGCAGAGGCAGAGCGGGTAAAGAAGGAAAGCGAAAGTGACGGCGGTGAGGCGTACCCGACGGAGCAGGAAAGCGAAGGAGAGGGTGCAGAGGCAGAGCCGGTAAAGCAGGAAACGGAAGGAGACAATGCTGAGGCACAGCCTGCAGAGTAGGAAACAGAAGAAAATGCGGGGATGCAGGCCGGAGAACCAGAAACGGCGAAGCAGGAATCAGCCGGACAGCAGAATCCGTGAGAGTGAGGGCCGGCGGCGGTTCAGGAGGAAAAGGACATGGCAGGAATGTTATATTTATGTGCGACGCCCATTGGGAATCTGGGGGATATGACGCAGCGGGCGGTGGAGACACTGCGGGCGGTGGATCTGATTGCAGCGGAAGATACGCGCAACAGTATCAAGCTGCTCAATCATTTTGCGATTAAGACTTCTATGACCAGTTACCATGAATATAATAAAGTAGAAAAGGCAGACTATCTTGTGGCGCAGATGCAGCAGGGCAGAAATGTGGCGCTTATCACAGATGCGGGAACGCCTGGTATCTCAGATCCAGGAGAGGTACTGGTGGCAAAATGCCATGAGGCGGGGATCGTGACGACTTCCCTGCCAGGAGCAGCAGCCTGTATTACGGCGCTGACGCTCTCAGGACTTAGCACGCGCAGGTTTTGTTTCGAGGCTTTTCTGCCTGCGGATAAGAAGGAAAAGGCGGTGATTTTAGAGGAGCTGAAGGAAGAGTCCAGGACGATCATTCTCTATGAAGCGCCGCACCATCTGGTAAGGACGCTGGAAGAGCTGCTGGAAGCGCTGGGAAACCGGAGGCTGACACTTTGCAAGGAGCTGACGAAAAGGTTCGAGACGGTGCTGCCGACTACAATCGAGGATGCACTTGTCCTGTATGAGCAGGAAGAGCCCCGTGGAGAGTATGTGTTGGTGATCGAGGGCAAAAGCCTTGTGCAGAAACGGGAGGAAGCGCGGCAATTGTGGCTTAATATGAGTATAGAGGAGCATTTGTCGCATTACAAAAAGACTGGTATGGATGAAAAAAGCGCCATGAAGCAGGTGGCGAAGGACCGTGGAGTGCCAAAAAGAGAGATTTATCAACATTTATTATCAAAGTGAATTGACAAAATGTAGAAAACCCGTAAAATTAAGGTTGACAAACATAGTAACAGAGAATATACTTTGAATGTCAAACTATTTTATCAACGGCGAAAAGGAGAGCAGAGAAATGTTAGAGAGAGTTATCGAGATTATTAAGGAACAGTTAAACTATGAGGGGTCGGACATCACAGAAGAGACTTCCTTCAAAGATGATTTGGGTGCTGACTCTTTAGACTTATTTGAGCTTGTTATGGCTTTTGAGGAAGAGTATGGCGTTGAGATTCCTTCCGAGGATTTAGAGCAGATCACGACAGTAGGCGCTGTCATTGAATATATGAAGAGCAAAGGTGTAGAGGCATAGGCGATAGCATGAAGACTAAGATTACAGAACTTCTGGGGATTGAATATCCGATCATTCAGGGCGGCATGGCGTGGGTTGCCGAATATCATCTTGCGTCGGCGGTTTCAGAGGCAGGTGGGCTCGGAATCATCGGGGCAGGCGGCGCGCCGGCATCTTTTGTCAGAGAACAGATTCAGAAGACGAAAGAACTGACGAAGAAGCCTTTTGGCGTGAATGTCATGTTGATGAACCCAGAGGCAGATGAGATCGCTAAGGTCATTGTGGAAGAGGGTGTTTCGGTCGTTACTACCGGAGCAGGCAATCCGGGCAAGTATCTGGCGATGTGGAAAGAGGCCGGTATTAAGGTAATACCGGTGGTAGCCAGCGTGGCGCTTGCCAGAATGATGGAGCGTGCCGGCGTGGATGCGGTGATCGCAGAGGGCACGGAATCTGGCGGACATATTGGTGCTGCTACGACGATGACGCTTGTTCCCCAAGTAGTGGATGCGGTGAAGATCCCGGTGATCGCGGCGGGTGGTATTGCGGACGGCAGAGGCTTTGCGGCAGCGATGATGCTGGGCGCGGAAGCGGTGCAGATGGGAACAAGGTTCGTAGTTGCCAAAGAGTCCATCGTACATGAGAATTATAAGAAGAAGATTTTGGCGGCTAAGGATATCGATTCGGAGGTGACAGGCGTAAGCCACGGACACCCGGTCCGCCAACTGCGCAATAACATGACCAGAGAGTACCTGAAATTGGAGAAGGCCGGAGCGCCTTTTGAGGAATTAGAGCATCTGACACTGGGAGCGCTGCGCAAGGCAGTGGTGGAAGGCGATACTGTCAATGGTACGCTGATGGCCGGACAAATTGCGGGCATGATCAAGGAAGAGATGACCTGCGCAGAGATGATTCAGGAGATTATGGAGCAGACGGAGCGTTTGTTAATCAAATAAGGATATGAGCAAATTTGACAGGGTTTGCCCATGGGCAAACCCTTATTTAGGGGCATTTACTTTGATTTTCAAAGTATTGAGCAGATAAAGTGATAGAAGCAGTGGAAGCGGTGGCTTGCTATTGTGTGCTTCTAAAGTAGGGACAGCGCAGGAAACGTGCGCAGAAAGAGGGAGATTATGGGAAAAACGGCATTTATGTTTCCGGGGCAGGGCGCCCAGTATGTGGGGATGGGAAAAGATTTCTATGAGCAGATCCCTGTGAGTAAGGAAATGTTCGAGTTGGCAGGCAAAGCCAGTGGACTTGATGTGACGGCTCTTTGCTTTGAGGAAAACGAGCAGATCAATATTACGGAGTATACACAGATTGCCATGTTGGCGACAGAGGTGGCAATGCTAAAAGCAATAGAGGAAAAGGGCTTAGTGCCAGATGTCACTGCGGGTTTGAGCCTGGGAGAGTACGGTGCGCTTACGGCCAGTGGCGTGATGAGCGAAGAGGACGTATTCAAGGTAGTGCGTAAGCGCGGCATCTATATGCAGGAAGCAGTGCCCAACGGCGGCGCTATGGTGGCGGTGCTGGGCTTAGATACGGCTGTGATCGAGAAGATCTGTGAAAAGACAGAAGGATGCGTGTCAATTGCAAATTATAACTGTCCGGGACAGATCGTTATTACTGGTGAAGAGGCCGCGGCACAGGCAGCGGTGGAGAAACTGACAGCAGCAGGGGCAAAGAGATGTGTGCCTTTGAAGGTCAGCGGGCCTTTTCACTCGCCGATGCTTGTGGGTGCCGGGGAAAAGCTGGCAAAAGAGTTGGAACATGTGGAGATACAGGAGATCAAAATCCCTTATATCGCCAATGTGACTGCGGATTATGTGACGGATCGGACACAGGTGAAGGCGCTTTTGGAGAAGCAGGTCTCTTCTTCTGTGAGATGGCAGCAAACGATAGAGCGGATGACCGCAGACGGCGTGGATACGTTTGTGGAGATCGGGCCGGGAAAGACATTGTCCGGGTTTATGCGTAAGATCAGTAGGGATGTGAAGGTCGTAAACGTGGAGAGAGTGGAAGATCTGGAGAAGCTGAATGACCTGCTGTAAGGTTATTTATCTTAAGTACCGTACAGGATTTTGACCGGTCTTTATGATGGGAAATCGTACTTAACATTGTAGACTGCAGTGATTTAGATGATTAACGGAAGCATTATAGTAAACGACATCACAAATTTCAGATTTTGGCGTTTGCCAAAGCCATATACGGAAGTTTTGCAGAGACGTAAGTAACATTTCTGATGTCGTTAACTTATAGAAAATGGAATTGGAGGGTATGTATGTTACAGGGAAAGGTTGCGCTTGTGACGGGTGCAGGCAGAGGGATCGGCAGAGAGATCGCATTGACGTTAGCAGAGTACGGGGCGGATGTGATTGTGAATTACAATGGCTCAAAGGAAAAAGCACAGGAAGTGGCCGCGAAGATTGAGGAGATGGGACATAAGGCTGTGGCGGTGCAGTGCAGTGTGGCGGATTTTGAGGCTTGCGGGAAAATGATCACGGATATGCTGGCGGTATTCGGACATATTGATATTTTGGTGAACAATGCGGGGATTACAAAGGATAATCTGGTGATCAAAATGACGGAGCAGGATTTCGATGCGGTCATTGATACGAATCTGAAAGGAACTTTTAATACGATCAAGCATATGTACCGGCCGATGATTAAGCAGAAAGCGGGGCGGATCATTAATCTGTCTTCTGTGACAGGGGTGCTGGGGAATGCGGGACAGGCTAATTATGCGGCCTCCAAGGCAGGCGTGATCGGGTTGACGAAGTCCATGGCGAGAGAGCTGGCCAGCAGGAATATCACGGTCAATGCGGTGGCGCCAGGCTTTATTGATACAGATATGACACAGGCGATGACGGACGCGGCAAAAGAAGCGACAGTGGAGCAGATTCCGCTGAAACGTGTGGGGACTCCGAGAGATATTGCGGAGACAGTAGCGTTTCTGGCAAGCGATAGGGCAGCGTACATTACAGGGCAGGTCATCTCTGTAGACGGCGGGATGGCAATGTAGAAGGATTACTTCATGCGATTCTTTTCAGTGTGCAGTCAAATGTCTGCAAGCAGATACCTGGTTCGATGTTTGCGGGATAAAATAAAAGAAATAATGGAAATGGAGGCAGATATGAGTAGACGAGTAGTAGTGACGGGTATGGGTGCGATCACGCCGATCGGACTTAGTGTGGATGAATTTTGGGACGGGGTCAAAGAAGGAAAAATCGGTTTTGACAGGATCACAAGATTTGATACCACAGACTTTAAGTGTAAGCTGGCGGCGGAGGTCAAAGACTTCGAGGGAAAGAATTACATGGACTTCAAGGCTGCTAAGCGGATGGAGCTTTTTTCTCAGTATGCAGTGGCCGCTACGAAAGAGGCGATAGAGGATGCAGGGCTTAACATGGAGAAGGAAGACCCGTATCGTGTGGGTGTAGCCGTCGGTTCCGGTACAGGATCGCTGCAGGCGATGGAGCGTTCCCATACAAGGCTGGTGGAGAAAGGACCGGGTAGAATCGAACCTCTTTTCGTGCCGCTGACGATTTCTAATATGGCGGCGGGCAATGTGTCAATCCAGTTTGGTTTAAAGGGTAAGAGCATTAATGTGGTGACAGCCTGCGCTACAGGTACGAATTCCATCGGCGAGGCATTCCGCGCGATCCAATATGGAGACGCTGAGGTAATGGTTGCAGGCGGTACAGAAGGAAGCATCTGCCCGATCGGCGTGGGCGGTTTTTCGGCTTTGACTGCGTTGTCTACCAGTGAGGATCCTAAGCGGTGTTCTATTCCTTTTGACAAGGAGAGAGGCGGTTTCGTGATGGGCGAGGGCGCGGCTGTCGTGGTATTGGAAGAGCTGGAGCACGCGAAAGCAAGAGGCGCGAAGATCTATGCGGAAGTAGCCGGCTATGGCTGTTCCTCGGACGCTTATCATATCACTTCTCCGGCAGAGGACGGCGCCGGGGCGGCGAAGGCCATGGAATATGCGATAGCGGACGCAGACATTGCAAAAGAGGATATTACGTATATCAATGCGCATGGGACAGGCACGCATCACAATGATCTCTTTGAGACGAGAGCGATCAAGTTATTGTTCGGTGAACATGCAAAGGAGATCAAGATTAATTCCACAAAGTCTATGGTGGGTCATCTGCTGGGCGCGGCAGGCGCGATCGAGTTTGTAACCTGCGTGAAGGAGATCGAAGAGGGTTATATTCACAGGACGGTAGGCTATCAGGAGCCAGATGAGGAACTGGATCTGAATTACTGTAAGGAAGCATATGCGGAGGATGTGGAGTACGCATTGTCCAATTCGTTAGGGTTTGGCGGACATAATGCAAGCCTTCTGGTGAAGAAATATCACGCGTAAGAATGTCATGGATCGATAGATCATGCAACAACAGGATACAGAACGGCTGGCGCCGAAGGAGGAGAGAATATGTCACTTATGACGGCAAAAGAGATCATGGAAATTATTCCGCACAGGCAGCCCTTTATGCTGATTGATACGATTGAGGAAATGGAAGCGGGCAAACGGGTCGTGGCGAAGAAGTGTGTTTCTTATAATGAGCCTTTTTTCGCAGGACATTTTCCGAAAGAGCCGGTGATGCCGGGGGTGTTGATCGTGGAGGCGTTGGCTCAGACAGGTGCGGTGGCCATCTTAAGTCAGCCGGAATTCAAGGGAAAAACGGCTTATTTCGCGGCGATCAATCATGCAAAGTTTAAAGGGAAAGTCGTGCCGGGAGATGTGCTGACGTTGGAGACGGAGATCATTAAGATCAAAGGGCCGATCGGCGTGGGTGAGGCGAAAGCATATGTGGACGGTAAGCTGGTGACACAGGCGGAACTGACATTTGCAATCGGAGAAGCATGAAATATAGTTTGAGAAAGTAAAAGGGAAAAACGAATGGGAATGGTAAAACCTCTTGTGATAGGAGATCTAACAGCCAAAGTGCCTTTGATCCAAGGCGGTATGGGTGTGGGTGTGAGCCTGTCTTCTCTGGCGGGCGCTGTGGCTGCGGAGGGCGGTATTGGCGTGATCTCGACGGCACAGATCGGTTACAGGGAGCCGGATTTTGATTCGGATCCTATTGGCGCAAACCTGCGCGCAATTAAGACAGAGATCCAGAAAGCCAGAAAGATTGCAAAGGGCGGCATTCTGGGGGTCAATATCATGGTTGCCACCAGAAAATATGAGGCGTATGTGAGGGCGGCTGTGGAGGCTGGGATCGATTTGATCATTTCCGGAGCAGGACTGCCTATGGAGCTGCCAAAGTTGGTGGGAGATGCAAAGACGAAACTGGCGCCAATCGTGTCAAGCGTGAAATCTGCGCAGGTGATCATGCGTTACTGGTGGAAGAAGTATACGCGGCTGCCGGACGCAGTCGTTATTGAAGGCCCACTGGCAGGCGGACATCTTGGCTTTCATCGGGAACAGCTTGATGATATAGAGGGGCTTCGGTATGATGATGAAGTGCAAAATATCATTGAGAAAGTAGAAGAAACAGCGGTGGAACACGGAGTAAAAATCCCGGTGATCATGGCGGGCGGTGTTTATACCCGGCAGGATATGGAACATTATCTGGAGATGGGAGCAGATGGGGTGCAAGTGGCAACGAGGTTTGTAACGACCTATGAGTGTGATGCATCAGATGCTTACAAGCAGAGTTATATTGATGCGAAGAAGGAAGACATTGTTATTGTGCAGAGCCCGGTGGGAATGCCTGGAAGAGCCATTTTGAATCCTTTTATGAAGAGGGCGAAGAAAGGACGGATTCCTCACGGGAAATGTCATCTCTGCATCAGCACCTGTAAACCGGAAGAGACACCGTATTGTATCACGGACGCGCTGGTCAATGCAGTGAAAGGAAAGATAGAAGACGGACTTTTGTTCTGTGGTGCGAATGCCTATCGTGCAACGAGACTGGAACACGTGAAAGATATTATGGATGAATTTCGGGCATAAGGATTCCTCTTCGCGGCCGGCGATGATATGGACGGTAAAGAATCGAGAAATTATGGATCTTATAAATGCCAGCACGTTGTATGACGATGAAAGATAACTGATGACAGGCAGAAAGTGAAGATATTCTACACTGGTATGCTATAAATATAGTGCAGTAGACGGATTCAGGGTGAGGGAGAAGATGGGAGCGAAAATTATAGGAACTGGCAGTTGCCTGCCAGCCACTGTCGTAACAAACGATGATTTAGCAAAGATTATGGATACTTCAGATGAGTGGA
The DNA here is from genome assembly GCA_910578345.1 of uncultured Lachnospiraceae bacterium. Lineage (GTDB taxonomy): Bacteria > Bacillota > Clostridia > Lachnospirales > Lachnospiraceae > UBA3282. The sequence goes on along the minus strand of CAJTRA010000030.1, from coordinate 3,280 downwards.
TCAGCAGCCGCACGGGCATCAGGGAGCGGCATCTGGTGAAAGAAGAGACGACCGCAAGCATGTCTGCGGAGGCGGCAAGACGTGCTATGGATAACGCTGGCATAACAGCAGAAGAGATTGACCTGATCATTGTGGGTACGTTATCGGCAGATCATGTGACTCCATCCTGTGCCTGTGAGGTACAGGCACAGATCGGGGCAAAGAATGCGGTGGCGTTTGATATCAATGCAGCGTGTGCCGGATTTATGTTTGCGCTGAATATTGCGAATGCCTATTTGCAGACGAATACTTATAGGACTGCGTTGATCCTGGGTGCGGAGACACTGTCTAAGATCATGGACTGGAATGACAGAAGTACCTGTGTCCTGTTTGGCGACGGCGCTGGCGCGGCAATCGTGCGGGCAGAGGAAGGATCTGTAGGGGTGCTTGCTTTCGATCAGGGTTCAGATGGCGTAAAGGGCGGTGTGCTTGCCTGTGAAGGGCGCTCAAATAATAATCCGTTGGTGGAGACATCAAAAGAACTGGCATATGTGCATATGGACGGGCAGGAAGTCTATAAGTTTGCTGTGACGGCAGTGCCCCATTCCTTGCAGAAAACGATTCAGGCGGCGGGACTTACCGTGGAAGATATTGACTATTTTGCGCTGCATCAGGCTAATATCCGTATCTTACAGTCTGTGGCAAAGCGGTTGAAAGCGGCGGAAGAGAAGTTCCCGATCAGCCTGGATCACTGCGGAAACATCTCTGCGGCCAGTGTACCGATCCTGTTGGATGAGATGAACCGGAAAGGAATGTTAAAGCCGGGGATGAAGATCGCGTTGTCGGGCTTTGGCGGCGGGCTGACGTGGGCGTCGGCGGTGATCGAGTGGTAAAGATAGAGAGTTTTTGTGGATGATCTGCTTCACTTCCGCGCGCAACGAGCCAGGTGGCTGTGTATAAAGCCGGCTAAAGATTGACCTGGATATATTGGCGGCTGCTGCGAGGGTGAAATCCCCCGCGGCTTGTAGCGGTGCAGGTTTGACGCCCGCAAGCCTGCCGTGAGACATGGATGTTCGGATTATATAAGACAGGATAAAATTTCTGGAAGTATAAAACGAAAACGGGATTCATACAATAGAAGTAAATAAAATGGAGAGAGGGCATGCATATAATTCTGAATAGGCATGTCTTTTTGGTCTATGTTAAATTATATCTGGGCATTTATGATCTTGATTGGGGTCGTGTATGGCGCGATTACAGGAAAAATGGCGGAAGTGACAAATGCGGCGCTGGATTCTGCGGGTGATGCAGTTTCGCTTTGTATTACAATGATCGGTGTGATGGCATTATGGGTTGGTTTGATGGAGATTGCACAAAAGTCGGGACTCATTGCAAAATTGACACATGGAATACAGCCCTTTATTCGATTTCTGTTCCCACGGATTCCGGAGGGGCATCCGGCAAGGGAATATATTGCAACGAACCTAATTGCGAATGTGCTGGGGCTGGGCTGGGCTTGTACGCCGGCGGGGTTAAAGGCTATGGAGGAACTGGCGAAGCTGGAGGAGGAGAGGGAGACACCGGGGTATGCGGCGGGTGGGAAGGGCATTTTAGCGGATGAAAGGAAAAGGCAGAACAGGGCAGGTAAGAACGGTGGGGAACTGTCCGTGGTGACAAGCGGAAAGAGCGGCAGGATTGCCAGCAACGAGATGTGTACGTTTTTGATTTTGAATATTTCCTCGTTGCAGCTGATACCTGTGAATATGATTGCGTACAGGCAGCAGTACGGGAGTGTGAATCCGGCAGGGATTATTGCGCCGGCGATTGTTGCAACGTTTATTAGTACGCTGGTGGCGGTGGTGTATTGCAAAATGAAGAATAGTAGGAAGCGGAGAGTGTGAAAGCCCTTCGCTTTTATGTCGCTTTTATATCCGTGTCACTGTTATATCTGCAAGTGTCAGTGACAATATATAAAAAATAAATTAGAATGAAATTGAAAATTCAACTATCTTTTTATCATAATATTTTGACTGGAGGAGTGAAAATGGATGTTATGCAAAAATTCAAAAATGAATTTTTTGAAGAACGCAAAGATCTACTTAGCAAAAATCATGTTTATCGAAATCATATCAATAAATTTGTTAATTATTTAAGCTTGCCAGATGTACAGCTATCAAACGCGCCTGCCAGAATTAATATAAATATAGTTGAGGAATGTATCAGATATTATCATAATAAAGGCGAACTTAATTCCAGATCGACCATGGAGTCGCAGCTTGAATCGGTTAAAAGTTTTTATGACTACTTAAGTGAGACTGGTAAAGCAACTGATATTTTTTCGGATTACAATTACAGTAAATTTAAAGATGACATCGTTGATAAATATAGCTTGTTGGAACCTGTAGAGAGAGGAAGCTATAAATGTGAAGATATCAAAACTATTTTAATGGAACTGGATAAAGCTATTGATAATTTTCAGAATAAATCTGCCGGAATCAGAGAGGAAGAAAGACATCTTCAGAGAATAATCTTAAGACTGTTTATTAAGCTGACATTAATTGCACCAGCCAAAAGAGGTGTGATTACAAGTATAAAAAATCAGATATTACAAAAGATTATAAAAAATTGTTTATAAATGGTATAGCTGTCAATATACCTTGTGGATTGTCAAGGGATTTGTGTGCGGCATTAAAATATGCAGAATCTAAAAACAAGGAACCCATTAAGGGAGAGGATAATTTTTTTGAGTATTTATACAAATATAAGGGCAAATTTCGGGTGGAAAGTCTTAATACATGGCTTTATAATGCAGCACAGGACTTTGGGGTAATGGAGGATGAGTGCAAAAATAAAAAGACATTGGCTGTAGAGCCGATTAAAAACATGGTTATTCAAATGATGGTTGATAATATGATTAATCCTGTATTTATATCAAAAATAGCGGGACTTACACTTACCATGATTGAAGCGACATATTATACCAAGGATTGGAATGCTAAACGCGAGGAAGATATCAATAAGTGCATTAATAAGAGTATTGCACAAAATGATTATTACTGTTATGTATAGAATGCATTTTAAACAGTAGGGAGTGTATAAGTATGGGAATATATTTAAATCCGGGAAATGAACAGTTTGTGGTTTCTGTTAATTCTGAATTATATGTGGATAAGACGGAACTAATTAAATATACGAATAGCCGTATCGGAAAAGACAGACCGTTGATTTGTTCCAGCAGACCAAGAAGGTTTGGGAAAACAATGGCGGTAACTATGCTGGCAGCGTATTACAGTAAAGGATG
>CAJTRA010000029.1 GCA_910578345.1 uncultured Lachnospiraceae bacterium | reverse complement strand
TGATAAATTCCATGGTCAGGGAAAGAAGGGGTGGAATTTAGTTTTGCAAATCACACTGGTTTTACAATACGAAGTAATTGTAAAATTTTACTTGCACAACCGGACGTCACGGTGTATACTTTTGTTTGTGAGATATCTGATCTGTCCGTTCGGCTGTTTCACGGGATAAGATCATGAAATATGATCAATACAATTGAATCAAATGAATCAAAGAAAAAGTTCTTCGGGGTTGGGTGCAATTCCCTACCGGCGGTATAGTCCGCGACCTGCTTCAGCATCGATGGTATATAGTTGAGTGCCATGCGAAGTTGTGGCGGCTGATTTGGTGAGATTCCAAAACCGACAGTAAAGTCTGGATGAGAGAAGAAATGACAGTGTGGCACATGCATGATGCGGCTATGTGTCGGATTGTTTACCTTGTCTATGATCCCCGGAGCTTATGTTCCGGGGATTTTTTAGAACTTTTTCCAGAAAGAATGGAGGAAAGAAGTAAAATGGGTAACGGATTATTGCAGAGTATTGCGGACAACGTAACGTTTGTGCTGGTATGTGTGGGGGTGGCAGTGAGCCTGTTTGCCATCGCCTATGCGGCGGAGAAGTATGTGTACAGGAGAGATGGGATTACCGAGCGTATTTTGAGTACAAGGAAGATCACGATGATCGGACTTTTTTCGGCGCTGGCAATGATTTTGCACATCTTTGATTTTCCGGTGCTTTTTCTTGCGCCAGGATTTTATAAGCTGGATTTCAGTGAGATTCCGGCATTGATAGGGACCTTTGCTTTCGGGCCGGTGGCTGGTGTGATGATCGAGTTTTGTAAGATTTTATTGAAACTTGTGGTGAAGGGAACCAGCACAGCATTTGTGGGGGATCTGGCTAATTTTGTGATCGGATGCAGTCTCATCCTGCCGGCATCCATTCTCTATATGTTCAAGAAAACCAGAAGAAATGCAGTGTTTGCCTGTGTAGTGGGCTCGTTGATTATGACGGTGTTTGGCACGGCGTTTAATGCGGTTTATCTGCTTCCGGCTTTTTCGAAATTGTTTGGAATGCCGCTGGAAGCGATCATTGCGGCAGGGGCGGAGATCAATGGGAATATTAACAGCATCACCAGCTTTGTCTGCTTTGCAGTAGCGCCGATCAATTTGATCAAAAGCGTGGCGGCATCTGCGGTTACGATGGTCATTTATAAGCCTTTGAGCCCGATCTTGAAGCACGCGCATGTTCCGGCGGGCAGGAAGATATCAGACAATGTGAAGACGAATGTGACACAGTAGACGGCCATGGATTGTGTATGGATGCAAAATGTTAACTGGAGAACGAAAGTGGTTGACGATAGACGGAGAGAATGATACGATATTTTCAAATAAAAGTTATTTGGAGATGGGTAATGAGAGTACAAGAAAATGCGCAGGCGAAACATGGGAACGTAGAGAAGGCAGCAAAGAGGAAAGCCTATGATATGGCGTATATTGGTTTTTTCGTGGTAGTGATCGCTATATGCTCCTGGATAACGATTCCTGCAGCAGTTCCGTTTACCTTACAGACTTTCGCAGTTTTTCTCTCGGTGATTCTGCTGGGTGGGAGAAGAGGTACATTGGCTGTGGCTGTTTATATTTTGCTTGGTGCGATTGGCATTCCGGTATTTTCTGGATGCAGAGGAGGCATTGGCGTTCTTATGAACAGTACAGGCGGTTATTTGGCCGGATTCCTTTGTTCTGCGCTGATCATGTGGGCGGCGGAGCGGTTTTTTGGGACGAAAGTATGGGTACAGGTTCTTTCTATGATGTTGGGGCTTGCGGCATGTTATACGGTGGGAACGGCATGGTTTCTGTTTGTATATCTGAGGAATACGGGTGCTGTGAGTTTGATGACCGTTCTTCTATGGTGTGTGATCCCGTTTATCGTGCCGGATCTGGTCAAGATCGTATTGGCGCTGATGCTGGGAAGAAGTCTGCGGAAGCCCTTATCTGGGATCATGCAGGAAGACAGGAGGAAACGCTAGGCGTCACAGGGCGCAGTCCGCAAATTGAGAATTGCCTGGATGTCTCATGAAATAGGCCGGGCAGAAAGAGAAACCAAAAAGTGGGTTGTGTAAATAGGGTTAATATAGAGGGAGCGCTTTTCGGAAGTTGGAGAAGCGCTCCCGCTCTGATTTCAATGTGTTTTACATCAAAAAAAGGGTGTTTCACAACATTTTCGGAGGATAGAGGAGGGAGAGATGCTGATATCGTGGTATACTGTATAAAATACTCGGCCGTGGCTTGCGGTATGAGGGAAGAATTGCGGCAGGGAAAGACAAGAGAAACAAGATGAAGATTGTGATATGTGATGACGACAGCAAGATGCAGGAGATCCTGCAGAATAAAATAGAGCGAACTTGTCGAAAGATCGGTGTGGAATGTCAGATCGGCTGTTGCTCTTCGGGAGAAGAGGTATTGGGAGCGCCGCAGGCGCCGGATCTGCTCTTTCTGGATATCCAGATGCCGGAGAAAGACGGTATGTATGTGGCGAGAGAATTGCGCCGCAGGCAGTGGGATACGATTCTTGTGTTTGTGACAGCAATGTCAGAATATGTCTATGACGCCTTTGACGTGGGGGCTTTTCATTATCTTGTGAAACCTTTTGAGGATGAGAAGTTTTCTCAGGTTCTTAAGAAAGCAGTGGAAGAATATGAGAGGCGAAAAGCCAGCAGGAAGGATGAACGGGTGCAACAGCCGAAGACAATCCTGATCAGGCAAGGCAGTATTTCTTCGGCGGTGCCAGTTGACAGTATCGTTTATGCTGAGGTGTTCAATCGCAAGATCACGCTGCATACGGTAAGCGGCGATCTGGAGTACTATGGGAAACTGACAGAACTGTCACAACAGGTCGGGGACGGATTTTACCGGACACATCGGGCTTATCTGGTGAATCTGAAGTATGTGGAGAGGTATGATGCGACGACGATCTGGCTTGAGCAGGGCGCAGCGCTTGTTTCGAAAAAGCAGTTTGCGGGGTTTGTGAAGCAGTATATGCGCTATATCAGCAGGAGAGGGGCGGCAGGATGGATCCGTTAGAATCATATTATGAGGTTGTCAGTCAGATGTACCGGATGGCACGTACAGTGTTCGATGCGTACTGCTATGTGCTTTGGGTAAAGCCGTCTCTGACGGCACGGAAGAAGCTGTGGAGGATCGGGGCGGTCTATGTGGCAGTCATAATGATCCTCGGATGGATGCCTTACTATATAAACAAGGCATTGGCTTATGGATTGGGAACGCTGGCGGCGTTTCTCGTTATGTGTCTGCTGGACAGGGAAGATTACGGGCAAAAGGTGTTTCTGGCGATTACTTTTTTCTGTATGCGCTGGCAGACAGGGATCATGATCGGAGACTTCTCAAACAGTTCCCATCGGCTGCATGTGGCTTTGCTTTTAAAGCTGAAAGGTCATGAATTTTTATCTTTTTTCTATCAACTGGCGATCGAAAGTTATGAATACTGGTTTTATAATTTTGTGTTTGGCAGTGTCATTGAGTTTGTACTTGGCGCGGCGTTGATGTATGGTGCAGTCTGGCTTATGCGGCGGGCGTATGGAAGTGGGCGCAGCCGCCTGCAGGGTAAGGAATTGTTATTTCTGTGCACGCCATCTGTAGCGGGAATTTTTGCTTATGGTATAGCGGAATTTTACAGAAACGCCTATGAGGCAGGTACGACGAAGAGTGTCTATGATCTGAAAGGACAGTCACTGCTGGTGGTGTTATACAGCCTGGCCTGCTATTTTACAATCCTGGTCATGGTGTATGTATTCCAGCGGTGGAAGGAAGAGCAGGAGGCAGATGAAAAACGGCGGATCTTTACGGCGCAGATGAAGGATATGCAGGCGCATATCGAGGAGGTGGAACGGCTCTATTCGGATATGCGCAGGCTGCGCCACGATATGGGCAATCATTTGATGACATTGGAGGAGCTGTACGCCAGGGGAGAATACGAGGCGGCGGGCCGGTATGCGGAGAGTATGAAGACGCAGATGCAGGAGGTTTCAACGGATATGCAAAGCGGGCATCCGGTTACGGACGCGATCTTGTCTGTGCGCAAAGGGGAGATGGAAGAGAAAGGAATTGCCTTTTCCTGTGATTTTCACTATCCACAGAGCGGGGATCTGAATGTGTTCGACTTGAGCATCATACTGAACAATGCCCTCGCCAACGCCATCGAGGCTTCCGTCCGGGAACCTTACCGCGAGATCAGACTGACATCCCGTCTTGTGAAAAATATGTATATCATCGAAGTGGTAAATGTGTTTACGGGAGAGCTGCGAGTGGATGCTGTAAGCGGTCTGCCGCTTACCACAAAGACAGAAGAAGGACATGGCTTCGGCCTGTCCGGGATCCGGCATGTGGCACAGAAATATTATGGAGACGTGGAAATCGGGGTGGAGGAGTGTGGAAGGAATACCGGAGCTTGTGCCGCAGATGATACGGGGCACAAATATGACGGAATAAGGTACTGTATGCTGCGAGTGATGCTGCAGATCGAAATCCATTCACATCATGATAAGGTTACCTCACAACATTGCTCTTTAGCGCCATAGGAGGCGTACCGAAATAGAGAATAGGAAATACACATTTATTATGGCGAAGTCAGTCAAACGATAGGAGGATACAGCGATGAGAGTAAGTGGAACAGGCAGTGGCTCGGATATGCAGACCAGAAGTGCGGCAATGTCGCCCGGCATGGGAGATGCGATGGATGAGGTCAGTAAGGGTCTGCAGAGACAGATCGAGAATCTGCAGAAGCAGATGAAAGAGCTGTCAGCCAATCAGGAAATGACGCCGGACATGAAGATGAAGAAGCGGCAGGAACTGCAGAAACAGATTAGCGAACTGCAGATCCAGCTTCGACAGCATCAGATGGAAGTAAAGCGAGAGGAAGCCAGAAAGCGAGAAGAGAAAGCTTCCCAGGACGATGTCTTAAACCCGAACAGGGGTATGGAGCAGAAGAAAGGGCAGGGAGCCGGGCTTTCAGCAGGAAATATGGAAGCAATGATCTCGGCGGATGCCTCGATGAAGCAGGCAGGGGTACACGGCAGCACAGCAAGACAGGCGCAGAATAAGGCCGGTATCCTGGAAGCCGAGATCAAGCGGGATAAGGGAGGTCCGGGAGATGCCACGGCGGCAAAGGAAGAAGAGCTGGCTGAGACGAAAGCGTTAGCTGAGAAGGCCTCGTCCTCTCAGATGGAATCCCTTAACAAAGCGAATGAAGTGGTGGAGAAAGCTTCGGACGCAGACAGACAGAAGGAAGATGACAAGGAAGACAAGGACGGGAAAGCAAAGGAAACGGGCCGGGAAGATGAGACGGATCCCGTGGCGGAGCCTGACACAGTGCCGGTATATCATCCTGTGGATGTCAGAATCTGATGAAAACACCCTCAAAACCAGTTGATGTTGGTTTTGAGGGTGTCTTTGCGTTTCGCATATGATAGGATACCGGCTCAGTTGGAAAAGTGGCTTTACCGGAAGGAGGTTTTCGTGTAGGATAGAAACAGTATCAGTTTCTTATGAAATGATTTTCAGAGGAGCGAAGTCATAGTGGAAAAGAATCTTTTGAGCAATGCCGCAGTCAAGAATATAGCCTACATAACCATGTTTATCGACCATTTTTTTGCTGTGGTGTATCGAGTGCTTATGCAGCAGCATCAGGCGGCGGGTTATGAAATGGAGGGCATGGAGCAGCTTTATTCTATAGGGCGGGCGATCGGCAGGACTGCCTTTGTTCTGTTTGCGTATCTGGCAGTGGAAGGATTTATGCATACCAGAAGCAGGAAGCAGTATCTTCTGCGGTTGGGCATGTTTGCGTTTGTATCCGAGATCCCCTTTGATCTTGCTTTTTCGGGCGTGTGTTTTCACCGGGGAAGTCAGAACGTGTTCTTCACGCTGTTCCTGGGCGTGTTGGCACTGACCGTGTGGGAATGGACCGTGCACAGGGGGGAAGAGACGGCGGCAGTAGGACGTCCTGACGGGAAAGCAGTACAGAAAAAAGGATACCGGAAGAGGATCTGGCAGATTGTGGGAAGCATGGGAGTACTGCTGTGTTGTGCGGCGGCCTACGCGCTGCAGACGGATTATAAGTTTATGGGAGTGTTGCTGATCTTTGTGCTGTATCAGACCAGAGCAAGGAGTCTTTCCGCGCAGATGGGCGCGGCGGGATGCGTGATGCTGTTTGGAACGTGGGGTGTGAACTGCCTTAAGTATGCCGGCAGTTATTCGTTAAACTACTTGTTTCAGTTTTCTATGGGAGAGATGTACGGGCTCTTTGCCGTTATCCCGATCTTTCTGTATAATGGAAAGAAGGGGCGCCAACTGCCGAAAGCATTTTGTTATGGATTTTATCCTGTGCACCTGTTGTTACTGTATGGGGCTGCATGGATCTTAAGAAGCGGCATTTGAGGAGGGGGTAAGAGACGATGCATGAGAAGATCGGGCGAGTCTATGCGCGGGTTGTGGCAGATCTGAAAGAATATGGCATGGCAGTGATCGCTTTTTTTGTCTACGCGGTTATCGTTAATCTACTCTTTCACGCGTTCTGTCCGCTTGTTATTTTCTGCGGATTTCCCTGTCCCGGATGTGGGATCAGCAGAGCGACAGTATGCTTTCTTACCGGCAGATGGAAAATGGCATGGCAGTTAAATCCGGTCATCTTTCCGATCGTGGCGTGCGCGGCCTATTTTGGCTTAAACAGGTATCTGCTTGGCAGGAAAGCGAGAGGGATGAAAGCGCTTCTTGCAGTGATCCTGGTGCTGTTATTTGTCGTCTACTGTGTGCGGATGTATCTCTACTTTCCGGGAAGAGCGCCGTATGTCTATATAGAGCATAATCTGCTGGCGAGAATTTTCCCTTTTTATGAACAAATTTTACACGAGTGCGGCATTCTGTGGTAAGATACCTAATAGGGGGTGTGACAAGGTGCGTCCTATGGCAGAAAACCAGGCTGCGGGAATGGCGGCCAAGACAAGAAAGAATAGAATGGGAGAGATTGAAGATGGAAGAGAATAAGATATATCCGCAACAGCCGGAAGGACAGGACATAAGTCCGGCGCAGGATCCGGTTCCGGGCGACATCGTGCAGGATGTACAGTTTGGCGTACCGACAGGCTCAGAAGAGACGAATGTTTCTCAGACGGACGATGGCACAAGCGCTGTCTGGCAGCAGGACGGTTTATCTCAGAGCGATGGCCGGAGTGGTCAGAATCCAGATCCACAGAGCAGTGATTATCAGAACAATCCATACCAGAGCGGCGGTTATCCGGCTTATCAGAATAACGATTATCAGAATAGCGGTTACCAGGATAACGGTTATCAGAACAGTAACTATCAAAGCAGCGGTTATCAGGATAACAGTTATCAGGGCGGCAACTATCAGAACAACGGTTATCAGAACAGCAGTTACCAGGGCGGCTATCAGAATGGGACATATACAGGGAATGCCTACCAGAGCTATGGAACGAATTACCAGCAATATAACACAGCGGCCTCTTACCCAAATGGTCAGATGGAATTAGAGGAGCCGGTCAAAATCAGTGAATGGGTTCTTGCAATGGTGCTCATGATGATTCCTTGCGTCAACATTATCATGATGTTTGTATGGGCTTTTAGCAGCACTGAGAAGAAGAGCAAGTCTAACTTCTTCAAGGCATACTTGATCTTCTTCGGGATTTCTATGGGTGTGATGCTCTTAGTCTGGCTGGCGGTCGTCATCTTCGCGCTGATGATATGATCTGCAGACTGGCATGGGGCGCTGTCAGAACAGACAGCGGATGGCCGGTTACTGCGGTGTGCAGACCCAGCGTCCGGATGCGCCGCAAGGCAAGGTTAAAGCGTTGGAGCTTACAGGAAGGCCGATTTCACCGGCTTCTACATGTCCTCCGAACTGCGGCGTGACGACGGTGTTTAGCAGATAAGACAGCACGGCGGGCTGCAGTCCGGTCGTATAGGAATTGATGAGCATAAAGCAGGCATCTTTCGACAGAAGCTGTGCCGTCAGGCGCAGGAAGGGAAAGATGCTTTCTTCTATCTTCCAGATCTCGCCTTTGGGACCCCGTCCGTAGGAGGGGGGATCCATGATGATGGCGTCATAAGTATTGCCGCGCCGGATCTCGCGTTCTACGAACTTTACGCAGTCGTCCACCAGCCATCGGATCGGAGCATCCGAAAGCCCGGAAGCGGCAGCATTTTCTTTTGCCCAATTGACCATGCCTTTGGAGGCGTCCACATGAGTCACGGCGGCGCCAGCCTTAGCGGCGGCAAGCGTCGCACCGCCCGTGTAGGCGAACAAATTGAGTACCTTAACAGGGCGGTTTCTCTCTCGGATCATGGAAGAGAACCAGTCCCAATTTACGGCCTGTTCGGGGAAAAGGCCGGTATGCTTGAAGCTGAACGGCTTCAGATGAAAGGTAAGTTCTTTGTAGTGAATGCTCCATTCCTGGGGCAGATGAAAGAACTCCCATTCACCGCCGCCCTTGGAACTCCTGTGATAATGGCCGTTTTTCTGTGTCCAGTGTTTATCCAGCCGGGGCGTGTTCCAGATGACCTGCGGGTCGGGGCGTACCAGGATATAATCTCCCCAGCGCTCCAGTTTCTCACCGCCGGAGGTATCGATCACTTCATAGTCTTTCCATGTATCAGCTATCCACATCTGTATTGTTTCCTTTCTGTCAGGTCGTTTACTCTATTATGCATTAAGAACGGTTTTTTCGCAAATAGTATTGAAATAGGACTGGTATGGTTGTGCTGACAAAGCCTGTTTTTGCGATGGATAAAAGCAACGCGCTATATGAGGAAATGTGTTGAAAACATACAAAAAAGACGCTTATCGTATGCACACATTTGATAATCTGACAAATACATTTTGGAAACGTATTGACTTTGGTTGTGCACGTTGCTATAATCGGTTTATAAGCGAAATGTAACTATTTGGATTGTTACTGCAATCGAGCGGGCAAAACCAGATCACATAAATTGACCGGTAGGCCAGTTTACAGTATTTGGTTTTTTTTTGTTTTATTATCAAAAGATATAACGGATGAGGAATGAAAGTGCGTATCGAGAAGGTAATCAATAATAATATTATCCAGGCGCGGGATAATAATGGCGTGGAACTGGTTGTCATGGGAAGGGGCATTGGTTTTGGCAAGGGATCTGGCAGTGAAATTGACAGCGCAGCGATCGAGAAGACGTTTCGGCTCGACAATATGGATGATAAGGAACAGTTTAAGGAGCTCCTGGCGTCTTTGCCGCTTGAGCATATCAGACTGGCCAACGATGTTATTTCCTATGCGAAAGAGAGTCTGAAGATCAATTTGAATCAGAATGTATATCTGACGCTGACAGACCATATCAGTTTTGTGATCGACCGTTACCAGGCAGGAATGAATTTCGGCAATATCCTGGCTGAAGAGGTGAGACTTTTTTACCCGGTAGAATATTCAGTAGGCAGGTATGCGCTGGAGTTGATCGAGGAGCGGACAGGAAGCAGACTGGTGGAAGACGAGGCGGCTTCTATTGCGCTCCATATCATCAACGGTGAGACGAACCTTGTCATGGGCAAGTCGTTTCAGATGATCAAGATGATGCGGGAGATGATGGAGATCATTGAACAGCATATCACGATCCTGGAGGGCAGGAATTATCCGAAGGACAGACTGATCTGCGACTTGAAACAGTTAGCCAACAGACTGGTTTCGGAAGAGCCTATGAGCGGACATAAGGATGAGGCGCTGTACCGCTTTGTGGAAGAGAATTACCGGGAAGAGTACCAGATTATCAATGGTATCAATGAATATATAGAGACGACCTATCAGTGCAGTATGACAGAGGAAGAGAAGATCTATCTGACCTTGAATATTAAGCGGATGGAAGATCTCTATGCAGGATAGAATGAGAGGGGGAAACAAATGAAACTGTTTCAAAATTTATTTGGCAAAGACAATGGAATTGAGATCGCAGCGCCGGTATCGGGTAAGCTTGTGGCCATCAGTGAGGTGAATGACCCTACTTTCGGCGATGAGATCCTCGGTAAGGGGGTGGCGGTGATTCCTTCTGACGGCAGGATCTGCGCTCCGCTGGATGGCACGGTGAGCACGGTCTTTCCGACGGGACATGCGGCGGCGATCACGGGAGATTCAGGAGCAGAGATTCTGATCCATATTGGACTCGATACCGTGAAACTGAATGGTAAGCATTTCACGATTCACGCCGGTGAAGGGCAGAAAGTCAAGAAAGGCGATCTGCTTCTGGAAGCGGATCTGGAGCAGATCAAGGCGGAGGGGTACGATATTATTACACCCGTGGTCGTCTGCAATACAGATGAATTCTCGAAGTTCCAGATGGCAGAATCTGGTAACGTATCTCAGGGTGATGTGGTTCTGACGATCGAGAAGTAAGGCGCGGGAGAGTGAGTTCTTAAGATGTTCGTGGGCAGATGCTCATTGAATATAGATACAAAAGGTTTTGGTTCTATGGCTAGGGTAGAACCGAGGAATAATTATTTAGAGGGGGTAAGATTTATATGATGAAGTATTTACAGAAATTGGGTAAAGCTTTGATGCTTCCCGTAGCATGTCTGCCGATCTGTGGTATTTTGATGGGAATTGGATATGCACTGTGCCCGGCGACGATGCAGGGTGGTGAGATGAGCGGATTCCTGAACATGCTGGGATTCTTCCTGGTGAAAGCGGGCGGCGCTCTGATCGATAACATGGCTCTTCTGTTTGTTATCGGTGTGGGCGTAGGTATGTCAGATGACCATGATGGCACGGCTGGTCTTGCAGCATTTGCATCCTGGTTGATGCTTACCAATCTGCTTGCTACAGGTACTGTGACGACATTGATGCCGTCTGTTGCTGAAAGCGCAAACAAGACGCTGGCATTTGATAAGATCGCGAATCCGTTTATTGGTATTCTTGCAGGTATTATCGGTGCAACCTGTTACAACAAGTTTAAATCTACAAAATTACCGGATTGGTTATCCTTCTTCAGCGGCAAACGCTGTGTTGCGATTATCTCCGGTGTTATCTCTATCGTTGTTGCTGCAGTTCTTCTGTTTGTATGGCCGGTTGTATTCGGCGCTTTGATCGCAGTAGGTCAGGGCATCGTAGGACTGGGGCCGGTAGGCGCAGGTATCTATGCATTCTTGAACAGATTGCTGATCCCGACAGGTCTGCATCATGCATTGAACAACGTATTCTGGTTTGATACGATCGGTCTTGGCGATCTGTCCCATTTCTGGGCAGGCGAGACCAGCGCAGATGTTACATGGAGCCTTGGTATGTATATGTCAGGTTTCTTCCCTTGTATGATGTTCGGTATTCCTGGCGCTGCTCTGGCTATGGTTCATACTGCTAAGGATAATAAGAAGAAAGTTGCGATCGGTCTTGTTGCTTCTGCAGCGATCTGTGCGTTTGTCTGCGGTGTTACAGAGCCTTTCGAATTTGGTTTCATGTTCCTTGCACCGGTACTGTATCTGATCTATGCATTGCTGTATGGTATCTTTACTGTGATCGTTGCATTAATTGGTTTCCGTGCTGGATTCAGTTTTTCAGCAGGAGCTACGGACCTTGTATTCTCGGCGCCGCTGCCTGCAGCACAGAATACCTGGATGATCCTTCCGTTAGGTATTGCAGCATTTGCAGTATTCTACCTGGTATTCCGTTTTGCGATTGTGAAGTTTGACTTAAAGACACCTGGTAGAGAAGACGACGACGTGGAAGAAGAGAAGAAAGCAGTTCTTGCCAACAATGATTATACGGAAGTGGCTGCAATCATTCTGGAAGGCCTTGGCGGCAAGAAGAATGTTGTTTCTCTCGACAACTGCATCACGAGACTTCGTCTGGAGATCAAGGATAATACGCAGGTAAATGAGAAGAAGATCAAATCGGCAGGCGTGGCAGGCGTTATGAGACCTGGCAAGAATTCCGTACAGGTTATCGTAGGTACGAAGGTTCAGTTCGTTGCTGATGAAATGAAGAAAATGTTATAGGTATTATTTATCATCATAATACCGAACCCCTAGCAGAACGGAGGCCTTCGGGTCTCCGTTTTTTCGGAAGAGATTTGGAAATAAACTAAGGGATACACTTAGTAATGGAGGAAGAATCATGAGAATTATCAGAGCAAAAGATTATGAGGATATGAGCAGAAAGGCGGCTGCGATCATTGCGGCACAGGTGATCACGAAACCGAATTGTGTGCTTGGCCTTGCCACTGGATCTTCGCCGATTGGAACGTATGCCAACCTGGCGGCCGGTTATGAGAAGGGTGATCTCGATTTCTCAGGAGTAACGACAGTCAATCTGGATGAATATAAGGGACTGCCGAGAGACAATGATCAAAGCTACTATTACTTTATGAACCACAACTTTTTCAGCAAAGTGAATGTGGATCCTGCACGCACATTCCTGCCGGATGGTATGGAGGCGGACAGTGACAAGGCGTGTCGTGAGTATGACCGGATTGTTGCCAGTGTGGGCGGCGTTGATCTGCAGCTTCTGGGGCTTGGCCACAATGGCCATATCGGCTTTAACGAGCCGGGTGAGGTATTCGAGGCCGATACGCATTGCGTTGACTTGACAGAGACAACGATCAAGGCGAACCAGAGATTCTTCGCATCCATCGATGATGTGCCGCGTCAGGCATACACGATGGGAATCAAGACGATCATGCGGGCGAAGAAGATTCTTGTTGTAGTCAGCGGCAAGGATAAGGCGGCGGCGCTTAAGGCAACCTGCACGGGTCCGATCACACCGCAGGTTCAGGGATCTGTACTGCAGCTTCACAATGATGTGATCATTGTTGCGGATGAGGCAGCGCTGTCAGAAATGTAGAAAGATGAGTTGGGAAAGGAGAACCACCGAATGATCATTAAGAATGCCAGTGTATATACAGAAGATGGAATATTTCTTGAAAAGGATATCTATATCGAAGGAGACTGCTTCGTAGACTGCGTGGAGAAGGTGAGTGATAAAACACAGGTGAATGCCGCCGGCTGTCTGGCGATCCCAGGATTGACGGACATTCATTTCCATGGCTGCATGGGGCATGATTTCTGTGACGGCACGCGGGAGGCTGTCGATACAATGGCGGCTTATGAAGCCTCCGTGGGTGTGACGAATATCGTACCGGCTACGATGACGCTTTCGGAAGAGATGTTGCAGGGAATCTGCCTGACGGCAAAAGCATATGCGGAAGAGGGAGAGAAACCGGACAGGGCACATTTTCACGGTATCAATATGGAGGGACCTTTCGTATCACTTGCAAAGAAAGGAGCGCAGAATGGCGAGTATATCCACAAGCCGGATATCGCCATGTTTGACAGATTGAATGAAGCTTCGGGGAACCGTGTAAAGCTTCTGGCGATCGCACCGGAGGAAGAAGGGGCAATGGAGTTGATTGCACAGCGCCATGATCGGGCAGTCATGTCTGTTGCGCACACCTGTGCAGATTATGACACTACTGTCAAGGCGTTTGAGAATGGTGCAAACCATATGACACATCTGTACAATGCAATGTATCCTTACACGCACAGAGCGCCAGGGCCGATCGGTGCGGCGGCGGATACACGCAAGGTGGAGGTGGAGTTGATTTGCGACGGTGTGCATATTCATCCGTCTGCGGTCAGGACGACCTTCAAGATTTTTGGAGACGACCGCATTATCCTGATCAGTGACAGTATGCGGGCGACGGGCTTAGAGGATGGCGATTACACATTAGGCGGGCAGGCAGTCAAAGTGACAGGCAATCTGGCTACCTTGCATGATGGCACCATCGCTGGTTCTGTGACGAATTTGTTAGACTGTATGCGCACGGCGGTGCTTAAGATGGGGATTCCGTTAGAGTCTGCGGTAAAGTGTGCGGCGGTCAATTCCGCAAGATCGGTCGGTATTTATGATAAACACGGCAGCATCGCGCCGGGTAAGGTGGCGGATGTTGTACTGCTTAAGAAAGATGGGCTTACGCTGCAGCAGGTTATTCTGGCAGGAAAGCCGCTCTCGTAGGAATTTGAATGGAGTTTTCTGTTCTCTCATCCGTTTTGAGAACAGAAAACTCCATTTTATTTTTTCTTAGTCTTCATGAAGTTCTTTCATGGAAGGATTTCCAGGATCAACAATAGAATAGAATGACAGGGCGATTTACCCGTGTCATGTCGTTGGCGAAAGCTTTCGATGCTTCTTAATGATAGAAGGCTTGATGAAAGTCATCTCCTCAGGAGCCTCAGGGTGGTTCGTCCGAAACAGTAATTGCAGTGCGAGACGTTTGCCAAGCAGGCCTGTCGGTACGTTGGCGGTAGTAATATGACCAGAGACGTTTGGGTATTCGTCGGTATTGTCAAAACCGGTCAACACGACTGGATGGGGCAGTCTCAGAGGATTTTCGTCCATATATTGCTGCACAAAATGAGCCACATAATCGCTGACACATACAAAGGCGGTTGGCCAGTCGGTCAGAGCATCCAGAAAGGCATGAATCTGCTTAGCATAGGAAAACACACCGATGCTGTCGATGAAGCAGAATTCCTGGCGGATAGGCAGCCGACGCTTGTCCATACTGTCGCGATAGCCCAGGTAACGTTCCTTGTTTGTCTGCGCATAGCTGATATCGCCAATAAAGCCGATCTCTTTATGGCCATCCAGAATCAGGGAATCCGTAATCTCAGCCTCGGTGCGGAAGCCTTCGATCAACAGCAGATCCCCGTGCATTTTACGATCTGTCAGATCGGGGATGGTATCAAGAAAAACTTTCGGCAGAGGAATATCGTTGACCATACCCAGTATGACAGGGTCGTATACATTTACCACGGCAATACCAGATAGGATATTGCTGAAAAGAATGGAAGGCAGCACGAACTCTTTCGTAAAGGAAGAAGGTACATAGACGTATAGAAGGTTGATGCTGTATTCCGAAAGCTCCTGGGCCAGGCGGTGAATAATGCCGGTCCAGAAGAAAGAAGACTCTGGTCTTGACACTACGAGCGCTACGGTACGTTCTTCCTGGGTAGAGATGGCAGGCCCCATAGACTGAAAGGGAAGTTTCGTATAACCGAGCTCTTTGGCTTTGTTGAAGATCATTTCCCGGAGAGAATCTGATACTCCGGCCTGATTATTAAATGCTTTACTGACGGTGACTCTGGAAATATTGAGCGCGTCAGCAATATCTTTCATTGTTATTTTTTCCATAGAGAACTCCCACGATATGCGATATTCTGCGGTTGATAAGCTGGGCGCTTAAAACCGGTCTGAACACATTTTAATCATACTTTAGTATACCATGGTGAAGAGAAAAAAACAACAAAGGAGTTTACAAATGTTAATAAGAGAGGAAAAGGCATGGCGATATTGTATAGATAGGAGCGCGACAGGAAGATAATTTGTAAAAAATGTATCATTGCAAAGAAAAAGATGAAAAATGGTGGTGAAAACAGTATAAAAATGAATGTAAAGTTAATATTTGTAAACGCAATAGAGAGATAGACACATGATATATGACATGAATGCAGAAAAATGCACAATAAAAATTTGATTTTGAAAAAAATATTAACAAATTTGTATGTTGATGTTGACAATATAGTTAATGAGTGTTAACTTAATGTTAACAAAAATAAATAGAATATAAACAAAGGAGGTAAAAGGAATGGAAAGGAAAAAAACGCTTGCCGGAGGAAAGACATCGTCCGTGAAACCCCGGAAAAAGCGCTGGTCCAAGGACGATACGGAGTTGCTTCTGCTGTCGCTGCCGACATTGTTGTGGTTTTTGATCTTTTCGTATCTGCCGATGTTCGGCATCATCATAGCCTTCAAGGTGTATAAGCTGTCGCCCGGCGGACACGGTTTCATCTATAACTTGCTGTACAGTGAGTGGGCCGGCATCGGTAACTTCAAGTATTTCTTCACATCCAACTCGTTTTCGATGTTGCTGCGGAACACGATCCTCTACAATATCGCGTTCATCGTCATCAGCGCCAGCGTTGCGGTGGGAGGCGCGTTGATGTTAAGCAACATGCGCAACAAACGCGGATCAAAGGTATACCAGACGATGATGTTTCTCCCTTACTTCATGTCATGGGTCGTGATCAGCTATTTCGTGTACGCCCTGCTGACACCGGAGAGAGGTTACATCAACGGTATCATTCGAGCACTGGGCGGCGAAGGGATCATGTGGTATCAGGAGAAGCAGTATTGGCCCTTCTTCATTGTCTTCTTGAACACCTGGAAGGGTATGGGATACGGCATGGCGCTCTACCTGGCGAGTATTACCGGTATCGATCCGTCGCTCTATGAGGCGGCCGTGATGGACGGGGCCACCAAGGCGCAGCAGGCAAAGCATATCACACTGCCTGCGATCAAACCGGTCTTCATCATGATGCTGATCTTAGACTGCGGTAAGATCTTCAACTCGGATTTCGGTCTGTTCTTCCAGGTGACGGGACAGCTGCCGGCATCCCTGTATACGACGGCGTCAACCTTTGACACGTTCATCTACCAGGCGATCCAGTCCTCATCGCCGATCGGACAGACGGCGGCGGCGTCTTTCTTCCAGGCGATCTGCAGCTGCGCTACGATCCTTCTGGCAAACTGGATTGTGAGTAAGATTGACAACGAGAACAGGATCATATAGGAGGAGGTGCACGAAGTGGCAAAACAAGAAAAAAGCGGACAGTCTTTGAACCAGATCAAGACATCCACCAATGTAGTATTCAATGGGATCTTTCTGATTCTGGCGGTGATGTGTGTGATCCCACTGTTGTTTGTGTTTTCCATCTCCATCACGGATGAGGAATCGATCCGGGCCAACGGTTATCAGCTGATCCCGCAGGCGCTTTCGGCGTCGGCCTATGAATTTCTGTGGAATGAGCGTATGACGATTCTGCGGGCGGCTTTCATGTCCGTACTGGTGACGGTAGTCGGTACGATCATCTCGATCGCGCTCAATACATCCATGGGATATGTGGTTTCCAGAAGGAACTTTAAGTTGAAGACGGTGTACACGTGGCTGATCTTTATCCCGATGGTATTTAACGGCGGCATGCTGGCAAGCTATGTGGTGGTCAATAACATCCTGGGACTGAACAATAGTATCTGGGCGCTGATCCTGCCGCTTGCCTGCTCCGCATTCAGCGTGACGATCTGCCGCACGTTCTTTAGGACAACGGTGCCGGATTCCATCATCGAATCCGCCAAGATCGACGGTGCGGGACAGTTCAGGATCTGGTCGCAGATTGTGCTGCCGATCTCCAAGCCGGTGATGGCGACGATCGGTATGTTCGCGGCTTTCGGTTACTGGAACGACTGGTTTCAGGCATCCTTGTACATACAGGATACGAAGCTGCAGACACTGCAGTCACTGCTCAACAATATGCAGAAGAATATTGAGTATATCGCCAACAACCCATATGGCGGACTTTCCTTACAGCAGTATAAGTTGTCCATGCCGACAGAGAGTGTGAGAATGGCGATCGCGATCGTGATCATCGTGCCGATCGCATGTACCTATCCGTTTTTCCAGAAGTACTTTATTTCCGGTCTGACGATCGGGTCGGTGAAGGAGTAGGCAGAACGGGAGGCTGCCGGATCGCTCCGGCTCTGTGAGCGGAAGGACAGAAAAAGAGAATGATCGTGTAAAAGGTTAAGAAAAATAACAAAGAGTGAATAACAGGAGGAAAGACATGAAATTCAAAAAAGTTTTAGCGACAGGGATCGCCGCGGCGATGACGATGGGAGTGCTTGCCGGCTGCGGCGGTGGTGACAGCGGCAGTGCAGCGGGCACGGAGTCTGCGGGGGACAGCGGCGAGATCGTGAATCTGAAATGGGTATCGATCAGAAACGGGATGCCCGCCAACTATGATACATGGGTGGAGAAGGTAAATGCATACGCCGGGGAGAAGATCGGCGTGAATATCGAGATGGAAGTCATTCCCTGGGGTGACTGGGATAAGCGGCGTAACATCATCGTCAGCACCAACGAGCCTTTTGACATCATCTTCGGAAACGGCAACAATTATATTGCGGATATCAATCTGGGCGCTTACTACGACATCACGGATATGATCGCAGACAACATGCCGGGTCTGATGGAGCTGATGCCGGAGAAGTATTGGGACGGCGTGAAGGTGAGGGACAGGATCTACGGGGTTCCTACTTATAAAGACAGCTCTATCTCCAACTATGCGGTCTGGGATAAGGAGATCGTAGACGAGTACGGCCTGGATATCACATCCATGACCGAGATCGAATCGCTGACGGAGACTTTCGAGACGCTGAAAGCCGATAAGAATGACTATCCGGTTTATGTGAAAAACGACGGCGTGTACTATATTTTCGACGTATATGACCAGATCGGCGCCGGAACGCAGATCCTGGGTGTGCGCTATGACGATGAAGATGCGAGAGTGTGCTTCACACTGGAGGAGCCGGATGTGTATTCGGCATTGGAGACGCTGCATGACTGGTACGAGAAAGGGATTATCAACCCGGATGCTTCCACCCTGTCGGAGGCCCGCGTATACAATATGTGGCGTGTAGCCCAGGGCTGGGAGTCGGCAGGCGTTACCTCCTGGGGACCGCAGATGGGCAAGGATGTGGTGGTACAGAAAGTGGGCGACACGATCCTTTCCAACGAGACGGTAAGAGGTTCTTTGAACATGATTTCCATCAATACCAAATATCCGGAGAAGTGTCTGCAGTTCCTGGATCTGGTAAATACGGACACGAAGATGCGAGATATGTTCTATTACGGTGAGGAGGGCTGTAGAGGTATGGCAGAAGCGGATTATGAGATGGAGAGAGGGGCGCTTTCGGCGTACCGCGTACTGATCGCGCCGGCCAATAACTGTTACGACAAGACAATCATCCCACAGGGGGAGAGTTTCTGCAGATATCATGACGGAACGGTGGCTTCGTATTACGTGGACGGCAGGGGAATCCTGCCGGGACACGGCGCCGTATGGGTGAGTCATATCAATTAGAAATTCTGCAAAGAGGGCAGATAAGGAGGCAGCTATGCGCTTTTTAGACAAGAGGGTCAACGTTATTTGTGAAGAGTTGAAGAAGTTAAAGGTAAAGCAGAGATTTACCATCGATGACTGGAAATACAAAGAGGGAAATTACATACATCCGGAGGATGCGGAGAAAGACCTGACACCATGGGAGAGTTTTGACTGCCGGAAGATGCACTGGTATGGAAAGGACCGCCACTATTGGTTCAAGGCTGTCTACCGGGTGCCGGAGGAACTTGACGGCCGGCGGATGTGGATGCATGTGCGCACCCAGATCGACGAGTGGGATGACGCGAAGAACCCGCAGTTTCTGCTTTTCGTAAACGGTGAGGCGGTGCAAGGGATCGACATGAACCACAGGGATGTGTTTCTGCGGCAGGAGGCGCAGGCCGGGGAAGAGCTGACGTTGGAACTGCAGGCCTATACCGGGACGCTGCATACGGAATTTAACCTGATCGTGGAGATGCAGGAGATCGATCACGAGATCGAGAAGCTGTATTACGATCTTTGGGTGCCGCTTGCCGCCTTTTCCAGAATGGAGGAGGATGATAAGAACCGTAAGGATATCGAGACGATCCTGAACGAGACGGTGAATTTCCTGGATCTGCGCACGCCCTACTCGGAGGATTTCTACAGAACGTTACGGGAGGCGTCCGTTTATATCGACCGGGCATTGTACACGGATATGGCCGGCTGTAAGGATGTGATCGCCACCTGTATCGGCCACACGCACATCGACGTGGCGTGGTGGTGGACGGTGGCGCAGACGCGGGAAAAGGTGGGACGAAGCTTTGCCACGGTGCTGAAACTGATGGAGGAATACCCGAATTATAAGTTTATGTCCAGTCAGCCGCAGCTGTACGCCTTTCTGAAGGAGCGTTATCCGGAGCTTTACGCGAGGGCGAAGGAGCGCATCGAGGAGAAGCGCTGGGAGCCGGAGGGCGGTATGTGGCTGGAGGCCGACTGCAACCTGACTTCCGGGGAATCTCTGGTGCGGCAGTTTATGCACGGGAAGCGCTTTTTCAGGGAAGAGTTCGGCGTAGACAACAGGATCCTATGGCTGCCAGATGTGTTCGGTTATTCGGGAGCGCTGCCGCAGATCATGAAAAAGTGCGGTATCGATTATTTCATGACCACGAAGCTGGCCTGGAACCAGTTTAACAAGATTCCGTATGATACTATGCGCTGGCGCGGGATCGACGGTTCGGAGGTGCTGACGCACCTGATTACGACTCTGGGCGTGAGCCAGCCGATCAAGGACTTTTTTACCACTTACAACGGGATGCTGCACCCGGATGCCATCATGGGCGGCTGGATGCGTTACCAGAACAAGGATATCAACAATGACATTCTCATTTCCTACGGCTACGGCGACGGCGGCGGCGGCCCTACCAGAGAGATGCTGGAGACTTCCCTACGCATGGAGAAAGGGGTGAAAGGCATTCCTGCGGTGCGGCAGGCGTTCGCACGCACCTACTTCGAGGAGCTTGAGGAGCGGGTGAAGGATAACAAACGGCTTCCGGTCTGGGAAGGGGAATTTTACTTCGAGTACCATCGGGGAACGCTGACCTCCATGGCGCGCAATAAACGTTCCAACCGCAAAGCAGAGTTAGGGCTGATGGATCTGGAACTGCTGTGCGTTCTGAGCAGACAGACGCAGGCGTATCCGGCGGAAGAACTGGATACCATGTGGAAACTGGTGCTGTTAAACCAGTTCCATGATATCCTGCCGGGCTCTTCGATCCATGAAGTGTACGAGGTGACGAAGGAAGAGTATGACCGTCTGGCGAAGCAGCTTGCGGACAGGAGCAGAGAGCGCAGAAAAGCCATTGCCGGAGAGGGCGAGGCAGTCACGGTCTTTAACACCGTCGGCAGGGTGCGGGACGATGTGGTGTGGCTCGGCGATCTTGAGGCGGAGGCGCTGACGGATGGAAGCGGCGCAGTTTATCCGGTGCAGAAGACGGATGCGGGAAACATTGCTTATGTGAAGAATCTGCCGGCCAAGGGGTATAAGGCATTTCGGACGCTCCTGCAGGGGAAGACGGCACAAGCGCCACAAGCGACAGCAGAAACGCCGTTTGTTCTGGACGGCCTGTATGGACTGGAGACGCCTTTTTACCGGATCAGACTGGATGAACAGGGGATGTTTACCAGCATCTATGACAAGGACAATGAGCGGGAAGTGGTGCAGGAGGGACAGCGCGCCAATCTGTTGCGGATGTATGAGGATAAGCCGATCTACTTCGACAACTGGGACATTGATATTTACTATACGGAGAAGTTCTGGGATGTGGACGGCGTAGAACAGATGGAATGGACGGAAGTCGGGCCTGTGCGCGCGGTGCTCACGATCACGAGAAAAGCATCTCAGTCTGCGATCAGGCAGCAGGTGATCTTCTATGCGCAAAGTCGCAGGATCGAGTTCGTGACGAAGGTGGACTGGAAGGAACACCAGACGCTTCTCAAGGTACATTTCCCGGTGGCAGTGCATACGGACGAGGCGACTTTCGACGTGCAGTTCGGTAACCTGACGAGAAAGACACATCGCAATACGAGCTGGGATGTGGCGCGTTTCGAGAGCTGCGGACAGAAGTGGATGGACCTGTCGGAAGGACATTACGGCGTGTCGCTGTTAAATGACTGCAAGTACGGGCATTCCGTGCAGGATTCCAATATGGCGCTGACGCTGATCAAGTCCGGGATCGAGCCGAATCCGACGGCGGATCAGGAGGAACATGTATTTACCTATGCGATCTATCCTCACGCGGAGGGCTGGCGCGCAGCCGGCACGGTGGATGAAGCTTATAAGCTGAACCAGCCGCTCATGGTGCAGACAGGCACGGCGGATGTGGAGGCGTATTCGTTTGCCGCCGTAGACCAGGCGAACGTGGTGCTGGAGACAGTGAAGATGGCGGAAGACGGTGACGGGATCGTGCTGCGCATGTATGAGTCGGAGAATGCGCTGACGAAGGCGCATCTTACGGTGAATACGGCGTTTGAGAGGGCGTATGTCTGCAATCTGCTGGAGGAGACCGAGTCGGAAGCGGCCGTCAACGGGAATACGATCGAGGTTGTGCTGAAGCCGTATGAAGTTGTGACGGTGTTGGTGAGGTAAAAAAAGAAGGATCAGTCTATGAAAATAGGAGAAAGAGGATCATGAGAAAGAAATGGTATGGAAGGAAAGATGGACTGGCAGAACGCGCTGACGAAGAAGAATGCCATGTTCCTGCAGACGGAGGATGGAGCGCTGTTGGCGGCACAGTTCGTGAAGCCGGTGATCAATAAGCCGACCCAGGGCAGCGACAGCGCGGCGCGTATCTATGAAGTGGAGGTCTACGGGTTGGAGGAAGCATTATAATCATTATAATAAGGAAAAGACTGTCATAGACTGCCTGTAAAAACATTCTGCAGGAATTGATTTTGAGGCATTCTGGGATATTACACCGGCGCTGTGCTTCTGGAGAGAAAGAACTGTTAGAGAGAAACATGACTGGGCTTGGGAGCGGATGGACGCGTCCTGGGCCCGGTTTTGTTTCCGCAGACAATGAGTCGGGAGCTTCAAGCCAATGGCCGCTGCCTGCGGTCTTGCGGCGGGGGCTCGGCGCGGTAACAAAAGAATCGGAAAAAGAATGGAGAAGAGCAACTGAAATTTAAAAATTTTTTTAAAAAAAAGTACTTGCATCTTATGAATTCATCATGTATACTAAACATTGCTGTGGCATGATAGCTGTGAAGCGCGAGGTTGCTGCCCATGTGGCAGGTTTTCCGTGGAGCGAATGTCAAGTTAGGAAACTGACGACAAGTCACTGTACAGACAACAGATGTCCGGCATTGCCGGAAACAACGTGATTAGTGTTCATGCAAGACATTATAAAAGAGGACACACACGGGAGAGTGTACAGTCACCGCTTGTCGTACTTAGAACAAAAAGTGCGAAAAGGAGGCGACTTTTTTTATGGCAAGTCAAGTAATGAGAATTACACTTAAAGCCTATGATCATCAGTTAGTTGATGCATCTGCAAAAAAAATCATCGAGACAGTAAAGAAGAACGGATCTCAGGTGAGTGGACCTGTACCGCTTCCGACGAAGAAGGAAGTAGTGACGATTCTCAGGGCGGTTCACAAGTACAAG
>CAJTRA010000028.1 GCA_910578345.1 uncultured Lachnospiraceae bacterium | reverse complement strand
TTATCTCTGGTAGAATTTACCCTTACAAGGTGGAAGTTACCTTTTCATTTCACCAGTACTAGTTAAAAATGATTCTTTATATAGTGACAAACTAAAACTTACTGTGCTAGACTCATAGTAAAATGCAGTCTATTGCAAAGTAACTTCCACGCTTTTGCTTTGCAAAATATCAAACCCGAAGACAAGGATCACAGCCATCATGCCAAAACCAGACACAGCCAAAACGACACAATCTTATCGGCGCGCCGGATCCGTTCTTCCCGGCGCACTGCTTAGGGCGGAGCGCATCCGCCAGAACAAAGGCCAGAAAGAAGTCTGCTATGGCATCTGCGTTCCTTCTTATCTGAGTAAGATCGAACACGGCAGCGTCTGCCCGGATCGGGAGATTCTTGCCGCGCTGTTCGGGCGGCTGGAGATTCCCTATGAAACAGACGACCGGAAACTGGCGCAGGATGAGGCGCTGTTAGCCCGCTACTTCTACAACCTGCAATACGAACTGGACACCCATACCGTATATCAGGAACTGCAGGCTCATGAGCAGCGACTTCGCTACAGCGAAGCTGCCATCGACTGGCTTCTGGTGAACGCCTTCGAACAGACCACGGCAGATCATCTGCGGCTTCTTGAAGCGCTGGAAGAACACATGAATCCGAAGCAGCACGCCTACTATAGGCTCCTGCAGGCTGCCATCGCTGCGGATGCCGGCCGCAAAGTCCTGTTATGCCAGGAAGCCTGCGAAATCCTCCATCATTCCTACGCCATGGTCCGCCTTTGCTATGCCTGTTTTCTGGCGGGAAACTATGCCGCTATCCACGCCATGGAGCAGCGTGTCGTAGCCGCGGCCGTGGAGGAAGGCAATACCTTCCGGCTGGCAGATTACTTTTTCATCAACGGGTCCGCTTACGCCTGCCTGAACAGGGAAGAAGCGATGATGGTATACTACGAGCGCAGCATCCGGCTACTGCAGAATACCGGCTGGCAGGACAGGCTCTCCACCTTATACTACAACATAGGCGCCACCTGTATCAGCCTGCATAAATACGAACAGGCGCTTGCGTATCTGCATCAAGCGGAGCAGACGGAAGGCTCTTCCATTGATATTCTGCACAAGAAGGCGATCGCCTGGATCCGCATGGGTAAGCCGGAAGAAGCCGCACCCTTTCTGGATCAATTACGCGAAGCCCTCTTTAACCCGAAAACATCTGCCGGGGCGCCGCCGTGCGCCTTCTCGATTGCAGACCGTCTGAAATACGAAGAAGCCATGATGGAATGTCACGACGGCTTTCTGGACGATCCGCTCTATCTGGAACTTCTGGAACAATTGATCCAGGAGATTCGGAAAACGCGGCATTTCGGCCATCTGTACTTCTACAAGGATATGATCATCGAGGCCTGTAAGAGACAGCGGCAATATAAGAAGGCTCTGGAATTCGAGAAAGAAATTTCCGGAAATATTATCAATCAAGGCCTTTAAATCATTTTATAGAGGAGAAATTTCTCACAATTATCTGTTTTACACCATCTGACATCGTTATTATAATAATCGCATATCCCCGCAAAGCAACAAACAGGCCCAAAACGCCCCAGGAGCATACTATGCTCGCGGGAATCAGAAAGAAAATCAAAAAAGATGGGAAGATAATACGATGTTAAAAAGAAACAGACTCTGGACAAAAGATTTCTCCTGTATCACTCTGGCTACGGTTCTTTCCGCCGTTGGCGGGGAAGCCATGAACCTGCCGGTCAGCCTGCTTGTCTTTGACGAGACGCAGTCGGCCTTCTTATCCTCACTGATCATGATCTGCGGAGTACTTCCGGACATACTGCTGCCAATCCTGATCGCACCCCTGATCGACAAAGGCGGCAAGAAAAAGTGGATCGTCGGAATGGACCTCCTGTTGGCGGCTCTCTATGCCGCCATGGGCTTCTGGGCAGGACGGCATACCTTCCGCTTCCTGCTCTACCTGCTGTTTACGCTGGCCGCAGGCACCATCTCCGTCCTCTACCGTCTCGCCTACGCCGCCTGGTATCCGGATCTGATCCCCCGCGGACTGGAGCAGAAAGGCTACGCAGTCAGTTCCATGCTCTATCCGACGGTGATCATCGTCATGTCGCCGGCTGCCGCTTTTCTCTACGGAAAACTTACCATGGCGCAGATCTTCTTTCTCGTCTCCGGAATCACCCTCTGCTCCGTGCTGACGGAAAGCCTGATCCGGGAAACACGAAAAGCGGCCGCAGTCTCCTCCTATACGCTGCGCCAGTACCGTACCGATCTCCGGGAAGGCTTTGCTTTCCTGAAAAGGGAGAAAGGCATCCGCAACATTTACGCCAATATGAGCGTCATGCAGGGAACCGCCAACGGCATGAGCATCACCACGCAGTTCTATTATCAGACCCAGCCGTATCTCGGCGCCACGATGCTTGGCTTTCTGCTCAGCGCGGAAATGACTGGCAGACTGTTTGGCGGTCTGCTACAATATAAGAAGGAGATGCCCGTAAGAAAAAGATACCCTTTCACAAAGACTGTCTACCTGATCTACAGCCTGGCAGATATGGCGCTCCTTTTCCTGCCCTATCCGGCCATGCTGGCCAATCGGTTTCTCTGCGGAAGCCTTGGCATCTGCAGCGGCACCATTCGGGAAACCGCCGTGCAGTCCTATCTGCCGGAACAGATGCGGGCCAGAGTCAACGCCTTTTTCAACGTGTTGTTCGCCGTGGGCGGCGTGTGCTTCCAGTTCCTGGCGGGCGCACTGGGACAGATCCTGCCTTACCGTGCGGTGGCCGTCCTTCTGAGCGTGGTCGCGTTAGGAAGCATCTTCCTGTTCATCGTGCTTCCCGCAGCCGACAACCGGCCGGTATTCGAAGCGGTACGAAAATAATACCTTCTTCCTGGTATTGGAATGATCTATAGAAAGAATGGAGTTTGGACATGAGAATCTTACTCGCAGAGGACGACCGACATTTGAACGATACCCTTACCTACCAGCTTGAACAGCAGCGTTTCACGGTAGATTCCTGTTTCGATGGAGAAGAAGCGCTTTACCTGGGCGAGCAGAATATTTACGACGTGATCCTGCTTGACCGGATGCTGCCTGGCATGGAAGGCACTGATATTCTGACCTCTCTTCGGCATAAAGGTATCAAAACGCCTATTATTCTGATCACCGCGCTTGGCACGCTGTCCGATAAGGTGACAGGACTTGATCTTGGCGCCGACGACTATCTGGTGAAACCCTTCGCTTTCGAGGAACTGATGGCCAGAATCCGCTGTGTGTCCAGGAGACCCCACGCACTATCTGTGGACGACTCTTTCACGGTGGGTGACATTACCTGGCAGTCTTTAGAAAGTATCCTCACCGGCCCCGCCGGACATTGTACGCTCTCTAAGAAGGAAGCCGCCCTGTTGGAGGTCTTCCTCCATTCCAAAGGCCAAATCCTGCCCCGGAACATGATCTTACTCAAAGTCTGGGGGCCGGACAGCAATGTAGAGGAGGGGAATCTGGACAACTATATCCATTTCCTGCGCAGGCGCCTGCAAAATACCGGAAGCCGCCTGCAGATCAAGACCGTGCGCGGCGTCGGCTATACACTGACAGACACGCAGGACTGATCTCATAAGCCGCATATATATGACGCGCAATCTGTCAGATATTGCCCCGCCCCGGAAATCCACCGCTCTTCCGATGAATTGCCCTTCAATCGATTAATGTCCAAATAGTCAGACGCTGTCCGGCAGATCAGACGGACAACAAGGGAGGAACTCATCCTACTATGTTTAAAAAAGTACACCTGCGGCTTACCTTGCTCTGTGCAGGTATCACCGCCATAATCATGTTCGTTATGTCCCTCTGCTATCTGTATGTATCGGAAAAGGGACTGTACCGCAACCAGTTTCAGGCTTTTAAGAATGATATCAATACCATCTCCACCAATCTGGAACAGCAGACCGTCATTTCCATGGAATGGCTGGCCAAGATGGAGGCACAGGGAAATTATCGGTTCTTTGTGCTGGATAACGGCGTTCCCTTTCTCTATAACCAATTGACTGATCCGGTCCGCAGAGAAGAAAATGACAAACTGCTTCTGGAAAGCCAGGAGGCACTGGAGGCACTGCCAAACCTATCCGCCTCCGTGGTCGTGAATGATGGCCGAACCGGCGCACTCTCTCATTACGAATATGAATTCCTCTCTCCTTCTGCCAAAACGAAATATTACTGCAGCGTTATGCAGATGGGAACTGACAGCTCCATGCTGGAGATCATTGTCCTGTCATCCCTGAAACCTTTGGAACGACAGATCAGGGAACAGCGTATCCGGTTTCTGTTGATTGATATCGCCGCCACTGTTCTGCTTGGCATTTTTGCGTGGTTTTTCACCGGCATTCTGTTAAGGCCGATCAAAGAAAACCAGCAGAAACAGGCTATGTTCGTGGCTGCCGCTTCCCATGAACTGCGCACGCCTTTGTCTGTCATCCTGTCAGCCGCAGAATGCTGCAAGGGGGCGGATCCTGAGAAACAGGCAGGTTTTATTAAGACCATCTATCAGGAGGGACTGCGCGTCTCCTCTCTGGTCAGCGATATTCTCACTCTCTCCCAATCGGACAGCCACCACTTTCCCATCCGGAAGGAAGCGACAGAGTTAGACACACTGCTGATCAATTCCTATGAATCCTTCGAACCGCTGGCACGGGAAAAATCTATTCTGCTGTCCATTGTGCTGCCAGAAGAATCGCTGCCCTTATGCACCGCTGACCCCGAACGGATCAGCCAGGTCGTCGCCATACTGCTCCACAATGCCATCAGCTATACCCCGGCGCACGGCCAGATCACTCTTTCGCTTACCCACACACGCAGCCGCTTCACCATACAGGTGCAGGATAACGGCATCGGCATCTCCGATGAAGATAAGAAAAAGATCTTCGACCGTTTCTACCGTGTGGAAAAGTCCAGAAGCCGGAAGGATCATTTCGGCCTTGGACTGTCCATCGCCTATGAGATCGTCAAAGCACATGAGGGAACGATCACTGTCACAGACGCAAAAGAAGGCGGGAGCTGCTTTACCGTAACCCTGTAGCAGAACTCCCCGCCTTTTCTTCCTTGGTATCTCTTTTCGACATTCCTATAACTTTAATTTCCGATACCGGTTGATGCACGCCAGGATTTCCTGTTTCCGGGGTCTTGCCAGCTGTGCAGACACCTCTCCTCTCTCAAACAGGCTCTCTAAGCCGCTCCTGTCAAGCTGATCTTCCAGAAGATCCCCGATCTGGCGCAGATCCTTTCTGCCATCCAACATCCGAAGCTCCACATATTTCAGAAGATACGCTAACGCCATACTCTGTTCCTGATCCTTAAGCTGCTCTAAATAACGTAGTTCCACGGCTTCCTTCGAGATGGAAAGTTCACTCGTTCCCATCGCTTTCAACTTGATCCTATCGTCCTTTCTAAGCGTCATATCCGGCCCAGGACAGCGTTTCCGGTTAAAGTCCGGGAACACTGCTTCAGACGCATTACCGCCAGTGCGCAGGCTATCGCCGGCAGACGGCGAAGAAGCCTGTTTCGTATCACTTTCCCTGTGCCTGCCCTCATAAGCATCCGCTGCCGCCTTCGCTTTCTGCGTAATATCGATGGGTACATATTCCTTCATCTGGATGATGGTATCCGCCACATGGAAAAACGCACCAGAGCTTCCTGCCACGATAATAGAAGACACGCCAAGATCCTCATACATCCCCCTGACTCTGCTGATAAAAGGTGTAATCGGCTCTTCACCGGGCGTGATCACCTGCGCCATCAGGCTGTCCCGCACCATAAAGTTGGTGGCAGACGTATCCTCATCAATCAGGATCAAACTGCTTCCGCTCTCTAACGCCTCCATCAGATTAGCCGCCTGGGAAGTGCTGCCGCTGGCGTCTTCCGTGGAAAAATGAGTCGTATCTTTTCGATTCGGCAGATTCTTTATGAAGGGAGAAATATCCACTCCCGTGACACTCCTGCCATCTTCCGCCCGCAGCTTAAAGGCAGAGGCATCTGTGATGACAAGCTCCCTGCCATCCCCCGCGATATGATTATATACCCCATTCTGCAATGCCTGCAGGATCGTAGATTTGCCATGATAACCGCCGCCCACAAACAAGGTGATTCCCATAGGAATCCCCATGCCGGTCACGTCTCCCCTGTTAGGCAGTTTCAATGTGATCCGCAGAGACTCCGGCGAACGGAACGGCACCGCATTCTTCATCGGTCTCTCCGACACGCCGCTCTCCCGCGGCAGAACAGAGCCGTCTGCAATAAAAGCGCATAATTTCCTCTCCCGCAGACTTTCCCGGATCGACTGCTGGTCCTCGCACAGACAGATGGCCTGGCGCAGTTTCTCCTGATCGATCTTTACATAGTAGAGACTCTTTCGCACACAATCCGGCAGAATCTCGAACAGCATCTTCTCTAACTCTCTGGCATTGATCGTCCGCCCATTAGCCGGGAATCCCGCCTCGAAGCGCAGAATGATATCGCCGTCTTTCACCCGCAGGGCCGTGCGCTCCAACACTTGCTGCCCGCATCTTGACACTGACAGAAGACCGCTCTTGCCGGAGCCCTTCGCCTGAAAACTGCCGCCCGCCGCCCATCTGCCAAACAGCCTGGTCAGATGATCCTGCAGCGTGATCCGTTTCGCAGGCGTATCATAATATGCCGCCGGAAAGCCCGCCTTGCTCTTCTCCACCCGCACAGAAAGTCTGGACGGTGCGGCAAAGGGATCCCCCTGTACATGATCAATGGAAAGCACATAATCTCCGAATTGATACTGCCCCTTCAGATCCTTGTAAGCAGGATACCCTTTATGGTCAATACTTCGTAATCTGTTCCGCAATTCTGTCGCTGTATTCATGACTGTCACCACACCTTTCCCGTTTCTTACGGTCTTCCTTACAAAAAGTAAGTTCTTATTCTGTCGTCTCCTCCTCCAATTTCCAGATCTGCCTGTCCCGTCTGAAATACAGGCAGACAAAAATCCCCGCAAATGCGATCACAAAGAAGAGAAAGGCAGCGCCGGAACCCTTGCCGCTTCCAAACATCCGCACCAGTACACTCTCCTTTGCCTGCAGCGCCATAACAGGCTCAAACACCTGATCCACCAAAAGCCCGCCGAGAAAATACCCGATCGGTATGGTAAAGAACTGCAGTGAATTCCTGACGGCATAGACCCTTCCCTGTACTTGCTCCGGCACACGCAGCCGCATAATGGCATTCAGATTCGTGCTCATAAGCGGTATGGCGATCCAGCCCAGAAAGCCGCCGATACACCAGACAAGCGGCGTCCGCCCAAAAGCCAGAAGAAAGTTCTCGGTACTCATGGAAAACAACAGGCTGTTGCAGATCACACGCACCCTACTCTTCGGTTTCCTGATCAAAGAGGCCAGAATGCTTCCTGCAAGCGTTGTCAGACCGATCACGGTATTGACGATACCGAGCACTCGCTCACTGCCTCCATTTCTGGACAACATCATGGCCGGAAACGCCGCGTCATAAATCGACGCTACCAGATTGATCGCCGCAAGAAACAGGATCAGGTCAAAGATTCCCCTCTCCTTTCGAAGGTAGGAAATTCCCTGTTTCACAGAGACAAACAGCTTCTCTTTCTCACCATACGCCTCCCCATCCTCCGGGATCCGGATCAAAAAAGCCAGCGTCACAAATGCCATACCAAAGGAAAACAGATCGAAAGCTACGACCGCTCCCATCCCGGCAATCCCTAAGATTGCTGTCGCAATGATCGGCGTCATAATCGAATGAAGGGAACTTGCCAGATAAGACAGGCCGCCCACTCTCTGATAATACTTCTTCGGCAGCACTTTCGTGACTGCCACCTCGGAAGCCGGCTGCTGCACTGTGTTCATCAGACCATTGATCCCGTTGATCAGATACAGATGCCAAATCTGCAGTGCATCCTTTTGCAACAGAACCAGCACGACCACCGTCGTCAACGCCGCCACAGTGTCGCACACTAACATCGTAATCTTCTTGTTCCACTTATCACTCAAGGCGCCCGCAAAAATACTGAGCAGCACATAGGGCGCATAAGAACTTACCATCAAAAGCGCCGTCATGAGCGCGGATCCCTTCTGCGTATAAGACCAGATCACCAGTGCATAGCTCGTCATCGCGCTTCCCAGCCCGGAAAAGGCCTGCGTCGCCCAGAGCAGTAGATACGTCCTCATCTCCTGCAGCGCTTTCAAAAATTCCATATATTTTGTTGTATCTTTCGTATTCATAGACTTTGCTCCTTATCGAATTCATTCTTCATCAGATCATTTCTTCGAAACTTGCAAAGTCCACGGGCAGTTATCCGTTATTTGACTGACTCCATGCAATCCTGCCCTGATAGACTTTGCATGGAGCATTTACAATGCACCGTACCATTACCTCTCCCTTTCCACACGCCTCACGATCTATCCTGCAACGATCCGCCGCCCTCTACCACACCTTCCCAGTAAACCTTCCCGCTGTCCATCAGAAGAAGTCCGTACTTGCCCTTTTCTTCCTCCCAGCGTCCGTTACCGGCATAGATCTGGAAAAACTCCCGTCCGATCGGTATCGTCACCTTCTTCTCTTCTCCCGGCTGCAGATACACTTTCTGAAATGCTTTCAGCTCCCGCACCCGCGGCACTACACT
This sequence comes from uncultured Lachnospiraceae bacterium, assembly GCA_910578345.1. Lineage (GTDB taxonomy): Bacteria > Bacillota > Clostridia > Lachnospirales > Lachnospiraceae > UBA3282. The sequence continues at coordinate 18,079 of CAJTRA010000028.1, read as the reverse complement.
CGAACTTGTCACAAGGCGGTAACACTGAAGTACCATGGCATCTTCCCACTGCCCTTCATTCTTCACTTCGCAGGTAAGGCAGAATCCTTCCTCTTTTTCCGTAATCCGGACATTACTGCAGGAAAATGCTCCGTATCCAAATCCTTCCCCAAAGCAATACAGCGCACCCTCATTCTCATTGCAATAATGCATCGCCCGATAGGATTTCTTATAATTATAGTACACGGGAAGCTGCCCGGCGCTCCTTGGCAGGGAAACCGGAAGTCTTCCCATAGGAGATCTGATCCCATAGATCAGGTCAGCGATCGCCGCACCGCCCACAGGACCCGGATAGAATGCGTAGAGGAGCGCATCCGTTTGTTCTGCAATGTTCGGAATCGCATAAGGTCTTCCCGCAATCACCACCGTAACAAGCGCTTTCGCGCTGCGCCGCACCGTATCAAACAGCGCATCCTGACCATCCGGCAGACGAAGATCGGCCGAATCGACTCCCTCGCCGCAGTCCATCGCCATCTTCCCGCTTCCTAACACTGCTCCATTCTTATCAAACACCGCAGCAGCGCCAAATCGGCTGGAAGACCCGCCCAACGCCAGAATGACCACGTCGCTCCATGCCGCCGTCTCCGCGGCCTGCTGTAGGTTGGCTCCATCAGAAAACCTGAATGCCGGCTGGCAGCATTCCTTCTCTGTTCCCATCCTGGCTGTCTGCTGTCCACGATCTGCACCGACAGGAGTTTTCCTCTGCTGCCATTCCCGCGCCCGTTCCACTAAGCCCTGCCATACTGTCTTGCCCACACCCTCTCTGAGCGGCGGGGAATAGTCTCCAATCTGTCTGTAGAGATCATCCGCATTCGGCCCAATGACCGCGATCTTTCGTTTTTCTTTGGCCAGCGGCAGGAGATGTCCTTTATTTTTGAGCAGAATAACGGACTCCTGCGCCAGCCGCTCAGACTGCGGATAGTCCTCATATGTGTACATTCTCTTCTTCTCAGTTCCACAGCGGCTTCGCCGCTCACCTGTGCAGACAGATCCGGCTATGCCCGCCGTTTCTTCTGCCGGCAGATCAGAATACTCTGCCACGCGCGTACCATCCATGGCAAGGTAGGGTCTGTCAAACAATCCCAGCTCCCATTTCAGATACAGCACTCTTCTCACTGCCTGATCAAGCGTCTCCCCAGAGACCAGTCCCCTCTCAAACGCCTCATCCAGGCGTGAAAACGCTTCGTCCCAAAGCCCGATATCCACACCTGCATTCAGCGCCGCCGCTGCCGATCTTACCCGGTCTCCTGTCATGGCATCCAGCTGGTCGATCGCCACCCCATCCGCCATCACAGCGCCCTGGAAACCAAATTCCTCTCTGAGAATGTCCTGCAAAAGCTGTCTGTTGGCATGACAGTAGATTCCATCAATTTCATTGTAGGCCGCCATGATCCCTCTCACTTCTGCCTCACAACAGGCTTTCGCCACCGGAAGATGAATCTCTGCAAGTTCTCGCGGTCCGATCCTCGCAGCGCTGGCATTGACGCCCCCTGTCGTCTCTCCCTGTCCGCAGAAATGCTTCGCCACAACGCCGATCCCTTCCCTCTGCATCTTCTCCACCACAGCTTTCGCCATGCAGGAAGCAAGGTACGGATCTTCCCCGAAACACTCTTCGCTTCTCCCCCAGCGGGGATCCCGCAAAATATCAAGCAGCGAGACAAGCGCCAAATCTACGCCCATACCCTTCATCTGCCTGGCGCAGACTAAAGCCGCCTCCCCCGTATGTTCTGGCGAGAAGGAGGCGCCCACTGCCAGGTTGACCGGCAGAATATAGCCGTCAAGCGCCTGATGTCCATGAGGGCATTCGCTGCTCATCATCACAGGAATGGAAAGCCGGGAATGCTCCAGCACATACTTCTGTATCGTATTATAGGTTCTTACTGCCCGTTCCCCGGTCAGTCCGTTTTCATAGGTTCTGCCAGACCAGGGATCCGCCCGGTACAATCCATAGAGCGTCCCAAGACCTCCACAGGCCTCTACCTCCCGCATGAATTCATCGCTAAGACAGAGCTTTTCTTTGTCCCACTCATAAATCTGAAACCCATACAGCCGCTGGCACAACTGCCCGATCTTCTCCTGCAGCGTCATCTGTGCCAGCAGCCCGTCTACGAACCTGATTCCTTGTTCTTGTATCATATTACACGTGGTTCTCCCTCAGATACGTTAATAACTCGTCCACGGTTGTGAATGCGATCCCCGTCACAGTATCCGCACATCCATAATAGACAGCAATCCTGCCCGTGTCTGCATCCGTAAGCGCCGCACATGGGAATACCACATTCGGTACGTCCCCTACACACTCATAATATTCATAAGGCGCCAGAATATAATCCTTAGAACGAAGAAGCACTTTCCACGGCTGCTCCTTATCCAACAGCGCTGCTCCCATACGATAGACAAATCCGTTACAGGTATTGATAACGCCATGATAGATCAGAAGCCATCCCTCGTCGGTCTCAATCGGAATCGGTCCTGGGCCGATCTTCGTGCACTGCCATGCAGACAGATCTCCGGCGATCGGACTCATCACATGACGGTGCCTTCCCCAGAACTCCATATCCGGGCTCTGGCTGATAAAGATATCTCCGAATGGCGTATGGCCATTGTCGCTGGGGCGGTTGAGCATCATATACATGCCATTGATCTTCCGGGGGAACAAAACCCCGTTACGGTTAAACGGCAGATAGGCATTCTCAAGCTGGGTGAATTTCTTAAAGTCAAACGTATACGCCACCCCAATCGTCGGCCCATGATAACCGTTACACCATGTAATATAATACCGGTCTTCCATAAAGCAGACTCTCGGATCATAACGGTATTCCCGCTTTAAGATCTCACTGTCCGCGCCCTCAAACACAACCGGCGTATCCTCGATCTCCCAGTGAATGCCGTCCTTACTCCTGCCCACGAAGATATCCATGCTGATCGAACGGCTGTCGCAGCGGAATACCCCTGCATAGCCATCTTCGAAAGGAACCACTGCGCTGTTGAAGACACTGTTGGATACCTTGTTTCCATCTCTGCCAATGATCGGATTGCCGCTGTAACGCCACAAAGGCATCCGATACCCCTCTGGCTTCTCCTCCCACGGAATGTTTGGTAACGATCTTCCAATAATTTTACTCATATTTCCCTCCATTTCTACGCTTCCTGATAGATTTATTCTATCAATCGTAAGAGAGCTTGTCAAATTTCCCCTCTTAACTTTATCTAAACTCATTCTGTATAAAAACAGCCTTTTCTCACCACACTTCATTGTATAAATTATGTAAATATCACTTTTCATTTACTTTTGTCATCACACTTTTTTGTTGTGTGATAATGACTGTGACAACGCAAATGGAGGTATGCTATGAAAGAGCTGCGACAGTTAATACGCGATCTGCGGGAAGACCATGACCTGACACAACGGGAAGTTGCCTCCCACCTCGGCGTCTCCCAGCAGACTTATTCTAATTATGAAAATGGAGTCCGCGAAATTCCTACCAGCACTGTGGTAGCCTTGGCAAAATTTTACCAGGTCAGTACCGACTATCTTCTCAATTCCGGCAGCGGTTATCTTGGCAATACGAATCTGGACAGCACTTATCTGGAGGGCACTACCTTGCACGATGTCATGTATGACATTCAGGGGCTGGGAGAAGACGCCCGCAAGGAACTGTTACGGTTCATCCAATTTCTGGGACGCACTGATTAGGCACAGCCTCGTTAAGAGCGTCCTTTTTCATGCAATCCGAAAGATCCTTTCATCTATCGACTTTTCACATTATTTTGTTGTTTTCCTGATATTTTTAATTCATTTTGTTTCTTTTTCTTCTCACAATTTTTCGTTGTGTAATAATAACTTCAACAATATTTTAATTTAAAAAGAGGTTAACACATGAAAGAACTACGTGAAATACTGCGAGATCTGCGTGTAGATCATGACTTAACCCAGGAAGAGATTGCAGATTACCTGGGCATTGAACAACAGAGCTATTCCAACTATGAGAATGGGAAGCGCCAGATTCCCACATGGGTCGTATCCAAACTATCCAAATTCTATAAAGTCAGCACCGATTACCTTCTCGGAGCAGACCTCAATTATCTTGGGAGCACAAATTTAAGAAATCCTTATGTGGATCAGGTGACAATGCATGACGTGCTGTATGACCTTCAAAAATTAGACCCGGACGATCGAAAATATTTGTTGAAATACCTTGATTATTTAAAACATATCAGCCGATAATACGTTTCCTGCAAGACTGCCATCCTTTCCGGCCATCTGGACTGCCTGCCAATGGCCAGATACGGAATCGGCTTAAGCGCTTCTGCTACAAGACTCCTTTCGTGGACCACACGGCTCCATTCAGGCGTTCTTCGTACATAGTGGCTAAGTCAAGCGCCTTGCCAAAAGCCTTGAAACTGCTCTCTGCAATATGATGGTCATTCGTCCCCGAAAGCATTTTCAGATGCAGATTCATAGATGCGGCATAGGAAACAGCATAGAAAAACTCGCGGAACATCTCTGTCTGCATGGTTCCTATAAGCGGCGCCGTATAGGTTACCCCAAAAGAAAGATACGGTCTTCCAGACAGATCTACCGCGCACAGCATAAGCGCTTCATCCATCGGCAGGATAAAACTTCCGTACCGCTTGATCGCCTTCTTGTCTCCCACCGCCTGCTTAATGGCCTCTCCCAGAACAATTCCACAATCCTCTACGGTATGATGAGAGTCAACCGCAAGATCCCCCTTGCATGTCAGCGTAAGGTCAAACAGCCCATGTCGTGCAAATCCATTCAGCATATGGTCAAAAAACCCGATCCCTGTATCGACAGCGCACTGCCCGCTGCCGTCCAGATTCAGCGTCAGGCTGATCTGTGTTTCCTTCGTTACCCTGTTTACTGTCGCAATCCGTGCCTCCATATGTTCTCCTTCTATCTATCCAGATCTTCTCATCTGCGCTTTCTATGCCCATCGCTCCGGGGCGTATAGTTTACTATAACACATTTATTTCTTAAGATGGAACTATTTTTGCGCAATAAATGCGAAGGGCTGAACCAATGTCATTTAATTAAGCCGGACGCGTCTGACATGATCTGCTTCTCCTGCGGACACGCTTTCGCTCGGTTCCAAACGCAGCGGTACTAAATTCGTGAAAAACCTCATTAAGTACCGGCGTTTAGGGGCGGTCCTTAGAAGAAGCAGATCATATCAGACGCTGTGTCATGGCTTAACTAAATGACATTGAGGACTGAACTGTTACACGGTCACATCTACTCGTGCCGCAGCGCCTCGATCGGACTTAACCGCGCTGCTTTTCTCGCCGGATAGATGCCGAAGAAAATGCCTACGCCTGAGGAGAACGCCGCCGCGATGATCACTGTAGAAGCATTGATCTGCGCCGCAAAGCCCATGACGCCGCAGACGCCGGCAGCTCCCAATGCACCCAGAATAATACCGATGATTCCGCCGATCAGTGTGATAATTCCCGCTTCCGCCAGAAATTGCATGAGAATCGACTTCGTCCTGGCTCCCAATGATTTACGGATACCGATCTCACGCGTCCGCTCCGTCACAGATACCAGCATGATATTCATAACGCCAATGCCGCCTACCAACAGGGAGATTGCTGCAACAAAGGAGACGAAAAGAGTAATCATACTCAAAATCTGATCATATTGCGCCGACACATCCGCAAAGCTTTGCATCAGTATCTTATTTTCCCCGCGCACGTGATGCCGGTTTTCTAACAGATTGATGGCGTCCGTTGCCACCTGGGTAATGTTCTCTGTACCGTCTGCCATAATATACATATCCGTAAAATCGGATATCCATACCCCATAGCCTGCCGCCATAGCGCCCAGCGGCATCTCCACCTGTATATAACCGCCGCCGCTCATCGCAGAGATCAGTCCGGCCTTGGTATCCTGCCTGATCCCTACGATACGAATGTCCTGTGAGACATCCCAGAGACTCAGCTCAAAACTCATGCCGACCACATCCGTGGTTCCAAAAAGAGTTTTCGCACTGGATTCATTGATCACGCAGACCATAGCCGCCGAATCCGCTTCATTCTCCGAAAAGTAGCGGCCTTTCACAATGGGTTCGCTGCCCATCCTGTACTGCAGCGCCTCGTTACCGCCGGAAAGCCTGGTGTCAAAATTTCCCTTGCGCGATTTCGCCGTCGCACCCCAGAAACTGTACTCGCAGGTGACGCCCTTAACGTGCTCCACCTTCTCCTCGATCAGATCAAAATCCTCCTCCGTGAACGTCACATCGTTCCCTTCCACATTGCCGTTCGTGTAAAGAGCAATCTGCCCTCCCGCCATATTTTCAAGCTCCTCATTGATGGAACCACGCACGCCGTTACCGATGGAAATCACCATGATCACGGATGCGATGCCGATAATGATTCCAAGCATGGTGAGGACAGAACGCCCCTTATTGATCTTTATATTCATCAAAGCAATTTTAATGTATTCCCATATTTGTGCCATTTTGCCCTCGATCCTCTAATTTCTCGAACATTTAACAGCTCCCAAACCGCGTTTCCCGGCGTCTGATCGCTGCCTCCTGTTTTCTGCGCTGACTGCCATAATCCCTGTCCCGTTCTATGGCATTACCGTCACGTTCATGCCTTCCACCAGATCGATCCCCGTCATTCCAGGCAAGAGCACACTCTCACCTGCCGTAAGGCCCTCTTTGATCTCGCAGATGCTGTCAGAGGAAATACCCACTGTGACCCGTTTCTTCCCCACAATGCCATTCTCCTCCACAAACACAAAGTCTCCTTCCATATCACTGCACACCGCTTCCAGAGGGAGAGTAACCGCCCCTTGTGCTCTTTCCATATGTACATACACCTTAGCCTCCACGCCAAGGAAGATATTTTCATCAGGATTGTCAATGTTGACGTCCACGCCCACTACCATCGCGCCGCTCTCATTCTTCGTCGCCATGCCGTCAATCTTGCGGACCGTGCCCTCATAGGCCTTCCCGGCGATCTCCACATCCGCTTTCTGTCCCACGGCAATTTTCTCCAGATCGTACTTGGAAACGCTCAGGCGCACTAACACCTTCTCCGTACTCTCTATCGTTACCAGCTTCCCGCTCTCCGTGGGCGGCTGTCCGGCCACCGCCTCCAGCTCCGTCACCACGCCCGCAAAATCAGCTTTCAGACCGTTCTCTACCGTGGCAATCGCATCCAGCTTCTCCTGATTGGTCAGTTTCTCAAGCGCCGTGTCCGCCTCCAGCTTCGCCTTGCTTCCCGCATCCAGAACCCCGTTCTCGGAAGATTCTTTCTGGGATTTCATCTCCACTTTGTATTCCTCATAGGAAGCAATCAGTTCCTCCACGTCTTTCGCCTGTTCCTGCAGTTCCCGCACTTCCTTGTTATTCTGTTCCTCGTAACTGCTGTACTGCGCCTGCTGCTGCAGATGGAGAAGCGTCTCCTCGTCGTAGGCGATCTGTGCCTTGGCCGCCTCATCCTTCTCCTTTTTTTCCTCATCATCAGAATCAATCTGCTGCTCCGCTTCCCATGCGTGCCTCTCGTCCAGCCTCTGCTTCTCGTCCTCGATTATTTTCTGCTGCTCCAGAATAGATGCCTGCAGAGCTGCCGCATTGTACGACCATCCCGCTTTCTTCTCCTCGATCTTTGCGTTGATCTCTTTTAACAGATTCTTGTTATCTTCAATCTGCTGCTCCAGCACCTCCAGATTCGTGGTCGCCTCAGACAGATCGGCTATGTATTCATTATTCTTGTGCACAGAGCTTTCATAGTTTCCCGCGTTGGAAGCCATCTTATACTCCGCCTCCTGCTTTTCTTCCGACAAAGCTTTCTCATCAAAAGTAAGGATCACATCTCCCTTCTTTACCGTATCGCCGGTACTCACCATTACCTCACCCACCTCTACCGATATGGGCGCAAAATAAGTCCGCGTCTCGTCGCTCTTTACCGTACCGCCGGTACTTAGGATCCGTTCAACATCCCCGGTTTCAGCCGCAACAGCGGATACCATAGGCGCCGTGTTCTTGGCCGCAAGAGAATTCCCCACAAAAAACGCGACTAACAGAACAGCCAGCACGCCTGCGATTACCCGCCGGCGTATCTTTTTCTTCTTTTCCTTGTCCATGGGGGTCTTTTCCTTTTTGGAAACTATTTCCGTCGTGTTTGTGTCTTCTGCCTTACTCTTCGCCTTCCGAAACATTTTCATAATCCTCCTCTATTTTTCCATCCATAATTTTGATTACCCGCTTGGCCCGTGCTGCGATTTCATTATCATGTGTAATCAGGATCACCGTTCTGCCCTCCTCGTGAAGTCCCCGCAGAATATCCATGATCTCTTTGGTAGATCCGGAATCCAGATTTCCCGTCGGCTCATCCGCCAGAATAATAGGCGGCGCCTGCGCGATCGCTCTGGCAATGGCCACTCTCTGCTGCTGCCCGCCGGACATCTCGGAAGGCTTATGGGTCTTGCGGCCGGAAAGACCTACCTGATCAAGCGCCCTCTTTGACAGTTCCAGCCGTTCCTTCTTTCCCACTCCGCGATAGATCAGAGGCAACTCCACGTTCTCCACCGCAGTCAGACTGGGGATCAGATTAAACCCCTGGAAAACAAAGCCGATCTCCTGATTACGGATATCCGAAAGCTCGTCGTCCGACATACTGCCCACATCATGTCCATGAAGAAAATAACTTCCGCTTGTAGGCACGTCCAGACAGCCCAGCATATTCATCAACGTAGACTTACCCGAACCAGAGTGGCCGATGATCGCCACAAACTCTCCTTCCCCGATCGTCAGGCTCACATGATCCAGCGCTTTCACCTCATTTTCTCCGGGATTATAAACCTTACAGATATCCCGGATTTCCACCAATGTCCCCATGATACTATGTTCCTTTCCTTTAAGCTGAAACTGCTGTCAAACAATAGATGTTCCAAAGCATTTCCTATAGATGTAACGAAGCAGACGGATGATTGTCTTCACCTTTTTTACCCCTACCATAGTAGCAGTCCATTCTTAAAAGAAACACATCAAAATCTTAAGTTATTCTTAATATAGAAGAAGTACATTCTGTCTCTGGAAAATTATGATCCGCGCGCATATCAGTAGTTTCCTTCCCTGATCTTTCTCATTTCTTTCCAAACATTATCTCCATAATTGCTTACCAAAACGGCAATCATCCCATTGTTCGGATTATATTCGGAAAGAAAACTGACCCCCGGATCACAGCCCTGAAAATACGCAAAATCTTTCCCATGTGGATTATCAATGATCCACATGCCATAGCCGTAATAGCCTTCTTCTGCGTCAAGCCCGTCTCCGCTCTGTTTACGAAGCATCTCTGAACAAACGCTTTTGAGAGCAGTTTTCCTTCCAGCAAACTCGTCCAAAAACGAACCACATCCCTCACCGTCATGAATGCCCCGCCCGCACCGGTGCCCTTGGCCTCAACAGAAAATGTCAAAAATATTCTCTTTCAAATATTGGTCAAAATCCATTCCGGTAGCTTTCTCGATCACCATTGCAAGCAATACATACCCGGAATTATTGTACTGAAATCTCTCTCCTTTTGGATACATCATGGGCTTATGGATAAAAAGCGGCAGTAAGTCGCTGTTATGCCTGATCTTATAATTTGGATAGTCCGTCCATAATGCTTCATTCATCCATGACACTTTCGTCAAAATAGTCCGGAACCCCTGACGTATGGTTTAAAAGCTGTTTGACCGTAACGTCCTGGTCGATCTCATGCAGCGGCATGGCAAGCAGCTTACCCAGCGTATCCTCAAATCTTATGCTTCCCCGTTCGATCAACTGCAGTATCCCTGCCGCAACAAATACTTTGCCTGCCGATGCGCTTGCGAATTTCGTTTCTATTGTATTCGGTATTTCGTTCGGCAGATCCGAAAACCCACTTTCTCTTTCGTATAAAACTTTGCCGTTCTGCACAATATAAATAATTCCCCTGAAGTTTTCGTCCATGTTTTCCTGTATGCCCATACGGATCCCCCCTGATTTATATGATCTGTAAAAATACACGGTTCTGTTTTCAGCGCTTTTTTCACTGATTTTTTCTTTGATATTCACCTTGTATCTGAGGTGTTATGATCTATTTTCCATAATCAATTCTTTGCATTTCCATTCTTCACCCAGAACACAATATGTTTCTGCCGTATCAAGAACTGCATCGCTAAAACCGACTGCTTTATAACAATAATAAGCCGGAAGATTATTCTCAAAAACGCCCAATGATGCTTTTTTTGCTCCATATATTTCAAATACAAATTTTAGACCCAGCCGGAGCATAGCTTTTCCATAGCCTTTTCCTCTCTTGTGAGGATTTACAATAACAAATCCAAAACGTAGTTCATCCAATAATTCATCAGGGTTTCTTAGTGTAAAAAAGCCAATGATTCCTGTTTCATCAAATGCAGTAAACGGCATTAAAGATTCAACAAAGCAAAATTCCTTTTGTGTTATCGGATAATGACCGAGTATGCCTGCTGTCCATTGATAAAACGCTTTTTCATTTTGACACCACGATAATATTGTATCTGCATCCGAAGCTTTATATGGTCTTATTCTAATCATACATTTTTCCTCACTAATATCTCTGCAATCAGTTTATTTCATACGCCCTCCTGTCATTTTCCTAATAACTTATCTACTTCTTTTTCTAAGTAAATATCAATAAACTGTTCGTATGAGATTCCCAAATATTGCGCATCCCTGTCAATATCTTCTGCCGGAATGCTCCCCTTATACATCTGGCAGCAGTTTCTGCATTTGCAAGTACATCTTCCGCACCGATACTATGTTGTGTTGGCTCATCAAATATGAATACTCCGAGATAATTACCTATTTGTTTTTCTGATGTCTGCAGTAACGCTAACGTATATGACCAAATTGCACGTATATTATCACTTGCTGAAGAATCAAATTTCATATCAAACCTATCAATGACAGGCATATAATTATCTCTTGAAATCTCTATTGCGTCTATATTGGATATACTTGTCCGGATAAAACTAAATAAAAAGCACTGATTTGTTATCATGCCAATGCATTTTCGAAGATTAGTTAGAATAAAGACTCCGAGCAAAACACTCGAAGTCCTTATAAAATCTAGCTTCCTACTAATTACTCAATGATAGCAGCCACCCTGTCAGACCCAACAGTCTTGCCACCTTACGGAAAAGAGCGTAAAATCGTTGTTTTTGTGTGGCGTGTTTTTATTTGCATGATTTCTTGGCACCCAATCCGTCACTTGCCACTACCTTAATCAACAAATATGAAAGTTGTCATTTAGTTGTAATTTCTTCAGTTGCAAAAATCTTGCTGCATAATTCAAAGTATTCATCATAAGATATTTCCGTTCCATTCAATGTATATTTTTCTTCGCCTTCCACATTATCTTCATCAACAAGTTCTTCATGAAAATTCATTTCTGCAACTAAATTATCTGCCCCTTCAAATTTTTCCATATGGTATGCTTCATATCCTGTATGCATTCTGTTGCTGTACATAATCCATGTGGAGCCATTATAAACAACATAAGAAAGCATAAGAGAATCACCCTCTCCCACGGCAAATTCATAGACCTTGTTATTGCGCGCATCAAGGTATATGCCACCATAAGGTCCGCAAATAATCAGTTCATTTTCTCCATCATTGTCTAAATCGACTCTTTCACCAATGGAATAGGAATCCCATTCACCAGAATCCATATCTAAATCGGTAATATAGAATGCCGAATCCTCGGAACTGATTGCACTTATTGATCCGTTGATAAACAAATCTAATAATTCTTCTGCACCAATGGATTTATCTTCTTCATTTATACTTTCAACTGTCTGCATACTGCTTTCTTGCTGATTTACAGAAGATTCATCTGCATTTGCAGTTTCATCCTCTTTTATTTCCAAATCTGTACCTTCAACTGTCTGCACACTGCTTTCTTGCTGTATTGTTGAAGATTCATCCGTATTGACAGCTTCATCTTCTTTTTCTTGTCCACAAGCAACAATATTTAATGCTGTCAGAAAAACGCATACCAATATCGCTATCTTTTTACATCTGTTCATATACATATTCTCCGATAAATTACTGCTAAAATTTTTCGACAAATCACTTTGTCTATATCTTTCACGTTTTAGTTATATCACTCTTGCCCTTTATTTTCAACCATAAAATACAATACATAGCAATCGCCATGTCACATATTTCTTATCGTTCCGGCGGCTTCTCAATCTTCCATGCATGTAATTTATTGATATTATAGCCCATGCAGAGCAAAAGAAGAATTCATAGTCATTTTTCAAAACACCAAACGCACCCTCCACCTGAATGGAACGGTTCATCCGGTTCCTGATCCCTGTTTCTCTCAAGATGTTTTCATAGGATTCCTGCCGTTTTTCCAGAAAACTTTTTGACAGGTACAGCCTCTTGTCCCCTTTGGCTTTTGTACATTTACTTTTGTAAGGACAGCCGCCGCAGTCTTCGCACTCATATACGGTCACTTCCGATTTATATCCACTTTTACTTTTCTGTTTCTCTTTCGTAAAGACCATTTGATGATTCCTACAAAGCCTATATTCATCGTATAAGGTATTATAAACTGGTGTTGAAATTCTTATTAATGGTAATAATGGTTTCCCCATTTACCTTCATCCCATAACCAATACACATCAAGCCTTGCACGCCCAAAAGTAAGACGCATCATTCTTACTCCTCAAATATTTTTTACTATTCTTTTATCCAAATAGTAATACTCTTTCGAAGCGCAACCCGACCAAACTTTGCCATCTGCTGGCTACTATTTCCTTTCTGTTGTTTGAGTGAATATATTTTTTTAACTTTAAATCCAAATTGCTCTGCAAATGATGAGCTCAAAAAATCAACAGGAATTACTTCCCCTCCATATCTAACATTATCATTTACAAAAGCTACCATTGCTCCAGACTTACATACTCTATAAAGCTCAGCATAAATAAAAGCTAACTCTGTGAAATATCCTTCAACCATGCGGATAACGCCATTATTATTAAGATCTCCATTCCTTTTCCGTTCTTCAAGCGCAAACATTATCTCATGAAAAGCCTCATTTTCCTTAATAGTACTGTAAATATAGTCAAAGCGTTCCCTTTGATCAATACTTTCATAATATCTTTTTAGCTCATTAACTTTAGAATGACTTTCTACCGTACAGGACAATAAGCCTTGTCTCATGTCTTTCACTTCTTGTTCTCCAAGCCCAAGATAAACTAATTCCAAGGCATAGGTTCTGGTATAATCATATCTATTACAATATGGAGGAGAGGTTATTACACCTGTCAAAAAATTATCCTGTAATTCAGGCAAATTATATAACACACTATCTGGTATAAATTCAATTTCAGCATTTCCATTATCGTTATTATTTCTCTGTATGGTTTCAATATCCCTAAGAACATGGCGCAATTCTTCAAGAATTGTTTCTTTAGAATCAAGAATAACATCCCTAACATATTTGGAGGGCAAAAGCTTCTGCCCTTTTTCTGTTCTAAGTCTATTCGCATCCATTACCTTTCTTGATCTGCAATCCCATCCAAGATATTGTCCTACTTTTGATGTATAGCTACATCGCTCTAATGAATTTATAATACAAAGAGTTAGAAGATTCTTAGCATCCTCAGAATAATCCGATCTATCCCTCCATACAGCAATATAGTGAAGAAATTTTTCATTCTCCTCTGGATATGCATCCTGTGTAATTTTAATATATGGAGTACATTCATTATAAGCCAAAGGAACACTTAATGTTTCAACATCCTTAATAAGCGCTCTGATTTCATTTAACTCATATTTAAATACAGCAACTTTTGCTTTTATAGAAACAGAGGAAATAGGCATAATATCATAGCCTATACTATTAATTCCCCTCATTTGACAAACCAATCCTGTGGTGCCGGATCCCATAAAAGGGTCCATTACCCAATCCCCTGGCTTGGCCCCCATTTCATCAAGAAGTATATTCACCAGATCAGCTGAAAATCCTTCCTTATATTTCAGCCAACTATGTAAAGCATCCTTTTTATTCAGCTGATAACTGACGCTTTGTCGATTGAATTTATCAGTTACTTCAAGAACTTTTGAATACTTTTTCTCGATCTCTTTTCTTGCAGTATCGGGACAAAGACCATCAGCAGAAAAATTATCCACTAAGAAATCATCAATAGGTACTTCTATAAACGAAAGCTGCTCATATACCTTCTGCCCCATGCTTTACCTCAAATTCTAAGTAACCAATTACAATATTCCACAAGTTGGTTACTATTTGTTAAATTAGCTGCATTTGTCATGACTCTTTTTTGTAACTGTTCAAAAATTTCATCTGCCATAGCTTTTGCTATTGCTGCTCCTACAAATGATGTTTGAACAGCATATCCAGCATTCGCAAAACTTGTTCTTATTCTTTCAAGAGCAGTATTAGCAGTTTTCCAATGTTCGTCAGCTCCAGCAGGATCAATTCCTCCCTTAAGTTCTCCAAGCATAATTATACTATTTGCATCATTAACTATTTTACCTCTATCATAATTTTCTGTAGTTCCTTCAAATAAGCAAATATCCACATTTTTATTTACAGTTGGAATATTAAGATTAAAGGCCAGAAGCCTATCTCCATGACCACAATTCCAATAAATGGCTTTTATAGCTTTCTCGATACCAATATCATTATCGCTTTTATGTGTCCATGTATTTTCTTTTGGCATCCAATCATAATCTATTCCCTGAACATTCATGCAAGAAAGTATAGTACGAATAAGCTTTTCTTGTCCTAATGCTCCAATACGATTTCTCATTGTTCCACCGACAGCATCACCTTTTATTAGCAAGTATCTATAGATTGCTTCATCAATATAATTTTCACCCGCGGGCTTGAGAAATTTCTCTATTAATTCCTTAATTGCTGCTGTTTGATCATCTGCATTTAAATACTGCTTTGATTTATCTGATAATCCTGATGCAGTAAGTAAAAACGGACGTACAGACGAAATTTTAAGGAAGTCGTCAGGCCCCTGTGTATTAGCTACCATGGTTTTAAATGCCAACGCATTCTTGACATACGGATCACCAACCTCATTCTTTTCTAATGCTATGCTTAGAAAGCCTGCACGTATTTGTTCATACGTTGTAACTAAATCTTGCGATTCATTAATAAAACGATTAAATCTTTCATATTCACCTTGTACTATATCCATATTTTCTATTTCACCTCATTGAATTTATATTACATTTAGCATAGAAATTATATCACACTACCCTGCAATATTCATCCATATTTTGATAAAGAGAGAAGAAGTTTATAATACATAAAAAACTGCTAACAAAAGTCAAGTATTTTTCAGCAGGTTTTTAAATTATTTTATCAGTCTATTTTTGTGTACAACAAGAAGGCTGGCCTTATTTCCAGCCTGTGCAAAGTCATAAGTTTGATGTCCTATTAATAATAGACTGCATTTACTCTTGCATAGTAAATCCTCAAAAATTTATTCAAACCGACAATCTTTGCATGTTTCTTACTTTTGCCTTCACCTTCCTTTTTTAAGATATAATGATACACGACATCATCTTCAGGAACCGGGTGACTCTTAAGCACTCGCATCACCTCATATCCGACCTTTCTGAGCGTTGAAGAGCCTTGTTTTGTTATCTTGCGCCTTGATCCGACAAACTGTCCCGATTCATACGGTGGCGGGTCAATCCCAGCCCATGCTATAAGTGCTTTTGTACTATGCAGCCTTCTCACATCGCCAATCTCTGCAAACAGCTTCACCACAAGGACATCGCCGACCCCACCCATTTCTCTGACTCTTGAATATTCAGGCAGAGACTTTGCAAGCGCCTGCATTCGTAATAAAATAAATGACAGAGAGCTATCCACAGTTCTCAATACTGATACCGTTTCCTGTACAAACATTTTGATCGATGGGGTACTGGAAGGAAGTGTGGGAATACCGCTTGAAGCTAATTCATAGACTGCTTCTGCCTTGGAGCTGCTTCGGTGGTATTTCTTTTCTTTTGCCCAAACAAGAGATTCCTCTGTAAATTCCTCAAGGCTCATGGACGTAATCAAAGTTCCAAAACCTCTCTACAAAGTCGCTGAGCTTGTTCTTGCCACTTGCTTCATTCCAACTGTTAAACATCTTCTTGAGACCCGGCGCCACATGATCCAGGATATGTGTCAACTCCTGCAATGCTTTCACATGAAGTTCCATATAGTACCGATATCTGCGTCCCAGAAATTTCAGCTCCGCATAGGTTTCTTCATCACCTTCATATCTTTGCAGCTTGAACCATTTCTCGATCCTGTAGTTCGCAATCATTATCGAATCAAGTTTGTCGGTCTTTGCTCCTCTGATGCTGTTGTCCTTCGCATATTTCTTCATTGCAAATGGATTGACAACAGATACAAAATATCCCTTGTTATGAAAAAATGTCAAAACAGGTAGATGATAAATACCCGTAGCCTCCATCACAATGCGTATCTCCCCATCTAATTTTTGAAGCAGACTGTGAAAATCTTCCAAATCTTTCTCCATATGTTGGATTTCAAAAGGGCTGCACACTATTTCCCCATATGGCTTAAGTACACAAACCATACTTTTCCCCTTTGATACATCAATTCCTACACTTATCATCTTTAACCTCCCATAACTGTTATTCGTAATTGTCCAGCCACATTTATTACCATCCAGTTTAGTTGGTTACGCGGGAGAGGCTCCCTACCTGCTTAATCGAATGCTTATAATAAGGGGTTGGTTAACGGGATGCAATGATCCAAATAGAGCCACGTTAGACCAATTACTCCCCTTATCATAATAAAATAAGTGCAGATGTCAGAGTTAATTACTCTCCAGCAACTACACTTTTATGGTGCTAAACAGATATCATTTTAGAGCCACAAGCCATTTTCAATGAAATTCCGTAAACGGTAGATAGTCCGTACCTATACAAAACTGAAGCAAACCTGTATGATAGAAACAGATTTGCTCCAGTCTTTATTTCACTTCTTCTTTACCGGGCTTTCGGCAGTTCGCAGGCAGGTTCGGTGACCATGGAAGCAGGTCATCCAGAAAACTGCGGTCAGTATCGTCCAGATGCTTTGGGATTTCAGTGAGCAGGTATTCAAAATAATCATACGGTTTCAGATTGTTGGCTTTTGCGGTTTCAGCAATACTGTATATAATGGCGCTGGCTTTTGCCCCTGCAACCGTATCGATCATCACCCAGTTTTTCTTGCCGATACAGAATCCCCGGATCGACTGTTCGCTGCATTATTATCCATCGGGACTTCACCGTCATCCAGAAATACTTTGAGGTATTTTTCCTGGTTAAGTGAATAGCTGAAGCCTTCCCATGTCTTGCTTTTCTGCGGCACTTTCGGGAGGTTTTCATGCGTCCATACGAAATAAGCCTCCACCAGGGGTTTTACACTCAGCTGGCGGCGAATTTTACGTTCCCCTGCCGGAAGATCTTTAAGCAGTTTTTCCTCCCGGTAGATGGCCTGTATCATGGTCAGCGCAAGGTATGCGCGGCTGTCCTTCTGCTTTGCTTTTGGCAGCGCTTTTACTGCTTCATCAAACCTGCGCCTCGCATGGGACCAGCATCCGGCAATCTTTAAGTCTTCACGCTCATTTTCGACCGTGTGGTAAACTTGATAACCGTCCGTGACACATACTCCGTTGAAATCCTTTAAGAATCCCCTCGGATGGCTGGCATTACGGGTCTTCTGGTATTCATACAGGACGATCTGCCTGTCTGTATATATCCGCCCGGTGCGGTACACCCACATATAGCTTCTGCTCCCGGCAGGACGGCCGTCCTTATTTACCAGTACTGGAGTCTCATCTGCCTGCAGGCCTTAGTGGGTCAGCAATCCCGAATGATACAGTATCAACAGTCCTCTGTATGTTACATCGCAAAGCTTCCTAGTCCTGCTCCTCCAGTCTACCTCCAGTTGCCCACCACCATAGCATCCCATTCCTTTAAGTGCTTTTTCGACGTAGTTT
>CAJTRA010000027.1 GCA_910578345.1 uncultured Lachnospiraceae bacterium | reverse complement strand
ATCTCTGTTTTTCTCTTGAATTTTCAGGGTTGCATTACTGTTTATTTGTCAAGGTTCAACTCGTATCATCTAGTCTTCCGATACGAACGGAGAAGGAGGGATTTGAACCCTCGCGCCGCTATTAACGACCTGCACCCTTTCCAGGGGTGTCCCTTCAGCCATCTTGGGTACTTCTCCAAATATAGCTAACCATACTATTCATTATGACTCTCAATGTGAGATTTCATTCCTAGAATCTGTCAACAATACCGTTGCGCTCTTCTGTCTCTCAGCAGATATCGCGGCTCGGTTGGAGAGGTATCTCCAGCGGAGAGGGTGGGATTCGAACCCACGCGCCCTTGCGGACAAACGGTTTTCAAGACCGCCTCGTTATGACCACTTCGATACCTCTCCGGGTTTATTTTGCGCCTGCTCTCACGATCAGCGCAAAAGTTATTCTAGCAAAAATGATTTTCAATGTCAACACATTTTTTGACAAATTTTAAAAAATTTTCAAGTACACTCTTTCAGGTCAGAAATGCCTCTGCAATTCTCAAGTCTTCCGGTGTCGTAATCTTAATATTTTCGTAGGAACCTTCCACCAGTCTGACCGGATATTCCATAAAAGTTTCAACCACCATGGCATCATCTGTGATCCGTATTTTCTCCGGTGCCGCACTGTCCTGTTCTTTCATCAGTTTCTGGTACGCCTCTATAATCAGCGCGCTGTCAAACGTCTGCGGTGTCTGGATCTGCCATAGCAGGCTTCTGTCAGGCGTCTGTGATGCATAACCATTCCTGTCAGCAATCTTGATCGTATCTTTCACCGGCATTCCTGTCACACAGGCATGATCGGATTTCACCGCCTCGTAATTCCGCTCCAAAATCTCCTCCGACAGAAAAGGCCTTGCTCCATCGTGGATAAAAATATATCCGTCCACATTTGGTACGCGCATTTTACCGCCTGCAACTACTTTAAGCGCCTGGTAAACAGAATCATATCTCTCCCTGCCGCCAGCCACAATGGTATCCACCTTATGAAAACCATATCGCTCCACAATTTCTTCCCGGACATAAGAAATATCTTCCGCACCGGTAACTAAAATACAATCATCGATCACCGAGGACTCCTCTATTACATGCAATGCATACCAGATCAGCGGTTTCTCTCTCACCGTCATGAACTGCTTCGCCACACCGCTTTTCATCCTGCTGCCGCTTCCTGCCGCAAGGACAATGGCGGTACATCTTTTCTTCTTCATATTAAATACGTTTCTCCCAGGCGATACACATCCTGTGATCCTGCCGGATATTTCTTATGTCCACCTTCCGTCACGCCTTATTCTCGAAATCTCAAATTCGCGAGCAAGCAGGCTTATCAACAAAAGTATCCTGTTCTTTGGCATTCTCTTTAGGAGCATCACTGCAAAAAATGTCCCTCTTTCGGGTATTCTTCTCCAAGTTTCAGATTCGGCACGGCATTCAGATCATAATCATGCCGCACCCCGTTTCGGTATTCATAGTATGCCGCAGCGCCGATCATCGCAGCATTGTCTGTACACATGACAGGAGAAGGATGATAGAAAGTGATCCCACGCTGCGCACATACTCCCTCAAAAGCTTTGCGCAGCGCCGAATTGGAAGCTACGCCGCCCGCGATCGCGAACTTACGCAGGCCGCTGTTCTCCACAGCCATCATAGAATGTTCCACTAATACGTCTACCACTGCTTTCTGAAAAGAAGCCGCCACATCAGCCTGGCAGACGGGAATTCCTTTCATCTCACAGGAATTCAGATAATTCAGCACTGCCGACTTAAGACCGCTGAAGCTGAAATCATAGACTGCATCCGCCACCTTAGCCCGCGGGAACTTGATCGCTTCCGGATCACCTTCCCTGGAAACCTTATCGATCTTCGGACCGCCGGGATATCCCAGCCCTATCGCGCGCGCCACTTTGTCGAAAGCCTCCCCGGCAGCATCGTCTCTGGTCCGTCCCAGAATTTCATACTCTCCGTAGTCCCTGACGATCACCAGATGAGAATGACCGCCCGATACGACCAGACACACGAAAGGCGGCTCCAACTCTTTGTTTTCTATATAATTAGCGCTGATATGACCTTCAATATGGTGTACTCCGATCAGGGGAATGCCCGATGCGAAGCTGATCGCCTTAGCGGCAGATACGCCCACAAGCAAAGCCCCCACCAGACCAGGCCCGTAAGTTACGGCCACCGCATCCATATCCCGCAGCGTCTTGTCTGCAGCCCGCAGCGCCTCTGCAATCACCTGATCGATCTTCTCAATATGTTTCCTGGACGCAATCTCCGGAACAACGCCGCCATAAATCGTATGTAGATCAATCTGTGAAGCTATGATATTGGATAAAACTTCTCTTCCGTTTCTGACCACTGCAGCCGCCGTTTCATCGCACGAACTCTCGATCGCCAGTATCGTCACATCTTCCGCGCCGCCTGCCCCTTGTCTCTGCATAATATTTTGCCTTTCTTATCTCGTTAACGATGTTGGCCGCTCCTGGTCCTGCGAATGCTTCCCTATACGGCTTAAGCAAGAACCAGGCGCAGGAATCTACTCCTCCACCAGATCCCATCCCAGTATCTTCCAGTGTCCTTCCGCATCCTGACGCAGGATAAACTGCTCCAGCGAAGGTACATTACCGGCTCCCTGCTTCACATAGAAATTACAGTACAGTCTGGCACAGGAAGCGTCCTTCTCCGTAAAATACACTACGTCTGTGCTGGCAGAGACCTCGTAACTGTGTATGGTAGATTTACTCTCCTTCATACTGGCAATCTCCGCCCGGAGATCCTGCAGATACTCTTCCTGGGATTTGTTGGCAATCAATTCCTCATCATACAATCCCTGAATCTGAACGGCCAGTTTCTCTAATTCATCCTCTGAGTATTCCTCATTATAAAAGCATTTCGTGATCTCGGCAAAGTACTTCACCACTTCTTTCGGCGTAGGCGGATAATTGCGAGCAAGATCCTTCTGCAGAACCTTCTGTACAACCGTGGATTCCACCGCCTCCTCTCCGCCTGTCCTGGATCTGTGCCCAAGATAAAAGGCAAATCCCCCGATCACTACCGCGAGGATCACACATGTGATGATAATACTGATTATTCCGGAACGTTTCATGTTCTCCTCCTTCCCGCGTGTCCTGCTGCCCTTCCTTTCCAATAGAAAGATCGGACCGAAAGTTTCCTGTCAGTCCTGCACGCTCTGCTGCTATGTCTCCTCAAACATGAGATCAATACTTCGGCCATCCTTCGCAGCCACCGCATTCGGGAAAATCTTGCGGACCTCTCTCATATATTCCTCCGGATGGATCAACGACGGACTGTAGTGTGTCAGCCACATTTCTCTGACAGCTGCCCGCTTCGCAAGTTCTGCCGCTTCATAGAAAGTCATATGCTTATATTCCCTGGCTTTCTGCAGCTTCTCCGGCTCTCCGTACATCCCTTCACAGATAAAGAGATCCGCTCCTGCAGCATTCCTGACAATCCCTTCCGTGGGCCTTGTATCTGTGCAGTAAGTTACTTTAATCCCTTTGCGGGGCGCTCCTAATACCATATCCGGCGTAAAAGTGCCTTCTTCTGTCTCTATTATCTCACCTTTTTGAAGACGATTCCAGTAGTTTTTGGGAATATTGAGCTGCATGGCTCTTTGTACGTCAAATTTGCCGATCCGTTCCACTACTATATTATAGCCATAGCAGAGCACATTGTGATTGACTCTGTAAGCCTCAATGCGAAAACCATCAAAATGGATCTCCTGTTCCGTCTGCGAAAGTTCCATGCAGTTGATCTCAAAGGGAAGTTCCGGCGCGATCACGCGCAGAGCGTTCACTACTTTCGTAAGTCCCTTTGGCCCTATGAGTAGAATGGGTTGTGTGCGTTCCGCATTGCCCATGGTAAGCAGCATACCCGGCAGTCCGCTGATATGGTCTGCATGATAATGTGTAAAGCAGATGATATCGATCGGCTTGGGACTCCACCCCTTTTCTTTGAGGGCAATCTGTGTACCTTCCCCGCAGTCGATCAGAATGCCTGTCCCATTATAACGCGCCATCAATGACGTGAGCCACCGGTATGGCAGAGGCATCATCCCCCCTGTACCCAACAAACAGATATCTAACATGTGTGCTCCTGTTCCGTAGAAATCTCTGTCGTTCCAAACAACCTGTATTCCTCATCACAATCTCTGAAATTTATGGTACGGATGCTTAGATCAACTCTTCACGCTCATGGACTTCTACCGGAACTGCAAACCGGGCGATCATTTTCTCATAGCATTCTTCACACAGATCAAATGCATGAGTCGTACCGTCCTTTTTCCCGAAAAAGCCAAAATCATGTACGACATGTATACACTCTTCTTTGAGAAATCCATTTTCTACTAATAATTTCCTGCCGCAGCAGTTGCAGACTGCTTCGGTCAGTTCCTTGTCTTTTTGTTCTGTATAAATACGCATGACAAACCTCCTGTACTGTTACACAAACTGTTTCGTTCTATCTCATTTTATCAGACAAAACGTGTAACAATAGTGGTAATTGTTCCATGCTGTGCCTATCTCTTCCAGAAGATCAGGGCATCTTCCGGCGGTTTCTCATAAAACCCTGGACGTACCCCTGCTGACACAAAACCGAGCTTCTCATACACGTGGATCGCCGCAGCATTACTGACTCTGACTTCCAGCGTATAAGCCGTTAACCCCTCCTGGTCTCCTTCCTGTATCAGATGACGCAGCATCGCTGTTGCAATTCCCCGGTTTCTTGCTGCGGGCGCTACGACGACGTTGGTGATATTGCCCTCACCTGCGATCATCCAGACTCCACATCCCCCCAGAATCTGTCCCTCTTCCTCTGCCACATAATATCTGACATCTTCCTTGCCGATCATTTCCAGAAAGGATTCCGGCGACCAGGGCATGGAGAACGTCTCTTCTTCCAGCTTGCTGATCCAGGGCACATCCTGCGGGGTCATTCTTCTATAGATCATCATAACTGCCTCTCTGTCTTTTCCTTCCGCTCACGCTCCGCCTGGGAGAGTCTCAGATATTCCGGCACATGCTCTGCACCGCTCACAGCTCTTCCCTGTTCATAATAGAGCCTGCCGAGTGCGGCAATGCACGCGGCCGACTGTCTGTTACAGTGAGCCGGCGCCAATAGGTACGGCACTTCTATGACTTCCATCATCCTGGCCCGGAAGACGGGAATCCCGTCCCCGACGAAAATCACTTTCCTTCCCAGCCTGTTAAGCTCCCTCGCAATCTCATCAAAGGAAACCGCACATTGTTCCTTTATGACATGCATGTCACATCTCATCTCTCTGCTGGAAATCCCCTGATCTTCTTTCTCTGAGACCTCTGCGCCTGCCTCTTGCATCGGACTTTCCATGCTGGTCCTAAACTCATAGATTCCTGTATACACCTGATTCCTTCTGGCATCCATGATCGGACACACCAGCGCATCCGTACCATACATCTGATAAGCCAGACCATCCAGCGTCGGCACCGGAATAATCGGTTTCTCCAGAGCAAAGGCCAGCCCTTTGGCAGTGGCCGAACCGATCCGCAGCCCGGTAAAGGATCCCGGCCCAGCCGCTACTGCGATGGCATCCACTTCCTTCAAGTCCAGCTCCACCATCTTTCTGATCTCCTCCAACATGGGAAGCAGCGTCTGGGAATGTGTCTTCTTATATTGTACCGTATACTCTGCGATCAGATCGTCATCTTCCGTCAGTGCAACAGAGGCGACCAGCCCAGAACTGTCTAACGCTAATATTTTCACTGCAACCCTTCCTTTCGCCGCTCCTCAATCGTGATCCGGCGGTAGTCAAATCCTTTCCCAAGATCTTTTTCGATCGTGATCTGCCAATAAGACTGCGGCAGGATCTCCTGCACCAGATTCGCCCACTCGATCAGACAGACGCCCTCTCCATAGAAGCAGTCCTCATATCCGATCTCTTCCATCTCTTCCACATCTCCGATCCGGTACACATCGAAGTGATAGAACGGCAGTCTGCCCTCCTCATAAATCTGCACGATCGTAAACGTCGGGCTGTTCACTGGTTCTTCTATGCCAAGCCCTGCGGCGACTCCCTGTGTCAGCACAGTCTTCCCTGCCCCAAGATCACCGATCAGGGTATAGACCTCTCCGGCCTTCGCTCGCTGCCCGATCTGCCGGCCAAGTTCAAATGTCTCTCCTGCACTGTAGCTATCTACTATTTTCATCCACGTTTTCTCCTAACCTCGGATCTTTACTTTCTTCGGCGGCATGTGGGTCGAGATAATCTCGATCACCTTATATCGGTTCTCACCCAGATCATGTTTCGGAAAAATACAGGCATTGGTGCGTGTCGTGTATACGATAATGCTATGGGAAGTGGAGACTGCTTTATACATACCGTCCCAGCCCATCTTCTCTGTCGTGTCATCCTGGGATACTTCAATTCCTTCTTCAGACAAACGGTAATGCAGCGGTTTTCGAAACGCCGGCGTGTTGAGCGCCTGCTGCTTCGATCTGATGAAAAGCGTCCAAGGCAGATACAACAGGATCACCAATCCGATGATCAGACAGATCGGCTGTCTGTTAGAGGCAAAAAGCATCAGCATCAGTACTCCTACCAAAGATCCCATCAGGCCTGAAAGGCTGCTGTAAGTATGCCGCAGCATGTAATCATATAATATATTAGAAGTGATCTTAACGTCAAATTCTATTTCCATGACAGTCCTCCCGCCTTGCGCAGTCCTCTTTTCTATAAGGTAAAAAACGAACAAGTTCGTCTTCTGATTCCATGTCCATCTAAAGATGGACTTTTCCATAAGGTAAAAAAGCACCTACAGTGTAGGTGCTCTCTTTACTTATCTTCTATTATACAAAAAATCACAGGAAGTGCAAGCAAAAACTCACTCAGCAATCCGGATGACTGCCTTCACGATATCCGCCTTATTGTTCACACTGTAATCCATTGCTTTCTGCACCTCATCAAGACTGAAGATGTCCGTCACAATGCCTTTCAGGTTCACTTTGCCTGCCGCGACTGCCTCGATCGCCATCGGATAGATATGGCGGTAGCGGAACACTGTCTTGAAGGTAAGCTCCTTATCCAGCGCAAGACTCATGGGCAGCGTCATCTCACCGCTCTTACTGTATCCTACCAGAACGATCGTTGCGCCTTTCTTGGTCATCTGGATCGTCTGTACGGTTGTCACCTGCGTGCCCGCAGTCTCTATCGCAAGGTCGCAACCTCTGCCCGATGTCAGTTTCCTGACTTCCTCCACAACATCTGTCTGGCTGCCATGAATCACCCCATCTGCGCCAAGCTCCAATGCTTTCTGCAGACGTTTCTCCATGATGTCTACCATATACACTTTGGAAACTCCCATAGCTTTCAGGGCCATCATCGTCACAAGACCGATGCAGCCTGCCCCCATGACTACCGCCGTCTGTCCTGCTCTTGCACCTCCCTGCATGGCAGCATGGAATCCTACTGCCAGCGGCTCGATCAGTGCTCCTTCCAACGTGCTTACCTCATCTGGAAGCTTAAAACAAAGATCCGCTTCATGAGCCACATATTCCTGGAATACGCCATCCACCGGCGGTGTTGCAAAGAAAACGACGTCAGGACACAGATTATAACGTCCTGTCTTGCAGAACTCACAGTGGCCGCAAGTCTTCCCCGGTTCCAGCGCCACCCTGTCGCCGACCTTCAGATGCTTCACGTCCCTGCCAACTTCCACAACCGTTCCCCCCGGCTCATGTCCGAGTACAAAGGGAGGCTCCACCACATAATCTCCGATCGCGCCAGTCTCATAATAATGCAGATCGCTGCCGCAGATGCCCACATACTCCAGCTTGACAAGCACCTCGTTCTCTTTCACCTTAGGGATTTCTCTCTCCTCAAATCCCATCTTGCCGATTCCCAGCATGACTGCTGTCTTCATGTTACCTTCCATGCTACCTTCCTCCTTACGGTAAAACCGCTTTTTTTATTTATTATATACTTTATTAATTTATTTTATTATGTTGTTAATTTTATGCCCTTTGAGAGATCTTGTCAACCGGTTTTGACAGACCCTCTCATTATCGTCGTTATTCCCAAAACCACCGTTTCTCTTTTAGAAAAATTATACAAAAACAAGCCGTCCAGCTTGCGATACTGCATAAACAGAACGTTGTAAAATGGTTGCTTTTGCAATCTGATACCTCAGATCTGGCTGATAAAACCTTCGATCACCTTCAGCGCCGCCCCCAATGCTGCCGAGGCAACCTTATAGTGGCAGGCGCTCACATAGGGTTCTTTCTCCTCAAAGGTATTCCTTGCCGCAGTCTTCTCCCATAGCTCCTGCAGATGCAATCCGATATAACTGCCCACATATCCGCCCAGAATAACATCGCAATCCAGAATCATATGGATATTGTTCACTGCCGCCGCCAGATAATCCGTATAGGTATTCCATATACTGACCGCCTCTTCCTTCCCCTGATCCAGCAGTGCGAAAAACCGCTCCAGCTTCCCGCCTGCCGCATCTGACAGACGCCCGGCAGCACAATAGGCGTCCAGACATCCTGCCTTGCCGCAATAACAGCGTCTGCCATCCATGACAATCGTCATATGTCCGACTTCACCGCATCTGAAATGGCTGCCCTGCACCAGTTCATTTCTGCTGTAGACTGCCCCTCCTACCGTATTACTCAGAGATAAGTAGAAGAACCGCTCCCGCTCCTGTCCGCAGAATCCTTCTGCAAACGCGCCCGCATTGGCATCATTTAAGAAAAAACAAGGATAAGAAAAGAAACTGCCCAGCCTGCTCAAAGAAACCTCTTCCACTTCCAGTACATGAGAATAGGGAATCTTTTCCTGGTCTAAATCAATAATGCCCGGAAAAGAAATCCCAATCCCAAGGATCTTGCTTACGTCCACACCTGCTGCTTCCAGAAAGGTCTCCAGTTTTTCATTGACCTGTTGATAATAGACATCTTCCGCACTGTACGGCTGATTGATGCGCTCATAGCGCAGTATTTCTCCGATCAGATTCGTCAAGACCAGAGTGATATGGTTCTTCGTGATATCCAGGCCAACTGCCATTCTCACATTCACTACTGCTGACAGCGCTTTCGCCCTCCGTCCTCCGGTTGACTCCAGTTCCCCTTGTTCTTCCACCAGACCTTTCCCAATCAGCTCTTTCGTGATCTGTGTTACCGTAGGCAGGCTCAATTTTAGATGGTATGCGATCTCTGGATTCGAAACAGTTCCCTGATCACAGATATAGCGGAAAACCTTATTTCTGTTTTTCTTCTTCACTTCAATATTCGTTATTTTCTTCTCGTCCATCTGCCTATCCAAACTTTATTAAAGTATTTTCATAAGCATACCATCTATTTTCCTCAAAAACAACAGCCAATCCCCATACGCGCAACAATCTCCTGAATCTTCCGGTACACGAGCTGCTCATCGATCGTCATAAGCTTCCTGTTCTCCATGGTAACTTTCCCGTTGATCAGGACCGTGTCCACTTCTGACCCGTTCGCCGAATAAGACAGTCCCGCGATCAGGTTATTCCTGGGAGTCAGAGAAGGGGTATTCAGATCAAGGATCGCCAGGTCAGCTTTCTTCCCCACCTCAATACTGCCGATCTCCTTCTCCATGCCAAGCGCCCTGGCGCCATTGATCGTCGCAATGCGGAAGCCCTCTTTGGCGCTGATGCACTGCGGTGTTCTTCCTGTTCCCTTGTGAATCAGTGTGAGCAGGCTCAATTCATGGAACATGTTCAGACAATTATTGCTGGCGGCGCCATCCGTGCCCAGACAGACATTGATTCCCTTTTCCATCATCTTCGCTACAGGCGCAAATCCATTGCCCAGCTTCATATTGCTGGCCGGATTGGTCACGACACTGACCTTCTTTGCTTTCAGAAGATCCATATCTGACTCGTCGATCTGTACACAGTGAGCTGCAATGGCCGGCACATCAAACAGACCGCATCTGTCTGCCAACGCGATCGGACTGCATCCGTATTTTTCCCTGATCTGCCCGATCTCGCTCTCGCTTTCCGACAGGTGAATATGGATCCCCATGCCGTTCTTCTTCGCCTCGTCTGCAACAATTTTCAAATATGCCTCGTCACAGGTATAAGGCGCATGAGGCCCCAGAACAAAGGACAGTCTGTCGCAATCTCTCGCCGCATCCCGCTCCTCATAAGCCTGCCGCAGCCGCATCTGGCCGCCCTCATCATTGCCGCTGCCCACAAGCCCGCGGCTGATCACTGCACGCATCCCTGACTCCTTAACGGCCCGTGTCGTCTGATGGATATTCATCTGCATATCATTAAAACAGGTCGTGCCGCTCTTCATCATCTCGATGATCGCCAGATTCGCACCCCAATAGGTATCCTCATCCGTCATCTGCTGCTCGATCGGATCGATCTTCCCAAACAGCCAGTCCATAAAGGACAGATCATCTGCCGCATTCCGCATAAAAGCCATATAAGAGTGTGTATGACAGTTCACTAACCCCGGAATCACCAGCTTGTCTGTTCCGTCAATCACCTTATCCTCATGAAATCCCGCCGGCGCCTGCCCGATTCCTGTGATTCGATCCTGCTCAATGTAGATACTTGTCTCCCGTACCACATCCTCTTCTCCCTCCGGCAGAATTGCCAGCACATTTTTGATCACAATTCCCATGTTCGTTTCCTCCTGTCTCATCATCAAATTTTTTCCATCCAAAACTCACCATCAACCCCCGATAATGCAGGCATCTTAGCCCCTCTTTGTTCTTTGTCACATACCCCTGTATCTTCCGCTGTCTGCGGCAGTAGCTCTCCGCCTCCTTCCTGTCCAGCCCATGATTCATAAACTCGCGGACCGCCGTCTCCTCCGCCTCCCCACTGATGCTCTCCTTCCAACCCTTTTCTTCCAGGAAACACTCCGTCAACTCTTCGTAGTCCTCCCGCTCCGGGCAGATCAGCGACACTCTGTCATTCATCCGCACATCCACATCCGTCAATCCTTCCTCCCGCATCAAAAGCGGAAGCCGCATGCCGATAGCATAGTCACGGCCCTGATACTGCCGCTCCTTCTCCCACATCTTACGAAATCCCATGCGGTCACAAAGCTCCGTGTAGGCAAGCCCCTCGATATACAAGCCATCGCTCTCCAGCTCTCTGTTCACATCGATCGCGACCACCAGGCCGCCCGGCTTCGTCTGCGCAATCATCTTCTGTAAGAAAGCCCGCGCATCGTTTACATGCCGCATTGCACACTGGCTGAGCGTCACATCATAATGTTTCTGGAACTTATGAGACCGAAAATCGTCACAGATAAACTCGGTCCCCCACTCCTCCTGACCCAAAAGCTTCTCCGCCGCCTGCAGCAGATTGGCGCTGAAGTCAATGCCTGTATAGGAACTGCCCTCCGGCAGAAGCGGCCGCAGCATCTTTCCCATATAACCAAATCCGCATCCACAGTCCAACACATCCACCGGCCTGTCAATCTTCCAGACCTGTTCCACCAGAAACCGCAGATAGTCTTCATTCCACATGGCTCTCCTGCTGGCTTTCAGATATTCCAGCCGGTTCTCCCAGTAATCTTTCTCGCCGCTTCGAACCGGTATATACTCCTCTCCCGCAAGCGGCACAAGTCCCAGAAGCGCATCCACCGACACCCGAAAGAACTTCGCGATGTCCGGTAGAAGCGCAATATCCGGCATACAGACATCATTCTCCCACTTGCTGACCGTCTGCACGGAAACCCCTACCGCATCCGCCAGCTCCTTCTGGCTCATCTGTCCTGCTTTTCTCAGGTCATAGATCCTAAGTTTGATCGCTGCCATTCACGCCCCCTCCGCTTTCCTGCATTTTCCCGCGCTGTTTCTCCCATTCGCTCAGAAGCAGCCGGTATTCCAGCCTTGTCTTCATCCTGCCGTCATGCCACTCCCAGTCTAAATGCTCCGCCTCTTTGACCAGTCCGCACTTGATCATCACCTGCTCGGAACGCGCATTCTCCGCGAAGCATCCCGTCGTCACCCGGTAAACCCCGTCTTCTTCAAAAGCAAACTCCAATACTCTGCGAAAGCTTTCCGTCACATAGCCATTGTGCCAGAACTTCGGATAGGTAAAATACCCCGCATGCACAATCTTGCCCACCGGCGTTCTTGCCTTTACGGTATACCCGATGCTTCCCACCTGCTCGTGCGTGTTCTTCAGTTCCATATGAAGAAAATAAAAGGTTCTGTCTTCCCGCCCGGCGTCCTCCAGTACCTGCGCAAATTCCTCATCTGATTCTTTCTTTGAGGAAAATTTGATGTCCGGCAGATAGTACATCGTCTGTGCATCCGTTTTCAGCCTGTAATAGTCTTGTCTGTCGCTCTCCTCATAGTCCCGCAGGATCAGGCGTTCTGTCTGCAAATACATATCCTGTCTCCCCCTTTTTCGTTTCGTATGAGTCTATTATAATCAGAAAACGCCCTTCTTCCAATCACCCAGATGGAAAATGGATTCTCCTGACTGGCAATATTGCAGACTGCTCCTTCCGCTGTCTATGATATATTCTAAAGCTGTCCATGGGATTTTAAAGAAATATCTCAGAAAAATACTTTTTTGAACGATATTGAGAATCTTATTTTTAAGCACTACTCTGATATACACTTTATCACATCAAAAAATAAAAGTCTAGTAATATTTTCTTTTATTCCTTACAATAAGCATAGTCAACGACATGGCAAATTGCTGTTGCCGGCTCCTGCCAAATCCATATACGAAAACTTTTGCAGAGCCGAAGGCAGCCGTTCATTACTGTTTGTTACACGCCGCATAATATAGCAGCAGGAGGTTTCACATGCGCAATCAACCAAATCAGACTCCCCAATCCACCTCAAGGCAGGCCGAAGAAGCCTACCTGCAGCAGACGCTTGCCGTCGTGGAAGACAATCTGTCCCACTATGGGAAAGAGGTTTCACGAATGCAGGAAGATATCGATGAAATGCTGGCCCATTACCACGACAATGACGTGGAAGTCCTCACGATCCTAAACAATACCGTAACGCTCCATGACCATATGAAACGTGCTCTGCTGCGAAATGAAAAGGCGCAGAACAAGCCTTACTTCGGCAGAATTATTTTCCATGACGAATCCCTTGACAAGACGGAATCTCTCTATATCGGCAAGGGCGGTATCTCTAAGGACTCTACCCACCAGATCGTCATCGACTGGCGTGCGCCGGTGGCAGGCGTCTACTATGAAAACGGGCTGGGGAAATGCAGCTATAAAGCTCCCGGCGAAGCTGAGATTGCCATTGACCTGCAGCTGAAAAGAACTTACGAGATCGAATCCGGTAAGCTGCTTGACTATTTCGACAGCGAAGTGATCGCCAACGACGATCTTCTCACCAAATATCTTGCCAAAAACAAACAGGCTGTGCTAAGCGAAATCGTCGCCACGATCCAGAAAGAACAGAATGAGATTATCCGCAAATCCCCCTACCACAATATTATCGTACAAGGGGTTGCCGGCTCCGGCAAAACCACCGTGGCTATGCACAGGATCTCTTATATTCTCTACAACTACGCGGATCGGTTCCGTCCTGACGACTTCTATATTGTAGGCAGCAACCGGATCCTGCTTGACTATATCACAGGAGTCCTGCCGGATCTGGACGTCTACGGCGTGCGCCAGATGACCATGGAACAGCTCTTCGTGCGTCTCCTATACGAAGACTGGGATGATAAGAAATACATGGTCAGAAGTGTAAGT
Organism: uncultured Lachnospiraceae bacterium; assembly: GCA_910578345.1. Taxonomy (GTDB): domain Bacteria; phylum Bacillota; class Clostridia; order Lachnospirales; family Lachnospiraceae; genus UBA3282. The sequence continues at coordinate 17,030 of CAJTRA010000027.1, read as the reverse complement.
CACCCTTCCCTTCCGGATAGCCCTGCTTCCGAACGGACAAGCAGTACCGCAGATACTTCAAACACAGGCGACAGTCTAAAGGGCAGCGCTGTCTGGTTCCATGCACTGGAAGACTACTGCCGCAGACTGGAGGAGCGCTCCATCTCCTGTCAGTCTGTCTACCTGAATCCCAAACAGTTCGTAGAGGGCCTAAAGGATGGCAAATTCGGGGTATTCGACACCACTGGTGGGCAAAACGATCCCCGCGATCTTGTCTGTCTGCTGGAAGGAGAAGCTGTGGAGCGCTATCTGAAACAGAATTCCACCGTCTCCATCCAGAGTAAGATCAACATGTTAAACGACCGGCTGCGCAATAAGATCAAAGAAGAATTTCTGGGAAAAGGCATCAAATACTCTGAACCTGAAAGAAAAGCGATCCTCAAATTCTACCGCCGGCATTACGGCCCTAAGATCTGGAAAAAGTCAATCTACGAGCTTTACCACGATTTCCTGACAAAGCAGAATGCCAACGGCGCCAGGGTCGCCATTCCGGATACCGCTTTCGATGTTTACGATCTCGCCGCACTGGCTTACCTGTACAAGAGAGTCAAAGAGACCGAAGTCATCAGTGAGGCGCACCATATCGTCATCGATGAAGCGCAGGATTTCGGCATGATGGCCTACTATGCCCTGAACTTCTGCATCCGCGGCTGTACTTATACGGTCATGGGCGACGTCTCACAGAATATCCACTTTGGCTACGGCTTAAACGACTGGGAGGCCTTGCGCCGCCTGCTGCTGCCCGACCCCGCCGACACTTTCGGTCTTCTGAAAAAGAGTTACCGCAACACGGTGGAGATCTCCAATTTTGCCACCCATATCCTGAAACACGGACGCTTCTTCGTCTACCCGGTAGAACCGATCCTCCGCCACGGCAATGCCGTACAGACAAGTCTGCTGCCGGATCGGAAGTCTCTGATCCAATCGGCCGCCGATACCTGCAAAGACTGGCTGAAAAGCGGATGGGATACCATCGCCGTCATCTGCCGCGATCTTGCCAGCGCTGCAAGAACGGCCAAAGAACTGTCCGCCCATCTGGACGGTATCGAAAGTGACCCTGAAAAAGCAGTCTTCGGGAACGGCGTCATGGTGCTGCCGGTAGATTATACCAAAGGATTGGAATTTGACGCAGTCCTGATCCTTGACCCCACGCGGGAAGACTATCCTGTGGAAGACGGCCACGCCAAACTGCTCTATGTAGCCGCCACCCGCGCCTTACATGAACTCTGCGTGCTCCACACCGGAAATCTGACTGGCCTGATCACAGATCCCGTGCCGGAACATGCCCCTAAACCACTAAAAAAGAATATTTCCATCGTACAAAATCATCTGCCAGAGACAGCGGCTGCCGACCGGAAACACAGCAGACCACAGCAGCGTCCTGTCGTTTCTGCCTCTGCGGAAACGAAGCAATCTGTGCTGACTAAACCAGTCATAAAGCAGTCCGGCAGCACAGACCGTATCACTCTCCCCGATAGCACTGCCCGCTCCAGGACTGCCGGGGCAGCTATGCAAGACGCGGCTAAGATACTGCAAGCCGATAGATCCGATAGCACCGCCAGGATCCCGCAAGCTGCCTCCTCCGGGACCTCAACCCGGACCACGCAAGCTGCCGGATCAGGAAGCGCATCCAGAACCTGCTCTGCCAGTCAGGAATTCGGCGACATGCCGGCTACCGAGATCCTGCGCCCTGCAGGACATGGCAAGATCGATCTGTCCGTGCGCTGGAGCGCAAAGCAGCCGGACGGTCTCTATCTTCACAGCCGCTATGGCGTCCTGCGCTTAAGCCCCGTAGGCAGTGCCATCGTGCGCGTTACTTTTGCAAAAGGGGGACAGATCCTTGATCGTTTCCATCCCGGTATCGCTGTTCACAGGACGGAACGTACCTGGATGTACAAGGAATCCGGCAGTACCATAGATCTGATGACGGACGAACTGCTTCTGCAGACAGACAAGGCAAGCGGCGCCATCCGCTTTATGACAAGAGACAAGAAACTGCTTTTTGCAGAACGGAACAAAGAATGCCGGCAGTTGGAATCTGCGCCTGACGGTCAGATGAAAGTCTGGCTCTATCCAGACTGGTCCAAAAACGAGACTGTTTATGCCATGGGCGCCGGGGAGACTAAAGGCATGAATATCCGCAAGACTGCCAGATATATCTCACACAGGAATCCTGCGTCCCACGACAGTCTGCTTTCCGCACCTGCTCTGCCTTTCCTTCTTTCCGAAAAAGGGTATGGCATCGTTCTGGCGGCAGACAGCCCGGTGATCTGCTGCGATCTGCCTGCCTACGGCACTTATCTCTTCGCCCAGAGCGAAGTACAGATGGATTACTACTTTATCGCAGGCAAACGGCCGAATACGATCCTGAACGCCTACGCCTACCTGTGCGGAAAGCTATAGGCGTAAGTTACTTACTCGGACAGTCTGACGATCTCGCCATTCTTAATCTCTTTCGTAGAAGAACTGACGATCCTGTCCTCCTTGTCAAGCGGCGCGCTGTCCAGGGCGACAAAATAGTCGTTCTGGTCCGCGATCCGCACACTGACCTGCTCTGCATAATATTCCATGCCCAGAATGCCTTCCCGCTCCCGCACAACATACACATGACTTCTCCCCTCCACCGTAGTCACCGCAGCCGGCGTCACGCAACAGGCATGTTTCTCTCCTGTCTCTGCATGGCTCATGGTGCCTGACATGCCCGGCACTCCTGTTCCCTCCGGCAGATTGATATAGACTTCATAACTGCCCGGAGTCTGGGCACTTTCCGCGAGATAATCGACCGTCGCTTCTTTTTCTCTGCTACCGTCCAGTTTCAATGACACAGTATCATGCAGGCTTACATATTTCTTCTGCTCCTGCGTAAGCGTCGTCTTAAACTGACAGGGTACGGAATCATCTGCCAGCAGCATGACTGCCGAATCTGATGTCCTGCCTCCTGTGGTGACAAAGATATCCGTGACCATGCCTGGCCGGGTCGCCTTGATCTCCCCATTTTCCTTCTTGATCTCCTGATACAGCGCAAGTTCAGCTCCCAAATCTGAAAGTTCCAGCCTGTTCACTTCCAGGGAAGCGTCTTCCTTCTCCGGTGCAAGAATATCCTCCACCTTTCTCCCCGCTTCTTTCATCGCCGTATCCCGCTGCCATTTGGCATCGGCTTCCGCATAAGCTGCATCCTGCAGCGCCTCTTCCATCTCCTCGTCCACCGATCCGCTGATATACTCCCCGTCCTCCGTAAATGCGCCTTCCCGCTGCTCTCCTATCTCATCCTTGATCTGGCTGTATTCTTCCGCCGCGCGGCCAACCAGCGTATCTTCATGCCGCGCCAGCTCATCATAGTCTTCTCTGGCCCGCTGCTCCTCCAGTTCTTTCTTCTGCCGGGCAAGCTCTTCATTGGCCAGAATCGTATCCACCTGTGTCTGGATCCTGGCGATGGCATTCTGTTTTTCCGCCATAATCAAAGCAAGATCCTCCATATCGATGGTAAAAAGCACATCCCCCTCTTCCACCTTATCTCCTGTCTGTACCATAAGCTTCTCTACCCGCAGACCGCTAAGTGTCGTAACAGGATTCTTCTCTCCCGCCACGACAATGCCGTCCACATTTACGATATGTTCTACGTATTTACTCTCAATCGATTCCGTCGAAACAATCGGAAGCCTGGATGCGTAGATGCTCTTCGAGACCACAGTACACAGCCACATAGCCGCCAGAAATACAAGGAATCCTGTCACAATTTTCTTCTTCCTCTTATCCTCCAACGTTATCTCCTCCTGCCACAATCTATTTTTATTCTCTGGAACATTTAGTAACTCTTAGGCTGCGTTCTTTGCTGCCTTAGAGTTGCTTAATGTTCTTCTTATGCTATTCTTTCAGCCCCGAAAAGATAATTCCCTGCTCCAGATAATCCTGCCCCCAGACAAACACGAACACCGCCGGGATCAGCGTAAGGATGGACGCCGTAAAAGCATATCCCGCCTGTGCCCAGGTAATCTCCGGCAGATACAGGGAGAGCGGCCACAACGCCTTATTCTCCAGAAAAGCCATCGGCTGTTCCATCATATTCCAATATTCCAGGAAACCCAGCACCATCGCTGACAGAAGCCCGCTCTTGCCAAGCGGCAGACCCAGCTTCCAGAAGATCCGCCATTCCCCGGCGCCGTCGATCCGCGCCGCCTCAAACAACTGCACCGGAATACAGCGGAATCCTCCATACGTCAAAAAAACAGGAAATGTTGAGAACACTGCCGGCAGGATCACCGCCGCCTGCGTATCAAGCATCCCCAACCTGTTTAATACCAGATAACTGGACAACATCGTCACCTGAAACGGGAGGAGCATCAACACCACGTATAGCGCAAACAACACTCTGCTGCCACGCACCTGATAAACGGCAAACGCCCACGCCGCCGGCACACCGATCACCAATTGGCCAAGCAGGATACCTCCCACCATCTTCATGGAATTCCAGAACAACACAAAAAACTGCGGCGTCATAAAAAGCAATTTCCCATAACTTTCAAAGGTAGGATAATCCGGCACCAGCTTCCAACTGATATAGGTAAGTGAATCCGAAAACACCGGCGCCAGATACTGCCGCAGCTCCCCATTCCCCATCACCGACCCCGTCACCAGAAGCAGGATCGGCAGACACACCAGTACCGTCGGCACAAACAGCAGACACACGGTAATGCCCCTTTTAAGATCCTTCCATCTTATTTTCGATCTTATGAAATCCATCTCTTCGTCTCACATCCTTTTTTATGTCCTGCTGTCCCACATTCTCTGCAGCAGCATAATCACCACAAGCAAAAATCCGCCCACACAGACCGCAGCAGCCGCCATCTTATCGAAATCCAGATTGACGAACCAGTTGTTGAACAGATGCTGCAGCAGGTACATGTCCTGCTGCGGATAGGCTCCCGCCACCAGATACGCCTCTCTGTAGATCTTGAACGAATTCAGGAACGAGAGGATCACGATCGTGTAGAGGCTCCCTTTCAGGTTCGGCAGTATGATCTTATAGAAACACTGCCGCTCCGAGGCGCCGTCCACTCTGGCCGCCTCCAGATATTCACTGGGGATTCCCAGGATTCCCGCCAGCCAGAGCACTACCGTGTACCCTGTATTTTTCCAGATATAACTGAAGACCAGAACCCAGAAGGCGGCGCCGCATCCCAGGTAATCCGTATGCAATTCGCCCCACAGTCCCGTCCACTCCCCAAGCTTTGTCAGGAACAGGTTTAGGAACCCCTGCTTGTAGAAAACCATCTTCCACACGATCACGATCGTCGCCGTGGGCATCGCCAGCGGAAACAGATACAGCGACTTGATCGTTCCCATGCTCTTTAACTTGCTTACCGGCATGGCAATCGCAAGTCCGATCACCACAAGCAGCGGAATACAGACCAGCGTAAATCGGAACGTATTCTTCACAGCCAGCCTGAATGCCTGATTGGCAAAAATCGTCTTATAATTCTCAAACCAGACAAACTGCCCTGTCACCACCGTCCTAAAAGACCGCCCGAACACATCCAAAAACGGCATCAGCACAAAAACCGCCACTCCCACAAGGCTCGGCGCCAGAAACACCAGAAATGCCCGCCTGTCCTTATGCGCCCGCAGGCCGCTCCCCCGCCTTTTCACACGCTTTGCCTCACGCATACACTAACCTCTTTTCTTCTCCATCTCACTCTTTCCTCTATTCCGCCAGATAGAGCGCCATGCTCTTCTCCACATCCGCCACCGCTTCTTCCACGCTCATCTCGCCGCGCATGTAAGCGATCCCGGCTTTATAGACTGCCTCCTCCAGCACGCTGTCTTCCACATAAGCTCTGCTCACCGACCTGATCCTGTTTCGCAGTTCATCCGCCTGTCTCTCAGTAAACCAGTAGGTCTGCCACGTATATGCCGTACCGTCCTCCTCCACGTAGGCCATATCCGAGTAGACTTCATCCGGCGATTCATAATCTTCCGGGTACAGGGAATCCTCGAAGGCCGCCTCATTCACCGAAAAGCCTTCCGTCACAACTCCCTCCGGCCCCAGCAGCGTCTTTAACAGACCTTGTGCGCGTTCCTTGTTCTCCGATGCCGCACTGATCCCCGCCAGGGTATGTACACAGAAGGTACTGCCCTCCTCTCCGTCCATGGGAATGCTCACGCAGTCTTCAAATCCTTTCGTCCGCGGCACGCTTGTAAGGGTCGAATAGCTGTAAGGTCCTCCCAGCGTTCCTGCCAGGAACTGCCGGAATCCCATCGTATAGTTCATATCATCCAGCCCGTAGGCAAAATACTCATCATCCTCGTATGCCGTCCCATAGTATTCCAGAAACTCCTCGCTGCGGCTCTCGTACTCCTCTACCGTTTCCTGCGGCAGTCCGTCCATCTGGGCATCGTAGATCCGCTTCGTCTGTATCAGGAACTGCCTGATTGCTTCCGCATCGATGCCGCCGTCCTCCGTCTTCCATGCCAGCGCATACGCCACACTGAAAATCCGCATGATACCTTTCTCCGAGCAGACCCGGAACAGATCCTTCTCCGGATTGTCGGCCCGCAGGCTCTCCACCGCGTCCGCGATATCCTCCAGATCCTGAATATCCGTCAGATACTTCTCCCGGCAAAGGATCATCGGCAGATTCACGTCACAGGGAACGGTATAGATCTTCCCGTCTTTCCGGAAGGCATTTACAATATTGTCAAACAGCTTCTCTTCGCCTTCCAGGCTGTCGATCAGCGGGGCGACATCCATAAGAAGCCCTTTTTCGATATAAGCGTCTACCGGCATATCATTTAAGATCAGGAAATCCGGTCCCTCTCCCGCCATGATCTGCGTATTCAGCTTCTTCAGTGCATCCTCCCTTGTGACAGAACCGCCCTCCTCCATTCCGATCTCGTATTCCACATAGACTTCCGGATTCTGCGACTGATACCGGGAGATTGCCTGCCGCAGGGGACTGTTGTCCGTCAGGCTGTATGCCCGCACCGTCTCGTTCGGCACCGTCGGTACCGTCGGGTCATAGACATAGCGGACCAACCGCGCATCCTGAAAGATCGCCATAAACTCATTATTTTCCAGCGGTATCATCGACAACAGATGCTGTGCCGGATTGCCGAAAGAGGACAGGCTGGCGTCAATGATCAGTTCCATGGCCCCGCCGCCGATCACATGGCGGTGCACACCCTTATCCCCCGCCAGATAGATCACATCCTCCCCACCGGGAAAGAAATACAGGTCGCACCAGCTGCCGCCATTAAACGTCCTGTCGGCATAATTCTCCTTCACGAAAGTATCCAGCACCTCATCCGTAACATATTCTTTGGCATCCATGTCGTAAATCAGCAGGCCTTCAAACTCGTACCCGTCTATTACCATACGGTTTCCCAGAAAAGTAATATACTGTGGGCTGTAATCCAGTGTCAGGAAACTGTCGCAGCTGCCATCTTCCTTCACCTCATACAACACATTGCCGCCGAAAGTGCCCAGGAAGACCCGCCCGTTGTCCGCGATCCAGATATGCTCCGGATAGTCCTCCTCCGCTGCCGGCAATTCCACGGAAATCTGCGTGCCGTCCGGTCTCACGACAAGCGCCGCAGACAGCGGTGTGATCCACCAGTCGTTGGCGGAAGTTTCCTGCCCGTCATCCTCCGGGGCGTCTTCTGTTTCATCCGTACCCGTTTCGTCATCGCTTCTCTGCTCATTCTCCGAAGCTTCGTTCGACCCGGTATCGTCCTCCTGCCCGTCTCCTGCAGTCTCTTCCGGCGAATCCATATATGTATAGACGACGCCCTTCGTACCGTCCGCCCCGAAATCAATACTTATAATATAGTTGTTATCCTGTATCAGAGGCGAAAGCCAGTCATTCTCTTCCCACTCCCACGTGACGCCGTTATCCTTCGATACCAGAAGCTGCTGCATCGGCTCCGAGATCACCAGGCTGCCGTCTGAAAGCCTGAACAGATGATTCCGATACCCTTCCAGATAGTCCGTCAGCTTCGTTTCCTCCTCCAGATATCTTCCCATGGCCGCGCCGTCTCCGCCCTGCTCCGGCGATAGGCTGTTTCCGTCCGTAGCGGTTCCATCGGAACTGCCCTCTTTGTCAGCTGCGCTGCCGCCGCCTGCTCCACTGCCGCATCCACAGACTGCCGCCGCCGTCATAACAAGCGCCATCCCTGCCGCCAGCCATCTTTTCTTATGTCCATACCCGATCTTATCAAATTCATTCCCTGTCATGAAACTACATCCCTCCATGTCATTTACTATATTTTCATGCTAACAGCCTTTTCTCTATTTAATCTCTAAAAACAGAAAAAATTTACAGCAATATGAAAATCTCCCCTGAATAATTCCAGGAGAGATTTAGCAAAAAGGAAATGGTATCTGATAAAAACTGCTATCTGGCCGCGCAGACAGCAGACCCGACGATTGAGATGATACTTCAATACAGCTTATCTACCACCGCTCTCGATGTTTTCTTATTATTTTCTACGGATATCTGCTTGTTGCGGGCATAATACTCCTGAAACAGCACATCAATCACATAAAGCTGACTCAACTTTGTTCCCATAGCCCCTCCGTCCAGCGGCCCTTCATTGGATCCGCAGACCAGAAGAACATCTGTATAGCTTGTCAGCGGAGATTTAATAAAATGGGTGATGCCTATCACTTTCGCTCCCGCCTTTTTTGCTATCTCTGCTACATATACATTATCTTTCGTTGCTCCCGAATAGGAAATGATAAAGATCAAATCTTCAGCCCCCGCCATGGAAGCAGTCATTGCCTGCATATGAGGGTCATCAATAGAATTTACTTTATTACAGATTCTCATAAATTTATTTCTGGCCTCCTTGGCCGTCAGCAGGGAATCTCCAATTCCAAAAAAATATATGTTTTTTGCCGCCTCCATCATCTGCAGTGCTTTTCTGAGTTCCTCCTGACTGATCAGCATTCTGGTTTCTTTTAGCACACTGATATGATTCTGCAGTATTTTATCCAAAATATATTCCAGGGAATCTATCTTGACATTTTCCGTTTCTGCCACAGATGTTTCATCCGATGATACACTGAAGGACAATTTCATTTTAAAATCCTGATATCCTTTTGCGCCCACATTCCTACAAAACCGATACACACTTGCGTCAGCTACGCCGCTGGCCTCCGCAAGATCCGTGATGGACATAAACAATACCCTGTTCACGTTCCCGATGACAAAATCTGCTATTTTTTTCTCTGTCTTAGTATACTGATTATAGTTTAATTGAATATCCTGCAGCAAATTAGTCGTATTCAAAATATACATCCCTTTCTTTTGGTAAAAAATAGCATGGTTACCCATGCTATTTTTCATGCTGTTTTTCTCAACAGTATTTGTGAACCGCTTCCGCGATCATATCTGCAATCTCCTTACAGATCATCAGGTCCGCCTCTTCCAAATCCGCCAACGGCGCTTTTACACCACCCACATCAGGTCCGCCCTGCAGACGGATAATCTCCTTAATTACGGCATACATATTGCCGCGAGTAGAACACATCTTATAGATAATCCTGCACGCCGCATTCTGAATTTCTCTTGCCTCCTCCATTTTTCCCTGAGAAAACAAATCAAAAATTTTCAGATACAATTCCGGCATAGCGCCATAAGTACCGCCAATCCCTCCGACAGCCCCCATAGCCAGCCCGGAAATCAGCTGTTCATCCGGCCCATTAAATACAATAACGCCCTCATCCCTGAAAAGCTGGATATCCTGTACCGGCATAGAGGAATTTTTCACTCCGATTACCCTCGGATTTTTTTTCATTTCCCGCAACAGGCTAAGAGTCAGGGAAGTGCCTGCCAACTGTGGTATATTATAAATGATAAAATCCGTGTTCGGAGCCGCGTCTGAAATATCATTCCAATACCTGGCGATGGCATGCTCCGGCAGATGGAAATAAATCGGCGGTATTGATGCGATGGCATCTACCCCCAAACTTTCCGCGTGGGCCGCCAATTCCCGGCTGTCCTCTGTATTATTGCAGGCAACATGGGCTATGATCACCATCTTTCCTCTGGCTGTCTCCATCACCGCCTCAAGCGTTTTCTTTCTATCCTCTTTGCTCAGGTAGATACACTCTCCGGAAGAGCCGCCCACATAAAGCCCCTGAACACCTTTATCCATCAAGTACTGCGTAAGCGCCTTCGTCCTGTCAGGCGAAACCTTTCCGTTTTCATCATAACACGCATACAGCGCCGGGAAAATTCCCCGAAATTTATTATTATCCATTTCTGCATCATCCTTTCTCTATCCCAAATACCAAGTCTCAGGTCATTATGCGCTTCCATCCCTGCAGCGCAGGCGTAACAGTTTTACCCGCAGTATCACTGTTACGCACAGGCGTCTGCGGTCAGCCCTTGACCGCTCCCATCGTAATACCCTGGGTAAAATACTTCTGGAAAATCAGGAATACGATAATGATCGGAACCGACGCCAAAGCCGCGCCTGCCATCAACATACCCATATCCACAGAAGTTTCTGCCTGTAAGGTGGCAATTCCCAGAGGAATCGTATAATTTACATTGCTGCTCACCATGACCAACTGCATAAAGTAATCATTCCACGAATTGATAAAAGTGAAGATTGCCAGTGCGCCGACACCAGGCTTCACCATCGGAAAGACAATTGTAACAAAAGTATTCCACTCCCCCGCACCGTCAATACGCGCAGCTTCCAGAATCTCTCCCGGAATGCTTTCCGAAAACTGTTTCATCAAAAACACACCGAAGGGCCATCCTACCGTCGGAAATATGATCGCCCAAATGGTATTATAAAGACCAATGGCAGACATCTCCTTCAGCAAGGGAATCAACACGACCTGTTTCGGCAGCGCCATAGCGCATATGATCAGACCGAACAAAATACTGCGTCCACGGAAACGCTTCTTCGCCAACGCATACCCCGCCATCGTAGCGGTGAAACAAGTAAGGAACATTGCCGATACCGCCATGAAGATCGTATTCAGCAGCCACCTGAAAACCGCCGGAACGGTAGGTCCCGTAGAAATCGCGAGGCTTTCGCCGCCGGAAGTAAAGAACCTGCTGAACGGCACGTGGATCTCCCACATAGGCGCAGACCGCTTATTCATCAAATTACCAAAATTCGTCATTACCCATTCACTTGGCCACCAGACAGGTTTCTGTGCGTAGATATCCGCTGCCGGCTTGAACGCACCGGTGATGATCCAATAGAGGGGGAATAGGAAAAGGAGCGCTAAAACTACCAGCACAACCAGCGAAATAATTTTATAAACTTTACTGTTTCCTGCTTTATTTTCCATCGCTTCTCCTCCCTTACTTCTCTTTTGCCAGCCGCATCTGAACTGCCGACAAAATACCTATGAAGATAGCCAATACGACACCCATTGCATTGGCATAACCGAAGTGTCCTGACTGCTCGGTAAGTTTAAAGGCTGTATAATAGATGTAATACATCACCGTCTGCGTCCCGGAACCACCCTGCGTCAACAACTGAATCAATGCAAAACACTGGAAGGAGTTGATCGTCGTTATAACCAGAATGTACAACGTAGTCGGCATAATCTGCGGCCATTTGATCTTCCAGAAAGCCTGCAGATCCGTAGCTCCGTCTACCTGGGCCGCTTCCACCAGGGATGCGTCCACGTTGCCGAGCGCCGACACATACAGTACGATCGGCTGGCCTACCGATGTGGTAAACAGGATCAGGATAATACACCAGAGTGCATATTTCTCATCCCCCAGCCAATTAATGTTGGCGTCGATAGCGCCAGTCGCCTTTAATACGGAATTTAAAATACCCGTGTAATTATCAAACATCCATTTCCATACCACCGTTACCGCCACAGAACCGGTAACCACCGGCAAATAGAAAATACATCTGAATGCTGAAAGAACCGGCATTTTCAGTTTGTAGATGGCCGAAGCCACCCACAGGGAGAATGCCGTTACGGTAGGTACGCTCACAAACACAATCACAAACGTATTCCATAACGCATCCAAAAACACCTCATCCTTAACCAGATCAATGAAATTCTTTAACCCTATAAAATTACCGCCGCCTTGCGTATGCATGTTAGAATCCGTCAGACTCAGCCAAATACAAATAACCATCGGAATCAGAACAAAGCCTACAAAAAAAATCAAACTGGGCAGCATAAAACTATAACCAGCTATATCTTCTCTGCGCTGTAAAGCCCGGCTTCTTTTTTGCGTCACCTGCTTACTCAAGATAATGCGCCCCCTTTCCCCCATTGTCAGTAAAAGACTATGCTATTTACATGTTATACATTGAAAACGCCCCTCCCACTCCCGGTGGAAGGGGCGCCTGACTGAACTTTTTGTCCTAAGCAGTGTCTCTTTTGATTACTCAGCCGCTGCCGCGTTAGCCTCGCCTTCATATTGTGTCAGCGCTTCCGTTACATCCATGCCGGAGCCGATCTTCTGAAGCATCGTCCACCATGCGGTACGCTGTCCTGCCCAACCCGGAGTAACCTGATAGTAATCACCAAGCTGAGGCATCAGAACCTGATATTCATTCATGATCTCATTGTCAGCCCAGATTGCAGTTAAATCTGTTCCCTCTGCTGTGGAACGGACTGCAAAGTAATTCGCTGCCTTCACTGCATCAGCAGTCGCTGCGGAATCAGCCATATACTTGATAAACTTCTTGGATGCTTCAATACGTGCCGCATCGCCGTTATCAAAAATACCGAAGCCCCAGATACCGCCCTGAAGATTGGACTCGCCCGTTTCGGACGGGAAACTCATGAATGCAATCTCGTCACCTGTAACAGTGAGTTCCGCACCCGTTCCTGCACCGTTAGGATCCAACTGCTGCGCGATATTCCAGCAGAACGCCATCTTCAAAATACCCTGATAGAACTTAGCGATCTCATCGCCGCCGGCCAGGGAAGCGTCAAAAGCAATACCATCCATGCTCTTTAACTGCTCCAGAGCCTTCACATTTTCAGGAGAATTCCATGTATAAGCGGTATGAGCCGCATCTGTGTAGGAACCACCGTACAGGTTATTCACCAATGCACGTGTTCCCTGGTCTCCGCCCTGCCCTGCACAGTAAACCGCTGCCACCGTATCATTGTAGTGTGCATAAAGAGCTTCTACAGCCTTGATAAAGTTTTCGGTTGTCCATGTATGAGTTTCCAGATCCAAATACTGGTCAGCGCCCGCTTCCTTGAAAGCGTTTAAATTAACTGCCATGCAGTGTGCCGTCATAACAAGAGGATACTCATATACTTCGCCGCCGGACGCCGTACATGCAGTAAGCGGCGCTTCCTGAATCTCCGACCGGTCAGTGTCATCCAGCATATCGGACAGATCCACCATGTATCCATTTGCACCCCAGTTTGCAACCAGACGCTCAGGTCCTTCCATAATAAGGTCAGGCGCCTGCCCTGCCGTGATCGCGGTGTTTACTTTGTCATCGCCATCAGCATAAGCCAGAAACTCTACGTTTACAGTAATACCCGTCTCTTCTGTGAAGGCATCGGTAAGACCTTTTACCGTAGCCTCATCTCCCCATTTTCCAATAGGGTAAGTCCAAAGTGTGATCGAAGAAGCTGCGTCTCCTTCTGCGGAAGCCTCTTCTGCAGGAGCTTCTTCCTCTGCGGGAGCCTCCTCCTCTGTCGTTTCAGCGGGAGCTTCCTCCGTGGTCTCCGGCTGTGCTTCTTCAGCCGCCGGCGCGTCAGAACCGCCGCATCCCACTACAGAAAAAACCATAGCCCCAGTCAATAGTAATGCTAAAAACTTTTTCATTTTCCTCTCCTTTCATGTATGTACTAATCATTAACGATTGCGTAATTAAATTCTACTTTGAATCGGTTGCTTTGTCAATACAAAATTAAATTTTTTTTCATTTTCAAACGTAATATGAATATTTTTTTATTTTTCCCTTGCCTGAAAATTTTTTTCATGATATAATGGCAACACCGCATCAGGTGAATATGATTCAGCCAAAGCTAATATCAAAGAAATGGAGGAAATTATGAGAGCAACTTTAGCAGACATACTAGCTGCCACTAAAAATTCTATTATCGTATCCTGTCAGGCTCTGCCGGATGAACCTATGTACTGTCAGGAGATGTCCATCATGCCGTTTTTCGCAAACGCTGCCAAACAGGCTGGCAGCAAGTGCATCCGCACCAGCAGCATCCGGGATGTCATTGCCATCAAGGAAGCCACCGGCCTGCCTGTGATCGGCCTGGTAAAACGCGTAGTAGAAGGCTATGCTTCCTATATTACTCCGACCATGAAAGAAATCGATGATCTGGTTCATGCAGACGCTGACATCATTGCACTGGACTGCACTATGAGAACGCGTGGAGACGGCACTACCATTAACGAATTCCTTGCGCAGATCAGGGAAAAATACCCTGACATTGTATTGATGGCGGATATTTCCACTGTTGAAGAAGGCGTAAACGCCGCCAAATGCGGCGTGCAGCTTGTAAGCACTACTTTAAGCGGTTACACGGACTATTCGCCCAAGACAGACGGCCCTGACTTTGAACTGGCAGAGAAGCTGGTGTCCGTTCTTACGATTCCCGTCATTGCCGAGGGTAAAATCCACACACCGGAAGAAGCGAAAAAAATGCTTGGGCTCGGCGTACACGCCGTCGTTGTAGGCGGTGCGATCACAAGACCTCTGGAAATAGCACAGCGGTTTTATAACGGCATCAAATAGGAGACAGGAAACAAACAGGAAATTTAGGATAGTAGATAGGAGATTATGGTTTATTATGATTTATGATAAAATGTCTAACCTGAAGCTATATAAAGGCATGAACAAAAATCTGGATACCGCCATTGATTTTATTGTTTCCCATGATTTGAACGAACTGCCGATCGGCAAAACAGTGATAGACCAGGACAATGTTTTTATTAATGTTATGGAAACCTCCGCTGCTCCTGTCGGGGAGAGACAATACGAGTTTCACAAAAACCACATGGATATTCAGATGGATCTTATCGGCATTGAGCGGATAGACACCGGGGACCGTGCAAAGGCAAACTATATCAGCTATAACGAAGAAGGCGATGTAGGCAATGCAGAGACCGCCGATTTAGGAAGCTGCCTGATCGGAACGGAAAACTTCATCATCTGCATGGCAGGGGAACCTCACAAGCCAAACATCGCTGTCAGCGACGATCTGTTCTTAAAAAAAGCTGTCTGCAAGGTACATATTTAGAAGTAGGAGAAAAGGGACATGAAAAATCTTGTATTCGATATCGGCGGCACCTCCATCAAATGCGGTGTCTGTCAGGACAACAGACTGACCGATACCAGGGAGGTTCCCACCCTTGCCCCAAAAGGCGGCGCGCACATACTGGAAACCGTCATTTCCCTGATCCAGGCTCACGCCGATTATGATGCCATCGGCATCAGCACTGCCGGGCAGGTCCATGCCAAAGACGGGTATATTATTTATGCCAATCAGAATATTCCGAATTACACGGGCATCCAATATAAAAAAACCTTGGAAGAACTGTTTCAGGTTCCCGTTGCAGTGGAAAATGACGTAAACGCCGCTGCCCTGGGAGAAGCGGTTTACGGTGCAGGCCAGGATTATGACCAGTTTCTGATGCTGACCTATGGAACCGGCGTAGGAGGCGCTGTCATAAATGATAAAAAAGTCTTCCACGGTTCCAGCTATTCCGCCAGCGAATTTGGCGCCATCATCACACACAGTGACGCACGGCTGTCGGGCGATGATTTCTTCGACGGATGCTATGAAAAATATGCCTCCACCACCGGACTGTTACAGATGATAAAGCCATACCGCCCGGAACTTGACACAGGCCGGAAAGTATTCGATGCGCTCAATGATGATACGGTCGTTGGCATCCTTGACAAATGGGTCGATGAAATCATGCTTGGGCTTGCCACGCTGACCCACATCTACAATCCCTCCTGCATCCTTCTTGGGGGCGGCATCATGTCCCAGCCACTGATCTTGCAAAAGATTGCAGAGAAAAAAAGCCGGTTTATTATGCCCAGCTTTTCCCATGTACATATTGCCGCCGCCGTGCTCGGCAATTCTGCCGGCATGTGGGGCGCTAACTATCTGGCGTCGCAGTCTGTTACCTGATACCCGCATTCTTAGGAACAAGCAGTTCCGGGATCTTTTCCGCCAGAAACTTTGCAAACACGCCGTGCGCCTGCAGACTCAAGTGCATAAAGTCATAGGGATTCATCTCTACCCCCGGAATCTTTCCGGCATCTAAATAATGACATCCCATATTCTTTGCCACCTGCTCATACAGGGGAGCAAGTGCACGGCTTTTCTCATCGCATCCATCCCCCATTTCTCCGTAGACTTCCGTATCCTTATAGCCCGCTTCAATGGCCGGCGGCGCAATCAGCACAATATTAGGTATGCCGTCCCTGAAGGCAATCCTGGAATCCATGGCTTTCTGCACCAGCCTTTCCATTCCCTTGGCCACATTCGCAGGCGTACAGGAGAAACGCTCTTTCACATCATTGGTTCCCAGCATGATCAGCAGTAAATCCACTGGCTTATGAGTCATAAGGCACGGGTACAAATAATGAAAACCGCATAAACCCTCAAACAACGGATCATCCAGACATGCCGTTCTCCCTTCCAGGCCTTCCTCCACTACATGATAGCCCCCGCCTAAATGCCTGGCCAAAAGGCAGGTCCATCTCTCTTCCTCCGTAAAACGGTCAATCGTCTTTGCATTATAGCCATAAGTATTGGAATCCCCAAAACATACGATCTTTTTCAGATACTCCTTATTCATATGCCAGCCCTCACATTGTGAAAATATTTTCTCTAAAACAAACAAGCCTGACAGGAACTATCCCGCAAACGCTATGTCATATATTATACTATATATCCTTCAGAAAACAAACATGTTTTTATCTCCATGCGACAAGTACTAGTTAAATGTGATTTGCAAAACTAAATTCCACCCCTTCTTTCCCTGACCATGGAATTTATC
>CAJTRA010000026.1 GCA_910578345.1 uncultured Lachnospiraceae bacterium | reverse complement strand
CATTTCCCGTCTTCGTATACTAGATGGTCCTCAAAAAAGCCCCAGTCCATCTGCCCCTGTTTTCCCGGCATGGTTTCAAACCGCACCGTTGCTTTTTCATCCAGGTCCATTTTCTTCCCCCGGACGTATTCCTTCACGATGCTGTATTTTCCGTCAAATCCCTGTTCCTGCAGTTTCTCCAGTATCCGTACCGCAGAATAGGGCGCTTCTTCCAGCCATTGGTCTATCTGCTGCTTGTAGGCATCCAGTTTTGTTGGCTTTGGCTGTGTCAGTGTGTACTCCGGCTTCTGTGGTGACTGTGCATACCTCTTTGCTGTCCGGGGATCCATGTGGTATTTTTTCCCAAGCTCCACATAGCTCATTCCTTTTTGTCTGTCACTTCGTATGTCCATCCAGCTTTCTCCTCTCATTTCCGACTCCTTTCCCGGACATTTTTCGTCCTATCAGGAGTCTATCTTTTTTTCTTTCTCTCCGCCATAAATCTACATTTTTTCTTCGGCGTTTTCTTACATTTTATCATTGGCGCTAACACCTGCAGACAAGAAGAGGGCGTCTGATGATGACAGAAAGGGCAGCATGTTCATGGATAATGATCCAGATAAGCTGCCGAAAGCGCTGACAGATCTGATGCGTGGCAATGGCGTTTCTGACTGGGATATCCAAAATGTTGTTGCTGCCAAAGGCTATTATCCCAGCGCTACACCCATCGAGAGATACGATGAAGGATTCATACAGGGTGTGCTGATCGGTGCATGGCCGAAGGTGTATGAGATGATCCGGATGATGCGGGAGAAGCAGGAGATACCATTCATTTAGGAGGATATGAGACATGGAAGAAAGAGAGTTTAGCTGGGATGATACCATAACAAAGGATGCAAGTGATTACATAATGCTGTCGGAAGGAGACTACAACTTTACGGTAGACAGTTTTGAGAGAGGGAGGCATCCGGGAAGCGAGAAACTTCCGCCCTGCAATAAAGCGATCCTGACACTGCGGATCGAGGCAGCGGAGGGAACTGCGCGGATCACGCACAACCTGTTCCTTCATTCCAAGACGGAAGGAATGCTTTCAGCGTTCTTTGCCTGCATCGGGCAGAAGAAGAAGGGAGAACCGCTCAAGATGAACTGGGGAGCAGTACCAGGTTCCACTGGCCGGTGCAAGGTAGGGATTCATACCTATACGAATAAAGATGGCGAAGAACGCAGGAGCAATGACATTAAGCGGTTCTATCCCAAAGAGGACGGGCCGGCATTCAAGGCAGGTGAGTTCTGATGGAATTAAGGCCATACCAGGAAGAAGCGAGACAAAGCATTTTTAATGAATGGGGAAAAGGAATCCTGAAAACACTGCTGGTACTTCCTACGGGCTGTGGGAAGACTATTGTGTTCGCAAAGGTGACGGAAGAATGTGTCCGGATGGGCGACCGTGTGTTAATACTGGCGCACCGCGGGGAATTACTGGAACAGGCTGCGGATAAGATCTTCAGGGCCACAGGGCTTGGATGCGCTACGGAAAAAGCAGAAGAAAGCTGCCTCGGCAGCTGGTTCCGGGTTACGGTAGGGTCCGTACAGTCGCTTATGAGGGAGAAACGGCTGTCTCAGTTTCCGGAGGATTATTTTAATACAATCATCATTGATGAGGCGCACCACAGCATATCTGAGAGTTATCAGAGAATCCTGGGACATTTTTCAGGGGCAAAAGTACTTGGTGTTACAGCTACTCCGGATAGAGGCGACATGAAGAACCTGGGACAGATATTTGATTCCCTGGCATACGAATACACACTGCCAAAAGCGATAAAGTCCGGTTACCTGAGTCCGATCAAGGCGCTCACGATCCCGTTAAAAATGGATTTAGCCGGTGTTGGTATACAGGCAGGGGATTTTAAGGCAGGAGATATCGCCACTGCGCTGGATCCTTACCTGCAGCAGATTGCTGATGAGATGGCGGCATACTGCAGGGACCGGAAAACAGTGGTGTTCCTGCCGCTGGTAAAGACCAGTCAGAAGTTCCGGGACATCCTGAACGAAAAAGGTTTTAGGGCAGCGGAAGTGAACGGGGAGAGTAAGGACCGGGCAGAGATCCTTTCTGCATTTGAAGACGGGAACTATAACGTCCTATGTAATTCCATGCTTTTGACGGAGGGCTGGGACTGCCCTGCAGTTGACTGTATCGTGGTGCTGCGTCCGACAAAGGTACGCAGCCTCTACAGCCAGATGGTTGGAAGGGGCACAAGGCTCTCCGAGGGCAAGACGGAACTGCTGTTACTGGATTTCCTTTGGCACACGGAACGGCATGAACTGTGCCACCCTGCAGACCTGATCTGTACAGACCGGGAAGTGGCGGCACAGATGACCCAGAACCTGGAAGAAGCTGCTGGGTGCCCGGTGGGCCTTGAAGAAGCAGAAAAGACGGCGGCTGAAGATGTAGTCACCAAACGGGAAGAATCCCTTGCAAAGCAGCTTGCGGAAA
This sequence comes from uncultured Lachnospiraceae bacterium, assembly GCA_910578345.1. Lineage (GTDB taxonomy): Bacteria > Bacillota > Clostridia > Lachnospirales > Lachnospiraceae > UBA3282. The sequence goes on along the minus strand of CAJTRA010000026.1, from coordinate 28,963 downwards.
TGCGCCGCAGGAAGAAGAAACTGGTGGATCCGCTGCAGTTCGAGATGAGCATCCAGGCGGAAGACCTGTCTGGATATGTGCCGGCCTTTGGCTGGGAGATGGCGCCGCCGTCAGACAAACAGAAAGCAACGCTAGAGAAGCTGGGCATCCTGCCGGATGAGATCGACAATGCAGGGAAAGCGGCCAAGATATTGGACAGGCTGGACAAGCGGCGCGCAGAAGGACTCACGACGCCAAAACAGATCCGTTTCCTGGAGGGAAAGGGATTCCAGCACGTAGGGACATGGCAGTTCAATACGGCGAAGCGGCTGATTGACAGGATCGCAGCCAATGGATGGAGGGTTCCATCCGAGATCGTACCGCAGGAATATATAGGAGCATGACAGAAAGATGGAAGGATATGACCTTTTAGAAGTATTACAGCAGATAGACCCGGCAGGCCTTTCCTATCAGGAGTGGGTCAATGCAGGCATGGCGCTCAAGGAAGAAGGTTATACCGCGGCGGACTGGGAGGCGTGGAGCAGGCGGGATGCAAAGCGTTACCACCAGGGAGAGTGTTCCCGCAAATGGGACAGCTTTGGCGGGGCGGCGGATCCCGTCACGGGCGGCACGATCGTACAGATGGCGAAGGACCATGAATGGCTCCCGGAACATGATACAGGATATGAACTGGAATGGGACGGCATCATTAGAAAGGATGCGGGGATGATCGTAGATAAGAACTGGCTGGAGTCCAGAGAGATCACAGCACCCGATGCATGGGACCCGAAAGAACAGTTGATCACGTACCTGGAGACACTATTTGATTCGACCGAATGCGTCGGATATGTAACACATTCCTTCGAGAAAGATGAGAAACATATGCCGACAAAGGGGTTGTTCGATCGTACTGCCGGGAAACTCATACAGGAATTACATAAGGCAAAGGATATCCGGGATGTGATAGGGGATTATGACCAGAAAGCGGGTGCCTGGATACGGATCAACCCGTTAGACGGTAAGGATGTCAGGACAGAGAACGTCACAGAATTCAGATATGTGTTAGTGGAATCAGATGTCATGGAGATCGAGAAACAGAATGCTGTCATCAGGGAACTGGAGTTGCCAGTAGCGTGCTTAGTCCATAGTGGAGGCAAGAGCTTACACGCCGTTGTGCGGGTAGATGCAGCAGACTATAAGGAATATAAGAACAGGGTTGATTATCTGTACCATATCTGTGAGAAAAACGGCCTTAAGATCGACACCCAGAACCGAAACCCGTCCAGGCTGTCAAGGATGCCGGGCATCATCAGGAACGGCAGGAAACAGTTCCTTGTCGATACGAATATCGGGAAAGCATCCTGGAAGGAATGGCAGGAGTGGATCGAGGGCATTAACGATGACCTGCCGGAGCCAGAGCCGCTTGTGGATGTGTGGGACAACCTTCCGGAACTGTCTCCGCCGCTGATCGAGAATATATTGCGGCAGGGACATAAGATGCTGGTGGCAGGTCCGTCAAAAGCCGGGAAGTCCTATGCGCTCATAGAATTGTGCTGTGCCATAGCGGAAGGCCGCAGCTGGCTTGGATGGCAGTGCACAAAAGGAAAGATCATGTACGTCAACCTGGAACTTGACAGGGCGAGTTGTCTGCACCGGTTTAAGGATGTCTATATGGCACTCGGATGGCATCCAGACAGCATTAATAATATAGATATCTGGAACTTAAGAGGAAGGTCTATTCCCATGGATAAGCTGGCACCGAAGCTGATCAGGAGGGCAGCAAAGAAGAATTATATTGCAGTGGTGATCGACCCGATTTATAAGGTTATCACTGGTGACGAGAACAGCGCCGACCAGATGGCGAATTTCTGTAACCAGTTTGACAAGGTATGTACGGAACTTAACTGTGCTGTGGTCTATTGCCACCATCATAGTAAGGGAAGCCAGGGCGGAAAGCGTTCCATGGACAGGGCAAGCGGTTCCGGTGTATTTGCCCGTGATCCTGATGCGCTCCTGGACCTGATTGAACTTGACTTAAACGATGATCTTTTAAAACAGCAGGAAGACAGTGCAGTATGTGATGCCTGCATAAGTTTTTTGAACAGGCACTTTGATGAATGGGAAGATGATGTGTCACAGGATGCCCTGTGCAGCCGTGCGCAGATGGAATCGTATTGTAAGAAGAAACTCACGGCAGGCCAATACAGCACGCTGGAAGCCATGATCGGCGCCGCAAAGAAGAAGGTGCAGGAGCAGACAGCATGGAGGATAGAAGGCACGCTGCGGGAGTTTCCGAAATTTGCTCCGGTGAACCTGTGGTTTGATCACCCGGTCCACCGTATGGATACGATCGGTGTCTTAAGAGACATTCAGCCTGATGTAGAAAAGCCGGCCTGGCAGAAAGCCGCTGATAACCGTAAAAAGCAGGCAGAAAATAACCGCCTGAAAAAGCGCAATAACTTTGAGATAGAGTTTTCAAATATTGAGATGGAAGGACGGGAAGTGTCCGCACAGGAACTTGCTGAAAAGCTGGATACTAATCCAAAAGAACTGCTTTCATGGTTTGGAGATTCAAAACGCCAGAAGAAAGAGCTGAGAAAGGACTTTGAAAAATATACGGGTGAAGACGGAAAGTCGTATATACGGAGAAGAGATGAAAGTGCGCATGATTAGGTGTCGTGCAGTAATGCGCATGGGTGCGCATGATCATAAAAAGTATGGTTTTGTGCAGTGCGCAAAAAGGGGTGCGCAACACCTATACTACGTATAGGGTTATGTGCACCCCCACCTACGCGGGGGTAGGTAGTCGTGCGGAAGCTGACGCACGACGACCACCCACCCCGCACGCAGGTGGGCACCATACCTTGAGCAGGGAAAAAGAAAATTTAATACGTTAAAGGAGTAAAGCGACTTGTATGACAACAGAATTTTTTATGCCGATGGAACCGCCGACCTGTACCCATCAGGAGAAGCAGGTGGCAGTCATTAAAGGGAAACCGGTATTTTATGACCCACCAGAGGTCAAAGTTGCAAGGATGAAGCTCATAGGCCATCTGGCAAAACATAAGCCAAAGAAGCCATGCCAGACTGGATGCAGGCTTCTGGTAAAATGGTGTTTCCCAAAAGGAAGCCATAAAGATGGTGAATACCGAATCACAAAGCCGGATACGGATAACCTGCAGAAACTCCTTAAGGACTGTATGACGACAGTAGGCTTCTGGAAAGATGACTGCCTTGTGGCAAGCGAGATCGTTGAAAAGTTTTGGGCAGAAATACCGGGAATCTATGTCAGGATCGAGGCACTATGAAAAATAAGGCGTATGAAGTATTTGTAGATGTGTGGCGGCTGGCATACAGATACCAATTTCGGAAACTGGATGACAGCCGGTGGGAAGGGTTTATAGCGGATGCAGAAAAGCTTATGGCACGGTATAAAGGTACAGATGTGGAAACATTATTCAGGCTCCTTTTTCATGCAGTGCAGACATTTTATGAAAAACTTTAGAAAAGATTAAAGATCGGAGGAATTTTAGGATTGAGATATGACGACACAGAGACGCTGAGCTACAGCCAAGGTTCATGCTTATTTGTACGAAATGGAGAATGTGAGATACCGCCTTGCAGCAGCTGTTTTATTGATAACTGTGGCCTGCGTAGGGAAGAAAAGGAGGGGCAGGCATGAGCGGTGAGAATCTCAAGAATGAATATAAGTTTAACAGCAGATTCAGGCAGTATGTTGATAAATACAGGGAGAACAGGCACATAACTGTTGAGGAGGCCCTTACTCACGAGATCGTGAGGCAGGTGTATCTGAGTTACACAGAGGTTTAGCAGACAAAAAAATGGAAGCAAAGGGGCTCGAACCCTTGGCCTCCCGCTAGTCAGGCGAGCGCTCATCCCAGCTGAGCTATGCTTCCATAAAATTTATTATAGCATGACGGCGCAATATTGCAACAGTTTTGGTTTTTAGTGGAGGTGATGGAGCGAAAACGTACACGGTAACTGAGTACAATCAGAAAGATTACGATAGTACAAGAGAGAATATGACTAATGATGAGGCAGTTGAGATCCTTGAAAGAATCGCAAGAGGAGGTGGTAAAATCTGAGTGATAAAGTTAAATGTAAAAAGTATAATGCATGTTTTAAGTCATGTTTAGAATGTGATTTGTTATCAAATAAAAAAATGTGATTTAGAATTTAATCCTGATATACCCAAAAAATTTGTGAGAGTTGAAAGAAGAGATTGCAATTTGAGCTGGAATGAATGCCCATCATGTGGGAATTCAATTGGTTACAGACCAGATATAAAAAATTTTAGATGTAAGAGGTGTGGACAAATCATTTTATGGAAATAAAATCGCAATTTTGAACTTTAGCGAAGGAGGAAGCATGGAGAGAGATATAGAGAAAGACTTAATTGAGATCGAATGCGCTATAAAGAGTCAGTTAGAAAAAGATAATATGTTTACGGTGTCGGTCCTGCAAAGATGTCACAAATTAGTAGCAGAATTAAAAAATTATCGGGATTTGGATGAACAAGGAAGGGGAAACGGGGATGCAAGACATACAAAAACGCAGGTGAGGAAACAGCTTGACTTATGCATTGATACTTGCCTTGAGTGTGACGGATATCAAACGGAAGATCATAACTGTCAAGGTTGTCCTAATATGAATAGGACAATAGAATTAGTACAGAAAATTAGAGATGAGAGGATGAAAGCAGTATGAAAACTTGCATTTGTGATAAATGTAATACAGAGATCGGCTTTGACATTCGGAAAGAGGTTATCGATCGGGATAAGAACGGAGAAGAGATTATTGAGCAGTTCTTCATCTGCCCGAAGTGCGGTGCGCGATACACCATTTTTATATCTGATCAGTTTATGCGTAAGAAAATAGCCGCCAGAAAGCGACTAAAGCGGACGGCAGAGCATTACAATCCAGCGCTGGATACTGCTTTGGTGAAGGAAATGCAGAGACACTTTAAAAAGTTGAAGAAGCGGTATAACAAGTGACGAACCTCATATGATCAAATCATGTAGGAGGGGTAAGGGTGAAGCAGGAACAGGAAGAAATCAAGCAGAAAAAGGAATACCTTAAAAGCTATGAGAGGGTAGTTCGCCAAATGCAGCGCAGTGAACTTAGGCTGCAGGAAGTCCAGTTGAGCGGGATATGTCCAGCGACCATTAATGATGGAATGCCTCATGTGCACAATAATAATGATCTTTCATCGTATGCAGTTCAGCTAGAACAAGAGAAGAAAAAATATCTTAAGTGCAGGTATAAGCGGATCAAGAAGTGTAAAGAGATAACTGATAAAATAGAGCAGCTTGAGAGCGAGGATGAGAAAGACGTTCTGATGTATCGGTACATAAAACTAATGAAGTGGGTTGATATACAGCAGAAGATGGGGGTAACTGAAAGACAAATGTACAGAATGCATTTCCAGGCTCTGAAAAATTTTAAAATGTCATAGAATGTCAGTATCGACCTGTGTTATAGTGTAGGTGGTGAAGAAAAGGAAGAGGCAGCTACGGCGGTCTCTTTTTACATAATAAACGATCAAGAGGTGGTGATGATGGCAAGGCCGAGAAGCCCCAGCAGAGATAGAGCGATGCGGCTCTGGCTTGAGAGTGGCAGAAAGAGGATGCTCAAAGATATTGCGGCAGAACTGCATGTGTCGGAAGAGCAGGTTCGGAAGTGGAAGAGCCAGGATAAATGGGATAAAGTAACGTTACCTAATGCAAATAGTAACGTTACGAAACATAAAGGCGGCCAGCCTGGCAACAAGAATGCTGTCGGCCACGGCGCGCCGAAGAAAAATAATAACGCAGAGAAGCATGGTCTTTTCCGGAAATACCTTCCGGAGGAGGCCTTTTCTATTATACAGGAAATGCCGTCGGATCCGCTGGATGTCCTATGGGATCAGATTCAGATCGCATACGCGGCGATCATCCGCGCGCAGCAGATCATGTACGTTCGTGATCGGGATGATAAGACCACTGAGAGGATCGCAGAACAGGACGGAAAAGTAATCGGTGAGAAATGGGAAGTACAGCAGGCATGGGATAAGCAGGCTAACTTCCTGAAATCGCAGGCCCGTGCACAAAGTGAACTTAGAAGCATGATCAAACAGTATAACGAGCTATTGCACGAGAACTGGGAGCTCGCTACAGAGGAACAGAAAGCGCGTGTAAAGAAACTGGAAGCGGAAACGGAACGGATTAGGAATAGTAGCGGATCAGAAGGTGAGGATGACGGTGTCGAAATCATTAACGACTGTCCTACCTAAAAAGAAACAGGTACGGATCAGTGATATCATTATTCCAAAATATCAGGCTATCTTCAACAACAGGAATGTAAAACATGTCATATTGACTTCTGGTCGTGCTGGTACAAAGTCTAGCTTTGCCGGAGTACGTGGCATTTACCAGATCACTGCAGATGCGTCTGGCTCCGTTGTAGTGCTGCGTAAGCGGCATAATAAACTGCGGAAAACAGTGTACAAGGAGATGTTACGAGGCATTAACCGGCTGGGGATAAGCAAGAAGAAGTTTGAGGTCACAAAGTCTCCCATGGAAATCACCTACAGGAAGTACGGTACAACAATGTACTTTGCCGGATCTGACGGTATAGACGATACGAAGGGTATCATCGATGAGGATAAGCCGATTAAGCTTGTTATCCTGGATGAATTAACGGAATTCTTTGACGACGGTGAAGGTGAAGATGAACTTCTGAACATTGAAGCGACTTTTGCCCGTGGAAACAAGGGCGATTTTCAGATGATCTATCTGTTCAACCCGCCGAAGAACCCGAACTCTGATATTGTCAAGTGGGTGAGGAAGATGGAGAAGCGTCCAGACTGCATCCACATACATACGGACTACAGGGATGTTCCTCCGGACTGGCTGGGGCCTGACTTGATACAGTCAGCAGAAATGCTAAAAGAAACTGACGAGCGGCTGTATAACTGGGTGTGGCTGGGGCAGAGCATAGGCGTTGATGAGGTTATCTACTACATGTTCAGCGAAAGCCATATGGCAGATCCTCCGATAGCCGGCGTTGACCGGTTCCCTATCATCGGGATCGGCGGCGATTATGGCCAGCAGAATGCGACCACTTTTCAGGCGGCCGGCCTGGATCTGGTGAACAGGAAGTTACGTGGATTGGATGAGTATTATCATAGCGGTAGGGAGACAGGTAAGCAAAAGGCACCATCAGAATATGCGCAGGATTTCGTACAATTCGTCCGGGATCTGGGCAAAGATTACGGGATGCAGGGGACACATTTTTATTTATACCTGGATCCTTCGGCACAGGGCCTGCAGGAAGAAATAAAACGCGCCTGCCGTGCGGCGAATGCCCCGGTTGTAGTCCGGGACGCTGAAAATGATGTGAAGCTGGGGATCAGCCGGGTACAGAAGGTATTGATGTTTAACATATTAAGCGTATCGCCGAAGCAGGAGAATTTGATCCGGGAATTCGGAATTTACGCGTATGATCCAGATTCCATTGAGAGGGGCAAGGAGGAACCGGTCAAGATCGACGATCATTGTTGTGACGCTGAACGTTATCTTGTTCAAGGGATGTGGACGAAGATTAAGCACTGGTTACCGGTGCGGGAAAGGGACGACGAGTAACAGGATGGATATTTTCAGTTATTTCAGGAATAAGGGGATCGACACGCTGGATCCTACATTTTACCGCCGGATCGAAGTATGGCGCAGTTGGTACAATTCCAATGTAAGGAAGTTCCACAGGTACAAGATATACCGAGGGAACGGCTCGTCTGTGAATTGCACGCGGTATTCGCTCGGTATGGCTAAAAAAGTATGTGAAGATATGGCCGATCTGCTGCTGAATGAAAAAGTGACGATCACCATAGCAGATCAGGCTACCGATAAATTTGTGAAAGATGTTCTGGAATCTAATACCTGGGAAGAACTGGGGAACGAATATCAGGAATGGAAAGCCGCTCTGGGAACCGTAGCTTATGTGGTACATATCAAGGATGCCACGGTGGATGAGGCCGGGAACATGACAGGCGGCAGTGTGGGGATCAATTATGTTGAAGCAGCCCACATCTACCCTACCAGTTGGCAGAATAAAGTTATCACGGAGTGTATCTTTACATTCCCGAAGACTTATAAGCGAAAGAAGTATGTGCATCTTCAGTACCACAAGATCGAGGACGTGCCGGGAGAGAACCGGAGTCAGTACGTGATCGAAAATAGTGTGGTGGAGAACACCGCAGGGGCAGGGACGGAACTTACGCCGGAACAGTGGGAGGAAATACCTGCCTTTAGTGGGCTGGCAGAGCGTATTGAAACGGGTTCCGACCAGCCGCTTTTCATCATTGACCGTTTAAACATGGTAAATAATGCGGATGAGGATACGACAAATCCTATGGGCGTAGCGTTATTCGCGAATGCTATCGACGTAGTCCGGAAAATCGATCTTGAATATGACAGCTATGCGAACGAGTTTTCTTTAGGACGTAAACGCATATTTGTAGCGCCGGAGATGCTCACGACGCATAATGGTGACGCGGTGTTTGACCCGAACGATTCAGTATTTTATGAATTGCCGGAAGATTATTTTAAAAACGCTGATTCGAAAGAAGCGATTCATGAGGTTAATATGGAACTGCGGATCGAAGAGCACAGCCAGGCGATTAATGATGATCTGAACTGGATGTCACTTAAATGCGGCTTTGGCACTGAGCGTTATAAATTTGAGGGAGGCGGTGTGAAGACTGCCACGGAAGTGATCAGTGAAAATTCTGATATGTACAGGAGCCTGACGAAGCATGAACTTGTTTTGAACAGGGTATTGATCCAATTGGTCAGAACGATCATCCGGGCAGGAATCAGCATAGGAATCCCCGGCCTACAGGAAAATACGGATATCATAATAAATTTTGACGACAGTATCATTGAGGATAAGACTACAGAACGACTGAACGACCGTCAGGACGTGGCGATGGGCGCTATGGGAGTAGATGAATACAGGGCTAAATGGATGGGAGAAACATTAGAGGATGCTCGGAAAAATCTTCCAGAGCAGTTTGATAACAGTGGCGGCGGAGGTGTGATTCACTAATGAAACAAGAGTACCAGTCGGTACTGCAAGCCGGTATTGAGAAGAAATATATCATGCTGGAAGAGGAAATCGAAAAGGATATCGTGCGCCGGATCCAAAAAGCTGAAAAGATCACTTCTACAGCTGACTGGCAGATTCAGCGCTATATTGTGCTGGGGCACAGCACGGAGGATGTTGAAAAGCTTATCCGTTCAGCTGTGGGTGGTGATCAGGAAGAAGTATTCAGACTGTACGATGAAGTCATAGAACAGGAATATGTCAGAAGCAAGGCAATATATGAACAGGTCAATGCCTACTTTGTCCCTTATGAACAGAATTATGAATTGCAGCAGCTTACTAACGCACTGATCCAGCAATCTAATGACGAACTTTTTAATATAAGCAGGTCGCTAGGCTTCATGGTGGATATAGGCGGTGGCCGCAAAGCGTTTGCACCGTTGTCAGAGATATACAATGGGTATCTGGACAATGCGATCACCATGATGGCATCCGGAGCCTTTGATTATAATACGCTGATCCGTAAGGTCGTGGGTGAGATGACTGCTTCCGGGCTGCGGACGGTTGACTATGCTTCCGGGCACAGTAACAGGGTAGATGTAGCAGCCAGACGTGCGCTGCTGACCGGGATGGGACAGCTGACCGGGCACATATCCAGAATGAACGGTCAAGCGCTGAGGACAGACAAATATGAAGTTGACTGGCATCCCGGAGCAAGGCCGGATCATGCAAAATGGCAGGGGCGTGTGTGGACATATCAGCAACTTGTAGATGTCTGCGGGCTGGGTTCCGGCTCCGGTCTGCTGGGCTGGAATTGCCGTCACACATACTACCCTTTTCTGGACGGGATTTCGGTTAGGAATTATTCTGATGAATGGCTGGCAGAGACGGAGAGAAAGGAAACTCAAAAAGTCTCCTACCGTGGTAGAGAATACAATTTATATGAGGCAACACAAAAGCAGCGTCGTATGGAAACAGCAATGCGTGCGCAGAGAGAAAAGGCACAGTTACTAAAGCAAGGCGGCGCCGACAAGGATGATGTCTTGATTGCACGGTGTAAATATCAGTCCATGCTTGATGAGTATAAAGAATTCAGCCGGAAATTCAAGTTGCCTGAACAACGCGAAAGGATTTATTATGACCTTCGTGGACGTGTTGCACCGTCGCAACGCACTTATAAAGAATATAAAACGGTAGAAGAAAACCGTAAAAAGGTGAGGATTCCAGATACAAAGATTGACAGCTTTTTCCTTAAGCCCGGCGCAAAGCATGCACAAGAGTTTTTTGATGCTGGTTATACCGAAAAAGATGGTAAAAAGCTTCGCAGGGATATCCTTTTGCAGTATAATGAGGATAGGGCGACGGACAAAAAGACATTGACGGATGGTGCAGAGCGGTTTAGTATTTTTGTAGAACTTGGGATTGGCCAAAATCGGAAAACTTTTCGTATGGTTTGGCAAAAGGATTCAGCTGATGCAAAACCACGGCTGATCACTGGTCACAGAGAGGATTGAGCATGAAGCTGAATGACAGAGTACGGATCAAATCGAAGAACATCATAGGGATCATAGTTGATGTGTCGCATAGAAATGGAAAGACACATTATACTGTGGAATCAGAGGAAAAAGGGGTCCTGCCTGGGCATGATGGCGGTGCGTGGCCGCTATTTGACTGTGAAAAGGAAGATGTTGAAGCGGTTATATAAGGAGGAACAGGGATTGGATAATTTTAAAGCAGTCTATAAGATCTTGTCTCAGTTGGAAAAGGATATGGACAAGCCGAAGCCAGATATCGATAAAATTAATCATGAGGCCCTTTGTGTTTCCGAAACACGTTGGCTCCGATATATTGAGATGATGTCGGACGTTGGGTATATCAAAGGAGCGCGCATCGTTCGTGACATTACTGGTGATGAAAATTGCGATTGCTCCGAGATGAGAATCACTTTAAGAGGACTGGAATATCTTCAGGAAAACTCAATTATGCGGAAAATTTATAATGCCACGCGGGGAGTTAAAGACATAACTCCCGGAGTATAAAGATATCGGTATTGGCCGTCAGTGCAAACTGGCGGTTTTTCTATGGGAGAAGGAACATGATCACAGTTTTGGTCACACCTAACAAGATTCATTTATCAGGCCACGCAAACACCGCCTCACACGGTTCAGATATCGTCTGTAGCGCGGTTTCTGCACTTACTTTGACACTTATAAGGGGACTTAAAGAAATCGCCCGTATGAGGCTGTATGAAAGCGTGGAAGCTGGGAACGTCTGTATTGAGTGGCAGACGATAAACGACACGGGCAAGGCTCTGATTGATACATGGTTTTTAGGTATCTGCGGGGTATCTGCGGAATACCCGGTTATTGAATTTTTGTAATGAGTGAATGACGCATCCTGAAAAGGGTGCTTTTTTCATGTCCGACGGGGCAAAGAATACGGGATTATCACAGGAAAGTGAGGATGAAACCATGAGAAAGAGATTTTTTGATTTACAGCTTTTCACTGACGGCGGTGAAGGCGGTACTGGTGCTACAGGAACTGGTGCAGGAACAGCCGGGAATGGCAACAGCAGCCAGAACAATGCCGGGGGAGCAACTTACAGTTATGAACAGGCAGAACAGATCGCGCAGGCAAGGGCCGACCGTGCGACAAAGGCTGCCCTCGCAGACTATTTTAAGAAGCAGGGCATGAGTGAAGACGAAGTCACGGCTGCCCTGGCTGACTTCAAGGCGAAGAAAGCCGCACAGCAGCCCAATGTCACAGCCGTGGAAAAAGAACGGGATTCGGCGTTGGCACAGGTGGAAGAAATGAAGAACACCAACTACCTGCGTGACAAAGGCGTGAAGCCTGACGATCTTGACTATGTGCTGTTCAAAGTCAGCAAACAGGTGGATGACAAGACTGACTTCAAGAAAGCAGCTGACGCTTTCCTGAAAGAGAACCCTCGTTTCATAGGCCAGGGGATGAAGGTCGTTTCCACAGGCAAGCCTGACGGCGGTTCAGGCAATGGCCAGACAGTCAATGATTCGATCAACGCTTCCATTCGTTCAGCGTTTGGAAGGTAAGAAGGGAGAAAAAAAAGAATATGAACAGAAACAGGAAACTTTTTAACTTACAGACTTTTACAGGAGAGAGTTCCAGCTCTATTACAAGAAGTAATGCAGAAGCGCTGATCCCGGTACAGGAAAGCCATGACATTATTCAGGGCGTGGTTGAACAGTCCGCTGTGTTACAGCGTGGCCGCAGGCTTCCCAATATGACGGCGGCGCAGTACCGGATGCCCGTATTAGACATGCTTCCGGTAGCATATTTTGTCAACGGTGAGGGCGGCGAGGCAAGGAAGAAGCTGACAACGATGGCATGGGATAAGAAAATGATTTATGCGGAAGAGATCGCGGTCGTTGTACCGATTTCTGAAGCCGTACTTGATGATGCCGACTACGACATTTGGGGAGAAGTACGGCCCCGCCTGATCGAAGCCTTTGGACAGAAGATCGACGGCGCTGTTCTGTTCGGGGTGGAAAAGCCTGCAACATGGCGCGATGACGTTGTAACCACAGCGACAAAAGCCGGGGCTATCGTGGCACTGGGATCCGATCTGTACGACTCCATTTTGGGAGAAGATGGCGTGATTGCGAAGGTCGAAGAGGGAAGCTATTTTGTAAACGGCCACATGGCTGACATTACTATGAGAGCGAAACTACGGGGAATTAAAGACACCACGGGGCAGCCTGTTTTCAAGTCTGACATGCAGACTGGCGCGACTTACACACTGGACGGTTCTCCGATGAGCTTCCCGCGTAACGGGGCCTTTGACAGGAGCAGGGCCTTGATGATTTCCGGGGACTTTTCACAGCTGGTATACAGCATCCGTCAGGATATCACGTTTAAGATTTTCGACCAGGGCGTGATCCAGGACCCGTCTACAGGAGAGATTAAGTATAACCTGATGCAGAATGACATGGTGGCACTGCGGGCCGTCATGCGTCTGGGCTGGGAGATCCCGAACCCGATCAATGCCATGGTTCCCGATAAAACAAAGCGCTGCCCGTTCGCTATCCTGACGAGTGCTGCATCCGGCGCTTCCGTTGCGGCATATTCAGCGGGTGACGATCCGGGTGCGGATCAGGAAAAAACCATTTATACGGAATCGCAGCTTACAGCCATGACCATTGACCAGATCAGGGCATTGGCTGCTGAAAAAGGCTATGCCATCACCAAAACGGTGAAAGCTGAAATCATTGCAGAGTTTTTGGAGCAGCAAAACGCATAAGAAAGGAGTGACGGATGATGCATGTTGATCTTGTGTATTATTCTGATATGTACAAGGGATCAGTTCTGAATGAACAGACATTTCCTGGAGCTGTCAGGGAAGCGGAAGCATACATCCGTTACCTGACTTATTTAAACGGCGATATCTTCGCAGATATAGCACAGGCGGACGCTATAAAGGACGCTGTCTGTGCGGCTGCGGATGCCTGTCATAAAGCCAGGCAGGAACAGAAGCAAGGCGGGAATCTGAAATCTGAGAGCAAAGACGGCTTATCTATGTCTTTCATCGTAGCACGGAAGGATGGGGAGACAACGGATCAATATGTCAAGCGGTGTATGTATCAGGCAGTCAGGACCCGTCTGCTCTCTACAGGATGGCTTTCACGTAGAGGAAAGGCGGGATGCACTTATGACCACAAATGTGGATGCTGTGACTATCTTTAATGGCAGGACAGATAAGACAACACGAAGAAAGATCTATATCCCCACAGTGATCAAGGATGTTTCCTATGTCGAAGGGAAGGGATCCAAAGTAGCCGACAATGGAGTGTGGAGTGACGATGTCCAGTATAAGATCAGGGTTCCATTGATCTCTGTAATTCAGGATAACCGGGTGTTCCTCTCAGATCTGCGTTATGCGAAGCTGGATGATGGCAAAGCGGCAGGGCACTGGACGATCCAAAAAGGCGACTTGGTCGTCCGTAGTGAGTATACTGGCGAAAAATCCGCACTGTATGAGGATGAGGTGGCGGTATATGCGAGAGAACAGGGTGTTGACCTGATCCATGTAACAGAGTATGCGGACAATACATCCGGTGGCAGCCTGTACACAAGACACTGGAGGATTGGAGGTAAGTAGGTGGCAACATTTAATGTTCAGACACCACACACAAAAAAGATTGTTCTGCCTGATGGCACAGTGACAATTGAATTTCGCCCAGATTTTGGAGCAAGGATGAGCGGTAAATTTGATGATGCACAGGTCTTTGTGGATAATGAAGTCTTGCGTTACAGTCAGCCGTTGATACCTTTCCGGTCTGGTACGCTGGTAAGAAGCGGAAAGGTGGGTACCGTATTGGGAAGCGGACTTGTGCAATACACTGTGCCTTACGCACGATTTCAGTATTACAAGACGGCACAGTCGAGATCCTATGATTCACGTCGGGGAGGAAAGTGGTTCGAGAGAATGAAAACAGCCCACAGAAAAGACATTCTGGATGGCGCAAAAAAAATAATGCGCAGAGGAGGCGGAGCATTTGGTTAATTCAATTATTGAAGGGCTGACAGATTATTTTTTACAGTGCCCGCTTCTGAAAGACGGCGTCTTCCGGGTGAACGCTTTGGGAAGTGAGCCTGTGGAATATGCACTGGAATCCGCTATCACTTCCCCGGTCGTACAAACTTATGTTGACGGTTCCAGTATCAGGCAGTATCAGTTCAATTTTAACAGCCGGGAAGCCTATTCCATGGATCGGATTATGGCGGTCCAGGCTGAGAGTTTCTATGAGGAGTTCTGTAACTGGGTGGAAGAGCAGAATGTGATCGGGAACCTTCCCGCAATGCCGGAAGGATGTGAAGCACAGACACTGACTGTTCTTGCACCGGGATTTATGCTGGATGCGACAATGGAGAATGCTTTTTATCAAGTCCAGATGAATTTACAATATTTTAAGGAGGCACCGAAAACATGAAGAAATTTGATTTACAGATTTTTACGGGCGGCAGGAGCGCACTGATCCGTAATAAGATCGCTGATTACCTGGAAGTAAACGGGAAAATGGAATTGTGCGGGGTTGGATTTACGAAACTGGATGAATCTCCCGGCGCAAAAAGTGATTCCACGACGTATATCAATGAGGTAACAAGTTCCGCAGACATCATTGCGTATGAGACGGAATTCCCTTATGAGTTCGACGCGATCCCTGCGCAGAAAGCGCTTTATACCCTATGGAAGGATGGGCGCGACCATCATACCGGGGAGGATGCACAACATACATACGTGAAAGTTGAGCTGTTCAACCCGATCGGCACGCCGAATGCGGATACTGCGGAGTTTACGGCGCGGAAGTTTATTGTATCAAATGAGGTCAGCGATTTTACCGGCGCAGGCGGCGAAAAGATCAGCGCATCCGGTACGTTGCATGCTGTAGGGGACCCTATCCATGGCAAATTTGATACCGTGGCTATGAAATTTACTGAGGGAGAGTTTAAGGGCAAATTTGACCTCGAACTTGAGGAAACAGAACCTACGGAGTAAAACAAAAAGAATAATAACTGCTGAAAACGGTAGCTGACCCAGGCAGGGCAGCGGACGATCAGAACAGCGCAGAGTAGCACCGTGGCTTTGCGCTGTCTTTATGTGCTGCGGTGGAGGAAAGGAAGAAAAAAATGAATATAGAGATCAATGGGGTAACTTTGCAGGCGGACTTTATGGATGCTGATTTCATGGAAGCGTTTGAGGCGGCTGCGCAGGATACAAAAAGCGAAATCAATTCGAGTAAGACAATGAAAGGCAGTGTCGCCGCGCAGTACAGGGCTATAAACCAGATTGTTGAGAATTTTTTTGACGGCGTATTCGGAGAGGGCACGGCTGAAAGTATCTTTCAGGGCAGCAAGAATGTTATGGTGCATCTGGAAGCGCTGGCACGGATCAACGAAGCGCAGCGGGACGAGAAAAAGAAGTTCAATGATCTGTCCAACAGATATACACAGCGTCAGGACAGTTTCCGGTCTATGCAGGGACATCAGAAGAAGCAGAACCGGCAGAATAACCGGCTATGAATATCTTAATGGATGAACTTCCTTATACCGTCTTCGTGACAGGCAAAGAGATCCCCATCAATACAGATTACCGCACGGGTATTTTATTTGAGCAGGCACTTAGCGATTTGGAAATGCCGGATGACGAAAAGCTGGATACTGTGCTGCGGCTGTATTATGGGGATGTGATTTTTCCACTGCTGGATAGCATGGATACGGTGAAGGAAGCACTGGATAATATCATGTGGTTTTATCGGTGTGGTGCCGACATACCTGCACGATCTGAATCGGAAGAAGAGACTTCCGGAAAGGATCTGCCGTTTTCTTATGAGCATGATGCCGGCTATATATATGCTGCATTCTTGGAAACATATAAGATCGACCTGACAAAAAACAGACTTCATTGGTGGCAGTTTAGGGCCTTATTTTTGGGATTGCCGGAAACAACGCTTTTCTGCAAGATCATGGCATACCGCACTATGGAAATTCCTGCGAAGATGCCAAAGGAAAGGAAAGAATTTTACCGGCGCATGAAGCGGATCTACAAGATTCCGGAATCCGCTGAACAGATAAGGCTTGAAAAGGAATTGGAAGCCATCCTTGCGAGTGGGGGTGACATTTCACAACTGATCAAGTGAGGTTTTGAGAGTGGCAGGTAATGACGGATCATTAAAATTTGATACAAAGATAGACAGTTCTGGATTCCAGAAGGGTGTGAATGCCCTTGGAAAAGGACTATCTGTTACAGGAAAAGTATTAGGAGGTGTTGCAACCGGGGTTACAGCACTAGGAGGTGCGGCGATCAAGGTCGGTTCGGATTTTGAATCCGGCATGTCGCAAGTGCAAGCAGTCTCAGGTGCATCCGGTAAAGAATTAGAAAACCTGAAAGAGAAAGCTAAAGAGATGGGGGCTTCCACGAAATTCAGTGCGACTGAATCAGCGGAGGCCCTTAATTATATGGCGATGGCCGGCTGGAAGACAGAGGACATGTTGGGCGGTATTGAAGGTATCATGAACCTTGCTGCCGCTTCCGGGGAGGACCTGGCAAGCACATCTGATATCGTGACCGATGCGTTGACGGCTTTTGGTATGTCAGCATCTGACTCTACGCATTTTGCGGATATCCTGGCAGCGGCTTCCAGTAATGCGAATACCAATGTCGGCATGATGGGGGAGACGTTTAAGTACGTTGCGCCATTGGCGGGATCGCTTGGGTATTCTGCGGAAGATACGGCAACCGCGATCGGTCTTATGGCAAATGCCGGCATCAAGGGTTCACAGGCGGGTACTTCTTTGCGCTCAATCATGACGAGGCTTGCAAAGCCGACGAAAGAATCACAGATGGCGATGAACGCACTTGGTCTGTCTATCACAGACAGTACAGGAAAGATGAAGCCGCTTTCTGAGATCGTGACTGATATGCGTAAAGGTTTCGCTGGCCTGACGGAAGATGAAAAAGCAAACTATGCAGCTATGCTGGGCGGTCAGGAAGCCATGTCTGGATTGCTGGCAATCGTCAATGCGTCAGATAAAGATTTTGAAAAATTATCTGGTGCAATAAACAACTGTAATGGATCAGCTGCTGAGATGGCTGAGATCATGCAGGATAATCTGCAGGGGCAGATCACGATCCTGCAGTCCGGCCTGGAAGGTTTAGGCGTTTCCCTGTATGAAACCATGCAGGACACGGCAAAGGACGTTGTAAAAGAAGCACAGGGGATGGTACAGCAACTACAGGATGCCTTTAACGAAGGCGGTTTTCAGGGCCTTGTGGGTGCGTTCGGTGGCGTTCTGGCGCAGATAGTCCAGAGGATAGCGGAAGCGGCCCCGATGGTCATTGAAGCCGCCGTCAGTCTGGTCATGTCCTTTTGTGACGGCCTGAAAAGTGCGCCGGGGATCGGGGAATCAGGCGCAAGCCTGATCACGTCACTTGTCACCGGCCTGATGTCCTGTGTCGGTGAAATATGGACGACATCCATTGTCCTGATCGGGAAACTGGCCGAAGGTATTGCTGCAGGTGCACCACAGATGGTTCAGGCAGCTTCCATGGCAATATCAGACATTGTGGAAGGTATTGTTGATTGGTTGCCGGACATTTTGCAGGCCGGCGCTGATATTATTGTAGCACTGGCAGAGGGTATTGCTGACGCGCTTCCAACTTTGATCTACCAAGCAGCGAACATTGTGACGGAGATAGCAATTGCGGTAGTGGAAAACCTTCCGGTGCTCGTAGACGCTGCGCTACAACTCGTCATGGGGCTGGTGCAAGGATTCGTCGAAGGGGCGCCATTGTTGCTTGAAGGTGCTATCGAGCTTTTCATGGCGATACTGGAAGCATTGCCGGTAGTGATCGAACAGTTAATGCAGGCGCTTCCGGATATGATCATCGCCATTACGGACTATTTTACCGAGAATACGCCGCTGATCGTTGAAGGAGCTATCCGGATGATGATGGGCATCGTTGAGGCGATCCCGGCCATAGCGATGGCGCTCATCGAGAATATGCCGGCCATTGTTGATGCAATCGTCTATTCACTTGCCGGTTCTGTTTCACAGGTCACGGAAGCAGCAGGAATCCTTCTGGAAGCCATTATTGCACCATTCAAGGATCTTTCTGATAAGGTATGGAACGCTCTTGTAGAGACGGTTAATGGGATTGTCCAGTGGGGAAATGATACCAAGAAAAAAGGCCAAGAAGCTATAGAGGGATTCGTAGACCAGGTTGTTACGTATCTTTCAGGATTACCGGACAAAGCATGGACGTGGCTTGAGGAAACTGCAGAGAAGTTTTTGCAATGGGGGCAAGCTATACAGGCGAAAGCCCAAGAGACAATAAATGGATTTGTAGAACGTGTTGGGACATTCCTTTCCGAACTTCCTGGAAAAGTGATGTATTGGCTGGGATATGTGATAGGCACGTTTATCAAATGGGGAATGGAACTCCGCGCATGGGTGGAGACAGAAATCCCAAAGATTATTGACAGTATTATAACCTTCTTCTCTGAACTTCCAGAAAAGATATGGACTTGGTTAGTCGGCACCATTGACAGATTTTTACTGTGGCGCCAGCAGATATATGATACGGCTATTAATGCGGCACGAGAAACGATTGACAGCGTTGTAACCTTTTTCTCCGAACTTCCAGATAAAATCTGGACTTGTCTTACAGATACTGTAGCAAAGATTCAGCAGTGGGGGAGTGATATACAGGCAGAAGCCCAACAATCCGCGAACGCTTTTGTAGAAAGCATTGTAACCTTCTTCTCCGAACTTCCGGGGAAGGTTTGGACATGGCTTGTCAATGTAGTGACGAAAATCCAGGCATGGGGACAGCAGATGTTAGCGAAGGCCAGAACGGCAATCAATAACATGATCACGGCAATAATATCGCAGTTGACACAATTGCCTGGAAAGATAGCATCTGAATTGAATAAAGCTACTGAACGGATGGTCAAATGGGGCGCCGATATTGTCAAACGGATGACAGAGGTTGGCAAGAATATTGTCCATGGGATCTGGGATGGCATCTCCAGCGGATGGGACTGGCTGGTGAAAAAGGTCAAGGAGCTTGCAGATAGCCTTTTAGACGGGGTCAAGGATGCATTAAAGATCAATAGCCCGTCCGGGGCATTCCGGGATGAAGTAGGACGCCAGCTGATGCCAGGGACGATGGAAGGCGTGAGGCGTTCCATGCCTAAAACGCTGCAGGAAATGAAAGCGCAGGCTGGAGAACTTATAGCGGCTATGCGGGGAACCGTGACGGCATCCATGAACGAAATAGCATTGAATGCCTCAGGGGCTGGCGCAGGCAGGCTGCTGACAAGTGCCGGGACAGTTGTATACAATGACAATCACCAGGAGCAGGAAAACAACTACCATGTGCCAGTAGTGACGCCGTCAGAAACAGCAAAGGCAAACAGGGAAGCATTTAGGAAAATGGCTGGAGGAGTAAAATGACAGTAAACACGTTGAGGATCGAGTTGGCCTGCAACGGAAGGACACTGGTAATGGGGCCGGGCGAGGATATTGACATCACAAAAGTTTCCGGCCTCGAATCATCAGAGCTGGAAATAAGCACGTCAGATAACGCACTGGTAGACGGCGTGTCAGTTGACGGAAAGAAAATAGGGAAACGTCCGATCCACATCGAAGCAAAATTCAGGAGTGGCCGCAACAACCGGGAGAACCGGGCTGCGGTCATTAAGTTTTTCAACCCGAAATATACGGGAAAGGCCCTGATAACCAATATGGGGATCTCGCGGAATATAGAATATGAGCTTGAAGGGTGGACGTTTGCGGCACAGAAGAACCTTGATACACGGCTGGGCATCATCGTAGACCTGATGTGTCCTGATCCTTATATGCTGAACATTGATAATTTTGGCAAGAATATGGCCCATTATACGCCGCAATTCCATTTCCCATGGCACAGTCTTGCGAGGCGTGCCGGGAACAAACAGGAATATCCGGAAAAAGCGCGAGGACTGATGCTGGGTGGCATGATCACCGGCTACAGGACGCTGCGCAAGGAGGTGGTACTTTCTAACGATGGGGATGTCTCCACCGGTGTGCAGATCCAGTTCGTAGCAAGGCGTGGGAGTGTAAAAAATCCTAAGATAACAAATGTTAAGACGGGACAATATATGAGGGTGTATTGCGATATGGAGATCGGGGATATCCTTCTGGTTGATACGAACGCAAGGCACCAGGTAATTGAATTGAATGGGGTAAACCATTATCAGCATATTGACAGGAAATCAGAACCGTTTGAATTAGAAGTCGGGGATAACTATCTTGAGTATGATGCGGATGAGAATTACACGAACCTGGACGTAAATCTATATTACCGTCCTAAGTATCTGGGGGTATGACGTATGCAGTTTATCATATTTGACAAACATTTCCAGACAATGGGATCCATAAAGGTGTTTAATACATTGCTATGGTACAGGCGATATTATAGCCCTGGCATATTTGAGCTCCATGTTCCGGCAGAATATTTTGATCTGATCAATACCGGGAGCTATCTGTATAGGAATGACCGTACAGAACTGGGTGTAATCCGGGAAGTCAATTTTATGCGAGGGGATAAGAGCCAGAAAACATCATATTGCAAAGGTTTTTTTGCCGAACATCTGCTGAGTAACAATGTGATCCATCCTACATTTAACCAAACGGGGACGCCGGAGGTACTAGCGCGTGGCATTGTTGATAAGTATGTCATAAACCCTGAAGATGCTGAACGGAAGATCAGTCATATCCAGCTTGGAAGGGTACGGGGAGGAGGCAGCCCTATTACCCTACAGAACACTGGTGATACGGTAGGAGAACGACTGTATGACATGCTGAAGACGCAGGAAATGTCACAACGGCTGGTCTTTAATTATCTGGAGAATACGTTGACCTATGAGGTGTGGAAAGGGCTTGACCGTACAGACGCACAGAACATCAATAGCTGGGCGATCTTCTCAGATGCTTTCAGGAATATCAAGAACGCACAATATGATCGGGATGAATCTGATTGTAAAAATGTTGCATTTGTCGCTGGAGCTGGTGAGGGGGCAAATCGGAAGATCGTTGAAGTAGATATAAGGAGTTCACATGATGAAGAACGTCGGGAACTGTGGGTGGATGCAAGAGATCTGCAGCAGGTATCGGATAATGTCACTTATACGGATGAACAATACCACGACCTGTTATTTCAAAGAGGTCTGGAAAAGCTGGCGGATTATGCGGGAATCGAAAAGGTGGATAGTGATGTGGATCCAGCAGCTAATCTGATCTACGGGGTTGATTATGACTTAGGGGATCTGTGCACTTATCGCTATAGCGATGTGAACATCGAGTGTTCAAAACGGATCACGGAGATTCAGGAAGTATTAGAAGGTTCCAAAAGGACGTTGAGCGTTATCTTTGGAAATGACAGCGCAACGGATTTTAAGAAGATTATCAGGAAGGAGACAACATAGTGGTATGGCTTTACGATATGGATATTTTGATTCAGAGATCATAGGTGTGAATGATGAGGGGATGCCGATTTTTGACAGAGCAGAACTTTCGGATTTATTTGCGTTACTGCTTGCAAGTTTGGTCAGTGATGGCGTACTCGCCAGACCTTCCACGAATTTCCGAGTGCGGGCGGCAGGAAGCGGCCTGAATCTTGAGCTTGATCCGGGTTTTGGTATGGTCAGGGGGCACTTCTGTTATGACAATGAAGTTTCTTTCCTGACGATAGAGGCAGCGCCACAGCAATACAGCCGTATTGACAGGGTAGTTATGCGTTGCAATTACCTGCAGCGTATGGTAGAGATCATTATAAAGACCGGGGAGGAAGCGGCTAATCCTGTACCGCCCGGCTTACTACGTCCTGCCTCTGGGGATTATTATGAACTTTGCTTAGCCGACATCCGGCTTTCTGCGGGGCAGAAGATGATTATGCAGAGCAACATTACAGATACGCGGGCAGATAGTTCCGTTTGCGGCTATATCACTCAGCTGATCGACCATCTTGACACCGCCGTGTTTTTTACGCAGTTGAACGCATTTTATAAAGAATTTGTCCAAAAATCGAACACAAGCTATGAAGAATTTTGCCAGATGGCGCAGAAATCATACGATGAATTTTTTGCTAACGTAACCAGATTTTATAATACTTTGTCTGAGCAGGCGCAGGAGCTACATGAGCAATATAATGCTGACCTCATAGAATATCTCAGCAAGCTTCAGGAAAAAGGTGATACAGATCTTGCGGCTATCACAGAACAACTGATCAGGTTTCGGAATGAGAATGAAGCAGAATTCCTAGCGTGGGTACAGCAGATGAAGGATATCTTAGGAGAAGATGCCCCTGGGGAGTTACTGACTATCATTAATGAACTGCGGGGAGAGATCGAAGAAATGCAGGAAATGTTGCTGTCTGGTAACGTGATGGCAAGATTGCTCACTGATAGCGGGAATTATATCGTTGACAGCATGGGCAGGCCACTACTGAGTAGCAGACCTATTTGTAAATGCAACTAAAAATATATTTAAAAAGGAGGAAAAAGAGAGGATGAGTATTGCACAACCTATCGCAGGTCTTGAAAAAACTACTGAGATACCAGAGAGAAGCACGTATATCGTGGAGATGGGCGACGGATCCGGAACGAGGGCAGTTACGCAGGAGACACTGACAGCAGAAGTTGGGAAAGGGCTTAAGGTCGGCGATCTGAAAAATCTGCAGACGAATGAAAAAGGCAGCCTTGTGGCTGCGATCAATGAGGCGGCACAGTCCGGCGGCAGTGGGGAACAAGTAGATATTTTAGACTCAAAAGAGACGATCGAAGCGAACACAACGCCGGGTAAGGCGGCTGGTGCGCTGGCCGTGAAGCAGATGGTCAGCGAATTAAATGATAATTTAGCCCATGGGCAGATCGCATTTACAGTTGTAAATGGTGAGCCATATGTAAAGGTAGGTGCAGATCCAGCGCGCCCTTTTAACTCTCCCGCATACGCGATCTTTCAGACAGAACGAGATGTATCATATAAAGCCGGCGCGGTATTAAAACTGGTACAGCATAATAATTTCACAGTCAATGGAAACACATTGACATGCAAAAGAGCCGGAACCTATACACTACGGATCGCTGGAAATACTAAAGGCGGTGGGCATACAGCTACCGTTAAAACTATCATTAACGGCGTTGAAAATAAGATCTGTGACTTAAATTATGTACCAGCCATTATCGAAACATCCATTACTCTAAAAATAGGAGATACTTTTTGCGTATCTATAACAACCCCCACGCTGGCGGCTGGATATGCGCAACATATGATTGTGCTTGATCGATCATGAATACGTATATCTCAAGGCTTCCATGGTATCACGCTAATGCGATGAACACATCATATAGGATACTAGAAGTAGAACTATTAGGCCTTACAATTATTATGGATTCATCTGTTTTTGATATAGACTGGATGCCATATTTAATATCATGGACAAAATCACAAAAGAAATACTGTCCACTGTTAGTAGGAACTATCCCATAACATAACAAGATTTCTTTTTGTGCCTTATTTTCAAAATTAATCGTAACATTTTTGTACGTACCTTTATGATTTTCGATGTGTAATATTTCTACATTTTTAAAAGGGTGCACTGTATCCGCACCATCCTTCCAGCCGGGCTTGCCATCCACGGTAAGCCCAAAAGTACAGCCACCTAGCCCAGACGTTAATTTATCATTTAATGCAGCAGGGGAGCGGTAAACAAAAGAAACTTATAAATATATTAGCCCGGCAAGGACGGAGAAAGGAATATTATGAAAGACAAACTAATCTTAAGCAACAACGTAGAAATTGCAATCGAAAGTGGATCATCACTTTCAGACATGAAGGTTTTATCAGCTACAAAATCTGAAATGTTGGAAACATGGGACATGCTGACTTCCGAAAATCTGAAAAACATCCAGATTAAAAATGAAGGCGGCATTGTCACTGGAACATATGACAACATTCTGCTTGACAGTGAAACATCAACAATTCAGCCAGATGGCACGATTCTCACATGTTTCCAGCTACGCGAGAAAACGGAAGCCGAATTGCTACGGGATGAGATCAATTCCTTGAAAGAAGAGCTGACGGGGACTCAGATGGGGCTGGCAGAAACATACGAGATGATCGAAGGGTTTGCAGGTGGTAACTGATGATCCTGCTTAAGATATTGCTCTATTTTTTAGTTGGGGAGGGGGTGGAAGATATGGCAATCGTTTATGCGTTGCTGATCGTCAAGGGCAAGAAGGATTATTCTGACGTGCCGGCTAAGCTTAAAGAGCAGGTCAGAGATGTCTTGATTGACATGGAAGTTGCTGATCTGGCTGCAGAATAGGGCAAACAATCGTGCACCGGCAGTCTTTTAGCCACCGGCAGTATGAAAAGGGAAGGGGATGAACCATGCCGAATGATGAATTCCAGAGGGAGGTTTTAGATCGGCTGATCAAAATAGAAACTAAACTGGAAAGTTGGGATAGCAGCAAGAAGCAGATCTATGATAATCAGCGGGATATCATTCATCTGCAGGAGCAGACAGAGCAACAGCAGAGGGACATCGACGAGCTTCGGGATCGCAATAAATGGCTTGGACGGACAACAGTAGGGGCAGCGATCTCTGCAGTCATATCAGCAGTAATAGCCGCGGCACTCGCGGTGCTACATATGGGATTATAAGGAGGAAAAACGATGAAAAACGGATACTGGAACAGATGGATTAAGGCAGCAGGCGTTAGGGCGGTTAAGACAATGGCACAGACCGCAGTGGCAACGATCGGGACTGCGGCGGTTATGGGTGAGGTCAACTGGATCGTTGTTGGATCTGCAGCAGCATTAGCTGGGGTGCTTAGCTTGCTTACATCTACTGCAGGACTGCCGGAACTGGAAGCGTGACATTATGACAGTAGGAATTAACTGTGGTCATACAGCCAGCGGCGCCGGTTATGGCGCCGTTGGAATCATCAAGGAGAGTGAGCATACAAGGCTGGTAGGACAGGCCCTCATGAGCCTGCTCCGGTCAGCCGGCGTTACTGTGATCGACTGTACGATTGATCAGGCAAATACGCAGCAGGAATATTTAGCAGCTGCTGTTGCGCTTGCTAATATGCGCGATCTTGACTGGTTTATTAGCATACACTTTAATGCATCTAAGAGTCATGAGGGGCATGGTGTTGAGGTCTATACATATGAGGGCAGGCAGTATCAAGATGCAATTGACGTATGCGCGAATATCGCGGATCTGGGCTTTACAGACCGCGGTGTCAAGGCCGGATCGGGATTGTATGTGATCAGAAAGACAAAAGCAAAATCTATGCTGATCGAGTGCTGCTTTTGTGACAATGTAGTAGACATAGATACATACAGGGAGGCAGGCGGCGCGGATTCGATGGCAAAAGCAATTTGTGATGCCTTACTTGATAATATTGTCATTCCTGTGGTCGCGGACGGTGAGACGGCGATCATGGGCAGCAGTGTTGCAACGGCAAAGCAGCTAAACGAGCATTTACTATCTGTAAATCCACGTGCGGTAGGATATCTGCACCTTGCGTCTATTTTTCTTGATGAGGGGGCAAAAGAGGGAGTGCGCGGCGACGGCGCGTTTTGTCAAGCACTGATCGAGACGGGATATTTTAAGTTCGGCGGCGATGTACAGCCCGGACAGCATAATTATGCCGGCTTGGGAGCGACCGGCGGGGTGCCAGGGCTGACATTTGCGGATGACCGCACCGGGATCCGGGCGCAGATACAGCACCTCAAAGCATATGCGACTACAGAGCCGCTTGTGCAAGCCTGCGTGGACCCGCGGTACAGGTATGTACAAAAGGGATGTGTGCCAACATTTGAGCGACTTTCCGGGAAATGGGCGGTGCCTGGATTTAGCGGATATCCCGACCTTGCATCGGCCAGAGCGGCAAAGGACAGCTATGGGGATCATATCGTACAATTACTCAATCGGATAATTAAGACAGACGTTGCGACGTCGCAACCGGACGAAATCGCGCCAGATGGGCAGCTATGGATCATTCAGGCTGGCGCATACAAGAGCCTGAACAATGCAAAAACACTGCAGAGCAGACTGGAAAAGATGGGTGTTATATCTGAGATCAACCTGTACAAAGTATAGTATAAAGAGGCGGTAGGTATCATATGATATGATACCTCTTAAGTAGACAATAAAAATAACAAAAATCTACTTAGGAGGTATTTTTATATGGCTAAATCACCACATACGCCAGAATTCCGTGCAAAGGTTTCACAGGAATACCTTGACGGAAGCTCCTATCCTTTTCTTGCAGAAAAATATGGCATAGGGAAAACAACATTGCAGCAATGGGTTGCCAAATACAGGCTTTATGGCATCGTTGCATTCATAAAGCATCCCGGCAATTGCTCATATTCTTCAGATTTCAAAAAGATGTGTGTGGAAGCAGTCCTGTCAGGAGAAGGGAGTGTGGACAATGTTGTTGCAAAATACAACATATCTTCACGTGAGGTACTCAGGCGTTGGATTCAGTGTTATAATGCCGATAGCGAACTTGAGGACTACAGTCCGAAAAGGGAGGTCTATATGGCAGCAGCGAGAAGAAAAACAACCATTGAGGAACGCAGGGAAATCGTTACTTATTGCCTGAACCATAACCATGATTACAAGGGGGCTGCCAGTGTTTACGAAGTTTCCTACAGCCAGGTTTATTCCTGGGTAAAAAAATATGAGGCCAGTGGTGAAGGCGGGTTAACAGACAGGCGGGGACGCCACAAAACAGATGATGAAGTAGATGAGCTGGAACGCTTAAGGCGTGAAAATCTACGTTTAAAACGCCAGTTGGAAGAAAAGGACATGGCAGTTGAACTGTTAAAAAAAGTGAAAGAATTCGAAAGGATGTGAGGCTTGGGAAACTGCGTTATGAATCAAAGTACCTGGCAATAAGACATTTCCATGAAACAAAGGGCTGGGGCATCGGATGGATGTGCCGGCAGCTTGAAGTTTCCAGAGCGACTTATTACAAATGGACGCACCGGGAAATCCCGGTGCAGGAGCAGGAAAACATAAAACTGGCGGGGCTGATCAGGGAGTACGATGAACGTTTCCGCCATATTTTAGGCTACCGGAGAATGACATCATGGATTAATCATTTCAACCATACGACATACAGCAAAAACAGGGTTCATAGGATCATGAAAAAACTGAGAATCCATTCTGTGATCAGGAAGAAAAAGAAAAAATACAGCCCTTACGCACCGCAGACGATGGCAGAAAATAAACTCAGCAGAGATTTCTATGCAACGGCGCCTAACCAAAAGTGGTCAACCGATGTAACAGAATTCAAGATCCCGGGTGGAAAAGGCAAACTGTATTTAAGCATGATTCTGGACTTATACGACAGGTATCCGGTCTCTTATGTCATTAGCGGCCGAAATGACAACAGGCTCGTATTCAGGACGTTTGACAAGGCAATCGCCGCAAATCCAGATGCGAAACCTATTTTTCACAGTGACAGGGGATACCAGTATACGGGCAGGGTGTTCCAGGAAAAGCTGAAGGCGCGGCAGATGGAGCCATCCATGTCCAGGGTTGGACATTGTATTGACAACGGCCCCGCAGAAGGCTTATGGGGTATTATCAAGTCAGAAATGTATCAAATGTATGAAATAACTGACGAAGCTTCATTGAAGCACGCCATAAGAGATTATATGAGGTTTTATAGCGAGGAACGTCCGCAGGACAGATACCATTGCAAAACACCGCTCGAAGTGCGGAATGAAGCACTGGCATCAGACCATCCGATAGAATACCCCATTCCCCCAAACAAACGCATTGAGAAATATAAGGAAAAATGGTGTGCGTAGAATGACCACATATATCAGCGTGGCCATTCCCGGCACTTTATTTTAGATATTTAAGCTGTCTACTTGACAAGGGGCTGATCATTATCGGCTTGCCGCTTTTTTTCTTGCTGAAGGACAGCGCGGGAACCAGCGCGGCGGCATTTGTGATGATCGTCGTCATGCTACCCTGCTTCCTCATGGCAATGTACGAGAAGCACGGACAGCCCCTTGAAGTCGTGATAAAGAACATCATTCAGACAAAGTTTGTCCGACCAAAGGAGCGACCCTATCAGACACAGAACTTATACGCTGTCTTGGAGAAGCAGCGGAAACTGGAAAAGGAGGTATCAGCGATTGTCAAAGGAACCAACCAAAGGCGGCGCACCGGGAAAAAGCCCCGGAACTAAGGCGAAGCGGAAACTGACCCGCGAGGAAAAGAAGCAGATCGCCGCCATTATCAGACAGGCAAAGGGGGACGGAAAGGCGCACA
>CAJTRA010000025.1 GCA_910578345.1 uncultured Lachnospiraceae bacterium | reverse complement strand
ACAACGAATTTCCATAAGGATGAGGGTAGTGAAGTGACAGTGACAACGGTTGGGAAACCATCTAGTACTAGATACCAGACAGGAATCAAGGATCCGAGGGATATCATGAGATATATAGAAGGGTCAGGAAACATGTCACATACGTTTGAGATTAAGCTAACAGGAGGACATTGTTTCTTTGTAACTAACCTGGGATCGGGTGAATTGAATGTTGAGGGAAGCGTTCTTAAGTAATAAATGTTCCAGAACAGGATCGGAGTGATGTTTGTGCAACAGGATCCAATAGATACAGCAGAAAGGCATCCAGTTGATCCGATGACAGATCAATCAGAGACAGAGATTCGGAGGAAGGAATAAAACGGAAAGGGATACAGGAGCCTGAAACAGAGTTCCGGACCCTGAGCAACATAAAAAGAAAGAACCGATTACGGTAAAGCTTTAGGGGAGTATCAAGGCTGGAATGGCTTAAGATACTCCCTGATTGATTTGATATATTTGTATCAAGACAGTACCGGCTGTAGAAGACCCCTGCCGGAACCACGGTCAATACAGAGGCACTTAGAATGGTTCTCATCTCGAAGAAAAAGACAGAACGCTTTTTAAATTCAAAAGAAATATACGCAACCTAATAAACTATAAATATAGTATATAAGACATACATTATCAGATCTTAATCAAAAGAATGAAAACTATTCTTATAGGTACAGATGGAATGCAATCAACTTTTCGATTAAAGATATCATTTATGAGAGCTCGTCAGAAAGATGCAGGCGCCGTAATATTTAATAAAAAATTGCACAACAACAAGAGAGTATCCAGGACTGCAAGCGTCCCTGACACTCCCTGTCCTGCGCAGTTCTATTTTACATGTTCAACAGAATTGCGTAGTGACAACAATTTGTAGTAATCGATCAGAGCCTCTGTGTTACGCTGATCCAATTCCATGACCGCATTCAAAAGATCACTTACGGTGAACCCAATAATAAGCGGTTTGTTCAACATATTGATACTTGCTCTGTAGTCAGTTCTTTGTAACAGATAGTCGGTTGACACGTCAAAGAAGTCTGCCAGTTTGACCAAAGTATCATAATCTGGTGAATGAACCCCTTTCTCATAATTGGATATTGTTGCTACGGTCACATTCAGATAAGTTGCCAGTTCCTTTTGCAGAATGCCTTTTTCCTTGCGCAGTTTTGCGAGTAATTCCCCAAATTTCATAATTCTCTCCGTCATACAGCATGGTTTCTGTACGCTCTTATTCATCTTATAGTATGTTTAATTATTTTATTAGATTTTAGGATAATTTTACGATAAAAGGAATGGAAATAAATAATACAAATAAAAAATAGTAAAAAATGGAAGAAAAATAAAGCAATCATTAAATACGAAAAATGTAGCATTGATTTCAATGTAGTCATAGAAGAGAGAGGATCTGGCACATATTTTATGATGTTTACTTGACAAATTGTGCAAAAACATTCAATATATAACTACGGGAACAGTTTGTAAATCACACTTCTTTTTGTTTCCGGCTGGCATTCGCCAAATTCTATTATCATATCGAAAAGGAGACACATCTATGATCAAAGCGAAATCACCTGTTAACAATGACTTATTAAACCAGAAACTGCAGGATGCACATGGCATAGTTCCATATAACATGACAAATGATTATATGTTCCGGGCCGTTTTACAATCGAACAACAAAGTTCTTCGTGGATTGATCTGCGCGCTGCTGCATCTGGAAGAATCAGAAGTCCATTCGGTTGAGATTACCAATCCGATTATTCTTGGAGAAGCAATGGACGCGAAGGAAATCCGTCTGGATATTAATGTGGTATTGAATCACAGAGGATCGATTAATTTAGAGATGCAGGTAGCCAACAAACTAAATTGGCAGAATCGTTCTCTTATATACCTCAGCCGAGCGTTTGACAGCCTTAACCGCGGTCATGATTATCTGGATGTACAGCCGGCAATAGATATTGGCTTTTTAGATTATACACTTTTTCCAGATCACCCAGAGTTTTACGTTACCTATAAATTGATGAATATGAAAAACTATCATATTTATAGTGACAATTTCGTACTAAGTGTGGTAGACTTATCACATATAGATCTTGCTACAGGTGAAGATAAGAAGTATCATATTGACGCCGGGGCGAAACTCTTTAAAGCGACTACATGGGAGGAAATTAAGAAGATGGCAGCCACAGACGAATATTTACAGGAAGCTTCCAGAAGTATCTTCCAATTCAACACAGATGAACAAATCCAAAAGCTGTGCCGGGATCGAGTGGAGTACTATCAAGATCTCCATAATTATGAGCGTGCCATTGCATAGAAAGATACGGTATTGATGGATTGCAGACGACGATCGGAGATTTGCATAGTACGATCGCAGAACAGAATACGATGATCGCAGACTTACGCAGTACGATCGCAGAACAGAATGGCATGATCGCGGATTTGCATGGAACAATAGCGGAACAGAATGCCACGATCACGGGCCTGCACAGCACGATCACAGATCAAAATACTATGATTACAGGTCTGCAGAGTAATATATCCAGGCAGAGCGGCACGATCGTAGGTTTAGATCATACAGTTTCTGATTTAAATATAACCAGTGCGAAACAATCTTCGATTGTCGAGCTGCAGACTATGGTGCAGAAACTGCTTGATGAGTGGGAGAAAAAGGAAGAATAATTCGTTCTGAACTTGAAAACCAGCGTACGAGGGAGTAGTATGGATATGGCTGTTGTGACGGCAGCAAGCGCTATTATCATGAGATGGCACAATAAGTAAGGGAATAAGACAGGCCTTGCAGAAGCGGTGAGAGGAATTTTGAGAGGTATTGTGTCTGCTTGTATCTGGGAAAGGAATGACAGAAACGATGAAGAAGTTAGGACGGAATGATCATTGCTGGTGTGGGAGCGGCAGGAAGTACAAGGCATGCCATATGGCTGTTGATGAGAGGATCGAACACTATGCACTGCAGGGTCATATTGTACCTGATCACGATATTATCAAAACGCCAGAACAGATTGAGGGAATCCGGCAGAGCAGCAAGTTGAACATTGCTATTTTGGATGAGATTGGACGGCAGATCCATATTGGGATGAGCACGGAAGAGATTGACAGACTTGTGGTCGATTTGACGAAGGAGATGGGCGGGATTGCGGCGCCTCTTGGTTATGAAGGGTTTACCAAGAGTGTGTGTACGTCAATCAATGAGGTAGTATGTCACGGAATACCCTGTGCAGAACGGTTGCTGCAAGATGGCGACATTGTCAATGTCGATGTATCTACAATCTATAATGGCTATTTTTCAGATTCTTCCCGTATGTTTCTGTTAGGAGAAGTAGCGCCGGAGACACAGAAACTGGTGCGGGTGGCAAGAGAATGTATCGACGTAGGGCTGGAACAGGTGAAGCCCTGGAATTTTCTGGGTGATATGGCACAGGCGATCAATGACCATGCCAGGGCGAATGGCTACTCTATTGTTCGCGAGATTGGCGGTCACGGCGTGGGACTGGAATTTCATGAGGAGCCTTTTGTCAGTTATGTCACAAGCAAAGGAACGGAAATGCTCATGGTGCCGGGAATGGTGTTTACGATTGAACCGATGGTCAATATGGGCAAGGCAGATATTTATATTGATGATGAAGATGGATGGACTGTGTATACGGAGGACGGCAAACCATCTGCACAGTGGGAAGTTACGGTGGCAGTGACAGAGGATGGCTATGAAATTCTGACTTATTAGTATAACCAAGTTGGCGATAACGTTCACAAGAGGGTGACTTTTCAGCCTGTAAGACAGAGGAGTGAGGGACGGAGGCGTCGATTGACGACAACGCGGCAGAGGAAAAGTGAAAGGGTAAGATACGGACAATCAGCGTGGAAGCATACGGGAACGATGAGAGTAAGACAGGCTGAAAATAACAGAAAATGATAAGTGCGAAATTTCGTTTGTATGGGTAAAAGTCAGGCGGCACCTGCATTTAAGGTGTCTCCTGGTTTTTTTTATATAGAAAATTTGTATAGTATTCCGATATTGTAAATCATAGCAGATTCTGCTATCTTATCTATACAATCTTTGGATTCATTTTGAAGTATACTTTATTCCGTGTATCGTGCGGCACGGTTCTATGGCAGATCGCCACTGATTTCCAAATGTTGAAATTAATTTTAGAGAGGAAAGGATGTTCATGAAAGAATTTTTGACGAAATTTTCAGACTATCTGAATGAAAGACGGAACGACCCTGAGAGACGCGAGGACCATTTGTCTGCTGTGATGATTGGAGCAGTAGCGGTTATTATTATCATTTTACTGCTTCTGGTATTATGGGCGCATACGGCGAGGGAGCGCAGACAGAAAGAAGCTGAGGCGGAGAAACAGGCTGCGCTTGAGATGGAAGCAGTCATGGAGAGTGAAGAGGAAGCGTTTGTGACAGAGACCTTTGAAGAAGAAGCTGAGGAATATATGGCGCAGAATGATGGGCAGCAATTACTTCCGCAGGAATACCAGGAGAGCATTGATTATTTACGTGATAAGGTTGAGGAATTATTGCAATCTATGACACAGGTAGAACAGAACCTGTCAGAGACGATCGTGGAGTATAAGGAGGGAGATCAGGCAGTCTTAGATCAGGTTAAGGCGCTTCATGTAGAAGTTACGAATATTGTCCAGAATCTGAAAGAAACGCAGACGAAATTATATGATCTGATCGATATTGTGCAGGTTATGGATCAGCAGAAAATACCTATGATTCAGCAGCAGATTCTGGAGATCCGGCAGAATATGAGTAAAGCTCAGTCTGATATTACGAATCTGTATACGAAGATTGCGGCATTGGAGCAGGAAGATGTCAAGCTATGGGCGGGAATCGACGAGGTAGAGAAAACATTAAAAACTGCGATGGATCAGAATATGACAGAAGTCAATAACCAGTTAGATGTCCTTTTGAACCAGTTGGGTTCGGTTGAGAACAGGCTGCAGGGACTGACTTCGAAGACATTGAAATACTATTATGATGCGGATAACAATACGCTATATCTGGAGCCGTATGCAGAATAATATGGCATGAGAAAATTTACAGTTGCTAAGGTTGCTAACGATGGCGGCAGACAGCAGAACAAAGAAATAGAACTATGAGAGGAGCAGTCAGAGAAATGAGAGGAAGCATAAGAATCAGAAGAGGGAAAAGATACCAGCATGAATTACTGCGCGGGAGGAAGATCCAGAAGACGATAACCCGGAAGGCAGGTGTTAATAGACTGACAGGAAGCCATATGAAGGTAAGATCTGTAAAATATGTCAGAAAGGCTATGATGTTATGCGCCGGCATTGCAGGGGCAGGAATGCTGTTTGCGGGAACACAAGCGAAAGCAGCGGAAGAGGCAGGACAATTTCGCAGTCAGGGTGTGATCCATTACACCAATGCGGAGGGACAGGAGATTATTTTGGACGCAAAGGATCTGCAGGTGCTTTTTCAATATGCCGCTGAGGGCAAAGGGGGATTATCCCAGGCGCTTAGCGGCGTTGGAACGAAATTGATCCGGGATGAGACAGGATTTCGGTATTCGAGGGATCCGGAAGCGGAAGCTTCGGTCGAGCGTCTGCAGACAGGAGAGGAATTGCAGGCGATTGGCTTTGACTTGCTCCTGCAGGCTTTGGCACAGTCACAGACACTTCCTTCCGGATACGAAGAGAAGTATACGCTGGCATGTGCAGATAATTTAACATTGGGCAGAGCTGCATGGTCGGACGGGAGTCTTATAAGAGGCAATAACCGCGATCTGATTGAGCACTATATACGAGGCTGGCTGGAGGGCAGCGGCTGTACAGACTATGAAGCAGTCTATGATGAGGAAGGCAGGTGGATCGGATATCGTGAAAGATAAGAACAAAAGGAGAAGCCAAAAGACAGCAGCTATCATGGCGATGATGCTATTGCTGCTATGCATTTTGAACAGCCGGATCAAAGTTACAGCAGCGGACATGTCGGGTACACTGCACAGTAAGGGGGCGATGCAATGCGATCAGGCGGTTATTGATGCAGCAGATCTGCGGAGCATTCATTCCTATCTCTTAGAGAAAAAGAATGCGGCAGCAAGTATTTTGCTGCAGTTGGGAACGAAATTCCGGCAGCAATCAGGAGAGGTCGTCTATGACCGCAATCCAGATGCGGAGCAGGAAGAAGTGGATCTGTCGCAGATCGGCTGGCCGGTTCTGATACGAGCC
This sequence comes from uncultured Lachnospiraceae bacterium, assembly GCA_910578345.1. Lineage (GTDB taxonomy): Bacteria > Bacillota > Clostridia > Lachnospirales > Lachnospiraceae > UBA3282. The sequence continues at coordinate 32,463 of CAJTRA010000025.1, read as the reverse complement.
GTGGAAGATTCCCAGACAGTTCCTGAGGGATTGTCTGTATTGCAGCCAGAGAATGCAATGCGCATAGAAGGGGTAGAGGAGTATACTGATTTCTACAGGACGGCTGTGTCGGATAATCTTTCGCGCGGAAAGGCGGCATGGGCTGACGGCTGCTTGCTGTTTGGCAACGGTGCGGATAATGACAGGGCATATCAGGCGGGAAGACAGGACGGGGAGAACGGTGATATTCCAGAATCCTTATTCCCAATATTTTCGGTCAAAGAGGCGGTCATAGAGGTAAGACATATCCATGTAGGAGAGCAGGAGAAAGCGGAGGGCATCTCTGGATGCTATCAGAATTCGAAAGAGACTAAAGTAGAAGAGAAACGCTGCAGCGCCTCTTTAAAGAAAACGGAGGCCACCTGGTATCCAAACCCGGACGAACCGGGAGGCGGTTCCTGGCATGGCGGGAATTATACGTGTCCGAATCATGGAGGAAGTTACGATTCGCCGGGAACCTGCAGACATAAGACGACTGTTTCGACGACCGTTTGGCATCATGACATCATATGTGGTCTGACAGATGCGCTTTATGCCCGGCTTATCATCCGCAAAACGCAGACGGATGGTACAGACAGGGCGGTCAGGCTGGAAGCCTGTCTGGAAGAGGGTGATAGCTATGAACAGCTTGCCTGGTCAGGAGAAGAACAACTGGTATGGATGAATGAAGACAGGGAACCGCTTGGAAGCGGGCCGGAACTGATTGTGCAGGAACCGGGAACCTATTGGTGCAGTCTTTTGGTTTCAAATGAAGATATAGATAACAGAGAAGTATGCGCAGAGGTCAAGGTATCAGGATTCGTGTTAAAGAATTGACAAGGTATCTCTTTTGTGATACGCTACTTTCATGATTGGTAAAAGCGATGAGGAAGAGAGTAGATAGAGGGATCCTTTCCAGAGAACATTCCATAAGCTGAGAGGAATGAAGTGATGAATCTATCGAAGATGGCTTCTGAGCAGTGTGCCTGAATCGATACAGCTAGGGCACAACAGGTTCCGCCTGTTACAGCGGCAGAGTATGATGGTACTCGCTGAGGCCGGTCTTGTGAGAGACTGGTGAAGAGAAGTGGTAACACGGTAGAAACCCGTCTTCTTGTTTTTATTACATCCGGACTGGATATAATGAATATGAGAAGGCGGTTTTTTGTAACAGGGAAGGAAACGATAGAAAACACAGGGAGAGAGGGATATCATGAGTAAGGGAAAGTATTATATGACGACAGCGATCGCCTATACTTCCGGCGTACCGCATATCGGAAACAGTTATGAGATCGTTTTGGCTGACAGTATTGCCCGCTTTAAACGTAAAGACGGATATGATGTGTTTTTCCAGACAGGAACGGACGAGCATGGACAGAAGATTGAGTTAAAAGCGCAGGAGCAGGGCGTGACGCCGAAGCAGTTCGTGGATCATGTGGCAGGAGAGATCCGCAGGATCTGTGACGCTCTGAATACTTCTTATGATAAGTTTATCCGCACAACTGATGACTATCATGAGAAGCAGGTGCAGAAGATTTTCAGGAAACTGCATGATCAGGGAGATATCTATAAGGGATATTATGAGGGGATGTACTGCACACCCTGTGAATCTTTCTGGACAGAGTCACAGCTTGTGGATGGTAAGTGCCCTGACTGCGGCAGGGAAGTGAAGCCTGCTAAGGAGGAAGCTTACTTCTTTAAAATGAGTAAATATGCCGACAAGCTGATCGAGCATATTAACACGCATCCGGAATTCATTCAGCCGGTATCCCGCAAGAATGAGATGATGAATAATTTTCTACTGCCGGGTCTGCAGGATCTGTGCGTCTCTAGGACTTCTTATACATGGGGGATTCCGGTAGATTTTGACGACAAGCATGTGATTTATGTTTGGATGGATGCGCTGGCGAACTATATTACCGGTATCGGCTATGAGGCTGAAGGGGAAAGCAGCGGTCAGTACCAGAAATTATGGCCGGCAGATCTGCATCTGATCGGCAAGGATATCATCCGGTTCCATACGATTTACTGGCCGATCTTCCTGATGGCGATGGGAGAACCGCTGCCGAAGCAGATATTCGGGCATCCCTGGCTGTTACAGGGAGACGGTAAGATGAGCAAATCTAAGGGAAATGTGATCTATGCAGATGACTTGATCGATTTCTTTGGGGTAGATGCGGTGCGATATTTTGTGCTGCATGAGATGCCCTTCGAGAATGACGGCGTGATAAGCTGGGATCTGATGGTGGAGCGGATGAACTCGGACCTTGCCAATACGCTTGGGAATCTGGTCAACAGAACCATTTCCATGAGTCATAAATATTTTGGCGGTCTGGTAGAAAATAAGAAGGTTGGTGTAGAGCCCGGCGCGGAGGATGTGGATGCGGATCTGTTCCGGGTGGCGGCTGACACTTACAACAGAGTGTCAAAGAAGATGGATGAGCTGCGCGTAGCGGATGCGATCACAGAGATCTTTGTACTGTTCAAGCGTTGCAATAAATATATTGATGAGACAATGCCCTGGGTTTTGGCGAAGGATGAAACGAAGAAAGACAGGTTAGCGACAGTACTCTATAATCTGTTAAATGGTATTTTGGTGGGCGCTTCCCTTTTAGAGCCCTATATGCCGGAGACTGCAGACAGGATTTCTGCACAGATCAGGGCAGAGCTGGTTGAGTTTGCCGTTCTGGAGGCATGTGCAAAGAACCAGGATACGGAACGGGTATCGACGCTTTATCCGGCAAGCAATCAGGTAACGGATGCACCGGAGATCCTGTTTGCACGTCAGGATCTGAAAGAGATCACAGAGAAAGTTGACGCTATGTTTGCGGCGAGAAAGGCGGCCGGCACAGAAGAGGGAACTAAGCAGGTACAGGAAGAGACACCGGCGGATGTGATCGATCTGGAGGCAAAGGAGATGATCTCTTACGATGTGTTTGACCGGTGCCAGTTCCAGGTAGGCGAGATCTTAGAATGCAAGGAAGTGCCAAAATCCAAGAAACTGTTGTGTTCTAAGGTGCGTGTCGGCTCTGAGGTAAGACAGATCCTTTCCGGTATTAAGCAGCATTACAGCGCTGCGGAGATGGTGGGCAAGAAGGTTATGGTATTGGTAAATCTGCAGCCGAGAGAGATTGCGGGAATGATGTCGGAAGGAATGCTTCTGTGCGCAGAGGACGCAGAGGGAAAACTATCTTTGATGACGCCGGAAAGGTCTATGCCGGCCGGTGCAGAGATCTGTTGATGCATTCCTGTGAAAAATGAGTTCTGCAGCGCACAGAATATATTTTTGCAGCGGCGGATACGAAATGAGACCAGGCAGCGTTTTCAGAAAGAGAAACAGGGAAGGAGCCCCAGTGATAAAGAAACAGGAGTTTTATTTTGAATCCAGGGACCGGGAGCATAAGATTCACGCGGTCAGGTGGATGCCGGAAACAGAGAAGCCTGTCTGTATTGTACAGATTGTGCATGGTATGGCAGAGTATATAGACAGATATGATGAATTTGCCGCTTACCTGGCCGGAAAAGGTATTTTGGTGGTGGGAGATGATCATTTAGGACATGGGAAATCTGTTCTGCAGGGAGGGCCTTATGGCTATTTCTGCAGGGAGGATGCGCCTACGGTGCTTGTACGGGACGAACACAGACTTAAGAAGATGACGCAGGAGCAATATCCGGGGATGCCTTATATTCTGCTGGGGCATAGCATGGGTTCTTTCATTACGCGTAATTATCTGCTCCGCTATGGCAGCGGTATAAACGGGGCAATTCTGGTAGGGACAGGAATGCAGTCCAGACCTTTGCTTGTATGCGCAAGGACGCTGGCGGCGCTCCAAAGAATCTTCTGTGGACCAAAACATGTGAGCGAGCTTCTGAATGTAGCGGCATTTGGCGGTTACAATAAGAGGATCAGACAACCTAATACAATCTGCGACTGGCTTTCCAGAAATGAAGAGAATGTGCGGCGGTATATAGAAGATCCCCTGTGCGGCTTTACGTTTACGGTCAATGGGTTTCAGACATTATTCCAATTGATCTGGAATCTGCATGATGAGAAGAAGTTAAAAGAGATGCCAAAACGTCTGCCGGTATTTTTTATATCAGGTGAGGAAGACCCGGTAGGGAATTACGGGCAGGGCGTTTTGCAGGTTTACCAGTCTTTTAAAAAGATTGGCATGGAGAATGTGCAGATGAAGTTATATCCTGAGGATCGTCATGAATTGCTGAATGAAGTGGACAGGCAGGATGTCTTTGAAGATGTTTACCGCTGGATCTTACAGAGGATCTGACAGAACGCGGAAAGCGTGCAGAATTGAGGGTGATTATGAGAAGACATAAATGGCTGCGAAGGATCGTCATATTGGCGCTGTTGTTCTTGCTCGGTATGATGCTCCTGTCTCCTGACCGTAAGGAAGCGAAGAAGACAGCGGAAGACGTGTCTGCAGGAGATTCAGACGCAAGGACAGATGCAGCGGAGGAGGAGAACGCCGGTGGAGGATCGGAAACGGCAGCCCAAATGGATCAGACAGTTGTTGGCTGGGTGATTGACAAGGTGGCAGCCGGAGAAATCGAACTATCGGATGAAAATAGTGTCAGACAGGCATTGGAGGAAGCTGAGCGGGAGTTTGAGATTTCTCTGGCAGCGGAGGATGAAGAAAGAATTGTAGGATTTTTACAGACACTGGGGAATGTCGGAGCAGAGGCTGGGGATTTTATCGGCCAGGCGAAGCAGAAGTATCAGCAGTATAGTACGGAACTGGTGGAGGAAGCAAATGAGTCAATCAATGAAGCAGTGGAGGATGCCGTGACAGATGCGGCGGAGAGCTTCTTTGACAGCATCAAACAGACGGTGAGTGATTTTTTTACGAATTTGCTGGCAGGAAACGCATGACGCCCACGCATGTTTTTGCCTTCTCTGACCATACTATATAGAAATGGTAAGAGGAGGCGATTTGCATGAAAATAGCATTTTTCAGTACGAAGCCATATGATAAGATATGGTTTGAACCTATGGGGAAAGAATATGGATTTGAGATTCATTTCTATGAAGCGCCCTTTCAGGAAGAGACCGTCACGCTCGCAAGAGGATATGATGCAGTCTGCATCTTTGTCAATGACTATGCGAATGCGAGGATGATACAACAGTTGTATGAGATGGAAGTCAAGGCGATTCTGCTCCGGAGTGCAGGATTTAATCATGTGGATATCAAGGCGGCGGAGGATAAGGTCTGGATTTTGCGTGTGCCCAGTTATTCGCCGGAGGCTGTAGCAGAATTTGCCATGGGTATGATCCTGACAGTTAACCGTTATACGCATAAGGCATATAATAGAACAAGAGAGTTTAACATGAGTCTGAATGGACTGATGGGGGTGGATCTCTATCATAAGACTGCAGGGATTATAGGGACTGGTAAGATTGGGCAGGCGATGATACGGATCTGCAGAGGATTTGGCATGCGCGTTTTGGCATATGATCCTTATCCTAATAAGAATCTGGATGTGGAATATACGGCGCTGGAACAGTTGATCGCAGAGGCAGATGTGATCTCGCTGCACTGCCCGCTGACCTCAGAGACAAAGCATATTATCAACAGATCCACGATCGACCACATGAAACAGGGTGTTTATCTTGTCAATACTTCCAGGGGCAGCCTGATCGATACGGATGCTTTGATAGATGGGCTTGTGGCAGGTAAGTTTGGCGGCGTTGGATTAGATGTCTATGAGGAGGAAGAAGGAATCTTCTATGAGGACAAGTCTGGAGAGATCATGCAGGATGAGAATCTGGCAAGACTGATGACGTTTCCGAATGTCCTGATTACATCCCACATGGGATTTTTTACCAAAGAGGCAATGCAGTCCATTGCCAGGGTGACGCTGGAAAATGCCTATGCGCTGGAGAAGGGTCTGCCGCTTGTTAACAGAGTGGAAGCGGAGGCAGTGAAGTAGTGCGGCGCGAATGGAATAACTTGATGGTTGTATGTTTCCCGCAAATACGATAAAATAAAGATAGCATGACAAAGGAGCCGCAGGGAGAGGTGGAAACATTTTATCAGATCAGAAGTGCATACCGGGAAGACTGGGAAGAGGCTATGGCAGTTGCATGGAAGACTTTCCTGCGGTTTGAGGCAGATGTGTATACGCCAGAGGGTGTGCAGAATTTTGAGAATTTTATTACGGATACGACCCTGTACAGGATGTTTGTCATGGGCGCCTACCAGATGTTTGTGGCGGTCGTCCATGACAAGATTGTAGGTATGATTACATTACGCGATTCGCAGCACATTTCTCTTCTCTTTGTAGATGAGAAGTACCACAGACAGGGGATCGGGCGTGCGCTGTTAGAGCATCTGACAGGGTATATGGTTCAGGAAATGGGCGTACACCGGGTTACAGTCAATGCCTCTCCTTATGGAGTTGGGTTTTACCATAGGGTAGGATTTAAGGATCTGCGTCCCCAGGAACAGAAGGACGGCATTATTTATACACCGATGGAACTTAAGTTTTAGGATGCGAGGATACATAGTATGGAGTATATTAAGAGCAAAGATATTTTTCTGTTAGTGCGTGATACTTTGAAGATTGTCTATCCGCGGCTTATGAAGCATGGGTCAAGAGTAGCGTACATGGTTTATACAATGCTGCGGGAAGAAGGAAAGTATGAGGAGTTTGAGTTAGCTGATATTGTTATGGCGGCTACTCTGCATGATATCGGTGCTTATAAGACGGAGCGGGAGAGACTGGGCGACATTCTGCGGTACGAGACGAAGGAATGCATGGCACATTCGATCTACGGCTATCTGTTTTTCAAATATCTATCCCCGATTCCTGATCTTGCGAAGGTGATCATGTACCATCATATGGATTATGAGCAGCTTAAGCAGATGAATTACAGCTACAAGGACGTGGCGGCTTATATTAATATTGCGGAGAAGATGGACCATTATTCCACCGCTCTTGGAAACAAGTTTGAAATGGGCATGTTCCAGAAGTATGCGGGTACGAAACTTTCAGACGACGGACTGTTTCTTTTCTATAAATGTGAGGATAAGTACGGTATGTTCGAGAAGATCCGAAGCGGTGCGTATCTGCAGGAGCTGGATGATATCATCGAATATATGATTTTTAACAATGAAGATAAGAAGAAATTCCTTGAGATGTTGATGTACTGCCAGGGCTTTTTCCGCAGTGAGATGGTAGTGGAGACGGCGATGGCGGTATGCGTCAGTGAGGAGATTGCCAAGGAAATGATGCTGCCGCTGCCAAAGAGGGAGATTCTCTATTACGGAACGCTTCTTCATGATATTGGTATGCTTGCGATTCCGCGGGAATTGATTGAGACGCCCCGTAAGCTGGAGCCGAAAGAGGCCAGGCTTTTGAAGACACATGTGGAGATCGCGGGTAAGATTCTGAGCAGCAGAATGAACAAGGAGGTAGTCGATATCGCTCTGGCACATCATGAGCGGTGCGACGGGAGCGGCTATCCGAAGCAGCTCACGGATAATCACATGAACACGGAGCAGAAGATTCTGCAGGTGACAGATGTGGTGGTGGCGCTTCTAAATAAAAGGAGTTACCGACAGTCGATGCCGAAAGAGAAGATTATTGCTATTCTGGATGAGAAGTCCAAGAGAGGCAGGCTGAAACGGCAGGTAGTCGTTGTTGTGATGCAGTCTTATGATAAGATTATCGAGCGGATCAAAGAGGAATCGGCTCAGATTTTGAAGATGTACGAGACGCTTAACAAACAATATGAGATGATCAGTGAGAAGTATAACATATAAAGTTTTTGATTGTTATAGCTTTTTTACATTCCTCTGTACTATAATAAGAGGGAAAAATGATTAGGAGTGAGGCTATTATGGGAAGATTTTTTGATCTGGACAGCCCGTTCATGCGCATCTTAAACCGAGTGGCGGATTTAATGATATTGAATTTCTTGATGATCATCTGCTGCATACCGATTATTACAGTCGGGGCTTCTGTCACGGCGATGCATTATGTTTTGTTGAAGATGATACGGGGAGAGGATGGATATCTGATTAGAGGATTCTTTAAGTCCTTTAGGGAAAATTTTAAACAGGCTACGTTGATCTGGTTCTTGATGCTGGTAGTGATCGCGGTTTATATTGGGGATGCCGTCATTTTTTCTTTCTCAGGGATTGTCTTTCCGAAGCCGTTGGTCATTGCGGTGGTGGCTGTTGGGGTTGTAATCTTTTTGATTGCCATGTATGTGTTTCCGCTGCTTGCCAGATTTGACAATTCTATCCGTAACACCATAAAGAATGCGGCGCTCATAGCGATCGGTAATCTGCCAAAGACAATCCTGATGGCAGTTCTTTATGTATTGCCTCTGGTGATCTGCTATTTATCGACATATGCCATGTTATTTGTCTTTCTGTTTGGCATATCAGCGCCTGCCTTTGGAGCGGCGTGGCTGTATAGTAATATCTTCAAGAAGTTTGAACCAGAAGTGGAAATGGTATCCGATATGGACTTTACAGTAGACATGGGGGAGAAAAGTGAAGAGATTAATGGAGAATCAGAATAAATCTTCATTCGTGCAGTGGATCGTTCCGTTTGCCGTGCCGATGGTTGTGGTGCTGTTAATTCTGTTTAGCTTTTCGGTCAGAAGCAACGCCAAGGCGGAAGAGTCGATTGCAGAAGAGATGATGATGGCGGCGCAGCGATATCGAGAATCGCTTGTAGGACAGTTGGAAACAATCAGCAGCGTAGTAGTCTCTGTCCGCACGGTGGTGGAACAGGATCTGACGCTCAGCGACATGCAGACTGCCGCACTTTTGGGGATTGTGAGGGACTGCACGGAAGCGTCCAGGGTAGAGCTATGTGATCGCGAAGGGAATGGGATTAACCAGTCAGGGGAAGCAATTTCTGTGGGAGAAGCGGCGTATTTTCAACGGGCGCTCTCGTCCGATGAAGCGCTTTTCTATGTGGAAGAGAAGGAAGCGGCAGTCCGGAAGTCCATCGTAGTTGTGGAACGTATCAGCAGAGAAGACAGGAACCTGATGCTGATTTTTTATCCGGTTGAGAAGTTTGACGGTGTATTGTCTGCGAAGGATCAGGATGCAGGCATATTTTTGACGCTCTTAGATACAGAGGGAAATGTACTGTCGGCTTCAGGAAAAGACAGCGAGATGTTTGGCGGCATAAATCTGGTAAAAGCTCTTCGGGCAGAGAATCCAGATGAGGCAGACCGGATTGCCGCATGTGTTCTTCAGGGCTTGGAGGGAATGGAACAGGATGTGGAAGCCGGCGGCAGGAAGAGAACGTTGATCTATGTACCGCTTGGCATCAACCAGTGGAGTATTGTAATGGGTGTTCCACAGACCTATGTTGACCGTCTGATCAGCCGTCAGTGGGAAATCACGAAGAATATGCTGATTGCCCTGATTTTGGTAACGCTCGTCTTTAGCTGTATTGTCACAGCGGTCGATATAATCGGCAGAATCCGGGACAATCAACAGAAGAAGGAATTGGAGAACAAGGCAGATACGGATCTGCTGACGGGTCTGAACAATAAGCTGGCGACGGAACGTAAGATTAAAACGTATATGGAGCAGAACCCACAGACACAGTCTATGATGTTTCTTTTGGATGTCGATAATTTTAAGACGGTGAATGATACGATGGGGCATGCGTTCGGTGATGAGGTACTTAGTACCTTGGGCGAGGAAATCAGCGCGATCTTCCGTGCGTCTGACATTATTGGTCGTGTGGGTGGAGACGAATTCATGATCTTCCTGAAAGCGGTTCCGTCAACAGAGATTATCCGTAGGGAGGCGAAGAAAGTAGAAGACTTTTTCCAGAGTTTTCAGGTGGGCGATCCCGTAAGATATGATGTCAGGGCAAGTATTGGTGTGGCGATTTTTCCTTATGAGGGGAATGATTTTGAAACGCTGTATAAGGCGGCAGACCAGGGGTTGTATAAGGCGAAGAGAAGAGGCAAGAACCAGCTGGCTTTCTATGAGGACAAGTGGGGAGAATCAGAGGAAATGCAAGGGAATCAGGAGTAATGTACATAGAATATAGAACAGAGAAAGGACGGCAAAGAGCCGTCCTTTCTCTGTTTGAGGAAATAGAAAAATATTCTGAAGCCTGAGAAGTTTTTATTGACAATATACCCCATGGGGGTATATTATAATTCTATCCTGTTACAAATACTAAGCTATTCATAAGATCATTGAAGACAGGAAAAGGGAGAAGGCATTGGCAAAAGAGAATACAAAGTGGACAGAAAAAACTGAAATTGAGGAGAGTCCTATGGATCAAACAGAGTGCATGGAAGAGAGCGGAAAAGCAGGAATGGAAGTTATGGGCGCAGAAGAAGGGCAGAACAGATCGCAGGAGCAGCCTTGTTGTTCCTGTGGTCATTATAAGATTGTACCCCGTGACGCGGCGGGACAGAAACGTCTGCAGAATCGAATCAACCGTATCATAGGCCAGCTTAACGGTATAGGAAATATGATTGGGGAGAACCGGTACTGTGGGGATATCCTGATTCAGATTGGGGCGGTGGAGAGCGCACTGCAGAGTCTGGGATATATTATTCTCCAGGAACATATGCAGACCTGTGTTGTAGAAGAAGTGAAGAAGGGGAACGAAACCATTATGGAAGAGGCAATCGAACTGATCAAGAAATTGAAATAGGGGAAAGGGGTGAGCGGCGAGTGAAGAATGAAAAGTTTCAGATAACAGGAATGACATGCGCAGCCTGCAGCGCACATGTGGAGAAGGCAGCTGCCGGAGTTGCAGGTGTCAGCAAGGTGAATGTAAGTCTTCTGATGAATCAAATGACGGTAGAGTATGACGGGCCGGCGACGCCGCAGGAAATCTGTGCGGCAGTGGAAGCGGCTGGATACGGCGCATACAGGGAAGGAGAAAATCTGACGGGAGGAGAAGCAGATGCCGGTAACATGCTGGAAGACAGGGAGACACCCAGGATCCGCAGGAGGTTGATTGCATCTGTGTGTCTGTTGCTTCCGCTTATGTATGTGTCGATGGGATATCTGATGTGGGGATGGTATCTTCCGGAGGCGTTTGCTCAAAATCCCTGGGCGATCGCACTCTATCAATTATTGCTGACAGGCGCTGTCATGGTGATTAATCAGAGATTCTTTATCAGCGGTTTTCAGAGTATGCTGCACAGAGCGCCCAATATGGATACGCTGGTAGCCTTAGGCAGCGGCGCTGCCTTTGTGTATAGCACGGCAGTCTTGTTCCGCATGGGGACATGGATGGGAACAGGCTATGTGGAGATGGCCACACATTGTCTGCACGATATGTATTTTGAATCAGCGGCCATGATCTTGACATTGATTACAGTGGGCAAAATGTTGGAGGCTTACAGCAAGGGTAAGACAACTAATGCGATCAAGAGCCTGATGAATCTGGCGCCCAAGATGGCGCATGTGATCCGGAACGGCACAGAAATGACGATACCTGCCCAGGAAGTCGCAGAAGGAGATATTTTTGTGGTAAAACCGGGAGAAAGCATACCGGTAGACGGACAGGTGCTGGAAGGAGAAAGCGCTGTAGACGAATCTGCGCTGACAGGAGAGAGCCTCCCGATCGACAAACGTGCGGGGGATCAGGTCAGCGCTGCTACGATCAATCAGAATGGGGCTTTGCAGTGCAAAGCTGTGCGTGTGGGAAAAGACACAACGCTTCAGCAGATTATTGACATGGTAGAGAATGCCGTGGCAACCAAGGCGCCTATTGCGCAGATTGCAGATAAGGTGTCCGGTGTTTTTGTACCGGTGGTCATAGCGCTGGCAGTCCTGACAGGATTGATATGGTTTATGGCAGGAGTGGGAGTTGGCAAGGCGCTTTCCTATGCGATCAGCGTGCTGGTGATTAGTTGTCCGTGTTCCCTTGGGCTGGCTACGCCGGTGGCGATTATGGTTGGAAACGGCATGGGGGCCAGACAGGGAATCCTTTTTAAAAATGCAGCAGCGCTGGAATGGGCCGGCAAGATGGACTTTGTAGTTCTGGATAAGACTGGCACGGTAACAGAAGGAAAACCCAGAGTTACGGATCTGTGTCCGGCGCAGGGAGTTACGGAGGCAGAATTGCTGCAGACAGCGGCGGCCCTGGAAGGACTAAGCGAGCATCCGCTGGCAAAAGCAGTGTGTGAGTACGCCGATGAGAAGAAAATCGCTGTGCTTTCCGCAGCGAATTTCCGTGCACTGCCAGGATGGGGCGTAGAAGGAATTGTGGCAGGCGCAGAGGCGGCAGGAGGCAGCGGCGCTTTGTTCCGGGAACGCAGACTGTTGTCGGACGCTATGCTGGCGGCGGGAGAACGGATGGCAGAAGAGGGCAAGACGCCGCTTTATTTCTCTTCGGCGGGAAGAATGCTTGGTATGATCGCTGTGGCAGACGTAGTGAAAGAAGATAGCGCGCAGGCGATTGAACAACTGCACAGGATGGGGATACAGGTTATTATGCTGACGGGCGATAACAGGCGGACGGCGCAGGCAATCGGCCGCCAGGTTGGATTGGAGCAAGTGATAGCCGATGTCCTTCCGGGTGATAAAGAGACAGTAATCAAGAAGTTATCGGAGGCCGGCAGGGTGGCAATGGTAGGAGACGGCATCAACGACGCGCCGGCGCTGACCAGGGCGGATATAGGCATTGCAATCGGTGCAGGAGCAGATGTGGCTTTAGAGGCAGCAGATGTGGTACTGATGAAATCGAAACTTACCGATGTTTCAGCGGCAATCAGGCTTTCCAGACAGGTGCTTACCAACATCCATGAGAATTTGTTCTGGGCCTTTTTCTATAACTGTATTGGTATTCCGTTAGCAGCAGGCATTTTGACGCCTGTCTTTGGACTCAGCCTCAATCCGATGTTTGCTGCGGCGGCCATGAGCCTGTCCAGTTTCTGCGTTGTGACCAACGCACTGAGACTGAATTTGTTTGCGATTCATTCGGATCAGCGCGATAAAAGAAAACAGATCGTTCCCATTCCGGAATCAATTACTGGCAGCGGGAATCTGGATACTAAGTCAGGGCCATTACAGCCACAGGTGGCGACAGAGCATAATAAGAATAGTAAGGAGGAAGAAATTATGGCAGAAACAATCGTAAAGACAATCAACATTAAAGGGATGATGTGTGCACACTGTCAGGCACACGTGCAGAAAGCGCTGGAGGGCGTAACAGGAGTGATGCAGGTGGAAGTAAGTCTGGAAGAGAACAAAGCGACGGTGACAATGCTGCCAGATGTAGAGGAAAAGGCATTGGCAGATGCGGTGGCAGAGGCCGGATACGAAGTAGTCTGATACCAGTCCCGGCTTTGCAGGAAGCGGAAGGTGCGCAGAATGCGTATTTTGGGGCATGTTGTCAATATGTAAATTTATCTTTGTAAAAAGTGTATAGGAAAGTTCACGATTCTTCGGCAACTTGTCAGAGGTTGTGAAATTGATTGCATAAAGTAAGCATATTCTACAATGTAATCAGAAATCTTTGTGAAATAATGGCATAGCAAAGAGAGAAAAAGTCCGTTATACTATGTTCAGAGTTAATCGCAAACTACAATTTCAAAAAACAGGAGGCAATCATGGCAAGTTTATCTTTAAAAAATGTCTGCAAAGTATATCCGAATGGCTTTGAGGCAGTAAAGGATTTCAATCTTGAGATCGCAGATCAGGAATTTATCATTTTCGTAGGACCTTCAGGTTGTGGTAAATCTACAACACTTCGTATGATCGCAGGTCTGGAAGATATCTCTTCCGGTGAGCTGAAGATCGGCGACAGAGTGGTGAATGACGTAGAACCTAAGGACAGAGATATTGCAATGGTATTCCAGAACTATGCTCTGTATCCTCATATGTCTGTATATGATAACATGGCATTTGGTCTTAAACTGAGAAAAGTTCCGAAGGACGAAATCGATAAGATGGTGAAAGAGGCTGCTAAGATCCTTGACCTGACAGCTCTGTTAGATCGTAAGCCGAAGGCTTTGTCCGGTGGTCAGAGACAGCGTGTTGCTATGGGTCGTGCAATTGTTCGTAATCCTAAGGTATTCCTCATGGACGAGCCGCTTTCCAACTTGGATGCTAAGCTTCGTGTGCAGATGCGTGTTGAGATTTCCAAACTGCATCAGAGACTGGGTACTACGATTATCTACGTAACACATGACCAGACAGAGGCTATGACGCTTGGTACTAGAATCGTTGTTATGAAAGACGGTGTTGTTCAGCAGGTAGATACACCGCAGAACCTGTATCAGAAGCCTCAGAACCTGTTTGTAGCAGGATTCATGGGATCACCTCAGATGAACTTCCTTGATGCTGTTGTTGAAGTGAAGGGTGATGTTGCCAACCTGAAGATCGCAGGCAAGAGCATTCCGTTACCGGCTGCTAAGTCTAAGAAGCTGATCGATGGCGGCTACAATGGCAAGACTGTAACATTCGGTATCCGTCCTGAGGATGTATATGATTCCGAAGCGTTTGTTTCAGCGGCTCCTTGCGTATTCGAGTCTACCATCAAGGTTTATGAACTGCTCGGTGCAGAAGTTTACTTATACTTTGATCTCGCTGAGTTCCCGATCACAGCCAGAGTAGATTCCCGCACATCTGCAAGACCTGGTGATACTGTTAAATTTGCTTTCGATGTTGAGAAGATTCATGTATTTGACAAAGAGACAGAGCAGACGATCACAAACTAATAGAATGATCACGGGGGTGCTTCGGCATCCCCTTTTCTAATTCTACAGGAAATTTGCCTGTCGCCAGACAGATATGTTATAATGATAATAGATGCCATAACAGATTTCTGTTTCCGGTTCCTGCCAAAGCCATATACGGTAGCCCAATTTCTAATGTCATTCGCTGCAGGCAGATAGATGAAATAGGTAACAGTTACCGAAATAGTAATAATATAGGAAGAGAGGTTGCGGAATGATTTCCAGTCAGGTGATTAGGAGTAGTATTGAAGAGCTTAAGACAATTTCCAAGGTTGATCTGTGCGTATGGGACCTGGAGGGCAAGGTAGTTGCAACTACTTTTGATGCTGAGGAGATATCGACGGCGCTGATTGAAGGATTTGTACAGTCTCCGGCAGACAGTCAGGTAATCGGCATGCATCATTTACTCAAAGTACTGGACGAAGATGAGGTTCTTTTTATTCTGGATGCGAAAGGAAGCAGTGAGGAAGCCTATATGTTGGGCAAGATTGCGGTGAGCCAGTTGCAGCATCTGATCGTTGCCTATAAGGAGCGATATGACCGCAACAATTTTTTCCAGAATCTGCTGCTGGATAATATGCTCCTGGTGGATATTTATAATAGAGCGAAGAAGCTGCATATCGAGGCTGCAGTGCCGAGGGCGGTCTTTCTGATCGAGACAGATAAGGAGAAAGAGAAGGAAAAAGACTTCACGGCCACAGAATTATTAAATGGCATGTTCTCCATGCAGGTAGGAGATTATATTACTGCGGTAGATGAGAATAATGTTATCCTGATCAAGGAACTTGCGCCGGAGGACGACTATTTGCGGTTAGAGCAGGTTGCTAATACGATTGTGGATATGATGAATATGGAAGCAATGATGAATGTGCGCGTGGCCTATGGAACGATTGTAGGGGAGCTGAAAGAAGTTTCCAAGTCCTACAAGGAGGCAAAGATGGCGCTGGATGTAGGTAAGATCTTCTACGCAGAGAAGAAAGTAAGCGCATATAATACGTTGGGGATCGGTCGATTGATCTATCAGCTTCCAATCAATCTCTGCCGTATTTTTATCGATGAGATTTTTGGTTCTAATATTCCAAGCGAGTTAGACGATGAGACATTGACAACAATCAACAAATTCTTTGAGAATAATCTGAATGTCTCTGAGACCTCCAGACAGTTGTTCGTACATCGGAATACATTGGTGTACCGTATCGAGAAACTGGAGATGAGCACGGGATTGGACATCCGTACTTTTGAGGATGCATTGACCTTTAAGATTGCCTTGATGGTGGTCAATTACATGAAGTATTTAGATTCTTTAGATTATTGATGTTTTTATACTGTCTGTGCCGGGTAGACTGCTACCCGGCATTTTTTTGTCTGGCGGTGCATATATAACTATAGTAAATGATAGAAAAGGTATGGCAGGCGTTATGCGCGATTGGGAGGCTGGAAGAAGGGGCGTGTCGGTACGGCGGACGTTATAAAAGGAGAGTAAGGGGGAGGACATGTACCAGAAAGAAATTATTTATATGGGATTGTACAAAGACGGGAGCAGAATCGGTAATGCCGGGTTTCTGAAGGTAGAGAACAGAGAGACAGAGAGCCGGCTGCATCTGAAACTACAGAATATTCCTTATAATATCAGGGGCAGATTTCCGGTCCGAGTCCATAATGGAAGTACCTGGAAGGAGATCAATGGAATTTCCATTCAGGAGGGAGGCGGAAGCTGGGAAGAAAACGGGAAGGAGGCCGCGGTAGGAGTTCAGGTTCAGGTTACACTGCCAGGAGGTTATTTCCTGGAAGGAAGAAGCAAGGCGGCGCCTGAAATGGTAAGCCAGATGAAAAAGGAGGAACGAAAGGAGCGGACAACAGAGGAAAAAACAGAGACGAACAGTGCGCAGGGGCTGCAGGAGAAGGCCGTGGGTATGCTGGGAAGCAGACAAGAAGAACAGAAGAGGAATGCCGCAGACAAAGACCCGGAAAGAAAGCGGGCGAGGGAACCAGAGACTGCACCGATGGCCTCAGAGGACTGCGCTGTGGAGGAAACAATCGCAATACAGACAGACCGTTTGCGGGATAAATCTCCAGAACAGCAGGAGGAAGCAGCCATATCACATGCTAATGAAACACAAGATCATAAGGAGAGAATGGGAGAAGACAGCATTAAAGAGATGACGGGAAATGGACGGAATGCCGCATCAGACCGACAAAGAGCAGTGATCATAACGGAAGAACTCGAAAGACCAGGGACGGAAGACCAGGCATTCATGCAAAAGCCTGCCTACAATCTCAAGGAGGACAAGTGGGAACAGATTTTAGACAGTTATGAGAAGATCCATCCCTATGGAGATGAAAGAATCTATGTGAAGTTAGAGCCAAAGGACTTTATCATTCTGCAGGCGAAATACCAGCATCTGGTAAATAACAGCTTTTTACTTCATGGATTCTATAATTACCGCTATATCATTCTTGGAAAAGAGCAGGATTATTATCTGGGTGTGCCGGGTGTTTTCTATGAAAGAGAAAAGATGGTGGCGTTAATGTTTGGTTTTGAGGCTTTTGAGTGTCCGGGCGGGGTCGCAAGAGCGGGAGAATTTGGCTATTATCTTCGAAAGGTGGAATTGTGACCATAAAAGAGATAGTCTGTAAGGAGAATCTATGATATACTGAAAAACAAGAGGAATTGTAACCGTTACAAAAGTTATCAGTGTACAAAGAGGGAAGAAAAATGAGAATTGCAGTTCTGGTCGGGAATATAGGATTTGATTCACAAAAGCGGACCATCAACGGTATTTTGGATAAGGCGCTGTTAGACCAGACGAATGTCTGTGTCTTTATCTGTGATGGCGGTCATGATGAGGAACGGTCCGAATATGGCGATGGGGAATACAACATTTTCACATTGCCTGATTTTACGAAGTATGACGGGGTGATCTTAAGCAGTGATACGATTCATAATCCGGAGATGGTAGAACATATCGTGAACAAGATTCGGGAAGCGAATGTACCATGTGTAGATCTGAGTGCGAACAATCCGGAATTCATGCACGTGGAAATGGAAAATACGGTGGGTATTACCGAGATTACACAGCATCTTATCACACAACATCATGCAGGAAATATTTATTTCATATCCGGTCCGTCCAATAGTGACGCGGCAAATATGCGATTGAAAGCCTATCAGGATACAATGGCAGTCAACAGACTCGGATGGGATAAAGAACATATTTACTATGGCGATTACAGCTTTGAGAGCGGTATGAAAGCAGCGAGCAAATTCTTAAGTGAGGCCCGCAGTCTGCCGGATGCCATTATAGCGGCGAATGATGAGATGGCTGTCGGCGTGGTGATGACGCTTAAGGCGGCTGGCTACAGGGTTCCAGAAGATATTATCGTGACCGGATATGACGACAGCAGTATTGCGAAATATAACCATCCCTGTCTGACGACGGTGCGCAGAGGGGAGTATGAGGCCGGAAATGCGGCATATACAAAGATTGCGGCGGTTCTGCGGGGAGAAGAGGTTGAACAGTATACGGTGATACAGGGGCAGCCGGTTTTTGCCGAGTCCTGTGGATGTGAAACGAAGTATGGAAACAACAGCGTAGAATTGCAGGAACGATTTATCAGAGGATACATCAATTCACAGAGGAATCTGGAAATCCTCAACAGCACTTTTGCAGAATTTACGGGTGTGACGGATTTTAACGAATTTTTGGATAGTCTAGAGCAGCACATACGATATATGGGGATTCAGTATTTCTATCTGTGCATGTGCAGTGATACCGATGAATACCAGGATGAGATCAGAAGGATTTCAGAAGGTGAGGAACAGGGAAGAGATATGTCGGCTTACAGTGATGAAATATGGATTCCCTTTGCCTATGAGGATGGAGAAGTGACCAGTTATGGACATTTCCATAGAAGCGAGCTTCTGCCGGAAGAATGTAAGATGAAGCATAAGGGATCCCTCTGCGTCGCTATGCCGCTGCATTTTCAGAATTATTGTTTCGGGTATTGTGTGACAGGAAATTTCCGTGCTGCGATCGACGATCAGTTTTCCCAGACGTTTATGTTGAATCTGGACAATGCTTTGGAGACGATCCGTAAGCATGATATTATGGCGGCGATGTCCAAACGGCTGCGCCATAGCTGGGCATATGACGAGCTGACCGGCGTGTACAGCAGGAAAGCATTTTGCGATAAGGCCGGCAAGCTGGTCGAAGAGGCACACAGAGAGAAAAAGGCAGTGGGAGTCATCTTTGCAGATATCGATGAGTTGAAAGAGGTCAACGCTTCTTATGGATATGAAGAAGGAGATGTTCTGGTGAAAGCGATGTCCTTCGCTGTGGAGCAGACGCTGGCGCCGGGAGAGATCATGGAGCGCTTCGGGGCAGATGAATTTGTGCTTCTGAAGGTGGGATGTGATGAGGAGCAGATGCACAGACACGTTGCACGGATCCAGACAGCGATCGATCACTATAACCTGGTAAGCGTCAGGCCATGCCAGTTGTGTGCGAGTATTGGATATTATCTGGAGGAAGACGCGGCTCAGATGGAACTGAATGAATTGATCCAAAGAGCAAATGAAACGATGTACCGGAGTAAGAAGACGAAAAAAATGGCCCGCGCAGAGCAGGCGGAGATCTGAGAACAGGGCAGAAAATGAGAAAAGCGCACGTGAAAACCGTGCGCTTTATGTCGAGCTTAACCCATACACGTTACCTTTACAGTTAACTCCGCCAGGCACCCTTACGGCACATGAAAGATTCTACTTAGTGCTGCTGTGTTCCCACCCTGACACGGTTCATAGATTTCCATTGCGTAAGACCCAAACTTCAACGCCACTTATAAAGGGCAGCTATACAAGCGTACACCCTCGATAAAGCATCACCCCCACTAGAGCGGATTGTGGGTACAGGACACCGCTAACGCCCCGGCTGCACGGTCTTATTAGTATACTGTTTTTTGAGGTATTTGTCAATGTTATAAAAATATATTTTCTATTTCTGTCTTCTATTCCAGATTCTCATTATCGATCATCCGATAGCCGATTCCGATCTCTGTGAAAATATACTGTGGATCGGCCGGATTCTGTTCCATTTTCCTTCTGATATTTGCCATATTGACGCGCAGGATCCGGTTATTGCTGTCTGCAAAAGGCCCCCAGACGTGGGTGATCAACGTATCGTATGTGATAACCTTGCCGGCATTGCGGGCCAGAAACGTTAGGATCTTATATTCGATCTGGGTAAAATGAACGATGGTGCCATTTACTGTGACAATATGCCTGTCATAATCGATCACCAGATCCCTTGCCTTATATCGGTTTTCAGCAGGAGCGGACACCACGCCGCTTAAAGTAGAGCGGCGAAGAGCGGTCCGGATGCGTGCCATGAGTTCCGAAGTGCCAAAAGGTTTGGTGATATAGTCGTCGGCGCCGGCGTCCAGCGCCTCTACTTTTTCGGTCTCCTGTGTCCGGGCAGAGATAACGATAATAGGGACGTTGCTCCATTCTCTGATATTACGGATCACGTCGATCCCATCCATATCGGGAAGACCCAGATCCAATAAGATCAGATCAGGGCAGCCGGAGGCTGCAGCCGACAGACCGCCGGAGGCGTTACCTGCGGAGCTGGCTTTATAGTCATGAGTACGCAGTGCAGTCATAATAAAATTGCAGATATTGCGTTCATCCTCAATCAACAGGATTTCGTGTTTAAGATTCATGATGCGTCTCTCCTTTCGGCAGCGTAAAATAAAATTCTGCGCCCTGGGCATGATTTCTGGCATTGATTGTGCCGCCATGGGCGGTGAGTATAGTCTTGCAGATGGAAAGCCCGATGCCCATTCCTTTCTTGGAATCGGACTCTTTGTTGCCGATATAAGAATTCCCGTCAAATATATTTCCTAATCGTTCCGGATCGATACCAATTCCATAATCTTTGACATGAAAAGTTACGGTGGCGTTGTCGTCGTCCACATAACACAGAATCGGTTCTTTGCTCTGTGAGTGTATAATGGCATTTTCCAGAAGGTTGATCAGAACCTGCTCGATGAGAATGGCATCCATGGGGATGATGAGCAGCTCATCAGGAACGGATACATTAACGGCGGCCTCCGGCAGTCTTTTTTTCAGGCGCAGAATGGCGGCGGACACAATCTCCTCGACGGACTCATCGGTTTTCTTGACCGTGGAAGACTGATCGTGAATGCGGGTTACTGCCAGAAGGTTTTCAACCATATTGAGCAGCCAATTGGCGTCTTCGTGAATGTGCGTCATAATCGCGATTTTTTCTTCTTCCGGCAGCAGCGCGGGATTTTCCAGATAGGAGGAACTGGCGCCGATAATGCCAGTCAGAGGAGTGCGTAGGTCGTGGGATACGGCACGCAGCAGATTGGCACGCATCTTTTCCTTCTCTGTCTCTGAGAGCAGCTTGTCTTTCTCGGCGATTGTCCGGGCCTGTTCCTTCATATTGGCAGTCATAGTACTTGTCAGAAATGTGACACCGAACATACCCAGGAAAGAGACGGGATAGCCGGACAGCGTAAAGTTCAGTTCGAAATAAGGATAGGTGAACAGATAATTGACGCAGACGACGGCAATAACAGACGCGATCATACCCGGCAGATAACCGTCTGTAAAACGGACAATGGTTACGAGTGCAAGGATATAAATCAGGGAAATATTTCCGGAATTCCCTGAAACATAGCGATAGAATAGAAAAGCCGCTACTGTGGCGGCTGTCAGTCCGGAGACGGTGACAATGCAGTTCTTGAGCGTAGTGGACATATAGACTGATACCCCTGATTAATGTGAATTTGGATGTATAAGTGTCTGTCACACAAGTATACCTTATTTTTTTGAAAAGCAAAACAGGAATACCTGTTAAAAAGGCGCTAAGAAACCGATAAGAGAATATCAAGAAAATGCTAAAAACACGTTAAAAAGAATCCATAAATCTGTAAAACCATATAGCCATATGCTAGTATATTGAAAGAAACAAAGGATTTTGTTACCTGGAAAAAGGGTGTAGGAGGTACAAAGGGCCAGAGCGGCATGTGCCAGCAGGAAATGGCCAAACAGGAGGAAGTCAGAATGCAGATGGATGGATGGTCGATCGTATCAATCGTACTCGTAGTAGTCGGTTTTTTTGGTGGGATCTGGTATGAACACAAGTAAATAGCAGTGTAAGAAAAAAGACGATGATGTTTTCAAAGGGGGTGTTTATCAAATGGGAATCGTAGAGATCCTGATCATAGGAGTGGTGTTTGTCGCGCTGGGGGGATGTCTGATCTATTCCATCATCAGCAACAGATCGTGAACAGCAGCTTATTGCAAAGATATGCAGAGGTGCAGGCAGATGGGAGTTAGAGTGTAAAAGGGAAAGATAGAGAGAGCAGGCCAGAACGCGCCTGCTCTCTGTATGTGTGTGCCCGTTGTATGAGATCCGATCCTGCTTAGTCGAACAGCGTGCAGCCAAATTTAAAACGACGGTAGATCTTCCATACGATAATAACCGGAAAACTGATCATAAGATAGGCTGTACTGAGTGCACCTGCCAGACCGCCTACGATACAGATAATCCACATTCCAATGCTCATAGGATATTGTCCTCCTCTTTCCTGATAAGTTTGCGTATTGTTATTATAGAGAATAAGAAGGGACGGGAAAATAGATAAGAGACTTTCTTAACGCAAGTTGAGCAAAATGGAAACAGGTTATTAACAAGGATTTAACAGGATTTTAACAGGACGTAAGGTTTGATTGCTTTTTGGGCAGGAAACAGATATACTATAGACGAAAAACAAAAACCGCCGATAACCGGCGGTTTGGAAAGCGGAGTTGGAGGGATTCGAACCCTCGTGCCCCGGAGGGCTAACGCATTTCGAGTGCGCCCCGTTATGACCACTTCGATACAACTCCATATGAATAGCATTATAATTTGAATTTGGATGATTGTCTACTGTTTCCTTTCATTTTTTGAGAACTTTTTTGTTGAGGTAGCTATGACGCAGGATGAAAAATATATGAAAGAAGCGCTTAAACAGGCGCAGAAAGCCTATGCACTGGGCGAGGTCCCGATCGGCTGTGTAATTGTTTATCAGGATAAGATCATTGGACGGGGATATAACCGGCGCAATACAGATAAGAATACGCTTGCCCATGCGGAGATCACAGCCATTAACAAGGCGAGTAAGAAGATGGGGGACTGGCGGCTGGAGGGATGCACTTTGTATGTGACGCTGGAACCTTGTCAAATGTGTGCGGGAGCGATCGTACAGGCCAGGATCACAGGAGTGGTCATGGGCAGTATGAATCCGAAAGCGGGCTGCGGCGGCTCCATTTTGAATATTTTGGAGATGCCGGAATTTAATCACCAGGTTCAGGTTACGAGAGGGGTATTGGCAGAGGAATGCACACGGATGTTGACGACTTTCTTTCAGGAATTGCGGGTGCGCAATAAGTTAGAAAAAGAAAAAAGAAAAGAAAGAAGCAGTTGAGAAGAGGAGAAAAAAGGACTATAATAGTACATGAGGTTACGCAGAAACATAAGGCAGTGATAATGTAAGGAGGATTCAGGATGAAGAGAATTGGTATGTTAACCAGCGGAGGAGACTGTCAGGCATTGAATGCGGCGATGCGAGGCGTGGTAAAATGCCTGTCCTGCAGTGGAGAGGATGTTGAGATTTACGGGTTTTTGGATGGATACAAAGGATTGATCTACAGTGATTTCCGGATGTTGACCGGGCATGATTTTGCGGGCATCCTGACGAAGGGCGGTACGATTCTCGGAAGCTCCAGGACTCCTTTCAAACTGATGCGCGAGCCGGATGAGAACGGTCTTGACAAGGTTGAGGCGATGAAACAGAATTACTATAAGCTGAAATTAGACTGTCTGGTGATTCTGGGGGGTAATGGAACACATAAGACCGCGAATATGCTCCGTGAGGAAGGGCTGAATGTGATCACGCTTCCGAAGACGATTGACAACGATCTGTGGGGAACAGATATGACGTTTGGTTTCCAGAGTGCGGTGAATATCGCAACAGACTGCATCGATTGTATCCATACGACGGCCTCTTCCCATGCACGTATCTTCATTGTGGAGGTTATGGGACATAAGGTAGGATGGCTGACACTGAATGCCGGAATAGCGGGAGGCGCCGATATTATTTTGATTCCTGAGATTCCCTATGATATTAATAAAGTGATCAAGGCGATCAATGAGCGTGAGGCGAGGGGATCCAGATTCACCATTATGGCAGTGGCAGAAGGTGCAATCTCCAAAGAGGACGCGAAACTTTCCAAGAAGGAATATAAGAAGAAGATGGAGAATAATCCTTATCCGTCAGTTTCCTATGAGGTTGCAGACAAGATCAGGAAGAAGAGCGGCAAGGACGTGCGCGTCACCGTTCCTGGCCATACGCAGCGCGGCGGCAGCCCTTGTCCGTATGACCGTGTATTTGCAACCAGGCTGGGAGCAGAGGCAGGCAAGCTGATCCTGAAGGGTGAGTATGGATTTATGGTAGGCTATAAGAACAGAGAAGT
Organism: uncultured Lachnospiraceae bacterium; assembly: GCA_910578345.1. Lineage (GTDB taxonomy): Bacteria > Bacillota > Clostridia > Lachnospirales > Lachnospiraceae > UBA3282. The sequence goes on along the minus strand of CAJTRA010000025.1, from coordinate 8,200 downwards.
GGTCAAGGTATCTCTGGAAGATGTAGCGGGTAAGCTTAAGATGGTATCACCGGATGCGACGATTGTAAAAGAAGCTAAGATGGTGGGCATCAGTTTCGGTGATTAAGCAAGAAACATAGAAAGGTAGAGAGGATGCCTTGCGCAGCCTGGGATGCGCAGAGCAGCACAGAGGGAAGGAATGTCATATACCGCTCTTTATCGTAAGTTCCGTCCGGATTGTTTTGAAGATGTCAAGGGACAGGAACATATTGTTACAACTTTACAGAATCAAATAAAAGCAGAACGGGTAGGCCATGCCTACCTGTTCTGCGGAACTCGTGGAACAGGTAAGACGACGATCGCCAAGATCTTCGCGAAAGCAGTGAACTGTGAGCATCCTGTCAATGGAAGCCCCTGTGGGGAATGCGCCTCCTGTAAGTCGATTACGGCGGGTGCCAGCATGAATGTGATTGAAATCGATGCGGCATCCAACAATGGTGTGGATAATATCCGCGAAATTGTGGAGGAAGTGTCTTATTCTCCGGCAGAAGGCAGATATAAGGTCTATATCATAGATGAGGTTCACATGCTTTCCATAGGAGCGTTTAATGCGCTTCTCAAGACATTGGAGGAACCGCCGTCTTATGCTATTTTTATTCTGGCAACTACAGAGGTGCACAAGATTCCCATCACGATTCTGTCCCGCTGCCAACGGTACGATTTCAGAAGGATCACCATTGATACGATCACCGACAGACTGCGGGAGCTGATGGAGGCAGAACAGATCCGGGTGGAGGATAAAGCGCTCCGCTATGTGGCCAAGACGGCGGACGGTTCTATGCGGGATGCCTTAAGTCTGTTGGACCAGTGTATTGCGTTTCATTTTGGCCAGGAACTGACCTATGATAAGGTATTAGATGTGCTGGGAGCCGTGGATACGGAGGTGTTTGGCAGACTGCTTAGGCATGTACTTGAAAAGGACGTGAATGGGTGCATCGGACTTTTGGAAGAGATCGTTATGCAGGGCAGAGAACTTACGCAGTTTGTTGCCGATTTTACATGGTATCTGCGAAACCTTCTGCTGGTCAAATCTTCGGATGATATCGAGGATGTGATTGATGTCTCTTCGGACACGCTTCTCAGATTGCGGGAAGAAGCGGATCTGTTGGAACTGAATGCGATCATGCGCTATATCCGTATTTTCTCGGAGCTGTCTGGTCAGATCAAATATGCGGCGCAGAAACGGATCATGATCGAGATCGCGTTGATCAAGCTCTGTCGTCCGAGTATGGAGAAGGACCAGGGATCTATTCTGGAGCGGCTCAGGGCTGTGGAAGAGAAGATAGAGAATGGCATTGCTGTCATGCCTTTCGATGCTGTCTCCGGCATGAGAGCCGGCGAAGATACAGGGACGAAGAAGACGGCGGGAAAAGAGCGTCCGACGCTTCCGAAAGCGATTCCGGAAGATGTGCAGGCAGTAGTGAGCAAGTGGCCGTCGATTGTGGGGCAGACGTCCATGCCGATGAAATTATATCTAAAGAATGCCAACCTGAGTCTGGGTGGCGATAATAAACTGACGATCATTGTGGAGGATGGTTTGGCTTCCGACTATTTTCTAAAGCAGGAAGGTCATAAAGAGTTGTTGAACCAGATTTTGTCGGAGGCTGTTGGGAAGGAGCTTGATGTGACAATACAGAGTGTGCCTGACCAGGATGCTTTCGTGCAGAATTATGTGGATTTAAGCCAGGTGATCCACATGGAGATAGAAGAGGAAGAATGATACTATAACAGAAAAGTGAATGCAGCTGTTCAATGAGAAAGGAAAAGGATATGGCAAAGCGAGGCGGATTTCCGGGCGGTATGCCGGGCAACATGAGTAATCTGATGAAACAGGCGCAGAGAATGCAGCGTCAGATGGAAGAGAGCCAGAAAGAACTGGAGACGAAAGAATTTGTGGCAAAGGCTGGCGGCGGCGCGGTAGAAGTGACTGTGACGGGTAAGAAAGAGATTACGAAAGTAAAGCTGTCAGAAGAAGTGGTGGATCCAGAGGATATCGAGATGTTGGAGGATTTGGTGATGGCGGCGGCCAATGAGGCGCTGCGCATGGCAGAGGAAGCCAATGCGGAAGTGATGAATAAGATGACGGGCGGTCTTGGCGGAGGATTTCCGTTCTGATGGACTTGTACAGCGGTTATATCAATAAATTAATAGAAGAGCTTGCCGCTCTTCCGGGCATTGGTTCCAAATCCGCGCAGAGACTGGCTTTTCATATCATTAATATGCCGAAGGCACGGGTAGAACGCCTGTCCAATGTAATTCTGGATGCGAAAGCGAATGTGCGTTACTGTAAAGAATGCTATACGCTGACAGATCAGGAAATCTGTCCGGTCTGTGCCAATGCAAAGCGGGATCATGGGATGATCATGGTGGTGGAGAATACGAGAGACCTGGCGGCATATGAGAAAACAGGTAAGTATGTGGGAGTTTATCATGTGCTTCACGGGGCAATTTCCCCAATGATCGGCATTGGCCCCGGAGACATCAAGCTGAAAGAGCTGATGCAGCGGCTGGAGGGTGAGGTGGATGAGGTGATTATCGCCACGAATTCCAGCCTGGAAGGGGAGACTACCGCCATGTACATCAGCAAACTGATCAAACCGACGGGGATCAAAGTGACGAGGATTGCCAGTGGCGTGCCGGTAGGCGGAGATTTGGAATACATCGATGAAGTTACGCTTTTGCGCGCGCTGGAAGGAAGAGTGGAGCTGTAAGACAGGCGGCCGCATGCCCTCCTTTACCAGGAAATTGGTGAAAGAATGGGCAGAGGCATGTCATTAGGAACCGGAAAAGAAAACGGGTATCATAGAAAAAGAGAAGGAAAGGATAGCAGAATGGGAGTAGTCAAAGAGAAATTTGGAGTTACCAAAGACGGCGGTGAGATCTATGCATTTACCCTGTCCAATTCCAACGGTATGAGTGCAAAAATCATCAATTATGGTGCGATTCTGGTGAGTCTTCTGGTGCCGGATCAGAAAGGCGAACTTGCAGATGTAGTTTTGGGCTATGATGCGCTGGAGGATTATTTTAGCAATGGCAGTTTCTTCGGAGCGACGATCGGGCCAAACGCCAACCGAATCGGGGGCGCATGTTTTGAGATCGACGGCAAGACGTATCAGATCGACGACAATGACGGGGGCAATAATCTTCACAGTCATAAAGAAGAAGGGTATCATAAACGTATCTGGGAAGCGTCGGCGGGCACAGACAGTGTGACGTTGACCCTGGAGGGAAAAGACGGAGAGATGGGCTTTCCGGGCAATAAGAAGATTTCCATGACATATGGGCTGTCGGAGGATAATGCGCTGACGTTAAGCTATCACGTGTCATCAGATCAAAATACCATCGTTAACATGACCAATCATACCTACTTTAATCTTTCCGGACATCAGGCGGGGAAGATCGAAGATCATCTGTTACGGCTCAATGCGTCTCATTATACGCCCACGGTTCCGGGATCCATTCCGACAGGGGAGATCGTTCCGGTGGCTGGGACGCCGTTCGACTTCACAACAGGAAAACCGATCGGGCAGGATATCAATGCGGATTGCAGACAGCTTAAGATCGGACAGGGGTATGATCATAATTTTGTGATTGATGGGGCTGACGGCACACTGAGAGAGATCGCAGAGGTAGAAGACCCTAAGAGCGGCAGGAAGATGAAAGCATTCTCCAGTCTGCCAGGCGTACAGTTCTATGCGGGTAATTGTATCGAAGAAGAGACGGGTAAGGGCGGCGCCGCTTATGGACCGCGCGTGGGCTTCTGCCTGGAGACGCAGTATTACCCGGATAATATTCATCATCCCGCATTCCCGGCGGCGGTGTTTGGCCCGGGGAAGGACTATGAATCGGTGACAGTTTATCAATTTATATAAGAATTTTACTGAGAAGAGATGCGCGTTTTGCATCTCTTCTGTTCTTCTGCCATCTTCTGCAACTACCGCAGATTGTGGCATTTTTCTTGCGGATGACATGATATGATGGTTTCATAATGCTGTTAATCTGCCCTAATGCTTATATAGATGTGGGTACTGTGGAATGGAGTGAGTGAAATGCGGCAGCCATCGATTGTCATTCACAAAGGAAAAAAAGAGGAAAAGTACGACCTTTATGTAGAAGATTATGTGATCTCTTTCATCAAAGAAAAAAAGGGAATGCAAGATGCGGCAGAGATCCTGTTCTATGGATGCAGGGAAGAGAATGGGAGAAAGTATACGATTTACGGTGCGGGGCAGGACAGGCATATCACGGTTTTTGACAAATATGATCTGCTGGAAGAAATAAGTTGCACAATGAAACAGGCAGAGCCGGTATTTGTGATCAGGGAGGCGAACGGTTCCTATGAAGTAAAAGGATATCATCTGTTCTACTATGACAATGCAGAGATGCAGGATTACCTGATTCATCATGGCAGACAGGAGAACAGAAAGTCTTTCAATCGAGGAATCCCTATTTCTTCTGGACAAGCAGCACCCAGTCATGGACCGGCGGTAACTGGAAGCCGGAGAAAAGCAAGCCCCCATTACGTGGTTTCACTGCAAATGGGACTTGTCTTCCTTGTTTTGGTAGCGATCGTGATCAATTCCGCTAACAGTTATGATAAACTGGAGCAGCTGAATCAGTCAGCGGCAGAAGTTTTCTTCGTTATGGAGAATCAGGAAGCGGAGAAGCCGGGAGATGCGAATGTGGCAAAAGAAGAGAAGCCAAACGACATCCTTGTGGAACGGGATGAGTCAACCAATAAAGCATCGGCATCTGATGATCTGCTGCAGGATAGTATTTTAAGAGAAAATGCCGGGCAGGAGAAGCCGGATGAGCAGAAGGAGCTGACGGAAAAAGACAGACAGGAGAGCAGTACAGAAGAAGACATGGAAGTGGAGAAGGAAAGTGAGGCTGACGAAACAGAGCAGCGGCTGGAAGCGGAAGAAGAACCGGCGGATAAACAGGCACAAACGCAGGCTGTACAGCAGGAAGAGGAAGATGAACGAGATGAGGCACAGGAAGCAACAGAAAAGGAGGATGGCGTGGAGGCATTGTCCCGCAACGTGTCCAGCTATTATGAGGTGGAAAGAGGTGATACACTGTATAGGATCAGCCAGAAGATATACGGAGACACTTCTCATGTCAAGAAAATCTGTGAAGCCAATCAAATAACAGATCCGGATAATATCCGTTACGGACAAAAAATAATACTGCCGTAAGGGAAAAGGTTGTGGTATGATAAGACGTGAGCAGTTTTCTTTTGTAAGGATAGAATTCAATTTGCAGTATAGAGGAACAACGAATGGTTAACGTTAGGGACTACCTGAAAAAGAGAAAAGAAAGAAAAGAAGAACGGGGCAGGATTAGTTATCGGGAAAAAATCAAAAGTCACAAATTCACGATCTTTTACAGGACGATCCTGGTGCTGATCTTGCTGGTGGCAGTGGGAACAGCTCTTTATATTCAATGGAAGAATAAAATCTATACAGAGAATACCGTGGTCTTTTCTACACAGGTCCATATCACACAGGATTCTACACTGGTGCCCTTTTCGGGTTATCTTCTGACCTACAGTAAAGACGGCGCAGGCTGTATGGATATCCGGGGCAATGCCGTCTGGAATCAGACGTTTGAAATGCAGAATCCGATCGTGGATGTATGTAAAAATGTGGTGGCGATCGGAGATTACAACGGAAGAACAATCTATGTCATGAATACCAGTGGTGTTATGGGTAGTATTACAACCAGCAGGCCGGTGAGGGATTTCTGTGTGGCGTCAAACGGGGTAGTTGCGGCTGTACTGGACGACACGGATGCTACCTGGATTTATTTATATGATTCTCAGGGCAAGGAGCTGGTGTATTTCAGAACGACAATGAAGGACAGCGGTTATCCTGTCAATGTGTCTATTTCGCCCAATGGAGAGTTGGTTTGCGTATCGTATCTGTTTGTAGACAGTGGGCAGATGAAATCCAGCGTGGCTTTTTATAATTTTGGGCCGGTTGGGAAAAACAATGTGAATAACTATGTCAGTGGATATGATTATTTGAATTCTGTGGTGCCGCTTACAGGTTTTCTGGATGACCGATCCATGTTTGCAGTATCAGACGACAGAGTTATGTTTTTCAGTGGCTCGCAGAAGCCGCTCAGCGTAGCAGAAAAATTGCTTGCGGACGATGTACAGGGAGTATATTACGGGGATGAATCGATAGGACTGATTTTTAACAGTACGCAGAGCAACAGCAGATTCCGACTGGATGTATACCATAAATCGGGAGAGCTGCGACAGTCGATCGACTTTGATCTGGACTTCAGAGATATCCTGTTCCATGACGATCAGATCATTATCTATAATGAATCAGAATGCCGTATCTACAACAGTGGCGGCGCGGAGAAATATAGTGGGAACTTTAGTAAGACCGTGCTGCTGTTGATACCGCAGAGTTCGGCGCGCCGTTATATGGTAGTGACGCCGGATTCCATTGATACGATTGAACTGAAATAGAATATTGGAAATAGGAGAGTTGTGACTGTTGATGGTCAAATTTATTTTTATACTGATTGTCTTTCTTTTGTTCATATGGAGAATTAAAAGAGGATTTCATAATGGGATTATGGGAGAGATTGTCACAATCCTGTCAGGGGCTGTCGCGCTGGTATGTGTGGCGCTGATTCTTTTTGCGATTACCAGTGTGATGGCTAGGGCGGTAAGTGCATTGACCGTATGTATCATTGCGCTGATCCTGCTGGGGACTGTCTTTAAGATTTGCAGTCTGATCTTCCGACCAGTCCTGGCGCTTAGCAATATTTCGCTGTTTGAAGGATTTAATAAAATGCTTGGCGCGGTTATGGGGGCGTTGGAAGCTTGTGTGCTTACAGGCTTGTTGTATTATGCGCTGGGATATGTAGGGGTGTATGTGTTTTAAATCAGCAAAATGATGCAGCATAAATCGGAACAAAAATCGGATTAAAAAAGTGCAAAAACTTATTGACAAACAGCAGAGGGGAGTGCTATTATATAAACCTACCGCGAAAAGTAGTCTGTGTTCCGCACGGGCAAAAGCCGGTCAAAGATCTTTTGTAAAAAATTTCAAAAAAAGGTATTGACGGCCAGCGGCAGATGTGATAATATATCACCGTTGCGTGTTCAACAAGAACCGACACGCAGCAGCGGACCTTGACAAATAAACAGTAATGCAACCCTGAAAATTCAAGAGAAAAACAGAGATTTTCAGAGAGAGTATCGAACAGATACAAACCAAACAGTAAATGTTTCGGGAGAACGGATACAAAAAAGCCAAGCTTGTTTTGATCCGGATCAAATGAGGGAAGTCGGTTTGCGAAGCAAATAAACTAAAGTAAATTTGCGAAGCAAATATACTTTTCATATTCGAGAGTTTGATCCTGGCTCAGGATGAACGCTGGCGGCGTGCTTAACACATGCAAGTCGAACGGAGATGACATTTTTGAAGCGATTAGTTTACTAAGAGCGGAAAAACCGTCATCTTAGTGGCGGACGGGTGAGTAACGCGTGGGTAACCTGCCTCACACTGGGGGATAACACTTAGAAATAGGTGCTAATACCGCATAAGAAGGGAAGACGCATGTCTTTACTTTAAAAACTCCGGTGGTGTGGGATGGACCCGCGTCTGATTAGCCAGTTGGCGGGGTAACGGCCCACCAAAGCGACGATCAGTAGCCGGCCTGAGAGGGTGAACGGCCACATTGGGACTGAGACACGGCCCAAACTCCTACGGGAGGCAGCAGTGGGGAATATTGGACAATGGGGGGAACCCTGATCCAGCGACGCCGCGTGAGTGAAGAAGTATTTCGGTATGTAAAGCTCTATCAGCAGGGAAGAAAGAAATGACGGTACCTGAATAAGAAGCCCCGGCTAACTACGTGCCAGCAGCCGCGGTAATACGTAGGGGGCAAGCGTTATCCGGATTTACTGGGTGTAAAGGGAGCGTAGACGGCGGTGCAAGTCTGGAGTGAAAGGCAGGGGCCCAACCCCTGGACTGCTCTGGAAACTGTATTGCTGGAGTGCAGGAGAGGTAAGTGGAATTCCTAGTGTAGCGGTGAAATGCGTAGATATTAGGAGGAACACCAGTGGCGAAGGCGGCTTACTGGACTGTAACTGACGTTGAGGCTCGAAAGCGTGGGGAGCAAACAGGATTAGATA
>CAJTRA010000024.1 GCA_910578345.1 uncultured Lachnospiraceae bacterium | reverse complement strand
TGCAAAGAGCGCGATCAAGGATGTATCTCAGCAGCGTTCCGACCTCGGTGCGATCCAGAACAGATTAGAGCACACGATCAGCAACCTGGATAACATCGTAGAGAACACCACATCTGCAGAGGCACAGATCCGTGATACAGATATCGCGACAGAGATGGTTAGATATGCGAACAACAACATCTTACAGCAGGCTGGTACTTCTATGCTGTCACAGGCGAATCAGTCTAACCAGTTGGCATTGTCCTTACTTGGCTAATATTGAGAGCTTAGATGTAGTGCAAAGTAATCAAAGGGATTGGCGAAAGCCAATCCCTTTTTGCTGATAAGAAAGGTCAGAAATAAGATGGAAACGATGGTAAGCATTATCATTCCTACCTATAACCGGGAGAATGTGATCAAAAGAGCGATCAACAGTGTGTTAAGGCAGTCCTATTCGGCTTATGAGGTTATTATCGTGGATGATGGCTCTACAGACGGAACAGAAGATGTGGTAGCCTCGATCGAAGATCCCAGGATCAGATACATTGCTTTGAAGGAGAACCAGGGAGTTGCCCATGCCAGGAATGTGGGAATCCGGGAAGCAAGATATGAGTATATTGCCTTTTTGGACAGTGACGATGAGTGGCTGCCGAATAAATTGAAGCGGCAGATGAAGAAGATGCTGGCTGTTCCGAATGAATTTGCGATGATCTATTGCAGGATGAGCGGTCTTATGAGAAATCGCACGGACAGATTTGTGTGTCCTCAGCGGGACTATGTGAAAGAGATACTGGAAGGAAATCTGTTCCAGCCATTGTTGTTCCAGAATGTGATCGGAACACCCACAATCGTTGTCCGAAAAGAATGTCTGGAGCAGGTGGGAGGCTTCAAGGAGGCGTTACGGTGTCTGGAAGACTGGGAGTTGATCCTTCGGATCGCGAGGCGGTGGAAGATTGGATTTGTGGATGAGATACTGGTTGAGGTACACAAATCAGCGGGCAGTGTCTCCATGAATACAGGCTGGTATCTGGTCACGAGATGCTACATGGTTTCCCTTTACCGGCAGGAGATCACAGAACTTGGCATGATGGACAGGGTGAAAACGGAGATTCTGGATGTGGCCAGGAAGAATAATCTGTATGACGAGACGAAAGAATTACTGAGCAGAGAGATAGAATTATAGGAAACTGTCGGATATGTTATCCCATATCCAACAGTTCTTGTAAGCGGTTTGTCCATGTGTGAGACTGTGCCGCCAGTTGATAGCCGTGTTGTGCGATAGACTCAGCCAGTTCCTGATCGGATAGGAGCATGTTTACCATCTGTGGCAGCTGATCTAACTGATCTAAGGAAAAGAACTGAATACTTTCAGAATCTGTAAAGCAGGCCTGTAAGTATTCACTTTCGTCTGTCAATGAGACAGCGCCCTGGAGCATTGCCTCGAAGATTCTTTCACTGGCGCCGCATTTAAACCAGGCCATGTGATTGAGGACGATTTTGCTCTGTTCCATGAGACGGATTCCGTCTTCCGGGGCGATCAGCCCCTTGTAGAGGAAATGAGGATGATCTGCCAGCGTCAGAGATTCCCAGCCGTTTCCATATACTGTGACGGAGATTCCAGCATTGACAAGTGATTCCAGTATTTTCTGGCGGAAGAGCGCTGTCGTATTGACATCGATAAAACGGTATTTCTGTATGAAACACTTGAGCGTTTCCATGGTAGGAGTTTGCTGATTCCGGAGGAGACAATCGTGGACAGCCTGCTCAAAAGTGACGTGATGGTCAGAGAGCAGCGCAGCCTCTAACTGTCTGGCAAACTCGTCATACAGCACATCATGATGGTATTTATAGCTTCCGATAAAGAGGACATCGATAGGCCGCTCATGAAATGGCCTTAAACTTTCGTAAGGTTTCATGTATTCGCCTGCTGTGGGAAGGAATACCGTTCTGTGGACAGTGGGATAAAACCGCTTAATATAGTCTGTATGATAGCGGTCTGCACAGACGACGACGCCATAGGCGGGCGCATGGTCTAAGGTATCGAAATAGTACATCGGGTGATCCACGAGGATATTATAGCAAGGAATCTTCAGTAAATCCCACAAGCTTTCACCAGACTGCAGTCTCATTTGAAAGCATGCATTATTGAAGACAAACGCGCCGTCCAGTCCTTGTTTCTGATAAGACAGGAGGGACTGCATACTCGTCTCAAACTGCTGTTTATCAAATAGATACACGTTATGACCGAGTGTCTGTAATGCCTGACAGTATTGTCCGGCGATATAATCCAGGATCGGTATGTCAGAGCCTGTAAAGACTACAAAACTTCTGGCAGGAGATAGCTGGTCGAGATATTGTTCATATTCGGCCGCCATGTCATACTGCCCCATGTTTTGTAAGACCGCAATGATATTAGAGAGCGTCGTTCGATCAGTTTCCTTCAGGGATAATGCTTCTTCGAGAAACGACAGTGATGTCAGATAGTTGCCTGCGTTTGCATAGACGACTGCCAGTTGGTTTAAGAGGATCCTGGGACTGCCGGAAAATGGTTTAAAGTTCTGAAGCATATAAATGAGCGCTTTCGAAGAGACTTTGCAGTCGATGAGGTATCGCAGTTCTTCTTCAGTGACGGTATCGTCATAAATATGGTTTAAGATCGTCAGCAGAAGACGGAAATGTTTCATTAATACAGTAAGGTCGTTAGAGAAATCCAGTATAGAGGAAAGAGAGGATTCCTGCTCTATACGGCAGATATTGATCAAGTGTTCGGTGGTTTGCAGCTCCTGGTCAAAATCCGACAATTTCAATGACAGATCAGGTCTTTGATCCAAAACCGATCTAAGATATTGATAAGCATTGGGGATATCCTTATGGAAGATATATTCACTTAAGGCTTTCTTCAAAGCGATCGTTTCCGCTTTTTCCTGACTGAGGCCAAAGGAGGCTTCATAGCAGCTAAGGCGGTTATGACGGATCCATACGAACAGAAGCTGTTCGGCCAGGAAACCAAAGACCCGCTTGTGATAGTCGTCATAATGCTCTGGATTGATCCTGTTTTCCAATGCGGAAAACAGGGTAAATAACCATTCACAATAGGCGCCGAATAATTTTTTGGGCGCAACGAAAAGATTACCCACATAGCAATAGCTGCCGGTAATGACATGCTGAAAATCCTCATAGTAAGCAGGATATAATTCCTGTATGACCCTGGCGGTCTGTTCCAGATTATTCCGATCGTGAGAACGGTTATAGATTGTCTCATAATCATATTCTCCGACTTGTGGTCTGGCGATCATGACATCATATTGCGAAAGGATATCCATATATTCAGATTCTTTCATAAGCGCACCGGCTTCGTTCAGGAAATAGCGGCGATAATGACACAGGCCGAGATAATCTATGTCAGTACAATTCTTCCAGATCCAGTATAGACCGGTCAATTCACTGTAATAAGGATTTTTTGCCGAAATATTTTCGCCGGTATGATCGCCTAGATATCCATAATCGGGGTGAAGAGCGCGGCCAACCTGCAGCGGGACATAGGTTGAATCCGCTGGAGGCGTGAAGGGAACATGGGTGATCGTAAAGATACGAATAGACATAGTCGTTTCTCCATTTATTGTATTATGCCAGTCAATATACAGCATCTTATGTATTTTATGTTTTACATAGAGTGATTCTCTTATTATACTATACATAATGGAAAATGACGATAGGAAGATAAAACGGTAAGTTTGAAATGGAACAGTTCAGCTTTATGTGTGCACCAGGCGTGACAGGGAAGCCGAATACGGAACTGTTATTTGAAGTGAGGCAGACAGGAATGAAAATTTTGTATGTATATGGAATGGCAAAAACGAAGGACATTCCGATCACTCTACGAAAATTAGGTTATCAGGTAGAAGAATATGCGAAAGTGCAGGAGAACTCTATCCTGAAGGATGAGGAGATCGAAGCAATTGTTTCGCATGTAAAAAGACATCAGATCACGCATTTGATGTCGATCCACTTAATCTATAATCTGGCTGTGGCGGCATATCAGGCGGATATCAAGTATGTTTCTGTTATTTGGGATGCGCCTTATATTAAGCTGTATTCGCCGTTTGGCAGGTTGGACCATTGCTGGTTTTCGGTATTTGATAAACTGGATCAGGAGCGATTTCAAAATGCGGGGATCCCACATACATTGTATCAGCCGCTGGCAGTCAATCCAGAGGACGTAACTATGTGGAGCAGAAATGCGAGAAAGCAACTGGCCGGAAAATATATCAATGATATCTGTTTCGTGGGCAGTTTGTATGAGGATAATCTGTACGATAAACGCGTGCACAATATGCCCCCTGTGATTACTGATTATTTTAACAGTGTTTTTGAGGAAGCCGCCTTCTGTTGGGATGGAAAGAATCGGATCTACGGTCAGACGAGTAAAGAAATGCTGCAATATATGTCTATGATCAGTGCGGACTTTCGAGTGGATAACCGACTTGACATCGATGATACAGCTATGTTTGAGATCATGTATCTGGTGAGAAAGATCGCCAATATTGAAAGGATAGCGACCTTAAGCACGCTGTCGGAGGCATATCATGTGACGCTTCATACAACAAGTAAGGTAGAGGACGGCGTGCTGGGTAATGTGGAGGTCAAGCTTCCGGTAAGACCAGGAAAGGATGCGGCGGTCGTCTATGCTGGCAGCAAGATCAACCTGAATATTTCGTTAAAGGGCATTGAAGGAGGGACACCGCAGAGAATTATGGAAATTATGGGAGCGGGGGGATTTGTCCTGACGAATTACTGTCATGAGACTGCGGAACTGTTTGAGGAAGGGAAAGAAATTGCCATGTTCAAAACACCGGAGGAACTGTTTGAGAAAGCAGACTATTATTTGAAACATGACAAAGAACGGGAGCAGATCGCAAAAGCAGGGCATAACAAGGTATTGGAATGCTATACCTATGATAAGAAACTGGAAAAATTGCTGGCCTGGGTGGAAGGTAATCGATGAAGATCTTATGTGTACACGGAAGCAGTAAAGCGGAAAGCATACTTCGTGCGTTGGGTAAATTGAAGATAGAATGTGAAGCGTATCCGAAAAGGCTGTTGGATACCTTTGTGAATGAGAAAGAGGCAATCGCGCTTGCGTCGTATTGTAGGGCGCACTCCATTACACATATCCTCTCCATTCATATGATCGATACGCTGGTGGCAGCGGCCGGACAGGCGGGCATAGCGTATATTTCCCTTATCTGGGATGCACCGTATCATAAATTGTTTACAGAATATGGGAGAATGGATCATTGCTGGTACTCCACTTTTGACAGAGTAGATGCACAGCGGTTTATTGAGGCCGGATTCCCGCATATTCTATACCAGCCGCTGGCGGTAGATCATGATCAAATACAGGCTTGGGATAGCAGTGGAGATACCCCATCATCCCGTGAATATATCGATGAAGTCTGCTTTGTAGGAAGATTATACGATGAGAATTTCTATGATGAGTTCTGTGATCATCTTCCGCAGACTTTGCAGAATTATTTCCTTGATGTCTTTGAGAAAGCGGCTTTTCGCTGGGATGGCGTTAACCGCCTCCATGGAACGGTAAGCAATGAACTGGTTTCCTATATACGGGAGGTGACGCCGGGCTTTCAAATGGTGAATTTTTTTGATATCCCTGATGCGGTTTATTTTGAAAATGGATATCTGACGCGTAAGCTTGCAAATATTGAGAGAATCTGTGTGTTGAATCTGTTGGCGGAGCACTTTCCGGTGACCCTGTATACGACGAGTAAGACGGCAGAAGAGAGGCTGCATCGTGTAAAGATCATGCCGCCGATCTGCTCCGAGCGGGATTTACATGATACATTTCAGCACAGCAAGATCAATTTGAATCTTTCTCTGAAAGGAATAGAAGGGGGAACGCCGCAGCGCATCATGGATATTCTGGGGGCTGGCGGGTTTGTGCTGACGAACTATTGTCCTGAGACGGCGGAACTGTTTCAGGAGGATGAAGAGATCGTCATGTTTCGGACGCCGGAAGAACTTGTAGAGAAAGTGGAGTACTATCTGAAGCATGACAGGGAACGGGAGCAGATTGCTCGCAATGGACATCAGAAAGTCATGCGGTGTTATACTTATGAGAGAAAAGTAAAGGATTTGTTAGAATGGATAGAAGGGGAAAAGGTTGAAAATTAAAAAATGAAAGCAGTCAGTGTAGTGGTGCCATGCTATAATACGGCAGTGTATCTGGAGAAGTGTATTGTGCAGTTGCTGCAACAGACAATAGGCATTGGCTCTATAGAGATCATCCTGGTCAATGACGCCTCCACGGACGAGGGAGCAACCTGGAACCTGATCAAGGAATATGAACAACGGTTCCCGGAAACAATCCTTGCTGTTACGCTGGATCAGAATATGAGACAGGGAGGGGCCAGGAATATCGGAGCTTCTTATGCAAGCGGTGAGTATATTATGTTTTGTGATGCGGACGACTGGCTGTTAGAGGAGGCATTGGATCATTGCTATCAGGCGGCAAAAGAGTATGATGCAGATGTTGTGGAATTTTTAAATACAAATGTAAAGAATCGCGATGCTTTGATAGACCCGATCAGGGGAGAACAAAGCCAGTTGATCGTGGTGGAAACAGAAGAGCAGAGAAGAGAGTTTCTTCTGAGAATAGATGAGAGAATGACATTGGGATCGCAAAGGAAATTGTGCAGACGGTCTTTGATCAGAGAACATCAAATTGCCTTTGTAGAGCACTTGATCTTTGAAGAACCTTCTTTTACCTTGCCGCTGCGCTTTTATGAGAAGAGACATTACTTGTTGGATGAGGTACTTTATGTCAACTATTTATCTCCGCAGAGCACCGTGCGGGGGAACTGGGGAGAGCATAAGTGGGATAATCCGAAAGTGTGGACTCGGTTGATCAATGAATTAGAGGACAGAGGGTTTTTGCAGATTTATTTTCCAGAAATAGAATTGTTGTTTTTCGAGTGGGGATTTGGCGTCAGTATCCGCATGGCAATTCAAAAAGGATACGTATTGATGAAAGAAGAACTGCTGTTTCTGACAAATATGGTGTCAAAGACGTTTCCAAATATCAGGAAAAATAAGTATCTGAATGAGGAACAGAGAAGCTGGCGTTCCCTGATGATAACTTTGTTGGACTTGGAGATTACAGACGAGAGCGCAGCAGTGATCAATGCAGTATTGAAGAAGTATGCTTAGGTTGAAAATCAAGGATTTCACATCTTTTATTTTGACCATGTCATATGCACAGAGATAGTGTGAAAATCCATATGTGGAAGATGGTTTCACTGTCTGAACAAGAATGGAGATTAGGATAAAGGAAGATGAATACAGCGCAACTGAAACATCGGGTCAATGAATTGATCGAGGGCGGTGGGTATGACGAGATCAAGGCAGTATTGCTCACCTACAAAGAGATCACAGAGCATGATAATGAACTTGCCACAGTCTGCTACCTGTGCACGATTTATGAGCAGGAGAAAGCGGCCGGACAGGCAGTGATCTTTTCCAAAGTTTCCAATCTGGAGGAGTTATTGGAAAGGTACACCATATTAAAATTCTATATGAGAAGGATAGATTTTGATGTCATGGAGGATCTGGAGGCATTTTATGCCTTTCTTACGCAGCACCGGATTTCTTCTTATGAACTGTTGAGAGTGATTGATTTTAGCGTGGTGCATAAAGAAAAGGTACTGTGTGCGATCAATCATGGAGAAAATCATAAAATAAACAGTCTGTCAGAGCGATCGGCAGACTGTGAAATATGCGATAAGTGCGGCGATATACAGGAAGTTTGCTTTATTATCTGTACGAATAATCAGTTGTATGCACAGGAATGTATCTATTATATTGAGCATCTGAACGTGCCGGAGAAGATCAGAATAGATATCGTGACGGTAACCCAGGCGGATTCCCTGACTTCAGCCTATAACGAAGCGATGCAGTATTCTTCTGCAAAATACAAAGTATATCTGCACCAGGATACATTTATCATCAATCCTGATTTTATAAAGGAGTGCCTGCGTGTTTTTGAGAAAAATCCACAGATCGGTATGCTTGGTAATGTGGGCGTCCGATCAATGCCGGATTCCGGCGTGATGTGGGATTCTGACCGGTATGGTATGCTGTATGAACAGCATATTTATGAGACGGAACTGCTGGCGAATTCCTTTGATCAGAATCTGCCATATCTGGAAGTCGATGCGATCGACGGCTTCTTGATGGTGACGCAATACGATATCGGTTGGAGAGAGGACCTGTTTACGAAGTGGGATTTCTATGACTGCTCGCAAAGTATGGAATTTATCAGACAGGGGTATCAGGTCGCTGTGCCTTATATGGAAGAGCCCTGGTGCGTGCATGACTGCGGTTTTATCAATCTGAGGAATTATGAGGAAGAGAGGGTTAAGTTTGTACAGGAGTATTTGACAAAGAAGTAAAGAATGATGACATTCGAAAGAGTGGAAAGCGAGGGAACGAAAAGATGGAAGAGCTTGTATCGGTTATTATGCCGGCGTATAATGCAGAGAAATATATCTATATGTCGATCGCAAGCGTCATGCAGCAGACTTATAGGAACGTGGAGCTGGTCATAGTGGATGACGGAAGTACGGATACTACGCTGGAGATCATGAAAGAATGTGTAAGACGCTGGCCCGATAAAATAAGAATATTCAGCAGAGCGCAGAATGGCGGAACAGCGGCGGCGCTGAATGATGCGATAGAAATGGCGGAAGGAAAGTACATCTGCTGGCTGAGTGCGGATGATTTGTATTGTGATGATATGGTGGAATCGGAGGTGAGCTATTTAAAGCAAAATAAGGGTTGTGATGCGGTATTTAGTAAATGTGCCTTTATTGATGGGGACAGCCAACTTTTGGGCAGTCAGCAGTTTGTTGTGGATGAGGTGAATTTTAGCTATGGAATGCCACGGATCGTGCATCTTCTTCTGCTGTTGAATTTCTGGCATGGTTGTACGCTATTGGCTAAGGCAGAATGTTTTAAACGTGAAGACAGGTTTAATGTCAATTTCAGAGCATCTCAGGATTATGATTTTTGGCTTAGAATGGCGGCAGACTATAACATCGGATATTTGAACCAGATTACAGTCATGTCTCGTCGGCATAGCGGACAGGGGAGTAGGGTGCTGAATTGTAGATTAGATGAGATCATCGTATTCTTTAGCATACTGTATCGGGAAGATATTATGATCAAATTGTTCCGCAAGATGGAAAAGCCATACACCTATGAAAATATTAAACCATATATTGCATATAGGATGGAGAAATATGAGGGGCTGGAAGAGGAAATGAATGCGATCGCCAGAGGCGTAAAAGGATATTTGGACAGGATGGAAAAGGGAGCGCTTCATTTTCAGAATTAGCTGTTCAGAGGGAGAAGATATGAGAATTATTGTGTTTGGCGCGAATGGAATGGCGGGTCATATGGTTGCCTTGTATTTACAGGAACAAGGGCATGAAGTGACAGGCTTTGTGAAGAGAAAGAACGATATGTTTCTCTGTATCGAGGGAAATGCAATGGATACAAAGCTTGTAAAGGAAATATTAGCGGGGGGGGGGGGGGTGGAGAGTATAACTACGATATAATAATTAATTGTATTGGTATCTTAAATAAAGCAGTAGATGCAAAATTAGCGGAAGGAATCTACATTAACAGCGTCTTACCTCACCTGTTGGAAGAGTGCGTATCAGGTACAAAAACGAGAGTGATTCATATTAGTTCAGATTGTGTCTTCAGTGGAAATACCGGGCATTATCGGGAAAACAGCTATCCTGATGCGGAATCCTATTATGGCAGGACGAAAGCGCTGGGAGAATTGGGTGATGGTAATAATCTGACGATAAGAACCTCTATCGTTGGACCGGAACTGAAAAAAGATGGTATAGGATTATTTCATTGGTTTATGAGTCAGACGGGTTTTGTTAATGGATTCACGGAGGTGATCTGGTCTGGTGTGACTACGCTGGAGTTGGCTAAGGCGATCGACAGCGCCATGAAGCAGGGACTAACGGGGCTTTATCACCTGGTTAATAACACAGTTATTTCTAAATATGAATTACTCTGCCTGTTTAACCGGTATTTGAATGAAAACAGGACAGTCATTCATCAAAACGGTTCTTTTATCAATGATAAATCGCTGGAGGATACTAGGTTGGAATTACAACATAAGATACCATCCTATGAAGTTATGGTTCAGGAATTAGCCGTATGGATGCAGAAGCATCCGTGGTTATATGCGCAGTATCTGAGATCCTGAGTTGGAATTTCCGGTTGCAGATAGAATGTTTTGCTGCACTGTCGGAACAAATGCAGATGTAAATTCGCGTTTGTATTCAAATTTGCAGGCTGCGTAAGAATGGAGGTTAGGTTGAAAAAACTAAAGGTAATGACGATTGTGGGAACGCGCCCTGAACTGATCCGCTTGTCAGAGATCATTAAGAAAGCAGATCGGTATTTTGAACATATTTTTGTACATACAGGGCAAAATTATGACAATCGTTTGAATGATATTTTTTATAGCGATCTGGGAATAAGAAAGCCGGACGTATATCTTGACGTTGTTGGAGAGGATCTGGGGGAAACACTGGGGAATATTATTTCAAAGTCATATAAGATTTTGATGGAACGAAAGCCGGATGCCTTGTTGATTCTTGGAGATACGAATTCGGCGTTATCGGCAATTTCAGCTAAGAGGTTAAAGGTGCCTATTTTTCATATGGAGGCGGGAAATCGATGTTTTGACGAGAATCTTCCGGAGGAAACAAACAGGAGAATTGTGGATCACATTTCAGACGTAAACTTACCTTATACAGAGCATGCGCGACGCTATCTGATCGCGGAAGGGGTAAGGAAAGAGCGGATTTATGTGACAGGTTCTCCTATGAGAGAAATTATCAGAGCCAATGCAGACAAAATGGAACAGAGTAAAATCTTAGAGGAATTGAAACTTCAAGCTGGAAATTATATTGTGCTGTCTGCTCACAGAGAGGAAAATATAGATAATGAGTCAAACTTTCTCTCTTTGATGAATGCTGTAAATGGCATGGCCGATCGTTATCAAATGCCAGTGATCTATTCGATGCATCCGCGCAGCGCTAAAATGATTGAAAAGAGGGGCTTTGTATTTCATCCGCTGGTAAAGGAAATGCCTCCGTTTGCGTTTTCTGATTATAGTAAATTAATGCAGAATGCATATTGCGTTGTATCTGACAGTGGAACAATGCCGGAGGAAGCCGCCATCAGTAAATTTCCTGCAGTGTGCATCAGAACTTCTACGGAGAGACCGGAAGCGCTGGATCAGGGGGGCTTTATCCTTGGAGGAATTGACTGTGATTCCCTCCTGCAGTCAGTAGAAATGGCGGTCCATATGGAAAGACCTGAGGGAGAGGTGCTGGATTATGTGAGTGTGGATGTATCGGATAAAGTCATTAAGATAATACAAAGCTACACACGTATTATTGATAAGAAAGTATGGGGAAAATGACAGTGCTATGGTGCATAAGGATTTTCAGATAGAAACGATCAGGAGGTATGGGAGTGGACCCGCGAATATATTTTTTTCAAAAATTAGTGAATGACCCGTCAAAAAGGATTCTGGAGTTAGGGCCTTTAAATAGGCCGATTGCGGATAAGAATCTTTATCCCAATACATTTTACTGTGATGTTCGTTCTACAGAAGATGTTCGTAAATTGTATTCTGGAAATGATTATTTAGAGGCAACAGGAATCAGGGTTGATCCGGAAACGATTGTACCGATTGACTATGTAATACAGGAAAATTATGAAAAGACTTTTGAAAAGGTAGAAAAGTTTGATTATGTGATCGCTTCCCATGTTCTGGAGCATATGGAGGATTTGATCTTTGCATTACGCGATATTAGCGCGGTTCTGAAGCCAGGTGGGACATTCTGCATTGTCTATCCGGATAAGAGGTACTGTTTTGATCATTTCAGAACATCTGCATCTTTCAGGGATGCATACAGGGTATTTCGCAATGGTACGACAGAGAATTCTTCTATGGTACTTGATTTTTATTACTCAGTGATTCCGGAGAATAATCCCTATCTATTCTGGAGAAAGGATGGAATTTTAGACCATTTGCCCAAAGCATCCTTTGAGAAAGCTGTCGATCATTATGAAGAGGCGTTGAATGGGGTTAAGATGGATGATGTTCATTACTGGCCGTTTAGTGACATGGACTTTCTGAAATTCCTGTATGACTGCATACGTGCAAGACTGCTTCCCTTTCACTGTACTTCTTTTTGGCCCTGTATGGAAAATGGGCAGCAATTTATGGTTGCTTTGCAATATGATCAGAATGTATTATCGCATCCAGAACAAGCATTAGAGGAGTTGACGGTGAGAATGAAGGATGCTGTGCCGGATTACTATTCTTCTAAAGATATTATGGCGCATAAGGAATGTGAGAACTTAAAGGTTACTGCAGACGAACAGAAAGAGATCATAAGATTGCAGGAGAAAACGATTGATGTTCTGGAGAAGCATATAAGTATTCAGGAAAAGAAACTGGAGCTGCAAGAGCAGGCGCAGAGCAGCCTCGAATCAAAAATAGACGAGCTTAAGGAAATCATAAAAGAGCAGGAGTATGTTATCGGTTATCTGCAGGGTGATACGACAGAATAAGACAGGAGAACAATGGAATGAGAGTGCTGTTATATTCCTGGAACGCCAACAACGAGCAGATTCTGGCGGACAATTTCATAAGGTTTGGGTTTGAGGTCGTATGGTTTCGGAAGGAATGTAAGCACTATACCCGCGATATGGAACTGGCGATGGAGCTGATCCCCTTAATCCATGCCCAGGGTGCGGAGGCGGTCGTTTCGTTCAATTATTTTCCGATCCTTTCCATGATCTGTAATACCTGTCAGATCCCTTATTATGCGTGGGTCTATGACTGCCCGCATTTTACGCTGTATGCGAAGCAAGCCGCGCTATCCTGCAATCATATCGGGATTTTTGACCGGGAGATGGTCAGGCAGATGCGGGAGGAGTATGGAATAGGTACGGTTTATCATGTACCGCTTTCGGTAGACGTGGCATATTTTGACAGTGTTATTACGCAGGCGTCTGAGGAAGAGAGGCAGCAGTTTTGGTGTGATATTTCTTTTGTAGGGTCGTTATATACGGATGCGTATAATTATTATGACAGGATGTTCGGAGCAGGGGATGCAGTACAGGACGGGGAGAGTTTAAAGGGTGAAGAGACAGAATGGAGAAATAAGAGGGAAAAGTGTCACGCGGCAATAGCAGATGCCATTAGCCGACAATGTTTTGCCTATCATGAAGATTACCTGAGACAGGATGTCAGAAATGGCAGGATTGATCTGCAGATGATACAGGCGCAGATGAAAAAACAGGGTCTGATGCTGGGGGAGGATTATTTGGCGCGGTCAGAGGATATCCTGCTGGCAGCAGTTCTTGAGAAAAAGGCGACGGTGGAAGAGAGGCGGATGCTTTTGATACAGATAGCAGACCGTTTTGCGAGTAATTCCATGCATCAGCCGGACAGCGTTATACATAATAGGAAGAAGGAGGATGCTACAGAGAAAAGAGAGCAGAAGAAAGACTGCGTTGTGAGCAACAGCGCAGGTAAGCGGTATGATTTCAGATTATATACGGGTTCCGATACGAGCAGCCTGCCAGAACTGTCTCCGTATGATCATGGAACAGTGGATTATCACACCCAGATGCCGCTTGTCTTCGCCGGCAGCAGGATCAATCTTAATATTTCCCTTCGATCCATTCGCTCAGGGATTCCGCTCAGGGTATTGGATATCATGGCGTGCGGCGGCTTTGTATTATCGAATTGGCAGCCTGAGATCACACAATATTTTGAGGAAGGAGTAGAAATTGTCACGTTCGACAGCTTGCAGGACTGTCTTGCTAAGATAGCATATTACCTGACGCATGAAGAAGAAAGGAAGCAGATTGCAGCCAGGGGTCAGAGGAAGGTACAGGAGAAATTTTCGTATCAGATTGGTCTTGAAAGACTATTCACTTGAAAAAGGGCAGGCCATGGAAAGCGGGTGCCCTCATCTGGCATCAGTCTTTGCAATTCAATTCCGCTATTTTTTTGAGCGCCATCGGAAAATCTCCGCAGTTGCGGTAATGCATCAGTGCAGTTGGAATATCTCCCATCATCTCATTGATCAGGCCGATATTGTACGTTGGAATGAAGGAATTGGTGCCATGCTCTCTCGCGGCTGGACAATGGATGGCTTTGACGAACTCCATCATAGCTTTGACATATTGCTTGTTGGCAAGATAGACTTGTCCCATGATACACAGAAAATCTGCTGTACCTGAAAAGGCGTCGTAGACGGCTTCAAGTTGGAGCGCTTCGCTTTCTCTTCCCGTGTGCAGCAAGGCATTGGTGTAGGCGATGATCATCATCTGTACCCATTCTTCGTCCGGGTCAATGTCGTAATTTAGCGCTTCTTTATAGTATTGATAAGAATTTTCATAATCATAGATCATATTGTAGGACTGCCCTATCTGAAAGTAGAGATAGGGATTTTTCTTATCTTTTTCCAGTTCGCGGAATAAAAGGGCGTTATTACGCTCTACTTTAGGGCGAAGCGCTTCTATGCTGCCCAAGTACCCTACATGATCGGCCAGAATTGGCGCATCGTAGCTTTCGTAATGGGAGCCGGTCTGTTTATGGACAAGCTGTTCATGGATCGGAGAAGCAAAACAAAAGAATCCGCGGTGGAAAAACCGTCCCAGACGATCCTGATAAACGGTATCTATCTGATTTGAGAAATAATGGTTATCCAATGCGATGCGGCCTACGGCTTCTGGATAACGCTCGATCATGTCATATAGCTGGTTGAAATCTATGGAAACGATGATTTCATCGCAGTCCAGACTCAGAATGTGATCGTGGCTTGCCTGTGAGACTGCATGATTCCTCGCAGCGCTGAAATCATCCACCCACATGAAATCCAGAACCTGATCGGCATACCGGCCTGCGATTTCCTTCGTCCGGTCAGTAGATCCGGTGTCCACAACTACGATTTCAAGTTCCGCCGATTCCGGCGCGTGAGAACGGATGGCAGCCAGGCATTTTCCGATATGTTTCTCTTCATTTTTTGCAATCATGCAGACGGAAATAGGATAATTCATAAAGGCTCCTTTATCAATGAAATTATAAGGGTGTTGGTATTAAGCGTTTAACATCTCCCGCACCCTATGCCGGAACGTATGTGCCGCCGCAACTTTGTCATGTCCATTCTTTGCGATAGCAGCGCGTTCGTCTTCGTGATCCAGGTAGTAGTCGATCTTTTGCAGGAGATCTTCTTCGCTTTCATAGTAGACGAAATCTTCTCCGGGCGTAAAGGCATCCAGAAAGTCAGCCTGGAAGTTGGAGAGCAGAAACCCGCCGCTGCCCATGATGTCGAAAGCACGCAAGGGAATCCCGCTTTTGATGCTGCGCAGGGAAATATTTAAGTTGATCCTGCTGTGCCTAAACACAAGCGGCATCTGCTCGTAGTAGCTGACTGTGCCGTGGTTGCGCAGATTAGGCATATGGAAAGCGGCATCGTGGGTAAAGAGATCGAGGGTATGGCGTTTCGTGATTGCCGAGATCAGATCGGTGCGCTCCAGGCCGGTTATTTTACGGTTGATTACGTATTGTGCATACAGATATTCCCGGCTCTCCACACCGTCGGGATTGGGATCCATGGGGAGCGCCTGGTACAGATCGTCCAGAATAGGAGACAGGGATTCCTGAATGAAATTATAGCCCTGTATTTTCCTCTGCGCCGCCATAAGGGCTTCCAGGTAGCCTTTGGCATATTCTGAAAGGCCGGTCATGCGGTCATAGAAGTTGTGTTGCTCGGTGTAGAGAGAGCCTATGAAGGAAATGTCGTACAGAGGAACCTTTTGTCCGGAAAGTCTGTCCAGACGTTCTACGTTGGCCGCCATCGGCATGTAGTGGACGGTATGGATGCCTGCACGATGGAATTCCAGATAGAGTTCTCTGTCAAAGACATAGATCACATTGCAAGGATTGAGTGCAGTGTAGGAATAGAGCATAACATATGGGCTGTCATAGATCCAGGAAATATATTTGATGTCCTGTGTTTTGCATACCTGGGAAATGACAGGGAAATAATTGAAAGAGTAGACGACGTCGGGCGTGTCTCTGCGTAGAACGGAGGATAATTCTTTGGCGATCTCTGTATCCTTGCGTCCGTCCCTGTTGGAGAAAGGAAAACAGGAGAAAGTATGGCCTTCTGCGGTAAAAGCTTCTTTGATATCTTCATTTCCAAAACTTGCCCATTCGATCAATAAAATCTTCATTCTGGTTTCCTCTGTGAAAGCTGTTCCAGGCGTGCCCTGGCAGGCTGATACCCCCCGCATTTCAGGTAGGCATCCTGTGCCATTTTACGATGTCCGGTGCACTCATAGATGACGCCGATATTATAATTGGCCTTATAACTGTTGACGCCGTCTACTGCAAACTCTTCCATTGTGGAAGCCTTTTGGAATTCCTGAACCGCTTCCTGGAACAGTCCGTTGTTCATATAGATCAATCCCATCAGGAAGACGAAATCTGCCCGACCGGAGAATTCTTCATAGACACCCAGCAGGTTCAGGGCATCCTGATTCCGTTTCAGGTCGAGTAAGGTATAGCCGTAAGATTCCACCATCGTCTGTATATAATCCAGAGCCGGATCCACATCCATGGAAAGGCCAGCGTCGAAATACTGACAGGCTGTTTCATGATCATGCAGTCTGCGGTAACTTTGACCAAGCTGGAAATAGAGGTAGGGGTCAGGTCCCTGTGCATCCAGTTCTTTTTCCAGAAGCGCGATATTGCGCCAGGATTTCTGGATCATTTCTTCCTCGGTGCCGTCATAGCCTACATGAAGGACTGTGATCGGCGCTGGATAGGCGTATTTAAGAGGGGCATCGGCAGACGCAGGATCTGCATATGGCACCAACTGTTCGTGCACAGCGCCTTCGAAATGGAAAAACTGCCGGTTGACAAAGCGGCTGACCCTTACCTGTTCATAGGTCTGCTGTCCATCCTGCGTGAAGCGGCTGCGGATGAGAATGCGGCCGGCATGATGAGGATAGGATTCCATACATTTCTGAAGCGCATGTTGATCCAGAGACTCGATATATTCATCGCAGTCAAGAGAAAGTATCCAATCATGGGAGGCTTTGGAGACGGCAAAGTTCTTGGCGGCACTGAAATCATTACACCAGTCAAAATGATAGATGTTCTCGGTGTAGGTCCGGGCAAGCGCGACGGTATGGTCGCTTGAACCGGTATCGACAAGGATGATCTCAAAACCATAGGGAATCAGCCGCTTGCAGCACTCTTCGATATGGGATTCTTCGTTTTTGGCAATGATACAGACGGATATAGGCAGCACGGAATGTCTCTTCTTTCTATACTTGATGTTCCGCTGTTTGCAGCGGGGGTTTGGCTGGAGTCTGTGCAGCAAGGTTTTTTCGTTTTCTGACGGCAGGCTCATAGTCGCCGCATTTTCTATAATAGAAGACAGCGTCCTCCATCTGTCCCATAGTCTCGTAGATGGAACCAATATTATAGTTGGCGCGGTAGCTGTTGACGCCTTTTCGGGAGCAGGTGGAAAGCGTTGTGGCTTTCTTGAATTCGTCGATTGCCTTTTGATAGCAGCCCTTTTTCATATAAAGCATGCCTATAAGATAGACGAAATCTGCCCGGTGGGAGAAGAGTTCGTATTTATCCCGAAGTTTCATGGCGAGATCATATTTCGCCAGCTCCAGCAGACAGTAACCGTATGTTTCCGCCATACTCTGGACGAATGCGGATTTCGGGTCGGCGTCCAGCTCCAGCCCTTTCTGGTAGTAGTAGGAGGCTTTCTCCATATCATTCAGGGAGATATAGTTCTGGCCGAGCTGGAAATAGATATAGGGGCTGGGTCCTTTGAGTTCCAGGTCATGAAGCAGCATTTCCAGATTACGGGTAGCCCGCATACGCTTATCGGATTCCGTCACATAGCCTTCATGGTAGAAGGTAAGAGGGATCTGGAAGGATTTCGGTTCCCGGCCGTCCAGGGTACACACCTGTTCGTGGATGCTTCCTTCGTAATGACAGCAGCCCTTATGAAAAAGCCTGCCGATGCGTTCTGACATGATCGAGCGCACGCCCTGGATGATATAGGGATTGTTGCGGACAATCATCCCGACGGCATGGGTGTTATCTGTCAGTGCCTCTTCCAACTCTGCAAGATTGACATTCTCCAGGTATTCGTCACAGTCTATGACCAATACCCAGTCATTGGAAGCCTGCTGGATTGAAAAGTTCCTTGCCGCACTGAAATCATCGCACCAGGCGAAATGAAATACTTTGTCCGTATACTTATGTGCGATCTCCACAGTCCTGTCTACAGAGCCTGTATCCACCACAACAACCTCGAATTTGCAAGGACGGAGCCTCTTGAGACATTCTTCTATATGATTATCTTCATTTTTTGCTATCATGCATACCGAAATAGGAAGCATGGGATCACCTCTTCATTTTTGTTCATTCCTATATCATATTAGCATTTTCTTGATGCTACGACAATATTATTTTTGGTTTAGCCTTTTTTCCGTTATTATGCTTTTTTTACAAAAAATAAAAGAGCAATCTATGCAAAACGCTGATGAAGACGAAATACCGTTAAAAATTCAGATTGAGTGCTTCCTTTTTGCCAGAGTTTGTGTTAAACTGTGTATAAATAACCAGAATCATACATTATAGGAGGGACTATTATGACAAAAGCAGAGATTTTGAAGGCAGAGATTTTGAAACAGTACAAGAGTGTCAGACAGTTCGCCATCGAGATGGAAATTCCGTACTCCACATTGGTCACTGCTCTGGACAGAGGGATAGAAGGTATGGCATATGGTACTGTGATCAGAATGTGTGACAAGCTGAACTTAAATCCTGTTGATTTTACGCCTCTCAATCAGAAGAGCGTGCTGGGAAGTAAGATTATGGAAAACCGTGTGATGCAGTATTATGTGAAATTAAATAAGACAGGGCGTAAGAAAGCATTGGAACTGATGGAAGACTACGCGCAGTTAGACAAGTATAAGGCGGTTGAGGAAAACTAATGCAATATGATTATTTGATCGTGGGAGCGGGGCTGTATGGTGCAGTCTTTGCTCATGAGATGATGCGGCAGGGCAGGAAAGTGCTTGTGATCGACAGACGAAAGCAGGTCGCCGGGAATATTTATACGGAGCAGGTGCTGGGAATACAGGTACACAAGTATGGCGCGCATATTTTCCATACTTCTGATAAGAAGATCTGGGAATATGTGAACCGGTTCGCCGAATTTAATCACTACATAAATTCGCCGATCGCATATTATAAGGGAGAGTTGTATAACCTCCCTTTTAATATGAATACGTTCAGTAAAATGTGGGGTGTGGTAACACCGGACCAGGCCAGAGAGAAGATTGCCGCGCAGATTGCAGACTTGCAGATCACACAGCCGCAGAATCTGGAGGAGCAGGCACTTTCACTGGTGGGCGCTGACGTCTATGAGAAGCTGGTCAAGGGGTATACGGAGAAGCAGTGGGGCAGAGACTGCAAGGAACTGCCCGCCTTTATCATCAAGAGGCTTCCGCTCCGGTTCACATATGATAATAATTATTTTAATGATCGTTACCAGGGAATTCCCATAGGCGGGTATACCATTATGGTAGAGAAAATGCTGCAGGGGATCGAAGTGAGAACGGGGGTTTCCTACCGGCAGTTTGTGACAGAGCAGGAAAGCGGCGAGGGCATGCAGATCATTGACCAGGAAGGAAATGCTTACACGAAGGTGGTCTATACAGGGATGTTAGATGAGTATTTCAACTATTGTCTGGGACATCTGGAGTATCGTTCTCTGCGGTTTGAGACGGAGACGATGCCGGATTGTGACAATTACCAGGGAAATGCCGTGGTAAATTACACGGAGCGGGCCATTCCTTATACACGCGTGATCGAACACAAGCATTTTGAGTTTGGAACACAGAAGGGGACTGTGATCACCAGAGAGTATCCTGCAGAGTGGCAGGAAGGGGATGAGCCGTATTATCCGGTTAACGATGCGCGAAACGATGCTCTCCTGAAGCAGTACCAGCAGCTGGCGCAGCAGAAGCCGCAGATTTTGTTTGGCGGACGCCTTGGGCAGTATAAATATTATGATATGGATAAGGTGATCGGGGCGGCGCTTGACGCAGTGGCGTGGGAGTTATCCTGTCATTAACATCAGTGGAAATGGCACTTTTGGTTCTGCAAAAATTTTTCCAGGCAGAGTATTGACAATGCGCATTACTCTGCCTATAATACAAAATGATAGTTTGAATATCAAAGTATTAGAAGATCAAATAAAATTGCACTACAGCATTTGGGAAAGCAGGAAAATATACTGTCTGAACAGAAAGATTGAGGAAAGGAAAGCAGGAGGAGTTATGAACTGGAACGAGGCAATCAAAGATCTGGATAACAGAAGAGCGAAAGCGCTTTTAGGCGGCGGGCAGAATCGAATCGATAAACAACATGCCATAGGGAAGATGACGGCGCGCGAGAGGATCGAGGTGCTGCTTGACCCAGGTACTTTTGTGGAAGTGGACGGTTTTCTGGAATCCAGGATTGACGACTTTGATCTGGATAAGAGAAGGGTGCCGGGGGATGGTGTTGTAACCGGGTATGGGGAGATTGACGGTCGCCAGGTTTTTGTGGCCAGTGAGGATTTTACGGTGATCGGCGGTACGCTGGGAGAATACCACTCCTTTAAGATCTGCCGGATCCAGGACATGGCGATGGAGATGAAAGCGCCTTTGATCTGCATCAATGACAGCGGCGGTGCAAGAATTGAGGAAGGAATTTCTTCCCTGAGCGGTTACAGCGGCATGTTCCTGCGTCACACGAAGGCTTCCGGCGTTATTCCGCA
The DNA here is from genome assembly GCA_910578345.1 of uncultured Lachnospiraceae bacterium. Taxonomy (GTDB): domain Bacteria; phylum Bacillota; class Clostridia; order Lachnospirales; family Lachnospiraceae; genus UBA3282. The sequence goes on along the minus strand of CAJTRA010000024.1, from coordinate 21,181 downwards.
GATCGCGGTTATTCTTGGCCCCTGTTCGGGCGGCGCCTGTTATGCACCGGCGATCTGTGATTTTATTTTCATGGTAAAGGACATTTCCAAGATGTTCATTACGGGTCCAAATGTGGCGAAGACGGTTATCAATGAAGAGGTGTCGGTAGAAGAGCTGGGCGGCGCACAGGTACATGCGAAGAAGAGCGGCGTATCTCATTTTACGTATGATACCGAAAACGAATGTCTGATGGGAGTGCGCAAGCTTTTGTCGTATCTGCCGAGCAACTGGACAGAGAAAGCGCCTGTGATCAATACGAAAGAACGGCAGAGCATCCTGCCCAAAGTCGGTAAGGTATTTGGCAAGGTGGAGAATGGCAAGGTAGCCTCTTCCATGAAAGCAAAGGCGGCCAAGATCAAGGATATTGTTCCCGATAATTCCCGGCATGCTTATGATGTCAAGGAAGTGATCGACTGCATCGTAGATGAGGCCAGCTTCTTTGAGGTGCAGAAGGAATTTGCCACCAACGCAGTCGTAGGTTTCTGCAGGATGGAAGGAAGAGTTGTGGGGATTGTGGCGAACCAGCCCAATTCCATGGGAGGCTCCCTGGATTATCATGCGTCGGATAAGATCGCAAGGTTTATCCGGTTTTGCGACTGCTTTAATATTCCATTGATTACGCTGATCGATGTACCGGCCTTTCTGCCGGGAACGGCACAGGAGCATAACGGTATTATCCGCCATGGGGCGAAGATCCTGTATGCGTATTCGGAGGCGACAGTGCCCAAGATTTCGCTGATTATGCGTAAGGCCTATGGAGGCGCCTATATTGCCATGAATTCTAAGGAAATGGGGGCGGATATCGTCTTTGCCTGGCCGATCGCGGAGATTGCGGTTATGGGCGCCGACGGTGCAGTCAACATTGCTTTCAAACGCAAGATCAAGAATGCGCCGGACCCGGAAGCAATGCGGGCACAGTGCAAGGCGGAGTATGAGGACCGTTTCTTAAATCCCTATGTAGCGGCGGCAAGGGGATATGTCAACGAAGTCATCAAACCGGAAGAGACTAGAACGGCGCTTGCGAAAGCGTTGCGGGGACTGAAGAATAAGCAGATTGAGATGCCGAAGAAGAAACATGGAAATATACCATTATAAAGATGCTGTAAGGATAAAAAGAATCCATAAGACAGGGTGTTGGCCCAGCTTATGGATTCTTGTTTCATTCAGGTACTCATGGCGCATGGTATCAACAGTAGCTGTTAAACATCATCCCGCTGTAAGCGCTTGTGATATACGGAGTTGCGAAATTCTTGCCGGGATTCTTATAGGCCACGATAATATTGTTTACATAGTTCATGGGATCTAACGCCACCTGGTTGGACTTGCGCAGTACAGAGTTGGTAAAACTCTTCATAGGAGAAAAAGCTTCCTTGGCATCATCGCTCATGGCGCTCTCCCGCAGCGTATCGCCGTCAACTTCTAATGTGCCGTCGAGATTCAGATTCAGGCCGACTGCGGTAAGATCGTGTGCGTAAACTCTGGCCACGCCGCTCATCTCATGAAAGAGGCGGCTGCTCTTAGGCTGATTATCCTTATATTCAGACACTGCCTCCAGGAAAGAGTTATATCCGTGCACCAGTGTATTGACATTCTCGGTCAGGGATTCCACATCCGTCTTAAGTCCGATCGAAGCAGTCTCACCCTCTTCGCTGCCAACGCCACGAAGCTGTACTTCATAGACACGGTCTAAGGAGATTCGGTTAGAAGTAGAGGTGCGTTCCTCGCCGTTCACGGTGAAGTAGGCGTTGGACGGGGGTGTGGAGATATAATCCAGGCCAAAATATTCTACAGAGCCGGAAGTTTTACTCGTCCGGTCGTCAGAGATCTTGAAGATGCGCGACATACCGTTCTTTACGCCGGTGGCGTTGGATTCCATCTTAAGATAAGAGGAACCGTCCGCATCGGTAGAGGCTTTCGCTGTGATGCCGATATTGGCGTTGGTGATCAGCCTGGCCAGTCTCGATTGAACGTCGCGGTTGGTATCGGTAGGTTTGATGCTGAACTGGAATTCATAATTCAGATCCTCGATCCGTACATCGAAAGAATAGGTATCGGGCGCAAGCGCTACAGGTTCATTGGCGGGAAGAAATTTTCCCATATTCACCTGCTGGGTCGCCAGGCGTTCCACTTCAATATCATAAGAAGGGATGCGGTCGCTTTCCTCTGCAGAACCGGTATAGGATGCGGTAGCGATATTCTCATTGCTGGAATAAGCCACTTTCTTATTCAGAAGTTCTTCCTCATCCAGACCACCCAGGGATGCGATCGTATTGCGCAGTTCTCTGGCATTCTCTTTTATACTGACAGCGAATTGCTGGGAAGATCTGCTGGTGTCCAGGATATACAGCGGCGACTCTTTATTCATCTTGACGATGGAATTATAGACGCTGCGCAGCTCGCTCTTCTTATGGGAATCATAAGGAGTACTGGATTTCGGCGCATAAGTGGTCATATAGAAATTATAGACATTGGTCAGAGTACCGATTGTGTTCGACATGGCCCCTCCTTTCTTCCGTGAAATGGATCAGACACACTATTCGCTCCATCGATGTCTTCTATAAGCTGTCCGTAGCCTGCAAGACATCTGGTGTGGGCACTTTCTTAATTTTATCATATTAATGATGATCCAGAATTCTATTGAAATAATTGAAAAATTTATAATTTTATTATATCATTCTGTTTATCAAATGTACAAGCCGGAAACATATTTTTTCATATATACATATATCGTATTGATTTTCGGAAAAATAAAGAGACTTTTTATAAAAAATAAAGGAAAGCCATAGGAATTACAGAAGAATAATTTCTAAAATCAGTTGACGAAAGGACCTGCGTGTGCTATAGTGTTTGCACGAGATAAGATTTAGGTCTTTTTTTTATGCTTAAAATTAGTGGGTCCAAGGAGTGACACATACACGTGGAGGTAGCAAGATGCGAACGAGAATTACTTTAGCATGCACAGAGTGCAAACAGCGTAACTACAATACAACTAAGGATAAGAAAACACATCCGGACAGAATGGAGACGAAGAAATACTGCAGATTCTGCAAGAGGCATACGCTCCATAAGGAAACAAAATAACCGCTGGTTTTATGAGAATGGAGGATTAGCATGGGAGAATCTGCAAAATCACAGAAAACATCCAAGCTTGTAAAATTCTGGAATGGTGTGAAAGCTGAGTTTAAGAAAATAACATGGCCTGATAAGGACGACCTTTTGAAGCAATCTGTGGCAGTTGTTATCATTTCTGTTGTTGTTGGAGCAATCATTACAGTGTTGGACTTCGGCATACAGTATGGCGTAGACTTTATCACGACGCTGAAATTTTAAGGCGCTTTGAAAATAGGGGGTTAGTATGGCGGAAGCAAATTGGTATGTTGTTCATACTTATTCCGGGTATGAGAACAAAGTAAAAGCCAATATTGAGAAGACAATTGAGAACAGACATCTGGAGGAAGAGATCCTGGAAGTCAGAGTGCCTATGCAGGATGTTGTGGAGCTGAAGAACGGCGCGCGCAAGACCGTTCAGAAGAAGATGTTTCCGGGGTATGTCCTGATCAATATGATCATGAATGATGACACATGGTATGTCGTGAGAAATACCAGAGGCGTTACAGGATTCGTCGGGCCGGGAAGCAAGCCGGTGCCGCTTTCCGAGGCGGAGATGAAACCGCTTGGCATCAAGACGGAGAATGTGAGCGTTGACTTTGCAGAGGGTGATACCATTGCAGTGGTTGCCGGTGTCTGGAAGGATACGATCGGAGTGGTTCAGAGAATGGACTTCGGTAAGCAGACAGCGACGATCAATGTGGAACTGTTCGGCAGAGAGACGCCGGTTGAGATCAGTTTCGCAGAAGTCAGAAGGATGTAGAGGATATTTATTCCGCTTCGGCGGATTAGATATATTGTGGGAGTATGATTTCGGCCGCGCCGGAATCGAGAGGGTCCGTCTTGCCGGATTCTTTCCGATTTTGTGAAAAGGCGCCGAGATGAGAAAGACTGGAAACATACGCCCGTACCACATTATTTTAGGAGGTGCCATTATGGCAAAGAAAGTTACAGGATACATTAAGTTACAGATTCCTGCTGGTAAAGCTACACCAGCGCCGCCGGTTGGTCCTGCACTTGGACAGCACGGTGTCAACATCGTTGAATTCACGAAGCAGTTCAACGCAAGAACGGCCGACAAAGGTGATGTGATCATCCCGGTTGTTATCACAGTTTATGCAGACAGAAGTTTTAGTTTCATCACAAAGACTCCCCCTGCAGCAGTTCTTTTGAAGAAGGCATGCAATATCAAATCTGGCTCCGCAGTGCCGAATAAGACTAAGGTAGCTACGATCTCCAAGGCGAAACTGCAGGAGATCGCTGAGACCAAAATGCCGGATCTAAATGCCGCAAGCCTTGAAGCAGCGATGAGTATGATCGCCGGAACTGCAAGGAGCATGGGTATCACAGTAGAAGAGTAATGGAGGATTTGACATGAAACATGGTAAAAAGTATGTAGAAGCGGCGAAGCTCGTAGACCGTGCGACCCTGTATGATACGGCTGACGCGATCGCTTTGGTAAAGAAAACGGCAACAGCGAAGTTTGATGAGACTGTAGAAGTTCATATCAAGACCGGATGTGACGGACGTCACGCAGAACAGCAGGTCCGCGGTGCGGTGGTACTGCCGAACGGAACAGGTAAGACGGTTAAGGTTCTGGTATTTGCGAAAGGGGATAAGCTGGCAGAAGCAGAGGCGGCAGGCGCTGATTATGTTGGCGGCGATGAACTGATCCCCAGGATCCAGCATGATGGATGGCTTGATTTCGATGTAGTCGTTGCGACGCCCGATATGATGGGTGTTGTAGGACGTCTCGGTAAGATTCTGGGACCGAAAGGCCTGATGCCGAACCCGAAAGCCGGTACTGTAACAATGGATGTTACGAAAGCAGTCAATGATATCAAGGCAGGTAAGATCGAGTATAGACTGGATAAGGCGAACATCATTCATGTTCCGGTAGGAAAGGTTTCCTTTGAGGAAGCGAAGCTTCAGGAGAATATTGATGCATTGATGGAAGCGATCGTGAAGGCCAGACCTTCAGCGCTTAAGGGTCAGTATCTGAGAAGCATTACCTTGGCAACTACGATGGGTCCTGGCGTAAGAGTTAACACAGCGAAATATTAATAGGCGATAACAAAGGATTCCTGTCGGATACGGTGGGAATCCTTTTTACCTTAAGGGTAAGGGGAATGGATGAAAAAGCAAAGGCGTAAAAGAAGATCCAATTTCATACGGCCGTTTACCATCACACTGTTGATTGTTGTGACGATTGGTATTTGCGCGATCTTTTCCTTTCTGTGGATCATAGAGCCGGCGACGTCGAAGGATACCAGCCACTTCCAGCTTACAAGGCAGAAGATTGAGCGCGGTGATACAGAAACAGACCTGACGGAGGAAGACGAACAGGAACAGATCGATGAGATCATGCATGCGAACGATAAGTATGGCGATGTGCTCAGCGACCCGGATTATATGGCAGAGAATAATATCTATGCCAAAGATGCCAATGATCCGTCAAAGGTGTCGATTGCTTTCGCGGGCGATATTTTGTTTGATACGAATTATGCCATCATGGACAAGGTGATGCACAGCGAAGCGGGGATCGCGGCAGGAATTGCCCCGGAACTGATGGAAGAGATGCAGGGTGTTGATATCATGGTGCTCAACAATGAGTTTCCCTACTCCGACAAGGGTACGCCGACGCCTGAGAAGCAGTTTACCTTTCGTGCGAAACCGCAGGCAGTCTCCTATCTGGGAGAGATGGGAGTGGACCTCGTATCTCTGGCGAACAATCATGCCTATGACTATGGAGAGGCGGCGCTGTTAGACACGATGGATTTTCTGAAGGAAGCGGGTATTACTTATATGGGGGCGGGGCGCGATCTGAAGGAAGCGCGTAGACCTGTGTATTATATCATCAATAATATGAAGATCGCTTTCGTAGCGGCCACACAGATCGAGAGACTGGATCATCCGGACACAAAAGGGGCGACAGAGACTTCGGCGGGAGTGTTCCGCTGCTGGAATGGAGAGAATCTGTTAGAGACTGTTAGGGAGGCAAAACAAAACAGCGATTTTGTCATTGTATTTCTGCACTGGGGCACTGAAAATTCCGATACGATCGATTGGGCGCAGGAGAAGCAGGCGCCGGAAGTCGTGTCGGCGGGGGCCGATCTGATCATTGGCGCGCATCCCCACTGCTTACAGCAGATCAGTATAGTGGATGGGGTGCCGGTTGCGTATAGTCTGGGGAATTTCTGGTTCAATTCCAAGACGGTGGATACCGGGATCATCAAGGCAGTGCTTGATGAGAACGGATTGCAGAGTCTGCAGTTTATTCCCTGTCTGCAGAGCGGCTGCCAGACGGCAATTGTTCAGGGAGAAGAGAAAACGAGGATCTTAAATGATCTGCGAGGGATGTCCGGCAGTACGCAGATTGACGACGAGGGGTACATAATCAGAAAGTAAACGAAAAGAAGGAACGGGATCATGGAGCGTGAAACTTTTTGAGATTGTGGATCGTATTAAGGACAGAGAGTAAAGAACGACCAGAAATGTGGAATCATGGGGGAGCGGTTATGGAGATTGGAAATAAGAATCTTTTTGTCATGGATCAGTTTGCTGCGCGTCATGCGTTACATCCGGGCGGAAGCAGAAAGACGGAGGAATTTGACACGGCGCTTGAGAATGCCAGAGAGGCGGGAACCGGGAAGCAGAGCCCGGAAAGTGCAGGGGAAGATCAGAAAGAGACTTTGGAGGAGAAGGATTACAGGGCCTTTTTGCTGGAAAAGATGGAAGAAATGCGCGTCAATATCAGGAAGGGGACGATCCAGCCCAAATTTCAGATCGGCAGCGAGGCCTATACGCAGGAAGAATGGAAGAAACTGTTAGAGAAGCTGGACGCTGTAGAAGAAAGCCTGCGGGAGCAGATCGAGGAAGAGATTGCGACTGCGAAAGAAAAGGCGGATGCAAAAGAAGCGGAAACAGACACGGTGATCGTTACAAGGGCGGACGGAGCGCGGATCATGATGATCAAGACGCCTTTTGGAGAGATGAGCGTAGAATTGTCGAAACCTGACGACAGCATGGCGCACGGAGAGATGATTAGCAAGGTCGATCCCGATGACTTTCAGAGTGACAGTTCAGCTTTCAGCCTCGCTGCTACAGAATCTTCTCAAAAGTAGTTGACATTCTTGTACCTGCTGTGTTATGGTAGGGAAGGTCGTTAAGACCATGCCGAAGACAGTAGGTGCCGTAAGAACGGCGTAAGGATTCCGCCTACCGAGGAGAAGAGTTGCTATAAGATATGATATAGTAGATTTCGTCCTTCCTGTCTTTTGGGGAGGATTTTTTTATAGAAGACTCCGATCGGCGTAAAATCTATAAGGAGGTAAATGTAATGGCTAAGGTTGAACTGAAAAAACCTATCGTAGAAGAGATCGCAGCTTCCATTAAGGATGCGCAGTCAGTTGTTTTGGTCGATCACCGTGGACTTACGGTGGAACAGGACACAGAGCTTCGTAAACAGCTTCGCGAAGCCGGGATCAGCTACAAGGTTTACAAGAACACAATGATGAATTTTGCATTCCAGGGTACAGATTTTGAGTCGTTGATTCCTTATCTGGAAGGTCCGAGTGCGATGGCTGTTTCCAAAGAGGACGCCACAGCGCCGGCAAGAGTGTTATGCAAATTCGCTAAGACAGCAAATGCGCTTGAAGTCAAGGGCGGTGTCGTAGAGGGTACTCTTTATGACGCGCAGGGAATCGAGAATGTATCTAAGATTCCTTCCAGAGAAGAACTTCTGTCCAGATTGCTTGGCAGCATGCAGTCGCCTGTTGCGAACTTCGCACGTGTATTGAATCAGCTGGCAGAGAAAGGCGGCGCATCTGAATGTGCAGCGCCTGCAGCAGAGGAAGCACCGGCTGAGGCTCCCGCAGAGGAAGCGCCTGCAGCAGAAGAGGCTCCCGCGACAGAGGCATAAGCAGGACTGTTTCGGATCACAGCAGATGTCTGTAGTCCCGAATAAAAGTATCATACAAATCATCATAACAGAAAAATCATGGAGGTAAAAAATAATGGCAAAATTATCCACTCAGGAATTTATTGATGCGATCAAAGAGTTAACAGTATTGGAACTGAATGATCTGGTAAAGGCATGTGAAGAAGAGTTCGGCGTATCTGCAGCAGCAGGTGTTGTCGTTGCAGCAGCAGGCGGTGACGCAGGCGCAGCAGCAGCCGAGGAGAAGACAGAGTTTGATGTTGAGCTGACAGAGGTTGGCCCGAACAAGGTTAAGGTGATCAAGGTGGTTCGTGAAGTGACAGGTCTTGGTCTGAAGGAAGCAAAAGATCTTGTTGACGGCGCTCCGAAGATGGTAAAAGAAGCAGCATCCAAGGAAGAGGCTGAGGACGTTAAGGCTAAACTGGAAGCAGAGGGCGCTAAGGTTACTCTGAAATAATCTGATCATCTGAAAGAGAAGCAAAGAAAACCGTTCATGTTCGGCATCATGCATTTGCAGAGCCGGCATGAGCGGTTTTACTGTTTTTTCAAATAATCGTTGACTCTCTAAAAAACTTGTAGTAGAATGGAAAATGCACTATTGTGGTGTGGTATGCTTATTTGCAGTATTGTTTTATGCTGACAGACAATTTGGTTAGGCAGCAAATCATAAGGAACGGGGTGAAATTGTCAATGGAAAAGAACAGAATCCGTAAGACTGCAGCCGGCAGAAATACGCGTATGACCTATGCACGACAGAAAGAGGTCCTGGAAATGCCGAATCTGATCGAAGTTCAGAAGAACTCCTATCAGTGGTTTCTGGATGAGGGCCTGAAAGAAGTTTTCGATGATATCTCTCCTATTTCAGACTATAGCGGACACTTGAGTTTAGAGTTTGTGGACTTTGAGTTATGCGAAGAAGATGTGAAGTATTCTATTGAGAAATGTAAAGAGAGAGATGCTACTTACGCGGCGCCTCTTAAGGTTAAGGTTCGCCTGATCAACAAGGAAAAGGACGAGATTACGGAGCACGAGATTTTCATGGGTGATCTGCCGCTCATGACGGCTACAGGCACCTTTGTGATCAACGGTGCAGAGCGTGTTATCGTAAGCCAGTTGGTGCGTTCTCCTGGTATTTATTATGGAATCGGACATGACAAGATCGGTAAGAGATTATTCTCTGCGACAGTCATCCCGAACCGCGGCGCATGGTTAGAGTATGAGACAGACTCTAATGATGTGTTTTATGTGCGTGTTGACCGAACAAGGAAAGTTCCGATCACCGTATTGATCCGTGCGATGGGTGTTGGTTCCAACGATGAGATCAGGGAATTGTTCGGCGATGAGCCCAAGATCGAGGCCAGTTTTGCCAAGGATACTTCCGAGAACTATCAGGAAGGTCTCCTGGAATTATATAAGAAGATTCGTCCCGGTGAGCCTTTAAGCGTGGAGAGCGCGGAAAGTCTGATCACCGCTATGTTTTTTGACCCCAGAAGATATGATTTAGCCAAAGTCGGCAGATATAAGTTTAATAAGAAGTTAATGTTCAGAAACAGGATCAGACGGCATATCCTGGCAGAAGACGTGGTAGATACCACGACAGGAGAGATTCTGGCGGCGGCAGGTGATAAGATCACCATAGAGATGGCTGATGCGATCCAGAATGCTGCGGTTCCTTATGTCTGGATCCAGACAGAGGAGAAGAATGTCAAGGTCCTTTCTAATATGATGGTTGACATCAAGAATTTTGTTGACTGTAATCCGCGGGAGCTGGGAATCACGGAGCTGGTCTATTATCCTGTGCTGCAGCAGATCTTAGAGGAATACAGTGATGATCCGGAGATGCTCGCTGAGGCGATTCAGAAGAACGTGCACGAGTTGATTCCGAAGCATATTACGAAGGAAGACATTCTGGCTTCCATCAACTATAATATCCATTTGGAATATGGTATCGGCAGCGATGACGATATTGACCATCTTGGCAACAGAAGGATCCGTGCAGTGGGTGAGCTTCTGCAGAACCAGTACCGCATCGGACTGTCCAGGCTGGAGAGAGTGGTGCGTGAGAGAATGACCACGCATGATGCGGATGAGATTTCGCCACAGGTATTGATCAATATCAAGCCGGTACAGGCTGCTGTGAAGGAATTCTTCGGATCCTCCCAGCTGTCCCAGTTCATGGATCAGAATAATCCGTTGGGAGAATTGACGCATAAGAGGCGTCTCTCCGCTCTGGGACCGGGCGGTCTGTCAAGAGACCGGGCAGGATTTGAGGTTCGAGACGTACATTATACGCATTACGGCAGAATGTGCCCGATTGAGACGCCGGAAGGTCCGAACATCGGACTGATCAACTCTTTGGCATCTTATGCACGGATTAATGAATATGGGTTCGTGGAGGCGCCTTACCGTAAGATCGATAAGTCTGATCCGCAGAATCCGAGAGTAACGGATGAGGTCGTCTATATGACGGCGGATGAAGAGGATAATTATCATGTAGCGCAGGCATCGGCGCCGCTGGATGCCAATGGCTACTTTACAAGGAATAATGTATCAGGCCGTTTCGAGGAGGAGACGCAGGAGTATCCGAAGACCATGTTTGACTATATGGATGTGTCTCCGAAGATGGTATTCTCAGTGGCTACCGCATTGATCCCGTTCCTGCAGAATGATGATGCGAACCGTGCGCTGATGGGTTCCAACATGCAAAGACAGGCTGTGCCGCTGCTCTTTACAGAGACGCCTGTTGTGGGTACTGGCATGGAGCCGAAAGCGGCAGTTGACTCCGGCGTATGTGTTGTGGCAAGGAAAGCAGGCACGATCGATTATGTATCGGCGGACGTGATCAGAATGACTTATGACGACGGGGAGAAGGACGAGTATCGTCTGACGAAGTTTTCCCGCAGTAACCAGTCCAACTGCTACAACCAGAAACCCATCGTATTTAAGGGAAATCATGTAGCACAGGGGGAAGTGATCGCGGATGGGCCGTCCACAGAGGGCGGTGAGCTGGCGCTGGGCAAGAATCCTTTGATCGGATTTATGACCTGGGAAGGCTACAACTATGAGGATGCGGTACTGCTCAGTGAAAGACTGGTACAGGAAGACGTCTATACGTCGGTACACATTGAGGAATACGAGGCGGAAGCGCGTGATACGAAATTAGGGCCGGAGGAGATCACAAGAGATGTTCCAGGCGTAGGCGATGAGGCGCTCAAGGATCTGGATGACCGAGGAATCATCCGTATTGGTGCAGAAGTACGGGCCGGTGATATTCTGGTCGGTAAAGTAACGCCTAAGGGAGAGACAGAACTGACGGCAGAAGAGAGACTGCTTCGCGCGATCTTTGGTGAGAAGGCCAGAGAGGTGAGGGACACATCCCTGAAAGTGCCGCATGGTGAATATGGTATTGTTGTGGATGCGAAAGTATTCACAAGAGAAAACGGGGATGAACTTTCTCCCGGTGTGAATCAGGCAGTCCGCATTTACATCGCACAGAAGAGAAAGATTTCCGTGGGTGATAAGATGGCAGGCCGTCACGGTAACAAGGGTGTTGTTTCCCGTGTGCTGCCGGTGGAAGATATGCCGTATCTGCCCAATGGCAGACCGCTCGATATCGTGCTGAATCCGCTGGGCGTGCCTTCCCGTATGAACATCGGACAGGTGTTGGAGATCCATCTGTCTCTTGCCGCAAGAGCGCTGGGCTTTAATGTGGCGACGCCGGTGTTTGACGGTGCGAAGGAAGATGATATTGCAGATACTTTGAAGCTTGCCAATGATTATGTGAATCTGGAATGGGAAGAATTCGAAGAGAAACATAAAGATGATGTCTCAGAGGAGATCATGGAGTATCTCTCCGAGCACAGAGACCACCGTGAGCTGTGGAAAGGAGTAGAAATCTCCAGTGATGGCAAGGTAAGACTGCGTGACGGCAGGACAGGAGAGTATTTTGATTCGCCTGTTACAATCGGACACATGCATTACCTGAAACTGCATCATCTGGTGGATGATAAGATCCATGCCCGCTCAACGGGTCCTTACTCCCTGGTAACACAGCAGCCGCTGGGCGGTAAAGCACAGTTCGGCGGACAGCGTTTTGGTGAGATGGAAGTATGGGCGTTAGAGGCATATGGCGCCGCTTATACACTGCAGGAGATCCTGACAGTGAAGTCTGATGATGTAGTAGGACGTGTCAAGACTTACGAAGCGATCATCAAGGGAGATAACATTCCAGAACCTGGCGTGCCGGAATCCTTTAAGGTACTGCTTAAGGAGCTGCAGTCGCTGGGATTGGATGTGAGAGTGCTTCGTGATGACCATACAGAAGTGGAGATTATGGAAACGATCGATTATGGCGAGAATGATTACCGCTATGAGATCGAGGGCGATTCCAGGAACTATGATTATGAGCAGGGCTCTCTTGGTTCTATGGGTTACCAGAAACAGGAATTTGACGAAGACAGCGGAGAACTCGTAAGCAGCGAGGAGGAAGATGATTTCGCCGAAGAAGACCTGGAGATGGATGATGCCGACTTTGCACAAGAGGAGTCTGAGGTTTTTTAGGATCAGGGATAGAATCGTTATGATAATCTGGAAGGAGCATGGTGATTGAAGATGTCAGATATGAAACAAGAAACTTATCAACCTATGACATTCGATGCGATTAAGATCGGATTGGCATCCCCTGAGAAGATCAGAGAGTGGTCCAGGGGAGAGGTTACCAAACCTGAAACGATCAACTACAGAACGTTAAAACCTGAGAAGGAAGGTCTTTTCTGTGAGAAGATCTTCGGACCCAGCAAGGACTGGGAGTGTCACTGCGGTAAGTATAAGAAGATCAGATATAAGGGTGTAGTCTGCGACAGATGCGGCGTTGAGGTGACGAAGTCCAGTGTCCGCAGAGAGCGCATGGGTCATATTGAGCTGGCAGCGCCGGTTTCCCATATCTGGTATTTTAAAGGAATTCCGAGCCGTATGGGGCTGATCCTGGATCTGTCTCCGAGAGTGCTGGAGAAGGTGCTTTATTTTGCGTCTTACATTGTGCTGGATGGCGGCGAGAGTGACTTAGAATACAAGCAGGTTCTCTCCGAGAAGGAATACCAGGATGCCAGAGAAACATGGGGCAATAAATTCCGTGTCGGCATGGGAGCGGAGGCGATCAAAGAACTGCTGCAGGCGATCGACCTGGAGACAGAAGCCGTGGAACTGAAAGAAGGGCTGAGAGATTCTACAGGACAGAAGCGTGCCCGTATCATCAAGAGACTGGAAGTAGTGGAAGCATTCCGGGAGTCCGGTAACCAGCCAGAGTGGATGATCATGGATGCGATCCCGGTCATTCCGCCGGATCTGCGCCCTATGGTACAGTTGGACGGCGGTCGTTTCGCGACCAGTGACTTGAATGATTTATATAGAAGGATCATCAACAGAAATAACCGGCTGAAACGACTGTTAGAGCTGGGCGCGCCGGATATTATTGTCCGCAATGAGAAGAGAATGCTGCAGGAAGCAGTGGATGCTTTGATCGACAATGGCAGAAGAGGACGTCCCGTAACGGGTCCTGGCAACAGGGCGCTCAAATCCCTGTCTGATATGTTAAAAGGAAAATCCGGCCGTTTCCGTCAGAACCTGTTAGGAAAGCGTGTGGACTATTCTGGCCGTTCCGTTATCGTGGTCGGTCCGGAACTCAAGATCTATCAGTGCGGTCTGCCGAAGGAGATGGCGATCGAGCTATTCAAACCTTTTGTGATGAAAGAGCTGGTTTCCAGAGGCATTTCACAGAATATTAAGAATGCCAAGAAACTGGTTGAGAGATTGGATACGCAGGTGTGGGACGTACTGGAGGAAGTGATCAAAGAGCATCCGGTTATGCTGAACCGCGCTCCTACACTGCACAGACTTGGAATTCAGGCTTTCGAGCCGATTCTGGTAGAGGGTAAGGCGATCAAGCTGCATCCTCTTGTATGTACCGCTTTTAATGCTGACTTTGACGGCGACCAGATGGCAGTGCATCTTCCGCTGTCGGTGGAAGCGCAGGCGGAGTGCAGATTCCTGCTGCTTTCTCCGAATAACCTGTTGAAACCGTCGGACGGCGGTCCGGTGGCAGTGCCGTCTCAGGATATGGTACTTGGGATCTATTATCTGACCCAGGAGAGACCGGGAGCTGTCGGAGAAGGCAAATTCTTCAAGAACGTCAATGAAGCGATCCTGGCATATGAGAATGGCGCATGTACGCTGCACACCAGGATTACAGTAAGAGTTACCAAACAGACGCCGGACGGCCAGGTGGTGACAGGCAATGTAGAGTCAACTTTGGGAAGATTCCTGTTCAACGAGATCCTTCCACAGGATCTGGGGTATGTGGACAGAACGAATCCGGAAGATCTGCTGAAACTGGAAGTGGATTTCCATGTAGGCAAGAAGCAGTTGAAACAGATCCTGGAGAAGGTCATCAACATTCACGGGGCAGTAAGGACGGCGGAAGTATTGGACCTGATCAAGGCGACAGGTTATAAGTATTCTACCAGGGCGGCGATGACCGTTTCCATTTCCGATATGACCGTACCGGCCAGAAAGGCGGAGATGCTGGAAGAGGCACAGGCTACGGTAGATAAGATCTCCATGAACTTCAGGCGCGGCCTGATCACGGAGGAAGAGAGATATCGTGCAGTTGTCGAGACGTGGAATGAGACAGATAAGGAGCTGACAGATGTACTTCTGTCGGGGCTGGATAAATATAACAATATCTTCATGATGGCTGACTCCGGCGCCCGTGGTTCCAATCAGCAGATCAAGCAGCTGGCAGGTATGCGTGGACTGATGGCAGACACGACAGGCAGAACGATCGAGCTGCCGATTAAGTCTAATTTCCGTGAAGGACTGGATGTACTGGAATACTTTATGTCTGCTCATGGTGCGCGGAAAGGACTTTCCGACACAGCGCTGCGTACAGCCGACTCCGGTTATCTGACCAGGCGTATGGTTGATGTATCACAGGAACTGATCATCCGAGAGACGGACTGCTCTGAGGGCAGAGAAGAGATTCCGGGTATTACGGTGAAAGCTTTCATGGATGGCAAGGAGACGATCGAGGGATTAAGCGACAGAATCACCGGCCGTTTCTCCTGCGAGGATATCAAAGACAAAGACGGCAGGATGATCGTCAAGAGAAATCATATGATCACGCCTGCACGTGCTGCAAGAATCTTGAGCGCCGGCGTGAATGAGATGGGTGAGCCGATTGAAGAAGTTAAGATCCGCACGATCCTGACCTGTCGTTCCCATGTGGGTATCTGCGCAAAATGCTATGGTGCAAACATGGCTACAGGCGAGGCAGTGCAGGTCGGTGAGGCTGTCGGTATTATTGCGGCACAGTCCATCGGTGAGCCCGGTACACAGCTTACCATGCGTACCTTCCATACAGGCGGTGTGGCCGGCGACGATATCACACAGGGTCTTCCCCGTGTTGAGGAGCTGTTTGAAGCCCGTAAGCCGAAGGGCCTTGCGATCATCGCAGAGTTTGGCGGTGTGGCGACGATCAAAGATACAAAGAAGAAACGAGAGATCGTGATCACAAATGACGAGACAGGCGAGTCTAAGACATACCTGATCTCTTATGGTTCCAGAATCAAGATCATGGACGGCGCTGTGTTAGAGGCCGGGGATGAGCTGACAGAAGGCAGCGTAAACCCGCATGATTTGTTGAAGATCAAGGGTATCCGTGCGGTGCAGGATTACATGCTCCGTGAGGTACAGCGTGTTTACCGCTTGCAGGGTGTTGATATCGCTGATAAGCATATCGAAGTCATCGTGCGTCAGATGCTCAAGAAAGTTCGGATTGAGAACAGCGGCGATACAGATTTCCTGCCGGGTACGCTGGTAGATGTCCTGGATTATGAGGATATGAATGAGAAGCTGATCAAGGAAGAAAAGGAGCCGGCAGAAGGTAAACAGATCCTTCTTGGTATCACAAAAGCGGCGCTTGCCACAGATTCCTTCCTGTCAGCGGCATCTTTCCAGGAGACTACGAAAGTACTGACAGAAGCAGCGATCAAGGGCAAAGTAGATTCCCTGATCGGTCTGAAAGAGAACGTTATCATCGGTAAGCTGATTCCTGCAGGAACAGGTATGAAGCGGTATCGTGATACCAGATTGAGCACAGATGAAAACCTGCTCAGCCGTCTGGCAGTGGAGAATGAGCTGCGTTTTGATGACGGATTTGCCAGAAGGCCCAGATTTGAGATTCCTGCGGAAACGGAGGAGGAAGATGAGCTGATCGACATTGAGACAGAGGCATTTAATCTGGAGGAAGAACTGGAAGACGAAGAAGTAGAAAGCGCCGAAGAAGAGTTTGAGATCGTAGAGTAAATTCGGGCGGGCGGAGGTATGCCGTTGCATGACACAGGCAGCGCGGTAAAAGCAGATTTGTCTGAATCAGTGCCGAAAGTTACGATATTACCGAGATTTTAAAGAAAATAGGTTGACAATGCATTCACATGCAAGTATACTAATTTAGTGCGTGTGAATGCATTTTTTTGTTATGCGCAGATACGCATAGGGTTCATTTATTTTAACAGGAGGTGAAAAGAATGCCAACATTTAACCAGTTAGTTAGAAAAGGACGTCAGACATCTGTAAAGAAGTCAACAGCACCGGCTTTGCTGAAAGGCTACAACTCCCTTCACAAGACCGCGATCGACACAACTTCTCCGCAGAAGAGAGGTGTCTGCACGGCTGTCAAGACAGCAACTCCTAAGAAGCCTAACTCAGCGCTCAGAAAGATCGCCAGAGTACGTCTTTCCAACGGAATCGAAGTGACAAGCTACATTCCGGGTGAAGGTCATAACCTGCAGGAGCACAGCGTTGTTCTGATCCGCGGCGGAAGAGTAAAAGACTTACCTGGTACAAGATACCACATTATCAGAGGTACTCTTGATACGGCTGGTGTTGCTAACAGACGGCAGGCTCGTTCCAAGTACGGCGCCAAGAGACCTAAAGCCAGCAAGTAAAATTACTTCGTAATTTAACTTGGTAAGTTCGCGGAGCAAACTTACGGGCTAAGCAGGCGATGGGTTGTGAATTTCAGGACCACAAACAGAACTAATTTAGTGTTGGGATTCTTAGTATAGATCATAAGCGGCAAAGACCGCTGACTGCAGGAAACCGCACGAACACATTGAATTAGAGGACACATGTGAGTACCGATGAATTATTAATGATAATAAGGAGGGAAGAAACGTGCCACGTAAAGGACATATTGCAAAGAGAGATGTATTGGCAGATCCTTTATACAATAATAAGGTGGTTACCAAGCTGATCAACAACATCATGTTGGACGGCAAGAAGGGTGTAGCACAGAAGATTGTATACGGAGCATTTGCCCGCGTAGAGAATAAGGCAGGTAAGCCGGCGCTTGACGTATTCGAGGAGGCTATGAACAATATCATGCCTGTTCTGGAGGTTAAGGCAAGACGTATCGGCGGTGCGACCTATCAGGTGCCGATCGAAGTGCGTCCGGACAGACGCCAGGCTCTGGGACTTCGCTGGTTGGTAATGTTCTCTCGTAAGAGAGGCGAGAAGACCATGGAAGAGAGACTTGCCAATGAGATTCTGGATGCGTCGAACAATACCGGCGCAGCCGTTAAGAGAAAAGAAGACATGCATAAGATGGCAGAGGCTAACAAGGCATTTGCACATTATCGCTTCTAAAAAGACAAAAAGATTTACTAAGCCGGCAAAGTATGCTGTCTGAGAAAATCTATCTTTTTGTCTGAAAGAAATCGGAAGATTTCTACCGTGTTGTTTATTTTTATAAGGAGGAAAAAACCTTGGCTGGAAGAGAATATCCGTTAGAGAGAACCAGAAATATAGGTATTATGGCGCATATCGATGCCGGTAAGACCACATTGACTGAGCGTATCCTGTATTACACTGGCGTAAACTATAAGATCGGTGACACTCATGAAGGCACTGCGACCATGGACTGGATGGAGCAGGAGCAGGAAAGAGGTATCACGATCACATCGGCCGCTACGACATGCCACTGGACTTTGGAAGAGAACTGTAAACCGAAGCCGGGCGCGTTAGAGCACCGTATTAATATTATCGACACTCCCGGTCACGTTGACTTTACTGTAGAAGTTGAGCGTTCCCTCCGTGTACTGGATGGCGCTGTAGGCGTATTCTGTGCGAAGGGTGGTGTTGAGCCGCAGTCAGAGAATGTGTGGAGACAGGCTGATACCTACAATGTTCCGAGAATGGCGTTCATCAATAAGATGGACATTCTGGGCGCCAATTTCTTCGGCGCCGTAGAGCAGATCAGAACGAGACTGGGTAAAAATGCGATCATTCTTCAGTTACCGATCGGTAAGGAAGATGAGTTTAAGGGGATCATCGATCTTTTTGAGATGAAAGCCTACATCTATAATGATGATAAGGGTGAAGATATCACCATCACAGATATCCCGGAGGATATGGCAGATGACGCTGAGCTCTATCATGATGAAATGGTAGAGAAGATCTGTGAGCTGGATGACGATCTTACCATGATGTATCTGGAGGGAGAAGAACCTTCCACAGAACAGTTGAAAGCGGCGCTTCGCCGCGGCACCTGTGAGTGTACAGCTGTACCGGTATGCTGTGGTTCCGCATACAGGAACAAGGGCGTACAGAAGCTTCTGGACGCTGTCCTGGAGTTTATGCCGGCGCCTACCGATATTGCTGCGATCAAAGGTGTAGACAGCGACGGCAACGAGGTGGAGAGACATTCTTCCGATGAAGAACCTTTCTCCGCACTGGCGTTTAAGATCATGGCCGATCCGTTTGTCGGTAAGCTGGCATTCTTCCGTGTGTATTCCGGTACGATTAACTCCGGTTCTTACGTGCTGAATGCAACGAAGAACAAGAAAGAGCGTGTGGGACGTATCCTGCAAATGCATGCCAACAAGAGGGCAGAACTTGACAAAGTATATTCCGGCGATATTGCTGCGGCAGTAGGGTTTAAGATCACGACAACAGGTGATACTATTTGTGATGAACAGCATCCTGTTATTCTGGAGTCCATGGAGTTCCCGGAGCCGGTTATCGAGCTGGCGATTGAGCCGAAGACCAAAGCAGGTCAGGGCAAGATGGGAGAAGCACTGGCAAAACTTGCCGAGGAAGATCCTACGTTCCGTGCACACACAGATCATGAGACAGGCCAGACCATCATTGCAGGTATGGGTGAGCTGCATCTGGAGATCATCGTTGACCGTCTGCTTCGCGAGTACAAGGTAGAGGCTAACGTAGGCGCTCCGCAGGTTGCATATAAAGAGACCTTTACCAAACCGGTGGATCAGGAATATAAGTATGCGAAACAGTCCGGCGGTCGTGGACAGTACGGACATTGTAAAGTCAAATTCGAGCCCATGGATCCGAACGGGGAAGAGACATTCAAGTTTGAGAGCAGCGTAGTAGGCGGTGCGATTCCGAAGGAATATATCCCTGCTGTCGGCGAAGGTATCGAAGAAGCTTCTAAGGCAGGTATCTTGGGTGGGTTCCCGGTACTTGGCGTTCACGCGAATGTATATGACGGTACCTACCATGAAGTAGACTCCTCCGAGATGGCGTTCCACATCGCAGGTTCCATGTGCTTCAAGGAAGCGATGAAGAAAGCCGGACCGGTTCTGCTTGAGCCAATCATGAAAGTCGAGGTGACTATGCCGGAAGAGTATATGGGCGACGTAATCGGCGATATCAACTCCCGCCGTGGCCGGATCGAGGGCATGGAAGACATCGGCGGCGGCAAGATGGTGAAAGGCTATGTACCGCTTGCTGAGATGTTCGGTTACTCCACAGACTTACGTTCCAAGACACAGGGCCGTGGTAACTACTCCATGTTCTTCGAGAAGTATGAGCAGGTGCCGAAGAGCGTACAAGAGAAAGTTCTGGCAGCTAAGACAAAGTAAAAGGTATCGAAATTTTATCTTGAGATAAGAAACAAATGTTTTAGATGGAAAAACGAAATAATGCTTGAAAATCTTGGCAATCTTTAATATAATCAAAGATAGCTGATTGAACAGAAAATCTTAATGTATCTAGTTTTTAAGGAGGACTTTAAAAATGGCTAAGGCTAAGTTTGAAAGAAACAAACCACATTGTAATATCGGTACCATTGGTCACGTTGACCATGGTAAGACAACACTGACAGCAGCAATCACAAA
This sequence comes from uncultured Lachnospiraceae bacterium, assembly GCA_910578345.1. Lineage (GTDB taxonomy): Bacteria > Bacillota > Clostridia > Lachnospirales > Lachnospiraceae > UBA3282. The sequence goes on along the minus strand of CAJTRA010000024.1, from coordinate 900 downwards.
AGTGCTTTCTGAGAGAGTTGCAGGTAACACTGCTACAGATTTCGAGAACATCGATAAGGCTCCGGAAGAGAGAGAAAGAGGTATCACGATCTCTACAGCGCACGTTGAGTATGAGACAGATAAGAGACACTATGCTCACGTTGACTGCCCTGGACATGCTGACTACGTTAAGAACATGATCACAGGTGCTGCACAGATGGATGGCGCTATCCTTGTTGTAGCTGCTACAGACGGAGTTATGGCTCAGACGAAAGAGCACATCCTGCTGTCCCGTCAGGTAGGCGTTCCTTATATCGTAGTATTCATGAACAAGTGCGATATGGTAGACGATCCTGAGCTGCTTGAGCTGGTTGAGATGGAGATCACAGAACAGCTTGAGGAGTATGAGTTCACAGATTGCCCGATCGTTAAGGGTTCCGCTCTGAAGGCTCTGGAAGATCCCAGCAGCGAGTGGGGCGACAAGATCATGGAGCTGATGAGCACAGTTGACGAGTATATCCCGGATCCTCAGCGTGACACAGATAAGCCTTTCCTTATGCCTGTTGAGGATGTATTCTCTATCACAGGCCGTGGCACTGTTGCTACAGGTAGAGTTGAGCGTGGTACACTGCATATGTCTGATGACGTTGAGATCATCGGTGTTAAGGAAGAGACACAGAAGTCTGTTGTAACCGGTATCGAGATGTTCCGTAAGCTGCTGGATGAGGCTCAGGCTGGTGATAACATCGGTGTTCTGCTTCGTGGTATCCAGAGAACAGACATTGAAAGAGGACAGGTTCTTGCAAAACCCGGTTCTGTAACCTGCCACAGAAAATTTACGGCTCAGGTTTACGTATTGACGAAAGACGAGGGTGGTCGTCATACTCCTTTCTTCAATAACTACAGACCGCAGTTCTATTT
>CAJTRA010000023.1 GCA_910578345.1 uncultured Lachnospiraceae bacterium | reverse complement strand
TTATCTCTGGTAGAATTTACCCTTACAAGGTGGAAGTTACCTTTTCATTTCACCAATTAAGTTCATAGGAAATGTAATCGGTGTATTTGTATTAAAAGCAGGCGTCGCAGGTGTGGCATACCCGTCCCTGATCGCCCGGATGTTTTCGGCTGTGGCAATTACGATACTCTGTTTCCGTAAGCAGAATGAGGTGGTTTACCGGAAATGCTGGATATTTGAGTGGAACGGCGGACTGATGAAAAACATTCTGAAGATATCGGTTCCAGGCAGATTTGAAAATGGGATATTCCAGTTGGTGAAGGTTGCTTTGAGCAGTATAGTGGTGTTGTTCGGGACATATCAGATTGCCGCAAACGGAGTGGCGCAAAGCATCTGGTCCATGGCGGCTCTGGCAGGGGTTGCTATGGGGCTGGTATTTATTACGGTAATTGGGCAGTGTATGGGAAACCGGGATATAGAAGCGGCAGAGCAATATTTCCGTAAGCTGACGAAAATAACTGTTTTGATCTCGCTTGTATGGAACACGCTGATTTTTGTATTGCTGCCTGTTTTTTTGAGATTTTATTCTTTGTCGCCCGAAACAAAAGAACTGATCGTATGGCTTGTGCTGATTCATAATGTATTTAATGCGTTAGCTTTTCCGTTTTCCGGTGCATTGAGTAACGGCCTGCGGGCGGCGGGTGATCCGGGCTGTTCTTTTCTTCTGGCGGCTACGGTCAGGGAAATGGAAGAAGTTTCAGGTAATATAGGAAAATGGAATCAGGATATTTAAAGCGGGAGGTGCTTTTTGAAGAATAGTTGTTGTTTTTTATTGTCGATTCTTTTTTTGCATCGGATGTTTACGGCAACAGCCGGCTTGACGATCCAGACCTATGTACAGCGCCGCAGGCTGACCGAGGCCGCAAAACTGCTTGCTTTTTCCGATAAACCGAGATGGTCAGTCTTTTTTCGGAAAAGGGGACGCACGTTTATGAGATTGCACGAAGCGGGTTTTTGATATTTCTATTTAGTTTTCTTTTTGTGGACTGGACATTTTTACTTTGGGCACATTCACTGCGCTGTCAAATGGGAAGCTGTCAGCGGTATTATCCTTTCTGCGGACATTTGGGCGGTTTTGAAATGACATTCTATACTTACACTGCTGACTGGGAGCCAGGGTGTCTTTTGTTACGTGATTTCTGTGTGCAGGGAGCACCGGTTTCCGGCGGGAATGACATATTTTCGGCAATGACTTGGAGCAGCATTACGGCAGTAAAGAAGGTTGCAGAGCGATTGTAGAATCTGTCAGGTACAGTATCAGAAAGAAGTACAGACTATGCTGAGCATAAATGAGAAATTCCCCCGCATGAATAAATCAGATCCATTCGTGGAAAAATAAGTATTATTTTTTCATGGAGAAAGCATATGCATAATTCTTTTTATGGCTGGTACTTGAAGTGCCAATCCGATACACAGACTTTGGCAGTAATACCTGCCATTCACAATACAGGAAATAAACGTGCCTGTTCTATTCAGATCATTACAGACAAGGATGCCTGGACAGTTATGTTTCCGGCGAATAGATTTCAGCAGACAAAACGGAATATTAGGATCGGAGAGAATCGATTTGGTGAAAAGGGGATACGTCTGGCAATACACACAGCAGGTAACCATCAGGGGAAAATTGGACTTTGGACCGCTTTTTCCAATAAAGTATGATATTATGGGGCCGTTCGCGCTGCTGCCTTTTATGGAGTGTCGTCACAGTGTATGGAGTATGCGGCACTCGGTCAGGGGAGCTGTTTGTATCAATGGTCAAAAATATTTTTTCCGGAATGCCTGGGGATATTGGGAAGGAGACAGTGGACGGTCATTTCCTAAAGAGTACCTGTGGACGCAGTGCTTTTTCTCTGACGGGGCTTTGATGCTGTCAGTGGCGGATATTCCCATGGCAGGCATCCATTTTACCGGTATTATAGGTGTCGTGTTATGGCAGGGAAAAGAATACAGGATAGCTACTTATCTGGGAGCAAGAGTTGCCAAAATCCATCATAAAATGGTCCGGGTGATACAGGGAGGTCTGGAATTGGATGTCTGTCTGCTGGAAGGATCAGGACATCCCCTTAAGGCGCCATCGAAGGGAGATATGATCAGGACGATTCATGAAAGTGCATCCTGCCGCGCTTTCTACCGGTTTTGTAAAAAGGGCCGCACCATGTTTGCGTTTGAAACAGACAGGGCCTCGTTTGAATTTGAATATTTTTCCTCATTCTAGAGGAACGGTATATTTTGCGACTATTGACAGTGTAATATACTAGGAGTATAATGAACGTTGTTCATATTGAGGTGATTGCATGAATACGGTTGTAACATCAGAAGATGAGATTTTGAAAGCCAGCCGGAAACTGATTCAACAGCAAGGCTGGTCGGCTGTCAATATCCGCTCGGTTGCGGCGGTCTGCGGGGTATCTGTGGGATCCATCTACAATTATTTTGACTCCAAGGCGGCGCTTGTGGGAGCCACGGTAGAGAGCGTCTGGCGTGAGATCTTTCAACATCCGGCGGACGGAAGCGTATTTCAGGATACGCAGGCATGTATTATGTGGATGTATGAGCGGATGGAATACGGCTGTCTGCGGTATCCGGGATTTTTTACGCTCCATTCGCTGGGATTTATGCAGGAAGATAAATCTGACGGGAAACAGCGTATGCATCAGACCTGGCAGCATATTTTGGATGGGTTCTGTTCTGTCCTGAAGCAGGATACCAGGATTCGGTCCGACGCCTTTACGGAGCAGTTTACGGTGGAGAAATTTGCGAGTGTCTTATTTTCCCTGATGCTGTCAGCTTTGCTGCGGCAGGATTATGATCCGGGCGCTGTGCTGGAGATCGTCAGAAGAATTCTTTATGAAAAGCCCACTTAGCGGTGGGAACTTTTTTATGGAAATTGAACAATGTTCACGAAAGGCGGACTGCCTGCTGCGGTCAAAGTTCAAAATGAAATTGAGACGAAAGGAGAAGAAACTATGCAGGCAATAGTAGAAACTTTATTTGATGCTGCCTATCTGGTTTCCGTTATGACGATTGGGATCCTGATGATCCGGGGCAGCAGGGAAGAATGTCAATTCTAGCTGTTTGGCTGGATGGCGGTAGTGCTGGGAGCAGGTGATTCTTTCCATCTGGTTCCCCGTGCGCTGGCCCTTTGTACAACGGGGCTGGAAAACTATACGGTCCCTCTGGGTCTTGGCAAGTGGATCACCTCGGTGACGATGACAGTTTTTTATGTGCTGCTGTACTATGTCTGGAGGCAGCGGTATCAGATCAAGGGTCAGGGAAGCCTGACCGCCGCGGTATACGTTCTGGCCGGTTTGCGGATTGCTCTGTGTATGATGCCTCAGAACAGGTGGCTCAGTGCCAAAGCGCCCTTCTCCTGGGGGATTTACCGTAATCTTCCTTTTGTCCTGCTGGGTCTTCTGGTGGTGGCGCTGTTCTATCGCAGTGCAAAGGAACATGGCGATCGGGCGTTTCGCTGGATGTGGCTGACCATTGTGCTGAGTTTTGGTTTCTATATTCCGGTGGTGTTGTGGGCGGATGTCATTCCGCTCATTGGGATGCTGATGATCCCCAAGACCTGCGCCTATGTGTGGACGGTACTGATTGGATATTCTGCGATGAAGCAGGAATGCAGATAAGGAGGAAATTACCCGGCAACATTTTCATGATGAATTGAGGATAGCAGCGCCATCGGCGCTGTTTTTTTGCACATTATTTATGTCCGGAGTCGGTATTTTTTCTTTTTCTGAAACTTTTCAGACATCAGAAAAATCTATATAGTAAAAGAACAAAGCAGAAAGGTGCGTGCCTGTTATGAAACAAATATTATATGAAAGGCTGATTCAGTATATCCTTGAAAATCAAGACCGGTTTTATAGAGTGGCTTATAGTTACACCAGGCATCAGGAGGACGCTCTTGATGTGGTCCAGAGTGCAGTCTGCAAAGCGCTTGAGGCGCATAAAAACATAAAGAATGAGGATGCAATCAAGACCTGGTTTTACAAAATACTGATTAACGAATGTCTGACGGTAATAAAAAAGCGGAAGAGGTTTTTGCCGGCCGATGAAGTTTTGGGACAAGAGGAAGTGTATTACGAAAAAGGGTATGAGCAGGATGACGACATGGAAAAAGAACTGGACAGCCTGGAACTTGATGTACAGGGAATTATTAAACTCAGGTTTTTTGAAGAATTGTCTTTGAAGGAGATTGCTAGTATTACCGGATTAAATTTGAATACAGTGAAAACCAAGCTCTATCGTGGCCTAAAACAGTTGAAAGAAAATATGCAGGAGGCGGAATTATGAGTAAATTGGAAACGATGAAAGAAAGATATGACCAGACTGCTATTCCGGAGGAACTTTACATCCGTGTACGGCAGGAGATACAGAAGTCGAGGAAACAACAGGAAGCAGGAAGAAGGGATGGCGGCTGCTGCAGATTCAGGAGGATGATCCGCAGTATGGAAGTGGCGGCCGCGGCTGTATGTATTCTTTTCACAGCGGCCCTGAATACGAGTCCGGTATTTGCAAAAGAGGCAGGAGAACTTCCGGTAATCGGGGGACTGGCCAGGATCCTGACCTTCCGCTCTTATGAAACAGAAAAGGATGAAATAGCATTGTCTGTGGAAATTCCGACGATTGAGATGATTGCAGAGGATACCGGGATTACGGTGGATGAGATTAATCGGGAAATTCTTGACAGATGTAGCCAGTATGCAGAGGAAGCGATCCTGCGTGCAGAAGAATACAGGACAGCTTTTTTGGAAACAGGCGGGACGCCGGAAGAATGGGCGCAGCATCATATAAAGATCACTGTCGACTACGAGATCAGGCAGCAGAATGACGATTACCTCTCCTTTGTCGTGAGGGGAACCGAGAACTGGACGAATGCTTATCGCGAATCAATCTATTACAATTTGGATTTAAATACAGGGAAATTTGTCACATTAGAGGATATGCTGGGAGGTGATTATCTTGAAGTGGTAAACGAGAGCATCAGAGAACAAATTGCTGAAAGACAAAATGCAGGAGAAACATTTTTCGCAGCAGAGGAAGGAGGATTTGTAGGGATTTCGGAAGATGTGAAGTTCTATATCAATGGGCATAACCGCCCGGTCATTGTTTTTGAGAAATATGAAATCGCGCCCGGTTCAGCGGGAGAAGTGGAATTTGAAATTACAGGAGGAAAGTAAGATGAGAAGGAAAATGAAAAGAGTGGTTGTTATGATTCTGAGTCTGGCTCTGGCAGGAGCGGTTCTGACGGGATGCGGTGAAAGCCCACAGTCCCGCCAGGAAGTACAGCAAGGGATCCCTGAGACGATACCGGAGGAAACACCGCGGGATGTGGTTACGGAAAGGGAAGACACGGAAGCAGAGACAGCAGAAAAGCCGGCGCAGGAAGAGAGAAAACCGACACAGACGTCAGAAAAATACGAGGATAACTTTGCGGTTGACAAGGAAGCTGCAAAGGCATTTGCCCAGAAAGTTAAGGATGCGGCGGCCGAAAAGGATTTAGAAGCACTGGCAGAACTGACTGCGTTTCCGGTCTATGTGGGACTGCCGGATGTCGATGTGGTAGAGACCAGAGAAGACTTTCTGAAACTTGGCGCAGATGAGGTGTTTACGGATGATCTGCTTGAATCCATAGAGAAGGCTGATATTGATGATCTTCAGCCCAGCATGGCGGGCTTTTCTGTTTCAGACGGAAGGACGGCAAACATAAACTTTGGCGTGGTAGACGGGGTATTGGCGATCAACGGCATTAACTATTGATCGTTGACAGACAGGATCTGTCTGTAAAAAGATTCAAAATTACGCAAAAGGGGTTGCAAAAAGATAGATAAAGCGTACAATCTGTCAAGCAAGCATAATTGGACCCTTTTTATCCTGGTTATTATTTTTATATATACAGAAATGGCAGAGCCGGTTAAGAGGCATGGATTATTCCATGCCTCTTAACCGGCTTCTTGCGCGTTGACATATAAAGCCGGGAACGAGCGTGACCTTTTATGCAAAGATGCCAGAGGATAAGAACTATGAGGATGGGACGCCAAAGAGCGTCACGGTGGACTTCCCGAAAATCACCCCGGCAGCCCCGGCGCTCGCCTATAAGGCGGACCACACCAATCAGGCGGATGCCAAGGTCACCATCACCCCGGTAAGCGGGGCGGAATATAGCTTTGACGGCGGGAAAACATGGACGGATAGCAATGAACAGGGTGGATTTACCACTTCCCAGACTGTGGCCCTTGCCATCCGGCTGAAAGAAACGGCTACCCATAACCAATCACCGGCGCAGGCCGTGACCGTGAACCTTGCGAAAAAGGACAGGGAAGCGCCGCCGGCATTCACGCTTTCCATGGAGGCAAACAGGGAGACGGACTATACGGTTACCATACCGGCCACCGAAGGGTGCGAGTACAGCTTTGACGGCGAACACTGGTCGGACGTTAATGTAAAGACCGGCATAAATGTAGGGGAGACAGTGACCGGCTATAAGCGTTATAAGGAAACCGATGATTACAATGCGAGCAGTGCGGTAGATTTTTCTGTAAAGACCGTGCCGGTGGATATAATCAACAATGTCACCGGGGAGAGTTCCAGCATCCAGTTAGGCCTCGCCTATGAAGGGGAGTTCGGCTTTACGGCGGTGCTTTCCATAGGGCTTGGCAAAGAGAACGCCGGATATACGGCAAGCCTGTATTATTACAACGAAAGCACAGGGGAGCTTGCATTTATCTGTGCGGATAACAAAAAAACTTTTTTGAAAGATGGTTCGTATCATTAATAGATAACAGGTTTCTTTTGACAGAGAGCTGGCAAAAGCGGCTTATGCAAAGCAGCCCTCTTTCGGGACGGCAATGACACGGCAAGAATTATACCGGTCTCTTGATGCAAAGCTGGAAAAGAACAAGAAATGATATGGGGAAACGGAGGCTGATTGGATCAAAGAACAGTGCCCAAACTGGCAGACCATGGGTTTCAAATTTGTAGGGGAGAGTAAGTTGTACGGCTATTATGAATTTATAAACGAACTGGATCGGCGTTCAGAGGAAATGCGTGCGTAACCATAGCTGGTTGAAAGTTCTGTCAAATTGCATGAGTTTGCTGCATTGAATGACTATCACTAATTCTGTGTTTGTGCTATAGTAACATACAGAGGCTGTCAAGTCAGGAGGGGAGAATTTCCGTGCAGAACGCGTTTCCGAAAAGTCAAATAGAATTGTTCACGGATAAGGAGCTTATGGTCATCTTCCGAAAGACGGCGAAGAAGCTGGGAGAGGCGCAGGACTTTTGGCATTTTGGACTGGAGAATTTGACATGAGAAAGAGATTTTCTGGAAAAAGTATGGCGCAGGCCGTTGCAGTTCTTTGTCTTCTGGCAGGGGTGTTTCTTGCCGCCGCTTACGGATATGAGGAGCGGGGTGCGGATCCTACGCCGCCGCAGGATGAGGACGGTTATTATCTGCTGTCCACGAAGGAGGATTTCAGGTGGTTTATTTCCAGGGACAGGGATCCGTATACCAATGTACGGCTGACCAATGACCTGATCCTAAACGACACGGAAGGGTGGGAGAACTGGGCGGATACGCCGCCAGAGAACAGATACGGGGCGATTCCCAGTTACCACGGGCATTTTGATGGAAACGGCCATGCTCTGGAGGGGTACTATACATCCTATGGAAAATGGCTGGCGTTCCTTTTTACGATACTGGAGGAGGATGCCAGCGTGACAGACCTGACGATCCGAAACAGCCTGTTTCAGACAACTTATGAGGACTGCGTCTACGAGGACGAAAGCGGAAAGACGGACGTGGTCACCGCGGCCGCGCTCTGCTTTGCCAACTATGGTCTGATCGAGAACTGTGAGGTGCAGGCAAAAGTGACCGGTGCATGGGACGCGGGCGGTATCGTGGGAATCAATTACGGGCAGATGGTGGACTGCAGGTTTACGGGCACGGTGGAGGCAGGCACGGATCGGTATACGGAAGCACCCGAAAATACATTCACCAGGAGTTCTCTGTTTGCGGGCGGCATCTGCCGCTCCAATCAAGGAGTCATCCGGAATTGTGTGAATGAGGGAAAGGTAACGATGGGTGCCATCTCCGAAACCTTTTATGTATACGATTTTGCCGCAGGAGGCATTTCCGGGCAGCAGTCGGTAATGGGGCGCATCGAAGATTCCTTCAACAGGGGAGATGTGACTGGCATTGAGCTTGCGGGCGGCATCGCGGGCGCAAGCTGGGGCAGCATATACAAATGCCAGAACAGCGGCAGGGTTCATATCGAGCAGGTGGAGCGCGACTATGCGGAAACGCTGATCAGCGCGGGTGTCTGTGCCTCCAATGGCGGCCTTGTGGATACCTGCGTCAATACCGGGGACGTTACCATCGATCAGAAATACTTAAGTTTCCGCTCCCCCATCTACGGGATTGCCTGTAATGCCGTGAATCCGGACAAGGGTTCGATCGAAAACAGTTTCTATCTGGAGGAGAAGGCATTGCAGGTTTATCCACAGCGCGGCGTGCGAAAGCTTCATGCAGACGAGTTACCGGCGTTTTCCGAATACTTTTCCGGAGAAAAGCGGTTGGAGAGGAGTGACTTTGTCGATTTTGCGTGCTTTGTTCCCTATGATCCGGAGACGGACAAGGAGGATCCGGACTATGTTCATCTGGGATTCGGTCCGCCGGAGGATGTGGTGTACGAGGTGGCTGCCGGAGACGATCTCTGGAAGATTGCCAGGCAGTATTACGGAGACGGACGATATTACGGCAATCTGGTGTGGAAGAATCCGGCGTTGGAGGATGGGCCTCTTTTGCCGGAGATGAAGCTTATCGTTCCGCACCGGGATCTTGCCGCAGTGCGCCGTTATGACGAGGAAGGGTTTGGCTTTGCCTACTGCAGGCTGCCCTCCGGCGAAAACTGTCCCACCAGCTATGTGCTCTCCAAACCGATGAACTGGTATTACGGCAGCATGCAGTTTGCGGCGAGCGCAGGGCTGGAGACTCTGTGGCCCAAAACACCGGATGCCGCCGAGTCGGAGGAGATCCGTATCTTTTACCGGGTGGATGCCAATCCGGACGGGGATTTTTTTGAAGGCCGCTGGCCCGAAGTGCAGGAGCGTATCAGGAAAAGCGCTGCCGCTTACTGGGGCGATTCGGTGGATACGTTCGCGTTCGATCACTATACACTGGATCAGGGTGAGAATCTTTACTGCTATTCTTTTGTGGTATACAGAAAGGATGAGAAACTGGTATGCCAGGCGGCCTACCGTCTTTGTGATAACATGCTTGTGGAATTGATCGGTGTGCAGCCGCTGCGTCCCCATGAGCCTATAGGACAAAGCCATGACGTACTGCTGCGTGTGCCTTATATGGCGGCTTTTGTGGACACGAGCGTGAAGATCGAGGAAACCCAGTTCGATCCGGAAACTTTCTACGGCAGGGAGGGTTGGGATTTCCCGCAGATCCATAATCCGTTTGCCATCGTGCTTGCCTATGATAAGGAGGCGGAGTGCAGCCCTTATATGCTGTTTACGGGGGCGCAGTAAATGTCTTCTTGCGGGATTGGCGGCTTTTGAGCATTTTGTCTTTTTAGTCGAATAGAATCTGTGCGATACGATACAAAACAGATAGGATGATGCAGGCAGTGAATGAAAGAATTTATAAATATGAGTCTTTGCTTTATGATGCGGGGGAGACTGGCGGCGCTTATGTCGTCTTTCCTTATGACATCAGGAAAGAGTTTGGACGGGGAAGAGTGAAAGTACATGCTACGTTTGACGGAGAACCGTATGATGGCAGTGTCGTAAATATGGGGGTAAAGAATGCCGACGGAAGCGTGTGCTATATCATAGGCGTGCGTAAAGATATCCGTTCCCGGATCGGGAAGCAGCCGGGGGACAAGGTTCAGGTGACAGTCAGGGAACGGGAATGAGGCAGAAGAGGAACTGTTGGAACAGCCGGCAGAGGGCATAGGGACGAAGAGAACAAGGAGATAGGAACACAATGTCGGAAAGCGTATTGGAATCTGTTTACAGAGAAATTTTCCCCTTTTGGGAGAAGATATCGGATGCGGACAGGGAATATATCTGTCAAAATTCATATGATGTCACTTATCCTAAGGGCAGGAATATTCATGATGGCGGCGAATGTTCCGGTGTGATCTTTGTCCGTTCGGGAAGTTTACGCCTCTATATGATGTCGGAGGAGGGAAAGGATATCACACTTTACCGCCTGCACAAAGGTGACTTATGTATGTTGTCTGCGTCCTGTGTATTGGATGCCATCACATTCGAGGTGTTTGTAGACGCGGAACAGGACAGCCGTTGCTGCGTGGTCAGCGGCCCCGCTTTTGCGGCAGTGGCGGAAAGAAATCCAGAGATTCGTATTTTTGCATTGGAAACTGCGGTCAGCCGTTTCTCAGATGTGATGTGGGTGATGCAGCAGGTTTTGTTTATGAGTATGGACAGGCGCCTGGCAATCTTTTTGTCTGACGAATCCGTCAGAACAGGTTCGGATACCATCGCGCTGACGCACGAGCAGATTGCCCGGTATATGGGTTCTGCTCGCGAAGTGGTATCCAGAATGCTGAAATATTTTGCCAGCGAAGGAATTGTGGAGGTTTCAAGGGGCGGCGTTACAATCCTTGACAAGAAACGACTCCGGGAATTAGCTTTGTAACATGGCAAGGATATCGGCCTTCGGCCTTGCGCCTGCTGATTGGCTTATGATGTTCCCGTCTTTGAGCACAACCAGCGTGGGGATACTTAGAACGTGAAATTTCTGTGCCAATTCCGGCTCCTGATCTACGTTGATTTTGCCGATCAGGTACTGCGGGTTTTGTTCCGCAATTTCTTCCACTATGGGAGACACCATGCGGCAGGGCCCGCACCAGTCAGCGTAGAAATCTAAGAGCACGGGTTTTTCGCTTGTTTTTACAGAATTGAAGTTATCTTTGTTTACATGAAGTATCGACATAATCAGTACCTTCCTTTTCTTTTGATCTGTTTACAGTATATCCTATTTTGTTTCCTGTTTCTGTGATGTGGTCACGTTTTTGGCTTTGCATATAAGCTGTGTCATGGTTCCCATAGGGCAGTATACGCACCAGGAGCGGGGTTTGAATAAGATCATGGTAAGAAACCCTAATACAGTGGAGGTAAGCATCACACTGTAGAAACCGAATGCAAACTGGGCGGTGCCGTCAGAGAACAGAGTTCCATGGTAAGCCCAATGCCAGGGAAGCTTGAAGGTCCATAACAAGGTTACCACAGTGCTGAGATTTTTCGCTCCTGAGAAGACCAGCCAGGTGTTCCACAACATAAGGAAGAACATGGTAAAGAAGAACACCAGAAATCCATATCGGAAATAGCCTGCTCTCATCCATCCAGGAATATTCTTTTTCCTTGACAGTCCGAATCTGCCGCCGATCAGGGAAAATAGCTGGCCTCTGCCGCAGTATTTGTTGCAGTAAGCCTTATTGCCCTTTACAATCGCTACAATAAGGGGGATAAAGAAACACAGAAGGCCAAGCCACGCAAAAAGGATATTAAAAAATCCAAGGATCAGATAGGTGAGGGAGAAGATCCAGAGGTAATCATACCATTTCTTTTTTTCTTTCATTGCGCTGTCACCTCCAATGAGATAATGCTTGCAGGACATTCCTTCACACATTTTCCGCATCCGACGCATAACTCGCTGTTGATGACGGCATGGACGCCGTGGGGAATGGTGATGGCGTTTCTTGGACAGACTTTTATGCAGCATCCGCAGGCAACGCACTCCCGGATACTGACAGCCGCTTTTCTCTTTGACATGGCAAAACTCCTTTTGTTTTTCTTTCATGATACAGGGAGGGAGCAGTTTATTCTGTGATAAAGTCACATTGCCGTATCTTTTTAACCATCCGTTTCGCCCTGGTCGCTTCTAAAGTGGCTGGGTGAGACGCCGTACTGTGCCTTAAAGGAGCGGGAGAAGTTAAAGGCGTTCTCGTATCCTACGCATGTCGCGATCTGTTGTATGGTCAGGCTGGGATCCTTCAGGAGTTTCAGGGCATGTTCCATGCGCAGCATGAGCAGGTATTGCTGGAAGGGCATGGAGAAGGTCTTGTGAAAAGACTTGCTTAAGTAGGAGTAGCTGAGAAAGAAGCGGTCTGCCAGGCTGGCGAGAGTAAGGTCCTCCATATAATGGGCGTCTACATATTCCTTCACCATGGACATCGTTCCCGGACGGTGTGCAGGGGAAACGCTGATGCTGGCATACTTCTCAAGCCCTTTGTGGAAGTGGGCTTCCAGATCGTCCAGACAGGAGAAGTCAAAAAGGGAAGGCGTCTCATATTCAGAGCATACAGAGCCATTGTCGGAAAGGGCTACGCTGAGCATCTCATTGAAATAGCTATAAAACCGCAGTAGCGCAGGAAGAGAGAGCTTTTTGATCTCACGGGAGAAAGCGGCGCGCTGCACCTGGTTGGAGATCAGGGCGGGCGTCTTGATGAATTGGGACATCAGGTGTTTAAGCTTCGGAGGAAATTCCTGCCGGTTTAAGCTGTCAGCTTCCGTATAGAGTCTTCCATATCCATGAAAGAGCCGCAGACACAGAAGCTCCTGTGCCCTGCGCAAAAGGCGGGCAGCCTGAGTCGTGGGCGCACAGTCTGTCATGCTGGCGGCATAGCTGTCCTTCTGGGAAAGCACGAAGGAAGAAAGGAATCTGCCCAGGGCATTCCTGTCACGTGCATCGCAGAGGATCGCGATCTTTCCGCCGGCAAGGGGACTGCTCAGGACGTGGTTGAAAGCGTCGTAGAGCAGGTTGATCTGCCGGATCTGCGCTTCACGGGGGAAAGGAGATGCGGACACTATGAGGGCGGCAGCACAGTCTTCCCCAATCCTGGAATTTTTCAGGCTGGAAAGCAGGAAAGGAGACAGGTGCTCTTCTGTGCCCAGAGAGGATAATTCCTGGAAAATGCCGGCGGAAAGCTGGAAGAGCGTTTTCCTAAGAGGATCTGGATTCTGGGAGTAGCCGCTCAGCTCATCGATTACGGTCGAGAGGATCCGCTGCAGATCTTCCGAGAGGATCGGTTTGAGCAGATAATCCACAGCTCCATTCTGGAAAGCGCCCCTCACATAATGAAAATCATCATAACCGCTTAAGACTACGAAGGCAACAGGATGTAGTCTTCTGCTCAGGGCATGGATGAGGTGAATCCCATCCATGCCCTCCATTTTGATATCCGTGAACACGATCTGTGGTTTGAAACTGTCGCAGAGCGCCAGGGCATCCTCCCCGCTCAGGCAGGTGCATATCTCTCCTATGGAGGGATGTTTCTGCTGCAGGAGCTGGCTTTTTAGTCCCTCACAGATATAGTATTCGTCATCTACGATCAACACGTTATACATGTTTCCCTGCCTTTCTGATCTGGATTCATGGGAATCAGAATCGTAACAGTGGTGCCATGGTGTTCTCTACTTAAGATAGACAAAGATGCCTGGTCTCCGTAAAAGAGTTTTAGGCGTTTATAGATATTTTTCAGACCGATAAAGGTGCTTTTTGCAGAGAGAGGCTGGTCGTGTTCGGAAGGGTCGGCCATGTATCTTTGTACCCATTCCAGCCGCTGCGGATTCATACCTTCCCCGTCGTCACTGATCTGTATGGCGATGGAATCGTCTTCCTGCCAGGCTGCCAGGCGGATCTTTAGAGAAGCGCCGGGGCGCAGCAGACCATGAAGGATAGCGTTCTCCAGAATGGGCTGGAGCAGGAACTTGATGATCGAGAAATCTTTCAGCTCTTCGGGCACATCCAGGGAGAGGTGGAGTTTGTCAAAGTAACGGATGTTGTATACCTTAACCAGAGACATCGCGTTGCGCAGTTCTGTCTCCATGGTGGCGTATACTCCGTCATTTTTAATGGTGTAGCGCAAGAGCTGTCCAAAGGAAGCGATGGACTCTGCCAGGACATTCTGGCCGTTCTGGGCGGCATATCCAGAGAAGATATTGAGGGTATTATAGATAAAATGGGGGTTGATCTGATACTGCAGGGCTTTTAATTGTGCCTGAGTCTGTGCTGTCTCCCGGCGCACATTTTCCCCGATCAGGGAGGAGATCTTCTCCAGCAGGATATTATAGCGGTGTGCGATCATCCCGATCTCATCGGTGCGGGTTTCCGGGATTTTCTCCAGGAAGCCATGTGCGATGATGGCGTCCATCAGGTTCAGATCCCGGTGCAGATGGTCAAAGGAACTGCGGATGAAAAAGGTCAATACGACAAACTGTAGCAGGGCGAAACAGGCCAATATGAGAGAAAGACCCAGCGCAGGAAGCGGATAGGCGTAGGAGGGCGCCGGGTTTGAGTGGATCGCCGTGATAGCAAAGTGCTCCAGAGGAACGCAGATGTGATGATAGCTGTCCAGATCTGCGTAAGGAATGTCGGACTACTGTGACAGGGAGAGAAGCGCTTCCATATCGTCTGTGGGGTATTGGCTATATTCCCTCCCGGAATCGGGAAACCATACGTAATGGCGCTGGCCCTGGGAAGAGGGAAGGGAAAAAAGAGGAGAAAAGACCTGCCGGGGCGAACATTCAAACAGGATATACCCCAGGCAGTCTCCGAAAATATTATGCTCGATCCTGCAGATCAAAAGGAGGATCTCCGGCTCTGCAGTGGCAGCAGGATAGCCGCATACAGAACGAAAGGCTTCTGTTTCTTCCTGGTTTAAGAAATATAATCCGCTGCCTTCCTCTGAATCTGCAAAATCCTGAAAGAAAGCGAGATCTTCCAGGCGGTCCATCTGATAGAGATAATTTCCTTCCAGGGGAAGGGGGGAGGGAACATAGATACTGGCAGAATTGATCCCCAGATCCCGGTATTTTAAGGAGTAGCGGATGGAGGCGATAATCTCATTTAACATTTTCTCAGACCAGACCGGGTATCGAAGCAGATCGGTCCGGTGCATCCTGCCTAAGTAATTGGTCAGTGATTCACTGTAAGCTAAATCCATGACAAGCTGGGAGATGGAACTGAGCGTAGTATCCACATTGTTAGCAGCCTGTTCTACCGCCGTCAGCTGTTCATTGATAAGCTGTGAATAGAATTCATCTGCCTGCCTGCGGTAAAGATAGAAGGAACAGAGCAGGCTGGGGATGGTCAGACAGATCAGGGAAAGGATACAGATCTTATGGATCATGGTCATATTGGAAAATAGCTTCATTGCGACCTCTCATTCTGCCGCTTGCAGGCGGCGTCTGGATCAATGGAAACCTCATGTTTTGTCTGATGGACAAAATGCCCGATTCATCCATTATTCTGCCCCTTATCATAATATGGTATTACAAATCTATCAAGAGAAAGAGGGGATTTTCATCCTGTTTACGGGCAAAATAGACAAATAATGATAGAGATTGGCAAATGCTGATATGTAGATTGCCAAAAAACGATGCTATAATCGAAACATCAAAAATCAACCGATGCCGCTCGTATGAGAGTGCGTCTGTGAGAAAAGGCGGGTGTTTCGATTGCAAGGAAAGAAGAAAAAGGTAAAGATCCATTATTCCAGGAAAGAAAATCTGCAGGGGCTTTTGTTCATCCTGCCGGCCATGATCCCGTTGATTGTGTTCTGGATTCTGCCGGTGCTCCTTTCGGGGGCGTTGAGCTTTACGGATTGGGATATGATGTCCGAGAACATCGGATTCCGAGGACTGAAGAATTATACCAGTTTGCTGCGTGACCGAAACTTCATGGAGGCCATGAAGAATACATTGATTTTTGCCGTGGGCAGTACGGTTCCCACGATTATTTTCGGAATGCTGATCGCACTGGCTATGAACGGGGCAAGGAAAGGAACGAATTTATACCGGACTGTTATCTTCGCACCCTATATTACGCCTATGGTGGCGGTGAGCGTAGTGTGGTCCTGGATTTTCGAACCGCGTGTAGGGATTCTGAACATGCTTATGCGGATCTTAGGACTGCCGGAATCGCAATGGCTGCAGAGCAGTAAGACGGCTATGATCAGTGTGTTGATTGTGACGATCTGGAAATCGATAGGATGGACGATGATATTCTACATGGAAGCGATCAGAAAGGTGCCGCAGAGTCTTTTAGAGGCGGCGATGATGGACGGAGCCAACGGTTTCTGGAGATTTTGGAAGATCATCTTACCGATGATTTCGCCTACCACGTTTTTCCTGGTGATCATGTCTACCATCAGTTCCCTGCAGGCATACGACCAGATTCAGATCCTGACCCAGGGAGGTCCGGCGGGCGCTACCCGCACCTTGCTCTACTTCTACTATCAGGAAGCATTCCGGAACTTCGATACCGGTAAGGCCTCCGCAGTGGCGTTGGTACTGGTGTTCATAACAGTGATATTATCCCTGTTAGAAACGCAGATCTCGAAAAAGACAGTTTTTTATAATTAAGGGGGGAACAGATCATGAAAAGACAAAAAGGAGTGAAAGAATTCCTCGTCCATATTATTCTGGCGTTTGTGAGCCTGATCTTAGCCTTTCCCTTTCTCTGGATGTTTACGAATTCCATCAAGACAAAGGATGAGATCTGGGCGATGCCGCCGAAACTGCTCCCGGCAGTGGCTCAATGGATAAACTATGCAGATGCGATGGCGGACGGGACCTTTTTAAGGTATAGGTGGAACAGCGCTTATACAGCGTTACTCATCACAGCGGTAGTGCTGGTGAATTCAGCCATGTTTGCCTATGCGTTAACGAATATCAGGTTCCGGGGGAAAACTCTGCTGATCACCCTGATCATGGTGACTTATATCATGCCGGCGGCTACAACCTATCTTCCTTCGTATGTGATCCTGTCTAAGATTGGTATGATCAATACCCATATGGGTTATATTCTTTCAAGCTGTGCCAGCATATTCAATATCTTTTTCCTGCGCACGACCTTTGCCCAGATCTCTCCGGGAATCGTGGAGGCGGCGCGGATCGATGGGGCGGGGCATTGGAAGATCTTGTGGTGGGTCTTGGCGCCCATGTCCACCTCTTCCTTTATGACGCTGGGGTTGTTGTCATTCCTGGGATGCTATAACAGTTATCTGTGGCCGTCCCTGATCCTGCGGAAGAAGGAGAAATATCTGGTGAGTATGGGCCTGCAGGCATTCTTTTCTGCAGAGGGAGCTTATGGTATGAAGTGGGGCGCGATCATGGCGGCCTGTTGTGTCATCGTATTTCCATTGTTGTTGTTATTCCTTTTCGGCCAGCGTTGGATTCTGAACGGGATCACCGGTGACTCAGCGGTGAAGGAATGAGTATAATAAGGGCCGCCATGCAGCGGCAGAAAGAGAGGAGAACATGAGAAAGAGGAAAGTGGCAATGATGTTGGCGGCGGTGATGATGGTATCGTCCTTATCTGCCTGCGGAGGAAACGGAGAAAACAATGCTTCTGGATCTTCCACGGAAACTTCCACAGAGGCGGAGGAGAAGAGCGGAGCGGGAGATTCTTCGCAGGATCAGGCTTCTTCTCAGGGAGCCGTGGAGATTGAATTCTGGTATGGATTAGGTGGCGAGCAGGCAGAAATACTGGAGGGGATTATTTCCAACTATAATGCTTCCCAGGATGAAGTGATCGTCAGAGGCGTTTCCCAGTCCAGCTATACAGAGACAGTAAAGATGCTGCAGGCAGCGATCGCGTCTGGAGAAGTGCCGGCCTGTTATCTGGCAGACCATCATTCTACAACCAACTTTGCCAAGAAGGGACAGGTCGAGTATCTGGATGATTTTATCGCTGCAGATCCCGATTTTCACAAGGAAGACATCATTGATTCCTTCCTGGATTATCTGAGAGATGAAGAAGGGCATATCTATGGTCTTCCGGCTTGGGGGACAACACAGGTGGTCTATTACAGGAAGGATATGTTCGAGGAAGTGGGACTGGATCCGGATGAGGTATTCGCAACTTGGCAGAATGTAGCCGAGGCATCCCGCAAGCTGCAGGAACATTATAAGGATATACCGGGATTCTATGGCTTTGAACCTATGTATGGCCCGGATAATCTGAACGATATGGCATACAGCAATGGCGGTTCCATCCTGAGTGAGGATCAAAAGACGGTTACCTTTAACAGTGAGGAATATGTGGAAGCATGGGATGCAGCCAGAGGATGGATCCATGATGAGAAGATCATGGGCATTCACTTCGGAGGAGAAGGCTGGGAGTACTGGTATAAGACGATCGACGATGTGATGCAGGGACGTGCAGGCGGCTATGTGGGCTCCAGCGGCGACCAGGGCGATCTGGATTTCAGCATCATTGCAGCGCATGTACAGCCGGGATTTAACGGTCATGGGCCGGCTCCTTATGTGGATCCGATCGCTATGGGTATTGTGGCGAAGGCCTCAGAGGAAGAAAAGCAGGCGGCATTTAAGTGGCTCACTTATATGAATACGGTTGGGACAAGGGATTATGCCATGGCGACAGGGTATGTGCCCGTCCGCAGTTCTGTGAAGGAAGATGAGGTATATAAGGCATTTCTGGAGGAGAATCCTCAGGCGTTAGTGCCCATCGAGCAGGCAGAAGTGGGACGCAAAATGTTCTATGATTTTACGGGCGGTAAGATCAGTGATGCGATGATAGATGCATGTGATTTGGTGGAGATTGAGAATGTACCCGCCAAGGAGGCGTTAGACGAGGCGGCAGCCATCGCGCAACAGGGGCTGGATGAGTACTGGGCCGAACAGGGTGAATAATACGGAAGCGGGCTGCTTCTGGCAAACGTTGTCTCGCAGAGCGTGGCAGCGTTTGTTCTATCATAGGAAAGTACATCCTATGAGACAAAATGAATGCGCAGCTTCACGCGCGGAACAAATAAGAAGGAAAGGAAGATTTTGGATATGAAGGGGCAGGAGGAGCATGTGGCCAGACAGGCGGTGTTTTTGGGAATCGTGTGCTGGATCACCTATTTTTCACTTTATCTGGGCAGGCTGAATTTCTCGGCCAGCATGAGTGAGATGATCCATTCGGGAATCTGGGGCAAAGGCCAGCTGGGCAGTGTGGCGGCAGTGTTCTATCTGGCCTATGGGCTGGGGCAGATGCCAAGTGGTCTTCTGGGTGATCGTTTGTCTCCCAGAAAGCTTATATTTCTGGGGCTGTTGGGTACGGCATTCGCCAATTACCTGTTTCCTGCAGCACGCAGCGTGGCAGGTATGCAGGCTGTCTGGTTTGCCAACGGGCTGCTGCAGGCTCTGATCTGGCCGCCCATGGCAAGACTGGTCACGGATATGACTGACGGCAGGACGTCTGTGAATATCATTCTGTTGTTGTCTTTCAGCAGTCCTGCCGGAATGCTGTGCGCCTATCTGGCCAGCGCCTTTGTGTTGAAGACGGCAAGCTGGAAGTACTGTTTCTGGGGAGCGGGCGTTTGGCTGAGCGGGACAGCGTTATTGTGGATCATATCGATCGGCTGGCTGGAGAGAGTGCGTGGAGCCAAAAGAGAGAAGGAGATCCATAACACTGTCACAAAGACGCGTGGGAAGACGGTCTTTTCTGGTGCCGGTTTCTTTTCCACCGGTCTGCTTTGGCTTACCGGGGCTGCTTTTATCCACGGAATTTTGAAAGATGGCCTGACGACATGGATTCCTACGTATTTGACGGAACAGTTTTCCATTCTGCCTTTTTTATCCGTTATGCTCACCACTTTTCTGCCAGTGGTCAACCTGTCAGGCGTTTATCTTGCAGAGTTTGGAAACCGGCGGCTCTTCCGGAATGAGGCTGCTACGGGAGCCGTCTTTTATCTGGTGTCCCTGGGAAGTATCGTGGGCATGATGCTGCCTGTGGGGAATACCCTGTACGGGACGGTAGCTCTTTTTGCTGTCGTTACCAGCATGATGACGGCGGTGAATACTTTATTGATCAGCCTTGTGCCGCTGCATTTCCAGAAGGAGGGCAGAGTGGCCACGATCTCAGGAGGACTGAACGCGGTCACCTATGTAGGGACGGCAGCGGCCAGCGCGCTGTTCGGCTACACAACGGAACATGCGGGCTGGGGCGCAACACAGTCGATCTGGTGTATCTGCGGAGCTGCAGGGGCGTTCCTTTGCCTGATCGCGGTGAGAAGGTGGGGCAGGTACAGAACAGATCTTTATGAAGAAAAAAAGAAATGAGGGAAAGAAATGAAGACAGTATTAGAATATTATGATATTTATCCGAAGGTGCTGTGCACGGAAAGAGAGGCTGCAGTGACCATACAGCCGCTGGGAGAACATGTGGCGCCAGATCCGAGGGCAGACTATCAGGTGAAGCTCATTCCCATGAACGCAACCCTGATCAACCTGCCTGAGAGGGAGTATGAGAGGATCAGCGTAAAACAGGAAGAAGGAAAACTACAGTTTACCTGCTGCCTGAAAAGTGAAGGGCCTTATGCCCTGGTGCTGCAGAAGAAGAAGGAGACCTGGGAGGATTGCTGTGAACTGCGCCTCTATGCGCTTTGTCCTGACTTTTTCAAACTCCGTCCTTACAGGGGAGACATGCACTGCCATACCTGCCGTTCTGACGGAGTCGAAGGGCCGGCCATCGTGGCGGCCAATTACAGGAAGGCCGGGTTTGACTTTCTGTCAATCACGGATCATGGACAGTATGAGCCCTCCTTAGAGGCGATTCATACCTATGAGGCGATCCCCATGAGCTTCCGGCTGTTTCCGGGGGAGGAGGTACATCCACCGAAGAACAACTGTCATACCGTCCACTTTGGAGGATCTTACAGTGTGAATGAGATCTTCCGCAACGATCCGGAACGGTATGAGAAAGAAGTGGATGCGCTTATGGATACCCTGCAGGTGCCGGAAGGACTAAATGCCAGGGAATATGCTTCCCTGGTATGGGTCTACCAGCAGATCAGACAGGCGGGAGGCCTGGCGATCATGGCCCACCCCTGCTGGATTCAGGAGGAGGCTTATCACATCTCAAGAGCGATGTATAAATATCTGCTTACGACGCATCCTTTCGACGCCTTAGAGTTGACCTGCGGACAATCGCTGGAGGAAAACCAACAGCAGGTAAGCTTATGGCAGCAGATGCGGGAAGAAGGAAACGTGGTGCCGGTGGTGGGCAGCAGTGATTCCCACGGAACGGTAAATTCTCAGTGGTTTGGACTTTCTAAAATGATTGTACTCAGCACGACATGCAGCAAGGATGCCATCTTAGAAGCAGTGAAAGCCAGACAGGTGGTAGTGATGGAGCAATACCACGGGGAGGCGCTTCCCAGAGTATACGGAGAAAACCGTGCGCTGGAATTCGTGCTGTTTTTGCTTACGGAGTTTATGCCGCTGCATGATGAGCTATGCTTTGAGGAAGGCAGGCTGATGAAAGCGTATGCCTGCGGCGACAGGCAGGCAGGAGAGGAGCTTAAGCGGATTGGTATGCGTACAGAAGCGCTCTTTGGGAAGTACTGGGCATAAACTGGAAGAAGATCCTGGCGGTCACAATTTCTCAGTGATGACGCCGCATCCAATCTTGCTGCCGGAATTTCCGGAAGGCTGTGTGGTGAAATCGTCGGGTGCGCTGTGGATGATCAGAGAGCGCCCGATGATCTCAGGCAGTTGGAACCGGTCAGTATAGACGGCGCCATAAGCATAGCCTTTGTTGCCAAGGAGGGGCGCAAGATCGCCTGCATGATCGGGATGCGGTAGTCCGTCAGGGTTGTAGTGGCTGCCGGTCTTGTCAAATGGGAGAGAACAGTCACCGGTTTCGTGAATATGCATGCCATAGAATTGACTGTCGATAGCTGCCTCATTATATGGCAGGTCGAATAGTTCTGTTTCGATCAGGACGCCGCCGGACGGGATCGGATAGAAATAGGCGATCCCATGAAGGGAAGGATGATCAGCGTTGCCGGTGATTTTTGCGTAAGCGCGGGGATAAGATCTCATGATCGTTTTCCTGTTCCATTAAAAGATTACTATAGCATATGTCCGACACAGAAAAAGGTGAGCGCGATCTGCATTTACGTATGTTCATAATGGACAGAGTTTGTTACAATAGAGAGCAGATAAAGGACAGCATTCAGATCGGTTTGGAACAGGGAGGAAGGATGTATGCAGATCTATGACATGAAAGTAAATCATCTGACAAATCCACTTGGATTTCGGATGCCGCGCACTGTTTTCTCATGGAAAGTCAGACAGGCGCAAGGAAAGAAACAGAAAGCAGCCAGGCTGTTAGTTGCGGCAGATGAAGGAATGCGGGAAGTATTGTTTGACTCTGGCCTGGATGAGAAAGCGGACAGTCTAGCCTATCGGGTGACGCTGGACTTAAAGCCCTGTACCCGTTATTACTGGACAGTGACGGTGCACAGTGAGGCGGGAGAAGAAGCCACAGGCCAGGTACAGTGGTTTGAGACGGCGAAGATGCAGGAAGCGTGGAGCGCGAAATGGATCACCTGTGACAGCAAGGAGACGAGACATCCTTATTTGGAAAAGGATGTGGAACTGAAGGGACCACTGAGAAGAGCGAGACTTTATATCAGCGGTCTTGGATTATATGAAGCGTTCTATCAGGTCAAGGAAGACGGTTTCTGTGCGCCGAAGCGGATCGGAGAAGAATATCTGACGCCCTACAGCAATGACTACAATGAGTGGGTGCAGTACCAGACATATGATGTGACAGATCTTTTGCAGGGGTCTGGCCGGTTGTCGGTGCTTTTGGGCAATGGCTGGTATAAGGCAAGATTTGGTTTTTCCGCGCTGGAAGATGTGGGATTTTATGGAAATGAGTGGAAACTGATCGCGGAGCTGCATCTTGACTATGAAGACGAGACCAGGGAAGTGATTGGAACGGATGAAAGCTGGACTGTACGGCGCAGCAAGATCATTTTCTCTAATCTGTACGACGGCGAGATCGTGGATGATACGCTGGAGGATCTGGAGATCTGCCAGGCGCAGGCATGTGAACCGCCAGTGGGAGTGCTTACGGAGCGGATGAGTCTGCCGGTGACGGTCCATGAGATCTTCGAGCCGGAGGAGCTGCTTCATACGCCCGCGGGAGAACTGGTCCTTGACTTAGGGCAAGAGATCACCGGTATCTTTGCGCTTACGGTCCAGCAGCCTGCAGGCACGAAGATCCATATTCAGACAGGGGAAATTCTGCAGGACGGCAATTTTTATAATGAGAATCTGCGGTCGGCGAAGTCTGAATATATCTACATAGCGGACGGCAGCAGGAAAGTGATCCTTCCCCATTTTACCTTCTATGGTTACCGGTATGTGAAGATACAGGGCGTTCCGGATCTGAAGAAGGAGGATTTCAAGGGACTGGCGCTTTACAGTGATTTCCAGGAGATCGGTTTCATGAAGACGGGCAATGAGCTGATCAACCGTTTTCTTTCGAATGTGCGCTGGGGCCTTAAGGATAATTTCGTAGATGTGCCTACGGATTGTCCGCAGAGAGACGAGCGTATGGGATGGACCGGAGACGCCCAGGTATTCTCCCCGACAGCAATGTATCTGACAGACGCCTATGCTTTCTATGCGAAATATCTGTATGATATGGCAAGAGAGCAGAGCGCGCTGGAGGGAGCGGTGCCCCATGTAGTTCCTTCCTCCGGCGTTACGGAGTCTGCTTGTGTGTGGGGAGACGCGGCTTGTATCATTCCGTGGAATCTCTATCTGTTTTTTGGGGACAAGAGCATTCTGGAAGAACAGTTTGAGAGCATGAGAAGCTGGGTAGATTATGTCAGCAAGGTTGACGGGGAAGATCATGGCTGGCGGGATGTGTTCCACTTCGGCGACTGGCTGGCGCTGGATCATCCGGAGGGCGGCTCAGAACAAGTCCTGGGCGCTACGGACGAAGGATTTATCGCCAATCTCTATTATGCAGTGAGCGCCGGCCTGGTGGCGAAAGCAGCTCACGTGCTTGGATATGAAAAGGAGGCGGAGCAGTACGACAGACTGTCAAAGGAGCAGCACGACGTGGTGAAGAAGGAATATTACAGCGCTACAGGCCGGTGCTGTATTAAGACACAGACGGCGCTGCTTCTGACGTTGAAATATCATTTGACAGAGAATGAGGAACTGGCGAAGAAGCAGCTTCTGGAGCTGTTCCAATATAGCCATGGCAAGCTGCGGACCGGTTTCGTGGGCACGCCGCTGATGAACAATATTCTTTCAGATCACGGTATGGACGCTCTGGCGTATGATCTGTTATTGAATGAAGAATATCCGGGGTGGCTGTATGAGGTGAAGCTGGGTGCGACTACCGTCTGGGAACGCTGGAACAGCCTGCTGGCGGATGGCACGATTTCAGGGACGAGCATGAACAGTATGAATCATTATTCTTACGGCTCCGTGATGGAATGGATGTTCCGCCATGCAGCAGGCATCGACAGCCTGGAGGAAGCTCCGGGATTCCGACAGGTCAGATTTGCGCCGTCGCTCAACTTCAGAGTGCGCAGCATGGAGGCATCCTATGATTCGGCGTCCGGCGTCTATGCCTGCAGTTGGGAGATGGCCGACAGAGAACATGTCAGGCTGTCTGTGACAGTCCCTTTCAACTGTCATGCAGTTTTGACGCTGCCGCTTGCGCCGCAGGAGGTCTATGCGGATGAAAAGAATCCTATGTTCGCGGAGGTACAGGGCGGCGTATGCCATCTGCAGGCCGGAACTTATAGTGTATCTTACCGTCTGGTGAAACCGCTTAAGAAGACTTACGATCTGGACACACCGATGTGGAAGATGAAAGCGGAGCCGGAAGTGGTGGAGAGACTGGCCGGCCTGCTTGACCTGAAAGAAATTGCGGAAGAATATATGGGACGTTCCGTGCTTGGTTATGCGGATATGTATAAGGGTATGATAAGTGATGAGCGGATGGAGCAGATTAAGAAGGTGCTGGCAGAGTGTGAGTAGGGGATTAAGCTAAGCTGGGGGGGGGTGCCGTGGCTTAGATTAATGACATTGGCAGCGCAGAAATGGAGGAAGCTATGGGTGAGATTGATGATGTGATCAGGATGCTTGACAATATGGCAGAGGGCGGTGTGAGCCGTATCAAGGTGGAAACTTCAAGGCAGGTGGAAGAGGGAACTGTCAGAAAGGCATATCACCACGGAAGATGTGACGTGGGAAGTCCGTTCGCGACAGGGAAACTGTTTGATGCAGAAGAGTCAGACTGCGGATGATTTTCGGAAAGCAATTAGTAAGAATATTCCTTGCTAATTGCTTTTACTTATTATATAGTTTTATAGGGACATAGTTCTATACGGAGAGAAAGGCAGGAAGATGCGGATGAGACGGCAGATAAAAGGATTCTTTGGGATCGCTGTGTTTGTACTTTTATTTTCAGGATGCGGCGTCCAGAGTGCGCCGGGGGAAGAGCCGGAGGTGACTCAGGTTTCTGATCCGGCTGCGGAGGAAGAGCAAAATACGGAGAAAGAAGAGGAGCCGCAGGGGAAAGAAGACCCGGAAGAGACGAAAGAGCCGCCGGAGGATACCGTTAAGGAGGTTCAGATCGCGCTTGTTACGGATGTCAGTTCTGTCATGGACAATGGATTTAACCAGGCGGCTCTGCAGGGCATACAGACGTATGCAGACGGGGCGGGTGTTCCCTATTCCTGCTACAGCATGGATGTCGATACGCTGGATTCCTATGAAGATACTATTTTAATGGCGATTCAGGACAAGGCGGAACTGGTTATTTGTGCCGGCTCTCATTTCGAGCAGGCGGTGGGAAGTCTGCAGGAAGAGTACGAGGATGTTTCGTTCCTTCTGTTGGATGGCGTTCCCAGGGATTCTTATGGGAATCTTGATGTGATTGCGCCCAATGTCCACTGCATTACTTACAGGGAAGAGGAAGCAGGCTATCTGGTGGGATATATGTCTGTTCTGGAAGGATATAGAAAGTTGGGATTTATCGGAGGGGAAGAGTTGCCCTCTGTGCAAAAATATGGAATCGGTTATCTGCAAGGGATAGATGCCGCTGCGGATACTCTGGAAGTTTCGGATGAGATCCAGGTGGAGTATTGGTATGCGGACACCTTTTCCCCAAACAGGCAGATCGAGGAAGTGGCAGAAGAATGGTATCAGGATGGCGTAGAGGTTATTTTTGCCTGCGGAGGTTCTCTGTATCAATCTGTTCTGCCCTCTGCGGAGACGGAGGATGGCATGTTGATCGGAGCAGATGTTGACCAGAGCGATCTTTCCGAGCGCTTCTTAACTTCGGCGATGAAAGGAATTGACGCTTCTGTCATAGTCGCGATCGACGAGTATTTTGCAAATGGTAAGAAATGGCCAGAGGATCTGGCCGGAAATACGGTATCCTACGGTGCGAAGGAGAAATGTATTTCGCTTCCGGTACAGGATAAGGCATGGCGTTTTCAGAAAGCCACGACCTCGGACTATCTTAAGGTGCTTGCACAGTTAAGATCTGGGGATATCCAGATTTCTATTGACACAGAAACCCCGCCTGAGACTGCAGCTACAGTTATCTATCATAATCAGCAGGAGGAAAAGGACTCTTGAATACCGGAAGAAAACACATTATGAATCAGATCTTTTCCCCGTTTGCGCTGGCCCTCATCTTAGGCATTATTATAGTGACTTCCGGGTGTGGTGAGGCAGCGCCGGCCGCTTCGCAGGATGCTTTGCAAAAGCAGGAAGAGATAGAGAAAGAATTGACGGAAGGGAATGTGGTTTTGTCCGGGCAGGAGCTTTCCACGTATGGAAGTATCCAGTCGTGTCAGATCCAGGAAGACCAGGAAACGGTTTCCCTTATGCTGGAGATGCCGGATATTCCCAAGAGCGACGATCCTATGGTCTATCTGTTTGCCTTTGATCTCTATGAGACCTGCGAATTTGATGAGGAGCTGGACAGGGAACCTGTTGCCAGTACGCAGAAATCCACCCAGAGCAGACTGCAGTGGAACTATGAGAGCGGACAGCTCTTCCAGCAGTTTGTCCCAGCGCTGCGTTGGAATGGGAAATATGTTCCTCTTTGTGCGGGAATTTGTATCGGGAATCCGGAAATGCTGGCAGACAGTACGGTCACAGTACCGAAGCCGGAGTCGAAGAAGGGACTTTTGCTGGATCCACAGATGCTGGAGACGCCTATGTTGACAGATCTGGATGTAAAGTACGCGATCTACAACATTCCGCTGTCTCATATCATGGGAGAAACAGCGAACCCGCAGATGCCTACCATCGAGTATGAATTCCGTGGGCAGACTTATAAGTTTAACGGCGCGAGTATCAATGGATACGATCATCTTTTCCAGTACCTGACGGACAGCGGTATGAATGCCACCGCCATTATTCTGAATGACTGGAATGATAATTATCCGCAGTTGGTGCATCCGCTGGCGAGAAATCGGGAGGCGGGAGCTTATTATTATGCTTTCAACACGGCGGAAGAAGAAGGATGTCTGTATTTAGAGGCAGTGGCCAGCTTTCTGACAGAACGTTATTCCGGAAAGGAATATGGCCTTGTGTCAAACTGGGTGATTGCCAATGAGATCAACCAGTACAGGGTTTGGAATTATATGGATACGGATGATATCGCCTTATATTCTGCGGAGTTTGAGAAGGCGCTGCGCATTTTTAACCACGCGGCAAAGAGCAATTACGCAGACGCGAAAGTCTATTTCAGCATAGATCATGATTGGAATAATAACGATGGGGATAATGAAGATCATTTCAATGCGAAAGAAATCTTAGAACAGATTAATGAGATTGCGAAGGAGAAGGGAAACTATGACTGGGGACTGGCGATCCATCCCTACCCGGATCCGCTCACCAGAGTGAACTACTGGACAGAGACATATGATAAGACGACAGAAGCGCCCATCCTTACGCTGATGAATCTGAGCACTGTGACAGATGTGCTTAAGCGGGAGGAGTATCTTGACCGCGATGGAGAAGTCCGCAGTATTACCGTGACAGAACTTGGATTTTCTTCTGCATCAGGTGAGAAGCTGCAGGCAGCGGCGTTTGCCTACTGCTATTATATCATCGAGGCAAATCCTTATGTGGACGCCTTTATCATGAACCGGCAGACGGATGCCTTAGAAGAGGTGAAGCAAGGGCTTTCCTTTGGAATTTATGATCTGGATCAATCACCGAAATATATTTTCGATACGTTCAAATACATAGACACAGACGAAGCGGAGAGACATACAGAATTCATGCTGAATATTTTGGGTGCAGAGAGCATTGAAGAGGCGCTTTCGTGGGCGCAGTAAAACGGTTTGGAATTTTTATGACAGTTTTACAGGGATTCATGACACAGAGGTAGGCAGTTACGCGCTTCTGTGCTATAATGGACAAAACGTCGCAAAGGGGGATGCTTTATGTATATCAATGACCTCGGTATCGGCAGGAATCATTCTGTACAGTCACATGTTACGAAAACAAACAGGACAGCTTATAGAAAGAAGACGGACGACTATGCCACGGTGATGAAGGAAGCGGTGGAGAACCAGAAATATACGGTGAATCCGTTCGGTTCCTCTGCAGAAGACGTCATCCTGAAGGAAGCTTTTGAGAAGATGAAGACCGACCCGGAATGGGAAGAGACGGTCATGAATAAGGTAAAAGAATACTATACAACTGACCGTACTGCGGGCAGTGCACAGACGGATGCTTTAAGTTGGACAAGGCAGAACAGCCTGCAAAATTACCTGCTTCAGAATCTGGTGGGCGGCAGTAGTCTTGGGTTTGGGTTTATGGGGTATTCTCCCTACAGCATGAGCAGTCTGGCGGCAGCCGCTTATGGGAATGTGATGAATGGCGCTGCGGGCAGCAGTCTGTTCGGGAATTATTATTTATAGACGAAATTTTAATGTTATAAGAAATATGGTAGTGCGCACTGCACTACCATATTTTATCTTATCGGAAATGGCTCCGCTTATTTGAGTTCACAAAACGAATCTCGCAGACGAGCAAAGCTCTTTCTTTATGCTTCCTGCTCATAGCGGTTGGATTTCCAAACGATATTGACCAGATGGGCGATACATAACTTCAACTGTGCAAGGGAAAGGCTGCCGTCTTCTAGGGCTGCCCGGATATTGCTGTGGTCGCCTGGAATACCGGGCATGACCAGATCGTTTCCGGCACGCATACAGCCGGAGGCAGTACAGTCAGGACCGTTGTGCGTGGTGGTCCAGTCGGTCATAAACACGCCGCGGAAGCCCCATTCATCGCGGGCCGCCCTGGTACACAGGCCATAATTGTTGGCGGCGTGGATGCCGTTTACCAGATTGTAGCTTGTCATGATCGACATAGGCTGGCTTTCTTTGACAGCGATCTCGAATCCTTTCAGATAGATCTCCCGCAAGGTACGCTCGGAGAGGACGGAGTTGGAGCCCATACGGTTATCTTCCTGATTGTTGCAGGCGAAATGCTTGATGGTAGTGCCGCATCCATATACAGACTGTACGCCGTCTGTCATGGCGGCAGCCATCTTGCCGGAAAGCAGAGGATCCTCGGAATAGTATTCGAAGTTGCGTCCACACAGCGGATTGCGATGAATGTTCATGCCCGGTGCGAGCCAGAGCGTTACACAAAACTCATTCATCTCTTCAGCCACAGCTTTGCCGACAGCGTGCATTACTTCTTTGTCCCAGGTCTGGGCGAGCAGGGTTCCGATCGGGAAAGCGGTACAGTACTGGTGATAGAATTCGGCGCTGCCAAAGTTGGTGTTTCTGGCCAGGAAACCGTGTTCAATGCTCATCTCGAAAGGAACTGGCTGAATTTGCCCGTCAATCACCGGATAGCGCTGGAGTAGACGCAGACCGGCCGGACCGTCTGCCAGGACGATCGGAGCCAGTCCGTGATCGTCCAGCGCGCAGCTGCTTGTCTGGGCGGCGGAACCAGGTACGGAGATACCGGCGGATCCGAGAACGCTTTCCTTCTGGTCGTCGCTGGCATTCTGGCTTTTACCGGGATCTCCGGTAGCCAAGAGGATCAACTGCTCTGTGCTCAGAGAATCGACGAACTGCTTTACTTCAGCAGAGATCTGCTCTGACTCTTTGCCGTAGACGACGGTGGCAGTTTCCAGGTCAGATGCGTTAACCGTAAGGGTAATTACTTTGTCAGCGTCGGCAAGCCAGGTGTTGCGCAATGCTTGAACTGCTTCTCTGGAAGCGGAAAGCTCCTGCAGATCATCCTGGAGCGGACAGATGTGCTGTGTCTTGATAAGCAGAGCATCCTGATCCAGCGTGACGATGCCGGCCAGAGAAGCGGCAGCGATACTGTTCCCCACAAACAGGCCGTATGCGCCTTGCTCCAGAACCCATCCCGGTGTCTGGGTGCAGAAGGAAGACAGTGCATAGAGAGGGATCTCAATGGACAGATCCTGGGACATCCCTGGGGCCAGCAGTTTTGTCTTAGCGAAACCGGCCAGACGGCGGTATTCTTTCTCCATCTTTTCCTGCGGACAAGACGCATAGATCTGAACGACTTCTTTGCCGCTGTAGACACTGCCGGTGTTGGTCACTGTGACAGCGACGGAAAGGGAAGAAACAGATGTCTTTGCGATGTCATTCACTTCGATCGCAAAATCTGTGTAGGATAAGCCGAAGCCGAAGGGATAGCGCACCGGCACCTGGAAGGTGTCGAAGTAGCGGTAGCCGACATAGATGCCTTCCTCATACCTCTCTGTCTCGACATTGTTATTGTTGTGTGAAAAGGTTTTGGAGTTAGGATAGTCTTCGTAATGATAAGCCCAGGTGTCGGTCAGTTTTCCGCTGGGAGTCACCTCGCCAGTAAAAAGAGACGCGACAGCGTTTCCCGTTTCCATGCCAGGCTGGGAGATCAGGACGACGCCGGAAATATTTGCATAGGAGTCCAGGAAAGAAAGATCTACAATGCCGCCGGAATTGATCAGAAGGATCACGTCCTGATAGAGGGTGCAGATTGTCTTGAGAATCTCAGCTTCTTTGGCGCTCAGATAGTAGTCGCTTTCCCGGTCGAAACGGTCAGCCGCCTCTCCGGCAATGCGGCTGAGTACATAGACAGCCGTCGCCGCCTCTGTTTTCTCAGGAAGATCGCCGGCGGGCATGGCATACTGCATGGAAGAATATACGTTGAAGAATGCCATGGAATCATCCACTGCCCTGTCGCTTTCTTCCCAGATCTTTTGCCGCCAGTCAAGACGGGACTGCTCATATTGTTTCTGGAAACTTTCGATCCAGTCTGTTGTAGTGATCTCGTAGCCGGCAGCTTTAAGGCCGTCGTAGATACTTACCACTTCCCGCTCATTGACGTCACCGGAACCGGTTCCGCCTTTGATTGGATTTGAGGCGCCTGGACCGTAGAGAGCCAGCTTAGAGCCTTTGGCCACAGGAAGGATGTGATGCTCGTTTTTCAGAAGGACGAAGCCTTCTTCTGCCGCCATTTTCGCGGCCTTGCGGTGTTCCTCTTCGTAGGGCTGTACAGCCTGGGAGAGTGTACCGGTCAGTTTGATTTCTTTGAGTGTTCTGCCCATAATCTGTTTTGTTCCTTTCTGTTATTTGGTTTGATTTGTCTCATATGACTTATAAAAAGAGTAGGATAAAAGAAAAGAATAATCTATTAAAATTCCTGGGAAAATGTTAAAATACCGATATAAGCTGGAGAACGCTGAGAAGGGATAGTTTCCGAGGGCATCCGAAAGGCGAAGGATATGTCCGGGAAAGTCTGTATGATCGAAGGGTGTAATGTTATGAAGAGAAAGATTAAGGAACAGATCTCCTACATGGAGTTTATTAACAGAGAGAATGAGTTTTGTCACAGTGATTATGAAGAGGAAATGCGCATGTACAGGTACGTGCGGGATGGAGACTTGCGGGCAGTGGAGAGGGCGAGACAAACCTTCTGTGCCAGAAAGCAAGGGCATCTGTCGGATGAGCCGCTGACAAATATGAAATACCTGTTCGTGGCTTCTATGACTCTGGTAGTCCGGTTTGCGATCACTGGCGGGATGAATAGCGAGACGGCATATACGTCCAGTGATTATTATATCCAGCAGATGGATCACTGCAGGACGGTCGAAGAGGTAAGCGGACTTCATGAAGAGGCGGTCCGGTATTTCACGGAGCATATGGCCAGTCTGCAGAAAGAAAAGATCTATTCAAAGACAGTGATGCGTTGTATGGATTATATTTCCCGGCATCTGAACAGGCCGGTCCGTGTGGCGGATATAGCTGCTTATGTGCAGAAGAATCCAGATTATCTGTCATCACTGTTTAAGAAGGAGACCGGCAGGACAATTACGGCGTATCTTATGGAGAGCAAGTTACAGGCGGCAGAAGACATGCTGCGGGACTCTGACTGCTCCTGTGCAGAGGTTAGCGCTGCCTTTGCCTTTTCCTCCCAGAGTTATTTCACGAAGATGTTCCGGCAGTATACCGGGGAGACACCGAAAACGTTCCGGGAGAAGTATGTACACAGCAGACTGTAGGAAACTTGTTTGTTCCAGGATTTTGAGATTTCAGAGAGGAGTTTGAAATGGCCAATATGAAAGAGAAGATCATCCCGCTGCCGAAAGAGCAGTGGAAGGGTACGGTCATTCCGATGCGGTATACGACGGAAGAATATTATGATGTGAAGATGGAGAAGGTGGAGGAAGGATATGAGATTGCAATCCACAGAAGCAGATTCGATACGCCGGTATCCCACTATCCGGAGGAGTATGATTTTCCGGATAAACTGTATGCGGATCATTGGGAGAAGGCTTTTGCCTGGGGCATTGTGGAGGAGCAGGACGACGGGCAGGAACTGATCGCCTGTATTGAGACTTGTCCTGAGGAGTGGAGTAACCGGCTGATCGTCACGGAGCTGTGGGTGCATGAGAAAATAAGGAGACAGGGCGCAGCCCATGCGTTGATGGAGGTTGCGAAGGAGCAGGCAGTCTTAGAACATAGACGCGCCATCATCTTGGAGACGCAGTCCTGCAATGTAGGCGCTATCACGTTCTATCAGAAAGAAGGATTCGAGCCGATCGGCCTTGACACATGCTGCTACTCCAACAGAGATCTTGCGAGGAAGGAAGTGCGGATCAACATGGGATATTTCCCGCGGCGTCCACAGAAAGTGTCGGAAGAAGAAATCAGGATCCGGAAAGAAGAGCCTTGCGATTATCACAAGACAGAACAGATGACGCTGTTGGCGTTTTGGAATAAGTACCGCCAGGGGTGTGACGAACACCTGCTGGTCCACAAATTAAGAGAAAGCGATACATATGTGCCGGAGCTGTCCAGAGTGGCGGCGGCAGGGGATGAGATCGCAGGCTGCATCTATTACAGCAGGGCATGGCTGGAGCGGGCCGAGACTGCGGATGCTGTGCAGGCGTACGGCCATGATCCGCACGGTCTGGAACGAAAGGAGATCTTAGTCTTCGGGCCGCTCTGCGTGGCGCCTGCCTGGCAGGGATGCGGCGTGGGAGGACTGCTGCTGAAAGAGACGCTTGCCCTGGCAAAGAAGGCAGGCTATGAGGGGGTCGTTATTTTCGGAGAACCAGAGTATTATCCGAGACATGGATTCCAGACGTGCGACCACTTCGGGGTCACGACGGCGGAGGGAAAGAATTTTGATGCCTTTATGGGACTGGAGCTTGTGGAAGGCGGTCTGTCTGCATTCGGCGGACGGTTAGTCCTGCCGCATGTCTTTGCGGACTTAACACAGGAAGAAAATGAGGCGTTTACTAGGGAGTTTGAGACGCCTTTGAAACAGAAATTCCCTGGCCAATGGGATTAGCGGAGCGTATGGGAATGGCCGGATGGATGCCGGAACATAAGTGGAAGAGGCGACAGAGGAACAGAAAGACGCCTGGCGGAAGAAGGAGCGCTGGAATCATATGGGAAATGAAAGAGTATATCAGATGGAGTTTTCGAAGGTTTACGGTCTGTTGGTCAATAAGGCGGTGAAAAAGGAGCGGACCAGGGAAGAAGTGGACGAAGTGATCCGGTGGCTTACCGGATACAGTCAGGCAGAATTGGACAGAATGTTGGAATATCCGGTCTGTTATGCGGATTTTTTCCGGAAAGCTCCGAAATTAAATGAAAACAGGAAGCTGATCAAAGGGGTGGTCTGCGGAGTCAGGGTAGAAGAGATCACAGAACCATTGATGCAGGAGATACGTTATTTGGACAAACTGGTCGATGAACTCGCGAAGGGGAAGTCGATGGATAAGATCCTGCGGAAGAAAGATGCTTAAATTGCAACATAACGAAAGCCCCCGAAACTGCACCTACGCAGTCTCAAAGGCTTCCTTAAGGGGAGGATAAGTATTTCCTTATCTTTTGAATAATATCATTGTACCCGCTTTTCACAGCTTTATACAGGAAAGAGAAAATTTGTGGAGAAAAAATACGGAGGCGATAGAAATGCTCAGTTTTGCCAATGATTACGCTACAGGAGCGCACGATAAGATTTTACAGAAATTGATCGAAACGAACAGGGAAAGTCTGCCGGGATATGGCGGCGACAGATACTGTGAGTCAGCCAGAGAGAAGATCCGGGCAGCATGTCAGTGCAGTCAGGCTAAGATCTATTTCCTGTCAGGAGGCACCCAGACCAACCAGGTGGTCATCGATGCGTTGCTGGCAGATTATGAAGGGGTGATCGCGGCAAAGACCGGTCATATCAGCGTGCATGAGGCAGGAGCCATAGAAGCCACGGGGCATAAAGTATTGGAACTGCCCCACAGGGAAGGAAAACTGGCGGCGGAAGAGATTGCGGATTATCTGGCAGGTTTCTATGGGGATGTGAATCATGAGCACATGGTCTTTCCGGGAATGGTGTATATTACGCATCCGACAGAATATGGCACCCTGTATACAAAGCAGGAACTGCAGGATATTTCGCAGGTGTGCGCCCGGTACCATATTCCTTTATATCTGGATGGGGCGCGGCTGGGATATGGACTTGCAGTCGAGGGGACGGATGTGACACTGCCGGATCTTGCGGCATATTGTGATGCTTTCTATATCGGCGGCACTAAGGTAGGGGCACTTTGCGGGGAGGCAGTGGTTTTTCCCAGGAAGGAGCCGCGGCATTTTATGACACTGGTCAAGCAACATGGGGCGCTTTTAGCGAAGGGGCGACTGTTGGGCATACAGTTTGATGCATTGTTTACGGATGATCTCTATCTGGAAAATGGAAGAAATGCCATTCGCATGGCCAATATGCTGCGGCAGGCGTTTGCGAATAAGGGTTATTCTTTCTATGTGGAGACGCCTGCCAATCAGATTTTCATCGTTCTGGAGAATGGGCAGATGAAACGGCTGGGCAGGCAGGTTCTATTTGACTATTGGGAAAAATATGATCAGGATCATACGGTGGTCCGGTTTGCCACAAGCTGGGACACGGACAGGTGGGAGGTAGAAGAACTGATCGCCCTGTTAGGATGATGCAGTCTCATAAATTCTTAAGGAAATATAAATTTACTTTTCTATTCAAATGGTATATACTTAGTAGCGAATGCGGCGCGGCGGCAGTATATGCAGGCGCAGTAGATAATTACAGGATAAAGGTGGTATAGTACAATGGCATTATTGAAACAATGGCGAGATATGGCGTATTCAGAAACTGCCAACAAAGGTGATCTGCAGAGATTATGGTCTGCTTATTTTTTGAAAGAAAAAGAGATCTATGCGGAGCTTTTAAAGAGTCCTGAAACAGTAGTGGAAGGAACCGTGAAGGAACTGGCCGAGAAGTATGATGTTGATCTTATGACGATGACAGGATTCCTGGATGGCATTAATGACAGTTTAAAAGAGGCGAATCCGATCGAAGAGATGGAAGAGGATACTCATGTAACGCTTGGATTTGACACAGAGCGTCTCTATAAGAATATGGTTGCGGCAGGTGCAGACTGGTTATATGATCTGGAAGAGTGGAACGATATCTATGACCAGGAGACCAGGAAGAACCTGTATAAGGAGCAGAAGGAGTCTACCACGGTCCATAAAGCGCCGAAGGTATATCCGAACGATCCCTGTCCTTGCGGCAGCGGTAAGAAATATAAGAAGTGCTGCGGCAGAAATAAGAATGCATAGAACGGATCCGGGACAAACTATGACAGAGGAAGCAGTGACAAAGGCCGCCTGAAACATCGGTGGAGAGGCGGAAAGGAAACAGGAGGTTATGGTGCAGGAGCAAATGGAATCCCGTGTTACGCGCGCAGTGAAAACATTTGAGGAAGGATATAATTGTGCACAATCTGTATTTTCGACCTATGCAGACTGTTTCGGCATGGATCGGGAGACTGCGCTTCGAATGTCAAGCGCTATGGGAGCAGGTGTGGGCAGAATGCGGGAAGTGTGCGGCGCCGTGTCCTCTATGGCAATGCTGGCCGGTCTGAAGGAGGGCAATTCTGATCCGCAGAATGAGGAGGCGAAGGAGCACATCTACGCGCTTGTGCGGCAGATGAGCGCCAAATTCCGGGAAGAGTATGATTCTATCCTGTGTAGGGAACTTCTTGGACTTGACGGTGTGGAGGAGAGTGCGAAGCCCTCGATCCGCACGCCGGAGTACTATGCGTCCAGACCCTGTTCCGGGATCATTGCCTGTGCGTCAAAGATCATCGAGGAGATGCTGCTTAACAAGGGATAGTGGTTTAGCGTGGGAATATGTAACAGTTCAGCCCAAAATATCACTTAGTTAAGCCGGACGCGCCTGGCATAATATGCTTCTCCTGCTTCCGAAGGAATTTACTTTTTTCAAACGGCCCTTAGGAGAAGCATATCATGTCAGACGCTGTGTCTTGGCTGAACTGTTACCAGGAATTTGCACTTGTTGCAAAAATGTTCTTTACTTTTCATCCAATGTGGAATAGAATACGGATAGATACAGAGAAAGAACAAATCATACAGAGAGAAAACATGTTGACGAGACGAGTAGAATGTGGAACGTAACAGAGAGAGACGCCTGGCGCTGGAAGCGTCTTTGCCGGAAGCATTTGAAAACTAACTCTGAGTGGCCCCAATCCGGTCCGTTGACTTACGTTACAGTCGAATGAGAGGTTCTGGTAAGCCGTGATCAGCGCACAGAACAAGCGAGGTGGAACCGCGTAAAGGAAATACGTCCTCTGCATTGTCATAATGGCAGTGCAGGGGATTTTATTTTGTTTGTATAAGGAGGAAAAGAGTATGACAATAACAGAGGTAAAACAAAAAGCATCTGACCTGACGAGAGGGGAAGTGACGCTTACCAGAATGGACTTTCTCTTGATTGGAGCAGTTTGTCTGCTTGCAGGAATCTGTGCTGGGTTATTGACGGCGCCGCTTACGCATGGGATCAGCCTGTTTTGCGATAATGGGAGCCATAATGGAAATAATTGCGGCAACGCCCAGATGCCGGATGATGGCAGAAAAGAATGCTGAAAAGGGAGCATGGAAAAGGAAAGGAGAAAGAAAAACATGAAAATTACATTGAAAGACGGATCAAGTAAAGAGTACGCACAGGCGATGAGTATCTATGACATTGCCCATGATATCTCGGAAGGGTTAGCCAGAGCGGCCTGTGCCGGTGAAGTGGACGGTGAAGTGGAAGACTTAAGGACGATGGTTGACAGAGACTGCAGTCTTAACATTTTGACAGCCAATGACCCGGAAGGGCTGAGGGTCATTCGTCATACGGCGTCCCACGTTTTGGCGGAAGCGGTGAAGAGACTTTTCCCGGAAGCAAAGGTGACGATCGGACCGGCGATTGAGGATGGATTCTACTACGATTTTGATGCGGCGCCTTTTTCCAGGGAAGACTTAGACAAGCTGGAAGCGGAGATGAAGAAGATCATCAAGGAAGGTCATAAGATCGAGCGGTTTACCCTACCCAGAGTGGAAGCGATCAAATACATGGAAGAAAAGGGAGAACCATACAAGGTGGAGCTGATTGAAGATCTGCCGGAGGATGCGCAGATCTCCTTCTATGACCAGGGCGGCTTTGTGGATCTGTGTGCCGGACCGCATCTGATGAGCACGAAGAATATCAAGGCGTATAAGTTGATCTCTTCCTCGATGGCGTACTGGAGAGGAGATTCGAACAGGGCACAGCTTCAAAGGATCTATGGTACGGCATTCCAGAAAAAGGAAGAGCTGGAGGCCTATCTGGAGCACTTAGAAGACATTAAGCGCCGCGACCATAACAAGCTTGGGCGGGAGATGGAACTTTTCACAACCGTGGATGTGATCGGACAGGGATTGCCGCTTCTTCTGCCGAAGGGCACGAAGATGGTGATGAAGCTGCAGAGATGGATCGAGGATCTGGAAGATAAAGAATGGGGTTATGTGAGAACGAAGACGCCTCTGATGGCAAAAAGTGACTTATATAAAATGTCCGGCCATTGGGATCACTATAAGGAAGGCATGTTTGTGCTCGGCGATGAGGAGCAGGACAAGGAAGTATTTGCCCTGCGCCCGATGACCTGTCCTTTCCAGTACTACTGTTATAAGAATACACAGCATTCCTACAGGGATCTGCCGATCCGTTACGGGGAGACTTCCACTCTGTTTCGAAATGAGGATTCCGGTGAGATGCATGGATTGACCCGCGTGCGTCAGTTTACGATTTCCGAGGGACACCTGATCGTGCGGCCGGATCAGATGGTGGAAGAATTCAAAGGATGTATTGCACTGGCGAAATATGTTATGTCAACTTTAGGACTGTTAGGTGACATTACCTGGCATCTGTCCAAATGGGATCCGGAAAATCCGGGCAAATATATCGGAGAGCCTGAGGTGTGGAATGAGACAGAGGAGCATATCCGAAAGATTCTGACCGAATTGGATCTGCCCTTTGTAGAAGATGTGGGCGAAGCCGCTTTCTATGGACCGAAGGTGGATATCAATGCCAGAAATGTATACGGCAAAGAAGATACCATGATCACGATCCAGTGGGATGCCCTGTTAGCAGAACAATTTGATATGTACTTCATAGACCAAAACGGCGACAAAGTGCGGCCCAGTATCATTCACAGGACATCGCTTGGCTGTTATGAGCGGACGCTGGCGTGGCTGATCGAGAAGTATGCGGGCAAATTCCCGACCTGGCTCTGCCCGGAGCAGGTACGTATTCTGCCGATCTCCGAA
The DNA here is from genome assembly GCA_910578345.1 of uncultured Lachnospiraceae bacterium. Taxonomy (GTDB): domain Bacteria; phylum Bacillota; class Clostridia; order Lachnospirales; family Lachnospiraceae; genus UBA3282. Next base: position 3,877 of record CAJTRA010000023.1, on the reverse strand, counting down.
AAGTATGAAGCGTATGCAGAAGAAGTCAGGAAAGAATTGGCGAGGAATGATATCGATGTGACGTGCGATAACCGCTCCGAAAAGATCGGCTTTAAGATCCGGGAGGCAAGACTTGCCAAAGTGCCATATATGCTGGTGGTAGGCGCGCAGGAAGCAGAAGATAAGACAGTATCCGTGCGGAGCCGTTATGCCGGGGATGAAGGCGTGAAGCAGCTGCAGGCATTTATCGATCAGATCTGCAAGGAGATCCGGACCAAGGAGATCCGCCAGGAGATGCCGCAGGAAGAGAAGAATGCGAAATAATGTCAGGCTGCAGTCAGCATGCCGGAAGAGTGCCTTGCAAGGAAGTGGATGGAGCATGTTCTAATATGAATCAGAAGTTAAAAATATCCGGCAGGGATTTCCTGGGATATCTGTTGCTGGGGATCAGCGTGATCATGCTTTTGAGAAGCCTGACGCTGTGTTTTAGCAGTGATATCTGGTATGACGAGCTGTTCACCGTAGGAATGATCCAATATACCTACGGTGAGTTGATCAATTTTACAGCACAGGATGTGCATCCGCCGCTGTACTATATGATCGTCAAGTTTTTTGTAGACTTATGTAAACTAATGCTGCCAGGGGTACACGCGGTGGCAGTCGCCAAGATCGTCTCTGTGATGCCTTATTTTGTCTTACTGTTTTACAGTGTGACATTGATCCGAAGGAGACTTGATATTTTCGTTGGAGGACTGTTTCTTTTCTGCGTGATCGCCATGCCGCAGCTTAGCAGCTATACGGTGGAAGTGCGAATGTATAGCTGGGCGCTTATGTTTGTGGCGGCGGCGTTTCTGCATGGGCATGAGGCTGTCTGGGATAGGAAGGACGGAAAGCGGACAGTCATAAGACAGAGATTACATGGCTGCGCTATGGCATGTTACTGCCTGGCAGCAGCCTACACGCAGTATTTTGCAGCTGTAGCGGCCGTCATGGTCTATCTGTATGTGCTCTTTGAGCTGCTTAGGAGAGACAGGAGGAGAATCTGGGAGTGGATCTTATGGGTGAGTGCGGCTGCGGCCGGTTATGCAGCTTGGCTGATGGTCTTATACAGACAGATCACAAAGGTCAATGCCAACTACTGGATCCTGCCGCTCAGCTTTCGTTCGCTTGGCGGGTGCGTAAAGTTTCTGATGAAACCTGCTTTTACAAGCGAAGGGCTGAATGTGGTGCTGGCTGTCGTGCTGACAGGAGTGTATGCGGCAGTCTTTCTGTATCATGTGACGAAACTCTTTCATAATAGGAGAGTGGGAGGAAAAAAAGCTGTAGATCATAGGGAAAGGGTTGAGAATGCCGGAGAGGATCCTGTAAACGAGGAACGGAGCATATGGATGGCGGCAGGTGTCTTCGTAGTACTCGGTGTGATCGGATTTGGGTTTGCAGCATCGTTACTTGTGCGGCCGATCTTTGTCTATCGCTATATGATTCCGGCACTGGGCTGTTTCTGGCTGAGTTTTGCAGCCGGATTAGGTGAGATCTGGCAGACTGGCCGAAAGAGCAAAGCCCGCAGTTTGTTCTCGGTGGCAGCAGTTTTCCTGGTCGTGGTCATTGGACTGCGTGATTACCGTGCTTTCCGGGGAGAAGAGGAGTACAAAATCCTGCTGATGGAACAGACGAGCGAGGCATTATCTTCCATTGCGCAGGAAGATATTGTCGTCTATAATTTTGAACAGGTGCAGGCTGTGACGGCCTACTATCTTCCGGAGGAGACAGAGAGCTATCTCTGGTGTGGAACGCCGGAGAGCCTGATCCAGGAGATCATCAGACCTTTTGGTGTGGTCGAGGAGACGGAAGTTTTGCAGAAATGGTGTGAGGAGGGAAAGACAGTCTGGTTTATCGGCAGCTTTAACAGTAGAGATGCGATCGTGGAAGAATGGCGCGGTTGTGGGCTGCAAGTTGAGGAGAAGGGCAGTTATCTTTTAGAAAGATATTGGTTTAATTTGTATAAGATCTCTATTTGAGGCCATAATAAAAATGTGAGAAAGACGAAAAGGTTTTCTAAGGCGTCAAAGAACGCCGCCTAAGAAAATCTAAGTTTCGTCTTAATGATTCACAGATTGTTTGTGCTGTCAGAAGCGGCATGACGGGAAATGCGGTAAAGACAGAAGCTTCTAAGGCGTCGGAGAACAGGAGGTTATTATGGCGGAATTAAAATGTGGTGTGGATAATTGTTCCTACAATAAAGATAAGTGCTGCTGCAAGGGTGATATCATGGTAGGCGGCAAACATGCAGGATGCTGCGATGATACATGCTGTGAAAGCTTTGCTCAGAGAAAAGATGATTCTTATACAAGCTCCCTGGAACATCCTTGCAGGACGATCAGTATTGATTGCGAAGCAGTGAAATGTGTGTATAATAGTAACTACAAGTGCCATGCGGAGCACGTGGACATCAAAGGCGGCGGTGCCAGCAGCAGCGCCGGGACAGAGTGTTCCACTTTTAAAGAGATATAAAGATCCAAGCTGTCACGGGAGATCAGGCCATACACTAGCGGCATGGCCTGATTTTCCTGGATCAGCTTGAGAAGAACATTAAGAAACTCTAAGGAGCAAAGAACGCAGCCAAAGAGTTACGAAATGTTTCAGAGAATGCCAAAATACGGGCATTCTCTCAGACAAGCTTGCTTGTCTTGTGATTTGAGATTCCGCAGAACGGAATCATGGAGGTTAGCATGAAGAAGAAATGGAGATGGCGGCCAATATTTCTGGCAGGCATATGCGCGGCGGCGCTCTTAGCCGGATGTGGGGAAGCTGGAACAGTACATACAGGTGCAGACGCACAGACGGAAGAAACAGCAGAGAAAGAAGAGACGACAGAGGAGGATGCCAGCGCCGCCCTTGAGGCGAGCGCAAGGCTGAAAGAACAGACCAGTGCATCCAGGGCGCAGATGGAGATTGACGAGCAGACGCGCAGGGAACTTACGGCACAGCTTCTGGAAGAGGAAAACTTAGATACGTCCGTTATGGAATCCAAACGGAAGACAAAAGGCTGTACCTTCGATATTCCGGAAGGATTCGCACCGTCGGAGGAAATGGCCGATATGTATGTGACCAAGCGGTATCCGATCGACGCTTCTGCGATTTATTATGCGGCAATGGAAGAGGATATCTCGCAGCAGCTTTTGACGAAGGAAGCGTTTCAGGAACAGTTGGAAGCGGATCTGGAAGAGGCTTATGGAGAAGCGGTCGAAGTAGCCGTAGATAGTTTCGAGCGGGAGCAGATCAGCGGTTATCCGGCGTTTCGTATTCTGTGTCATTATGAAGTGAACGGTGTTAAGATTACACAGCTCGCCTTTGCCATTAATGCAGACAAAAGCTATATGATCACCTATTCTCAGACAAGCGATTATGATTATATGGAGGCTTATGAAGCCAGCGCGGAGACGATACAGGTAGAGTAGGCGGAAGAGAAGGAAGGATTCAGACCAGATGGGAAGGATCAGGTCAGCAAAAAATAATTAGAAATGAGTTGACATAGCAGGAATCTTGTGGTAATTTATTTAAGGATGCGATAGCATATAACTGATAATCAAGCAGAGGATCTACTCTCACCTTGCAACAATTAAGTTCGCAAGCGTTCATAATACAAGATTTGTTCCGATATGTCTGCCATAGGGGCAGAGTAGGGAATTGTGTGTAGAGTGAATTGACGAGTGGATAGATATGCTATCCACTTTTTATTTTTTATGGGTATGGAGGGTAGAACCATTAGCGATTTATTCATTAACGAACAGATTAGAGACAGAGAAGTGCGCGTGATCGGAGAGAATGGCGAACAGCTCGGCGTTATGCCGACCAGAGATGCCTTGAGACTGGCAGAGGAAGCTGGTGTGGATCTGGT
>CAJTRA010000022.1 GCA_910578345.1 uncultured Lachnospiraceae bacterium | reverse complement strand
TTTATCTCTGGTAGAATTTACCCTTACAAGGTGGAAGTTACCTTTTCATTTCACCATATTTTTACAAGAGCCGAAAAAAGAGCGGACAAAACTCTTTTTTTCGTTCATCCGCTCTTTATCAAAACCTATGCAAACAATCACTGCAGCTTAATTGCGGTATTCCCCGCATCTCCCCGCATCGTAAAATCAATCGTGTCTACCTTCGTAGACTGAGGAATTTCCACAATGCTGACCAGCTCTACGCTTGATCCGGCCGGAATCACATCCTTATATGCCTGCAGATCGTTCAACAGCATGGTAGACAATGCATTTTCTCCTGTTTCACCATTGACAGAGATTCTGAACTTCGCATCATGTTCCAGCATATCCAGAATCTGGTCTGCAGAACTCGTATTAGAAACTATAAATTTTAACACAAGCAACTGCATCCCTTCTGTCGCGTCCATGGAAAAGAAGATCTCTCCTTCTTCCCCCGACGGATAGGACTGAGCCAGCTCATAACCACTATACTGGAAAGTAAAATCCTGTATGTCATAATACTCTTCTATTGTAGATGGCGCCGCAACATCCACCTCTTCTTCCTGGCTTACATCGACTGTCTCTGTTTCTGCTGTTGAACCCGGTGCGTCAGCCTCTTCTTCTGTTTCTGACTCCTCCGCTGCTTTTGTATTTTCTTTTTCCAGCTTTTTGACCTCTGCCGATTCATATTCTGCCTGACTCATCAGCCGTCCACTGCTGACTCTGTCATACTTTAACAGCACTCCCACCGCATACTCTGAAATGATTTCTGTCTCTTCCTCTGTCAGATCGGGCATGACAGAGCCGCAACCCGTCATAAGAACTGCCGCTGTCATACCACACAGAAACGTCACTGCTTTCTTCACGTCTATTTTCTCCCATCAATCTTTGAAATCTATTGACACTGCATGTGTGCCTAGAACTTATTATAACGTAATATCTCTATTCTGACAAACTTTTTCTTTCACTAAAAACTTAGCTCTGAAAGCCCATCCGGAAATAATTTATGAACAAGGACATTCCATATCACAAATCATTTCCGAACCGTTCCTAAGCTGCTCTGCTTATGTTAAATCCAGCGTAAACCAGAATTCCACGCCATTCTCATAATTGATCACTCCATATTGCTGGTTCATGGATTCCATAATTGCCTTAACAATCGACAAGCCGATCCCGCTTCCGCCATATTCTCTTGTCCGCGCTTTATCTACTTTATAGAATTTTTCCCAGATATGCTCTATGCTCTCCTCTGGAATCGGACTTCCTGTATTAAAAACGGAAATTTTCATCTGCTGTCCAACCTGGCTCAGCTTGACGTCAATAATCTTCTCCTCCTGCGCATAGTGGATCGCATTGGTGAAATAATTCATAAAGACTTCTTCCACTTTAAACTCATCTCCCCAGACATAAATCTCACCATAGTCTTCCATCCGCACAGAAATATTCCGTTCTTTCAGAAGAATATCCGAAGAAGCGATATAATTTCTGATCAGCGCCACAAGATTAAACCGTTCCATATTCACGACTTCATTGCCAAATTCCAGTTGATTCAAGGTCAGCAGCTTCTTGACCATCGTATTCATCTTAGCCGCCTCATCAATGATCACATCGCAATAGAATTCCCGGCTTTCCTCATCGTCATTGATTCCCTCCCGCAGCCCTTCCGCATACCCCTGAATCAAGGCAATCGGTGTCTTCAGCTCATGAGACACGTTCGACAGGAATTCTTTCCGCATCACATCTACCTGATCCTTTCGCTCGATATCCTTGAGCAGCTCATTGTTTGCAGTCTTTAATTCTGAAATGGTCGTTTGCAAGGCTTCTGACATCTCGTTGATATTATTCCCCAGTATGGAAATCTCCGTCCTGTCGTTGCCCTCATATTTTGCATTGAAATCCAGGTGCTTCATTCTTTCCGAAATACCAGCCAGCTCCATGATTGGTCTTGTGATACGATTGGACAGACCGATCACCATCAGAATACTCACCAGGATCGCAATGCATCCCACATATGCCATAAAGCGGTTGGATATGGCCACACTTTCCTGAATCCCCTCCAGCGCACTTCTCAGAATGAAAAAGTACCCATTATCCAGCATTCCCCACATCTCTATATATTCTGTCTGCATCCTGACATCCATAACGATCTGGATCATGTATCCGTCCGCTTCTAAAAGCACATCCTCTTTATTGACTCCGTAGAAAATATTATTCAACAAATGTTTGATCGCGAACTCCTGATCTACCATGGTAGCTTTGATCATTCTGGAGTCACTGTCCAGGACCAATACATTGATATTATATTTATCTCTTATTTTCTGTAACTCAATATCATAAAATTCCGAAGTGATATCCCCGGCGTTGGAGGCCTCATTAATACTTCTATACGCTTTAATCAGCGCATTCTTCTTATTATTGATATAGTATTTTTCCAATAAGGTACTGTTTGCCAGAAGACATAGCAGGATCGTACCTGTGATCAGCATAACAAAAATAAATACAAACTGTCTTTTCATGGAATATTTCATAAGCAAACCACCTTGTCTCTTTCCTGTAATGGTCAACTGGTCATGATCGTTGCCTCACATGCTCTAAGCTTACTATACCAGAAAATCATGAAAAAAATGTGAAATTTAAAAAAATCTAAAACTGCCCGATCGCAGTTTTAGATTTTTATAGGTTACTTCTTTTTCCTGTCTTCTTTTTTCTTCTGCCGCAAGGCCTTTCGTTCTCTTCTGTGTTCTTGTCTGCTGCGCTTATCGATAATCAGATAGAACGTCGGCATCAATAACAAAATCAGAACGGTCGAAGCGACAAGACCTCCGATGATGATCAAGGCCATACCTTGCATCATAATAGAACCATCACCAATTCCCAATGCCATCGGCACCATGGAAAGAATTGTCGTCAACGTTGTCATCAGGATCGGCCGCAGACGCATCTGTCCACTTCGGATCAATGCCTCTTCTAACGAGATCTCCTCCCGAAGCTGATTCACCGTATCTACATATAGAATACCATTGTTCACTACAATACCGACTAACATTAACACACCCATCAGGGACACCATACTCAGCGTAGAACCTGTCAGATAAAGCAATCCAAAAGATCCGATCAGTGCAAAAGGAATGCTCATCATGACCATCGCAGAAAATCTTGGCGATTCAAACTGCATTGCCATCACAAGGAAAATCAGGAATACCGCAACAAAAATCGCCGTAATGATTGCCGTAAACTCTTCGATAATCATGTCGTCCATCATAGCGGACGCCCTGCTCACCCCTCTTGGAAGCACTATCTGTGCCATTGCTTTATCTACCGCTTCCTGCGCTGTAAATCTGGCTTCCTCTGTTGTGTTCGCTGTCACTGCCACCTGATAGATACCATCTACCCTGGTCAACGTTAGCGGTGTGTCTGTATACTCCAGCGTGGCAAGTTCAGACAGAGGAACCTGTGTATTGTAAGCTGTCGTCAACGTCATATTGAGCAGATCATTCATATCATGAAACTCTTCTTCCGGATACTCCACCCGCACAGAATATTCCTGCCCATTTTTCGTCAAGGTCGCCGCCTCACTGCCACTCAGCGCATTATACATCTCTCCCGCCACCTGGACCGGAGCCAGCCCTACGGACATGCTTTTCAGCGGATCGATCAGAATCTTTGCCTGTGTACTGGCATCCGACAGATTAGAAGACGTCTGCAGCACCCCCGGAATCTGACTGACCATGTCCTGTACCTGTCTGGCCGCCACTTTCAGATCATCTAAATCCCGTCCTTCCAAGTCTATCTCAAGACCGCCCATCATCATTGCAGTCATGCTTGCCCCTGTGGCCGTAATACTGATATCCATATCCGTCAGATTCGCCAGTTCTTTTGAGTATTTCTCGATTGCCTCATTCGTCGTTGTCTCAGTCTCATCCGTCAGATAGGCTGTCAAAGATGCCGAATCTCCGGAAATACGGTAAGAATAGTAGTCGATATCCGGATCTGACTCCATCATTTCTTCCAGAAAGACGGTCTTTTCCTCTATCGTGTCAAGCTTTGTCCCTGAACGGAAAGACGCCGTGATAGAAAATGCGCCTTCATCCATAGTCGGCATAAGCTCTGTATTGATCCCTGTCACCAACAGAAAAGCGCCTATCAGAAGACAGACCGATACAAATACTACCAGCTTCTTTTTCCGCAGCAGCTTGGGCAGAATCTTTTCATAGCCACTGTTGATCTTGCGCAATACTTTGTTAATTGGAAGCTCTTTCTTCTCATTCGGGCGAAACTTTGCAAACAGCAGCGGGATGATCGTCATCGCAACCACCAAAGATGCCAGCATGGCCATCACAATCGTCATACCAAGCTGCGAAAACAGCTGTCCCGATAGTCCTTCCATCGTACTCAGCGGCAGATAAACAACCACCGTCGTGATTGTCGAAGCAATGATCGAAGCCGTTACATAGCCTGTTCCCTTAAGCGCCGCCTCATGATACTCCCCAGTTTCATCTTTTAACCGAAAGCAGCTCTCCAATACTACGATCGAACTGTCTACCATCATACCGATCGCAATTACCAGCGCGCCCATGGTAACCACGTTAAAAGAAAATCCAAGCATATTCATGCCGATCATGGTCGCAAACAAAGAGATTGGCATGGAACTGCCGACGATCAGGCTGGCACGCAGATCGCCAAAAAACAAAAACAATACCACCATGGAAAGGACAACGCCTAATACGAGCGTGCTCGCCACAGAGGAGAGGGAGGATATGATAACGTCGCTCGCATTGTAGATCACGTCAATAACCACCGTGTCATTCGCTGCCTGCAGTCTTTCCAGCACTTTCTCCACAGCTCTTGTCACATCCACTGTACCGTAACTTTTCTTCTTGCTGATGGCAATGTTGATATCTTCCTGTCCGTTCGTGCGGCTGATTCCGGAGGCTTCCCGCTGGCTCTCACTCACCGTTGCAATCTCAGCCAACGGAATGATCTGTCCACGCGCCGTCGCAATCGGGATGTTCTGAATCTGCACTACGCCGAAAATATCTGCACTGCTGGATACCGAAATATCCTGGGTTCCCTGACTTACACTGCCCGCCGGCACCGTAAAATCCATAGAGCCGATCGTCTGTGCCACACTGTTCATGGTTATGCCATACTGTTTCATCGCCTGGGAATTCAGTTCTACCTTGATATAGTTTTCCCTGCCGCCTGATACACTGATCTCTGCCACACCAGACAGTGTCTCTAACTCCGGCACCATCGTATCATTCACATAACTTAACACATCGCTGTCGCCGACCGCCATGACAGAGACGTCCATCGTCTCCATCTGATCCATCGCCATCTCTATGACCACCGGTTCCTGCACATCTTCCGGCATACCGACTCTCACCGTATCAAGCGCCGACCGAAGATCCATATACGCGTCGTCCAGATCCGTTCCGTACTCATACTGAAACATAACCATAGACATATTCTCTGCCGACTGTGAGGTATACGTCGTCACACCGCTCTGCTCTGCCCCGGCTGTCTCCACTTCTTTCGTGACCAGTTCTTCCACACTCTCCGGGTCAGCTCCCGGATAGACCGTGTAGACCAAAAGCATAGGTAATTCCATGTCCGGCGTTAATTCCAACCTGAAACCCGGAATTGCCGTGATCCCGAACACCACCAGCGCCAATACGATCAACGCTGTCGAAACGGGGCGTTTCATAGCCAGTTTCGTTAAATTCATACTGTTACCGCCCCCTATTCTTCGTTCCCGGCGTCTTCTGCCGCAGAAGCTTCTTCTATTGGATCAGAATCCTCTTCTTTCCTGTCTTCCTCTCCCCCGGAAGTCCCTTCGGACTGAATAGATACTTCCGCACCTTCCCGCAGATTCGCAGACCAGCTGGTGATCAACTGATCCTGTGTCGTAAGTCCTGAGACAACCGTCATCGTCTGCTCGTCAAAGAGCCCTGTCTCAATATCCCTTCGCTCCACAACACCATTCACCGCCACATAGACATACGGCTTTCCATTGTCATAATAGACTGCATCATAGGGAATCAGCAAGACGTTACTCTGGCTATATGTATCTGCACTCACCTTGACACTACATCCGGTCAGCATACTCTCATCTGGTTTCCCGACGCTCACTTTGATCAGAAACAGCCCTGTGTTTTGATCTACCATACTGCCGATCTCCGTGATCGCCCCGTCAAAAATCTTGCCATTGCGGTCCACAGACACTTTCTGTCCGACTGAAAAGGTATTGCGCACTCCCTCACTGACGTAGAATGTCACCGTCATGGCTTCTTTATTCGAAATAATATAGGCCGGTGTATTCGGAGACGCAAAGTCGTGCTCCTTCACATTGACTGCCTCAATGATACCGCTGATCGGCGCTTTCAACGTATACATATCCAACTGATATTCCGCACTGTCAATCGCTACCTGTGCACCTTCCATTCCAACCTGTGCAGAATTGATCCCTGCCGCCGCTGACTCTAGGCCGACAGCCGCCGCCTTCTTATTCGCATCCACTACCTTCTGGGTATCACTGTAAACCTGTTCTTCTGTGATGTTCTTAATCGCCTCGGTCTGCTCCAGACTCTTATACGCATCCGCCAGCGCATTGTCAAGCTGCTCTCTGCCGTCCTCGATCGAATCGATTCCGGCCTTGGCCTGTTCATAGGCTGACTGTGCCTGGCCGTAGGCGGCTGACGCCTGACTTGCCGCTTCAGTTGCCTTCTCGTAATCACTTTGGGCGGCGGCAAGGGTTTCTTTGGCTTGCTTTAAATCATACTCATATTTTTTTTCACCTTTATTAGGATCATTCCTGTCATATTCTGCTCCAGGTTCAAACATTTTTTGGAACGCTTCATAATCACCCGGCTCCAATCTTGTCACTTCTGCAGCAGCCTTATCATACTCCATCTTTGCCACCGCTACTGCACCATTCGCCTGCTTCACATACCCTTCCGCATTTCCCACTACTTTCTTCAGATCATCTTTCTGTTCCTTCGCGTCCTCTTTATTCTCCTCTAAGTCCGCCATCTGCTCATAGATATCATCAATGCCGCTGTGCACAGAATCCACCTGGATCTGCAGCTGATACATCTGCAGGTTCTTCTGACCGCCCATCTGTGCATCCAACTGCGCAACCGTGCTCTCATACTGTGCCTGGGCCGCCTCGTAACCGACCTCCGCAGAATTCACCCCAGCCGCGGCACTGTGGTACTGTGCCTGGGCACTGGCAAGCTGTAATTGTGCCGGCTCCGAATCCAGTTTACATAACTCTGTTCCCGCCTCAACTTCATCCCCCAGGGACACATTTGTGCTCAAAACCTCTGCCGTCACCATAGGGATCACATAGACGGATTCCTCCGGGCTGACCGTTCCCATGAACTCATCCTTTAGCACTAGTGTGCCCGGCTCCGGCTGCTGTACCCGGACCGGAATCTGTTCACTCATAACAACCTCTTCCTCTTCTGTCCCTGTCCCGCCGCAGCCTGACAGCAAAGTACACAGACATGCCGTTGACAATAAAAAAACGAGCTTTGTTCGTAATAAGCGGAGGGATTTCCTATAGAATAAAATAGATACTTTCTTTTCACATGACCCTATGGATTGTTTTTTCATTCTTCTCTCCTCTTTATGATCCACACCTTTATCGTTTTTTAAAGTACAACTTTTCCGACTTGAATTCAAGTGGTTTACCATCTATTTTAGAATTAATTTATAAATCTTAAATTGATAATCATTCTCATCTGACAATCATTGTTACTCTAAGATCCTTTATCAGGATATCTTTTCCGAAGATATGATTTTCCCTGTTTACAAGGCCGCCGGAAAAAGAAACGAAAAAAAGGGAACCTTCTTCTGTCTGTACAAAACAAAGTTCCCTTTCTGCTAAGATTCCTCGAACTTATAGCCCATGCCCCAGATCGTCTTGATCAGATCTCCCTTTGCTCCCATCTTGCTACGAAGCTTCTTCACATGGGTATCGATTGTTCTGGCATCCCCGAAATAATCGTAATTCCAAACACTGTTCAGAATCTTCTCCCTGGACAGTGCAATTCCCTTATTCTCCATAAAATAGGTCAGCAGTTCAAATTCTTTATAGCTTAAATCAATTGGCTGTCCCTCTACGCAGACACTGTGCGCCGCCTTATTAATCACGATCCCGCCAGCCTCCATCACTTCATCCGCGCTGGCCTGACTGGTCCTGCGTAGAATCGCCTCCACTCTGGCTACCAGGATCTTAGGACTGAATGGCTTGGAAATATACTCGTCTACTCCTAACTCAAACCCTTGCAGTTCATCGCGCTCATCAGACTTCGCCGTCAGCATGATGATTGGCACTTTGGAATATTCCCGGATCTCCTTGCAGACCTGCCAGCCATCCATTTTGGGCATCATCACATCCAGAATGATCAGCGCAATATCATTCTGCTCGAAGAAGAGATCGATTGCCTGTGCGCCGTTCTCTGCTTCAATTACTTCATAATTACTCTTCGTCAAAAAATCCCTGACCAATTTACGCATCCTGCTCTCGTCATCTACGACCAGAATTTTCAACCGTTCCATATCCGAAACTTCCTTCCTGTTATTGACCCAGTGCCCTCTCCGCTTCCCGCACGGCTCTTTCTCTCTCTGACAATTCCTGTTCCCATTCGGAATATTCATTCACAATAGTCGTTCTGTAATTGACGATCGTCGGAAGATCACTTCTGAGCGATAGCAGAACCAGTGCACCGATCGCCGCCGCCATCAGAATGTTGATGCACACTGAGGTAAGGAACCTCCCCTTATATTCTGCTTTCACTCCCCTTGCTTCCAGACTCCTCCGGATCGAACTGCTATTCTCTGTCTTATTACTGAAGGTTCCATACAGGGGAACGGGTTTGATCTTCTCCTCCGGTATTCCACAATGGTATAACTGTGTCTGCATTCTCTGCAGATACGCAAGGCCAACCGGAGTCAGGAATACCCTGTTGTCAATCGCCTTATTATAGACCAGCAAAAGATTCTGCGAATTGCGATAGTCCAGATGCTGTTCCAGATTGTCAATCTTCTTCTTCTCCAGTCTGGCCGTCTCTGCATCCGCAACTGTCGCGAATTTATAACCGCCTACGATCAGATCCTCTTCGCTTCTATCCATAGAACTCACTCCTGTTTTATACTGTTTTATGCGTATTCTGTATCCTCATTTTTTACAGAAACATGTTTATTCTACCTCATATTTCTCTTATTGTCCAGCCAGGCGGAAAATACTTTATCTCACAAAAATCCCGCACCTATACTGTTGCCAGCTATGTGCGGGATTTCTATTTTAAATCATCACACGTTATACGATGCCCTGCGCTTTCATCGCCTCAGCCACTTTCAGGAATCCGGCAATATTTGCGCCTGCCACGTAGTCGCCCTCCATGCCATATTTCTTGGAAGCCTCGTCCAGACTGTGGAAGATGTTGACCATAATCCCCTTCAGTTTGGCGTCAACCTCCTCAAATGTCCAGGACAATCTCTCCGAGTTCTGGCTCATCTCCAGCGCGGAAGTCGCTACACCGCCCGCATTGGACGCCTTACCAGGGCAGAACAGAACGCCGTTCTTCTGCAGATACTCTGTCGCTTCCAATGTGGTAGGCATATTAGCGCCCTCTGCCACTGCAAAGCATCTGTTTGCTACAAGTGCTTTCGCATCTTCCAGATCAAGCTCGTTCTGGGTTGCACATGGAAGCGCCACATCACACTTCACCGTCCATACACCGTGCTCTCCGGCTTTCTTCTCATGATACTCTGCACTCGGTCTTGCCGCCGCATATTCGGTCAGGCGCGCACGTTTTACTTCCTTTACTTCTTTCAGCAGCGCCACGTCGATTCCTTCCGAATCATAGATCCATCCTGTAGAATCAGAACAGGTAACCGGTTTCGCGCCAAGCTGCTGTGCTTTCTGGATCGCATAGATCGCAACATTGCCGGCACCTGAAACAGCGACCGTCTTACCAGCGATATCTTTTCCATTGCATTTCAACATTTCTTCTGTCAAGTATAACAGACCATATCCTGTCGCCTCTGTTCTGGCAAGGGAACCGCCATATGTAAGGCCCTTACCGGTCAAAACACCTTCGTACAGATTACGGATTCTCTTATACTGGCCGAACATATAGCCGATTTCCCGGCCGCCTACACCGATATCGCCTGCCGGTACATCCGTATCTGCCCCGATATGTCTGTAAAGCTCTGTCATAAAGCTCTGACAAAACGCCATCACTTCTCGATCGGATTTCCCTTTCGGATCAAAGTCACAGCCGCCCTTGCCTCCGCCGATGGGAAGCCCTGTCAGCGAATTCTTGAAGATCTGTTCAAAACCGAGGAATTTAATGATCCCCAGGTTCACCGAAGGATGGAATCTCAATCCGCCCTTATAGGGACCAATAGCGCTGTTAAACTGTACGCGGAAACCATTATTGACCTGAACCTGTCCCTGATCGTCCACCCAGGGAACACGGAATTGTATAATTCTCTCTGGAACTGTTAATCTTTCCAGTAAAGCTTCTTTTCTGTATGCATCTTCGTCCGCTTCGATCACAACACGAAGAGACTCTAACACTTCTTTCACTGCCTGGTGGAATTCCGGCTGCGCGGGATTCTTTGATACCACCAGTTCATAAACCTCATCAACGTATGACATATTGTATCTCCTCCTTTACTCTGTCAATCACTCCACGTATCATTATAGTATGTGCGGCATAAAACCACAACACAATTCAACACATTAACGTGTAAAAAATTCATTCTGTTTTTTCTTTCTTTTTTGGACATATTGTACAATGATACTCGTGTCCATTAATACTTGTATACAATATAAAAAATTTACAGATATTCCTTCATCCTCTCTATATTTTTCTCTTCAAAATCTACCAGTTCCTGTGCCAGCTCCACTGCCGCATCCGTTGCAAGCCTATTATGTTTCATTGTCTTCCACATACTGGTAATCCCCCTGTTACTGCCCTGGATCATCATCTCTGCCAAATGTTCCTTGCTGATGTTCAGCGCTGTATTGGCATGGATACTTCCTTTCAACATCAGATCGGCAATCTGGCTGCCATGATAAACTTCCCCCTCCTGTTCCAGAATCTGATCCAGTGCCTTATTATGAATCTGTGCATAGCGGAGCGACTGTCTGGAGAGCTCCAGGGAAAACTCATCATCCTCGATTTTATCCAGGATCGTCTCAATCGCCGTCATTCCCATTTCTGTATTGCGCTGTATTTCCTTTAGAATTTTTGCATCATCATGCTTCATATCATAGCCTCCTGTGTCACATAACAAATCTTTCCTACCCGCATTTCTCTTCAGACCTCTTCCCTATGCGGATCCAAACAAAAAAGAGTATGGGATATTCCCACACTCTTTATCATTACCACTATTTTTATATTTAATCCCAGATTACTGCTCACTTAGAACTATTCTACATAATCTGACTTCACGTAAGCTGTCTGTCCATTATATTTGATCTTCGTCCAGCCATCCGCCTGCTTCATGATCAAATCTAATTTCTCACCAATATAAGCTGTACCCAGCTTCTCTCCGCTCTCACTGGCCGATGCACGGACGCGCACATTCTCTTTGACTGTCACAGTACCCGTCGTCTGCGCCGAACTGTTATCCGCCTGTTCTGCCGGCTCCTCAGTCTGCTCTGGCTCCTGGGGTGTCTCTTCACCTGCATTCGCCTGCATCGTCTCAGAAGGCTCTAAGAACTCGCTCTTGATATACGCCTCTCCACCTTCATAGCTGATCTTGCTCCAGCCGTTGCCTTTCTCTTCCAACAGTGTAAACTCATCGCCGATTGCCGCTTTCCCCAGCTTATCTGCCGTCTCACTGTCAGAGGTACGGATATTGACTACGTCAATGGCTTTCACTTTCGTCACAACTTCGGTCGGCTCTTCGGATGCCACCGTCTCACTTCCACCGACAAGCTCGTCTACAGACTCTCCCGTCTGTTCTCCATCGGATGCACTGCCTTCTTCCCGTGCCAGAGCCTCTCCCACATTCTTATCGATCTCATTTCTCATATCCAGCAGGTAATCTGCAAGCTCTTTATCCTCCGCCAGCATATCATTGTATGCCACAGCCGTCCTGTTATTCAGATCCACCACATCATCCTGAAGATTCAATTCACGGATATACTTTAACTCCGCATCATTCTCTTCCCCATCTTCAT
This sequence comes from uncultured Lachnospiraceae bacterium, assembly GCA_910578345.1. GTDB lineage: Bacteria > Bacillota > Clostridia > Lachnospirales > Lachnospiraceae > UBA3282. Next base: position 30,707 of record CAJTRA010000022.1, on the reverse strand, counting down.
TGATATAGTACTCACCATTATCATTCGTGCAGACATAGTAAACTGTCATGCCCGGAACCGGTTTGTCATAATCCACAAACTTCAGCTCCACATAGACGTAAGCAACGTAAGTGTCTTCCCTCGGCCCTTTCTTCGTATAGACTTCCAACGTAGGGTAGGATTCGATATACTTACTCGTCTCCTTCGCCTTCAAAATCTCCGTGGCATCCAGACGATCCACCAGTCTGCTCATCGTGTCGGTATCGCCTTCCACCATCGCTGTATAATAGGTACTGAAAAGTTCATTGATCTCCGGAACCGCATCCTGCTCCAGCGGCACTTCCGGCACCGCCAGCAGATTGTCTGCGACTTCAATGTGCATTCCTTCCGTCGTTTCGACGCTCTCTTCCTTCTCTAACTTCCTCTTGTTTGCGCCGACCGCTATTACGACTGTTACCGCCACACAAAGTACCAATACAACAGGCATGATAATCTTCGAATACTGAAACAGCCAATTTCTGAAAATCTCCAGTTTGGCCTTGAGAAAGTCCTGTATATTGTTATTTGATGTATTCATGCAAAACAACCTTTCTTAGAATGTCAGTTAAATGCACCCGACAGGACTCGAACCTGCATCAAAGGCGTCGGAGGCCTACGTTTTATCCATTAGACTACGGGTGCCAGCTCATCGTATGAAATGTTACGATTTTGTTACATCTCGATTATCATACCACAAGCCGGCCCCGTTGTCCAGTATGTAAAAAAATTAAGCAAAAATTTCCTCAATTTCCGCTTTCTCTCTGTCATAGCGGTACAGACTGTCTGACAAGATCTCCTCCGGATCCACCTGTGTCGCGTTCACTTCCTGCACCATCTGTCTGTAAAAATCATATTCCCGGTCATGATCATCCGGCAAAAGCAGCACTTCGTGTACCGAGCTTGGCAGGATCAGCAGATCGGACTGCAGTCTGTATGCCAGCCGTTTCATCTGCTCCGTATAGAGCATTGCGGAAGCGCCGAACATTTTATCTTTGTTCGTCAGTACATAGAAGGACAGCTCTCTTTCCTCTACCTGTACTCCCATCAGCTCTTCCAGCAACTCAGACATCGGAAGCAGCAGTTCCGGCATATGTCTTCTCATATTCTGCTGCGCGGTTCGGTACACTTCCTCAGCCGCCTGTCCCCACAGATCCAGATGATTGTTATGGATCAGAATCGACGCTCTTCCAACTGTCGCGTCTTCCATCATATAATAGAAGATGACCGCAAGATTGTGCCATCTGAAATGCGGCACATCCAAAAGCTGCTCCCGGTTCTTATCATAATTGACCAGTTTATGAAAAATTCGGTCTTCTATCCTGGAGAAGTCCCTGAAAAAATCCATATTCAGTTTTATGTTATGGGCATGTTTCTCATATAAGGTCAGGATCTCTTCCACGATCCTCTGGATGGATGCACCGTCCTGATACTGTCGGTATGGTTCCTCTAAATAGATGGTAGGATATACATTGTCTGATTCCTCCATAATCACAATGCCCGTCAGACGGATATCATTATTCTTCAAAACCTCCGTCACTGTAACGGTATGATTCTCTCCTAATCTGCGCTGCAGTACGCCTGCAATACTGTCTGTAAATTCCTTAAAGTTCATTTCTCCTCTTTTCCCATTCTCTCCGGGATAAAAATAAACTTTCTAAAAAAATAAAACAATGGTTGCTTCCGCTCCCATTGTCTTATAGGTTTCTTATAAAAAATAATGCAGTCCGAATTATACTCTGGAAAGATACTCGCCTGTTCTGGTATCAATCTTGATCACTTCACCCTGGCTCACAAACAGAGGTACCATAACCTTCGCACCAGTCTCAACGATCGCAGGCTTCGTCGCGCCCGTAGCCGTATCGCCCTTAAAGCCCGGTTCTGTATCCGTGATCTCCAGTTCCACGAACAGCGGCGGCTCAATCGCAAACACGCTGCCATTGTAAGAACAGATCTTCACCATCTCATTCTCTTTGACAAATTTAAGCGCATCTCCTACGGTCTCCGCATTCAATGCAATCTGATCATAGGTCTCTGTATCCATGAAGTTAAACAAATCCCCGTCAGAATATAAATACTGCATGTCTTTTCTATCAATTCGCGCCTGTGGGCATTTCTCAGTCGGTCTGAAAGTCTTCTCCACCACGCCCCCGTTGATGATATTCTTCAGCTTCGTTCTCACGAACGCCGCTCCTTTACCAGGTTTTACGTGCTGAAACTCAATTATCTGATAAACATTGCCTTCAAACTCAATGGTAATACCATTTCTGAAATCGCCTGCAGATATCATAAAACAATCCTCCTAAACTCTCACAATTATAATTCTTACTTAGTGTATACTATAAAATATCTTTTTTCAACCTCTTTCCCAAAAAAAGACAAAACTTTTTATTCCTGCTTTCCTGAAAGAATATCGTCAATCGCCATCAGATATCCCTCTAATCCCTCTCCGTAGATCTGCCTGTCGCAGGCCGGCGCCGTCACGGATACATGACGGAATTCTTCCCGTTCCATGATATTGGAGATATGAATCTCCACCTTGGGGACTGAAATGCTGGCTAACGCATCCCGGATCGCATAACTGTAGTGGGTATATGCTCCTGGATTGATCACGATCCCTTCCGTGCCGTCAAAATAAGCATCCTGGATCCTGTCGATGATCGCCCCTTCATGATTGCTCTGGAAGACTTCAATCGTACAGCCCGTCTCCTGCCCTTTGCGCGCAATCATTTTCAGCAGATAATCATAGTCCTGCGTGCCATAGACACTCTTCTCCCTGATCCCCAGAAAATTAATATTCGGTCCATTTATCACCAATAATTTCATGTTGTTCCCTCTCTCTTTCTGTGTTCGTCGTCTTCTCCAACCTCATCCCAATCCTTCCATGATTTCGCCTTGCAAAATCTCACATCCATGAACAGACAGACCTGTCCGGGGAAGAGCCGTTTTCAGCACATTTGCTTCACCTTCGCCTCAATCTCATCAAGGATCTGCTCAAAGCTCTTGCCGTCTACCTGTAAGATCACATCGGCGGCATCCCTGTAATATGCATCCCTCCGCTCCATCATCGTCCTGATCTTCGTTTTCGGATCGCTGCACTGTAAAAGGGGTCTTGTCCTGTCTCCTTTGATCCTCTCATAGATCGTCTCTGCATCCGCCCTGAGATAAAACACCTGTCCTAATTCATGCAAAAGCAGACGGTTCTCTTTCCGGAGCGGCAGACCACCGCCCACCGATATAATATAACTGCCCGTATTCTTCAACAGCTTCCGCAGGCACTGTGTCTCCTTTGCCCGGAAAGATTCTTCTCCCTCTGCAGCAAATAATTCTGAGATGGTTCGTTTCTCTTCTTTCTCGATCATCTTGTCCGTATCTATGACCGGTCGCCGCAGGCGGTAAGATAATCTGAGTCCAACGGTCGTCTTTCCGCTGCCCATAAACCCGATCAGTATCACATTTCTCATCTGTACCTTATCCATCCTTCCCACAGCGTCCTTCGTTCTCCTGCCGCCACTCTCTCTTATGCCTCTTAAGCAAGCTCCCGGAACAGGCAGATTATCCCTTCTGCGTGAAATACGCTTTCAGCCTCTCATAGACAATCTGTGCGTTTTCTTCTGATACCGATACCTTATTCCACAGCTCATAGGCAATGATACCCTGGTACAGAAGCATCTTGAGTCCATTGTATGCCCTGCCGCCGCACTCCCGGACGTACTGCATAAACTTAGTCTCCCATGGGTTATAGATCAGGTCAAATCCCGTGTGAATCTTCTCATAGAAAGCCCTGTCCGAAATAACCGTCTCCTCCACATGCGGAGCCAAACCAACTGAAGTTCCCTGGATGGCCAGATAATCTCCGTTCGGAATGCTGCCATATTCACTCAGCAGCATAGGAAAAACCACCTCTTTGTCCACCCCATGATTGACTTCTGCCGCCACCTCCTGCGCCTTATCCAAGGTGCGGTTTAACATGTATATTCTCTCCGCTCCTTTCAGCGCGCACAGATATGCCACAGCCCTCGCCGCGCCTCCGGCGCCCAGAAGAATCATCTGTTCTCCTGCAATCTTGATCTTCTCACTGGTCATAGCACGGTACAGCCCTTCCATATCGGTGTTGTAACCCTTATAGCCCCCCTCCGTCCTGACGAGCGTATTCACCGCGCCAATCTTACGCGCTAGCGGATCGATTTCCTCCAAACAACCGATCACTTCACTTTTATAAGGCACTGTCACATTCAGCCCCAACAGCCCAAGAGCATCCGCTCCTTTGACTGCATCCTGCACGCGGCCTGATTCCACGTGAAAAGGCAAATACACTATATTGTGTCCCATCAGGCCAGCCAGCGTATTATGTATCACCGGGGACAATGTATGCTCCACCGGATGACCGATCAGACCGCAGGTTCTCGTCCGCCCATTGATCTCCATTCTTGTTCCTCCCTCTTACCAATAACGGTTTTTCTGTCACAACTCAGAATACCGGCTCATAGAGCGTTTGTAGAAAAACAACACGATCCATTCCAGTTTCCGTTTCAGTATAATCTGTATCTCTTCCTTCGGGTGGATCGGCTTCACCAGCCAGGTTTTGATCCCGGCTTTCTTCGCACCCCAGACATCGGTGAAGAGTTGATCGCCCACAAACATCGTTGTCTCCTGCGTGGTATGCATCAGTTCCATCGCTTTCCTGTAATTCCGGGGAGACGGTTTTCCTGCCTTATAAATATAGCGCGAATGTACTTTATCGTTGAACATTTTCACCCTGGGTTCCTTATTATTGGACAGCAGCACACTCTCATAGCCGATCTCCCGCAGTCTCTCAAACAGCTCGATGCTGCGCTTGTCTGCCGGCGCTCCATGAGGCACCAGTGTATTGTCCACGTCGAAGATTACTCCCCGGTAACCCTGCCTGTACAACTGCTCAAAATCAATCTCATAGGTAGATTCCAGATAAACATCCGGATAGAAACGTTCCAGCCATGCCATGCTATTCCCCTGCCTTTTTGTCAATCATGAAAAATCTCTCTTTCGGCCCTGTAAAAACTTCCGTATAGGACTCTGCCAGGCGGCGGAAGCAGAGATCTAAACAAAACCCCTCACGGTCACGCAAGGGGTTATCCTCTACAAATTCCTGACGATCCTGTTATATCTCACTGCAAATAAGATGCGCACAATACCACTAAGCAGCATCAGTGCGATATCCCACATCAAAAAAGCATACGCTTTACCCGCAAAAGCCTCATACCATGCCGCTCCTTCCCATATCTTCTTTCCGAAAAACAGCACCAGCACAAGTAACAGCGCCACGATCATAAAAAGCCATCTGAAGCCATTGGCCACCGTCATCGGCACACTCGCTTTCGCTACAATCTCTTTCTCCTGCTCTGTCATGTCAATCACATGCCTTTCTATCAAGTCTCCAGTACTTTCTTAAGCTCATCCATAAAGGTATTGATATCCTTAAATTCCCGGTAGACGGACGCAAATCTGACATAGGCAACCGCCTCTAAATCCTTGAGCTTGTTCATGACAAGTTCCCCTACCACCTGGCTTGGAATCTCCTTCTCTTCCATATTGAAAATTTCCGTCTCCACCTCGTCCACAAGCTGGTTGATCCGGTTCGCACTAATCGGCCTCTTATGACAGGCGCGCAGAACCCCTGCCTCTATCTTGGATCTGTCATAGGCCTCCCTGTTATCATCTTTCTTAATGATAATGAGCGGAATCGTCTCCACCTTCTCATAAGTTGTAAAACGCTTGTCACACTCGTCGCAGACACGTCTTCTTCGAATGGAATTATTCTCCTCCGCAGGTCTGCTGTCGATCACTCTTGTATTCTCATGGCCGCAATAGGGGCATTTCATCAGGGATATCCTCCTCGGTATCAGTAACAATCATTTAAACGATAAAACTATTGCCATTATAGGTGAATATGGCAATTATGTCAACTGCTTTATGGAAATCTAGAATAACAAGAAACAGGCCGGATTTCGCAGCCGGAAAGCCGACGGCTGAATGATTACCATCTACACACAAATATCCACAATAATGATATCAGGGCCAATCTGTTTAATGTCCTTATAGCAGATTACATAATTTGAATCGCTTCCAAACAGACCGCACCATTTATTTTCCCCCGGAATAATCAGCTTAAAAATCTGTCCGGTACATTCATCAAATTCGAAATCGCTCACTCTGCCCAATTTCTGGCAGTTCTTCAGATTGATCACTTCTTTTTTCTTTAATTCTGAAAATAACATAGGAACCTCTCCGGGCTTTTTTATTATTAAATGCATATGCCCGTCGCAAGGTTCCTATTCCTTACAGTTCAGATCTCATCACATTACTCTGCAGAAACATAATCATGGAATACATATCCGACCGTACCGTCTTCCAGGACGATCTCATACCATTCCCCATCTTCCGTAAAGCCATTGCAGACGTAAGTCTCACCCGCTTTCGCCACTTTCAGGACATTCGTTCCGGATGTACTCGGCTGATCCCGTACATTCACATTGGAAACAATGGTAAGCTTAGAGACGCCGTCAGATCCCCCGTTCGACTGTTCCTGACCGTCTGCTTCCTCACCATCCTGCTCCGTCTCTTCCTGCTTCTCCTCCCCTTGCTCTTCTTCCGTTTCCTGTTCCTCTTCGGCTGCCTTATCATAATTCTTCGGCACATACTGTCTGTAGAAATGGAATCCCAAAACACCTACCACAATCAGGAGAATACAGCCTGTCACTACCGTCATAATAGTGATTGCATCTATACCTTCCTCATCGTCATCCCAGTCGTCCTCGTCCCAATCCTCCTCGTCGTCCCATACCTCTTCCCGGTAGACAGGTTTCTTCTTGCGGGGAGGCGGCGCCGGAACTGCTGCCTGTTTCTTCTTCACCGGCGCTCCCGGAGAAGCGCTCTGGCCGTTTGCCGCCCTTCTGGACGGTGCGCTTCCCACAGACTCCGTTCTTGCGGAAGTCCTTCTCACTGGTTTCTCCCCATCCACTGTTCTCCTCTGCGGGGAATCCCCGGCGGCACTTCTTCTTACTGGCGCCTGCTCTCTTTCCGCCGGCTTACGCGATGCAGACCCGGTCTTTCGCTCTGCCTTAATCTCTGCCGCCGTCTCCGAAAGGATATTCTTCTCGATCGCCTCAATCGGAATATCTAACGTTTCCTCCAACACTGCCGCGGTACTCTTTTTGCTTCCCACCGCCTTACCGCACCCTGGACAGAACTTCACCCCGTCGCGCAGAACCTCTCCACAGTCCGGGCATCTTCTGTCTTTTATCACTTTGGCGCCGCATTTCGGGCAAAATTGATCGGTCTGCTGCAAGCGTGCGCCACATTTCGTACATATCATCTGTTTCACCTCGTCCCATTTCACACATATACTTTCCTTCACATATTAATGTATCAAAAAATTCTCCATTTGTAAAATAATACACAAAGATTTTTCCTTAAATTTTCATGAATAATTCCTACCTTTTCGTACATCCTTGTTAGAAAAGAGATTTGGAAAGGACAGGTATGAACATGGTACAGGGTAAAGTAGAAATCTGCGGTGTCAATACTTCCAAACTGCCGCTTCTGAAAAATGCTGAAAAAGAAGAATTATTTAAACGGATCGGGAACGGTGACGACGCCGCCCGCAAAGAATATATCAACGGAAATCTTCGTCTCGTCTTAAGTGTCATCAAGCGTTTCCATTCGAGCAACGAGAATGTGGACGATCTGTTTCAGATCGGCTGTATCGGCCTGATCAAAGCGATCGATAATTTCGACAGCACCCTCAATGTAAAATTCTCAACTTACGCAGTCCCAATGATCGTCGGTGAGATCAGACGTTATCTGCGGGACGCCAACAGCATCCGCGTCTCCCGCTCTCTAAAAGACACTGCCTACAAAGCGATCTACGCCAAAGAACATCTCACCCGCATAAACTCAAAAGAACCCACTGTCACAGAAATTGCCGCCGAGATCGGCGTCGCCAAGGAAGATATTGTCTATGCCTTAGACGCTATCCAAAGCCCTATGAGCCTCTATGAACCAGTCTACACAGACGGCGGCGACACCCTCTATGTCATGGATCAGATCAGCGACAAAAAAAACCGGGAAGAAACCTGGGTGGAACACATCTCCCTGAGTGAAGCCATGAAGAAATTAAGTGACAGGGAACACGAGATTATCACCCTTCGCTTCTTCGAGGGCAAGACCCAGATGGAAGTCGCCAATAAGATCGGCATCTCCCAGGCGCAGGTTTCCCGGCTGGAGAAAAACGCTCTGAAAGCCATGCGGCTGTATCTGACTGCATAACGCCCCTTTTCCCATGAAAACAGGTCAAAATACGCGGCGCATACTGCCGCCTATTTCTGACCTGTAACAGAAATGTCCTGAAAATCTCTTAATTGTCCTTGCTCATTTCTTTCTTTAATCTGCGCATAATCTTTTTCTCTAACCGTGATATGTATGACTGTGATATGCCTAAAAGCTCCGCTACCTCCTTCTGCGTCAGTTCCTGTCCGTCCGCGCTGCCCAGACCAAAACGCAGTCTTATAATCGTCTGCTCGCGTTCCGAGAGTTTTGCGATCGCTTTGACAAGCAGCTTCCGTTCCACTTCATTCTCAATATCCTTATAGATCACATCTTCATCCGTCCCCAGAATATCGGAAAGCAGAAGTTCATTGCCGTCCCAGTCCACATTAAGGGGTTCATCGATGGAAACTTCCATCTTATGCTTACTGTTTCTTCTTAAGTACATCAGAATCTCATTTTCAATGCAGCGTGACGCATAAGTCGCCAGCTTTATATTCTTACCGGGATTAAAGGTGTTGATCGACTTGATCAGGCCGATTGTTCCAATCGAAATCAAATCTTCCACCCCAACACCCGTATTGTCAAATTTCTTGGCAATATACACGACCAGGCGCAGATTATGTTCTATCAGAATCGCCTTGGCTTCATCCTCATACTCCGTCCCAAGATCGCTTATGATCTCATTCTCCTTCTCACTCTCAAGCGGCGGCGGCAATACTTCCGTTCCACCTATATAATGAATATCTCCCTGCTTTGTCATAAGGAATCTGGTGTCCTTTTGCACCATCCTGAATTGAACCCTGCCGGGAATTGCCACTTTTAAAACCATCTTCATTCCTCCTAGTCTTCTAATAACCGGGGGTGTAGTATCATCTGACAGATACTCTCTTCAAAAATGTCTGTATCACAAACTGCCAGGATAACCTGCTGTTTACGGATCTTTCTCCCTTGCTCTTCAATCGTCAGTTCCGGCAGCTCATAGGCATGCAGAATTCCGCTCTTTCTGCCCACACTCTGGAAAGGAACCGCGTGATACTTCTCTGGTTGAAAACAGGAGTGCATCGTAGCCGCCAGTTTCCGGCTGATCACACATACAGGTGCACCGCTGACGGGATCTACCAGTTGGTTTCCCGTGTCCAGAAATGCCTTGATTCGTATCTGCTGCTTTAAATCCGGTACATAGACGGACACTGTCCGTTCGCAGTCGGCTTTCTTTTTACGAAATTCGGTAATGATCCTTAACAGAATCCGGTAAGCCAAATGTCCTGACAGAAGTGTCACAATCATGCTGTTTCTGCCGTTTAGAACGGTTCTGAGGAAGTTCAGAATCCATATCATGACACTGCCGGAAAAAAATCCACAGCCAGCCATGACCAGACTCCCATGGATCAAACTTTTTCCAGGTTTTATGCGAAAGGTAATCCAAAGCATACACACACTGACAGGGAAAGCGCCCACAAGCAGCCTGACTCCGACCTCTCCCGCCGGAATCAGCAGACATACACACGTAAGAACCGCACCTGCCGCAGCTCCCAGACAGATTCTAAAATGCGTGGCAGTACATAAAAGAATCTTTCCGGCCAGAGACAACAGGTACAGATTGCTTGTCATCTGCAAGAGGAAAACACTGTCAATATATAATTTGTAATACACATCTCACCTCCGTGCTTCTGCTTTATTATAAGAAAATACAAGTAAATATTCTGTCGTAACCGGGGAGTATTTCCCATATTTTTAAAGACAGATAGCAACAAAAAACCACAGGATCTTCTCCTGTGGTCTTAGTAATCTTATCTTATTTATTATTCCTGCTTAAGAACTCCGGAATCTTCAGGGACTTCTCTTCAATCGAGCTCTTGATATCTCCTGATTTGTTGATACCGCTGATGTTTCTAAGCTGGGACGTGCTAGCTTGTCCACCCGTATTCCCTGGCTGTCTAACCCCTGTCTTGATTCCGGAAGGAACCGCAAAGTTCCCCAAACCGGCTCCCGGCACACTTCCCGGCTGTCTGCCTTGTAGGGATGTAGGAGTTATGTATCCGGATTTGAATCCAAGTCCGCTGGTCTGCTTCGCTTTCTCTTCTATCCCGGTCGCAATAATTGTGATATTACAGGTATCCGTCATGTTCGCATCATACATCGCACCGAAGATGATATTCACTTCATCTCCCGTCAGCTCCTGCACATAACTTGCCGCATCCGAGGCATCTGCCAGAGAAATATCGCCGGATACATTGATAATCACATGCGTCGCCCCAGAGATTGTCGTTTCAAGCAGCGGACTCTCCACAGCCATCTTGACCGCCTCACTGGCCTTATCGTCTCCCTTGCCGCTTCCGATTCCGATATGCGCAATTCCCTTGTCTTTCATAACGGTCTGAATATCCGCAAAATCCAGATTAATCACGGAAGGTACGTTGATCAGATCTGTAATTCCCTGTACCGCCTGCTGTAATACTTCGTCCGCTTTCTTCAGCGCATCCGGCATCGTCGTTCTTCTATCAACGATCTCCAGTAATTTGTCGTTCGGTATCACGATAAGAGTATCGACGTTATCCTTGATCTTCTCAATACCGGCAAGGGCGTTCGTCATACGCGCCTTCGCCTCGAACCGGAAAGGCTTCGTCACAACGCCGACCGTCAGGATTCCCATGTCCTTCGCAAGCTTGGCAACCACTGGCGCCGCTCCCGTGCCGGTTCCACCGCCCATACCGCAGGTCACGAACACCATATCCGCCCCTTTGAGCGCCGCCGCCACTTCGTCTGAGGTCTCCTCAGCCGCTTTCTCACCGATCTCAGGCTTGGCGCCCGCGCCAAGACCTTTCGTCAACTTCTCACCAATCTGTAACAGGGTAGGCGCCTTACATAACTGCAGCGCCTGCTTATCCGTATTGATTCCAATAAACTCCACCCCGCCAATCTCTTCATCAATCATTCTATTTACAGCATTATTTCCTGCACCGCCAACCCCTACTACAATGATTTTCGCTGCAGAATCAGCATCATTCGACTTAATCTCAAGCAAGGTATTTCCTCCTTCTACTCCATGCATAAACTCTCATAGATTATCATATAATTATTTTTCGAAATTCGCAACCTATTTTTGTGTTTTTCTTAATGTAACAGTGAATGACATTCGCACTTTTATAACCTAATCCTGCTCAAAACTGTAGGATTTCGTATCCTCACTATACTCTCTCATGTCCAAAATACCACTTTTTCCCAGCAGATCCGGCAGAATATACTGCAGCTTCATGATCTTTTCTTCAATATAAATATCGTTTCCAAGCGCCACTCTCGCCTCCCCGAACAAAAGTGTGACCTGGTAGTCTGCATCAAAATAAATCTTATCTGCAGACATCGAATACTTGTCCAACTGCTGTGTGATATTCAGGATATCTGCAAAAACCTCCGGCTTCTCCACCGGGAGCTGTTCGTGCAGGATCACATGATCGAACTTAAGCCCTGTCACCTGCGGAATCCCTTCTGTCTTCTCTAAGGAAGTCTCGACCACGATACCATCTTTATCGAAATACACATAACGGCCCAGATAAGCCACATATCCGGCAAGCGCTTTCTCGTAAACCGTGATCCGGATGGTATCTTTGGTCTCAACTGTCACATCCATCGTCTGGATAAAAGGCACGTTGTCAATCCCCTTATCTCTGTATTTGAGTGAGAGGAACAGAGAATTATTTCCATACATGCCATCACCGATCACCATCTCAATGATCTCTTCATTCGTATAATGAATATTTCCTTCCACATAGATCGTCGTAACCGTATAGTTGTTTACGATATAGATATAAGCCGCGATCAGTGCCGCCAATAGAGAGAACAGGATCGCGGACAGGATAATTCTTCGTTTGGTCTTGCCAAACCGGATCTTCTCCTCCAGTCCGTTTTCCCTGCTCTCCGGTTTACTATCGCCATTTTTCACAAGACGCAGATTGGGATTTCTCTTCTTTACTTTTTTGACCGCTTTCTTGTTACTCATCCATAAACCTCATGCCAGTTCGATCTTTGCCCCCAACTCCCGCAGCCGGAAAACAATATCCTCGTAACCTCTATCGATATAATGACGGTTTGTCACAATACTGGTTCCCTGTGCCGCAAGCGCCGCAAGGATAAGTGCGGCCCCACCCCGCAATTCCTGCGCCTGCACGATTGCGCCGCATAGTTTTCTTCTTCCATTCACATAGGCCGTATTGCCCTGTACGCTGATATCCGCCCCCATCTTACATAATTCCGGGACAATGCGGAAACGATTCTCAAAGACCGTCTCCTCAATCTGGCCTGGCTGGCCGGAAGCCGCCATCACCACCATAAACTGCGACTGCATATCCGTCGGGAAAGCAGGATAACAACCCGTCCGAAGCACACCGGGTATTCTCTTACATGCCCGTCCCTTTACCTGCATGCCGTCCGTCTCGCACGCTATAGTAACCCCCATGCTGCAGGCATACTCCAATACACTTTCCATATCCTCAACAGGGGCTTCCCGCAGAAAGATCTCACCACCTGCCGCCATACAGGCACACAGATAGGTTCCCGCCACGATCCGGTCCGCCGGAATGCGGTATCTGACAGGCATAAGCTTCTTCACTCCATGAACAATCAGGCGTCCGCTGCCTTTTCCTTCAATTCTGGCACCTGCCAGGTTCAGGAAATCACATAACGCCTGTATTTCCGGCTCCCTCGCCGCCGGCTCGATCACGGTCATGCCTTCGGCCAGGACTGCCGCCAGAAGCAGATTCTCCGTCACTCCTACACTGACAAAAGGCAGCTGGAACACAGCGCCTTTTAACCGCATCGATTCTGCGCAGAATCCCTTCTTTTGCTGTTCGATCGCTACCCCCATCCTGCGCAGCGACTGCAGATGAAGGTCGATCGGTCTTGCTCCGATCACGCATCCTCCCGGATATTCCATGCTGACACTGCCTGTTCTGGCCAGCAGCGCGCCAAGAAGCATGATGGAAGAACGCATCACCCCCACGGAGTCAGCAGGCATGTCACACTTCGACAACTGCTTCGTATTCACCCGAACAAGCGTGCCTTCTCTCTCTACTCTGCATCCAAGACTTTCCAATAGTCTCAACATATGATAGACATCGGAAATGTCCGGGCAGTTCTCTATCTCACAGATACCGTTTATCAACAGCGTCGCAGCAAGAATCGGGAGCGACGCGTTTTTTGAGCCTTGTATCGTAGTCTGTCCACACAGACAATTACCACCATAGATACGAACAGCGTCCATATTTGTTTACCTCTACTCTAAAAATATGACCTATTCTATCTATATGGTTTTCCACACAAAAGTTATCTTGTCCCTACAAATCCTTGAGTCGGATTCCCCTTGCAACACTTAAGACAAGTCCGATCTCGATCAAAAGAAACATGACCGAAGAACCGCCAAAACTGATAAAGGGCAGCGAGATTCCCGTATTGGGAATCGTATTGGTCACTACCGCGATATTTAAAATCACCTGGATCGCAATATGACCCAGAACGCCCACCACAAGTAGCGCGCCAAACAGATCCGGCGCATTGTTCGCGATCACCATGAACCGCCAGATCAGCAGGATGAACATGATCATCACCGCATAGCCGCCAAACAAGCCCAGCTCTTCACAGATGATGGAGAAGATCATATCATTCTGCGCTTCAGGAAGGAATCCCAGCTTCTGCATACTAGCGCCCAGTCCTTTCCCCAGCACGCCGCCGGAGCCGATCGCGTAAAGCGCCTGCAACGTCTGGAATCCTTTGCCATCAGCATAAGCCTCCGGATCAAGCCACGCCAGAATACGCGCGCCTCTGAAGTCCAAGCTGTCTGATTGGCTTTCCCCCATCTGTACAATGGCAAAGACAATCAATGCCGCACCTGCTGCCGCCGCAAGCCCAAGCAGAATAAACCGCTTGTAGTCCGGGCAGGCCACGAACAACATCAAAACTGCGATTCCCACGACAATAACCGCAGAACTCATATTCTGTGTAATCTTCCACAACATCAAAGCGATCGGCATCGGAACCAATACCACCATCCAGAAACCTTTGCGTCCTCTGATCTGCTTTCCCATGGTACAGATCATACTGGCCAGAAACAAGATCATGCATAATTTCGCAACCTCTGCAGGCTGCAGGGAAATCGGTCCTATGTACAGCCAGCGTTTCGCACCGTTAGCCTCACGCCCAAAGGGAATAATCAATAAGATCAGCACCACCGAGACCACATAACCGATCACCGCAAACCGCTCCCAGAAATGATACGGGACATTCGCCACAAAGATCATGGCAATAAGTCCCAGAATGGTAGCAAAGATCTGCTTCTTTAAATAAAAGGCCGAATCCCCGAAATCCAGATTCGCCTCATAATAGCTGGTAGAGTACACCATGAGAAGCCCGAACGCCAGAAGAAACAGCACAATAAATAAGAGGCTGTAATCCATGAAATTCTCACTATTTGATTTTCCTCTGCGGGATGCATTTCTTCGAGCCACCTATTCCGATTCCTCCAATCGATTTACAAGTTCCTTAAAAAGTCTCCCCCGGACTTCATAATTAGGAAACATACCCCAGCTTGCACAGGCCGGAGACAACAACACGGCATCTCCTCTTTCTGCTTCCTTGACACAGACCGCAAAAGCCTCCTCGAAACTGTCCGCCAGAACGATCTTCTGCACTCCATGCTTTCTCGCACAATCCGCGATCTTCTCTCTCGTCTGGCCGATCAGGACAAGACACTTCACTTTATCCCCAAACGCCTCGATCCACTCGTCATACTCACTCTGCTTATCATAACCGCCGCCGATCAGGACCGTCGGCTTACTCATCGCCCGAATCCCCTGGATCGCCGCATCAGGATTCGTACCTTTGGAATCGTTGTAATAATCCACACCATTCTTCGTCGCCACGAACTCGATCCTGTGCTCCACCGCCTTAAACTGTCTGACCACGGCGAGAATCGTTTCCATAGGAACACCCATAGCCTGTGTAACAGCAATCGCCGCCATCACATTCTCCACGTTACAGATACCGACCAGATTCATGTCGTGCATATTCATAACATGTGATATTTCACCATCTACGGCTTGATAGATCTCCTCGTCTTCCAGATAAAATCCATTCACCAACTTACGCGCAGAAGAAAACCACACAACTCTCGCCGGACATCTGTCGCCAAATGCTCTGGTATAGGCATTCTCATAATTCAACACACAGACCTGCTCTTTCGTCTGTCTGCCAGCGACTGCTTCCTTCGCCGCTGCATAATTCTCCATCGTATGATGGCGGTTCAGATGATCCGGCGTGACATTTAAGATTGCCGAGACATCCGGTCGGAACTGATCCACCGTTTCTAACTGGAAACTGCTGATCTCCGCCACCGTCACAGTCTCATCCGTGGCATCAAGCGCTGTCACCGTATAGGGATTCCCGATGTTGCCGACTACATCCACATCCTCGCGGCAAGCCGCCATAATCTCTCCCACGAGGGAAGTCGTCGTCGTCTTGCCGTTGGTGCCCGTGATGCCGATTACTTTCCCCCTACCGATACGGTAGGCCAGCTCAATCTCTCCCCAGACCGGGATTCCTCTGCCCCGGAATCTTTCCACAAATGCTGTATCTGTCGGTACGCCGGGACTTAACACCACCAGTTTAATAGCTCGCTCCGCCTCCTCTGACAGTGTGCCGATCAACACTTCTGCATGACTGCCTGGCAGAAGTTTCTTCTTCACTTCCTCCATCTGCAGTTTGGCGTTTTCATCGAACAGGATCGGATCCACCCCAACTCGGCACAATGCCTGCACAGCGCCGATTCCGCTGATCCCGGAACCTACCACCAATACCTTCTGTCCTCTCAACTCTGCAATATTCATTTCTCTCTATTCCTCTCTTCTCCCGCCTGCAGCTGCCTCCATCGTATCCCTTCCTGAAAGAATCCTCTTTCTTACCAGACGCCCATCAATGCGATCAGACAGAGTAATGCCGTAGTAATAGAAAACACCGCCACCACCCGTGTCTCTGACCAGCCGCACAACTCAAAATGATGATGGATCGGCGCCATCTTAAAGAAACGCTTTCCTCCCGTCATCTTGAAATAGGAAACCTGTATCATGACAGACAGTACTTCCACCATGTAGATAAATCCGACGATCACGATAAAGAGCGGCATCTGCATCATATAGGCTGAGGCTGCCACAAATCCGCCCAGCGCAAGGGAACCTGTATCCCCCATAAAGACGCTGGCCGGATAAACGTTAAACAAAAGAAAACCTAACAGCGCGCCTACGACCGCACAGGTAACCGGTTCTATCCCGCTTCCCGTCCCAATTGCCACCACAGTAAAGAAAGTCGCCACAAGTACAGTCACAGAACTCGCCAGCCCGTCTATCCCATCCGTAAAGTTCGTGCCGTTGACCGTTCCGATGACAATAAAAAACAGAACCGGAATATTCATCCACCCAAAATCCAAATAGCTTCCCTGCAGAAACGGCACCTTCATAACAAGTGATATCTCCGTATACTGTCTGATATAAAATACAAAAACACCCGTTACGATAAATTGCAGCAGAAACTTCTGCCAGGCTCTAAGGCCCATAGAGCGTTTCAGTACCACCTTGATATAGTCGTCCATAAAACCGATCAGCCCAAATCCCAGCGTGAGGAAAAGAATCGGAATCATCTTCGGATAATCCCTGACAAAGAGAATCGACGTCGCCACCACGCTGAGCAGGATCAAGATCCCTCCCATCGTCGGTGTTCCATTCTTCTTCAAATGACTCTGCGGCCCCTCATCTCTGACGGTCTGCCCGACCTTGAGTCTGCGCAGAAACGGGATCACCACCGGTCCCATCACCACACTCACCGCAAACGAGATCATAACTGACATCAATATTGTACGATTCATAATTCCTCCCTCAGACCTTATTGGCATGACGTAATTATCCTTAGAAAAATCACTATCTTCTTTCGCATTCTCCCAGACATGACTTAGTTATACTTTGGCGCCGTATTCTGGCACCTAAGTATAACTTCATGTCTTATTATAGTCCATCTTCTTCAAATATGGAAGAATGTTTTCAAAAAGCTGCCGCACCACCGGCGCCGCGATCTGACCGCCGTAATAGGTGCCTTGCGGATGATTGATGATGGCTACCGCCAACACCTGTGGGTCATCAGCCGGCGCAAATCCCAGAAAGGAGGCGATATACTTCCCACTCCCGCGCGGCAGTGTCTGGCTTGTTGCAGTCTTACCTCCCACACGGTATCCTTCCACCGCTCCATTTCTTCCGCTTCCTTCCGCCACCACCTGCTCTAATATATAACGCATGGTTTCTGATGTTTCCGCCGACACCACATTATCGCGGACAGGATAGGTGAAGACATGACTGTTGTTTCCATCCCCATCAGCCGCCTTTACCGCAAAATGCGGCGTTACCCTCCTGCCGCCGTTGATGATTGAGGAAGCCGTCACTGCCAGTTGGATCGGCGTGATCTGGAAAGACTGCCCGAAAGAGATCGTGGCAAGCTCCACCGGCCCGATATTCTCTACCTTATGCATGATTGTGCCGGCTTCCCCCGGCAGATCAATCCCTGTCCTGTCAAGCAATCCGAACTGCTTAAAGTAAGAGTAATACCGCTCTACCCCGATCCGCATTCCTACCGTAATAAATACCGGATTACAGGAATTCATCGTACCCTGTACGAAATCTTCCGCTCCATGACCACCGACCTTATGGCAGCGGATTCTTCGGTCCTCCACCATGATATAACCAGGACAATGGAAGGTGTCTGTTGGTTTGACGGCACCGGACTCCAGTCCGGCCGCTGCCGTAATAATCTTAAAAGTAGAACCTGGTTCATACGTATCATTGATGCACCCATTACGCCATATGCCATTCAAAAGAGTTTGTTTCTCTTCCTCACTGATGGCATCGGCGTCCACCGTATCCGGCAGTGCATAGGGATCGTTCAGGTTAAATTCCGGCACATTGACCATCGCCAGTATTTCCCCATTCTGAGGATTCATGACAAAGATTGAGACGCTTTCCGCCTCTTTCGTCTCCATCGTCTGCAAAGCCAACTGCGTCGCATAGCTTTGAATATTCATATCCAGGCTGATGTACAGATCCTGCCCATCGACCGGCTCTACCCGCTCCTCTCCCGCTTCTGCCACCTCAACTCCTTTGGCATCCGTTACTGTCAGGATTGTTCCCGATTCTCCCTGCAAATATTCTTCATAAATCACTTCCAGCCCGATGATTCCCTGGTTATCCCCGCCGGTAAACCCCAACACCTTTGATGCCAGAGAATCATACGGATAATAACGCTTGTAATCTTCATCTACCTTGACTCCGTCCAGGTCATACGCCCGGATGGCATCCCCCGTGCTCTTATCTACATTACTCTTGATCTTCTCTATGGAGGAATACTTCTCCACCCTTTTCCTGACATATTCCTCGGAGAGTCCAAGTTCTTTGCAAAGTACCGTGATCACTTCCTCCTGATCCGTGATTTGATTATGGATCACCGAGATCGTGCAGACCGTCTTATTGTCCGCCAGGATCTTGCCATTGGCATCTATGATCCTGCCTCTGGCTGCCTTAATGCTGCGTTCCCGCTCATGCAGCTCTTTCGCCTTCATTGTATAATATTCCGACTGAAAGATCATCAGATACGCCAGCCGTCCCATCAACCCTGCAAAGGTAGCCACACACAGAAATAATGTCACTACTGTTTTGCTCCTGTGATATGTCTTGTGCTGATAAGGCATCTCTTCCGTCATAGAAAAACCTCACAAAAGATATTAATATAATTTATTACTTCTTTCGTGAGGTTATTCGTATTTCATGCCTCAATATTCTTTCGTGATCTCATTAATCCCGTATGACTTTAGGAAAGCCTCCAATTCTCCGGGCGTCCTGATCAAGGCAACTTCATCAAACTTTCCTGTACGGATATCTTTGAATCCTGCAACCTGCTCTCCATTGCAGATACTGCACTTCAAAACCGGCTTCTGCACATTCTTATCGTATGTTCTGCTGGCAGGAGCCGGCCGCTGCCTGAACCTGCCGCGCCATAAAGCAACAGGCAAAACAGCCTTGTCCAGAATCTTTCTAACATAACGCAACATTCTTCTTCCCTCATTCTTATTCTTACCGGGCCAATCAAGTCTCTCCTGCAGGCTCCTGTTCACCTTCTTCTAAAGGCTCTCCCTCTTCTCCTGTATCTCCACTCTGCTGCGGCTCTCCTTCTTCCATCATGCTTCCGCCATACACTTGTGCACCTGACTCCGGATCATACAGATAACCTGTGTCAGGGTCTTTCAGATACCCCGTCTCCGGATCCTTGGGAAAGCTCTTCCATACCTCACTGGCCTGCGACTCTTCCGACGCTGCTTCTCCTCCTTCTTCGCCGCCTTCTAAAGCGCCATCCGGATTCTCTGGATCAATCGGATTTCCCTCTTCGTCCGTCCCATCATCCTCTTCTTCCGAAACGCCGTCTGCCATCCTGATCTGAATCTTCAGCTCCTCTAATTCCTCCCGCTCCTTATCGCTGAGTTCTTCCGTCATAAAGATATTCAGGTAAGGCAGTACCTCTGTCAACACATTACGTACGATCCTGGTGGCAAATTTCGCGTCGTCCTGTGCCAGCGCATTAGGCCTGTCCACCACCACATAGATCGCAATCTGCGGGTCATCCGCAGGCGCATATCCCATAAAGGACACAACATATTCATTGTTACGACGCGGCAATGTCTCCGCTGTTCCTGTCTTTCCGCCGATCATATATCCTGCTGGCCTGGCTGTCTTACCGGTGCCCTTTTCCCCGGTCACTACCGTATTACAGAATTCTTTGATCGTCTCACTGGTGGATTGGGAGAGCGTGCGCTTTAACACACGCGGCATGATGTTCTCGATCGTCGCCCCATCCGCTGTGGTGATCTTATCCACAATGTGCGGCTCATAATAGTATCCGCCGTTAATCAGAGAGCAGAACCCCGTGATCATCTGAATCATTGTCGCATTAAAACTCTGCCCGAAAGAATTCGTCGCCAAGTCCGTCGGTCCGATCGTGTCCTTATCGAAGACCATGGACGCCGTTCTGGCTTCCCCCGCCAGATCGATATTGGTCTTTAATCCCATGCCGAAGAGACGCTGGTAATCTACAAACTTCTCCTTCCCAAGCTTAAAAGCCACATTCATCAACACTACGTTGCAGGATCTCTCGATCCCTTGCTGGACCGTGATATACCCGTCCCCGAAAGTCTGGTGGCACCTGATGTTATGATCTCCTACATGAAGCATACCTTCACAGTTGAAGGACTCCGTGCCATTGATCGCACCGTCTTCTATCGCGGCTGCCACGGTAAAAGGTTTGGACACGGATCCCGGCTCATAGGCATCCGTAATGCAGAAATTCTTCCACAGCGCATTCAACTGCTGATACATTGCCGCATCATCCATACTGTCCAGGATTTCCTGTGTCACGCTTTCGCCGGTCCTGACTCCCTTTTCATCTAACAGGGGCATTCCGATCAGCCTTTCCGTGTTTCTCGTATCATTCAGATCATAATTTGGATAATCCGCCATTCCAAGGATCCTGCCTGTATTTACCTCCATAATAATACAGCCCACATGCTCCGCACCGTTACCAGGCCTTGCCACATCCTTATTCTCTTCGTTGAATTTTTCCAGGTATTTTACAATAATGCTCTGAATATTGCCGTCCAGGGAAATATGGAGATTATTGCCATCCTTAGCTGGTATGGTTGTCCTTTCTAAATTGGAGTCTTCATTCAGATATCCATACTCTCTTCCATTGGTGCCGCTTAAGGTATCATTGTAAAACTCTTCCAGCCCATAAGTTCCCACATTATCATTCGTCGTAAAGCCGATCACATCACAGGCAAGCGTTCCGTTCGGATATTCCCGTTTGTACTCGTCCTCGAACCAGACACCTCTTATGTTTGCTCCCGTCTCCTGGTTTTTGGTCATCTCCTGAAACGCTTCCATCTTCTCATATTCCATGCGTTTCGCCATTACATAATAGGAAGAATTTGGATGCTCCGCAATATAATTCCGCACTGTGGCTGTATCAATTCCAAAACACTTCCGCAATGCCTCCAGCGTCGGTTCCAAATTCTTCTCGTCTTTCATCAGTACTTTTGTATCCAGAATAACATTGTACACCTTATTGCTGACTGCCAGGATCGTACCGTTAGAATCCACGATATTCCCACGCTTAAAAGGTATTGTCATTGAGTCATATTCCTGCTGCGACAATACCTTCTGCTTATACTCTTCCCCATTATCCCTCGTAATCAAATACAACTGGGCGCCTAATCCCGCAAAGACAAGCAGAACCATCAGAAATAGCACCACCAGTTTCTTCTGCATCTTGATCGTAAATCTGTTACTGATCTCTTTTCCTCTATTACTCAACTGAACTTAATGGCCTCCCTCATAATTTTACTGCGGAATATCCGCCATCTGCTTCACATAATCGTTTCTTTCACTGGCAAAGGAAATGATCTGTCCTTCCTCCGCATACTGCATCCCCAGCTCCTGGATCGCTATCCGCTTGATTTCCTCCAGATCCACACTGCTCGTTATTCTGCTGTATTCTTCGTCGTTTGCCAGTTTCAAATCATTTAGTTCTTTCTCCAGCCTGGAGATATGCTGCACACTGTTGGTAATGTCTGACTGCAGACCAATATAATTGACCAGGATAAATCCTGACGCCACAAGAGCCGCACACAAGAAGAGAACATAACCCGCACTCATATGCTTCGCCTTATCTCTGTTCTTACGTGTCCGGTTGCTGACCTTCGGCTGCGGCTTATGCTCCATTTCTCTGGTCACATCAAATTTTCTGACTGTATTGCCCTGCACATAATATCTGTTTCTGTTATCTGGCGTGCGATGCTGCCTTTCTCTTGTTCTGTGTGCTGTTGCCATCGACTACCATCCCCTCTGTCTTCTAAATTTCTTATTCCCTGCAAAAAACTCTCAACTTTGCACTTTTGGCTCTTTTGTTGATCGTCAATTCTTCCGCCGACGGAAGAATCGGTTTCCTAGTAATCACTCTGCCCTTCGATGCCTGTCCACATACACACACCGGAAAATCCGGCGGACAGACGCAAGGATTCTCATTTCTGCGAAAAGCCGTCTTCACAATCCTGTCTTCCAGCGAATGGAACGTGATGATACACAACCTTCCTCCCTGATTCAGCAGGTCGATCAAATCATCCATCGAATCCTTCAACACTTCCAGCTCCCGGTTGCATTCAATCCGGATCGCCTGAAAAGTTCTTTTCGAAGGATGTCCCCCTGTGGCCCGCATTTTGGCCGGAATTGCTGCCTTTATGATCTCATTTAACTCCCCGGTCGTCTCTATCGGCGCTCTTTCTCTTTCCCTGACAATATGTTTCGCTATATTCTTCGCAAACTGTTCTTCCCCATAATCCCTGATCACGCGGTACAGTTCCCTCTCGGTATACTGATTGACGATATCCTTCGCCGTCTGCGTCTGCCGCAGATCCATCCGCATATCCAGCGGCGTGTCATACCGGTAGGAAAATCCTCTCTCGGAATGGTCCAGCTGAAAAGAAGAAACGCCTAGATCCAGTAAAATACCATCCACCTTCTCGATAGCAAGCTGCCTAAGCGCCTGTCTTACATTGCAGTAATTGTCCCGTATCAGCGTTACCCTATCCTGATAAGGCAATAAACGCTGTCCTGCCGCCTCGATCGCCGCCTCATCCTGGTCAATCCCGATCAGCCTGCCACGGCCGCCAAGCGCGGAGACAATCCTGGAAGAATGCCCTCCGCCGCCCAGCGTGCCATCCACATAAATACCGTCCGGTTTTATCTGCAGATTCTCTATTGTTTCCTCCAAAAGCACTGATGTATGTTCAAATTCCATCTTTCACTCCAGTCCAGGCATCAAATTCCCAGCCCCAGCTGTGCCATGTGCTCTGCAATCTCATCCATATCTTCAAAGGACGCCATGCTCTCGAACCGTTCTTTACTCCAGATCTCTATTCTGCTGGCTACACCGATCAGCACTACATCCTTGCTGATCTGCGCAAATTCTCTCAAAATGTTTGGAACAAGGATCCTTCCCTGCTTATCTACTTCTACTTCCGCTGCTCCTGCCAGAAAGAATCTTGCGAACTGTCTGGCCTCCTTATTGGTGATCGGTAGGGATCTCAGTTTCTCCTCGAAGGCATTCCACTCCGCATTGTCATACACAAACAGACAGCCATCGAGTCCTTTGGTCACCACGAAGGTGTCTCCCAACGTTTCCCTGAATTTCGAGGGGACGATCAGCCTGCCTTTCGCATCAATTGTGTGATTGTATTCTCCCATAAACATGATCAATCACCTGCCCTAAGTGTCCACCGCAGCTTATCGCCATGATCCACACACCCTACCTCTGCAAAGCGGTCTGCCACGGAAAGCATGTATATCGCAAAAATGGGATATTGCATCCACTTTATTCCACTTTATACCACTTTCCACCACTTTTACATTAATTCTATACTATGAAAAGATAGATTGCAAGGAAATTATTAAGAAATTGTTATGCGAAACAAGCGTAAACTGCTTTGCAGCCATTTTTCCATGACAGAAAAAAGAACCCTACAGGGTTCTCCACACCCCGTAAGGTTCTATCATAATAAAATAAATTTTATTCTTCCTCAGTATTCGGTTCTGATGCAGACAAGGCTTTCTTCCTGCGTGCACGAATCACCAGATCCGCCGCCAGAGACGCCACAAAGAGTACGATCGCCAATACCTGCGATACCGCAACTGTCGTATGCGGGATAAACAGCGTATCTGTCCGGATTCCCTCGATCCATGCTCTGCCCAGGCCGTAACCGCCCAGATAAAGCAACCACATTTCTCCCTGAAATCTCTTATGTTTGCGGTACAGCAGCATAATGACAAGAAGCGCAAGATTCCATAACCCCTCATACAAGAAGGTCGGATGCACCTGAATATAGTTGGTTCCCTCTATCATATGACTCGCAATACTCTCTGAAATATCACTGCTCCTGACTGCGTCGATAGGCAGCCGCATGGCGAGCAGACCATCCGTATATTCACCGAACACCTCCCGGTTTACGAAATTACCCCAGCGGCCGATAATCTGTCCTAACGTAAGCGCCGGCACACAGATATCTGCAATTTTTAGGAAACTCTGTTTCTTGACCCTACAATATACCCATAGAGTGATAAATGCTGCGATCACCGCCCCGTAGATTGCCAGACCGCCTTTCCGCGTGTTAAAGATACTGAGCAGATCATCCTTATAAATATCCCACTGGAAGATCACATAATAGATCCGCGCCCCGATGATTGAAAAAATGATTGCATAGATCGCAAAATCCCAGATCAGGTCTGGATCCAGATTCTCTTTCCTGGCGATGTGTGCTGCCAGAAAAATACCACATAAAATTCCAAGACCGATGATCATCCCATAAAGAGCGATATGAAAACCGAAAATAGAAAATCCTCTCGGTATATTTCTTAAATAAATACCCAAATGGGGAAAGGCAATGTCTGTCACATCCATGATGTCCTGCATGATATAACTCCTTCCATTATGCCAGCAGTCTGTGAACAAAATTGCGTTTCTCACACTCTCTCGTCCAGCTTCTCTGGCGGGCGTTGCCCTTGTTCCACGCACAACCTCGAATCAGCGAAGTCATTTCTATACGTTAAACCTAAACAAAATCACATCGCCGTCCTGCACCACATAATCTTTCCCTTCCATACCGACCAGGCCCTTCTCTCTGGCCGCCGCAAGAGACCCCTGCTCCAGCAAGTCTTTATAGTTCACCACCTCAGCCTTGATAAAACCTCTCTCAAAGTCCGTATGTATCTTACCGGCAGCCTGAGGCGCTTTCGTTCCGATCTTAATGGTCCATGCCCTGGTCTCGTCTTCACCAGACGTTAGGAAACTCATCAAACCCAAAATATGATAGCTTGCTTTGATCAGCTTCTGCAAACCAGACTCCGACAACCCAAGATCTTCCAGGAACATCGCCGTCTCTTCTTCATCCAGCTCAGCAATCTCCTGCTCAATCTGGGCACAGATTACAAACACTTCACTGTCGCTCTCTGCCGCAAACTGCCTCACCCTGGCAACGCCCTCATTGGATGCCCCTTCATCTGCCAGATCGTCTTCCGCCACATTCGCCGCAAAGATCACCGGCTTACCAGTCAGCAGATGATAAGACGCCAGGAAAGCTGCCTCATCCTCGTCTTCCGGTTCAAACACTTTCGCCAGTTTCCCCTCTTCCAGATGTGTCTTTATTCTTTCCAGAAGCGCATACTCTTTCGCTGCCGTCTTATCCATCTTCGCAATCTTGGCAGTCTTCGCGATCCTGCGCTCCAGGATCTCCAGATCAGAGAAGATCAGCTCCAGATTGATCGTCTCGATGTCCCGCAACGGATCAATCGAGCCATCCACATGGACAATATTGCTGTCCTCAAAACATCTCACCACATGGACGATCGCATCCACTTCTCTTATATTACTCAAAAACTGGTTCCCAAGACCTTCTCCTTTGGAAGCGCCTTTCACCAAACCGGCAATATCTACAAATTCAATCGTAGCAGGTGTTACCTTTTTAGAATGATACAGATCGCCTAAGAGTTTTAACCGCTCATCCGGCACTGCCACGATCCCGATATTCGGATCGATCGTGCAGAATGGGTAGTTTGCGGATTCTGCCCCCGCCTTAGTCAGTGAATTGAAAAGGGTGCTTTTGCCCACATTGGGGAGTCCTACGATGCCTAGTTTCATATCCTGTTATACCTATCCGAAAATCCTTATATTTAAAGGGTTTTCGCCTTTCTCTATATTTTCCATTTAAGAATAACGCCTTATATCTTTCAACTCCTGATACAGCACTCGATAATTATCATACCGAACCTGGCTGATCGCCCCCGCCTCCACCGCTTCCTTGACCCTGCAGGACGGCTCGCTGATGTGCGCGCATCCCCGGAACTTACAGGAAGAGGCATAGGACCCGAATTCAGGATAATAGAGCCCCAGCTCCTCTTTCGTGATCTCCGAGATATCCAGAGAAGTAAAGCCTGGCGTGTCTACAATATAGGTTCCTTCCCCCAGCGCAATTATCTCAGAATGCCTGGTTGTATGTCTGCCACGCTCAATCTTCTCACTGATCACCCCTGTCTCCATCTTCGCCTGGGGCGACAGCCGATTAATCAGAGACGACTTACCAACCCCGCTCGGCCCTGCCACAGTGGTCGTCATACCGCTCAGTAGCTCTCTGACTTCCTCCACGCCTTCATTCTCCAGCGCGCTTATAAATAACACATGACACCCACAAGTCTCATACGCTTTTCGCAGCGCCTCTTTCTCCTGCACGGACGCAATATCCTGTTTGTTAAAACAGATGATCGTCGGCAGATCCTGCCGTCCCATCCGAATCAGAAACCTGTCCAGAAGGTTAAAATTTGGATTCGGCTTCACGATGGCAAACAGGATAAGCGCCTGATCCACATTAGCCACTGCCGGACGCAGCAATGCACTTCGTCTCGGAAGTATGCCGCTGATATGACCGAGCATCTGCGCTTCATCCAGCACATCAATCACTACGTCATCTCCCACCAGAGGTTTTATATGATCCTTTCTGAAAATCCCCTTGGCCTTACATTCATAGATTCCCTTTCTCTCCACATGGACATAATAGAACCCTGCAATTCCTTTGATTATCTTGCCCTGCATCTGCGCATTCCTATTCCTGTGTAAAACTGACTTCTCGCTGAACCGTTCTATCCTCTGACACCGGCGGATTTGTCACTGTCTCTCCCGTATTCGGATCTGTCGTCGTGGTAGCTTCCTTCTCCACCCGAAACGTAAAGGTGATCGTACCGGTTGCCGACTTGATCCCTGTATAGTTGACGCTCACCGGAAAGGAGCTCGTCTGCGTACTCAAAAGCTGCGTACCGTCCGCTGTCGTTACCGTGACATTCACCGACATGCCATTTTGATAATCCGTATCCTCCGTCGGTGCGGCGATCCCTTCTGTATATTTATAAGTTGCCGCTTCCGGCCCGGTACTGATCGACAGATCAATGGCTGTTCCCTTATCTACATAAGAGCCTACCGAATAACTCTGATAGCATACTTTACCGGCCAGAGATGCATCCTCATTACTCACTGTTGTCACATTGCCTACCGGCAGTCCCAGCTCCGTCAAGGTTACTGTCGCATCCATCTCCTCCATACCAACCAGATTCGGCACCCTTACTTTATTTTCTTCTGTTCCCTGGCTTACCCGGATGGTGACCGAGGAGCCTTGCGGCGCCATCATGCCCGCTTCCGGCGACTGTGAGATCACATATCCGCTCTGAACCGAAGGATCGTATCCTTCCGTCACGCTGACTACAAAACCTTCTTTTTCAAGCATAGAGGTTGCTTCCTGCTTTGATTTCCCGGTAGTCCCAGGCACCTTGACGCCTTCGGCGCTTTCCGCTACTGTCAATATAACGACGGTTCCTTTATCGATCATCACTTTATCCTGATCATTGCTTGTCGCCGCACCCTGTACACTTGCCCGCAGAACCGTACCCGCCTCATAGGCATTGCTCACTTCATACCTGATTTCCGGTGTCAGCCCTAATTCCAACAGCGCACGCTTGGCATCGTCTACCTGCATACCCGCTACTTTGATCATCTCTACCTGTTCTGTCTCTTCTTCCTGCGCGGGCTCTTCCTCTACCTGCGCGCCGAACGGGAAAACGCCAATTGCTCTGCCAACTACAAAGATAATGATACAGCCTACAAGCAGCGCTGCCACAACCGCCAGAATGGTTGTGATCCTCTCCATCTTGGGATCATAGTCTTCGTCGTCCTCATCCCAATCTTCCTCCTCGTCTTCGTCGTCTTCCTCCTCGTACTCATAATTGCGCATATTGTCTTTCTTAAGACGCATCGCTTCTTCCATAGAATCACGTCTGTCAGATTGCCTCTTGATCTGCGCCATATCCCGATCCGTGATCATTCTGGTAGAAGCCTCTTCATCAGGATCAACCAACTTGACGAAATCTTCGTCAGGATTGATCAGCGACTGCTTCAAATCCACGATCAGCTCCTGCATGGACTGATATCTTCTATCCGGGCTCTTCTGGCAACACTTACATACAATCTGTTCTACGCTGATCGGGATTTCCGGCACATACTCTCTGGGGGATGGCATCTCTTCCTGGATATGCTTGATCGCAATTGCTACCGTTGTCTCTCCGTTAAAAGGCACTCTGCCTGTCAACATCTCAAACAAAGTAATCCCCAGTGAATAGATATCGCTCTTCTCATCACTGTAGCCGCCTCTTGCCTGCTCTGGCGACGTATAGTGAACCGACCCCATCACATTTGACGTAATCGTATTGCTGGTAGCCGCTTTGGCAATGCCAAAGTCTGTCACCTTCACCTTACCTTCTTTTGAAATAAGAATGTTCTGCGGCTTGATGTCCCTGTGAATAATATGGTTATTATGTGCCGCTTCCAATCCCATGGACACCTGGATCGCAATGCTCACCGCCTCTTTGACAGAAAGCCTTGCTTTCCTCTCAATATACTTTTTCAAAGTGATACCTTCTACCTGTTCCATCACAATGTAGTAGATACCGTCCTCCTCACCGACATCATAGACATTCACAATATTTGGATGCATCAGACCTGCTGCCGCCTGCGCCTCAACCCGGAATTTCGATACAAAATTAGCATTTTCACTGAATTCCTGCTTCAAAACTTTGACTGCTACGAATCGATTTAATTTGTAATCTTTCGCCTTATATACATCTGACATACCACCAGTACCGATTCTCTCTAAGATCTCATACCGGTCGCCTATCATCATACCTATCTTAATCATGTTCCACCTCGTCTGCTATGGTTCGATAACGATCACTGAAATATTATCCTTGCCACCATTCTGGTTGGCTACCTTCACCAATTCTTCTACCCTGTCCTTAAGACTGCCACCATTTTTCAGAATATAGTGGATCGTCTCGTCGTCCATCATATTTGTCAAGCCATCAGAACAAAGTAAAACCATATCCCCCGTCTGTAATTCCAGATTAAAAAAGTCCGCTTCAACATGATCCCTGGCGCCAATTGCCCTCGTAATAATATTTTTATCTGGATGATTTCTTGCAGAAGCTCTGTCAATTCCTCCCATACGGACCATTTCTTCCACTAGGGAATGATCCTGCGTGATCTGCCTGATCCTCTCATTTACAACATATAGTCTGCTGTCTCCTATATTGGCTACCTCCAAATATCTGCCAATAAAGGTCGCGATAACCATCGTCGTGCCCATACCGCTATAGGAGATATCCTCACTGGCCCTCCGGCGGATCAGTGTATTCGCTCTCTCAATGGCCTTACCAAGAATCCTGACCGGATTCTTCTCAAAAGAAGCTTCAATCTCCTCCACCACCGTTTCTACTGCATAACGCGATGCATAGTCGCCGGCATTATGTCCTCCCATGCCGTCTGCCACAATAAAGACATTCGGCAGATTACCGACAGGTCCCTCCGACAAATAGATAAAATCCTGATTCAGTTGTCTTCTTTGTCCGATATCCGTTGTTGCATAGGACCTAAGCACTGTATGTTCCCCCTGTTTCTCTTATCGCATGATACGATCCGTCCTGCAGTCAGTCACAATCTGCCAAAATAAGAGCTGCTGCCAGTAACATCTTGAATATTCTACCATAATAGGAAAAAAAGGACAAGTTGTATAATTGCCGGCCTTGTCCCTGTGATCCATCCTACCTAATTATGTCCAAAATATCCCTGCAATAATCTGATTGAAAGAAAACTCCCAAAAGTACGGATATTTCGCGTCTTTTGAGAGTTGTTGTGACTGGACCAGACGGGAGTCGAACCCGTGTCCAAAAGCCCATTCCCTGTCCTTCTACTATCATAGTAGGTCGTTTCGGATTGCTCCACATTCCCTCCTGCACCAGGAGACCGACACCCCGATGCATTCAGTAGCCTCTGTTACGCCCGCAGGATAGAGGCGTCCCCTGCGTCGTTTCCTACATAGTCGATGCCCGGTTCCTAATGTGTAGGTGCACTAGGGCGGACAGCTGCCCTTAGGCAGCGTATGCTAAATTATCTTCAGCGTTTATATTTAGATTCGCGATTTGACGCATCGCCTGCGGATAGCTTCTCCAGCTGCAAGACCCCTGTCGAAACCTTGACTGGCCCATAATATAATTCTGGTACTGTCAGTATAGCACATTTATCGTACACACTCAACCTAAATTCTTGATCTTGAACTCGGTAGTTTGACAGTTGAATAAAAGAAAAACTCTTGCAGGTCCGATAAAGCCTGT
>CAJTRA010000021.1 GCA_910578345.1 uncultured Lachnospiraceae bacterium | reverse complement strand
GTTTTTATTGAATTTTCAAGGTGCATAGGCACTTATGCAAGTGCGAAGTTTGAGTAAAAAAAGAAAATACCGTCTTTGTACCGGAACAACGACACGTAATTCTCCGACGTCGCTACACGCGGGATCAGGCTGATCCCTCCATACAATTCCTTCTGTGTCTTGATTGAAGTAACGACTGCCCAATAGATCGGCATAAGCCAGATCATACCTAACAGGATATTTAACACGATCATGATCTTCTTGCTATTATGTCTCTTCATCTGCACCCTCCCCTACTGCGTCGAATCTTTCATCACGGCAAACTGAAAATAACTAAGAACAGCGAGAATCACAAGCAGAATCATTGACATCGCCGCCCCATATCCGAATTTGAAATGGCCGAAAGAAGTCTGATAGATATAGTAGACAGCCGTCTGTGTCTTAGAAGACGGTCCGCCTGCCGTCATGATCTTAAACTGCTCAAAGGCAAGTACGGATCCGATAATAGAAATCACCATGGAAAGGCCGATCGTTGGACGGATCAGCGGCAGCGTAATCCTGAAAAACTGCTGTATCTTACCCGCCCCGTCAATGCTTGCCGATTGATAGATCTCCTCATCGACAGACTGAAACGCGCCAAGAAGCATCAACATGCTAAACCCTGCCATCTTCCAGGTGACCATGGCACAGACCGCCGGAAGGGATGTCTTTGGCAAATGCATCCAGGCCACAGGCGAATCAATGACTCCGACTGCCAACATCACATGATTCAGCACGCCATACAGTTCATTGTAGATCCATAGCCAGATATCTGCACTGGCTGTCATGGAGATCACAACCGGCATAAAATAAATAGTACGGAAAATACCGACTCCTCTGAATTTCTGGTTGACTAAGATCGCCATGACAAACGCTACCAGAAACAACATCGGCGTCACGATCAGTGCATACTCCATCGTAAACAGAAGCGAATGCAGAAACTTTTTGTCCTGAAATGCGCGGATAAAATTCTGTATGCCGATAAAGGTCCGATCCCCCAAAAGCGGCCAGTCGTATAGAGACATATAGAGAGATTTCACGAAGGGAACGGCAAAAAACGTGATATTGATCACCAGCAACGGCAGGACAAAAAGCATGTTTGTCAGATTTTTGTGTGTCACTTTCCAGCTTTTTATTCTATTCATCGATACACCCCCTGCCCGTCTATCGGGCCTCTATTCCAAAAAGCCACCGCATTCCGCTGATTGAAACGAAATGCGGCCGACTCTTTCAACATTCTTCTTATTCTGAAAGAAGAGCGTCAATCTCCTCTTTCGCGTCAGCAAACGCTTCTTCCGGAGTCTTCTCCTGATTCAGCGCAAACTGTACCGCATCGATCCAGGGTGTATACATTTCATTATATTTCAGGCTGTACGGCGCCTCTCCCACTTCCAACGCCTGTCTGAGCACATCATACTCTGCATGGGAACCGAAGATGTCATTCTCAAACAGATCCGCACGGGACGGAATATTGCCATACGCTGCCAACTGATCTACCTGTACTTCCTTGCTGAGACAATACTGTACAAACTGCCATGCCTCATCCTGCTTGTCTGTATCCGCTAAAATCGCTATACTGTCGCCGCCGGAGAAAGAAGCATACTTGCTTCCATCTGGGGAAGGAATCAACGCACAGCCGGCATTAAAATCATAACCGCCATTCACAATATTCCCCACCGCGGAGCTGCCCTGCACGATCATAGCCGCTTTCTGTGCCTTGAAAGCATCCTCTGTCGCCGTCCAGTCATAAGAGGTAATACTTTCCGGTGTCACCTGATATTCATAAACCATGTCAGTGATCAACTGGAGTGCTTCCACAGCTTCCGGCTGATTCAACATGGATTCCGTACCGTCTTCGCTGGTGAATTCACCGCCGTTACACCAGATGTATGGACAGAAAGTGAACATCATGCCGCCGGCGTCGGAGGCTGCAAACATATAACCATACACATCTTCACTGGTACAGGCCTGTGCTGCCGCGATCAATTCCTCCCATGTCCTAGGCGGCGCCTCAGGATCAAGTCCATTCGCCTCGAAGATGTCTTTGTTATAGAGCAGTACACTGACATCCGGCGCAAAAGGCACTGCATACTGTTTCCCTTCATATGTAGATAAGTCCAGCAGACCACCGGAAAAGGTATCCTTATATTCCAACGCCGCAAACTCTGTGGTGATATCCTTCAATGCGCCGATCGACGCATAATACGGCACAAGTACACAGTCGATGGAAACAATATCCGACGCATCCCCGGAAGACAACGCAAGCGCCAGATCATCCGACATATTGGAAGGCTCCGACACCGTCACGGCAATGCCTGTCTGCTCTGTGAAGTCTGCTGCCGCTGTGGTGACTTCATCAAAATAACTGTTCCGTACCCAGACTTCCAGGCTGTCGCCGCTGTCTGCATTTCCGCCGCTATCCTCTACGGTGTCAGTTCCTGCAGTGTCTGTACTCTCCTGTGACGTCCCGTCATCCTGCGTGCTTCCTGCGGGGTCTGTATTCCCCCCCCCCTTGCCAGAATCGCCACAGGCCGTCAAGCCGAGGATCATGGAAGATGCCAACAAACCAACTAACAATTTCTTTTTCATTCTTACTCCTTTCTTTTGTGGAAATTTCTATCTCCTCAGAAACATCCGTCGAAACTATTTGTTACTATTTGCTAACTTAATTGCAATTATATCCAATTTCCTCACAACTTTATACAGTTTAATTAGCAGGAATATATAAGAAAATGATCAAAATCAATGACACATTTTTAGCATTTGATTGAATTAATATTGAAAAAACAGCGTAATCACGCTATAATTGATATGACAAAATTTGCATTTTACAGAAATTGTGCACCATTTTATTTTTACGGAGGTTTTCCATGTCCTTTATCAATATCCATGTTCCGCCCTTTCCCTGGTATTCTCATTCCGGGAACGCCATCTATCGTCCAGGTGATAAACATAACAACCGCAAGGGCGTCAGTTTCTTTGACCTGATCATGGTGGAAACCGGGACTCTCTATATGCTTGTCGGACAACAGGAATTCATTGTATCACAGAATCATATCCTGCTGATCCCGCCTTATACCCCTCATCAGGGCAGCAGGATCTGTACGGAGAAAACACTTTTTCACTGGCTTCATTTCAGCACAAACGAGACGATCGAGATCTCAGATGTCTCCTATCGTCTTCCCTGGGAACCTAACTCTGAATTCAAAGACAATAAATATACGCTGTCTTTCCTGCAGGAACAGGCTCTGCCTGAAGCGGCCGCACAGAATGTCCTCTCTATTCTGCAACAGTTAGAAAGACGTTCCATCGACTTCTTCACAGACTCCCGCACAGTTCTTACCTCGGATAACAACTTGTTCCATCAACAAGAGCTGCTCATGCGCCTGCTGAACATCCTGGCTGTCACGCCGGACACTTCTGACGACAACGGCATTGCCTACTCTGCCCTGCAATATTTTAACTTTCACTATGCGGAACAGTTTACCATGGACGACCTGTCCAAAACACTTAACTGCCATCCCTCCCATCTGATCCGATGTGTCAAGAAACAGTATGGGATCGCGCCTAACCAGCTACTCAATAAGATCCGCCTGGAACGCGCCTGCGCCCTGTTAAAAGACCCCTATCTTTCAATTACTACCATAGCCTATTCCGTCGGTTTCGCTTCTACCTCCTACTTTTGTAAGCAGTTCAAGAAAAATTATCAATACTCTCCCAAAGAATTCCGGGATTATATCTGGGGAAATCCGGCAGATCTTCCCGAAACGCCAAATTCCCCCTGATCTTTCCCTCACTCCACCGCCCCGATGGCCTCCACAATGCCCATCTTCGCTATCCTCTTAAGCGGCGCCGCCGTCGCAAGCAGGCAGGCCACCACGGAAACCGCCGCAGCCTCCAGGATCGGCACTGCCGGTACGGGCGTCAGCGTAAGTTCGCCAGATGCAGCGGCCTCCGTGAGCACGGTGCACAGATAGCCGCTGATACTGCCTGTCACCGCCGCGATCATGCCATAGTAGGCGCCTTCCCACAGAAAAGTCCTGTACAGGCTTTCCATGCTCATGCCGACCGCACGCTGGGTCCCGATCTCTTTCACTCTTGTATGGATATTCGTATAGACCGTATTGATGATATTTAAGATCCCAATCATCCCGATCAGCAGGATCAGTCCCCACGCCAGCAGATTGATCTGGGCAGCGCTCTC
The DNA here is from genome assembly GCA_910578345.1 of uncultured Lachnospiraceae bacterium. Classification (GTDB taxonomy): domain Bacteria; phylum Bacillota; class Clostridia; order Lachnospirales; family Lachnospiraceae; genus UBA3282. Next base: position 40,734 of record CAJTRA010000021.1, on the reverse strand, counting down.
CTGAAGCTGTCTGTCCGTCTGCTCGTAGGATACCCAGGTCGTCCCGGCCCGCCGTCTGCAAAGCGCCGCAAGCCTCTGCTCGAAGGCCGACCGGTCCGCATCCTCTATTAATAACGGCCGCAGTTCCGCGTAGACATCTTTTCCGGTCAGTTGTCCATAGATCTTATCGCTCACGATCACCTGCACGCCGTTGGTAAAGCCGCTGTTTCCCACGCTGAAATAAGCGTCGTAACCACTCAGGGATAACAGTACCGGCAGTTTCTTTCCGGACACGGTTATGGTCCGCCCCTCCTCGATACAGGTCGTCCCGATCTTCTGCCCCTCGAACTCAAACTGCAAGGGATTACGCACCACACATCCTTTACCCGCTTTCAAAGCGTCCAGCACGTCTTCCGGCAGCCTCTGCACAAAAGCATAGTCCATCCAGCCACCATTTAATCCGAATACCTGAAAGGTTTCCCCCATACCCAGCGTGACATCCGTCTCTATCCCTGCCGGCTTATACTGCGCATCCAGTTCATAGAGCGAAAACTGCTGCGCCGCCACTGCCGCCGTATTCTTGTCCGCCTCCATGTCCGCCAGTTCGTCTGCCGTAAATCCGACGTACTCATTGACCACCGAATAATCCCCCAGATGCTCCGACACGGCATCCGAGACATCCAGCATCGAAAGAGCGCTCTGTAATGTGATAAACACGGTAATGCTCATGACCAGAGACAAAATCGTGACCGCCGTGCGGCTCCCGTTGCGCCCCAGGTTGAGTCTCGCATAATACCGCTCAAAATGCCGTATGTTTCGCGCCTTACGGATTCTCCGCTTAAAGTTCCTGCCCGCTGTCTCGCGTATCGCCGTTACAGGAGAAACTTTCGCCGCATACCGCGCCGCCGGCGCCGCTGCCAGAAACGCAGCCGCCAGTGTGATCAGCGCACTCACCGCAAGGTATCCCCCTTTACCGGAATCATTGGCTAAGATCAGTTCCTGCAGCTGTGCCGCATCCTGCACAAGAAACAGTTCCGGTGAAAGCTGCCCAAGCGCCGCTCCCAGGATTCCTTTGGCGGACAGCCTTCCAAGCAGCATCCCCGCCGGAATGCCCAGTGCACACAACAAAAGCACCTCTTTTGCCACGATCCTGTATACCTGCCCTTTCCGTGCACCGATTGCCCGCAGGATGCCATACTGCTCCGTTCGCCTCATCACGGCAATCTTTAATATATTGTAGATCACCAGCCCGGCTGCCGCCAGGATCAGGCCCGTCACCAGGACACCGGCCAGCATCATATAAGAAAAGCCGGCGTCATCCAGACCGTCCATCACCATGGAGTTGTCTTCCTCCTCGTTGTACCGGATGCCCAGCGCCCGCAGATAAGGACGGTTGCAGATCGTATCCAGTGCGTGGATATCCAGTTTCTCGCCGATGTCGTCCATACAGGCCTGGAATCCCTTCGGATCCTTCACCCGCACATCCAGATTGTAATATAAATACGCGGAGGGCAGCACTGCCTTCGCCGTTCCTTCCCCGGCCAGTCCCACGATCGATCCGGCCGTGTATCCCAAATAATTACTCTCCGTAATACCGGTAAGGACAAAATCCGCCCGATAGTCGTAAGCCTCCGTAACAATACCGTGTCGAAGCGCTTTTGATAAAGACAGGGATATCCTGTCCCCTATTTTACCGTCGAATCCGAGAAACTGCAGCGCATCTTTTGGCAGCGCGATCTCCATCGGCGCTTCCGGCAGCCGCCCTTCTGCCAATTTCGTATGTGCCGGGATCGTCTCCATGCTTTTTCCCTGATACTCTGTCAAGCTCAGCTGCAACAGGTCATTCAGTTCCATGCTGCCAAGCGGAATCGACCGGCCCGTATAGGAAAACCGCTCATCCGCTTCCAGCACCTGTACCTTTTCCTCGTCAAGCTGTACCAAAGTCGCATGACGGTCACCTCCGATCATGACCGCCTGCTGCCTGCGCATGGCCGAAAGCACGCCCGTACACTGTCCTGCCGTCGTCGTCATCATCGTCGATAAAATAATTGCTGTCAAGATCAGAGCGGATACCACCTTCTGTTCCATAATCTCTTTCCATGCCAATGTATGATAGGATCTCATGCTAACCTTCCTTTCGTCTTTTTTAGGCTTCCGACAGTCTTCCGTCCACGATCTCAAACTGCCGCCTGGCCCGTCGTGCGATCTGGCCGTCATGGGTGATCACCACCAGCGTCTTTCCGAAGTTGCGGTGAATCTCCTCCAGCATCCGCATGACTTCTTCACCGCTCTTGCTGTCCAGATTTCCGGTCGGTTCGTCCGCAAAGATGACGTCCGGATCGGCGATCAGCGCACGGGCAATCGCCACCCTCTGCTGTTGTCCGCCGGACAGTTCATGGGGCAGATGCGTGAGCCTGTCAGCCAGTCCCAGCAGCTTAGTTAATTGTGCCAGGTACGCTGTCGTTCCCTGTTCCTTTCTTTTACAGAGGCTGTTATCCTCTCCCTCTCCAGCAGTACCCCTGCTTCTCCTGCTGCATGTCAGCTTTCCTCTCCTTGTCAAATTCCTGCCGTCCAGAAGAAGCGGCATCAGGATATTCTCCTGCGCCGTCAATACCGGCAGCAGATGAAACTGCTGAAAGACAAACCCGATCCGCCTGCGGCGAAATGCCGACAATTCGCTGTCCCGCATTCCGTAGATGTCCCGTCCGTCATAGCACAGACTTCCCGTCGTCGGCCGGTCCAGTCCGGACAACAGGTGCAGCAGGGTACTCTTCCCGCTGCCGGACGGCCCCATAATCGACAGAAAATCCCCCGGCTTTATCACCAGACTGACCTCCTGCAGCGCAGTGACCTGACTGATGCCGCTGCCATATCGTCTGCTTACATTCTTCGCTTCGATCCACATAAAAACACTCTCCCTTTCGTTCGCTTTGGATGCTGCCGATGATCAACATGATCAGCCTCACATCCTGCAGCTCCTAAAGGAGAGTGTACAGAATAAATCTCAAAAAAGACTCAAGATTGAAATATTATCACTTTAGATATTTCGCTTCACGTTCAGGACATCCATCAAGGCCTCCCTTCTATCCCTCAAGCACGACCGTCGCCCGCGCGCCTCCGTCTTCTTCTCCTCTCCCGTTTTCCAGACGCAGCGCTCCCCCATGCTTGCCGCAGAGTATCTGGCTGCTGTAGAGTCCCATCCCGATATGCACTGCGTCCTCCGGTGCTTTACCGAAATGCGCTGCGCCCTCCGTCACTTTCTCGAAATGTACTGTATCCTCCGTCACTTTTCCGAAGGGCTTCGGCCCCTCTTTTACAAGCCACGCCGGATACCCTGGCCCGTCGTCCCACACGGAAAGCACAAGCCCTCTTCCCTCCTGCCGCAGGCAGATCTTCACCTCCTGCTTCGCGAAGCGCACCGCATTACCGATCAGATTCTCCGCTACCGTGAGAAAAATCCCATGGTCTATCGTTGCCTCCGTCACTCCTTGCATCAAAACCGAAATCTGCACAGACGGTCCACTCGCCACCACAGGCTGCACGGGTTGTCTGCCTCCTGTCACAAGCGGCACGGATGACGCTCCCGCCGACACAGGCAGCGCGGACCGCCTGTGCACTGCCGCAAGCAGCGCCGCCGTCTCTTCCAGTTCCTGCCGCAGCGTTGTCCCATCCAGAGTTTTCTTATGGACCGGCATCTGCTCCAGCCGTTGGATACTGCTCATGGCTTCCACATACCGTTCGATGCGCAGCGTATACGTCTCCAATCGTCTCAGCGCCTGTTCCCGGCCTGCCGCATCCTCACTGTCCTGTCGCAGCAGCTTCACCGTTCCCTTCAACACCGTCACCGGGTTTCGCAGATCATGGGAAAAGGCAGCATTCAGCCGTCTGCGCTCCTCTGCCTGCCGCCACAGTTCCTGGTTGGTCTTTAACAGTTCTCTCCGCATGGTCTCGAACGCTGCGCAGATCTTCCCCAATTCGTCTCCCGAAACCGCCGGGATCGTAAAATCCAGATCCTGCATCCGGATCCGTTCCGTGCCCTCTTGCAGGATGCGGATCGGCGCTTTCAGCTTCCACCGGTAAAAAAGCGCCCCGGCCAGTCCCAGGCCGCCCACCGGAAGTAACATTGCCGCCAGCAGCGGAATCCTGAACAGCCACTCCAGAATCTGTTGCTGCCGTGGTGACGGCTCTTCTAAGCTTGTCATCCCACCGTCATAGCTGATCGCGATGCCCCCTCTGGGAATTCCGTCACCCAACTTATCACAGACCATATAAATACCTGCCGTCAGCAGCAGCGCCGCCGACAGGCATACCACCGAAAGCAGGAAAAAGCTCCTCCGTAATCCCATATTTCTCAGCCGTTCCATCGATATCCACACCCCCAGACCGTCTCAATATAGCTCTGCTGCGTGCAGGCAGTAAGCTTGCCCCGGATCTTCCGGATATGCTCCATCACCACATCGCTGCTGCCGTCCCCTTCCAGTCCCCAGACTGCCTCGTAGATACGCTCCCTGTCAAAGACCTGTCCCGCATGAAGCGACAATAACGCCAGAATATCGAACTCCCGTCTGGAAAAAACAATCTCCTCTCCATTGACCGCCGCCGTCCGGGCAGAGTAATCCACGCAAAGCTCCCCCTCTCCGAAAAAGCGCACTGCCGCGCTGCCCTGCCTGCGCTGTTCCCGCCGCAGATGAGCCTCCACCCGCGCTCCCAGCTCGTCTAAGTCAAAAGGTTTCACGATATAATCATCCGCCCCGGCGCCGAATCCCCTGATCTTGTCGGCCGCCTCCATGCGAGCCGTAAGAAACAGAATGGGACAGGCGAGATGATCCCGGATCTTCCGGCAGACCGCCAGACCGTCCATCTCTGGCATATTGATATCCAGAAGGATCAGGTCCGGCATGGCAGCCACCCTGTCAAGCGCCTCCTCGCCGCTGTAAGCCGTAAGCACCTCATAGCGCGGCTCGAAATAACTTTTCATCATTTCCACGATCCCCGGCTCGTCATCTACGAGCAGCAGTTTTGACTTCATATAGGCTTTCCTCCTGTTCTGTCTGCATGTATCTGTTTTCTATCGACAACATAATTCGGAATTACGCTTTCACTCCATGCGAACTTCCATATATATCTTGATAGGATCCGGAAGCTGAAATTCATTGTGCCGTCTCCGTTCTTTATCACCTATACTATATACTATAATCGATAAATCTCAAGAAAATCTCAAATTATGATGTCTGCTGCAGACAGATCCTATAGAGACACTACATTCTCGAATTTCAAATTACGTTTTTTGCATATTTTCCGAATTTTGAAAATTTTATCTCATACCCTGTCCCGGATTTTCATTTTTACCTCTGCGTGGATATTGCTGGCTATGCCCGCAATATCCCTAAATGCGTAAAACTTCTCTATAGCGGAATCTGTCCATTCCAAGTGTCTGCGTTCCATTCCGGTCAGCGCCAAACAAACGTGCACCGGATGTTTAACGCCCTGCGGCGAAAGCCGGATTCCTTTAGCCAAATTTACGTGTTCTCACGGACTGTTACTGTTACTGTCGCTTACTATCATTATATTGTCATGAATTGACAAGCCAGACCGGAAACGATAAAATAACTACCGACATACCGTACTGCCATCTTATACGCAAAAGGAAGAATCAGGAGCAACATAATGAATCGAATCCAAGACAGAACAACCATCAGGATCGCCACACCTGCAGACGCAGAAAGACTGCTGCAAATTTACGCATCCTACGTTACCGATACCGCGATCAGTTTTGAATACACTGTACCATCCGTGACGGAATTCCGGGCAAGGATCACCAATACTCTGCAAAAATACCCCTATCTCGTCGCCGAGCACAATGGCCAGATCGTGGGATATACGTATGCCGGTCCTTTTATTGCCAGGGCGGCCTGTGGCTGGAACGTGGAGACTACCATCTACCTGCAGAAAGATAAAAAGAAAGCAGGCATCGGCAGAGCGCTGTATGAAGCGTTGGAAAAAGCGCTTACGCTTCAAAATATTCTCACTGCCAATGCCTGTATCGGTTATCCGGAAACAGAGGATGAGTATCTGACCCTGAACAGCATACAGTTTCATGAACATCTCGGCTATCGGATGGTCGGTGTCTTCCATCAGTGCGGCTATAAATTCGGCCGTTGGTATCACATGGCCTGGATGGAGAAGCATCTGGGTGAACATACAGGCGGGCCGGATGCCGTGATCCCTTTTCACAAGATCAAGGATGCGCTTATAGAATCCTTATAGGAACTGCATTCTCCATCGCTATACCCATGCCGCTTTCTCAGCTGCTCTCTGTTTCTGTCCTATAATAAATAATTATTCTCCTTGTCCGCAACCTGCAGCGTGGCAAGCGTATATGTTGCGTAGCCTTCAGCGACAAGCGGCTCCAACCTGCACAGAGCTTCCGCCTCCTCATAGCTCTGCGTCTTAAAGATGACTATTCCTGCAACACCCGGACAGCCTGTGAGCGGACCGCAAAGTTCTATCTTCTCTTCGGCATCCAGCTTCCTGAGATTTTCTACATGTCTCTCGATCACAGCCTTGGTAACCTTGTTATAGGCACGTCCTCTTTTGATCATCATTACATATAGCAGTTTTTCCATCTTAATATCCCTCCTCCTTTCCCGGTGTATGCTTCTGCGCCCCCAGATACAGCCTTGCGCAAAGGCCCGCCCTTTGTGGGCATTCCCGTTATCCTAACAATATCACAGTGAATATGACAAGTAGCTGTCACATTCGCTATAAGAACTTCAATATGCGAGCTTGAATAAGAAAAGTAATTTCAAAAAAAGCTCATTCAGATATGCGTGCTGCCGTGGCCGCTTAAAAGCGGCTTAGTTTGTGCTTACTCTTAGGACTCTCCTTCCAATCGGTCACTCTCATACTGCTCATTGATATACTTCTTTATTGTTGCTTCATTTACATTACCGACAGTCTTGCAGTAATATCCCCTCGCCCAGAAGCGGCGGCCATACCGATCTCTATACTCCGGATGTCTGTCGAAAAGCATCAAACTGCTATTCCCCTTGATACGACCCACTACTTTCGCCACACTTTCTTTGGGCGGTATCGATACATACATGTGTACATGATCCGGCAGCGTAGCTGGTTATCGTATTTTAGTCATTCGTTTTCGGATGAGATAGTTAATAAAATTGGTAGTAATGTGTTCAGAGGAGCTTATAATGAACTATCCAATGATTTCTTAATGCAAATGGATGGAGCTATTATAAAAGAAGAAGCAATAGGAATTTTCAACTATCTTGTATTATTTAAAGTAGCAATCTTAAAAATATCGTATTTCTTACATTCTTTATCAAAAAACTTTTGCACTCTATTAAAAAATTTGTTCTGACGGAATTTCGAATCTTTTTTCTGCAACTCCATCATTTTTGTTATCTTTCATAAAATAATCAAGAATCCCTGACGAATAATCCAAAATCAGTTTAAGTTCATCTTCATGTGAAGTTTTTCTGGCTAATACAGGCAAAAAAAGCAAGCAAAAACATTATTATGGTCGGTCCCAATTATCACACGATAAAACTTATTGTCATATCTAATCCTAACTTCTCCAAAATCCTCTACCGTATAGTCATCTGCTATTCCCGGTTTCATAATATCATAGATTCTTTTAAAAAAGTTTTTAAAACTATCATAGCTATTTATTTCCTGACTGCCCTGTTCTACATACTCAATCAAACAGGCATTTAACGCAAGACAGGATTCCAAAACAGATCTATTATTAATGCACAAGTTAATGCAATATATTGCTTTCACAAGATCGTAGAACCTATACCTATTTGTAATTTTCAACAATCTATCTATTTTCATTCGAATTGTGGGGAACGTATTTGTTTTTATCATTAATTACCGTCTCTTTTATAATGAGAATTTAGCAAAACCCATCTACCTAATCCTCTTTGTAGTGTAATACTCCTGAAAATCCTACATTAACCAAATTATGAAATCAATTCTTATTATCAACAATAGTCCATTTTCCATTTTGACTGGTTTCTTCCCTTACAATAAACCCAGACAACCGCATTTTCCTCATATGGTACTTAATCGTATCGTGTTTTTCTCCAAGCATTTCTGCAATCTGACTTTGAGACAACGCCGGATTGTCCCCAATAACCTTCAAAATCCGCATAGGAATTGAATTTCCAATAGCTCTTATATCAGTTTGGGTAGTACCTTGGGTAATGTCAATTATCAGACTTTTGAATGTTACCATAATATCTTCCTTTTTAACCATATATTCTGGCATGGGATTCCCCGCTTCTGTGCAACTATCCCTGATTTTCTCAATACCTCGCCCCATGCTTCGATAGAACCTGCTCGAAAGAAAGTATTTGCAATCAACGGATTATATGGTCTGGAACAGTGACTTCCCATCAAATCATCGACCGTCCAATCATCAGGAAACACACAATCGTTAGCAATTATAATTTTATCCGCATAAACCCTGATTTGAATCGGTATCAATGTTCCATAGAATTTGTGCGCAATGGCATTAAAAACGGCTTCTCTGATTGCCTCCTTTGGAAAAGGATAAATTTCTACCCTCGTAACTCCTCGATAAAAAATTTCTGCTTTCAGATATTTAATAAAAATCAAATCTACAACTTTATCTGCCTGCAAAATCAGTGATCCATGAATTTCATCCTGATACCGCAGTTCTGAATCTGTTTCAAAATAGCCAATTTTAACATATGAACCCGGTATCCATTTCTTCGGATTATGATGAAACAATAAAACCGCTGCCCGTTTGAGCATACCATGATCAAGCAGATTTAAGCTGTCCAGTAACTGCTCATTAAAAGAATCAATATCCTTTTTGTCCATCCTTTTACTAAGAACTGCCTGCTCACGGAAAATATCAAAGCTGTCATTCCGTAAATCCCGGATCGCAACATCCTGTATAGACACACTATCCCATGTAATGCCAGTTCTTTTAAGAAGAAACTGATTTAACGCCTGTCCTTTAAGCAATTGTTTTGTACTTCCGCTTCGATAATGATACTCACCTCTGTAATTCACAGAATAAGTGTTGGGACTTACACATATTTCTATATATTCTTTACCATCTTGTGCCAGCAAATTCACATCTACAATAATTCCCAAGACATCTCTTACCTTGTTTGGAATATCTTCCATAAGCTTTCGGCTATTTGGGACACCAATTGCCGCATACCCTATTTGATAGACATATAGACGAATGGTATCATCTATCCAGCAGAGCCAGGAGGAAAGCTTATGGCACAGACGTATAGTATCGAATTCAAGGAAGAAGCATGTAAACGTGTTCAGTCGGGAATACCCGCAGCACAGGCTGCAAGGGAACTCGGCATTAATGTCAACACCCTCTACACATAGATGTCCCGCTTTAAGCAACATCCCACAGAACTCTTTGTCGGCAGTGGCAACCTCCATCAGGAAGATGCCGAACTGCGCGCCCTAAAAAACGTATTAAAGATCTGGAAGAGGAAAATGAATTCTTAAAAAAAGCGAGCGACTTCTTTGCAAAGAACCTGAAGTGACCCGTTATCTTTACATGGAACACCACCGTTCCAAAGATCGGATCGCAAAGATGGCGCAATGGCTTCAGGTTTCCAAAAGCGGCTATTATGCATGGCGCAGACGGACACCAAGTGCCCGCCAATTGGAGAATCGTTCCCTTCTGGAACAGATACGCCGGATCCATGAAGCGTCCCGCGGGACTTACGGCAGCAGAAAATATTCTGGACAGGGATTTCAAAGCTGACAGGCCCGGACAGAAGATGGTAAGTGACATCACTTACATCCCGACGAATGAAGGCTGGCTCTGCCTTGCCGTCGTCATGGATCTGTTGGGGAATAAGATCGTCGGTATATCCATGGACGGGCGTATGACAAAAGAACTTGTGATAGCCGCTCTGAAAGATGCTGTCCGGCATACGCGGTCAACCGAGGGCTGTATCCTGCACTCCGACAGGGGAAGCCAGTATTGTTCCCTGGATTACCAGGCACTTGCAAAAGAACACGGTTTCATCAGCAGTATTCGAATATATATGGATATTTTATAACCGTAAGCGTATCCACGAGGCAAACGGCTGTCTGACACCGGAGGACTGCTACCGCAGACACCAGACAGATTTGAAAGCGGCATAGCTGCTTTTGAATAAGCCGCCACACAGGCACAGCGGGCAAGAGAAAAATCGTTCCGCTATCCTGTGAAGATGAAAAAAGCGGAAAAAACGAGTAAAACTAAGAACCGGATAGAATCCTTTCGTTTAAGGTGTCTATGCTTGCGGGGACGGGTCACTGCTGTCCATCAATAACTGTGAATGCACGAAAGGTAGCATTAGATTCTCCTTCTACATAAACGATTGTTCCCATAAAATGACTAAAGCGGTTCTCCGAAACTGTCCTGGATCAGTTATGTATTTTGGACGAAAACAACAGGGAGTAAAAACTCCCTGTCTCTTACGCATTCCTCGTCGCCACCACGTCCACGCCGGTTCCGGCCACATTCGCCAGGATCACATCCCCGATGTGCACCGGCGCTTTCACGGTAACACCCTTAAGCGCCCTGACACAGTCAAAAATCTTATCCTTAGGGATATCCTCCTTCGTTTTCACCGAGATCATCTCCACAAAGCCGCCCTCCACTTTCACGGTGGAAGTAACGATCCTGGTCGGGTTCGTGACTTCTTTTCTGGCATAGGTATCGCCCCGCGGGCAGGTATTGCCGGATACACTCACGATCTCGTCTCCCTTCATCTCCACCGTGACCGGACAGCCCATGGGACAGCCGATACAGATCAATTCTCTTTTTCCCATAGTTCCTATACCTCCTCCACCTTCACCGTGATCGCTTTCAGATCCGGATGTCTTAGCAGCTCTTCTCTCTTAAGCTTCACCTCTTCCATCTCCCCCGGCGCCATGACCGGACGTTTCCGGTGCAGGATCCGCACCTCATCCAGATAAACGCTCACAAAACAGTTCTTATATACGCCGCCCACTCTGAAACGAACGGTCTGGATATCCTCCATCCGCTCCGCATTGATCCTGGACGGCACCGTATAACGCACACCGTCAACGGCACGGATCTCCACTGTCCGGCCGGCTGCTTTGCACAAGTCATTCTCTCCTTGTTCTACGCTGTTCCGCCTGTCTGCCTGCGCTCCATAGTGCGCACGCTCTGCGGCGGCATCCGGCCCTTCCCCCTTCCTCCTTCCGGCTTCCTGCACATAGCGGGCCGCGTTCCTTCCGGCTGCCGCGGCTTCCTCCGAGACGAAGTCCACCAGATCATGCACGTGCAGCACATTACCGCAGGCGAATACGCCCTCGATATTTGTCTCCAGGCCCTCATTGACCACCGGCCCGGAAGTCACCCTGCTAAGCTCCACTCCCATACCGCTCGACAGCTCATTCTCCGGGATCAGCCCTACCGACAGCAGCAGCGTATCGCACTCATATTCTTCTTCCGTCCCGGCGATCGGCCGTCCTTTCTCGTCCACCTGTGCCAGCGTAATGCCTTCCACCCGCTCTTTTCCACGGATCTCTACCACTGTATGGCTCAGTTTCAGCGGAATTCCATAGTCGTCCAGGCACTGCACGATATTACGCTTCAAACCGCCGGAATAGGGCATCAGTTCTGCCACCACCTGTACCTGTGCGCCCTCCAGCGTCATACGCCTGGCCATGATCAGGCCGATGTCGCCGGATCCTAAGATGACCACCTTGCGCCCCGGCAGATACCCCTCCATATTGACAAGCCTCTGAGCCGTTCCCGCAGAAAAAATACCGGCCGGACGATACCCCGGAATATTCAATGCGCCTCTGGACCGCTCCCTGCATCCCATCGCCAGAATGACCGCCCCGGCCCTGATCTCAAACAGCCCATCCGTGCTGTTCATCGCCGTCACGACTTTATCACTGCTAATATCCATGACCATCGTGTGCAGCTTATACTCGATCTGCAGTTCTTTTACCTGCTCGATAAACCGCCCCGCATACTCCGGCCCCGTCAGTTCCTCTTTAAAGGTATGCAGGCCGAATCCGTTGTGAATGCACTGGTTCAAAATGCCGCCCAGTTCCTTATCCCGCTCCAGGATCAGGATGCTGTCCGTTCCGCTCTTCTTTGCGGAGACCGCAGCGGACAGGCCCGCCGGCCCGCCGCCGATAATTACAATATCATATGTTTTCACTTATTTTTCCTCATTTTTCGTAATGATTCAGCCTTTGGCTTCATAGTTACGGAATCCGGCCTATTCCAAGTTTGCCTGCGGCAAAGAGATCGGATTCTTCTCAACCATTCCATGTTCTCACGAACTTTGCCTGCAAAGTCCATTTACGGCAAATGCAAAGTCCTGACTGAACAGTTACCATTTTTCTATATGACTCTACAGCACATCTTTATTCACTCCGACCACGATCTTAGACGCTCCGCCTGCCTTCGTAATCTCACGGATGCTCTTCCCGCATTCTCTGGCAAGGATCTCCATGACTCTTGGTGAACAAAAGCCCGCCTGACAGCGTCCCATCCCGGCTCTCGTCCTGCGCTTCACGCCGTCTAAGGACCTGGCCCCCAGAGGTCTTCTGATGGCATCGAGGATCTCCCCCTCCGTCACCATCTCACAGCGACAGATAATGTTTCCATAAGCCGGGTTCTCCCTGATCAGCTGTCTGCGCTCCTCCATGGACAGTTCCTGCGGGTTTACGATCCCCTTTCTTGTCCCGACGAATGCCGGGTTCTCTTCCAGCCGCAGGATCTTACACACAATCCCGGCCACCATCACCCCGATCGCCGGGCTGGCCGTCAGTCCCGGAGATTCGATCCCCACGCAGTCCACAAATCCGGCGGCGTCCTCCACTTCCCCGATCCTGAATTCATGATGCTCCTCATGGGCGCGCAGTCCCGCAAAAGAAGTGATCACGGAACGCATTGGCAGATCCTTCACATTCTCTCCCGCTTTCTCAAGTACCTGGTCGAGTCCCGCCCTCGTCGTGTTAATGCCTTCCTTATCTTCCGTATCGATGGCTGTCGGGCCGATCAGCAGATTGCCGTGTACCGTGGGTGTTACCAGAACCCCCTTGCCATACTTGCCGGGGAGTGCAAAGATGACTCTGGACACATGTGAGCCCGCCGATTTGTCAAGCAGACAGTAGTCCCCTCTTCTCGGCGTGATCCTGATCTTTTGCTCACTGACCATATTATGGATCGCATCGGCATAGACGCCTGCCGCGTTGACCACGCATTTTGCCTCGAACGGTCCCTGGTCTGTCTCGATCAGCCAGCCGCGCTCTGTCCTGCGGATATCCTGCACCTCGGTATCAAATTGGAATGTCACGCCGTTTGCCGCCGCATTCTCCGCAAAGGCAATATTCATACCGAAGGGACAGACGATCCCTGCCGTCGGCGCATACAATGCCGCCACCGCATCCTCCGAAATATTGGGTTCCATCCGGCGCAGTTCTTCTTGCTCCACGATCCGCAGACCCTCTACGCCATTGGCCACACCCCTGTCATAGAGCGCCTGTAAATTCGGCATCTCCTCCCTGTCCCGGCAGATCACCAGAGAGCCGATCTGTTGAAAGGCGAAATCCAGTTCCTGCGACAGCCGCTCCATCATCTGATTGCCCTGCACATTCAGCTTCGCCATCAGGGAACCGGCCGGCGCGTCGTAGCCGGCATGGGCAATCGCACTGTTAGCCTTCGATGTGCCGCAGCATACATCTTCCGCTTTCTCCAGCACGCACACCTTAGCCCGATATTTGGAAAGCTCCCGCGCCGAGGCGCAGCCTGATACCCCTGCGCCGATAATGATTACGTCATACATAGTTTACCCCATTTCTGCGCTGCTTTTTGCACATGTCGAGTTTGTGGCAAGCAACGCGCAGACACAAATCTCGCGATTGAAAATTTTTTGTTCCCAGGATTATTTTCTATTCCTCTTTCTCCCAGCCATACGCACACTTCACCGCTTTGCTCCAGCCCTTCACCATGGCCGTCCGCTCTTCCTCCGGGATCTCCGGCATAAATTCTCTGTCGATGGCCCAGTTCTTCACCACATCTTCCTTGCTCGTCCAGTATCCTACCGCCAGACCGGCCAGATACGCCGCGCCCATGGCCGTCGTCTCAACGCACTTTGGCCGGTTGACCGGTGCGCCACTGATGTTCGCCTGTTGCTGCATCAGGAAATTATTGGCGCTGGCCCCGCCATCCACCTTAAGCGCCGACAGCTTGATGGAAGAATCCGCCTCCATCGCCGCAAGTACGTCGTTCACCTGATACGCCAGCGAATCCAGGGTAGCCCTGATGATATGATATTTATTGACGCCGCGGGTAATACCCACGATCGTTCCGCGCGCATACTGATCCCAGTGGGGCGCCCCCAGTCCCGTAAAGGCCGGCACCACATAGCAGCCGTTTGTATCCGCCACCTTTTTCGCCATATACTCCGAATCCTGGGCCGAATCGATCAGCCGCATCTCATCCCGCAGCCACTGGATCGCCGCACCCGCCACGAAGATAGAACCTTCCAGGGCATAGGTGACCTTGCCGTCCAGTCCCCAGGCGATGGTCGTCACCAGTCCGTTCCGGGAAAAGACAGGCTTTTCTCCCGTATTCATCAACAGAAAGCACCCTGTTCCATAGGTATTCTTCGCCTCACCTGGCTGAAAACAGGTCTGCCCGAACAGCGCCGCCTGCTGGTCGCCCGCCGCGCCGCCGATAGGGATCGGCCCGCCGAAGAATCCGGGATCCGCCTCACCGTAGATGCAGCTCGACGGTTTCACCTCCGGCAGCATACATTTCGGAATCTGTAATTCCTGCAGGATCTCATCATCCCACGTCAAGGTATTGATATTAAAAAGCATGGTGCGGGAAGCATTGGAATAATCCGTCACGTGCACGCCGCCTTTGGTCAGTTTCCAGATCAGCCAGGTCTCCACCGTGCCAAACAGCAGCTCGCCGTCTTCCGCTTTCTGCCTTGCTCCCTCCACATTGTCCAGGATCCATTTGATCTTCGTCGCCGAGAAGTAAGCGTCGATCACAAGCCCCGTCTTTTCCCGGAATTTATCCGTCAGTCCCTTCTCCTTCAGGCTGTCCGCATACTCTGATGTACGGCGGCACTGCCACACGATCGCATTGTGGACCGGGCTGCCCGTCTTCTTATCCCAGACCACCACCGTCTCCCGCTGGTTCGTGATCCCGATCGCGGCGATCTCTGCCGCCGTGGCATTGATATTCGCCATTGCCTGATGCGCCACCTCATACTGCGTAGACCAGATCTCGTCTGCGTCATGCTCCACCCAGCCCGGTTTCGGAAAATACTGCGTAAATTCCTTCTGCGCCACACTGCACATATCCCCCTGCTCGTTAAACAGAATACAGCGGTTGCTGGTGGTTCCCGCATCCAACGCCATGATGTATTTTGCCATACTGCCCCTCCTCATGAACTTTTTTTCTAAAGTATTTTCTGAAAAAATTCCCCATATCACTACTATAATGCCTTTTCTCTCTATACTCAATGAAAATTTACTGAAAAAAATGTCATTTTTTGACAGAAAAAAAATTTATCCTTCTCTTGACAAGTGATATGTTCCGACTTATACTGTATTTATTCAAACAATACAGTATAAATCAGAAAGACGGTGAAGCCTTGGAGATCATTGTAAGCAACAAAACAAGCCGCCCCCTGTATGAGCAGATCGTAACGCAGATCAAGACACAGATCATGAACGGTACGCTGAGCGCCGGAGAAGCGCTTCCCTCGATCCGTTCCCTTGCAAGGTCCCTGCAGATCAGTGCTCTGACTGTGCAGAAAGCATACGACCTTCTACAGGAGGATGGTTTTATCGAGACCACAGCCGGCAAGGGATGCTATGTATCCGTTCAGAATCAGGACTTCTATCTTGAAGAACAACAGAAAAAGATAGAGGAGCATCTTGGCGAGGCGATCGAGATCGCACGCACGAGCGGCATACCGCTCGACAGATTACAGAACCTGCTGACACTGCTGTACGAGGAGGATTGACATGAACAATGCTTTGACAGTTTCGGGACTTACCAAAACCTATAAGGACTTTCTTCTGGACCAGGTTTCCTTCCATGTTCCTGGCGGCGCCATCGTCGGGCTGATCGGTGAGAACGGCGCCGGGAAGAGCACCACGATCAACGCGGCCCTGGGGCTGATCCGGAAAGAGTCCGGAGAAGTTTCCATCCTGGAGAAAGAAGAACTTGACAATGACACGAAAGAACAGATCGGCGTGGTGTTTGACGCAGGCAACTACCCGGAAATCCTCTCTCCTCGCAAGATCAATCATATCATGCGAAAGATCTATCATACCTGGGATGAGAAGACCTATTTTCGCCTGTTGGATCAGTTTGCGCTGCCCCCGGATAAGCAGATCCGGCACTATTCCAAGGGCATGAAGATGAAGCTGGCTATCTGCGCAGCCTTTTCCCATCACTCCAGACTGCTGATCCTGGACGAGGCTACCAGCGGACTCGACCCTGTCGTCCGGGATGATATTCTGGATATGCTCCTGGATTTCGTGCAGGACGAAGAGCACTCCATCCTGCTCTCCTCCCATATCACCAGCGATCTGGAGAAGATCGCCGATTATATCGTGTTCCTGCATCAGGGGAAAGTCGTGTTCTCCAAAGCAAAAGACGAGCTGCTTGAGCAATACGGCATTCTGAAATGCGGAGCCGCCCAGTTTAGCGCATTGGAGAAATCGGATCTCATTGCATGCCGCAGGATGGATTATGAATGGCAGGTTCTTGTCTCAGACCGGGAGAAAATGCACAGAAAGTACCCGAAGGCTCTGATCGTTCCGGCCACCATCGACGAGATCATGCTTCTTTACGTCAAGGGAAACACCTGAAACAGCACAGAAAGGAAGGAAACTGAAATGAAAGGCGTTTTACTAAAAGACCTCTATATCGCAAAGAGCAACATTCTTGTCACGCTTATCAGCCTGATCGTTCTGGGCTTTGGACTGTCCTTTTTACTGGAAACGAGCGCGCTTCTGGTGCTGGCCCCGGTCGCTTCCACGACGGCGGTCTTTATCAGCATCACCAGCGACGCAAGCTCAAAGTGGAATAAGAATGTGGTCACCATGCCGCTGTCAAGAAAACAGATCATCAGCGAGAAATTCGTATTCTACCTCTTACTTGCGCTCATCGGACTGCTCACGGCCCTGATCCCGTGCATCGTGCTGATGTCCGTAAACGACGGCATCACCTTACACGCGCTGTATCTGTATGGCGTGATCGGTATGAGCGCCACCCTGTTTGCAGGCGGCATCAGCTTACCCTGCGCCTACCTGTTCGACCCGGAGAAATCGCAGATCGTCTTTATGCTGTCCTTTATGGCATCCACGGGGATCATTGCCGGCCTTGTGCTTCTCCTAAATCTCCTGATTCCTGTGAAAGACAATATCCCCCTGGCTTTTACCATCGTGCTTGCGTTCGCGGCGCTCTGGTTCCTGGCCGGCTATCGGATCGCTTCGGCGTCCTATCAGAGACAGGATATCACCTGACAGGAAACAGTGCATAAATCGGAATGGCAGCCTCTCGATACCCTCCACCGAATAACCTTTCTTTCCATCCATTTTCATAAACAGTTCCTCTCCTCCGATCAATGTTTCTACCGTATTCCTTCCCAGATAGGATCAACGGCTCCTATGATACGTTTATAATTATTGTACTTCTCTTGATAGACCGCTGTCCGCCGTGCTTCCGGAAACAACATTTCCTCCTGTCCTGTACAGATCCTGACTGCCTCGTCATAGTCTTTGTATATGCCAGCCCCCACACCGGCCGCCATCGCCGCGCCTTTGGCGCCCAGCTCTGCCGTATGGTCAAGACATACCGGCACGCCAAGAATATCCGCAAACATCTGCGCCCATACCTGGGAATTTGCCGCTCCGCCGCCTAAGCGGATCCATGCCGGAACAGGCCTGTTCTTTAGCAGGATCTTAATATGGGTCAAATGTGCAAACACCACCCCTTCATAGACGGCACGGAAAATGTGCGCTTTCGTATGGAAACTGCTTAGGCCCACAAACATTCCTTTTGCAAGAGGGTTCTCATTCGAGGCATACAGAAACGGCATATAATACAGATTACAGTCTTCCGGCTCCACACTCTCTACCAGTTCATTGATCCTGTCATAATCTGTTTCCTTTAGCAGTTTCATCAGCCATTCCAGATTGCCCGCCGAGGCCGCACTGCTTTCTTCTACCAGATAGTAATCCTGATCACAGAAAACAGAGTTCATGGCTGCTGTCCCATCATCCACCATCCTCGGCGACACATATTCGTTGATCCCCCAGGTCCCGGCCAGCACACACATATCCAGGGGCTGCACATTGCCCATCGCCAGCGCACAGGCGTCAATATCAAACATCCCTGATACCACCGGCGTACCTGCCGGCAGTCCTGTCCGCGCCTCCGCCTCCTGCGTAATTCTGCCTGCAATCTCGTATGACTTTCTGACAGGGGGAAGCGCCTCATAGATCTCCTCGATCCCGAAAGATGCCAGAAGCTCACGGTCATAATCCTTCGTGCGCAGATTCAATAAATTCGTTCCGGAGATATCCGTATAATCCGTACTGATCTCTCCTGTCAGGCAGAACCGCACAAAGTCTTTCACCGCCAATACAGCGCCAATGCTGTCATATATGTCTCTCTCGTACTCCTTTAGCCACCGGAGTAAAGGCGCCGGCTGACATGCCATGATCTTCTGTGCTGTTTTTTCATAAACAGTCAGCGCCTGCTCCCCTGCTCCCCATTCCAATTCATACATTAACGCCCGCGTATCCGTGGAACCAATTCCTTCATATAAGAAATGTTTCTCCTGATCCAGCAGATACAACCCTTTCCCATGTCCGGTAACCCCAACCGCTACGATCTGCCCGTCACATTCCCGCACCGCTTCCTCTATGATCTTGAAATTGCAGTCTCTGATCTGTTCTAAATTTCTCTGGGTATGTCCTTCTTTCGGCATGGATACCGGAATCTGGATGCTTTTCTTACAGATCTGGTTCCCTTCCAGGTCAAAAACTGCCGCCTTGCTGTAGGTTCCGCCATTATCAATCCCCATAAGATATCGTTTCACTCTGGTAGACACCTCCTTATGTATTCTCTGTTCCTTCTCAGATAAAGTTCAGGACACGTCTTCTTATCATACCAGAATTCACAGGTAAAACGGAAAACGCCCTGAGAAACGAGTCTGCTGATGCATCCTTTAAAGTCCACTCTTCCTTCCCCATATTCCATATCCCGGAAGACATTCTCCCTTGTCTCCTTCAGATGGACCGCCACACTCTTCCCTCTGCCCGCCAAAATATCCTCCTGGTAATGCTCTGTTGCATTTCGGATATTTCCAATATCCGGGTAGATCTGAAGATAGGGCGACTCCATCACTTCCACTACGGCCTTTGCTTTTCTGATCGTATTCATAAACTCTGTTTCCATCGTCTCAAACGCCAGGATGATTCCAAACTCTGCCGCGTACTCTACACATTTCTTCAATTCCCTGGTGAAATTCTCTCTGGTCGCTGCATTAGACTTCTCATAATACACATCATAGCCTGCCAGTTGAATAATCCGGATCCCCAGATCCCTGGAAAATATAATTGCTTTCTTCATAATCTCCAGGCTTTTTCTTCTGATCTCTTCTTTCTCGCTGCCTAACGGGTACTTTCTATGTGCAGACAGACACATGGTCTCCATAAAAATATTGTTTTCCAGCATAAACTGGTGCAGTTCTTCCAGTCTTTTTTCGGGAAATCCAACCGTGCGATCTTCTCCTCTGTCTCATCAATGCTCAGTTCTACATAGTCAAATCCCGTCTGCTTCGCCAACAGAAGTTTTTCTTCCAGGGTCATACCATCCGGCATGGCCTTTTCATAAATTCCCAATCGATAGTTTCCCATATTACCCCCATGACCATCGCAGTACCTGTACGCTGGCCTAAATCACCGCGGCAGCGCTGTTTGGCGGAATCACAAAACTACCGTCAAATGCAGTCATTGCATCGTCGTCAATCAGACGGTACTGCGTAAGCTTCTCCCCATTCTCCAATCGCGGAATTACCGTGATCGGATTCTTCTCATCGTAATTGCATATCACCATGCCCGTCCTGCCGTTTGTTCCCTCATAAACTGCATAAGACTCCACGGCGCCGCCATGCTCCAGGGTAACGCTTCCGCCGATCTTTTCCCGGAAACTGCCGTCCCAGAAATATTCCCGCAAGTCTGTTCTTAATTGATCCATCTTGCTTCCATAGGCTGCGGTCAGAGGGAAATCGGACAACATTCCCTTGAAATTATACGGTTCATAGCTGATGATATATTGATTCAGAAGACACTGATTGATCATCCCTCTGTCCTCAAAACCGATCACCGCCGACATAATCTGTCCATTCGGGCGCAGCATTCTGCTCACCGCCTTATGGTCTCTTCCCCAGGTTCTCGTGTAGGAAAGATCATAATAATCAAACTGGAAATCATAAATCCCTTCTCCTGCAATCATGAAATCCCTGTCCGGCGCAATCTTCCTGAATTCACGGATCAACCGCTCATCCCAGCTATAGGTGGAGGCTCCGTACCGGTGCCCATGGGAAGTGTCAAAGCAGCTAAGCGTCGGCGAGTGATGCAGGCACTCATCGAAGAGAATTCCATCCGCTCCTAAGTCTACACACTTACGGAACTCTTCTTTACAGATCTCTAACCACGCATCGTCCCCAAAACACATCGGGATCAGACGTCTCGTGTTCACATTGGTCATCTGTGAAAGTGTCATATACTGATAGCCTTTGTAGACATAATAATTCTGGTAGGGATCCTTGATCGCATGCTGCTCGTACTTCTCTTTGAAATCCTCCAATGACTGATCTGCCCAGACAAACTTGGCAAACAGCACTACCTTGATTCCCATTGCCTGCACTTCTTTGATCGCTGCCTGCAATTCCTCCCAGGTGCCGAGGCGGGGATCCGGATCATGACTTGGATTGCCTCTGTCCTGTCCTCCCTTGTTCCAGCCCACCAACTGGATTACCTTGACATTGTACTTCTTACATTCCGCTCCCACTTTCGGGAAATCCTTAAACTGCATCCTCAGTTCATCCTCCGGGGAGTTGATCTGGATCTGCAGCCAGGAATAAGGATCCTTCGCCCACTCCGGCAGTTCCGGAAGCTTATTCCACCTCGCGCTGTTTCTTTTATAGCACTCGGCTCCCACACCCCAGCTTCCCTGGTACGCGTCCATGGCAAAAGGGATCAGGTCAAACTGTGTCTGCGGCATGACAAAAGGAAGATGCCCGACCGCAAATCTCACATAAGTATCCTTTTCTCCTATCCTGTCCCTGTCAAAAACCCGAAAATCATTGGAATTCTCCCAGCCGGGCAGATATTCTCCGTGCCAGGTCACCGGCTCGATCCGCCTCTGCGCCACGCCCAGATAAAGCCCGTTTCCATGATCGTCTGAGAACAGCCCGAAAGGATTCATCGGCGGATTGCTATGGTCTTCCACGCACAGTGTCGGATAATCCACACTGTGGGTTCCCGCACAGTTGGGGAATTTCGGATACAGTTCATATTCCTTCATGCCGCAGTAACTGCCGTGTTCGAAAGTGAATCTTCCGGCGTTATTCGGCCGGTATAAATCCCCGATATAAGGATAATACACATTCTCCACAACATGCTCGTCCCGGTTATCGATATGCATATAAAATACCGCCTGTCCATTCTCCACCCGGCATTCTGTTTCTACCTTAATCAGATGGGGCCCGCCATAACGGGTTGTAATCTGCTCCCAGGTAAATCTGACATAATCTTCCCCAGCCTGGCATACAGGCGTCATCTCCTGTTCGTGTCCCCACGCCTCATTGTTCCTTCTGCCCTCTAAGGGGACCATCATCCGCCAGGACAATCCCAGATGGGAACGCTTGATCACATTCCAGTTTGCTTTCTTCGAAAAGATCCCCACGAGCGAACCATTCCCTTGGTCAAACTCCAGTCTCAAATTTTCTGTTTCAATTCTTATCCTATCCATTCCTTCTCTCCTTCCACTACCCCCAGTTTCAAAATAAGGTTCGCATACTTTTCCCTTTCCCCTGTGGCCACCACTGCATAAGCCGTCTTCGCGCGCTCATAGAACGCCTCCCTCGTCAGAAAGGAAAATCCTCCGAATGCCTTTTCCACATCGTATTTTCTCAGTATCGTCTCATACCTTTCCCAGACAGAAGGCGCTTCCCCCCTGCCTTCCACCACTGACATTAAGACTGCATTCTCATCCACGAAATTATCCAGTGTAAAAAACGGCATAACAGCCTCTAAAATCTCGGTGATCTCACTGCTTTCCATATGGATCACTCTTCTGCCGATAGATTCAGCCGGAAAATTGGCATCGCCGAAGACGATCTCATCCCCATGCCCCATCTCCATCAGTACTTTCATAAAATCTGGTAAGATCAATCTCGGTATCCCTCTAAGCATCTTATCTGTCCTCCTGCCTGCCCTGGTCTGGCACTTCTCTGTTATTGGGGCCGAAATGCTTCAACATGACAAGCGGCTCAAACCTGGACGCATTCGTGACAAGCAGACCGTCCCTTGCCGCCTTCTCACTGACAAAATATTCATCCGCGCTCAACTGTCCAAACCGCAGCGTTCCCGCCGCCTCCGCCTGATAGCTTCCGAACGTTCCATGTCCCTGTACCAGAATACAGCCGTATGCAGCGTCATCCTGAATCAGAATACTGCGTCCCGGTTTCACGGTAAGTTCCTTGGCCGCTATGTAATCATTGCCATATACCACCCATTTATCCGTGTGGTCCTCGTCGTCACAGATCACGATCGGTTTGCGGAAATAATGCGCCTTATAGTCAGGATCGATATTTTTCTCCCAGTCCATCAGGCTGATCACATAATCCAGATCTGCTTTGTTCTCTTCAGGACAATTCTCCACCAGCATCTCATATGGGTAGACTTCCCCAAATACAATATTTTCATAAACCGAATTGACATCCGAATTCCACTGCGGCTCATAGGTCAAGTAAGATCCCGGCGCGTGCAGGACGCCCGGCGGCGTATACCATCCCGTCCCTAACTGGATCCTGTAAGCGCGGGACAGTTCCGTGATCCTGCCGTCCCCCTCTGTATACCTTTGCAGGTGCTCCTTGATCTCTTCTTTGGTGACGTCCGGGTTAAATCCAAAATAGGTATGCGGAAATTTTCCTTCTGTCGGATTATACTGCGGCGGATAGTAATATGCCTCCGGCTTGCCCAGCCTGCCGACTCTGGCTGCCGCCTCGAAGCTTAAATGCAGGTGATGGAACAGCGGCGTCTCATAATCGAAGAATTTAGAATACATCGGCCATGTCCCATACTGGTCCATCAGTTCTTTTCCTATGATCTCTTCCTGCAGCAGTTCAATCGCCTCTTTCAGCGTAAACCGATCTTTGGGATCTTCGGAGTAGGATACATAGCTTAGTCCCTCATCTTCTTTCGCCATCTCTCCGTTCATGCAGGTAATCACACTGGAAAACCATCGTTCTTTGATCGCCCCTCTCGCCGTGCCAAACGCATAATAGTCGTCGGGATGTAGCCGCAGCCGCTTGCCCGGACTCGCAAACCTCCTTGGAACAAAGGTAGGGATCAGGCGAACCCCCCCCGCCATTGTCCCGAAACGTTTTTCTGATAATCTCTTTCTTGTCCATATGCCCCTCCTTCTCTAACCTTTCACAGACCCGGACGTAAGTCCGCTCTAAAACTGATTCTGGAAAATAACATACAGCAAAATGATCGGAAAGGTGACGATCGCGATCGCTGCAAACAATCTGTTATAATCCACCAACCCCCATTGCCCCATGAAATTCTTAAGTCCCAGCGTGATCGTCTTCATCTCCGGCGAACGCAGATAGATCAACGCCGTAAAATAATCATTCCAGACATTCATCCCCTGGAAAATAACAACCGTAGCAATTCCTGGTTTTGACAGGGGTAATAAGATCCTGAAGATGATCGCAAGTCTGCTGCATCCGTCAATACAGGCCGCCTCGTCCAATTCAATTGGAATTTTCCGCAAAAAGGAAGTCAGCAGGAAAACCGAGAAAGGAATGCCGGCCGCAGTGTACAACAGAATGACTCCTATGTGGGTATCCACCAGGTTCAGCCCTGATATGATCCGAAACTGCGGGATCATGACCACTTGCGCAAGCGGCACCATCATCATTGAAACGAACATCGCATGAATGAATTCACTTCCCCGGTAGCGGATCCGCGCGATCGCATAGGAAGTAAAATAGGCTACCATTAAGATCAGTACAACCGATACCAGTGTATTGAACAGACTGTTCCAGATCGTCTGCCCAATATTTCCTCTCTTCCACGCCTGGATATAGTTATCGATCTGCCATTCTCCCGGCGACGGCAGAAGCTTTGCCATATTCACACGGATATCTTTATCTGATTTCAGGGAATTTCCCAGAAGCCATAGCAGCGGGACAACAATGATTCCCGATAGCATCATAAGTATTGTATAACCGATCACCATAACAATCCTTTTTTTGACTTTCATCGCTGCCCTCCTTTACATCTCTTCTTCTGCTTTCCGCATAAGCCGCAGGATCACCAACGTCACAATCAGCATCAGGATAAATACAAAGATAGAGATTGCTGTGACATATCCGAACTTATTCGTTGAGCCAAAGGCCGTATCATAGATATATTTTGCAATGACCTCCGTCTTCCCATAAGGGCCTCCCTTTGTCATGACCATGACCACATCGAATACATTGAACCCGCCGACCAGACAGAACGTAAGATTCATATAGAATACGTTTTTCATCTGTGGAATGGTGATGTAGCGAAGACTCTGCCAGCCATTCGCCCCATCGATCCTGGCAGATTCATAGATCTCCTAAGAGATCGTCTGCAGTCCTGCCAGAAATAACACAATGTGATATCCCAGCCACTTCCACACATCCACGATCATGATCGCCGGCAGAGCATATCTTGCATCCCCCAGCCATGCAATCGGGTTCTGGGTACTCATCATTCCCAACGCTTCCAGCAGCCTGTTAAGCAGTCCCTGCGTCGGATTGTAGATCCATGTCCAGACAGATCCAATCGCGACGAAAGAGATTACGACGGGTGTAAACAGAATCGTCCGAAAAACGGTGATCCCTCTTAATTTCTTGTTCAGGACTAATGCGATCAGAAACGCAAATACCAGTTTCACGACCACCGTCGAAAGCGCATAGACCACGTTATGTCCCAACGCCTCAAACACCTTACTATCCTGAAAAATCTTCATATAATTGCCAATCCCCATCAACCGCGGCTCATTAAAACCGTCCCATTCACACAGGGAAATATAAAATCCATAGAAAAACGGAAAGATCGTAAATACAAAGTACAGGCACAAAGCTGGAAAGGAAAACAAAAGTCCTACGATCACATCTCTTTTTGTCTTTGTCACATCACCACTCCTCTTCTCTGGCAGACCGTTTTACCCAATAATATAAAGGATTGATCCGGGATTAGTCTGCCTGCGCCTGTTTTGCATAAGCAGTACGATCCAAACAGGAACGTCAGGCACAAGCATGATTCCCGGATATCACGTTATCTTATTTTCCCTGCTCTACCGCATTATAATCATATCCATTCTCCAACAGTTCATCCATGACTGCCTGCATTTCATCTGCCGCTTCCTGCGATGTGATCTGCAGACCGGTAAGGGACTGCAGGACATCCTGAAGCGCCGTTGTGATCTCCGGCGGATAGATCCAGTCCGGATGCGTAAAGGTCATGGTCGCCAGAAACTCCTGCTGTTTTTTCGTCAGCTCGTCCGTATCCTCAGGAAGCAGCACATTGGTATTGCAGCTGACCCTTGCATAGTCTCTCAGATCTGCACAGTCGCTGGTCCTGAAACTCTGTATCACCTCGTCCGTCGTCATATAGTCGATGAATGCTTCCGCCGCTGACTGTCTGGCCGGATCAATCTTACTGTAGATCGTCCATGCGCCGTCGGACGCGTTTCCTGTCTGGATGGACTTTGCACCCTTCTTGATGATCGGGAAGGGAAGCAGATCCAGATTCTCCATACCTGCCTCAAGGAATCCCGTGATCTCCCAGGTGCCGCCATAGAATAAAGCCGCCTGCCCATTGACAAATACCGCCTTGCCGCCATCACTGTCTGTGCCATTGAATCCCGGCTGGAACATTTCTTCCTCAGCAAATATACGAATCACATCAAACGCTTCGATCGAATCGGTATCTGTAAACTTTGCCTTTCCTGTCAGAATTTCTTCCGTGCGCTCGATCGGTTTCCCGTCTGAAGTCTGTCCGAAGCAGGAGAAATACCACATCGGCCACATATATTTATTCCCGCCGCCAAAAGCAAACAGTGATAATCCATCAGCCTTTAACTTCGCATTCAGATCCCGCAGGTCTTCCATGGTTTCCGGCGCTTTTCCGCCATACTGGTCGATAATGTCCATATTGACGTAAATGCCAGAAGAATTTCCGCCTTTCGATCCGATCGCATACAGCTTGCCATTGTAAGTATACTGATCAACCGCCCCTTCGTTGACTCTGTCAGCGCCCGGCTTGCCGTCCATTTCCTGGATCAGCCCGTTTTTCATGAAATAGCGCACGTCCTGGCCGTTCAAAAGCATCACATCTACCGGACTTCCTCCATTCGCCGCCACCATGAATGCCTGCACGAAATCAGCAGAATCATAGGAATGAACATTCACTTTGATCCCCGTCTCTTCTTCAAACCTTTTGGCAGCTTCCAGACATCCTTCTTCTTTCAAAACCGCCGCATAGAAATCGATTTCTTTCGCCATCTCCTCACCGGAAGCAGCTTCCCTGTTTTCCTCCGCCGCGCTCTGCTCCTGCGGCGCTTCCGTGCTGCCGGACGTAGCGCCATTTTACGGTTTGCTTCCTCCACATGCGGTTAAACTGATCACCAATGCCATAACTAAAAGACTGCTGATACTTGTTCTCATGATTTTCTTCATTTCGTTACTTCCCAATTCTTACTATTTTTGCCATTTGCTTCCAGAAAAACGTTTTTCTGACGGATAAAAAATAACCCTTTTCCTTTTCTCCCGAAATCACCATCCTTCCAAATCCCAGTTTTCCATGTTCATTCCACAGGTGGATTCTCTGACCATCAGATTGGTCGTAAGCTCCACAGAGTAGTTCCCTCTGTCATTCCGTCCGATCTCCTCTTCGATCATCCTGCACAGATTCTCTGCCGCCAGCCATCCCATTCTGTACTTCGGCACATTGATGGTCGAAAGAGACGGCTTTACGATAGAGGATACAAAAGTATTATCAAACCCCACAAGTTTAATATGCTCCGGAATCTTAAACTCATACTCTTTGAGCGCTTTGATCGCCCCAATCGCCATCTGGTCATTGTCGGCAAAAATGCCATCAAATTCAACCCCGTCATTCACCATCTGCTTCACCACACGATAACCGCTAAGAGGTGAGAAGTCTCCTTCCGCGGCATACATTGGCGACACTGTAAGTCCATGCTCTCTTAACGCCTCCTGATATCCCTTCGTCCGGCATAAAACCATCTCAATCACCTGTGGACCACTGATATGCAGTATCTTACTGCATCCACTCTCGATCAGATGACTGGTCGCCCGAAATGCGCTTTTCACATTATCCGCATAGATGGAGCAGATCGAATAGCGGCTTAAATCCCGCTCAATACTCACAACAGGAATCTTCTTACTGCCTTTCTCCAGACGCGCCAGCTGCTGATAGTAAGGCTCGTCCGCCACATCGGCTACGGTATCGATAATGATCCCATCCACCTTACTGTTGATCAAAATCTGGAGATATTTCTTCTCCAGCTCGATATTTTCATTGGTGGCATAGATCAGCATATGATAGCCATACGCCTCCGCACCCTGCTGCAGTCCGTTGAGAACCTGCGGAATGAAGATACGGTTCAACGATGTAATGATAACACCGATCGTCATCGTGCGGTTATTCTTCAGACTTCTTGCGATCAGATCCACTTCATAATTCAGTTCATCGATCGCCTGCAGCACTTTCTGCGTCAGTTCCGCACTGACATACTTCTTACCGTTGATGACATTTGAAACCGTAGAAATTGACACTCCTGCTCTGCTTGCAACATCCTTAATGCTTGCCATATGTTTCCCCTTTTTGAAAAACGTTTTTCTATAGGTCGATCGTATCATGTCTATAAAATATTGTCAATGAAACTTCTTAAATTATTTAATTTATGGATATATTGTACAATTTTCAAGGATTAATTTTATTTATAACAGCCATAAAAATATCGTAACCGTTGCTCTTAACCTTCCTGATAAAAACGTTTTAACTTCATTTTCCAAATTTCCCTGTCATTCTTTTCCCTTTCCCGCAGGAAAAGAACGACAGGGAAACCGATGTCAATGCGTCTTTCCTCTATTGAATTTCTTTCCCGTCAATGAGCACATGCTTCACATGCGTTGCTACTTCAAAAGGACATCCGTCCGTGACGACCAGATCCGCATCTTTCCCGATCTCAATCGAACCTACCCGGTCTGCGATCCCGGCATGTCTGGCAGGATTGATGGTGATCGCCTGCAGCGCCGCGAAGGGATCCATGCCTGCCTGTACGGCCAGTCCTGCGCATAACGGAAGATATTCCTGGGGAATCACCGGAGAATCCGTGATGATAGACACCTGGCAGCCGGCAGCCGCCAACAATCCCGGCGTCGTCCAGCTCTTGTTGCGCAGCTCGTATTTGGATGCGCTGGTGAGCGTCGGCCCCACCGCAAGCGGCACCATCTCTTTGGCCAGTTCCTCCACGATCAGATGTCCTTCCGTCACGTGCTCCAACGTGATCTTCACGTCAAACTCTCTTGCAATGCGAAGCGCCGTGAAAATATCCTCTGCCGCGTGGGCATGGGCCTTTAGAGGCATCTCGCCTTTGATCACAGGGATCAGCGCTTCCAGCTTCATGTCAAAAGCAGGCTTCTTAGACAGATCCTCTCCTGCCGCTTCCTTTTTCTCCATGTACTCTCTTGTCTTAAACAGCATTTCCCGAAGCAGGGTTGCGGTACTCATGCGGCTGGAATCCTTCTTCTCCCGGTAGACTCTCTTAGGATTCTCCCCAAAAGCGCATTTCATGGCCACATTGTCCCGTACCACCATATCCTCCACTCTTCTGCCCACTGTCTTAATGGTAACGAAGGTGCCGCCCAGCACATTCGCGCTGCCTGGACCTACGCAGACACAGGTTACGCCTGCCTGTGCCGCTTTCGGAAATGCAGCATCCATAGGCTTCACGCCGTCGATTCCCCGAAGCTGGGGACTCACAATATCGTTCAGCTCATTATAATCCATCCCTTCGTAGCCGATTCCATAGCCGTCAAGACCGATATGTCCGTGGGCTTCCACGAAACCAGGATACACATGAAGTCCCTCAGCATCGATAACCTGATCGTCCTTCCCCACATCCAGATGTTCACAGATCGCTTTGATTTTACCGTTTTCTACCAGAATATCCCCTCTATAGGCCTCTTCGTGAACGGCATCATGGATCATTCCATTTTTTACATACAACATAGTCTTACCCTCCTGCTCTGTCTGCCGCCAGGCTGTACATACAGTTTTATGGCGTCACTGCCTATATTATATCAAACTCTGGAACCGTTCCGCAATCGTCATTCCCATTCTTTCTGCTGCTTCCTACTGCTCTTCCTCTTCCTCAGGCATGAGCGCCATAAGATCCTCCTGCCTCGTGAATCTGCGAAATGCCCGCAGAAACAGCCTGGAACACAGATAACCGACTAATCCAAATCCGATCAGGAACCAGAATGCAAAGGCATATAGAAGATACAGCAGGTTCTCAATGCTGATCAGAAAGCTGACGCCCAACAGCAGCGTCATCAATACCGTATAAGGAAAGCACAGAATGCTGATCACAAAGGCTTTCGACACCGTATCCTTCAGATCATTATCAAACCGCGCAAACATCGCAAGGCTGTACATCACTGTCGTGGAAAGCAGGAAGATCACAGCCCCCAGAATGATCATGATCACCTTTTTCTGAGGAAGATCCGTATGGAACACTGCATTGAAATTCAGGACACACCCAGCCAGAAATACAAGATAGAGAAGCCAGATGACCGTACTCTTACCAAAGTTCCCGGCAAAAGCACGAAAATAATCCCTGACTAATCCGTTGTCTCTCTTCTCCCGCAGCTTAAAGAAGACATCGTTCATCGCTGTGATCGACGCCCCAATGGTGATCACCGGAACCGATGTAAGAAGAAACAGAAGATTCACACAGACCAGATCCCCCAGAAATCCCATAAACCGCCATAACGGGGAATTGATATCAAAAATCATTTTCCGCATAATACATACCTCCAAGCACATCAGGCGCTGCATTGCGTAGCGCCGACATCTGTCACCTTATACGGATATTTCCTCCGATAACAGCCCTTTCTCATAGATCCTGACTGCCACATACGCTCTGCCCGGCAGTTCCACCTTGAATTTCCCCCGGAAAGTACCACACTTTGTCACCGTCATATTCCAGGTATCCAAAACCTCTGCCACGTATTCTTTCTCATCGTCAAAATAATACTCTTTGAACCGCGGCCTCCGATACCCATAGTAAAACAGGTAATAGGGCACTGGGATCAGACTGTCCACTGTTCCCGAAAGATCTTCGCCAAAAGGGTTGGGGACATAGGGTTTAAGTCCCGGTCCCGGTGTCTGTTTCAGAATCTCCCACAGGAAATGAAACCGCTCCGGGCTGGTTCCCTTCAGTACACCGCCGTGAGACCACCAGAGAATGTTATCTTCTGCCAGATAAGTCTCCCCGTGTCCGGGATAACCGCCACGGACAGCGCCCTCCCAGAATCTTCTGGTCATCTCCTCACCGCTGATATTTCCCCAGTTATGCTGAATATCTCCTTCATATACGATCTCATCCAGTACCACAGGCTTCTGGTAACGCTCCCGCCATTCCTGCACTCTCTCCCCGGACAGATACGGATCGATCCGCTGTATGGAACAGTGTGTGATCCATGGTCTTGTATAATCATACATCTGTTTACAGTTATGTACAGACCGAAGATGTCCGTATACATCTTTCTCACAGAGAATCGACGCGTACCGTTCCCAGTCTGCCAGCGATTTCTGCGGCATCAGGTCATATTCATTGGCTAACGACCACCACACATTCCGGTAAGCCGAAAATCTCGCAATGACATACTTCCAGTACAGATCATCTTCCTCTTTCGACATCAGGGAAAATCCCCATCTGTCGTAAGGATGCATCACGATCAGATCCGCCTCAATCCCCAGATCCATCAGGTCTTTGATGCGTCTCTCAAGATGAGCGAAATGCTTCGGGTTGAACTTCTTATAATTCCAATCATTCCCCGGCGCACATCCGTTATAATCGTGAAAGTTCTCCGGCGTCAGCACCGAACTGTCACAGGGCGTTCCTTCATAAGGATAACTATAAGGCTCCCGCAGATTGTAATCGTAATGTTTCGGGAAAATACAGAACCTGATCTTATTAAAAGCGCTGTCCTTTAAGGTCGCTAAAGTCTGTTCCTGCAGCTCTTCTGCCTGCAGCGCCCACACATAGCAGGTCGTACCGATCGAATAATAAGGCGTACCGTCCTCGTATGCAAAGTGGAAGATGTGACTCACCCTGACCGGACCATGGTTACCCTCTCCTGCAGGCGCTGCCCTAAAGCTTCCTTCCACAGCATCCCCATCCCGGAAAGAACCATATATTTTATAAGTATATTCCCCCTCAAAAGAAGGCATAAACCGCACTCTGTAAATACCCTCGCCATCATAGAAGCCGTCCACACATTTATGTTCGCAGGCCCCTTTAAATTCTCCTTTTATCTCATAATCCGTGAAGGGATTGCCATCCGCCCTCCCCTCCAGGGCAATCTCGAAAATGCCCCACTTTTCAACTTGATCTGTCACTGTAACACACGTACCCATGAAACACCTCCTGAGTTATGTAAACTATTTTGCAAAAAGTTCTCTATCACCTATATAATGTCTCCTTTTCCTAAATCATTCATATCAAAAAGAGGCATGTATCAACTCTGTTATGATTTCACCGCGCCTGCCATACCTTCCACGAAATACCGCTGGAAAATCAGATAGACCGCCATAACCGGGATCACCGAAACCAGAACCCCGGCGCACAGATAGCCATAATCCGTTCCATGCTCTCCCACGAAAGTCATCAGACCTACAGGAACCGTCTTTAATTTATTATCATTGATGATAACCGTCGCCAGCAGGTATTCATTCCAGGTCGCCAGAAAGTCCGTGATCAAAAGAGTGGCGATCGCCGGCTTCGCCACCGGAAAGATGATATTGATAAAGGTTCTCCACTTACTGGCGCCGTCGATATAGGCTGCTTCATCCAAATCCCTCGGAATCCCCTTAAAGAAACCATGCATAATCAGGATACCGTTAGAGATACCAAAACCGATATAGACATAGAACAGGCCGAAATAGGTATTCGTCAGATTCAATTTATTATAGATGATGCTGATCGGAACAAGCGCAACCTGCATCGGCAGCATCATGCCGATCAGGAAGAAGGTAAACCACGCCGTCGGTCTCTTTAACGTAAGCCTTGAGATCGCAAAAGCCGCCATTGCCTCCACAAAAATACCCAGCGGCACTTTCAGGCAGCAGATGATCAGGTCGTTTTTCATATACTGGAACAGACGTCCTTTCGTCATCGCATTCGTAAAGTTATCCCAGGCGATATTATCCGGCATCTGAAACAGGCTCATACCGCTGAAAAAATCAGCTTTCGACTTCACTGCAGTGAACACTAATGTGATGATCGGGATGACCCACAGAACCGCCAAAATAATCAAAACAATATATTTCAGCGTCATACTCGCTATTTTCTTCGATTTTCCATCCATAGCTGTGCCACCTCCTAATTATTTTTGGTCGTAAAGGATAAGTATGGTATGATGACGATCAACATGATCAGCACCATGACGATCGCAATGGTCGTGCCATATCCTACATTATTATAGTCAAACGCCTGCGAATACATATAGGTGGACAACATCTGTGTCGCATTGTTTGGCCCGCCGTCCGTCAGACCCTTGACAATATCATATACTTTCATGGCTGCGATCACCAGGATCGCAATGACCATGATGAAAGTATCCTTCATCAACGGTAACGTAACCTTAAAGAACTTCTGTACCGCATTCGCCCCATCGATGGAAGCTGCCTCCAACACATCCACAGAAACCGCCTGCAGCCCTGCCAGAAACAGGATCATCGGCTGCCCGATCGCCTGCCACAAAGACGCCACGAACAAGGCAATCAGCGCCGTTTTCTCATTAGAGATCCATGTCTGCGAGAAATCCACACCGATCGCGCGGAAAAACTCGTTGATAAATCCAATATTGGGATTGTAAATCCATCTCCAGATCAACGCCACGGCGATTCCCGCTACCACACAGGGGAAATAGAAAAATGCCCGGAAGAATGTCCTGCCGTGGAATTTATTATTTAAAAGCACAGCCAGTGCAAGCGCCACCGTCATCGTCACGCAGACTGTCAGAAATATCCAGATCAAATTGTTTTTCAGGGCAATATAAAAGATCTTGTCCTGAAACAAATTGATATAATTCGTCAGACCAACAAAATTCATACCGCCGACGCCGGTGCCGCTGTGCAGACTGATATACAGAGAGTAGCCCACCGGAAAAACAATGACCGAAAGATAAATGATCAGCGCCGGAAGCATAAACGCATAGGCCGAGAAATCTTTTTTCTTTGTCTTCATATTTTGCATAACCTCCTGTTTCTGTCCCATAAGCAAATATTACTTTTATTTATAAGAGGCATATAAGGGTTGCTTATATGCCTCTTATGGCTGCTTTTTTCAAACAGTTTCTTACTTCGCCAGATAAGCCTCGATCGCTGCCTGTACATCCTTCGCTGCCTGCTCCGGTGTCATCGTGCCGCCGTAGATCGCATCCTGTGCCGCAAACAATACATCTGCGACCTCAGTCGGGAATGCCTGATCTGTGATGGTGAAGGTGCCGCCCTGTCCACTTGTCTCGATCATCTCCGGAACATTGGGCTGTCCTTCCGGCATGCTTGCATCATTTCTCGGCAAGGGCAGATTATAATACTGTCCATACTGTGCCGTCGCTTCCTCAGAATACAAGAAATCCATATATTCTACACAAGCTGCCAGTTCTGCATCAGACAGATTCTTATTGAACTGTGTCATCTCTGCGAAAGCGGACATACGACCCGTGCCATTTGGGAACGGGAACCAACCGAAATTGTTCATATCCAATTCGTTCTGCAGAATGTTACCGTCATACCACTGTCCCTGTACATCCATTGCCGCTGTTCCAGAACCGGTTGCCATGATCGTATCATTCGGATCTGCTGTCAGGAAGCCATCCGGGAAATATCCCTTCTCGCAATACTCCTGATACTTTGTGAAAGCCTTAACGACTGCTTCATTGTCCCAGCTCTCCTCGAAGGAGTTCATCTTGTCATGCTGCTCTGCTCCAGCATATGTCTCAACAAACTGCTCTAACAGTCTCATAACATGCCATCCATAGAGACCTGCTGTGGAAACAGGAATGATACCATTCTCTTTCAGAGTTGCGCAGGCAGCGTCAAACTCTTCCAGAGTAGTGGGTACTGCAATACCATACTGCTCAAAGATATCTTTTCTATAATAGATACCTAAAACATTATAACTTGTGGGATAACCGCTGAGCTGACCGCCCAGAGTACAGAGATTCAATGCACCTGGGTTGAAGATATCAGACCACTTATTCTCTTCCGCATAAGCTGTCAGATCGTAGGTGCAGTCATTGTCCACATAGTATTGCCCCAGACTTCCGCCCCAGTTAAACCACATATGCGGCAAAGTACCTGCCTGCGCTGCAACTTTACATGCATCTTTAATACCGTCCGTGTCATAGTACGCAACTGTCACTTCGATATTATCATGCGCTGCGTTAAATTCCTCCGTCAAAGGATCGATTGCGTCCATCCTGCCGTTCAGCGTCCAGAAAGTAACTGCTACAGACTCTCCGGAAGCGTCTGCGCTTCCTGTATCCGCGCTGTCTGCTGCCGCGTCGTCTGCTGCCGCCGCACTGTCGTCAGAAGCACTTTCATCCCCTCCCGATGTGGTGGTGTCTGCTCCTGCCGTGCCGCCCGATGAGCCGCATCCGGTAAGCATGCCGGCCATCATACAAGATGCCATCGCGACAGAAATGATCTTGGTAACCAATTTCCTTTTCATGATTCTTTTCCTCCTTCTTGTTTGAATCTTTGCATTTTCTCTATCTTTAAGCAGCAATAGGATCTGCTTAAAATCTGGTAAAAAGAAGGGCCGCTCTCTTAATCGTTCTTAACCTTAAGTTGTCAAGTCAGCCAATCATTTTCTGGATTCCATGTGGAAATTATGTATAGCAGCACCTTTTCAAGGAAAAAATATATCCAGAACAATACACACTGCACAACTTCCTTCCCACAAATCCCGTTTTTGTTTTACATCTCTTCTCTATTTGCTTAATATCATATCCGCTCTTCAACTTAATTGCAGTAACTTATTAAGTGTTTATCACTTAATTCTCAGCTTAATCTTGCATTGACCAAAATCTTCCAGCATAATACATTTTAGAATGAACTGTGAAATGACAGGAGGAGGAAAAGAAACTCACAGACAAAAAGGAGGCATGAAATACTCATGGGAATCACTGCAAAAGAGCTGGCCGAAAAACTGAATCTTTCCGCCGCCGCTGTCTCTATGGCACTGCACAACAAACCGGGCGTCAGTACGCAGACCAGACAACTTGTCTACGATACCGCCCTGAAATATGGCTTTGACTTTTCAAAAATATCCGAAAAGAAACAGGTAGACGGCTCCATCTATCTGGTCATCTATCAGAAACATGGAACCGTCGTCGCGGATACTCCCTTTTTCTCCAAAGTGATCGAAGGCGTATCTTTAGGCTGTAAGAATCAGGATTATAAGATGAAGACCAGCTATATTTACGAAGAAGAAGACACGTTGATGAAACAGATTGAGGATATCCAATATTCTGACTGCGCCGGCATCATCCTGCTCGGCACGGAGATGACTGCAGACGATCTGAAACCTTTTCTGTCTCTGCCCATCCCCCTTGTCCTGCTGGATACCTATTTCGATACCGTCGCCTGCGACAGCATTCTGATCAACAACCATCAGGGCGCCTATATTGCGACGCTGCACCTGTTCCGGCGGACGAAGAAACAGCCGGGATATCTGCGTTCTTCCTATCCGATCAGCAACTTTACGGAACGCTCCACCGGTTTCTACAATGCCATCCGGGACTGCGGCATGTCCACCTCCAAAAGTGTTGTGCACTATCTGTCGCCCACGGTGGAGGGCGCCTGTGCAGATATGGTAGAGATCATCCGATCCGGTGAAAAACTCGCCTCCTGCTACTTTGCCGACAACGATCTGATCGCAGTAGGCGCCATGAAAGCTTTCAAACAGTTCGGCTACGCGATTCCAGAAGATATCTCGATCGTCGGCTTTGACAATTCGCCGATCAGCAGTATCATCGAACCGGCCCTCACCACAATCCATGTTCCCAAACAGTATATGGGAGAGTTTGCTGCCAGCCGCCTGATCGAACGGATGCAGAATCCGGGGCAGTCGCCCGTCAAGATTCAGATTGCAACCACACTGCTGAAAAGACAGACAACCTGACAGCCAGATCTCTCTGGTCGTCAGGTTGTTTCTCTGTGCAGGCAGTCTGTCGCCGCGCCGCCTCTCGTCAATCTCAAAATGGGCTGCTATCTTCCTTAGCCGCTCTTTCTGGCAATGATCAGCATATCTTCATTACAGTCCGACAATGCAAAATGTGTCTGTCCGTCCCGCACCGTATAAAGCGGCGTCATCACTTTCCTTGTCTCTAACGCGATCATCTCTACCTGGTAGCCGCTTAAATCCCGAAGTACCGTGCACTCATCGTGATACGGCATATAAATTACTACACTGTCCTCGGACTCCGCCATCCGCACCAGGGAAGAACGGGCCTTGACCGCATCCGAGGGCTTTAAGGGAAACATGTCATACTGTACAAACAGCCATTTCGCATATCCCACATCCCACGCACCCGGAAACTGCAGCGCTGCGCGCCAGTCATAAGGAACTCCGGAATACGCTGTATTATTAAAACATTCCCCGCGATGATGCATCTGCCATACCCCATGGGCGCCGTAGGAAATCCCAGCCTTAGAACCGGAAAGCAGGCTTGTCCATGTCACCCGGCGGATATCGTAGGCGCCGAATCTGCCATAATGAAAGCCGAACCCATGCCCCTCATAGCAAGGTTCCGTGTTAATGATCGGTTTCTTCTCCGCTTTCTTAAGAAACTGCTCGGAGCAAGTCAACATGGCAGACTGACAGCTATGCAGATCGGTACTTTCCGTCTCGTCGATGCCATGCCCGGACTGATAGGCATAGAAATGATACTGCGGATGCTTCCGAAGCGTCTCAGGCGGATCTGCGCCGGGCTGCAGATGAAGCGTCGTCAGCCCTTCCGGATCCTTCTCATGCAAGACGTCCAGAATTTCCCGGTAATATCTCACCACCTGCTCCGTCTCGAAACTGGTATCTCCTGAGACAGAATAGATCGGTTCATACTTCCGAAACCGCTCCACCATGTATTCTGCCAGAGGCCGCACCCGCTCGAAAGGAAGTACCGTATCAGGACTAAGCTTCGCCGCCCAGGTGTCCGGAATATAATTCACCCAGAACAGATGCAGGAACGGGATCATGTCATATTCTCTCATCACAGCAAGCATCTCTTCCGCTTTGTCAAAATACGCCTCGTTTACTTCCAGAAACTGGTATTTCCCATTGTTCACCACAAAAGGATGCATAGCTTTCTCAGACGCAGAATTGTCATGGGCGATCGGCATCACGCTGATCGGCAGTGCGTTAAACCCCTGCTGCTTTCTCTTAACCACCAGTTCTCTCCACTCCTCTGACGACAGCTTCTGAAATGCCATCCAGTCCGTATCGCTTAAGAGAAAAAACGGCCTGCCGTCCCGTTCCAGAATATCCCCGGAAGCGGACACTTTCAATCGTCCCATCGTTAAGAACCTCCTTTTACACCAATGTCATTTAATTAAGCCGGACACGCCTGGCATAACTTAATGACATTTTCTTTCACGCTGTCCTCTATCATAACAATTCATCCGTAGATAAATCATTTCACTCTTCATATTCACTGAAATCTATAAAAAGGTTCTCATAGATTCCAGTCTTGATCTTTTCGGAAAAGGAATGCAGCACAGGCCCCTCCTCCCGCTCCAAACTATATACTGTTACACTCTTCTGTACAGGATCCACGATCCAGTATTCCCGTCCCCCGCCAACTGATATAGTGTAAGCTTCCTCACATAATCCATATATTTGCTGGATGGCGATACAATCTCAATCACCCAGTCCGGCGCTCCATGACATCCTTTCTCATCCAGCCCGCCTTCATCACAAATCACTGAAATATCAGGCTCTACATAGTTATACTCATCATCCAGCTCATACACCGCAAAAGGTGCTGGAAATACTTTGCATTTTCCTTTGCCCTCTGCAATATAGGATCTGATCTTCATATAGATCCAACCCAGTATATCCTGATGCACCAACGCCGGTGCGGCCAACATATACATCTCCCCGTTGATCAGTTCTGCCCACTGTCCTTCTGGTAACTTCTCGATTTCTGCCACTGTACAGCCTTTCTTTCCATTAAATCCCATGAACAGATATTCCTCTCCAATCAATGCATGTTCCATAAACCTCCCCATTCCGGAGCGTTTACGCAACGGGGCGACGCAAATCTCCCATTTGCGTCTGCCATCAAGGCTTATTTGTTACGCTCCGACACAAATAGCCGTGTGAAAAATCAGCACATCAGTGTGATTTTTCACACTACTCTCCTTTTCCCGGCAGAGATTTTATGGAGTAATCTCTGCCGCTGATTCATTATTGTAATATGAGTAAAGCGGCAGAAATTGCCTGAATGTGCGAACGCACGTTTCATCGATTACTCTTGTTGAAATTAGCATACACCTTTGAGTCAATACCTGTCAAGATTTTTCGGACTACCCCTTAAGCTGCGCCGCAAAATTCGACATCGCCTCAGAGATCTTGATCTGCTGTGGACAGACCTGTTCACAGCTTCGGCATCCCACACACGCGGAAGGATGCTTCTCCTGAGGCACTGCCATCAGCGCCATCGGCGCAATAAAACCGCCGCCCGTAAAGCTATGTTCATTGTACAATTCTAAAAGCCTGGGAATATCCAGTCCTTTCGGGCAATGGCTGACACAATAGCGGCAGGCCGTACATGGCAGCATATGGTTCTGCATATCAGCCGCAACAGAAAGAAGCGCTTCCATCTCCTCCTCATTCAGAGGTTTCTGCTCCTCATAGGTACGGATGTTATCCTGTAACTGCTCCATATTCGACATACCAGACAACGTCACTGTCACTCCGGGAATTGTCTGCAAAAACCGGAATGCCCATGCTGGAATCCCTTCCTCCGGCCGCAGCATCTTAAGCTTCTGTGCACCTTCCTCCGACAGTTTCGCCAGACGTCCGCCGCGCAGCGGTTCCATCACCCATACCGGAATATGATACGCTTCCAACAGCTCTGCCTTCTCCTTCGCCCCCTGGAACGTCCAGTCCACGTAGTTGAGCTGAATCTGGCAAAACTCCATATCCTTGCCATAAGCCTCCAGGAAACGCTTCATCACATCATAACTGCCATGAGCGGAGAATCCCAGATGACGGATCCGTCCGTTTCGTTTCTGCTCCATCAGATACTCGTAGATTCCGTACTGCTCATCCAGATAAGCATCGATATTCATCTCACATACATTGTGGAATAAGTAAAAATCGAAATACTCCACGCCGCACTTCTCCAACTGTTTCTCAAAAATTTCTTCTACTTTCGGCATATTAGACAGATCATAACCCGGAAATTTAGTGGCCAGATAGAAGCTTTCGCGCGGATACTTTTGAAGCGCTTTCCCGATCACCGTCTCCGAATTACCGTTATGGTAACCCCAGGCCGTATCATAATAATTGATTCCCTTCTCCATCGCATAAGCAACCATTTCTTCCGTCGCCGCCACGTCGATCTGAGCGTCGTTTCCATCCACGACAGGCAGACGCATAGCGCCCAGACCAAGCGCTGATAATTTTAAATCCTGGAAATTTTGATAAATCATATCGTTACCCTCCTGCATTCCACGAATCACTTTGTTAAAGTTCAGTGTAAAACAAACAGAAAGGAAAAGCAAATACTTATCTCGAATAGAGTGATATAGCTGTTACGTATGGACCTTTTCTGCCTCCAATTCTTTCAATAATACTAGCTTTCTTTAAATCAGCTATTGCTCTCTGTATCGTCTTATATAACACGCCTAAACGGTCATCTATTTCGGACAATGAAATGTCCGTTTGAACCGTTATAAGGTCTACTACAAACCTATCTCCACCAAGTCATAACTGCCCTTGCGCTGTTTCAATATAAAATTTTTCTCTTGGCAAAACTGTCCTATGTTCTTAAAATATGACTTATAAACTCAAACTTCGCACTTGCATAAGTGCCTATGCACCTTGAAAATTCAATAAAA
>CAJTRA010000020.1 GCA_910578345.1 uncultured Lachnospiraceae bacterium | reverse complement strand
ATGATAACCAGCACCGTCTGGATTCCCCCCAATATATCGAAAGCATTCTGACCGCAGATGATTTTTCATCCATCTATCAAGGCACTAGTCTGGAAACGCTGGGAATTTCCAAAGATTCCATTCAAGTAGTGGCTATAGAAAATGCAAGCGGCATTGGTGATACTTTTTATATAAAAGACGAAAACACTCTGATTATTCCGTGGGATGGTGTATTTTTTGAAGTACAACGAGTCAGCTCCGACAGCTGATTCGGCTGTGTATAGGTTCCTCAAAAAAGACTGGTAAATGAAAGTCCAAAATAGGGCGGCGGTGATTATCCGCCGCCTTGTCCGTTATCGCTCCATATCCTGCTTTCTGTGGGGCTGTTGTTCCTGTTGTTCCTACCGCAAGATACTGTAAACGCTCTTTCTGATTTTCTCCGCTTCTTTTACTTCCTCTTTCAATGCAAGATACCGCTGATTAAGCGTTTTCCTCTCGGTGGTCAGCGGCTTCTTTCCTTTACACTTGAAATAAATGTCGGCTTGCTCTAAATGCTTTTTCGGAGTGCCTAACAGCCGTTCAACGGGTTTCAGTTTCCCTTGAATATCCAGTTGTTCCCCTATCATGGACTTAAATTTTTCATCAAGCCTCTCATGTCCATGATGTTGTTGGTTTGCAGGAAGTTCAGCATTTTTGCCGCGTCTTTTAGGTTATACAGCGATTGGGAATATCCCGGTTTCCTAGTCTGTGCCTTGCGTGACAGTATGCCTTGGATGTAGTCGGCAAAGGTGGCGGCTCCTGCACAAGCTGTCAGCGTGTCCAATAGCTTTTCTATTGCAGTAAGGGCAGCACTGACAACAAGCACAAATATCTGCAAGGCCAGATGTTGGTGATGGCCCCCAGCGAGGGTTTCATCCCGTCCGAGTTGTGGCTTCGGGTGCGAAAGAAAATCATGGCGAGCCAAAGCTACCAGCCCGCGAGGAAAGCCCGCCATTCGTGGATGGCCAGCCCCGCAAAGCAACGGCGCGGCGAAAATTTAGCTGGCCGGTTCCTCCGTCTGCCAGTGGCTGGCGTACTTGCGGAACACCTCATAAAGCCGCTGCTCCAATTCCCGGCGCTTTGCCGCCTCCTGCTCCGGGGTGAGGTTTTCCAGCGGGATTTCCCTGCCCTGGAAATTGACAATCTCGGTCTGCTTCTTGTAGCTGATATGCTCCATAGGCAACTCCTTGCTTTCAAGATTTTCATGGTGGACATTTGTCCGAAAAGTGAGAGCTATTTACGCCCACTCGTTTTACTTGTACTTGTTATTGTTCTTATAGTTCTTATTAGGGGCCAGCTTTTTTGCCTGCGTCAGCCGGGTTTTTGCCCTATTACAAGAACAGTTTTCCGGCTCTTGCCGAGCATTTTGGCAATCTTCTCAATCGGGAAGATGATATAAATCCTCCCGGCCTCGTCTGTCCACCCGTTGAGTTGGGACAGCCGCGCCCGGTCAAGCAAAATCTGGACAGGAAGGGGCGGGCCTCGACACCGGGGCCGGATGGAGCGGTCCACAGAAAAAGCAAAAGCGCCCGAACAGCACAAGGCTATTCGGACGCTGGACACAATATTATAGGCTGTCAGAAAACGACCATTTGCAGAGAACTATAAGTGAAACTTGGACTTCTCGAGCTTTTTCATCAGATTTCCTTGTTGTTCATCACACAAAACAGTATAAAACGTATGATAGATAATGTGAGTATTATCCCAACGATCGCATAGCCCGCCATTATTCCATCTACGAATGTGATAGCAGATGCAAAGGCAATGATAATTGCGGTCGCCACCATAATTTTCAGTCCGATAGCATCTATTCTGCACAGGATTTGAATTGCCTGCTGGTCTTTTTCTTCTTTGCTCTATTTGTGGATACGGTATACCTGCTCTGCAAAAAAATGATGGTGAATATGATAATCATATGC
Source organism: uncultured Lachnospiraceae bacterium (assembly GCA_910578345.1). Lineage (GTDB taxonomy): Bacteria > Bacillota > Clostridia > Lachnospirales > Lachnospiraceae > UBA3282. The sequence continues at coordinate 52,063 of CAJTRA010000020.1, read as the reverse complement.
TGGATTACTTCATAATGATTTTGCCAATCTCGTCTTGCCCACATCCAGTAATAGCAGACAAGAAGTATAGCATAAATGATCTTTGTTCCTACTATTTCTTTTAAGGAAACTTTCGCCTTCATACACTATCCAGCGTTTGTTGGTTTCTCTTGTAGGCAAATTAAAACTGGTATCAGCCTACTTCATTTCCTAACTAAGCCAGCACCTTCAATGTGTTATGCAGAAGATTTAGAGCTTATTTAATTTACGGATTTGCCCAATTCGTAGGCGGCAGATATTTCGGGTTTTCCCTCAATATCTCCTATATCTCCGTTTCCACCAGCGAGAACATGGCCGAGATTATTCCACTTCAAATGCTCCATCAAGTGGTTGTAGTAAGTATGCACATCTTCAAAACCGTGGCCTTCTGCGGCCATTAGCAGGGCAGATGCCCTGCCGTGTCCCCTCAAAAGGTTGCCGTCCCCTTCCTCCAACGCAAACAGGCGGTCAATAGCGGTTCTGATTTGACCGCTCATGTTCCAATAGTAAAGGGGACTGGCAAGCACAATCACATCGCACTCCCGCACTACAGGATAAATTTTATTCATATCGTCCCGCTGAACACAGGGACACTCTTTGCTGCTGTGTCCACCAAAGCACCCCTTACAGCCGTGGATATTCATACTGTCCAGGAAAAACTCAGTTACGGTATGGCCGACACTCTCTGCACCCTCGGTGAACGCTTTGACCAGCGCAGAGGTATTGCCATTTCTGCGGGGACTACCATTGAGAATGACAATCTTCTTGGGCATGGTATTCTTTCCTCCTTAAAATTTCTCCGCCAGAGCAGCCGCTTGTTTACAGCCGTCTGTCTTTTCAATATCACCGATATTCAGAACGCCCGGAACAAGAACCTCCCCGATCATCTTCCATTTCATCAGTGCGGTAGAGCGTTCAATAGGGACGCGCACACCGTCAAAGACGGACATATCATCTTCTTCACAACAGGCGATAACCGCGCACTCTTTACCTGCAATATCTTTTCCACCCACCACAAAAGAGAACAGGCGGTCAATAACCCCTTTAATTTGTGTGGGGATGGAATACCAATACACAGGCATAGAGAAAACCACAGCATCGGCCTCCAAAATAGCGGGAGCAATCGTATTAAAATCATCATCAAAAGAGCAGGCTTTTCCAGTCTTAAAGCAAGTTTCGCAAGCCCGGCAGCCGCCCACATTTTTCAGCGCAGCGTCAAAGCGGGTAATGGTGTGTCCTTTGGCTTGTGCCGCTTGAATAAATGCCTCGGTCATAGCAAAGCTATTGCCTTTTTTCCGAGGACTGCCGGTAACAACAACAATTTTTTTGCTCATGCAAAGTACCTCCTGATTTTGCGGGCTTGACTTTCCCCGCGTCTAATAGTATCATTGTAGCAGGAATTGAGGTAAAATCAAGTACGCACATACAAGTGTGATACTTACCTGGAGGAAAGTGTACTATGAACGAACGTTGCATCTCACAAGAGTGCCTCAACGACACTGGCTTTAGCTATACCTTGTCTTTAATCAATGGAAAATACAAAATGATAATCCTCTATACCTTGATGGAATTTAAGGTCGTACGTTTCAATGAAATGAAAAAATATATTGGGGAGATTTCTTATAAAACATTGAGTTCCACGCTGAAAGAGTTAGAAGCTGACAAACTGGTTCACAGAAAAGAATATCCACAAATCCCACCCAAAGTTGAGTACAGTTTAACAGAACGAGGAAAATCTCTTATGCCCATTTTGGATGGAATGTGCGAATGGGGAGAACGCAATCGGCTTTAGTTTATTTAGGACAAATATCAATTAAGCAGCGGAGATCATATACTTGTACATGAGAGGCGAAAAGGCAATCCGGAAGACTGGTTGGAGATGGATTCCTGGTACTATTTTTGTGATGTGGAAGAAGCGATGTATGAGCGCAGTCTGGACGATTATGAGAGGGAGTACGGATATCAGGTGATCTGTGCGGCTTTGGAGGAGATGATCCGTAAGAACGAGGCGGCCGACGCGGAGAAGACGCTCTGGAGCGTGCAGGAGGCGATGGTCATGCGGGAACTGGCCAGGATGGAAGAGAGGGACCTATTCCAATCTGGCAGGCGAGAAGTCACAGAAGGAAGTGCGAGAAATTGCAATTTGAGAGCAGAGAGGAGGCGATACAATGCAGGTCAGGATCGCAGACGTGAGAGACCGGGAGATTCTTGCGCAGTATGACAGACATGTCAGTTTGGAGGAGCTGGAAAGAAGCATATCGCCTGGCAGAGTAATGATCGCCGAAGAGAACGGGAAGTTTGCGGGCTGGTTGCGCTGGAATCTTTTTTGGGATAATACGCCTTTTATGAATATGTTGTTTGTGTTGGAGGGATATCGCGGCCAGGGAATTGGAAAAATGCTGGTTTCCTGTTGGGAAGAGCGGATGAAGGCGGCGGGATATAAGCTCGTCATGACTTCCACGCTGTCCAGCGAAGAAGCGCAGTATTTTTACCGTAAGAACCATTATGTGGATGCGGGGGCGCTGCTGTTACCGGGTGAGCCTCTGGAGATTATTTTTATTAGGGAAATATGATGCTGTATAGTTTATGATGTATGGAGCAGGACGGGATAACAAGGGATATGGATAAGAAAGTTGTAGTAAACGAAAGAGCGAAGGGAGAGAATCCGATGAAGGATATAAGAGTGGCCTTTCTGCAGATTGCACCGACAGGTTCTTTGAAAGGTAATCTGGAAAAGGGTGAGACATATTGTAAGCTGGCTAAGGAACAAGGAGCGGATATCGTGCTTTTTCCGGAAATGTGGAGCAGCGGCTATCAGATCCCGGAAGAGACAGAAGAATTGAAAGCACTGTCTGTTTCAAGAGAAAGTGCATTTGTGCGGCGCTTTCAGGAATTGGCGAAAGAATTGCACACGGCAGTCGGCATCACGTATCTGCAGACCTGGGAACCGCTGCCCAGAAATACGATTACGCTGTTTGACCGGTACGGGGAGGAAGTCTATACGTATGCCAAAGTGCACACTTGTGATTTTGGGGAAGAGTGCAGGCTGACGGCAGGTGACGATTTCTATGTGGCTGATCTGGACACGGAGAAGGGAACGGTCAAAGTCGGAAGCATGATCTGTTATGACCGGGAATTCCCCGAAAGCGCCAGAATCCTGATGTTAAAGGGGGCGGAGCTTCTGCTTGTACCCAATGCCTGTCCGATGGAGATCAACCGTATTTCTCAACTGCGGAGTAGGGCATATGAGAATATGGTAGGGATCGCGACGGTGAATTATCCAGAGGCGCAGCCGGACTGTAATGGACATTCTACTGCCTTTGACGGAATCGTATACCGACCGGGTGAAGCGGGGTCGAGAGATACGCTGTTTATGGAGGCCGATGGCTCTGAGGGTATTTTCGTGGCAGACTTTCCGATCGATGAGATGCGGGAGTACCGTAGCAGAGAAGTGCATGGAAATGCCTACAGGCATCCGGCGAAGTACAAGCTGCTGGTAGCGGATGAGATTCGGAATCCTTTTATCAGGAAAGATTACAGGAAATAGAAGAGAAAACTGCCCTGATTCATCAGGGCAGTTCTTTCACGATGGCGATTGCCTGTTCGATAATATTCTGGAATGTTTCGATCAGCACACCTTTTTTACTGTCGTCAATATCCATTTTGTCGATGATATCGCTGTAAACGCCTGCAGTTTGTACAAGGGAGTCCTGGACAGTCTGTACATAGGTGCGGTTTTGCTCCACTGCGGTTTCGATCGCTTCCCGTACCTGAGCTGTTCCGGCAGCGCTTTTTTTCACATCATCAAAATATTTTCCGGTCTGTTCGATACTTTCGATATTACAAAGCATCGCCTCATCGGACGCCTGGATAAACTTATTCAGTTCATTACTCTGGCGTTCAACTTCCACGATACTTGCGTGAATACTTTCCACCATGTCTCGGCTCGTCTTCGCAAGATTTCCGACTTCTTCCGCGACAACCGCAAAACCTCGTCCCTGTTCACCGGCTCTGGCGGCTTCAATGCTTGCGTTTAGCGCCAGGAGATTTGTCTGGTCGGCGACTGCGCGGATTCCTGACAGCCTATTTCCAATCATATCCAGAGCATCCTGCAGCATATCAAATGTTTTGGACATATTCCTGAAATTTTCCTGCAGAAAATTGGAATCCTGCTTTAATTGCTCCATCTGCCGCTGCGCTTCTGAGACAGATGCGTCAATTTCCGCTTCTACGTCGCTGAAGTGGTCTGCCGCCGCCGTGATATCTCGGAACCCATCTTCCAGTGCGCTTACTTCCCCCTGGGGTCCGATCATATCCTCCTTCAATCCTGAGAGTCTTTCCGTTGCATACCGCATCTTCTGTGTGGTCAGGAAAACATCCTCGGCCAGTTCGTTCACAACCCGGTAGACGCTTGATAATGCATAATCCAAAGGATGCTTGTCAAAACCTGACTGTTTCTGTGCTGTCGCAACGGATGCAGAAGCCTTTTCTTTTTCTTTGCTGCCAATAGATCCAAATAATTTCAACACGTCTTTCACCTCCTACTCAAATGCCAGACAGCACATCGTCTGATTGACAAACTGTGTATTATAATGTTCCCCGACGCCAACCATGCCAGCATGGGAAAAACTGCGGCACATCTCTGAAAGATAACTGTCCCAATAATGTTCGTCATTGAACATGATATACCGGAACAGACAGTTGATGGAAAGTACTGCGGAGGTGCGGCCCATGTCGCTCTTGATCCTGGAGATGGTATCCTGCACTACCTCCTTATAGTCTCCCATGCTTAGGATCGTAAGAAAATCCATCTTGTTCGCAGGGCGGAATGTGGTAATGCTCCCGTCGGATTCCACGCCCTTGATCGAGACAATATAAGTATCAGAGCCGCAGACATGACCAAATGGATTCTTGAAGGTCTGCGTTGTGATCTTATCCCTGCTGATCCCAAGCTCTGAAGTGTACACTTTCTCAGCAGACTTATTCTCCAGTGTGCGGATCTTATAGTTCTTAGGCTCTGCCTCTGTCACCATGAACTGTTTTTCATTTCCTTGTGGATGTATGTAGATATTTTCTTTGTAAGATTTTATCTTTCCATTTAGATTCTTAAAGATGAAAAAGGCGCAGGCATCTTTGTAGACCTTTCCGTTGCAGGCAACGGATGCAGAATTGCTTGTGCCTCCGGCAAGATCGTAACCCAGCCGGCACAGATAATCGGATAAGGTGGTGACGGCTCGAACGTCTGCGCCTGCCGAACAGATATCAAAACATGCCGTTCTTCCCTTCTCGCCGCCGACTGCCCTTACGGCGTTCTCCAATCGTCTGATATATTTGATCGGCATGACAGATGCCTGTTCCAGCACGTCGGCGACGACCTTGATGTTCTCTTTCATTGCGATGACCGTGATGCCTGCATCAAAAAACTGCTTGTCAATATATGCCTGCCCGACGCCTCCGATCGATGCTACACCGGGAAAGGTATTCTCAATCTCAGCGGCGGCGCGCTCAAGCATATCTTCACTTGCAACAGAAAAAAACAGGGCGGCTGGTTCCGTAATGGTTCTTAACGCCTCTGCCACATCGCCTTTCTTGCTGCTGCCGTATGCTAATTTCATATCAGTGTCCTCCGTTCTCTCTTATTTTTCATACATAAAACGCTTCTGATGATAAGACAGATATAATAATACCATATAAGCCGTTCTTTTCCTACCATTTTTTTACAATCAAATTTTTACGATCCCGCCGACTTGTAGCAGCGGATTCCGAGACTGAATAAAGCCCAGCATGGCACGATAAATAAGAGAGACAGGCAGGGGAAGAACAGATAGGCCGGGTGGGCATTTTCATCCGTCAAAAACAGCAAGGGATAGTATTGGACCAGCGCTAACGGTATACAGAAAGTCAGCAGATGAAGGATCTTCCTTCCATAGACAGAGAAAGGATATCTGCCGAACCGATTTGCACCGTAGGTGAAAATATTTAAGAATTCCAGACTGTTCATCATAAAAAATGCAAAGGACGCCTGAAACAGAAACAGGCAGAAAAAGAGAAAATTTGTACTGCATTTGACTCTTTAAGTTTAAAGAAAATAACCTGATATAGAATTTCATAGCAATCCGATTCCTTTCTGTGAGTCATGATCATGAAATGTTCAGCCGCCCTGGATGACAACGCGGTTTAAAGTGCTGCGCATGGCATGATATCCCAGAGCGCTCAGCACTAGGAACCAGAAGACTTGAAGACCCATGGCTGAGGCTGCCTGCGCACCGGTCAGGGAACCGCTGTAGATCAGTAAAGGGGTACTCTGGGTGGAGGCAAAGGACAGCAGCTTTACAATTTCCTGGAACGTTTCCGGGAAATAGGGCAGAGGGATCAATCCACCAGCAAAGAAGCTGGTTACTGCGCGCCCAATGATCTTCACGCCCCGTTGGGAGGTGGTGTAGAACATTGTGATATGCATCAACACAGCGGTTGCGCCGACTACCCCAAGCGCCAGGAGCGTTGAGATCAGAAACAAAATAGCGCTTACCAGATCTGGAAGGATAAGGCGGTAAGGAAGCGGAACAAACAACGCAAACACCAGAACGGCAGGCAGTTTATTACAGTAGGAGACAACCTGTTGGCCAGGCATTGGGTATACCAGCTGCCATATAGATTCATGGGATGGGCCAGCTCATAAGCGATAGATCCGTCATGGATCGAAGCCTCGATCTCCTGGCCCCCGTCGATCACATTGTACATCAGGAGGAAAGCCTGCTGTACCCAGATATAGGAGGCAGTCTGGGAAAAAGTCATGGAGAAGCTGCCGCCGGTCTTATGAATGCTGGAGAATGCCAGGATTTCCATAAGTCCCCAACAAAACCGCATGAGGATGGAGCCCAGTGCAACAGTACGGTATTGAAGGCCTTTGATCATTCGGATACGGAAAAGTGAGAGATAAGATTTCATATGTGATACTCCTTATAAAGGGCTGCCAGCACTTCTTCGGTGGAAATATCTGCTACGGAAACATCCAGTAATTCTGTCTGTGATGCGAGCAAGGCAATGGCGGAAGATACTGGAAGGATATGCGGATCGAGAGAGATTGTCATCTGGTTTTCTTTTGATTCCAGCAGTCTCATTCCTGTGGAAATGACAGGCGTGCTGCCGGTATACTTCACGGTTATTTTTTTATCTTTGGCGAAATGCTCTTTTAGTGTATTCAGATTTCCATCTAAGAGGATCCGGCCGTGCCCGATCAGAAGGATGATTACCTCCATTTCTTTGTTTTTTTTCGGTTGTTTTCTTTTTTGTGACTGGTAAATTTCCTCCTTTGATAAAAAGTCTAGCAAAAAAGTAAAAAAGACTAGACTTATCTTTTGCAACATGGTATGTTATATAATATCTACGGATAAATTTTGATGAATTTGTTTTGATGTCAGAGTGGCAGCTTTCTGAAAGGAAGTTGCCATTTTTGATTTCCTGGAAATAGTGACAGACGGTCAGTCTGGTTGGCCCGGATGTGATCTGTCCGGGAAGAAACAAGAGCTGCCGCATGCCATTGCAAGCTTTGCAGCAGCCCTGTCTGATTGCACAGTGACTTAAATGCTATAAATCTTAGTATACTTTTCTTTAAAATACCGGATCAGCGGCTCGGCAGAGATTTCTTTGCCGCAGACCGATCGGATCGCCTCTTTTGGTTTGCGTGTGCTGCCATACCAGTGGATTTTCTGATTCAGCCATGCCGTGATCTTCTTGATCTGGCCATTCTGAAGCAGTTCGTCCACATTGCCCAGTTCCTCCTGCAGCGTGTCAAGCAGCATCCCATCGTAGATGCTTCCTAACAGATAAGACGGGAAGTACCCAAAACCGCCGTCGGACCAGTGCATATCCTGTAAGATTCCTTCGGCATCATTTGCGGGTGTGATCTGCAAATACTCCTGCATCTTCTTGTTCCAAAGTGCGGGAAGCTCGTTTACCGGCACGTGATCCCGGAAGATCGCTTTCTCCATCTCATAACGCAGGATAATATGGAAGCAGTAAGTCACTTCGTCCGCGTTGACCCGGATGAAGCTGTTTTTCACATGATTGATCTCCCGATAGAAATCTTCCAGGGGGATTTCTTGAAACAAAGGCAGCAGTTCACCGAGTTTATCGTAGATGGGCAGCCAGAAATTCTGATTCCTTCCCAGAATATTCTCATAGAACCGGGACTGGCTCTCATGCAGCCCCATATAGCGGCAGCTGCCGGCCACGGTATTGTCGTATTCCGGGTTGACATTCTGCTCAAAGATGGCGTGTCCGCCCTCGTGGATGGCAGAGAAGATGGCGCTTAAAGGATCATGCTCATAGTAGTGGTTGGTCAGGCGGACATCTTTCGAGGAGAAATTCAGGGTAAAAGGATGCTCTGACTCTCCGACGCTGCCAGCATCTTTACAAAAGCCGATGTAATCGAGCAGCATTTCCTGTACTTTCCGCTGGCCATTGGGGTCAAAATAGCCGCTGAAAACGGGGCAGGCGGCTTGTTCCTCTTGTGAGAGGATTCTCTTCACCAGAGGGATCAGTTCTTCTTTCAGATCTTCAAACAATCTGTCTATGGTGGCGGAATCCATACCTGCCTCATACTGGTCAAGGAGTGCTTCATAGACTTCCTTGCCGGGATCGGTATAGCCGGTCATCTCTATGGTCAGGTCGATCATCTTCTGCAGATAGGGTGCAAACAGGCTGTAATCGGATTTCTCCTTAGCTTCCAACCAGACATTACCGGCCTGCGCCTGTGTCTGCACGAAAGCTGCATACACATCTGCCGGAATGCGTTTGTTCCGGTCATAATCACGTTTCATTTCTTTGACGATGAATTTCCATGTATCCGTGAGGATATCATATTCTTCTGTTTTTGCCAGTCCATCAAGCATTTCCCCCATCTTTTCGGAGGTAGACATGGCGAAGGATTCTGTGGAAAAGTGGGTCAGCGCCGCCACATGGCCATCCTGTCCCAACTTTGGCGCGCCGGTTTTCATATCCCAGTACAGCAGCGTCACAACATGTTCATATTGATTCATTTTTGCTAGATAGTCTTGAAATTCTTTTAATAAGTTACTCATCGTTTCCGTTCTTCCTTTCCTGATAATAGATGTTTCGTTTATGACGATTCCCTTTTCGCTATGGAATAATAGCGCCGGACGGCTTTTTATCTGACAAAGCAGACAGTGCGTGTCAGTCCAGCAGTTTCTTGATCCTGTCACGGAAGAACTGGATCAATGGTCCATTTACGCAGGCGTTCACGATCGTCCCAAGGCCGACGATCTGCCAGATGCTGTTATGCGCCATCACGCAGAAAGTAACGCCGATGACGATGACGACAAGATCCGATAGGACTCTGGCAAGACGGAAGGAGATCTTCTCATGGGCGTATTTCACGATGATGAAAGCGACACTGTCATAAGGTGAGATGCCCATATTGGCGATCATGTAGCAGGCGCAGCCCAGGGAAGCAAGCAACGTGCCCAGAATCAGGAACAGGATCCGCAGCGGCAGGGTTACGGTGAGGCCGATCTGGTCTAAGAAGACCCAGCACAGGAAGTCGGCCGTATATCCTACACATACCATATTAACGACGGTTCCAAGACCGATGCAGTGTCTTATGGTAAACCACACGATGACCAGAAGAACTGCGTTGATGATAAGCTGCCAGGTGCCGAAGGACATTCGTAAAAATCCGCTGACGCCCAGGTTCATACAGGAGAAAGCGTCTACGCCGAAACCGCTCATCCGGTAGGATGCGACACACATTCCGATCAGCAGTATGCCCACAAACATCAGCAGGATCCGTCTGGGAGAATATTTCTTTTCGCCTTTCATGATTCTGCTACCTCCAATACGTAGATTCTGGATTCAAAGTCTGTATAGGGTTCCACACCGGAAGGAACCTGTCCGGCAGTCTCATCGCTGGTGATCAGTCCCGCATACATCAGTTCGTCGCCAAAATGACATGTGCCGCTGTACACATTCCGGTAGCAGTAAGATGGATTTAAACCTTCCAGGCGCACTCTCGTATATCGGCCGTTGACACAGTTGAGTACACGATACCAGCCCACAAGCGCAGTCTTCTGGTCTTCGCTCACGACCATCCATGCTGTCTCATTCCCCTCGAAGGGACTTTTCAGCCGGTAGAAAGTGCCAAACTGTAAGACTTCCCGGTATTTCTTCATGAAAGCAATCTGTTCTTTGACTTCTTCATTTTCTTCTTCTGTCAGCTTGTTTAGATCCAGTTCATAACCAAAAGTGCCGAAATAGGCTACATTTGCCCGCGTGTGAAGGGGCGTATTGCGGAATACCTGGTGGTTGGGCGTGACGGAGACATGGGTGCCCATGCTGCTAACGGGATAGCACATGGAAGTGCCGTATTGGATCTTCAGCCGTTCTATGGCATCACTGTCGTCACTGACCCATCCCTGGGGCGCGTAGTAGAGCATGCCTGGGTCGAAACGTCCGCCGCCGCTGGAGCAGGATTCGAAGAGCACCTGTGGAAATTCTCTTGTCAACCGGTCATACAGATCATAAACGCCCAGAATATAGCGGTGGTAGATCTCTCCCTGTCTGTCTGCGGGCCAGGCCGGTGAGTAGCACTCTGTGATACTGCGGTTCATATCCCATTTGATATAAGAAATCTTAGACGCTTTTAAGATTGCAGCCATCTGTTCGTAGATCGCATCCACCACTTCTTTTCTGGAGAAATCCAGCACGTACTGATATCTGCCGTGGGATTGGCGGCGTTTGGGAGTGGACAGGATCCAGTCCGGGTGTGATCTGTAGAGATCGGAGTCTTTATTGGTCATTTCGGGTTCGAACCAGAGTCCGAATTTCAGGCCATTCTCTTCCATCCGCTGAGCCAGTCCACGGATACCGTTTGGTAGACGGTCTCTATTGGCTTTCCAGTCGCCCAGTCCGGCCCGCTCACTGCTTCTTGCGCCGAACCATCCGTCGTCCAGGACGAAGAGTTCTACACCGCACTCCTTGGCCTTTGAGGCGATCTTCACCAGCCTGTCTTCTGTAAAATCAAAATAAGTCGCTTCCCAGTTGTTGTTTAGGATCGGACGCACTCTGTCCCGCCAATATCCTCTCGCCAGCCGTTTCTGATAGAGTTTGTGGAAAGTCTGGCTCATATGGTTTAGTCCTCTGTCGGTGTAAACGATGACCGCCTCTGGCGTCTGGAAGGACTCGCCGCTCTCCAGTTTCCACTCGAAGGTCTCTGGATCAATTCCGGCCAGTATCCGCAGGGTATCGTGCGCATCCACTTCCGCCTGCAGCCTGAAATTACCGCTGTAGATGAGAGAGAAACCAAAGACCTCTCCCTGGCGTTCATCAGCGTTTGGCCGCTTCAAAACAAGGAAGGGGTTGTGCTCGTGGGAGGAATTCCCTCTCATACTGCCGATGGCGGTGATGCCTGCTTCCAGGTTACGGGTGCGGATATGACATTCCCTTGCCCAGCATCCGGAAAGCTGCTGCCATACATAGTCTCTGTCCGGCAGATCCAGGCACAGGCTCACGGCGCGGCCAAGCCGCACAGACTGTTTTCCTCTATTGCATAACCGCACGCTGCGGGCTATAATACCGCCTTTGGCAAAGAGTGTATAGAGCAGTTCCACTTGTACCTTCGTCACAGCATCTTCTAAAAGGACGGTCAGCGTCAGCGCCTCTTCTTCCGCTTCTGTATAAGTTGCAGGCAGTCCTGGCAGGACGGGTTTGCCTTTTGCGATCTTATGAGATTGATACTGAAACTCTGAAATGCGGCTGCCGTTCTCTTGGCAGATTTCCACTGCAGGCTGTCTGTAATCTGTGGTGCCGAATACGGGATATTCCTGCCGGATATGTTCCAGCGAAAAGGTTCGGTCATTTTCATAAATATAGGAAGTCATGGGTCTTTCACAGGTTTCCAGGAAATAGGAGAAGTTTTCTTTATCCTGGATGCGTTTCCCGAAGTACAGTTGTCCCAGATGACCGTTTTGCAGAATCATCATAAGATAACTGATCTGATCATTGTACAGATGAAAAATTCTGGTGCTTTCGTGATATACGATATTCATTGCTGTCCTCCCTCATGTTAGATATCTTATGCGACATCTTAATTAGGCATTTCCCGCCGTTTTGACCTGCCGTGTTTTCAGACTGCTTCAAGGGATTCGGCTCATTCTCCATACAAGCCTTTGACAGAAAATTCCATAATTTGATTGTAGCATGTAAAAAGAGAAAAGCAATCTAAAAATTTCTATTGATTTTCAAAGCATGATCAGTTATATTATATCTATGAGCGAGAAATAAAAATGCACAAAACAAAGAATGGACTGCATGTATAATACGTGCAAAATGATTAGATGAAAATGGATGTTTTGTATATAATGACACATTTCAGGGATGGTGATTTTCATTTCTGACGGAAGATAGATTCCTGTTTTGGGCATTGTTCCAAAAAGTGATCTTTTCCGGAAAGGATTGGAACAAATGGCATTCAGTTGATATAAATTTTCTTTTTGGTTTGTGCGGGAGGCGCCTGCAGAGTATTCTGTTTCAACAAAAATAGCGCAGCCGAGAGGAAATTTATATAAATGTAAGGCAATAGAACTCGATGATAATAGAGGTCTGAAATTGCCTATACTTAATCAAATCTAAAGGAGGAAAAGAAATGCGTAAGAAATTAGTTGCAATGGTAATGGCAGTTACTCTTACTGCTGTTACACTTGCCGGCTGCGGCGGCGGTGGCGCAGATTCTGGTACGGCTTCTACAGATTCTTCTGCTGGAACAGAGGCTTCCGATTCATCTTCGGCTGGTACAGACAGCACAGGGGGGGGGGCACTGCAGCAGCAGAAGGTCTGACGACTGAAGTTGGCACACCTCGTGCTGAGACGCTGATCGTTGAGTGTCAGAATAAGACAGACACACCTGGTCAGTTTAACTCTTATATGTCTGGTACTGCTATGGGATTTGGTATTCATCAGATGATGAGTGCACACCTTTGGGAGATGCAGACTGCAAAAGGTGAGCAGTATGGTGAGCTTGCTGATGGCATGCCGGAGTCCAATGATGATTTTACAGAGTGGACTGTAAAGCTTCGTCAGGGCATCAAATGGTCTGACGGTGAAGATGTGACTGCAGACGACGTTGTTTTCACATTCAATATGATCAAAGAGAACGACACGATCGGTGCAAGTGCAGCAACAAATCTGTATATTGATTCGGTAGAGAAGGTTGACGATTATACGGTTAAGTTTAGTATGACAGAGCCGTTCCCTCGTTTTGTACAGCGTTATGGTATCACTGTATGGGGAACTGATTACCGTATCGTGCCTGAGCATATCTACTCACAGCAGGCAGACGTTACTACCTTTAAGGATGAGGCTCCTGTTGTTGCAGGTCCGTACACTGTTAAGGATTATGACAGCCTTGGCATGTGGGTTCTGTATGAACTGCGTGAAGACTGGCAGCAGAGTACTCTGGGCGTAGTAGGTGCAGCAGAATTTGGTTATACAGCAGATCAGGTTCCGCCGAAGTATGTATGGTTCCGTACATTCTCCGATTCTACAACGAAACAGATGGCAATGATCAACAATGAGATCGATATTCTCTGCGAAGTTACACTGGAAGAGTTCCAGACTCTGAACAGCGCTAACGATAAGATCAAGTGCTGGTACAATGATTTCCCGTATGCTAACCCTGATGATCCGGGTGCAAAGGGTATTGTATTCTCACACGGTAAGGGCGCACCGTATGACAATGCAGACTTCCGTTGGGGTATCTGCCTTGCCTTGGATATCGACCAGATTTCTATGAATACATTCTCAGGAGCAGGACGTGCGGCGCCGATTCCGTTGATGAACAATACACAGTTCCTGCAGGAGACATACACGATCCCGATGCAGGATTGGCTTGAGAACTTTGAACTTGACCTTGGCGACGGCACAACCTTTAAGCCTTATGATACTGGCTATGCGAAGCGTATGGCTGACTCTCTTGGTATCCAGGGAACAGACGAAGAATTAGTTACCATGTTTGGTGCAGGCTGGTGGAAACATGATGAAGAAGCTGCTACGAAGCTGCTTGAGAAGGCTGGACTTGAGAAGGTTGACGGCGTTTGGAATTACAATGGCGCTCCTTTCACATTTGAGTTAAGCTACCTGGCTGACGCTGAGTTCCAGGAGGCACGTGGTGTGCAGGCTGTTTACAACCAGTTACAGGCATTTGGATTCCAGTGTACGATCGCATCTAAGTCTTCTGCAACATGGGATGTAGATGGTGGACAGGGTAACTTTGATATTGCTGGTTACTGGCCTTCAGGCGGTATCCTGAAAGATTTCTACTCTGCAATCAGTGGTTTTGACGCTGGACTGATCAAGCCGTTAGGCGAGACTGGTTCTGGACAGGGTATGCGTTGGAACAACGCACGCGTTACAGAGATCCTTCATGAGCTGGCAAACCTGGATCCTAACAGTGACAAGGCTTACGAGCTGCATACAGAATTCCTGCAGGAATGCGTAAAGGATATGTGTGAGATCAACTTCCTTTCCGGTACAAAGTTCGTTCCTACCAATTCGACTTACTTCGAAGGATATCCGAATGCGGATAATCCGTATGATGGTCCTTGGTGGTGGTGGAGCTGCTTCAAGTACATGCTTCCGAACATTCATCCGGTACAGGGCTAATAAGTGATGACAGAATAATCTTAGAACGTTAGTAACATGATTTATGCCAACAGAATAGCTGCATAGCAAGAGTTCTGTTGTAGGATCGAAAGAACAGAGCCGTAAGTATCATGGCTTACGGCTCTTCTTTTCTCTAATCTAAATAGGAAAGTCCGTCGCTTGACGGGCGCAATAGTAAAGGAGTGCTGTGTATGAAATTTAAAACATTCTTTCTGCAGCGTGTACTCGCCTGGGCACTGACAATCTGGATTGGCGTTACTTTCATCTTCTTTATTCCACGTATGTTCCCATCAGATCCTGTTGAGAACATGATTGCACAGATGCAGACACGTTCAGGCAATATGGACCCGGCTGAAATGGAAGTGCTTCGTCAGCAGCTTCGTGTACAGTTTGGTCTGGAAGGGTCATTGTTGCAGCAATATGGAGCTTTCTTATGGAATGGCCTGCTTCATTTTGATTTCGGGCCGTCTCTTATGAGTTATCCGGAACCGGTTGGCGATATCATCGGGCGGTTTCTACCTTATACCTTAATCTTATCATTGACATCTACATTTCTCGCATGGGTGATCGGTAACTTTATCGGTCTGCTGGCAGGGTTCCGCAAGAATAAGCGGTCCTCGAAGATCCTGGAGGGAATTGCAATCTGTATCTACCCGCTTCCATATTTCCTGGTTGCACTGGTATTGCAGATCGTATTCGCTTTCATTCTGAAATGGTTCCCGTTGCAGGCAGTTATTAAGACAGGCGCTGGGTTTGGTCCCTGGTTTTCTTCCCTGATCACAGCATCCGTGCTTCCGGCGATCTCGCTGCTTTTGCTCGGCACAGGATGGTGGATCATCTCCATGAAATCTCTGGCTGGTACGACAGCAGAAGAAGATTATGTTCGGTTTGCCCGCTATCGTGGCCTTTCTGAAGCAACAATCGGTAAGAGCTATGTATTGCGTAATTCTATTTTGACACAGATTACTGCACTTGCTATGAGTCTTGGCGGTGTTTTCGGCGGTTCAATCATGACTGAGATCATCTTTGGTTATCCGGGTGTTGGTTCCCTGATCCAGAGTGCGATCCTGCAGTCAGACTATAATATGATCCTGGGTTGTATCACAATTTCTATCGTTGCAATTTCTACAGCGACATTGATTGTTGACCTGATTTATCCGTTTATTGATCCGCGGATCCGTTACGGTTGATAGGAAGGAGGGTAAACATGAAGAAATTTTGGAAAACAGCCAATTTCCGCTTAAAAGCGGGGCTGATCATTACTGGTTTTTTTATGATCGTTGGGTTTATCGTATATCTTTTCCCACATACGGACCCGTTCACGTTCAATACATACCCGAATAATCTGGGAGCATCCGGAGAGCATTGGCTTGGTACGACCAGTATGGGCCAGGATGTTGTGTGGCTGCTGATCGAGGCGATCCATAATTCTCTGTTGATCGGTTTGATCGTTGCTACGATCGGTACGGTGGTAGGCGTTCTTGTCGGTCTGCTGGCAGGTTTTGCGGGTGGAGCGCTTGACAGAGTGCTTATGGTAGTGACAGATACCTTCGTGGTAATCCCGTCTCTGCCGATCCTGATCATGATGACATCCCTGATGAAGGGCGGCGCTACGGTTATCGTTATGGCTCTTGTGCTTGCAATGTTTGCGTGGGCATGGCCGAGCCGTCAGATCCGTTCCATGGCACTGACGATCAAAGAGCGTGATTTTATCCATACGGCCCGTTTTTCGGGTGAGAGCACCATGCAGATTGTTGTGACGGAGATTCTGCCGTTTGCACTTTCCTGGTCGCTTTCTAACTTTATGAATGCTACACTTTCCGCGATTGGTTCGGAATCCAGCCTTGCAGTGCTCGGTCTGTCGCCTGGTAATCTGGTTTCTCTGGGTAATATGATTCAGTGGGCAAGAAACTACAATGCGGTCCTGGCAAAGCGCTGGCTTTGGATCGGTGCGCCGATCGTTGCAACTGTTATCTTATTCATTGGCCTGTTCTTGTTGATCACAGGTTACAATGACTATCAATCCATGAAGAGAGGCAGGTGATAGAATATGCTGAAAATCGAAGACTTGTCAACTTCTTACAAAACCATTGATGGCGATGTTCACGTGCTTAACGATATTAACTTCACGATTCATGACAATGAGATCTTCGGCATCGCAGGAGAATCTGGCTGCGGTAAAACGACCCTGCTGAACACGCTTTATGATATCATAGAGTTTCCTCTTGTGATCGATAAAGGACGCGTTGTCCTGGAAGGTGAGAAGAATGGACAGAAGTTTTCTTACGAGTCTGGACAGATCCGTAAGACTTGGTGGAATAATATTTCTTACGTGCCGCAGGCGGCACAGAGTGTTTTGAATCCGATCGTTCGCTTAAAGACACAGTTTATTGATTCGATTCCGAAGGAAGACAGGAAGAACGAGACGCCGGAGCAGACCCTTGAGAGAGTTGCCTCTTATCTGAAAGAGCTGAACCTTTCTCCCGATGTACTGGAGTCTTATCCGTTCCAGCTTTCCGGTGGTATGAGACAGCGTGCGATCATTGCGCTGGCAACTTTCATGGCTCCTGGTGTTGTGCTTGCCGATGAGCCGACGACAGCGCTTGACGTTGTGGTACAGAAAGGTATTCTGATGATGTTGATGCGCTTGCAGCAGCAGTTAAAGAATACCCTCATTATTGTCAGTCATGATATGGGTGTGCATTACCAGATCACCGACCGTATGGCGATCATGTATTCTGGTAGTGTTGCAGAGCTTGGTAAGACGGAAGACATCTTTAATAATCCGATCCATCCCTATACGAAGATGCTTGTAGACGCACTTCCTCGTGTGGGTGAGGATATTCAGAGAGTGGGTATTGCGGGCCGTCCGCCTGCACTGAAGAATCCGCCTCCGGGATGTCGTTTTGCTCCTCGCTGCCCGCATGCTACGGATCGTTGTCGTGCTGAAGTGCCGAAATTCCGTGAGATCACTCCTGGGCGGTT
Organism: uncultured Lachnospiraceae bacterium; assembly: GCA_910578345.1. Taxonomy (GTDB): domain Bacteria; phylum Bacillota; class Clostridia; order Lachnospirales; family Lachnospiraceae; genus UBA3282. The sequence continues at coordinate 34,384 of CAJTRA010000020.1, read as the reverse complement.
TGCTGCCTGCCACTTATTAAAAGAGGAGGTGAAGGCGAATGGCTGAGAAATTGTTGGAAATTAATGGTGTCAGTAAGATCTTCCGTGTAGGTGGTATGCTGCGTGGTAAGAAGCTGGTAGCTGTTGACAATGTAACCTTATCCATCGACAGTGACAAACCGGTTATCCTGTCTGTCGTGGGAGAATCTGGCTGTGGTAAGTCTACGCTGTGTAAGATGGTTCTTCGTCTGCATGATCCTGATATGGGCGAGATCATTCTGAACGGTAAGTCTTATGCTGATAAGAAAAGCTATGACCCGCAGAAGTTTAAACATGATGTACAGCCTATTTTCCAGAATCCGTATGAGTCTTTCTCATCCAGGAAGACGGTAGATACTTATCTGTATAATACAGCGCTTCGCCTCGGTATTGCAAAGAACCGGGAAGAGGCTGATAAAGTGGTTGATGAAGCTTTGAAGAGTGTCGGTATGTCACTGCAGGTTGTAAAGGGCAAATATCCGACGCAGTTTTCCGGCGGTGAGCTGCAGCGTGTATCGATTGCGCGTGCACTGATCACACGGCCGAAGCTGATCATTGCCGATGAGCCGGTTGCGGCGATCGATGCTTCCATGAAGATGAATATTGTCAATCTTTTCAAGGAGCTTCGTGACAAATATAAGATTTCCTTTATCTACATCACACATGACCTTTCAACGGCGTATTACGTATCTGACTATATTGCAACGCTTTATCGCGGTTGTCTGATCGAGTATGGTCCTGCGAAGGAGATCATGGATAATCCGGCGCATCCGTATACAGATCTTCTGATGAGTTCTGTACCGCGTGTCGGTGATAAGTGGAAAGAAGAGATCGCGATGCCTGATATGGAAGGCAAGGAGTATGCGGTACAGTATTGTAAGTTTGCGCCTCGCTGCCCTTACGCAACGGACGAATGCCGTAAGGACCGTCCTGCACCGAGGAAAATCGGTGAAGATCGTATGGTGCTGTGCTGTCATCCGATGACGGACAAAGCAAAAAAAGCGTAAATGGGTTGCCGGAAGCGGCAAGACCATGAATGGTAACAGAAATGGCAGGTTAGCCGAATAAGGATTTGATTTGTGTATAATGGGACTCTCGGTTCGCCAGGAGTCCCATGATTTTCATATCATAGGAAAGTGCGCGGAGCGCACTTTTGTTCTAAATAGAGAAGAGGAGGGTTTGAGGTATGGAACGAGCATGGTGGAAAGAAGCGGTAGTATATCAGATCTATCCGCGCAGCTTTATGGACAGCAACGGAGATGGGATCGGTGATCTGAATGGCATCACTTCCCGTCTGGACTATCTGAAGGAGTTGGGAGTCGATGTGATCTGGCTTTCTCCGATCTATCAGTCGCCCAATGACGATAATGGCTATGATATCAGTGATTATCAGGCGATCATGCAGGAATTTGGTACGATGGAAGATTTCGACAGAATGATCGAAGGGATCCATCAGCGCGGTATGAAGCTGGTAATGGATCTGGTGGTAAACCATACTTCGGATGAGCATCCCTGGTTTGTAGAGAGCCGTAAGGATAAGGAAAACCCATACAGGGATTTCTATATATGGAGAGAAGGGAAGGACGGCAAGGCACCCAACAACTGGGGCAGTTATTTCTCCGGTTCTGCATGGCAGTATGATGAAGCGACGGATATGTATTATCTGCATCTCTTTTCCAAGAAACAGCCAGATCTTAACTGGGAGAATTCCAAGGTGCGGGAGAATGTCTTTTCCATGATGAACTGGTGGTGTGCCGAGAAGGGAATCGATGGTTTCCGTATGGACGTGATCAGTCTGATCTCCAAACGGCCTGGTCTGCCGGACGGCCCGAAGACTCCGGAGGCGTTATACGGGTATGCTGACTGTGCCAATGGACCGCGCGTGCATGAATTCCTGAAAGAGATGAACCAGGAGGTGCTTTCTAAGTATGATCTGATGACGGTAGGCGAGGCGGCTGGCGTTACGATCGAAGAGGCGAAGCGCTATGCAGGATTTAATGAGAATGAGCTGAACATGGTATTCCACTTTGAACATGTAGGATTGGATGGTGGAAAACACGGCAAGTGGACAGATAAGAGAGTGCCGCTTGTGGAATTCAAGAAAGTTATGAGTGACTGGCAGACAGAGCTTGACGGCAAGGCATGGAACAGTCTGTATCTGAGCAATCATGATCAGCCTCGTTCACTATCCCGTTTCGGGGATGATTCTCCTCAGTACCGGGTAGTCTGCGCGAAGATGCTGGGAACTTGCCTGCATATGATGCAGGGTACTCCTTATGTGTATCAGGGAGAAGAACTGGGCATGACAAACATGCCTTTTGCAGATATATCAGAAGTGAAAGACCTCGATAGCATTAACGCTTATCATGAATTGTCCGAGGCAGGCTTGATCTCGAAAGAGGATATGATGTGCTTTATCCGTCTGAAAGGCCGCGACAATGCACGTACTCCGATGCAGTGGGATGACAGTGAGAATGCGGGCTTTACGACAGGAACGCCATGGATCGGCGTGAATCCAAATTACAAAGAGATCAACGCGAAAGCAGCACTTGCGGATGAGAATTCCATTTTTCACTATTACCGCAAATTGATTGCACTCAGGAAAGAGACGCCGATCATCGTTTATGGTCATTATGCGCTGTTAGAGCCGGACCATGAGTCCTTGTATGTTTATACGCGGTCCCTGGAAGAGCAGAAGATGCTGGTGATCTGTAACTTTACGAAGGAACCGGTAGATTATGTGATCCCGGAGGAGTTTAGCGGTGCGAAGATTCTGATCACAAACTATGATCGCGATGAGGCGAAGGGAACGATAGAAGTGAAAGCCTATGAGGCAATCGTATTGATGAAAGAGTGATTTTGCGAGAATATAACACGCAGTCTGCAGCAGATAGCAGACTGCGTGAGAATGGAGGATAACTATGAAAGAACATTTAAAGATTGGAACACATCCGGTTTCCTGTGCCGGAAATGTCATCCAGGGCGACCGCTATCGGATCACGGTGCTGACGTCGCGCCTGTTGCGGTTAGAGTACAGCGAGGACGGCGTCTTCAATGATGCAGCGACCCAGATGGTATTAAATCGTGACTTCCCGGAGACATCTTATCAGGTGAAGGAAACGGAAGAAGAACTGGAGCTGCGGACGGAGCACTTGCAGTTGAACTATGACAAACAGGCATTTACAAGTCATGGACTCTCCTGTAAATGCCTGGGTGTGAGTGCGGCTTATTTTGCAAGGACCTGGCATTTCGGCGAGGTGGAAGAAGAGGGAGGATTTATGTCCAACCTGAAGGGCACAGCCCGTACCCTGGATATGGTCAATGGCGCCTGCAAACTGGAAGACGGTATTATGTCAAGGGGTGGTTATGCCGTATTGGATGATTCCACTTCCTTACTGCTTACAGAGGATGGATTTGTGGAGCCCAGGAAGAAAGGCAGCAAGGATCTGTATTTCTTCGGGTATGGACATGATTACCTGGGCGCGTTGAAAGACTTCTATTATCTGTGCGGCAAGACGCCTATGTTGCCGAGATTTGCGCTTGGCAACTGGTGGAGCCGTTATTATCAATACACCGAAGAGTCTTATATGGAATTGATGGAGCGGTTTGACCAGGAGAAGATTCCGTTCAGTGTAGCCGTGATCGATATGGACTGGCATTTGGTAGAGATCGATCCGAAGTATGGAAGCGGTTGGACCGGTTATACTTGGAACAGAGATTTCTTCCCGGATCCAAAGCGTTTCTTACAGTGGCTTCATGACCGGGGGATGAAGACGACCTTAAATGTACATCCCGCAGATGGCGTGCGTGCTTATGAGGACTGCTATCCGGAAGTGGCTGAGGAGATGGGGGTTGATGTTTCGAAGGAGGAACCGGTAAACTTTGATATTGCGGATCCGAAATTCCTCTCCGTTTATTTTGAGAAGATCCATCATCCGATGGAAGAAGAGGGTGTGGATTTCTGGTGGCTGGATTGGCAGCAGGGAACGAACACGAAGATTGAGGGACTTGATCCGCTGTGGATGCTGAATCATTTCCATTATCTTGACAGCGGCAGAGACGGCAAGCGGCCGATGACCTTCTCCCGTTATGCAGGCCCCGGATCCCACCGTTATCCGGTAGGATTCTCCGGCGATACACATATTACCTGGGATTCCCTGGATTTCCAGCCGTATTTCACGAACACGGCATCCAATATCGGTTATGGCTGGTGGAGTCACGATATCGGCGGCCATATGATGGGATACCGGGATGAGGAACTGGAAGTGCGCTGGTATCAGTATGGCGTCTTCTCCCCGATCAACCGTCTGCACAGCAGTAACAGCAGATTCAGTGGGAAAGAGCCGTGGAAGTTCAGTATGGAAGCAGCTCATGTGATGGGTGAATTCCTGCGCCTGCGTCACCGCATGGTTCCGTATCTGTATACGATGAACTACCGTGCATGGAAGGACGACCAGCCGATCTGTCAGCCGATGTACTATGCTGCACCGGAAGATCTGGCGTCTTATAAGACACCGAACGAGTATCTGTTTGGTTCCGAAATGATGGTAGCGCCTGTGACGACGAAGCGGATTCCCAGTGTCCGCCTTGCGAAGGTGATGGCATGGCTGCCGGAAGGACTCTGGTTTGATTTCTTCGATGGAAGAGTTTATGATGGCGGACGTACCATGGAATTGTACAGGCCGCTTGCGCAGATACCGGTTCTGGCACATGCAGGTGCGATCATTCCGATGACGGATCAGATCAGCGCCAAAGAAGTAGAGCAGAATCCAGAGCGTCTGGAAGTACGCGTTTATGCAGGCGCAGATGGAGCTTTCACGCTCTATGAGGACGACGGTGTATCCTGCGGCTATGAGAAAGACGACTGTGTGAAAACACCGATGGAATTCAAATGGACAGACGAGAAGGCATTCTTCCTGCATCCGGCAGAAGGCAATACAGCGCTTATTCCGGCGAAACGCAGCTACCGTATCCGTATCTTTGGAAGTACGGCGACAGAGGCAGCAGTACTGCGCGATGGCAAGGAAGTAAAGGTAGAGTCCACTTATTGTTCTAAACGGCATGTGCTTACGGTTGAGCTGGCAGATGTGGCAGCAGAGGAGAAGATTGAGATCCGTCTGCCGAAAGATACCGGCATTGCGGCGAATCCGGTTATGGAACAGGTTGATGATCTGTTGAATATGGCCGAGATCGGCTTCACACAGAAAGAGATCCTGTTTGCGCTTCTGGACAAACGCAAAGACCAGCTTAGTCTTCTGGCTGGCGAATTGCAGGCGATGGAACTGGATGACGCACTGCGGGGCGCTCTGTTAGAGATTGTGACGGCGCATCAGAGTTGAGACATACAGGATACAATTTTCTATTTAAGCAGTGTCATAAGTAAGCCTGTCTTCAGATCCTGAGATTCTGCGATACAGGATCATGGAGAGCAGTGTGAACCAGAATACCCTGCAGCAAAGTGAGATTCCTCTCCAGTGTACCATATTGGAGAGAGAAAGCAGCTTTGCTGCAGGGTATTTCTTTTCGAGGCTATGTCGTTTCAAGTTTGCGCACGTCAGAAGGTGTGTGTCCATACAATTTCTTAAAACTTGCATTGAAATTCTTCTGATTCGTAAATCCATTCATTTCCATGACCTCTGAGACAGGGGTGTCCGTATGCAGCAGATCCTGATAGACATGATTTAACCGTATGCCTGTCAGATACTCCTGAAAAGTGATTCCCATGCTCTGTCTGAACAGGCGGCAGAAGTATTCCCGGCTGATGCTTAACTGGTCTGCAGCATTGGTCAGAGAGATCGGTTCTCCATAGTGTTCTTCGACCCAGGGAAGGATCTCGTGAATCCGGCCGATAGAAGATTGTTTCGATTCCGGCTGCTTTTCTTCACTGCGTATTCCGAAATGGCGCAGCAGGCGGGCGAGAACCTGCAGGATAATCCCCTCAGATTCCAGATGCACTTCTGGGGTTTCCAAAATATACAGTTTGGTCAACTGAGACATCAACTGGCAGATTTCATAATAGACCGGAAATTGAGCATCGCTGATCTTCTCTGGCATACATACGATCTGGTATTGGCTGATTTCCGGCAGATAACTTTTCAGTTTCTCTTTCGCGATATGGACGCAGATATTCATGGCGGTATCTCCGTCAATCTGGGTGCTGTGCGCCTGGCGGGACTCGATCACAGTAAGATTCTTCTTCGGAAGGCTGTACCGCTCTCCTTCTAATAGAAGATTCATGTTTCCATTGAGTGGATATAAGATCTCTAATGTCTCATGCCAGTGCAGGGGATTGAAACCGCCCGGAAGTGTCTGATAAAGAATACGGATTCCTAAAGGACTACTCTGGATAGGCGCTTCATAATAGCTGTGATACATAATTTTTCCTCCCAAAATGTCAATATTGCCTTATAACAAGTCAAAAAAATATCTAGTTGAAGGGCTAATAATGGGGTATGCTCTGTATTGTAAACGGAACAGAGATAATCATAACATCTCTGAAAAGTAAAAGCAAATCCGAAAAGGAAGAAAGGGTGCTGATCATGAAAAGTTATATGAGAACTATGATGGGAAATTACTTTGTTAAGAATCTGGTTGCTTTGATGCAGGTGGAAGATAGTTCTGCAGAAGTGCTCAAGAGGAATTCCTACACATTGCTGAACGTATCTCCGAGAGCTTTCTAGGGCATCGCTTAAGAAAGCGGAGATCAAAATTCCAAGATGCATGCAGGGATCTTACAGCATAGACTGCAGGATCAATCAATAAATAGAAAAAGCAGAGAAGAAAGAACAAAGTAATAGAGCGTCAACGAAACAAGACAAAATCTGAATTGGAAAAAGAAAGGTGGGTTAGATTATGAAAAATTATATGAGAACAATGGTAGAGACTTATTTTGCAAAGAATCTGGTTATTTTCAATCACGTTGGTGATGAGAATGTACCGACAGAAATCCTGAAGAGAAATTCTTATGCACTGCTGAATGTGTCTCCGAGATTCTTCTAAGATGGAGAAGAAAAGAACAAAGCGTTATAAAAAATGACCGGTTTGCCAAATTCCTGGCAGGCCGGTCATTTTACATTATGGCAAAAGCTTTTAGATCAAGTTCATCAAAGTATACAATGACGATCAGGGTTTTCATAGAGTCAGGGATGAAATAGTTTCATGATCTCAATGCAGCGATAGCATTATACAGTATGTTTCAGATCATCTTTATGGCGGCATGTTTTTTTTAATATTATCGTGACGTTGTATCAAATGAAGATTCCGGTCAAGGTGATCTTAGCCTGCTGGCTCTGGTATGTGATCATGCCTTTTCATATGTTATATAGTTTTGCTATGTGGAAGGACATAATGTTCGGTGGATTTGTTGCGATATTTGTTGTATCCGTATTTAAAATTTATAAGAAAGTTGATAATTCTGTCAGAAGTGATCAGGTTTTCCTGGTGATTGGAAGTGTTGGAACATATTTATTCAGAAGTAATGGCTGGTTTGTCTATCTTTTGAGCCTGTTATTTTTTGTATTTCTGTTTGGTGAAGATCCAAACAGAAAGAAGATGAAATTTTTATTACTGGCAGTAACTATCTTAACATTTATATTGAAGTACCCTGTTTTGGAATATTTCAATGTATCGCAGCCGGATGCAATAGAGTATCTGTCTGTGCCCGCCCAACAGATCGCACGAGTTGTGCGGGACTGTGATGATATCAGAGAAGAACACAGGGAATTACTGAATAACATTGTTGATGTGGAAAGAATTCCTGAGACATATGTCTGGAATATTTCTGATCCTATTAAGTATTTAGTGCGGGAAAGGGGAAACCAGGGGTATTTAGTGGAACATAAATCGGAGTTTTTTTGTTATAGATTGAAATGGGAATGTCACATTTGGATAAATATCTGGAAGCCTGGATCGACTTGACGAAAGGATATTGGAACGGGGATATCCGTACTGGATATGGCTTACAGAGATAGAGGAAAACAATCTGGGGATACAACAGACAATATTTTCTGACAATCTAAACAGGATCGTGCAGGATTATGCCGGCATTTATGCGGAATCCCCTGTCCTGAGATTCTTTCTGTGCATCGGTTTCCATGTGTGGATGATCTTCGTGATGGCAGTCATATGCTTGATCCGTAAGGACAAAGACAGCTTGTTTGTCATGATTCCGCTTATTGGTATTGTGATCTCATTGCTGTTATTTACACCGGTTTTGTCAGAATTCAGAGATGCATATGCGGTATTTTGCTGTATGCCTTTTTGCTGGCGGCACCTTTTTATCAGGGAAAATTCTGATCATGTGAAAAGTAAGCTGTACGTTCACACAATTTTTTGCCATCCTGCCACAATAAGATACTGACGGTAGAGTCACATCGTTGCATTGTGGAGAGGGCAAAGACTATCGTAGCAGAAATTGGCGAGGAGCGCTGTGTCTTTTATAACGTGTTTGCGCCTTTTTCGTTCCTGCGTTCCGGCGCGGAGACAGTTGGGCTGTCTGATGAGCAGGTGATGGCTCATATCAGGAAAGACCGGAATGCCGTGATGTGTGCGCTGGATGTGATCGCGCAGAGCAGCGCGCTATTGGCAGAATTGCTTATCACCGAAGCGGGATGCGACGGTATTTACTACTGCATGCAGGGCGGCGAGTACGGCCGTTTCCTTCCGGAAGAGTACAGGGCGGTGATTACGCCCGGCGATTTATATGTGCTGGAGCATGCCAATCGTTTCTCAGATCACAATATACTGCATATGTGTGGATGGGCCGGCAGCCGCAATCAACTGTCAATCTGGCAGGATTATCCGGCGAAGGTTGTTAACTGGGCAGTTTTCGTAGAAAGCTTAAGCCTGGAAGACGGACGTTATTTCGTAGGCGGATGTGCGACTCTAGGAGGGGTTGAAACCCATTGGGACGAAAATACGCGGCAAAAGCTTATCTACACCGGCAGTAAGGAAGAATTGCAGTCATATACGAGAGATCTGATTCTCAACCATGGAAAATGTGGAATGCTGCTGGGCGGAGACTGTACGATCGACGCGAAACTGGATTGGGAGAGGATCCGATGGGTTGTGGAGGCGGCGAGGAGCATCTGATCTAAGATATCAGGACATCTACCGTTTGGAGGAAGAATCTGACGCAACGTCATCCCTCCACGATCGGCAAGGTCAGATAATTGAGTGCGCCTTCCGGCACACCCGTTCCCCGTTCCAGCAGCGCCACAAGTCCCCGAATCGTGTCCTCCGAATCTTCAGCGGTAGCGGACAGGAAGGTGTTGTTGAGCTTGACGGCCAGTACAATCAGTACGATTTCTGCAAGGGCTGCCGGGTATTCGAAATGGATCTCACCGGCAGCGACGCCCTGCCGGATGATCTCTGTCAAGCTGGGTTTCAACTCGGCGATCAGGTGATTCATATATTTCTGGTGCAGAAAAGCGCTCTCCTTGGCATTGGACATGACGGTATTGTCCTGGCTCAAAAAGGCGTCTGAAGAGTTACGACATGCCTGCAGGATCATAGCCATGCGTGTAAAAGGCGAAACCTCTGTCTGGCTGGCAAGATTTTTTGCTGTTTTCAACGGTTTCTCATAATTTCTTTCAATCAGCGCATCGAGGATTGCTTCCTTGGAGGGAAAATAGTAGTAGATGCTTCCTTTGCCGATTCCGGCTTTCTTCGCAATATCACTGACGGAGATATTCTGCATGGTTTCGTCCTCCAGAAGTTGGTGGAGTGCGTCTAAGATTCTATCATATTTCTTCAAGTCTGGCATCATAAACCTCCGTATCAAATGTATGACTGTGTCTCACCCTGTCTCTGCAATATTTTCTGAATATTATAAGCAATCATATCACAAACTGTATTCCGGGACAATTATAAATAATGCCATAAAAATAGAAAAAACTTCGAAACAAATTAGCTAAAAATATAGTTGACCATTGGTCGAAAAATGTGGTACTGTTTCTTTAACAACACTCGACCAACGGTCGATAAGTTGGCTGCATTGGTGATGCCAAGGTACATGCATCCTGTGAGACATAACGACACATTCTAAATAGACAGGCAGACAAACAGGATACGACGATAACAGACGGACCCGGATGGGAGAAGGAAAGAAGGAGGATTTAGTATGACGTATGCAGATCTGTTCTATGAGATCAAAGGTAAATTTATGGGGGCCGATGTGAGTGACATTCACGAGCATCTTGCATTTCAGTTTAACATTGAGGATGAGGAAGCGGGCGGCGCTTTTTACGTGGAAGTGAAAGATGGCGTGCTATATGTGGAGCCGTATGAGTATTATGACAGAGACGCCATGTTCATCTGTGCGCCGGATGTGCTTTTTGGAATCGCTGACGGAACAATTGATCCGGTGGCAGCATTTACAGAGCAGAAGCTGCGGGTGGAAGGCAATATCGAGAAAGCGCTGCGTCTGAAGGAAATTATTGAGATGAAAAAGGCCGCTCAGGAGAAGAGCATGGCGAAGAAAGCAGCGGATAAAGTGGTAGATACCGTTGTTAAGACGGTAGCTAAGAAGGTAGTGGAGAAAGAAAGCAAGAAGAGTAAGAATTCATAAAAAGCGTAAAAGACAGGAATCAAAAAATTAGGAAAGAAGATGATAAAACGATGGGAGCATTGAAGAACATCGTTGCGGCAGCCGGGATTCTGGCCGCGGCAGGGGTAGGAGAGACAGTATATTTTTACAACAGGACCATGAAACGGGGAAATGCGAAGACGGAGCGGACGACGAAGATGTCCGGTACGGATTGGCAGCAGTACTTTCCACTGATGGAGGAGAGAAAAGGGTTTGTGATGGCGCAGCCGCACAGCGACGAGTATGTGACGTCCTTTGACGGGTTAAGGCTTCATGCCACGTATTTTCCGGCGATTATCGATACGGAAAAGGGAAAGGCAGAGGAAACTGCAGAGCAGACGGACAGGGAGCTGCCGGAAAGTACAGTGCAGGAAAGAGCGCAGATGCACAAAGAGACGGCCGCGGATGCGCAGGAGACCGGGAAAGCTTCCAAGATTAAGAAAGCAGTGATCTGTTTCCACGGTTATACGGGCGAGGGATTAAGCAATCACGTGGCAATCGCCAATTATTTCCTGAAGCGCGGCTATGCCATATTGCTGCCGGATGCCAGGGCTCACGGCGAGAGTGAAGGCGAGTACATCGGTTTCGGATGTCTGGACAGGAAAGACGCGCTTGTGTGGATTGACTGGCTGATTCAGGAGTGCGGCGAGGACGTGGAGATCATGCTTTTCGGTACTTCCATGGGCGGCGCGACAGTGCTTATGACGAGCGGCTTAGAGCTGCCGGTCAATGTCAGGGGGATTGTGTCCGACTGCGGATTTACCTCTCCCAAGGAGGTATTTACCCATGTGCTGAACAAAATGTATCATCTGCCGGCATTTCCGGCTATTCAGGGTGCAGATTTGATCAATAAGAAGCTTGCGGGCTACGGGATGGATGAGTGCAACGCCAAATATGAAGTACAGAAAGCTCAGGTGCCGATTCTTTTCATACACGGTTCGGCGGATACGTTCGTACCTTGCAGCATGTGTGACGAGCTCTACGAAAACTGTCATTCTAAGAAGCGCAGGCTGATTGTGGAAGGGGCGGCACATGCAGAGAGCTATTATAAGGATATGGCGGTCTATGAGAAAACGTTGGATGAGTTTGCGGAAGAGATTTTCTGAAAAACGGCGGTTTTGTGCAGTAACATAAGACCGGCAAAAAGCAAGTGTAAGAGGGATAGAATAAGAGGGATTATCATATGAAGACAAGAAAAGGTTATAAGACATATCCGTTGACGGTGGCACAGAAATTTCATAATTATTATGCGCAGTACTGTCCGGGGAAAGAGATCCTGAATGTAGGCACGAGCCTGACAATCGAGTTTGAGTTAAAGATCGACGAGCTTCGGAAAGCCATCTATAAGGCTTATGAGCGGTGTGAGTCCATGCGCGCACGGCTTGCTTATGACAGGAAGGAACAGGAATGGTATCAATATATTGTAGAAAAGGAAGACCGGGAGATCGCGTTCGTGGATTTTACGGGTAAGACCATGGAGGAGGCGGAGGCCGAGATGACGGCCTGGACGCGGGTTCCTTTTGACAAGGAAGACGAGCCGATGAACAGGGTGGTTATCATTAAGACGCCGGACGGCTTCGAGGGCATGTATCTTGTGGGCGATCACAGATTCCTGGATGCGCAGTCGTTGATCGGCTTTATGAAAGATGTGATCGAGCTGTACTGTAATGCGAACTTCGAGAATATCCCCTATCCGGCCGATATGCGTTCCTATATCGAGCAGGTGGAGAAGGACCTGGCTTATGAGAACGGCAGCAAGGCGCAGGCCAGGGACAGGGCTTATTTCCGGAAGCTGATTGAGGATTCGGAACCGATCTACAACGGCATCGAGGGGCCGAAGAAGCTGGAGGAGGCGAGAGCGGCTATGGGCAATCCGAATCTGCGTGCGGCGCCCACCGGATCGGACAGTTTCGCGGCGGCCATCGATATCTTCCATCTGGAGGAGGAACCGACGAGAAGGTTGATGAGTTTCTGCGAGCAGCAGCATATTTCGCTGCAGTGTCTGCTGATCATGGGAATCCGTACTTACCTGCAGAAGATCAATACGTGTGACGATGTGTCCATACAGATCGCATACGCGCGCCGGGCAACCCTCCAGGAGAAAAAGTCGGGCGGCACCAGGATCCACTGTTTCCCGTTCCGGACAGTCATTCCGGAGGAAAAGACCTTTTTGCAAGGGATATTCGAGATTCGGGATAAGCAGAATGAGGTGTTCCGGTATGTGAATTATAATCCGGCGGAATATCTTGGCTATCGGAGCCAGTACTATAATCCGCCGCAGGGCATGGGATATGAGACGGTGTCACTCACCTATCAGCCGGCGACTCTGCGGGAAAAAGGGCTGACGGACTTAGGCGGTATCCGGTATAAGACGAAACGGTACTGCAATGGATATTATTCGGATGGTCTGTATCTCACGGTGATGCATCGGTCGGAGGACAATGGGCTGGATTTCAGTTTCGAACACCAGACGAAAGCGTACACTAAGGAGCAGCTTGAGTATTTCTATTATTATGTCTGCAAGATCATGTTTAAGGGGATTGAGAATCCGGATCTGAAGATCGGAGAGATCATCAGACTTGTGTAATCAGGGTTAAAGAATAAAAGGCTGGGATTTTAAAGTCACGAAATGATGTAGAAAGGATGAGAGAAAATGTTAGAGCAGTTAAAGGATATCATCGTAAATTATGTGGAAGTGAAGAAGGAGGATATCAGGCCGGAGTCCCGTTTTATTGAGGATCTGGGCTTTACCTCGTTTGATTTTATGAGTATGCTTGGCGAGATCGAGGACGTGATGGATATCGAGATCGACCAGGAGGAAGTGGTGGACATCCTTACCGTGCAGGAGGCGGTGGAGTATCTGGAGAAGCTGGCGTAGCGGAGGGAGAATTTATGAACGAATTGCGCAGTACGATTTATGAATTGCTTGTAAAGGCACAGGAGGCTTACGGTTCGCAGGATGCCATCCGGTATAAGGTGAAGGAAGCCGGAGAGGGTGGCAAGAAGGAGACGAAGGTTGCGGCGAAGACGTATACGCAGCTTCGGCAGGACAGCGAGCATTTCTCGGCGGCGCTTAAAGATCTGGGAGAGCAGGGAAAACATATCGCGCTTATAGGGGCGACCTCCTATTCCTGGATCACGGGCTATTACGGGATTGTTGGCGGCGGCAGTGTGGCAGTGCCGTTGGATGCGAACCTGCCGGCGGAAGATCTCTGTGAACTGCTTGACAGAGCAGACGTGACTACATTCCTCTATGATGCGTCGAAGGAAAATGTGGCGCTTATGGCAGCGGAGAAATGTCCGAAGCTAATGCATCTCATAGCCATGGAAGAGGGAACCACGGTTCCGAATGCCCTCTCTATGTGGGAGCTGATCAAAGAAGCGCCGGAACGGGATGACTTTCGGCCGCAGCCGGAGGATCTGGCGACAATCATGTTTACTTCGGGAACGACGGGAAAGAGCAAGGGCGTCATGCTCACGCACAGGAATCTGGCGGAGAATGCGACGGCTCTTGACATGGGCTATGAGCCGGGAACGGTGCTGATGAGCGTATTGCCGATTCACCACGCTTACTGTCTGAGTATGGATATCCTGAAAGGCACTTCCGTAGGAGCGATCATCTGTATCAATGATTCTCTACTGCGGGTGGCCAAGAATATCAAGCTTTTTGAGCCCAATATGATCCTGATGGTGCCGCTTATGGTGGAGACACTGGCCAAGAAGCTGGAGGAAGCGTCGCTGATTCCGGCGCCTCTGGTGAAGATCAAGGTTTTCGGCAAGCAGTTCCACACCATATGCAGCGGCGGTGCGTATCTGAATCCGGCTTACATCGATCTGTTTAAAAAGTACGGTATCAAGATTCTGCAAGGCTACGGCATGACGGAGAGTGCGCCGGTCATCAGCACCAACTGCAACGATGCGTCCAAGGCAGGTTCTATCGGTAAATGTATGCCAAACTGCGAAGTAAAGATCGTGGATGAGGAGATCTGGGTAAAAGGCACCAGCGTGATGCAAGGCTATTACCAGATGCCGGAGGAGACGGCGCAGACGCTGGAGGACGGCTGGCTGAAAACGGGAGACTTGGGCTACATAGATGAGGAAGGTTTCCTGTTCCTGACCGGGCGTAAGAAGAATCTGATCATCACACCAAACGGCGAGAATGTATCGCCGGAAGAGATCGAGAACAAGCTGGGTGAAAAACGTCTGGTACAGGAAGTGCTGGTGCGTGACAGCGAGGGCGTGATCGAGGCGGAGATCTTCCCGGATTACGAGTACGCGGCCAAGAAGAAGATCAAGGATCTGCAGGCGCAGCTACAGTCGCTCATCGACGATTACAACAAGACGGCGCCGCTCTACAAGCGGGTTTTCAAGTTGAAAGTGCGTGATGTGGAGTTTGAGAAGAATACGACGAAGAAGATCAAGAGATTCTGATTCGGGATGTAACAGAGAGATTGCAGGAACAGTCAATCATATCTGCATAAAGACAAAATAAAGAAAGTTGAGACAGCGTGACAAGGGATATGCGCTTTCTCAACTTTTTCTATTAGTATATTACCACAAAAATGCCGAAAATACAAGACTGGCAATGGGACGGAAGGGGTGGTATAGTGAAAGCCATTACGGTATTTCATGAGGTAGGGAGGGATGCTCTTGAATAGGGACAGGGACTGGATGGCTTTACTGCAGGAGAATCAGGTTGGGAAGGTGGTGGAGACGAACCGCGCTACGGCACAATACGGTCTTACCCTGACCGAGGAGGAGGCGAAGCTGATCCTGCGGGAACGGACAAATGCGCTGCGGGAACAGAAGCGGGTGGAATTTGGAGATGCGATCACGCCGAGGATCATCTATGCATTCTGCGATTCAGATTTTATTGATCAGGATCATTATGTGGAGACAATCGTCCGGCTGCAGGAAATTTTTTACCTGTATAAGAATGAAATGATGGATGAGATATCCGATGATGAACTGTTACATTTGATGAAGGAACAGTTTGAGGAAATCTGTTTTGGAGATCTGGATTATCTGGAGAGTACGTGCCTGAGTAACTTTGCACAGGCAGTCCGGGCGGGCTATCATGGATATGTGGCTACGGAAGGACGCAGGGAGGCATCCGCTTTCGATGAGGTAAAGCGGTGGGATTACGAGTTGTATCTGGAGGCGCTGCGGGATCTGTGCTGGAAATAAGTGTTGCGGCTTGATCAGGTGAGAAGATTATTAAAGTGAAAAATGAAACAGACGGCAGAGATCTGTGGAGGGGAGGAATGGTATGTATCCAATGGAAGAACTGGCGCCGATTGTCGGCAGGCTGGCGGACAGGTACTGCGCATATGAAAGCTCGTCGGTGACGTATGAGCGGGCGGAGCAGCTAATGGGGGCGGTCCTGTATTGCATTCATGAAGCAGAAAGTGCGGGAAGTGAAATGGCGGCCGCAGCCGTTGCAGCAAAAGGTATATCGGCGAAACAGGCGTATGAGATAGGCGCAAAGCTTGTCAAGCAGAAGACGAAGCAGGCACTGGAGTTGTATAATCAGCTTATGCTGGACTTTGACTGGTATGGCAGCAGGTGCCTGCATGATACGATGGTGAAAGGGATGCCGGAATTTTTCAAGTGGTATGACTGTCAGATGGAGCCGCAGAATACGATTCTGACATTGGATTATCCGGTTTTACGTGATCTGTCAAAGTTTACGGGAATTGACCGGATCGCTGCATTCCTGGAGTGTATCCGTTTGGAACAGAAGTTCTTTGGCAGATTCCCAAAGGATTATGTTCGTGCCGTGCTGGCAGGGCATAACGGGATGTATGAAGAAAGGATGGAGAATATCTGTGAGAACGTTCTTATGTCAGTGCTGGAACATATTCTGGTCAGGCGGCCTTTGTCGGAGTGGAAACTTGGAGAAGAGGATCATCTAAAGCTTCAGGCGATCTGTGGGCAGACTGACGAAAAGGGGATAAGAGAGTTGTTAGAGGATGCGGCCGCAGCATTGGCAACAGAATATTTTGACGGTGACGAGGAACTGTCCGCCTATCTGAAAGAAGCAACAGGTGGTATGGCGGTACGATGGAAACATGCAGTGAACGAAATCATTTGTGCATAGATGTCTGGAGGAAAGAAGGAGGGAGGCCGATCCGCCTCCCTTTTCCAATGATCTATCCCTTTACCGCTTCGGCAAGGATTCTGACACATGTGTCAATTCCCAAAGTGCCGGCATTCATATATAAGTCATAGTATTCGGGCGCACCCCACTCCCAGTTCGTTACAGTATTGTAGAAACCGCCTCTTCGTTTATCGTTTCTCTTCAAAGCATTTTCGGCTTCTGACTGTTGAATGCCTTCCCGCTCGATCGCCCGTTTGATCCGTTTCTGTTTGTCTGCATAGACGAATACCCTCAGGGCATTTTCCCGTTCCCTGAGGATATAGCCGGAAGCTCTTCCGACAATGACGCAATCCCCCTTGTTGGCAGCTTCTTCTATGATCCGTTCTTCTTCCAGGAATAATTTGTCTGCCAGGGGTAATTCCCGGTTGCCGGAAAGACCGCCGAGACCAGTCTTGGCAAGATTCATCAGAATGCCGCCGGAAGCGCTCTCATCGAGATCCTCGATCTGGAAATAAGGAATCTCAAGGTTCTTCGCCGCTTTGATAAGAATATTTCTGTCATAGAGTTTATAGCCGAGTGCATCCGCCAGTTTCTTGCCGATTTCATTGCCGCCGCTGGCATACCGCCGTTCAATCGTTACGATATTATACATAAATGCATCCCCCTTTTTCTGTTATTTTTCTCTTATCTCTATTATAAACACTCTTCTTGCAGATCTCAATTCATTTTTTCAGAAAATAATATTTAAAATTGCTTACTGTATTTCTTTTGTGGGAGGAATCTGTTATGCTTGATATATTGTAAGAGATGTTGTCTTTACGCTGTTTTGACAACATGGATGACGGTGGGGAGGACATAGGGTGCAGATATGATAAGATTGGCGACAGAAAAGGATGCAGAACAGTTACTGTTATTGAATGAGGCGTTTAATGGAAAAGGGCTCACGACGCCAGACGATATCAAACAGTCTCTCTCACAGAATCCGCGGGAAGTGGTGGTTGTGGCAGAAGAGGGGGAAGATGTCGTCGGGTTTGTATGCGTGCAGATCAAGAGTTCTTTTTGCTATCAGGATGATCTTGCGGAGATTACGGAAGTATTTGTGGCGCCGGAATATAGAAGAAGGAAGCTTGCAGGTAAAATGTTAGCGTATGCAGAGGAGTATTGTATGCGGCAGTATCAGATCCATGAATTTGCGCTTCTGACCGGAAGAGACAATCATGCCGCGCAGGCATTATACCGATCGCGGGGCTATCGGGAAGAAGACGAGATGTTTATGACCAAAATAGTCCCCCTGTTTCTGTCGAAAAAGAGCGTAATTTACAGGCAAAATTAAAATTTGGCGGACCTGTTCGATTGAAAAAAAGGGCAAAGTCTGGTAAGATAATGTGGTGTCGTGAGACACTGCCGGCAGGCAGGTTGTCTGCGTGACAGAATGCAGGCGCATCGCCATGGTAGGTGTCTGGAAAATATTTTGCTGCAGCGGTTGCGGCGGAATGGAGTAGACTATGAAACGACAAAAGCAGAGACATCAACATAACGAGTCCTTTTCTGTGCTTCTGATTCCTAACACAGGAGGAGAAAGCAGACAGTTCCACTTGACGAGGCTTTCTTTCCGATTGTACGTGGGCGTATTGGTGTTTATTCTGTTGGCGACTGCGGGAGCGGCGGCCTGGACGACGTATCACTTCAGCAGACAGGAAGGGGTGCGCAGTCAACTGGCGGGACAGGAAGAGAAGATCGAGGCGTTAGAAGCGCAGGTACAGACATTGGAACAGGAGAAAGAAACACTTCTGGCCAGGGTCGAGACCTTGCAGCAGGAATCCATGGCGGCAGCGGATGCAGAATCTGCGGCGCAAGATGGAGAGGAAAGGGCAGAAAGCGTATCGGAGAAAGATACGTCCATTCCAAGGCGTTATCCTTATACGGGTATCAGCACGGTGCTGTCAGATTATTCCGAACAGCAGCCTTATCTTTCCTTGAACACCAATGCGGACGGCAATGTCGTTGCCACGGGAGACGGTATGGTCGTGACTGTAGAATCTGATGATACTTACGCGCATATCATCGAGGTGGAACATAATAATGGTTACAAGACACGCTACTTGTGCCGACAGGAGGCAAAGACGCAGATGCAGGTTGGCGCGCAAGTGCAGGCGGGGGATATCCTGTTGACGGTTTTGACAGACGATACACAACTGGATTACCAGATCCTTTTTGAAGAGGAAGCGATCGATCCGCTTACCGTATTCGAGGCGAAAGGATAAAAGATAGGAGGAAGAAAGCATGTTGGGTAAGAACAAAAGCAGCGCTTCTGACACAGAAGCAAGAGTGAAGGTAGGTACTATACTTGGAGACGGCACAGTGTTTGAGGGAGATTTAAAGGCGCCGGAAGCTGTCAGAATCGATGGTACTGTGAATGGTAACTGTACCTGTGAGAAAGAGTTGATCCTTGGGAAAAACGGGCATGTGAAAGGGAATATCTCTGCCCAGCATGTGATTATCTCCGGCAGAGTGGATGGTGATATCGCGGCGCAGGGCAAGTTAGAACTTCTCTCCACCGGTAAGATCGTAGGGAATATTTCTGCCAGATCTCTTGTGATTGATGAAGATGCAAGTTTTGATGGCAGATGTACGATGACGGCATCCCAGATAGAAGAGCCGTCGAAGAAGAACGATGAACTATAATGAATGTCGTTCATCTTAGCTGAGACATTCTTTAACTATGGTTCAATTGTATAGGCAGTCACCTTCTGCTATGATGAATCTGTCACAGCGGATCAGGGGATCAGCGTCGGAAACGCTGCCCACAGGCAGGCTGTGATAGGATAAGCAGACAGAGGAGGATAGGATATGCAGATTGGACAGGTGATCAGAAAATACAGAAAGAGTAAGGACATGACCCAGGAGGAGATGGCAAACCGGCTTGGGGTTACAGCCCCTGCGGTCAACAAGTGGGAGAATGGCAATTCTTTGCCGGATATCACGATGCTTGCACCGATTGCACGCCTGCTTGGCATTTCTCTGGATACGCTGCTTACTTTTCAGGGAGACCTGACAGATGAGGAAGTCAATGATCTGATCAAAATACTGAACAGGAAACTGGAGACGGAGGAATTCGAGGAAGCTTTTCAGTGGGCGAGAAGACAGATGGAACAGTATCCCGACTGTGAACATCTGTTGTTGTGGATGTCAGTCGAACTGATGGGATATCAGTGGTGCGGATTTCAGGGGAAGGGGCATGATACATATTTTCTCTCTGTTTTACAGAGGCTGTTAGGCAGCGGTGAGGAGACGATCAGAACGACTGCGGCGGAGTGCCTCTATAATTACTATATGCAGCAGGAAAAATATGACAGGGCGGAGACGTATCTGTCTTATTTTTCCGTTCAGAGTCCTGAGAGAAAGCGGAAAGAAGCGCTTCTCTATGCGCGCACCGGACGCGTGGAAGAAGCCTATCGGAGCTATGAAGAACTGCTTTTCTCAGAATCTCAGATTCTGCAGATCGTGTTTTCCAGCATGATGTCGATGCGGCTGAAGGAACAGGATCTGGAGAAGGCGGCCTATCTGGCGGAGAAGCGGGTACAGCTTGTCAGGTTGTTTGAGATGGGGCGCTATCAGGAGGATTCCATCAGATTGGAGATGGCGCAGGCACAGGAGGATATCGAGGGAACGATTCACTGGGCAAAAGAGATGACGGCTGACTTGGAGGAGATTGCGGCCTTTCGTGATGCACCGCTATACGGACACATGGCTTTTCGGGAGGTTTCCGATGAATTCCGCCAGAAGATGCAGGAGAGATTGGATGCCCTTTTCCAGGAGAAGGACAGTTTTGAGTATATGAAAGGAAATGAACGCTGGGAGAACTTCCTGAAGGACAGGGAGAAATAGAGGGACAGTTATGGTACACACAATCGATCCGGTTTATGATGCGCATTCTAAAGTATTGATCTTAGGCAGTTTCCCGTCTGTGAAATCGCGGGAGCAGCAGTTTTTCTACGGACATAAGCAGAATCGCTTCTGGCGTGTTCTGGCACAGGTGCTGGAATGTGAGACGCCGACGGATATCCAGCAGAAGAAAGCCATGCTGATCGGGAATCATATTGCTGTCTGGGATGTGATCGCAAGCTGTGAGATCACAGGCTCATCGGATGCCAGTATTCGGGATGTAACACCGAATGATTTGACCTGCATTCTCTCCGGCGCGGATATTCAGGCAATCTATACGAACGGCGGCAAGGCGTACCAGCTATATCAGAAGTATCTCTATCCGACTACCGGACGGGAGGCGTATCTGCTGCCTTCCACCAGTCCGGCCAATGCAGGATACTCGCTGGAGCGGCTGGTGGAAGCGTGGAAAGTAATAAGAGATTAGTGGGCAAGACGGTTTAACCTGCCAGCCTTGTGATAATGCTCTTTCCACATGGTTTTCTTGTAGGCAAATAAATCTTTCCAGATCGTCGGATGGAACAGCAGGAGCAGCGGGAAGAGCTCCAGACGTCCGGCGAGCATGTCAAACATCAGCACATACTTGGAGAAAGGTGAGAAGAATCCGAAGTTTCCCGTCGGGCCCACCAGCTCCAGCCCAGGTCCGATATTGTTGATTGTGGCAGCCACAGCGGTAAAGGAGGTCACCAGATCCGTATCCTCAAAGGAGATCAGAAATACAGAGAGGACAAACAGGACCATAAAAGTGATCAGATATACGTTAATGGAACGGACCACATCGTGATCGATCGGCTTGCCGTCCATCTTGATCTTCTTAATGCTCTTCGGGTGGATATAGGAGAAGAATTCCTTCCGCACCGTCTTAAATAATACCACGAAACGCGATACCTTGATACCGCCGCCGGTACTGCCTGCGCAGGCGCCGACAAACATTAATAGCACTAAGATTACCTTGCTGCTTTCCGGCCATTGTTGGAAGTCGGTGGTGGAAAACCCTGTCGTCGTGATAATGGAAGCAACCTGAAAGGCGGCCTTTGTCAAAGCATCAAAAATCCCTGTGCAGGTTTTCAGTATGTTAAGGGTGATGACTGCAACAGAGGCGAAGATGATCAACAGATAACAGCGCACTTCTTCCATGCGCAAAACATCCTTTATTTTCCGGAATAAGAGCAGGCAGTAAGCGTTGAAATTGACGCCGAACAGAATCATAAAGATGGTAACGACCCACTGCAGATAAGGAGAGTAGCCCGCAATACTGCTGTTCTTAATACCGAATCCGCCGGTGCCTGCTGTGCCCAGGCTGGTACAGAGAGCATCAAAAAAAGGCATCCGGCCGGCGACGAGCAGCAGGATCTCTGCGACTGTCAATCCGGTGTAGATCAGGTACAGGATTCTTACCGTGTCTTTCATTTTCGGAACGAGCTTGCCTACGGAGGGGCCGGGGCTTTCTGCGCGCATCAGATTGATGTTAGAGCCGCCGCTCATGGGAATAATCGCTAACAGGAATACCAGTACGCCCATGCCGCCGATCCAGTGGGTAAAGCTGCGCCAGAATAAGGAGCAGCGGGAGAGCGCTTCCACGTCGCTTAAGATACTCGCGCCCGTGGTAGTGAAACCGGACACAGTCTCAAACAGCGCATCGGTAAAAGACGGAATTTCCCCGGTCAGGCAGAATGGGACCGCGCCGAAGATGCATAAGAAGATCCAGCTTAAGGCAGTGGCAATACAGCCCTCTTTCAGATAGAAGACACTGTTCTTCGGTTTCCGCAGGCTCATCAATGTTCCCAGCACAAAGCATCCTGCAGCCACGGGAAGATACCAGAGCCCTTCTCTTTCCCAGTAAATAAGCGCGACGAGACAGGGCAGAAGCATAAGCGCCGCCTCGGTTTTTAGAATACATCCTAGAATATAACGAATAACGGAACTGTTCATGATTACCTCTACGTGGATCTGGCAGGCCATGCCTGCCAGATCCCTGCATACGGAATGGAAGTTGATGGAATGTGTCTATTAAAGCCGGTATCGGCACAGGCGCAGAAAAGGTAGTACACTGAGGCCGCGGCCGTCAGTTCAGAATATCCTGCAGTACCTTAAAGCCGGTGTGCGTGGTGACTACCATGACCGTATCGCCGACCTGGATCGAATCCTGTCCGCTTGGGATAATGATCGTGCCTTTCCGGTTGATAAAGGAGATCAGAAGTCCCTTTTTCAAAGAAAGCTGTGCCAGCGGGACCCCTGTCACGGAGGACTCACTTCTGACACGGAATTCGATCGCTTCCACGCGGAAATCAAACATATGATATAAGGTCTCGATATTGCTGCTGTTCATGGACGCTTTCTTCGCACGGACATAGGCTACAATCGCTTCCGATGCGATGTAACGGGGATAGATGACGCTGTCCATATTCAGACCGCCCAGAACTCCTTTATAATTCGTCCGGTTAATTTTGGTGATGACCTTGGCATGGGAGACATGTTTGGCGTGGAGCGTCAACAGAATATTCTCTTCATCGATGCCGGTCAAGGGAACGAAAGATTCAATATACTCAATCCCTTCTTCCCTGAGCAGTTCTTCATTCGTGCCGTCGCCATTGATGATGACGGCTTTGGGAAGCAGAATGCTCAATTCTTCACAACGCTTCGGATTGCTGTCAATAATCTTGACGGCGATGCCCATGTGAAGAAGCTGGGTTGCCAGATAATAAGAAGACTTGCCGCCGCCGATGATCATGGTATTCTTGACGGCATGTGTCTTGAATCCGATCTTCTCCAGAAAGGATTTCGCATCCCGCCTGGTTGCGACGAAAGAAATACAGTCGCCTTTCAGGATCCGGAAATTACCGGAAGGGATATAGATTTCACTGTCGCGCTCTACGGCGCAGATCAGGACGTTGTCGGCAATATTCTTTCCTACGGTTTTGCCAAGGTCGGCCACCATCATGCCGTCTAAGAGATTCTCCTCAGGCACCTTGAATTTAATCATTTCCGCTTGTCCATGGGCGAAAGTATCCACTTCCAGGGCCGTAGGAAGATAGAGAATACGGGCCATTTCGCGGGAGGCCTCCAGCTCAGGATTGATGATCATGGCAAGTCCCAGCTTCTCCCGCAGATAACTGGCTTCCTTACTGTAGTCCGGTGTGCGGACTCTGGCGATGGCGGAACAGTTGCCGACACGTTTGGCCACCGTACAGCACAGAAGGTTCAGTTCGTCCGAGTCGGTGACTGCTATGATCAGGTCAGTATGGTCTATGTCTGCCTCTTTCTGGACGCTGAAGCTGGCGCCGTTGCCGACGACGCCCATGACGTCATAGAGGTTTGTCAATTCCTGTATTTTCTGTTGATTCTTATCGATCAGGGTGATATTATGCCCTTCTTTGATCAGCTGGGCGATCAGGGTCTGTCCGACCTTGCCGCATCCAACGATAATGATCTGTAATCCCTGTTCGACCGGTTTCTTTTGCTTGAACATTTCCACTCCATTCCGAAACACCAGGATCTGTACAAAAGGGGGTGTCTCGTTACTGTTTAGAATGTATCATGCCATGACGGCATGATCGAAAGCCTGCGCTGCCATGTTGGGAATGCGCTGCCACAAAAGCACTGGCATACGCAACTATATATATCATCTTGCAGGAAAAAAATCAATAGACTTTTTGCATAATTAAGGCTTTCTTAACAAGGCAAGATCTGGTAGCGGCTTTTTGCAACCAATAGTAGTCATTCTGACATCCAGAATAGGTCGTGCAACCAGGGCTGCCTCTCTATGATGGAACAAAAAAGACCGCACCGATGCAAAGCAGGATTGTCTGGTGCGGCGGGAAAGAGAGGACAATTGGATTATATGGAGAAAAAGTTATTTACAAAGGATTTTACACTTGTGGTGATCGGGCAGATCATCTCTCTGTTTGGCAATGCGGCCGTCCGGTTTGCACTGCCATTGTATCTGTTGAACCAGACAGGTTCGTCTGCGCTGTACGGTACGGTGATGGCATGTGCTTTTATACCGACGATAGTGTTGTCGCCGGTGGGAGGCATGATCGCTGACCGGGTGAATAAGAGAAACATTATGGTAACGTTGGATTTTGCTACGGCGGGAGTGCTGCTGGCCTTTCTGCTGCTGCAGAACCGGATGAATCTGGTCTTTCTGATCACGCTTACGTTGATGCTGTTATTTGGAATTGCCGGAGCTTATCAGCCGGCAGTGCAGGCGAGTATACCGGCGCTGACAGCGAGAGAGCGCTATATGCAGGCAAACGCGGTCATCAATATTGTGAGTTCTTTTGCCGCGCTCTTAGGTCCGGTGTTTGGCGGGGTTTTGTACAGCGTCTATGGACTGCTTCCGATTCTGGAGATGGGGACGGTCTGCTTCCTGTTATCCGCAGGAATGGAAATCTTTATCAGGATCCCTTATGAGAAACAGGAGACAGTGGGCAGTATCAGGAAGATCATGAAACAGGATCTGGCGGAGAGTCTGCAATTTATCCGCAGGGAAAAACCAGTGATCGGAGAGGGACTGATCGTGACATGCTGCGTCAATCTCTTCTTCTCGGCGGTGATCAATGTAGGGCTTCCGTATCTGGTTACAGAGGTACTGGCC
The DNA here is from genome assembly GCA_910578345.1 of uncultured Lachnospiraceae bacterium. Taxonomy (GTDB): domain Bacteria; phylum Bacillota; class Clostridia; order Lachnospirales; family Lachnospiraceae; genus UBA3282. The sequence goes on along the minus strand of CAJTRA010000020.1, from coordinate 9,139 downwards.
TTTGCGCCATCGGCGGCCAACCGGCTGTACGGGTATGCGGAGGGGGTACTGGCGGCAGGCGGCATTGTGGGTGGTATTGGTGCGGGAATTCTGGCGCAGAAACTGCAGATCAGAAAGGCGGGCAATCTGCTGACGGCGGCGGCCGTATGTTTATTTCCGATTGGAATGGCTCTTTTCTGGATCGAGTCAGCAATGGCAGTTTACCTGATCATGACCGCATGCTGCTTTGTGATCATGACCGCTGCGACTATTTTCAGTGTTCAGATTATGTCCTTTGTACAGGCGGAGACGCCGCAGAGCCTGGTGGGGAAGGTGATCTCTGTCTGCATGATGGTTTCCATGTGTGCGCAGCCTTTTGGCAATGCGATGTACGGCTTTCTGTTTGAACTGTTTCGAGGGCGGGAGGCTGTGGTCTTACTGGCGGCGGGAGCAGCTTCGCTTGTGGTGGCGGCAGCGGCGCGGAAAGTATTTTCCAAAGTGACAGATCAGGGGGCACTGTCATGAAATCAGGCCGGACGCGCCTGACATGGATATACTTCTCCGGATTTGCGATAGGATTTTGGAGGGAGATATGGTAGAATAAGACATACAGAGAGTCGGGTTTTAGGATATGAGACGATGAGATTTGAGGTGGGATTATGTTGGAGTGGCTGCTGAATCTGGATGGGAATCTATTATTGTTTCTGCAGGAGAATGTGCGGAATCCGGTGTTGACGCCGCTCTTAAGGGCGATTACGACGCTGGGGAACGGCGGGGCGGTCTGGATCGCGCTGGCAGTGCTGCTGCTGTGTATTCCCAGGACGAGGAAGGTGGGCTGCATGGTGGCAGCGGCGCTCTTGGGCACGCTGCTTGTCAACAATATGATCCTCAAGAATCTGGCAGCCAGGACCAGGCCCTATGAGGTGATCGAGGGACTGACGTATCTTGTGAGAGAACCGACGGATTATTCTTTCCCTTCCGGCCATGCGGGCTGTTCCTTTGCGGCGGCCTGTGTGATGTTTCGGAGGCTGCCCGGACGGTATGGTGTTCCGGCGCTGATCCTGGCGATCCTGATTTCTTTGTCGCGGCTGTATGTGGGCGTGCATTATCCGAGCGATGTGTTGTTTGGCATGATCAGCGGTATTTTGATCAGCTATGGCGCGGAAGCGATCGTGAACCGGCTGTGCGGCAGATTCGATCAGAACAGACAGCAAACCTAGGCATCCGGAAATGAAGGAGGAGCAATTCAAATGACGAAAAGTATGACGGAGGGAAAACCGCTGCCATTGATCCTGCAGTTTGCAGTTCCTTTACTGATCGGGAATCTGTTGCAGCAGACTTATAATATCATAGACGCCGCCATTGTGGGGCGGATTCTGGGAGCCGATGCCCTGGCGGGCGTGGGCGCCTCCAGCAGCGTGCAGTTTCTGGTGCTGGGTTTTTGTATCGGTGTCTGTTGTGGATTTGGTATTCCGGTGGCGAGAAGTTTCGGCGCACAGGATTACGAGCAGATGCGAAGGGATATTTTTCATGGGATGGCGCTGACGGCTATGTTTGCGGCGGTGCTTACCGTGCTCTGTGTATGGTTATGTCCACAGATCTTACAGATGTTGTCTACACCGGAAGACATTTATGAGAATGCATACCAGTATCTGGTCATTCTTTTTCTGGGGATTCCTTTTAATCTGTTATATAACCTGCTGTCGGGTATTTTCCGGTCTGTGGGGGACAGCCGGACGCCTTTTCTGTTTCTGGCTTTTTCCACGGTGTTAAATATCGGGCTGGACCTGTTCTGTATTCTGGTCCTTTCTTTAGGCTGCGCAGGTGCGGCGCTCGCGACTGTGATTTCGCAGGCGGTAAGCGGGATTCTATGTTATCTGTATATGAGGAAAAAGATGCCAATCCTGCGTCTTACAAGACAGGAGTGCCGGTTAGACGGACATACGGTGAAAATCATGCTGGCAATGGGGCTTCCGATGGGACTGCAGTACTCGATCACTGCGATCGGGAGCATGGTCATGCAGTCGGCCAATAATGGTCTTGGCAGTGTCTATGTATCCGGATTTACGGCAGGGATGCGCATCAAGCAGTTTGCGATGTGTCCTTTTGATGCGCTGGCTACGGGAGTATCTGTCTTCTGCAGTCAGAATCTGGGCGCAGGCAGGATTTTGAGGATTAAGACAGGCATTCGGCAGGGAACACTGGTCGGCATTCTGTATGGTGTGTTCGCCGGATTGGCGCTGATTCTTTTTGGAAGAACGCTTTCTCTGCTTTTTGTTTCCGGAGAGAATGTGGCGATCCTGGATGCTTCCGCCAAGTATCTGCGGTGTCTTGGATATTTCTATTGGAGTCTGGGTATCTTGAATGTATGCCGGATGTGTACACAGGGACTGGGATTCTCCGGGCGTGTGGTTTTCGCTGGTCTGATGGAGATGGCCGCCCGAATAGGAGTCAGCCTGTTCTTAGTACCGATGTTTGGATTTACGGCGATCTGTTTCGCAGATCAGTCGGCGTGGCTGGCTGCTTGTCTCTATATCGTGCCAACCTGCCTGCATTGTATCAGGATCTGCGAGAAACGCATAAAGGAGCGTTGATATGCATTTTGTAGAGGCGAAGGGCATTTTATCTTCCCAAAATGGTATGAATCTGTACCGGGGCTGTACCCATGGATGCATCTACTGCGATAGCCGCAGCGCCTGTTACCAGTTTACCCACGATTTCGAGGATATCGAGGTCAAACAGAATGCGCCAAAACTTCTGGAACGGGCTCTTCGTTCCAAAAGAAAGAAGTGTATGATCGGAACAGGCGCTATGTGTGATCCGTATATGCACTGCGAGGAACAGCTCAGACTGACCAGAAGATGTCTGGAGCTGATTGACGCCTACGGGTTTGGCCTTGCCATGTTGACCAAATCAGACAGGATCCTGCGGGATCTGGATCTGCTTACCAGTATCAACCGTAAAGCTAAGTGTGTGGTACAGATGACGCTGACTACCTATGATGAAGAACTTTGCCGTATTGTGGAGCCGCATGTCTGTACAAGCAAGAGACGCTTCGAAGTATTGCAGCTCATGAAGGAAAACGGCATTCCTACGGTAGTCTGGCTGTCGCCGATTCTTCCCTATATCAATGATACCCAGGAAAACCTACAGGGAATCCTGGAATATTGCGCGCAGGCAGGCGTGTACGGAATCATTTCTTTCGGTATGGGACTGACGCTCAGACAGGGAAACCGAGAATACTTCTACGCCGCGCTGGACAGGCATTTTCCAGGGCTGCATGAGAAGTATCACCGCAGATACGGTTATGACTATGAAATCCCAAGCGACCAGTCAGAAGAGTTGACGCGGTATTTTCATGTTTTCTGCAAAAACCACGGTATTGTAAGCGACTCTGGAGAAATATTTACGTACCTGCGCGAGTTTCCGGAAAATAAAGGATATGAGCAGTTGTCACTTTTTTCCGGGAATCAGTTATCCAAAGAGAGCTAAAAATAAGAGGAAATGGGATCCGTAACCTGTTATGATGGGAAAAACTGCATAGGGGGCCGATATGGAATGGAAGGAAAAACTGCAAAGATCGCGGAGTGTTCATATGGCTTTTTCCAAAAAGTGTTTTCGTATATGAATGGGATTGGCTTCGCCGAATATATTCGCGAGCGGCAATTAACACTGGCAGGATATGAGCTAAAAAGTACCGATAAGAAGGTAATCGATATCAGCTATCAATATGCTTATGATTCTCCTTCTTCTTTTACCAAAGCTTTTTGGCAGTTTCATGGAGTCACACCGAAGGAGGCAAGAGATCCCAGGGTGCTCTTGCGGGTCACACCGAAGATGCAGATCTTGGGGGATGCAGGATATTCCTGGAGACTTGTGCAAAAAGAGGGGGTTCGCCTGGTTGGGATAAACCGCAGAGAAGCAGAAAATCCGTTGGCACAAGAGATGTCTCTGTCTTGTGGAGTTTGAGGATGTGGAGAAGATAGAGCCGCCTCTTTTGTTCGAACATCAGGGGAATATGGATGATTGGTTTATTCTGGACAAGATCGAGGATGTTGTTGTTGGAACAAGCATTCCTTTTACTTATGAGAAAGCAAAGTTCTGATCTGTCTGTACAGACAGAGAAAACGCCGTCAGAAAGCATGGCGGCGTTTCAATGATCCAATAAAACATGGCGGTTTATGAAACTGGATCACAGATCCAGTTTGGGTGGTATATCCATCTCGTCGGACACATACTTCCCATTTTTCTTACGCTGCCGAACACATTCTGTGAGGAGATACTCAATCTGTCCGTTGACAGACCGGAAATCGTCTTCTGCCCATGCGGCGATCGCATTATAAAGTTTGGCAGATAGTCTGAGGGGCACCTGTTTCTTGCCTGAATCGCCCATATTGTCCTCCGTTTCCCTATGTATCCATATTTACGGGTACGCTTCTTGCATTGATCGGTTGTAAATAGATCGTCCACTTGACATTCGTCAATATAAGCTGCCGGAGTTAACGACCGGCTGTGCGTCATGGTTACCGCACAGGACTACCAGCAGATTAGATACCATCGCAGCCTTACGCTCTTCATCCAATTCGACTGTGTGATTCTCACTTAATCTCTCCAATGCCATCTCTACCATGCCAACGGCGCCGTCCACGATCATCTTCCTTGCGTCAATGATAGCAGATGCCTGCTGTCTCTGCAACATGACTGCGGCAATCTCAGGCGCATAGGCAAGATAGGTGATTCTCGCTTCAATGATCTCAATACCGGCCTCCTGCACTTTCACCTGGATCTCATCACGGATTCTGGCGGCGACGATCTCACTGGAACCACGCAGACTGCCTTCGTCTGCCTGTCCGTCTCCGGTCGTGTCAACGCCCTGTGCGACGTCATAAGGATAGATGCGGACGATATTGCGCAGAGCGCTGTCGCACTGCAAGGATAAGAATTCCTTATAGTTATCCACATTGAATACGGCTTTGGCAGTGTTGACGATCCGCCAGGTCACAGCGATGCCGATCTCAACAGGATTGCCCAGGCAGTCGTTGATCTTCTGTCTGTTGTTGTTCAGTGTCATGATCTTCAGAGAGATTTTCTTGCTGGATGCTTCCGGGCTGGCGGCTGCAGTGTCAGGAGCATTCATGCCCTTGACGTCCCCGCTCTGGCTGAGTCTGGTGCGGGCGGCAGGATTAACGCTGGAGCAGAATGGATTAACGAAATAGAATCCGTCCTCTTTCAGAGTTCCAATGTATTTGCCAAACAGTGTCAGAACCAGCGCTTCCTGCGGCTTTAACACTTTGAGTCCGCAGAAAAGGATCCAGCCGAAAGCGATGATGAGCAGACACAAAACCATGATCAGGGTAAAGAAGATCTTGATAAAGATATGACCTGACAGGGTATCAAGCGAGACACCGCTGATCACTACGCCAAAGATCGCTATGGCATACAACAGCAGGATGCCTAACAATACGGGAAGACCGTTTTTCTTACCTTGAATGATTTTTTCTTCTACCTTTTTCTCTTGCATAGTTTTATCCTCCATCTCTGTGCATTTCGGACAGATCCTATCTATGCCCTCTATGCTATGAATTGAAATTTATTTGATATCATTATGATATCATAATAAAATAAAATGTCAAGCGTATTATGGAAAAGAAGGGATTTCTTTTTGGGGAAGGGTCATTTATAATAGAAAAAACGAGAATCCCATCATGAAGGGATGGACAAAGGATCAGAGATACGCCGGAAGAATGTCTGCAGTGATAGGATGAAAACCAAAAGAGGAGAGGACGCCATGTCAGTTACGATCTTTACAATGACGCATAAGAAATTTGAGGAGCCAAAAGATCCGGTCTATATGCCGCTGCAGGTAGGACGGGCCTGCAGTGAGGACTTTGGCTATGCCGGAGACGACACAGGGGATAACATATCAGCGAAAAACTGTTACTACGGAGAGTTGACCGGCGTCTACTGGGTATGGAAAAATGTGCGTACATCAGACTACGTGGGGATCTGTCACTACCGGCGTTATTTCTGTACAGAGGAGGGCAGGATCCTGAAGGAAAAGGATTACCTGTCGATTCTGCAGGAATATGAAATCATTACTTCCAAGAGATTGAAACTGAATGATTCTTATTTCGACGGGTATGCCAGCGACTATAATATTTTCGACCTGGTTACTACAGGCGAGGTGATCCGGCAGAAATACCCGGAATATTATGATGCTTTCGAGCGGCTGGTGCATGGAAACGGAACCTATTTCGGCAATATGATGGTGACTTCCAAGAACTTGTATGACGAGTACGCGGCATGGCTTTTCTCCATCTTTGCGGAGGTGGAGAAAAGGATTGACGCTGCGCAGTATGATGAGTATCATAGGCGGGTCTTTGGGTTTATTTCGGAATTTCTTCTATATGTCTGGGTGGATGTGAAAGGACTTAAGGTATATGAATGTAAGGTGGGCATGACCACGGAGAAGTATGAGACGCGTAAGATGAAAGAGCGCCTGTCAGAATTCTTCCTGCAAGGAGATCTGGAAGGTGCAAAAGGGTATTTCCTGGAAGTTTTGGAGAAGCGGCCGGATGTCCTGATGGAAGCTTCAGACATTACCGGCGAGTTGAAGCTGGCGATGCAGGTGATCGCAGTCTGTGAACTGGAGCGGCAGGCATACGGAGAGAGTGTGCTTGACAGGATCAGACGCTTTGAAGAGTTGATGCGCTATTTTAACGGGATCAATGAGGCGGTCAATGCCTGTAAGATGGGATGTCTCAGTGAACAGGACCGCTGTTTCCTGCGGGAGAATCAGGTGAGTGAGATTGCCATAGAGGCTTCGGCGAGACTCTTTATCTCGGAGGAAAAAGAACTGGCGGATGTCGCCGCCGTTCTTTTTCCTCTGATTTCGAGAGATTGATTATTCCAGAGCGGAAAAGGTTATTGTCGGATCCATCACATCCCCTTTCATTTTTCCCAGATAGAGCAGGCTGCCATCCCTGGTATAACGGAAGAAATAACTGTAGTAGATATAATCTTCCCCCTCGCTTTTGCCGGAGAGTATGACGAGTTCCGTATTATTGTCGTCTACGTTCAGATCGAAAGCGGAAAGCTCGCCCCAGGAGTAGCCGGACAGATGTTCGCTGAGAGTTTCGCTGCACTGCGTGGTAAAATCGGTATCGTTGATGGTAAGATGCAGCAGCGTGCGGTACGTATCGTCTTTTTCTGCGACTACTTCCGTGGAAAAGAGAATAGAATCTTCCGTACCATCACCGTTTAGGTCGAAATAATTGGTGGTATCCGACAGCAGTTTCCGGGTGAAACGGTCTGCATAGGTGTAGTTTTCATTAAATCCCATGCCGGAAAGGGCGTCATAAGGAATGGTAAACTCGATCGTTCCGGAGGCGAAAGGCCCAAGGGCATAAGGGTCGCTGAAGAAAGACAGGCCGGAGGTGGACAGATACCATGCATCGTCCGCATACAATACAGATTCCAGAGAGTTATCTTCGAGCATGTCTTCGGGGAACATCCGCATCTGGTAAGCTTCTGTTTTGGCCAGAGCCTGATGATAGGCCAGCGTGTCTTCATGGAACGCGCCAGCGTCGTCGCTCAGTTCAGAAAAGGCAATGATCTCGCCTGTTTTGGCATTGTAGTTGACTCCCTGTGTACCATAGTTTCCGTGGGCGCCGCCGGTATAACTCTGGAAGGTTATGGCAAAGGAAATGACTTTGTTGTCAGCTCTTTTTACACGAAAGGTCATATCATGGCTGTAACCGAAAAACGGATATTCGGATTCTTCTGAAAGACTGTATGCATACTCTTCTTTGGCCCATTCTTCGATTTCCGTATCAGCCAGAAAGGAATCGACTCTGGAACGGATATCGGCGTTGATCTTCGCAATGGCATCGTCGTTGCCATTGACGATTTCTGCAATGTGGATGATTGGATAGGTGTAACTTGTGGTGTAGTAGACAGTACCGTCTTCGGCTTTTTTCTCTTCTGTTTCCTGTTTCATTTCAACCCTGATATGGGAGGTAAAGGTACTGACAGTAGTGTCAGATTCTGCGGCGTTATTGTCCTGCGCCTGCTCATCCGCTCCCACAGTATGACTGTCTGTCATCTGTCCGTTTTCCTCTTTTGATCCTTCTTCGCTGCCGGTATCTTTTGACTGCTGGACGCTGTCCGTCTCGTCCATAGAAGATGGGGCATGATTCGCTTCGGAGAGATCGGAAGAATCTGGTTTGGAGCCGCAGGCGCTGGCCATGCAGGTGAGTGAGCCGCATAATAGAAGTGTACAGAGTGTACGCTGTTGTGTCATTTTCTTTCTCTTTTTCATAAGGAACCTCCTCGCATCCGTATGCTGCTGCAATACGGGTGCATAACATTTTATCCTATAGTATAGGAATCGCTGCAAAAAAATATCCGAAATGACAGCGACACGACTCAGTATGACATGATACCATGAAAATAGCAAGGCGGCGTCGTTAAATGATGCAAGAATGATGCAAGTTCTGTAGGGATCCCGTAAGGCGGCAACCGGTTTTGTCTGCATATTATAGGTGAAATGAAAAGGTAACTTCCACCTTGTAAGGGTAAATTCTACCAGAGATAAATTTTTGTGTTCAAAAAAGGTTTATCTCTGGTATTTTTATGCTATGATAAAAGTGAAACCACCAAAATCATCTGATTTTTGGGCGCAAAACAGCGTGGGTACAATTTAACCATTTTTTTGAAATATTAAATTCCACCCCGGATTATGCTGCTTATGTACTTAGAAAATCAGTGTGCTGCTGGTGTCCTTTTCTACTTTATTTTAGAAGTTCTGGGCGCAGGGTGACATCATTTGGGGAAATGAAGTGTGCGCCCAGAAGATCTAAGGTCTCCTGTCCATAAAACATCCGGAACACTTCATATGGGCTGTGGTCTCCAAGCCTTGCCCGCGAATAAGAGTTGATATGATCCATCATAAGGTCCACGTCCCCTTGGGAAAGGTTATCAAAGCTTGTTCCTTTTGGAAGGACCCTCCGAATGAATTCATGATTATTTTCCGCAGCGCCTTTCTGGTAAGGTGCAGACGGGTCGCAATAGAATACCCGCGTACGGTGATTGAATTCGGTATCAATTTCCAAAGCAGCAGGATTTGAGAATTCACTTCCGTTATCTCCCAAAAGAACCG
>CAJTRA010000019.1 GCA_910578345.1 uncultured Lachnospiraceae bacterium | reverse complement strand
TTTGAATAAGTCGTCACACAGGCACAGCGGGCAAGAGAAAAATCGTTCCGCTATCCTGCGAAGATGAAAAAACCAGAAAAAACGAGCAAAACTAAGAACCGTATAGAATCCTTTCGTTTAAGGTGTCTATGCTGGCGGGGACGGGTCACCTTTCTCACGATTCCATTGATCTCTGATGACAGTTTATCATTTATAGTCACAGGAACTGTATTATTTTCAATCATATACTGACAGTCAATAAACTCTTCACTCACTGGACAGACATTCTGAATCAAAAAAGCTCTATATTGACCGTTTACATATCCAAATCGCAAACCGTCATATTCTTTATATCTCTTTCTCTTCTCCTCATATATGTTCTTGTATTTTTCTGTTTTAGATGATATGGGAACCATCCAAAAATATCCGTCCATTTCAAAACAATAACAACAAGGTCCTCCATGTACTCCTGCCTCATCACTATCCTTATTTCCCATTAATCCACAATTAGGAAACCGTTTATAATATTCATCCTTAATAAAATAAAAATTACCTGTATTCAAATTGTCTCCTATGTACAAAAGTGCCCCACTAAACAGTGAGGCACAAAATTTGTATCCCAGCCATTTATTAGTCGCTCGCTGGGTAGCAAAAAATATTTGTATCTGCACCTTTTCTATTAATGCCGATATGCAGTTCCGGCAGAATAATAAGAGGTTCAACCGAACTTCTTACTTATATTGTACTCATTTTCCAATAAATATCTACTAACATTTTATACAAAATGCAGACAAAATCCCCAAAACACATATGCTTTGGGGATGAAAATCTATATTTGATATTTCGTTCGCCTATCTCTTGGATAATTTCGAATGCCCAAATCGCGGAATTTTCAGACAATTTGTTAGTTACCTGTCACTTACCCGTACTATTTTGTAATATCTCACACCTTTTCATTATATAAATTACCGCTCTCTATTTTACATTTTCTATAAATTTTTCATACCAAAGCGGTATCTCTTGTGAAACTCTTATCGGCTTTCCATGCTTATAAATTGCAAATCTGCGAAACTCTATGGTATTATCATAAAATGCCGCCAAACCACATTCCGGCAAAACAGTTTTCAAATTATCAAAGGTCTCAATATATCTTCTTTCTATATCCTGCTCTGCAATGCCATGACCACCTTGTTTTATACGTGCAGCTACTCTTTCTTTTGCAATATCTGCACTCTCAACCCCGATATAATGTAGTTCGATAAAATATCCTCTATTCTTTGCTTTTGTTATATTATTTATTATTGACTTTCCACACAATGTAGTCTCCTGATTAAAAGTAATGTCTTCATCAAAAAACCTGGCAATTTTCTTTACTGCAATTTTTCCGGCAGTCATAACGTCAGCCATATCTCTCCAATCGCCAAACTCTCTCAATATTTCATCCGTATTCACTCTTGGCATACTCTGCAGGCTTTGTAATGATTGGTACAACGTCGATTTACCCGCCCCATTAACACCTGCTACTAAAATATATTTTTTCACTAAAAGAGATTCCTTTCTATTACCTGTCGCTGTTTCTTTTGCAGAAGAAAATTACCCACCATTTCATAAAAGCTCCTTTGCTCTTCTGTTTCCGCTTCCAATACAAGCTGTAAAGTGTCTTCCGGTTGAAGCATTTTTATATCTTCATAGATTTTTTCGTACTTTTTCACATCACACATAACAGCACCTCCATTAAGAAATCTATATAAGCTTGAAATATATTATAACCCAAATAACCTGAAATGTTAATAGACCAGAAAAACTCCGCAGGAAGAACCTGCGGAGTAAAAATTCTTGATGCCTTGTATTCCGTTTGCCTATCTCTTCGAGAACTGCGGTGCACGTCTCGCTGCTTTGAGACCGTACTTCTTTCTCTCCTTCATACGAGGATCTCTTGTCAGATATCCCGCTTTCTTCAAGGTCTGTCTGTAATCCGCATCTGCCTGAAGCAGCGCTCTTGCCATACCGTGTCTGATCGCACCTGCCTGGCCTGTATAGCCGCCGCCCTTTACCGTAATGATTGCGTCGAACTTATCTACTGTATCTGTTGCAACAAGCGGCTGACGAACGATAACTTTCAGTGTCTCTAATCCGAAATAATCATCGATCGTTCTCTTGTTGATCGTAATCTCACCCTTACCCGGTACTAAATATACTCTGGCAATCGATTTCTTTCTTCTACCAGTTCCATAATATTTTGCTGCTGCTTTCGCCATTATTATTATCTCCTTTCAGTCCCTGTGAATTAAAACGTCAATGTTTCCGGCTTCTGTGCTGCGTGCGGATGTTCCGCGCCTGCATATACATGAAGCTTCGTATACATCTGTCTTCCCAAAGGTCCTTTCGGAAGCATACCTTTCACTGCATGCTCAATTACTCTTTCAGGATGCTTCTGCATCATCTCTTTCAGGGTAGTCTCTTTCATACCACCTACATAATCGGAGTGATGATAGTAAATCTTCTGATCCAGCTTCTTGCCTGTCACTTTCACCTTCTCCGCGTTGATTACGATCACATAATCTCCTGTATCCATATGCGGTGTAAAAATAGGTTTATTCTTACCTCTTAACACTTTAGCGATCTCGGATGTCAAACGTCCAAGCGTCATATCAGTCGCGTCAACTACATACCATTTTCTCTCGATCGTAGCTGGGCTTGCCATAAAAGTCTTCATTCCTGTTTCCTCCATCATAAACTTCGTCGTTCTTCTGGTCTGTCATGCGGATGTCCGGCCACACTCATAGACTTCATAACAACAGGGTATATCTTGTTGTCTCATATATAAAATGCTTCACCGGGGCTTTGGCTTGGCATTTCCAAACACTTTCATACTCGCCTATTATAGTATACGCTCCCACGTGTGTCAATACATTTTTTGCCTAATTTCAGCGTATTTGCGCGATTCTGGAATATCCGAAACCAACTCTTTTCCTGCAACCGTAAAATAATTGAATCTGCTTCTGAAAAGTGATATACTGGTAACGGTTCTGAAAAGGTAACGTAACATGAACCGTATCTATCGGATTCTACAGCGATTTCATAAAGAAAGAGGTAGTTTTATGAGCGAATATATTATTAGCTGCTGTTCCACTGCAGATTTATCTGAGAAGCATTTTCACAGAAGATCTATTTCTTACATCTGTTTCCATTATGAGTTGAACGGTGTACAGTATCTGGACGACCTGGGCAGATCAATGCCCTTCGACCAATTCTACGCCGCTATGACAGAAGGTGCAGATACCAGAACCTCTCAGATCAATGTAGCAGAATACAGCCACTATTTTGAATCTTTTCTGAAAGAGGGCAAGGATATCCTGCATCTGAGTCTTTCTTCCGGCATTTCCGGCAGCATCAATTCTGCCATGGTAGCACGCGACACTCTGCTGGAACAGTACCCGGACCGTCAGATTTATATTGTAGATTCCCTGGCTGCTTCTTCAGGATACGGCCTGCTGATGGACCGGCTTGCCGATCTGCGGGACGAAGGTCTGGGGCTGGAGGAAGTCTATGAATGGGCGCTGTCTAACCGTCTGAAACTGAATCACTGGTTCTTCTCCACAGACCTTACCTTCTATATTAAAGGAGGCCGCATTTCCAAGGCTTCCGGTTTCATCGGCGGGATGTTAAATATCTGCCCGCTCCTCAACGTGAATCATCTGGGACAGTTAATCCCACGCTATAAGATCCGTACCAAGCGCAAGGTTATTCATACTGTCGTGGATAAAATGGAAGAGTGCATCAAGGAGGGCCGGGATTACAGCGGCAAATGCTATATTTCACATTCCGCCTGCTATGAGGATGCGCGGGCGGTTGCCGATTTGATCGAGGAACGCTTTCCGAAGCTGGACGGCAAGGTACTGATCAACAGTATAGGAACTACCATTGGAAGTCATACAGGCCCCGGCACGGTAGCCGTGTTCTTTTGGGGCAGGGAGCGTGTCGATTGATCCTGCCGCTATCCTGTGCACATCTCTCCAACGGACATAGATAGAAATAAGCTGCTGCAAAGCTTCGACCACATACACAATACGGCTGTGCGCATGGCACTATCAATCCCGTATCTTGTATGGGATCTTTGTTTTGCAGCAGCTTTTTCATAGGATTTCTCCCTATCATCTAAGCAAGTATACAAAATACGCCGCATATCCCACTAACATACAGGCCCCGCCGATCCGGCCAAGTCTCTGTTTTCCCAGCACGAGCACCCACAACAGCGCCGCCGATGCGATACAGGCAATACTGTCCACCGTAAAAGCCGAGACGTAAGCTACCGGCGTGATCAGCGCGGAAGTACCGACCACAAACAGAATATTGAAAATATTGCTGCCCACGATATTACCCACTGCAATATCCGCCTTGCCCTTGATCGCCGCCGTAACGGATGTTACAAGCTCCGGCAAGGATGTGCCGAAAGCCACGATCGTCAGACCGATCAACCGCTCGCTCATTCCAAAGATATGCGCCAGTCTTGTAGCGGCATCTACTGCCACGTCAGATCCGATCACAATCATCGCACCGCCTGCCAGAATGAACACCAGCATTTTAAAGACCGTCATCTTTTCCTTTGCATTCTGTTCGTTTTCAAAAGCCTCCGCCTCACCTGGCAGGTCGGCGCCCTTTTTCGCCATACGCAGCAGATACAACAGATAACAGATCATCAGCACCCAGAGAAGAATCCCGTCCATCATTCCGACAACATTGTCCGTCAATCCTAATCCCATCAAAAGCGCCGAAACCGCAATGACGAAAGGAATCTCATATTTCACCGTAGATTTCTGCACAGCGATCGGGGTAATCACCGACGTAAGCCCCAGGATCAAAAGAACATTCATAATGTTACTTCCCACAATATTCCCTATGGTAATCTCGGCGCTTCCCTTCAATGCCGCTGATACACTGACCGCCGCCTCCGGAAGGGAAGTTCCCATCGCCACGATCGTTAGGCCGATCACTAACTGCGGAATCCCAAACTTCTCCGCCAGTCCGCTTGCTCCTTCCACAAACCAGTCCGCTCCCTTGACCAGAAGAACGAACCCAACTGCTAACAATATCAACTGAATTACTACTTCCATAATACCCTGCTCCTTTCTCATCCTGCCGTCTCTGCGGCACATCCTCTTGCGCGATTCTCATGCTATACCGGTCAGAAGCGACTGCGTCGAACTGCCGGCTGTATGCGGGATCCTTTCTGTTTTGCCTCTGCTGTCTGCTCATGTCTGACAAATTGGACAAACAAAAAGAGACTCCCGGCATTTTACAATGCTAAAAGTCTCGTTCTTTCGAATGCTGGATAACGTCATGATCCTTCCCTATGCCGTTTCCTGATAGAAAGCGTGTAAACATGGCATCCGCCAGGGTATGTTGCTTACACAGGATAACTACTCCCTCTTAACTTGTGTTCTATTGTATCGCATGACGGTAGACTATCATAGGATGATTTCTTTGTCAAGACAGGAATTCCCATTCTTTGCAGCTTTTATACAGTCTGTCACTGTATTTTTGCCAGCGACTCCTCTGACAGGATTTTTCTGATATTTAATAAAAAGAGCGCCGACGCCGTAGCCGCTGAGATCGTGTCCGAGATCGGTTCCGCCCAATAGACGCCCATCACTCCCATGAAATGCGGCAGGATGATCGCCAGTGGAATCAACAGGATGATCTTACGCAGCACTGCGATAAAGAGAGAGATCTTCGCCTGTCCCAGCGCCAAAAACGTAGGCTGAATGCCATTCTGCAGGCCAAACACCAGCATACCCGCCATGAAGATCGGCATCACCTCTCCTGTAAGCGCCACCAGATCCGCCTCATTCGTAAAAAATCCTGCATAAAATCTGGGCAGGAACATGGTCGTGGCCGTGGAGATCATGCGGAAGCCAAAACACATCCCAATCATCCAGCGGTACAAAAGCTTCACTCTGTCGAAATTCCTCGCGCCGTAGTTGTAGCTGACGATCGGCGTCATTCCCTGCGTAAACCCATTGATCGGTGCAGAAAACAACTGCATGATACTCTGCATAATGGTGAGGGAACCCACATGAAGATCACCGCCATAAGCCTGCAGGCCGTGATTCAGCACAATACTGATAAAGCTTTCCGTGGCGTTCATGATAAAAGGCGATATCCCCAGGGAAAACACACTCCCCAGAATCCTTCCATCAAGACGCAGGCAGCTTCTGCGAACCCGCAGAGAAGACTTTTTCCCCATCAGAAAGGACATGACCCAGGCAGCGCTCAACCCCTGTGAGATCACTGTAGCAACTGCCGCGCCTTTCACGCCCATATGAAGACCGAAAATAAAGACCGGGTCTAAAATAATATTGGCAATCGCACCGATCAATACGGAAAACATAGCGATCCGCGGCTGACTCTGACAGATGATAAAGGCATTCAATCCAAGCGCCAGTTCTACGAACAATGTCCCTGCCAGATAAATCGACAGATAGTCCATGGCATACCCTATGGTGGCGTCACTGGCTCCAAACATATACAGAAGCGGGCGTTGGAACGCATAGAAAAAAGCCATCAGCGCCACCGTGCAGATGAGCAGAAAGCTCACACTGTTGCCGAGAATCTTTTCCGCATGTTCCCTGTCCCCTTTGCCCAGCCAGATCGCCGCAAGCGGCGCAGCCCCATTACTGATAAAAGCGGAGAACGCGGAAATAAATACCGTGATACAGAAGGTCACTCCCACTCCCGTCAGGGCATTCGCTCCCACCCCTTCCATGTGGCCGATATAGATCCGGTCAATGATACTGTACAAAATATTAATGATCTGCGCCAGGATCGCCGGCAGCGTCATACTCGCCATCAGCCTGCCGATGGGCTGGGTCGCCATCCGCTCTTCCCGCGTCATTGTTGTCTTCGTTTCTATTGCCATATGCTTGTCCCTCGGTTATGATAGTAGCGTGAAGAGATTTGCTAAGGCATCTGAAATACGCTGCCTAAGTAAATCTACAGCTTCACGCCAGAGAATGCCCAAATACGGGGCATTCTCCGCACTGACCATCATATACCATATTGTTATTTTTTGCAATATGAGAGAAAACGATCGAAAGGACGCGGTACTTATGAAAACACTAGGCAAATTATTCTCCTGTTTTATTCTGCTTCTGGCATTAAATCTCCGTGCGGTGTGTCGTTTTTTTTACGAGTACGGCTATAGCGCCTCCCTTTTTCCGGCGGAATGCAGGATTCTGGAAATGATCTGTTCCTTTCTGATCGTGTATATCAACTTCTTCCCGGCGCTCACCGTGAGCAGAACTTCCACGCTCCGCCATAAGATCCTGGAGGACGGCGCTGCGATTTTGCAGATTTTTCTGACCACTACCGTGTTGGAGTCGCTCCTGTGTATCGTCATGTTGTTTCTGACTGCCTCGAAAGCGCCGGGGGATCTCCTTGGTTTCCTTTCGGCTTGGCTGCGGTATCTGCTGCCGGTCTTTCTGGTAGAATTTGTTCTCTTCTGGAACGGCATTCTGCGGGTCTATCTGACTTCCGTGCAGTTAGGGATCAGATGGCGCGTGATCGGGATCCTCTGCGGTTTTATCCCGGTCGTGCATCTCTATGTGCTGTGCCGGATCATCGGGATCGCCCGCACTGAGGTGCAGTTAGAGAATGAGAAATACCTGTTAAATCTTATCCGCGCCGAGAATCAGGAATGCCAGACCCGATATCCGCTGCTTCTCGTACACGGCGTCTTCTTCCGTGATTTCCGTTTCTTCAATTATTGGGGGAGGATCCCAGGCGAGTTGAAGCGAAACGGAGCCACGCTCTTCTACGGCGGTCAGCAGTCGGCCGCTTCCGTGGCGGAATGCGGGCTGGAACTAAGGGAACGTATCCGGCAGATCCTTACAGAGACAGGATGTGGGAAGGTGAATATCATCGCCCACTCCAAAGGCGGGCTGGACAGCCGCTACGCCATTTCCGAATGCGGCGCTGCACCCTTCGTGGCCTCCCTGACCACCATCAACACGCCTCACAGAGGCTGTATCTTCGCAGACTATCTGCTGGAAAAAATCCCAGAGAGTGTCTGTCACAGCGTGGCCGCCAAATACAACGCCGCCCTTAAGAGGTTCGGCGACAAGGATCCTGATTTCCTGGAAGCCGTACAGGACTTGACTGCTTCCTCCTGCTCCCGTCTGAACAAACTGCTGCTGGACGACCCGCAAGTCTATTATCAAAGTGTCGGCAGCAAGATGAGACAGGCAGTCAGCGGCCGTTTTCCCTTAAATCTATCCTATCCGCTGGTAAAGCACTTCGACGGCGACTGTGACGGACTGGTGTCCTTAGACAGCATGAAATGGGGCGCAAAGTTCATCTGCCCGGTGATTCCCTCAGGCCGGGGCATTTCTCACGGTGATATGATCGACTTAAACCGGGAGAACATTCCCGGATTTGACGTCCGGGAGTTCTACGTTTCTCTTGTGAAAGATTTAAAGAGCATGGGTTTTTGATTACTCTGCCATATAGATTGCCACCGCTCTCTCAATCTCTTCCAATGCCTGCTCTAAGGACTGCTCCCCTCGCATATAATTGGTTCCCTGTTTAAACACTGCCTCCTCCAGCATCGGATCCGGCACATACGCCGTGGTCAGCGCCGCCAGCTCCTGCTTAAATGCAGCGATCGTTTCCTCTGACGGCCAGTACATCGTAAATCCAAGCCCGTTGCCGTCCGCATCCGTCGTATACAGGGAGGTATATTCTCCGTCTTCTCCGAGAATGTCTGCCCTTGGCGTAAACTGGCTGTCAAACGCTTCCTGGTTCAACGGAAACCCCGCGTAATCGCGCTGTATCTCTGCAGATAAAAAGGCATCCAGAAATTCCTTCGCCGCATCGATCTGCTTCGACGCTGCACTGATCCCCAGCATGGTCGCCGGCTTGAATATTCTGCTGCACTGCCCCTGCATGGGCACCACCTTCGCATCTTTGGAGGCTTCATTCCTGTACAGAGAAACCATTTCCAGATACGCATACTGTGCACAGGTCCATCCCAGCATCATATGCTGTTCTTTGCCGATATAGGACATCGTATCCAGATAGACCTCCCATTCCATCTCATCTATATTCTGCCCATAATACTCCGCCAGCCTCCCACTCCGTCCTTCATAAGTTTCCTTCACTTTCTCATCCAGACCATCCATCTGTGCGTCGAAGATCCGTTTACACTGTTCCAGATACGCACCGATCACCTCCTGATCGACCGTTCCCTCTTCCGTGATCCATTTCGGCTCACTGGTTCCTGCAAACCTCTTCAGAATGCCGCTCTCCTCACTGACGCCGAGAATGTCTTCCCCTGGATATTCCGCTCTCATCTGTTCTACGACCTCTGCCAGATCATTCAGATCCGCCATCTCTTCCAGGCCGTCTGCCGCTGCCACGATCTGAGGGATCGCGATCGTGGCCGGCGCCACGTAAGCCTTGCCGTCCTTTTTCAGCGCTTCGATCACATTATCGAACAGTTGTTCTTTTGTACTGTACTCCTGCAGATAATCCGTCAGGTCGAGCAGCATTCCTTTGTCCACATAAGAGGCAAACGGCAGTTCATCCATCACTAACAGATCCGGTCCTTCTCCTGCCATGATCTTCGTATTCAGCTTCTTGATCGCATCTTCCCTGGTCACAGAATCGCCTTCACCCATACCGATCTCATAAGACACAAACATATCCGGATGGTTCATCTGATAGCGCGAGATCGCTCCCCGCAGATCCGCATTCTCCCGCAGGCTGTACAGGCTGATCACGTGCTCTGGCACAGCAGGAATATTAGGATCGTAAGTAAACCTGATCAGCTTATTGCCTGTGAAGAGCCCCAGAAAGACATCTCCCTCCAACTGCATCATATCGACGACCATATAATCCGGGTTACTTAAAAGCGACAGATTACCGTCCACGATCTGTTCCATCATATTGCCGCCGACCACATGGCGGTGGATCCCCTTGCTGCCTGCCACATAGACAGTTCCTTCCTCGCCGGGCAGCAGGAAGACATCACAGTAATCCGTGCCGTTAAACAAACGGTCCCTGTAATTCTCCTCCATAAACTCCGTCAGTACCTGGTCCTCAAAAGCAGTACCGGCCCCCAGATCATAGAGCATGGGCATTTCCTGCTCGCCCCAGTCGTTATCGATGATAAGCAGGTTATCCTTGACCCACATCCACTGCGGATTATAATCCAGCGTCAAGATCCTCTCATAACTGCCGTCCCGCTGCACTTCGTAGATTCCTCTGTATGTGCTGGCCAAAATAGTGCCGTCCTCCTTGAAAGCTGCCTGCTTAAAAAACATTTCCTCCTCGGTAAACTCCATCTCCACAGGCACCTGCGTGCCGTCCGGCAGGAACAGATGCAGCTTCTGGATATAATCCACATTGTCTCCTTCCCCTATGTTCTCACCCAAAAACACTGCTGCCGTACCGTCCGGCCCCATACACATACTGCTGATATAAACATCGTCGTCTTTCAGCGTGGAAAACCAGTCCGGCGTTTCTTCTGTCCAGGTAACGCCCTCATCTTTGGATACGAGCATACCGATCCCTTTGTCCATGATCACCAGACTGCCGTCCGCAAGTCTGCACATGCTGCTCGGCTGTGAAAGCTGCCCGGACAAGTCGATTTCTTCCTCGACGTACCGCCCCATCGCCACAGGACCGTCTTCCCCCGTATTTCCCGAAGCCCCGTCCTGCTTCTTTTCCCCGGAACCGTCCGTACTGTCCTGCGCACCCTCATCTTTGTTTCCTGCGCCTCCTGTGCCGCAGCCCGCCATGACAAACACCATGGAGGCCGCAAGCAGAAGACTGAGCGCTTTTTTCAGATTCCTTTTTGACATATTCTCCTCATCCTTTCTATTAATCTCTTCCAAAATAAATTCTTCCACCCCGCTGCTCCATTCGCACAAATGGGAATCATTCCGCCATATAGAGAGATACCTTCTTCTCGATCTCATCAAGCGCCTGCTCCAGTGTCACTTTGTCCTGCAGATAGGCCACCCCCTGCTCAAACACAGCATCTTCCAGCACGCTGTCCGGAATATAAGCCGTCTGCAAATGTCCCATTTGTTCCTTTAGATCCATGATCTGTTCGTCGTCCGGCCAATAGACCACATATTCCACTCTCGTACCATCTACACTGCTCATGGAGAGGTAACTATACCCTCCATCCTCCGCCAGATACTCTTCCACCGGTGTAAACTGCATGTCAAAAGCCTCCTGGTTGACCGGCAAGCCGGCATAGCTGCTCTGTACCTGGGCCGACAGGAAATGATCAAAAAACCGCATCACACTCTCTGTCTTCCCGGAAGCCGCACTGACCGCCAGCAGTGTGTTCGGCCGGAATACCCCGCTGCACTGTCCTTTCATCTCCGCCGCGGCGTACTGTCCGAAGCCGTCTGCCCTGCTTATGGAGACCACCTCACGCCAGTCAGCGGCAGAATCGGCCCAGCCGGAAGCCATATTGATTTCCCTTGTCAGCACTGAGAAGAAGTCATGCGTCACCCGCCATTCCAAAAGATCTGCATCCATATCATAGAATTCCAGAAGATCCGCATCTCTTTCCCCATACTGAGCAATGATCTCCGCCTTAAGTCCGTCATCCTGTGCCGTATAGATCCGTTTGCACTGCTCTAAGAACTCACGAAGCGCCTGCCTGTCGAGCCCGCCATCTCCGCCGATCCACACAGGCTCACTCACCGGTGCAAAACGCTTCAATATGCCTCTCTCACTGACCATCGCAATAATATCCTGTTGTGGGTTTTCCCCTCTCAGCGCCTCGACCCGGTCTGCCAGATCTGACAGGCTTGTCACATTCATTACATACTGCTCTTCCCCCACCAGCATAGGCAGGCTGACGGTTGCCGGCGCCATATAAGCTTTCCCTTCTATCTTCATCGTATTAATGATATTATCATATAGTCCATTCTTCACGCTGTACTGTGCCAGATACTCCGTCAAGTCCGCCAGAAGTCCTTTCTCCACGTAGGAACGGATCGGGAGATCATCCATGATCAAAAGGTCGGGCCCCGTACCGGCCATGATCTGGGTATTCAGCTTCTTGAGCGCATCTTCCCTCGTCGCCGATGTGCCTTCCGGCATTCCTACCTCATAGAAAACGAAACTGTCGGGATTCTGAGACTGGTAGCTGGCGATCGCCATCCGCATGTCCTCGTTTTCCCTTAAACTGTAGACCTTGAGCATATTTTCCGGTACTGCAGGTGCATCCGGGTCATACGTAAAGCGCATCAGCTTACAGTTCGCAAAAAGCACCAGGAACACATCCCCCTCCAGCCGGATCGCCGAATTGATGGCATAGTCCGGACTGCTCAGCATGGACAGATTTCCGTCCACGATCTGCTCCATCATATTGCCGCCGATCACATGACGGTGGATGCCCTTACTGCCGATCGTATAGACTGTCTGTTCTTCTCCCGGAAGAAGATACATCTTCTGGAAGGTATATCCATTGTAATAGCGGTCGCCATAATTGGCCGCCACGAATTCCTGCAGCACCGTATCCTCCACATAGCTTTCCGCCTCCATATCATAAATCACCGGCAGATCACCGACCTCACTGTCCATAAAAAGAAGGCCGTCCTGTATCTTCATCCACTGCGGTTTTTCCTCCACCGTCAGGTATTTTACCGCGCTGCCGTCGGTATGGATCTCATACAGACTCTCCGCCACCGTGCTGGCTATGATCCTGCCGTCTTCAGAAACCGCCAGATGGCTGAAATACTTCTCGTCCTCCGTTAATTTCGCTTCCACCGGCACTTCCGTCCCGTCAGGCAATACCAGCTTCAGTGTCGGGTCATATTCGTCCGCCCAGCCGCTGTTATACAGGACAGCCATACATCCATCCCGGGCTATATCCATATCGATGATATACTTCTCATCCTGCTTCATGGCCGCAAACCAGTCCGGCATTTCCGTCTGCCAGGTGGCGCCGTCATCCTTCGATACCGCAAGGCCGTTTAGAGTGCTCAGGATGACCAGACTGCCATCCGCTAATCTGTGGATTCCCCTGTTGCCTTCACTGCTTGACAGAAATTCTGTCAAGTCAAGCTCCTCCTCCACGTAACGCCCCATGGCGGCCACGTCATCTCCTTCCTGGGTTGTCTGCTCCCCAGACAAAGCGTCCTCGCTGTCGTCATGATCTTTTTCCGTTACTGCGTCTGCCATACTCCCCGGTTCTATTGCGTCCTGGCCGCTGCAGCCTGCAGCCGTTAAGATCACAGATACCGCCAGAAGAAGACTCATGATCTTTTTCCTCAAGATTCTTTCCATACCTGCTCCTCTCCGAAGGATCCGTTCTTTCCTTCTACTGCATCTTATCAGAACAATCTCTAAGCTTCCTCTAAACATCTTAAGAAATTCTTAGAGATTATTTAAAGAATCCTGTGTTATGATTATGCTGACAATACAGCTTAAAGAGGAAGGGAGACTTTTTCATGCGCATTCTGCTTGCCGAAGACGACAAAGACTTAAACAAAGCCCTGACCTGGCAACTCACCGGACAAGGCCACAATGTAGATTCCTGTTATGACGGGGAAGACGCCCTCTATTATGGCAGACAGAATATCTATGATGTGATCCTGTTAGACCGTATGCTGCCACACTGTGAGGGTACTGAGGTCCTGTCCGCCCTGCGGGCTGCTTCTGTCACTGCCCCCGTGATCCTGATCACGGCGCTTGGCGCCCTGAAAGATAAGATTGTGGGGCTGGATCTGGGAGCCGATGACTACCTCGTGAAACCTTTTGATTTCGAGGAACTGCTCGCCCGGATCCGCTCTGTGACCAGACGCGCTCTTATGCTAAACGGCCAGCCCCAGGGCATGTTCACTTATCACGATATCACCTGGCAGGCCCGCGATATGCGTCTGACAGGCCCTTCCGGCGACTGTACTCTTTCGAAACATGAAGGAGATCTGTTGGAGAGCTTCCTCTACGCCCCGGAGCAGACCCTTGCCAGGGAAATGCTCCTGTTAAAGGTCTGGGGGCCTGACAGCGACGTAGAGAACGGTAATCTGGATAACTATATTCATTTCCTGCGACGTCGCCTCAAATCCATTGACAGTACCCTCCAGATCAAAACCGTCCGCGGCGTCGGATACGGATTGTTCGCATGAAAGGTGGTTTCTCTATGTTTCGTAAAGCGCACTTTCTTTTCACCATCTTATGTGCAGGTTCCACCACCACGATTATGATCCTCATGTCTCTGCTCTATCTTCGCGTATCAGAGCATAGTCTTCAAGAGAACCATTTCAGCTCTTTTCAGAAAGATATCAACACGATCATATCTGGACTGGAACAGTCAACTTATGTCTCTATCCAGTGGCTTTCCGGACTGGAAGCCCGAAATTCCTACCTCATTTACGTGATCGACAATGACAGGCCTTTTCTCTATAATACCCTCAAAAATACCTTGCCATACGGTTCAGATGACTTAATCAGTCAATCTCTGCTGACAGAAAGCCTCTCCGCATTTCATTCCCGGTTTGAGGTAGAAACAATAACGCTGGATAACAATTATTTCGGCATCGACCACTTTGAATATACCTTCACTTCTTCTGCTGCCGGAGAATCCTACTACAGCAGTCTGATCGACTTAGAACGTGACCAGACCCACTCGCAGATCGTAATCCTCCATCCGCTCTCCCACTTGCAGGAACAGATCACCCGGCAGCGGCTCCTGTTTGTTTTTCTTGATCTGATCGCTGCACTCGCATTCTCTGTCTTCTCCTGGCTTTTTACCGGAAGACTCCTAACCCCTCTACAGCAAAACCACGAAAACCAGATGCAGTTTATTGCCGCCGCTTCCCATGAACTGCGCACGCCGTTGTCTGTGATCCTGGCCAGCAATGAATGCTGTACACATGCCACTGCAGAAGAACAGGCCGGGTTCTTCCACACCATCCGTAACGAGGGGCGGCGGATGGATCATCTGATCAATGACATGCTGACACTGGCCCACTCTGACACAAACCGCTTTCTGATCGAGCATACGGCTGCCGAGTTAGACACCCTGTGTACCAATGCCTACGAAGCCTTCGAACCACTGTGCTGCCAAAAACAACTGACGCTTTCTCTCACACTGCCCGATGTCCCTCTGCCGCGCTGCCTGTGCGATCCTGACCGCATCGCACAGGTATTGGCCATCCTGCTGCACAACGCAGTCAGCTATACACCGGCAGGCGGACTGGTTGGGCTGTCGCTTACTTACAGTCCGGAGCGCAGGATCGCCTACGAGATCGCCGTATCGGATACCGGAATCGGAATCTCGGATACTGACAAGAAACAGATCTTTCATCGTTTCTACCGGGCAGAAAAATCCCGAAGCACCAAAGGGCACTTCGGGTTAGGACTCAGTATCGCATATGATATTGTAACCGCCCATCACGGGAAGATCTCTGTGCAGGACAACCCCAGAGGCGGCAGTATATTTGTGGTGCGGCTTCCCGGATAAAAAGCCCTTCATACCGAAAAACAGCCGTAAAATCACCTTTACGGCTGTTACAAAGTACTGCGGCTTGTGGGACTCGAACCCACACACCTCTCGGCATAAGAACCTAAATCTTACATGTCTGCCAATTCCATCAAAGCCGCATCATGATCAGATCATGCTAATTGTCAGATCTATCTTCCGATTTATTATTGTACCATACAATCTTACCAAAGTCACTACTCTTTTCCAATCTGTCCACGGAACTCCTATTTTCCCCAAAAATAGATCGTTTACAATTTATCTGCTCATGCGCTTGCCATGCCAATATGTCTGATCACTTTTTGATAGATCCTGACCAGGAAGAAAATGGTCATAAAAAGCGATACCAGTTCCGCGATTGGGAACGCCCACCACACATTCTGCACTTTACCCGTCAGGGAGAGGAGATATGCCACTGGAAGCAGCGCCACCAGCTGTCTCGCAATCGAAACCATCATACTGTACGTCGCACTGCCAAGCGCCTGGAATGCCGTTCCGCACACAATTCCAAACCCCGCAAAGACAAAGCTGTAGCTGATGGTCCGAAGCGCAGGCACGCCAATCGCCAGCATTGCATCGGAGGCATCGAACAGGCGCAGAAGCACATCGGGAACAAGCTGGAAGATGATCAATCCTGCAAACATGATCGCAACCGCATATTTTACCCCGCATTTCATTGAATGGGTGAAACGTTCTCTGTTTCCGGCGCCATAATTGTATGCCAGGATGGGCACCAGTCCATTGTTCATGCCAAACACCGGCATGAAGATAAAACTCTGCAGCTTGAAGTATACCCCAAATACTGCCGTCGCCGTTGAGGAAAACGAGATCAGGATCAAATTCATCCCATAAGTCATCACAGAGCCGATCGCCTGCATGATAATGGACGGCACACCAATCTTATAGATCTGTCCGATGATCCCACTGTCCGGTCTCATCTCCTGCATCGTCACCTGGATCTCATCGTTTTTCTTCTGATTAATCAGAAACGCCAGAATACCCGCCGCGATCTGTCCGATCACCGTCGCCACAGCCGCGCCGCGCACCCCCATCTTCGGCATTCCAAACAGGCCGAAGATAAAAACGGGATCCAGAATAATATTGATGATGGCGCCAATTCCCTGTGTGATCATAATGTAGAATGTCTTGCCGGTTGACTGCAGCAGTCGTTCAAACGTAAACTGCGAAAACATACCGAAGGAGAGGCAGCATACCACTGTCAGGTACTCATAGCCATACTGCACGATCTGCTCCTCGGCCGTCTGACTTAAATAAAAGGGTTTTGCCCCGAAAATCCCGATCAGCAGAAATACCACATAACTGGCCGCCATCAGAATAATGCCGTTTCCTGCCGTCTTATTCACCGTCTCCTGGTCCTTCTCTCCGAGCGCTTTTGACAGCACAGCATTGATGCCGACACAGGTGCCCACACCCACCGCCACCATCAGTGTCTGAATCGGAAATGCCAATGACACTGCTGTCAGCGCATTCTCATTAACCCTGGACACAAAAATGCTATCCACTATATTGTAGAGCGCCTGCACCAGCATAGACACCATCATAGGCAGTGACATCGTGATCAACAATCTGTTCACAGGCATTGTGCCCATCTTATTTTCTTTCATTTGTTCCATACGCCTCAACCTCCTTCACAATAGGGGAACATAAAAAAAACCTTGAAAAGTCTACAAACCCGACATTTTTCAAAGGTCTTCTTTTTACGGGGTTCGAATCCCCCTATCCACTTCACTGCTTCCTATAAGTGAACCACTGGGGATTCGAACCCCAGACAACTTGATTAAAAGTCAAGTGCTCTACCACCTGAGCTAGTGGTCCATAAACTGGGCTAACTGGATTCGAACCAGCGAATGCAGGAGTCAAAGTCCTGTGCCTTACCGCTTGGCGATAGCCCATTACTTGGTAACAACAGGCTGTGTTACTGCACCCTCCCGTGTAAAGGTGGATAGAGGGACTCGAACCCTCGGCCTCCAGAGCCACAATCTGGCGCGCTAGCCGACTGCGCCATACCCACCATAAACGTGCTCGAAGGGATTCGAACCCCCGACCCACGGCTTAGAAGGCCGTTGCTCTATCCAGCTGAGCTACGAACACGTACTGTATATCACAGACAGGCATAAACCTGTACTTGTTTAACACGAATTATACTCTAACACATCTCAACCATGCTTGTCAATCCAAAATTACATTTTTTGCCGATTTTTTCCGGCAGTAACAAACAAAAAAAAGCTCTGCGGTCTTCCACAGGCTCTTTCTTCCATAAACAAAAGCGGGTGATGGGAATCGAACCCACGTATCCAGCTTGGAAGGCTGGTGTTCTACCATTGAACTACACCCGCATATCTTGCCATACTCTATGCTGCATCCTCTTACGGATCATACTGCTTCGCGTCGGGGTGACAGGATTCGAACCTGCGACCTCCTGGTCCCAAACCAGGCGCTCTAGCCAAGCTGAGCCACACCCCGAAATACACCTGTGATGGTTCCCCTCACGACGCAAATCATATTATATAATATCCTGAATATCCTGTCAACTAATTTTGTTGATTTCTGTAGCGATTTCGTAACAGCCGATTTCGTAACAGTTCAGCCAGGACACAGCGTCTGACATGATATACTTCTCCTAAGGACCGTTTGAAAAAAGTAAATTCCTTCGGAATTAACTTTAGCCGGTACTTAATGAGGTATTTCACGAATTTACTACCGCTGCGTTTGGAACCGAGCAAAAGCGTGTCCGCAGAAGAAACATATCATGCCAGACGCGTCCGGCTGAATTAAGTGGCATTGTGAGCTGAACTGTTACTTAGAACCGCCCAAGATAGTTAACCGTATAGTGAGCCTCGCCCTCCCTGTCAATCTCCATGAGCACATAGCTGGGTTTCCGGTTTTCCTGCCTGGGATAACTGATGCTGCCCGGATTAACCAGCGTAAGGTCGTGATCGTACTCCACCGTTGGCCTGTGGGTATGTCCACACATCACAATATCGACGTTCCGGGCTCTTGCCTCCTCCTTGATGATCTCATTGCTCATCGCTATGTAATAGTTATGTCCATGTGTCAGCCACACCTTATACTTTCCTATCGTAAACTCCTTTTCTCTGGGAAGTTCTGAGAAAAAGTCATTATTGCCCTGCACCATCTCCACCGGACACCCTGCCGCCTCACGGATCAGAATTTCACTGCCTTCCACATCTCCACAGTGTACGACCAAATCAAGCGGTGCGGTCCGCTCCACTACTTTCAGAAAGTTCGAATTATGCCTATGCGTATCACTTACGATCAGTATTTTCATCTATCGCTCCAAATGTCTGTTCTATCTGCTGCCAAACCGCTTCTCTAACTCCGCTCTCATTGCCTCCAAAGCCCTGGCTCTGTGGCTCACGCGATTCTTCTTCTCGACGCTGAGCTGCGCCGTCGTGGCGCCAAACTCCGGCACATAGAAGATCGGATCATACCCAAATCCATTCTGTCCTTTCTCCTCATAGTCGATCCTGCCCTCAATCACGCCTCTCGTGACGATCACCTCGCCATCCGGCAGCGCCGCCGCGATCGCGCATACAAATCTTGCCGTCCTCTTATTATCGGGCACCCCTTCCAGTCTGTCAATCAAATTCTGGTTTTTCACCGCATAAGGCGTCGTCTCCCCTAAATATCTGGCAGAATAAATCCCCGGTTCTTTGTTCAGATAGTCTATTTCCAGTCCGGAATCATCCGCCAGGACAATGGCCCCCTGTTCCTTTACCGCCGCCGATACCGCCTGCGCCTTGATCGCCGCGTTTTCCTCGAATGTATTTCCATTCTCCTCAATCTCTACCGCGATCCCTGCTTCTTTCATCGACAGGACCTCTGCATCCATATCCCGGAGGATTTCCCTGATCTCCCGCATTTTTCCTTCATTTCCTGTTGCAAATATGATTGTTCTTTTCATGCTTTACTTTTCTCCATTACCGCTCATAAACCTTCAGAATCGTCTGATAGATTCCTTCGGCAATCTTCTCAATATAGTCTTCTCTCTGCAGCAGAATGGCCTCCTGTCCATTGGTAAGATATCCTACCCGGATCGTGGCTGCCGGCACAGTCGCCTCGTTGATCACCGTATCTGTCTGCTCCGCCTCCAGTAATCCATTAGCTTTCCCGCGGATCGCAGTCACCACCTCGCGCTCTAACAGATCCGCCAGCTCCACACTTCCGAAACCGGGTATGAAAAACCTGCTGTTGTAAACGGCTTCCGTCCCATATTGTTTGCTGCTCTCAGCGCCGCCCACTTCAATACGGATCAGCATATCCGCTTTGGTCGCTTCCGCCAGTTTCACCCGGTATTCCTCCTCCGGATTACTGTCGTCCATTCTGGTATAATAAACTTTGATATCCGTCTCGTCCAGCTTCTCCTTGAGTGCTTTGGCGATCTGCAGGGTAATATTCTTCGCTGCAATGGTATCATTCTCCACTCCTATGTCTTCTGCCCCATACGCCGGGTCGATCACCACAATCTTGTCATAGACTTCTTTCGGCGGCACAAATTCTATATACAGCGTATTATTTTCAAATATACTATGGTACTCATATACGCCTGTCAGCCCAAACCGCAGATAAAGCCGTTTCCTTTCCACCTCGAAATGACCGTCCACGACTTTCTGACAGCTTCCGTAAACGCCGTTATCCTCATAAAAGACATCCTTGCCGGACATATCTTCCGGTACAATGCTCACCCACAGTTCCCTGTCCATATAGTGATTCTCGATCGTGACATCCTCTACCCGTACATCGGGCGGTATTGGCACACAGAAGTAATTGGTGTTCTCGCGGTTACGATCGATCGGGATCGCATTGCCGTCCTCTGCAGGCTCTCCGTCTTCCACGCTTTCCTCCTGCTCCTTCACAACCTCATCCTGCGCCACATCCGCTACGACGACTACCTTGTTAGCACAGAAATACAGCATGACTCCCATCGCCGCCGCCACAAATGCGGAGCACATCATGACCGCTTTCTTCATTAATTCTTTCTGCATTCTTACCTTGCCCCCCTGTTTCCGGTCGGTCTGGGGCCTGAGAACTGATAGAAATAGGTCTTCATCATACCATTATAAATCTTTCTGTTCTTATCCGCTTTCCTGCCGATCGCCTGCTCCGCATTCTCATAGGATGTAATCAGATACATGGACCAACTGTCCAACATACGGTATCTTTCCCCAATCGAAGCATATAACTTTGGCAGGTTCTCCTTGTCCTCTAACCGTTCTCCATAGGGAGGATTGGTGATGATGAAACCATATTTCTTCGGATGGCTTAGCTGCTCCACGCCTCTGCGCTGGAAATGGATCATCTCCTCCACACCGGCCAGCCTGGCATTCGCCCTGGCTATGGACACCATAGCATCATCAATATCATATCCCTGAATATCTGTCTCTACATGCAGATCAATCAACGACTCCGCTTCATCTACAGCCCGATACCAACATTTCCTGTCGGCCACATGACTCCACGACTCCGCTGTAAAGCTGCGGTTCCTGCCCGGCGCCATATGTGCCGCCATCATAGCCGCTTCGATCGGGATCGTCCCACTGCCGCAGAAAGGATCCACCAGAATGCGGTCCTGCTTCCAGGGCGTAAGACAGATCAGCGCCGCCGCCAGATTCTCCGCTATGGGAGCCTTCGCCGTCAGTTTCCTGTAGCCGCGCTTGTGTAAGGACTCCCCTGTCGTGTCAAGTCCTACCGTTACCTCATCTTTCCTCAGAAAGACCCGCACCGGGTAGACGGCGCCGCTCTCGTCAAACCATTCCCTGTGATAGGACAGCTTCATCCGCTCCACCATGGCTTTCTTCATAATGGACTGGATATCAGAAGGGCTAAACAGCTTACTCTTCACGCTGGCTGCTTTCGCCACCCAGAATTTCCCATCCTGCGGAATATATTCCTCCCACGCAAGCGCCTTTGTCCCCTGGAAAAGTTCCTCAAACGTCTCCGCATGAAAACTCCCTACCTTGATCAGGACCCGTTCCGCCGTGCGCAGGAAAATATTGGCACGGCACAGTGCCTGCACATCGCCGGTAAAAGTAACGCGGCCGTCCTCCACGGCTGCGATCTCATATCCTAAATCCATGATCTCTCTCTTCAAAACCGCCTCCAGGCCAAAATGGCAGGGCGCGATAAACTCTATTTGATTGCTCTGATCTTCCTTAACCTTCTTTATCATGCGACACCTCTTTCACAGAGTTTATTGTATACCAAAATACAACAAATAACAATCTCAAAACGCAAAAAGCGATACGGTCAAAAAGACCATACCGCTTTCTGCTTAAGAACAAAAGTACGCATCCCTTTCTATCATAAGATAGAACCTAAGATCCTACGCGCTCTTAATAATTGTTCTTCTGATTGTCCTGTGCGTTGCTTCCGGAACTGTTCTTAGAACTGTTCTTCTGGCTGTTCTGACTGTTCTGGTTGTTTGTCTTGTCCTGCTGCTTGTCATTCTGAGAATTCTGGTTATAATCATTCTTAGACATTTCAGATACCTCCTGATTGATTTTTTGTTACAGGAATAGTATTGCAGCTTTTCCGGTGAAATATACATCTCATTTTTATTTTATGATTTTAATGGCGGTTATCTTGAATCAGCCGGACGACCAGCATCACGATCAACACAGCCATGATAACCGGTGCGAACAGATAAAGCAGGGAACTGACCAGACCGATCACGATCACAACGGCCACAACAATAATGAGCATAACAAACCATCCTGGAAGCATAACCCTTCTCACATGTCCCGACTGCCCATAGCCGTTTTCTCTTCCAACATCCCTCGCCGCCTCATCTTCATACGTATCGTCTGACCCGGAACCCATACCGGCACGCTTATTAGCGTCCTTAATGCTCCTGGCAAGCAGTCTTGGATCTCCCAGCTGTGCCAGAACTTCCTCTTCTGTTCTGCCTTTTAAAATCTCTGAATCAATATATTCTCTATAATACCGCACATGTTCCGCTACCTGCCCGTATGCCATGCCGCCTGACAATGCCTGCTGCAGCTTCGTGACAAACTCTTCCTTATTCAAATCGATATCCTCCGTAAAAAATTCATCCTGACCGCTGTGTTTCCGCTTTCACCGAATCTTTGATCCATGCAGAGAATACCCCGTTCCTTGGCATTCCCGGTCCATAGATGTTTCATTTGAGTTATTGTAACATACTATTTCCCGGTTTTCTATCATTTCACTCTTTTTTAACAACTTATAACCCTATACCGTCACGACGTCCGCCATTTTCGCAAACGGTCCTGCCGTCACATGTGCTTTCTTTTCCCCGAAATAGTCTTCGTCGAAAACGATATCCGTCCCATCCGGATTCTCAAAGCGCTGTTCCGGCTCAAAAGCCATACCGAGCGTCTGCGTCGTGATCATCTTCTCTTCTCCTTCGGGAAGGAACTCACCCAGATTCGTATATAACTTCCACCCGTCTGCCTTTTCTTTCAGCTCCAGCCGGATCGTATGCTCTGTATCTACGGTGAAGTCTTTCTCCTTATCACAGGGTTTTGCGCCGTTATAGTAACGGTTTCCTCCCGTCCACACCGGAAGCGGGATGTAATACCGGTCACTGGGCGCGGAACCCATGCCGCAATAGCCATCGAACTCCCGTTCCCATTCCTCATAAGTCAGATAGCCGTCATACGGCTTCGTCCCCGCCGTCGTGTTGAAGTCGTCCCAAACCTTCGGCGCTGCGGCCGCCGCCTCCTCCACACTCTTTAAGAACGCCGGCACTTCCTGCTGTACAAACACATTATTATAGAAACGCATATCGCCGTGCAGAATTGTCATGAAGCCTGCCACCTCTGTGCGGTGCGGCACATGATAAGGCGTATAGCGGGGCGACTGCAGCGTCTTCGTGCCATTGTTCACACCCGTTCCCACAGCCGTAATGGAACCTGCAATCAGGTTATGCACCACAGCCACGCCCTGGGTCGGCATCTTGAACGATCTTCTGGAAAGCAGAAGATTGTGATCTACCAACGTAGGCCCATGGGAAACTTCGATGAAGATATCCTCACCGATCGCTTCCGCCGCTTTGGCATCTTTCGTCAGAAGATGATCAAACGGCAGCGTATTGTCATGGAACAGATTGCGCGTCACACGGGTGCCCTGTGCCTGCCAGTCGAGCCATAATCCTCTGGTGCAGTGATGAAAATGATTCCGTCTGATGATCACATCGATCGCCGCATGCATCTTAATCCCACCGATCTCCGCGCCTGCCAGATTCTGCCGGTTATTGATATGATGGATATGGTTATCCTCGATCACGGAGAAGACACCGCCCAGATGGCCTACAATACCAGTCTGTCCACAGTCATGGATATTGCATCTGCGCACGATGTGGGAACCGATCCGCTCCTTCGTCCATCCTTCCCTCTGCGCCTGACAGATACAATCGCGCTCCGTCTGCGTCCCGTCCTTAAATTTCCATTTCAGCCACTTATTGTCATTCTCCGGCTGCAGATATTTGCCCAGAGAAATACCGCTGCACTTGGAAAGAGACACATCGCAGTCCTCGATGATCCATCCTTTGGACCAGTGAGGCCCGATCATCCCTTCCTGATAAGCCGTCGGCGGCGCCCATTGCGTCGCAGCTTTCGTCACCGTAAAACCGGAGAGCGTGATATAGCCGATTCCCTCCTGCTCCGGGTAGAAACAGGTCCTGCGCACATTGATCTCCACTTTCTCCTCACGCGGATCGGCCCCCTGGAAATTCGCATAGATAACCGTCGTATCCTGTTTCTCGTCCTGCTCCGTGTACCAGGTGTACACTGTAAAATCCGGATCCCAGGAAACCATAGAAGGCACCGGATGCATGACCTGCTCTAAAGAAGTCACTTCATACATTGCCTTATCGTTCAAATATACTTCCCCGGTATGGGCGATAAAAGAAGCGATAAACCAGTCCCCGCTGACAAGCGTTGTGTATGGATTGTAATCGCCAAACAGGCTGTTAGGCACACTGCACTTCCATACACTGCCATCCACCTGCTCCCACTGCGTTACCGACTCCGCGCCTGTAATGACCGCCGCTCCTCTTTCCTCCGACCGGTACACGATCCTGGCTTCTTCCGTTCCCGCATTCCGGGGATCTACCGCCTCTCTGTAAATACCAGGCGCTACGATAACCTCATCCCCCGGCTGTGCAGTGCACGCCGCCTCCTGGATCGTCCGGAAAGGATTTTGTTTTGTGCCGTCGCCGGTCTGTGCCACGGCGGCTGATACGTAATACTTCATGGATCTTCCTCCTGTTCTGTCAATACACTGATCGTTCTTTCCCTGATAAGGATAGTGTATCGAATTACACCATCCTCTTTTTTACAAAACAGGATAGTTTTTAACAATACCGGTTGGAAAATAAAAAAATCAGTAAGCTGTCCGTTGATATTTGCTTCTATATTCCTTAGGAGACTGTCCCTTTTTCCTTTTGAAAACAAGACTAAAATGACTGACACTGCCAAAATGCAGATAATCCGCAATCTCACTGATCTTTCGGTCGGAGAAAATCAGCATATTGCAGGCAGCTTCCAGTTTCTTATCAATCATATATGCAGTGATCGAGATTCCCTCATGCTGCTTAAAAAGCTTCTGCAGATACTCCTTGGATATCCCAACCTCTTTCGCCAGCTCATCGATCGTGATTTGCTCAAACCGTCTGGCGACAATAGCTTTCTTGCATTCTTCCACATGGCGGTTAAGAGAGGTCTCCTGCCTCTTCCTGTCGCGGACGAGGCAGGCAAACTGCAGATAACACTCCCCATTTATTCTGTGTATTTCCTGAATATTCCTGCACGCCGCTATCCTTTTCAGATACAGATCATTGTATAAAAAGGCTTCCTTAGAACTGATTCCCCCTTCCACAGCCGCCCTGGCCGCAAGAGAGATGCCTGTCACGGCCATATACTCTTCGTTCTTTTTCACATCTTCTAAAAGGATTGGGTGGGGCAGCTCGATGTCGTCCACATGCTGTTCTAAGTAAGCTACATTGCCTTCCCGAATGCAACGGTACAGCCTCTCTTCTTCCTGGTAAGTGTGATTCTTCTGAAACACCTCCATCTGCCGGACTTCCTCCGTCACAGACTCCCGCTTCGTCACGTCATACGCCTGCGCCTGCATCTGTCCGCTTTCCCTCGCCCACTCTGTCTCGTTCTCCCCGCCATGCAGCAAGAACCAGATGACATTCCGCGCATCCTCCATGCGGCATGCCGGATAATCTCCCAATTTGTTCCTGCGCACGAATCTGCCGGCCTCTACCGTATTCAGCGGGCCATAACAGAAAGGGCCCAGAATATAGATTCTTCCGCCGCTCCTGCAGCCATAGAGCCCAATCGGCACCTGTTCATGATACGAAAGAACAGCCTGCTCCGTTTTCTTTTCTCCGAGACACTGCTGCATCTGCCGAAAGATCTGGCTGTCATATGCTGTTTCGGTATTTTTTCCTGCTCCAAAATAGCTCCTTAGCTCCCATTCTTCCGTGTACACACTGAGTGGCAGCCTGCTCAGTCTATAGATCAGTTCAAACACAGATTCCTCATACATGTATCTGTCTCACTTCCCGTCATGCCGGCTCGACCGGCACAAACAATCGGTGAAGAACGCTGTCCTTTCGTTCTTCGGTCATCATCCTGCAGGGACACTTCCTGCCATCAGGAAATCTCCTGCCCGTCAAGTTTCTGTAACAATTGGATCATCTCACGCCAATCATGAAGATGCAGATATGCGAAATCTGCTTTCCCCTCCGCATTCTGTCCCAAAACCGGATTCCCCTCATCAGGCGTATCTCCTTCATACAATACCGGAAAGATACCGGCATTATGCGCACCGATGACATCCGCTTTCATATTGTCTCCGCAATACCATACCTAATCCGCCCGCACACCGGCCTTACGCAACGCCGTCTCAAATAACATCTGGTCCGGTTTCCTGAGAATATATTCGCTGGACGCCATGACAAACTCAAACCGGTTGTGCGGAAGCAGTCTGTTGAGCCGGTTCGTCAGCGCTTTCCCCGACCAGCAGATATTACTGATCACCGCCGTCCGTATCCCACTGGCATTCAGATAATCCAACAATTCCGCGGCATACGACATCACAGCTCCCTCTGAGGCTGCCCGCCACTCGATCTCTTCCAGCTCCTCATAGGAGACGCGGAATCGGATCCCCAGATATTCATAGATCAGGTGCATGAAATGCCACTCGTGGATCTCGATAGCGCCGTTTCCCTGTTTCATCAGCCGTTCAAATACTCTCTGCACTTCTTCATAGATCTGTGCCGCAGTAAGCTGCCGTGGATTCTCTATGATATAAGGAAAAGCCGCCTCCGCGCATCCTCCAACGCCTCTGTTATCAATAACCTTACCATCCAGTCTTCTACAATGCAAGCTGATAAAAAGAAAAACAGAGCATGTCGTCGTCAACACGCTCTGCCTTAAATTTTCTTTCCCTTATATCCACATATACGATAAGCCTGACAGGATGCCGCTTCCATAAGGTTTGTTCTGTTGCATTACACTGTACTCAGATCCCATTCCTCGTAAATCTTCGGAACATCATTGATTAATCTCTGGGTATAAGCTGCTTTCGGGCGAAGGATCACATCTTCTGCCGAACCATGCTCCACAAACTTACCATGCTCCATGATATACACAGAATCCGATACATAGTAGGCAAGCCCGATATCATGTGTGATAAAGATGATCGTCATATTGATCTCATCGCGCAGTTTCAAGAGCATATCCAGAATGGTCGCCCTCGAACAGGCATCGATCATGGAGGTCGGTTCATCTGCCAGGAGGATCTTCGGCTTAAGCAGGAAGATTCTCGCAATCATAAGTCTCTGCATCTGTCCGCCGGAAAGCTCAAAAGGATACTTGTTTGTCAATTCCTTGAACTCCAGGTTAACGAAACTGCAGGCTTCCCGCATCATCTCGAATTTCTCCTCGTAAGAAAGAGACTTTCCACCTCTCATATTGATACAGTCAAGAAGGACCGCGTCAATTTTGTTGAATGTATTATAGGAAGAAAAAGGATCCTGGAAAATCGCCTGAATGCCTTTCCAGTACTCTTTCTTCTTCTTGCCGTTGGAGATATCCCTGGGTTTGCCCTGGAACATCACTTCTCCCTCTGTGACGCTGATCAAGCCGAGAAGCATCTTAGAAAGAGTGGTCTTACCGCTGCCGGACTCGCCTACGATCGAGACGATCTCACCTTCACGGAAGTCAAAATCCACATGGTCAACGGCTACTGTTTTCTTATCGCCCATACCAAATACTTTGGTAACGCCTTTGCCGCTTAAGCACGCCGCTCTCTTATCACTCATTCTCATACACCTCCCGAATCTTTCTTACAGACATCAGGCAGCGGTACTCACGGTTTGCACTGCCTTCTTTGCTGGAAACTTCCAATGTGGGAACTTCCATTGCCATACAGGTAGGGGTTGCATATTTACATCTGTCAGCGAAACGACAGCCTTTCGGCGGATGCTTTAAGTTGGGCGGTGTTCCCGGAATCGCTATCAGCTTATTCTCTCTCACGCCCTCCTCCGGAACGATGATGGATCCCATCAGGCCTTTCGTATAAGGATGCATCGGGTCAAATACCATCTCCTTCGCCGTACCGCGCTCTACGATCTGTCCTGCGTACATTACCATGATATCGTCTGTCACATTGTAGAGCAACGGCAGCTCATGCGTGATAAAGATCATGCTTCTGATAAATCCCTTCTCCATCAAGTCACGCATCATCTTGATAACCATCTTCTGGCTCGTAACATCAAGCGCAGACGAAGGCTCATCCGCAATCAGCACCTTCGGAGAGAGGATCGTGGAGATTGCAATAACGGTACGCTGTTTCATACCGCCGGACAATTCCACAGCATGTTTCTGCAGCACTTCCTCCGGAAGACCCAGAATCGCAAATCTCTCTTTCGCCAAGTCATAAATATCTTTCTTGGTCGCTTTCGGATCATGTACATGGATCACGTCTTCAATAAAACGAATGATCTTCTGCGTAGGATTTAGTGCATTCATAGCCGCCTGTGGTATGTAGGCGATCTCCGTTCCCAGGATCTTCTTTCTCACATCGTCCGGTTTCATTCCGGAGATATTGTTTCCGTCTACGATGATATCACCGCTGATATAGTGCAGAGGCGGAAAATAATAGCCCATAAGCGACAACGCCAGCGTAGATTTACCACAACCTGACTCGCCCGCAACACCCAGGGATTTCCCTTCCTCAATCTTTAAGGAAACGCCGTCTACAGCAAACACATCCTCACGCTGACGGGTAACATATTTCGTTTTTAAATTTTTGACTTCAAGCATTACTTTTCCCATGATACCCCTCCTTAATCTCTCAGCTGTGGATTGAATACCTGGTCAAGCCCGGTGTTCATCAGATTTAATGAGAATGCGATCAAAGCGATGGTAACAACAACCGGAAAGTATGCCCACCAGGAACCGTTAAGCGGCGCCGCGTATAGTGTCGCCCAGTTCATCATCAGCCCAAGAGTAGCCGCATTCGACGTTGACGGACCAAGTCCCAGCATAGAAAGCTGTGCTTCGGAAAGGATACCTGAGGATATCTGCAGGATAAATGCCATCACCACATAGGATGCAAGATACGGCAGGATATCTGTCAGGACGATCCTCATCATACTGTGACCTGAAAGCTTAGACAGATTTACATGATCACGGTTCCGCAGGGAAATAACCTGGGAACGCACAGAACGGGTCGTCCATGTCCAGGAAGTCACACCGATAATAATACCTACCAGGTTAACTCCTCTTGCATTCTGTCCTACAGAATAGGAGATCAAGATCAGAAGCACAAAAGAAGGGATCACCGTAAACATATTGGTAATGAACATGATAAGATCATCCACCACGCCGCCTACATAGCCAGAGATCAGTCCCAGGAACAATCCAATCAACGTCGCGATCACGCCGGCGATCAGACCTACGCGTAGGGAAGTCTTAGTAGCATGCACAAGTTCCGTAAGCACATCACGCCCGAAATTATCCGTACCCAGAAGGAAGGTTCTTCTGTTCGCTACATCCTTGGTGTTTACAAACTCCTTGGAGCCGACAGAAGCGCTCTGCTCCAATTCTCCCGTCTCTGGATTCTCCCGTGCGATGATCACATCATTATCCAACAGGATTCCGTCGATATTGTTGTTCAGACGGACATAATATTTCTTCTTAGAAGCGGTAAGTCCTTTCTGCTCTGCGTCCGGTGAATAATTCGCTTCCCACAACCCAATCAGCCCTTCCACATCTGCAAGGTCGATATCTGCCTCAGCAACACCGCCGAATTTTACCAGCCACTCTTTCATGGCCTCCTTATCCTCAGCGCTGATCTTAGAATCCATCGAACCGGACTTTACATCAACGTTAAGCGTATAACGGGTTCCTTCCACCGCATCCTTCACAGACACATAAGTACCCGGTTTGAAGAAGTTACCATTACCGATCATTTCCAACGGATCTGTCGCCACCACAATCGGATAAATAATCGTAGTAAGTAAAAGAAGTGCGAAAATAACAAATCCAAGCACAAATTTGGGAGAATGGAACACCTGTCTCAATGTATTTTTCATAATCCACCTCCTAATCCTGCTGCGCTGCCTTGACACGAGGGTCAATGACGCCATAAATCAGTTCAACAAACAAGTTCGCCAAAAGTACCATCACAGTGATCATCAGGGTACATGCAGAAATCAGCGGATAATCCTGGCCTCTTACAGCTGTCATAAGAGTAGATCCAATTCCTGGATAGCTGAAGATAATTTCTGCCACCAGTGCGCCGCCCATCATCGTTCCGAGAGACATTGCCAAGCCCGTGATCTGCGGGAGCATCGCGTTTCTGAATACGTAACCGACAATCTTCCTGTCCTTGATTCCAAGGAAACGGCTGTACTTTACATAGTCTGCATTTAACTCATAGATCGCCATGGAACGCATACCGATCGCCTGGCCGCCAATGGTGATCAGTACGATCGACCAGAAAGGAAGCTGATAGTGCGCGATGACGGACTTTACAAATTCCCAACTCATATTGGGGATCAGATCAAACCCGTAACCGCCGCTGGTAGGAAACCATTTCAGATTGATACCAAACACAGTCAACAAGATGATCGCCATACCAAAAGCC
Source organism: uncultured Lachnospiraceae bacterium (assembly GCA_910578345.1). GTDB lineage: Bacteria > Bacillota > Clostridia > Lachnospirales > Lachnospiraceae > UBA3282. The sequence goes on along the minus strand of CAJTRA010000019.1, from coordinate 29,753 downwards.
GGAATATTGCTCACAAACAAGAATACCGGCAGGATCACCTTGTCAAAGATCCCTCTTATGTACGCTGCTACGGCGCCAAGAAGATTACCAAGAATCCAGCCTACGAGAATCGCTGGCAGCTGCAGCGCTAGTGTCCATCCTACCGAAGATCTGATAATATCACTTACTGTTCTCGGATACTGACCGAAAGAGACGCCGAAGTCTCCGCGGACAGCGTTCTTTGCCCAAATACCGAACTGCACAATCATGGGTTCATTCACGCCAAATTTTTCCGCATAATCATTGTATACTTTCTGGATCGCTGTCGTGTCCGTCATACCGGACACCGCACCTGCCGCAATGCTTGCAACTGGATCACCAGGCATCAGTCTGGGCAGAACAAAATTCAATACAATTGCAAAGATCAACGTGATCAAATACCACATGATCTTCTGACCATAATATTTTTTAAATCCCTTCAAACATTTCACCCCATTCCCCCTTGCTCACAAGAAGCCGGACGGAAGGCCTAGGCCCCGCCCGGCCTCTTCAAGGAATTATTTTCATGCCGTGTATTGTGCCTGATTACTCGACTAATGTCAGATTATACAAAGCTGCAATTCCATAACCATCCGTACAATCTGTCGGAGGAATGTTGCTTCCATCATCCTTCATCGGATAGCCAGTCCATACGGACTCATTCACGATGTAGAACAACTCCGGTCTGTACATGAGAGCAAAGGAAGGAACGTCTGTCAGATAAATCTCGTTCAATCTTGTGTAGTATTCTTTCAGAGTAGCTTCATCTGTCTCAAGCGGAATCTTCGCCAGGATCTCATCTGCTTCTGCATTCCTGTACTGACTCCAGTTACCACTCCAGTTTACTTCCAGATCTGCGTACTGGCTACTCAGGAACTGCATGCAGCGTCCCCAAGGGTTCGTGATAGAAGAACCGGAAGGAGAATTCATACAAATCTCAAAGTTACCTGTTGTAATGTCATCATAGAATGTATTGGTATCCGGGAAGAAAGTCTGAATATCAATACCGATCTGTTTTGCAGAAGATGCAACGATCTCCAAAGATGCCATCCAGTCTGTCCATCCATCAGGACACTCTGCCTTGAAGGAAAGAGGTGTTCCATTGTACTCACGGATGCCGTCGCCGTCGCTGTCTACAATACCTGCCTCATCAAGCAGAGCGTTTGCGCCTTCAATGTCATTGCCTGCAAACTGCAGATCCTTGACTGCGTCATGATCATACAGAGCCTGCTCACCGTCTGTCGGGTTCATAGTAGAACGTGGAACCTGTGTGAACGTAGGAGACTGATTGGACATAGCAGATGCGATGATCTGGTCATAATCAGTTGCCATAGCGATTGCTTTTCTAACCTCAGGCTGGTCAAGACCAGGCTTCTCAACGTTCATCCAGCAGGAAGGCATGGTAGCGCACTGTCCATAAGGAGGCTCGTCAATATAGGTTGTGATCGGAAGATTCTTCTCTTCCCATAGCTTCTGGACATCTGTTGTGAACTGCTGACATACGTCAACGTCGCCTGCCTCCAATGCAACCTGACCTGCATTGTTATCTGCATAGATCACATGTGCAATGTACTTAGGCGCCGGCAGTTTGCCCCACATAGAAGCTGCCTGGCCCCAGTAATTCTCATCTCTGATGAATACAACCTTCTGGTCGTCGTCAAAGAACGGCATATACGGACCGGAAGCAATCAGATCGTCCATCTTGTCAAGTTTCATAGCTTCCTTATCAGAATTGTTCCTTGCTTCCACTGTCTCCAGATAAGCCTGCTGCATAACGTACATCTGCTGCAGAAGCTGCTGTACCTTCAGCGGGTTAGTCGGGTTGCCTGCGTCATCCAGCTTACACTTGATGGACACTGTCGTGTCATCTACAGCTGTGATAGATTCCACATAGTTCGGGAAATCCATACCAAGGGAGGACTCATATTTCACATTCGCATCCCAGGTATAAGCAACGTCATTTGCTGTAAGAGGAGTACCGTCACTCCAGTGAGCATCCGGATTCATCTTAACGGTCATGCCAGTCATCGCCTCGTCGTCCCACGACCATTCCGTTGCAAGCAACGGATAAAGCTGTCCGTCTAACATGTTGAACATGAACAGTGTCTCATAGATCAGCGTCCGGGAGGAATCCTTCTGCTGAACGCACATTGGATTGTTAGAGTTTGTAGAGAAAGGATTCCAGTCATTGATCGTTCCCCACTGCTGACCTGCAAAATACAGAGTCTCCTCTCTCGGTGTAGAGTTGGTGTCTCCTGCGGACGTAGTGTCCTCTGCAGCCGCCTCATCTTCTGCGGGTGCTTCTTCTGCTGCAGCATCTTCTGCGGGCGCCGCTTCTTCTGTTGCGGCCGAGCTGTCGCTCTCTGCCGGTGCGGGACTTCCGCCGCATCCTGCCAGCAGTGACGCTGTCATAGCAAGCGTTGCAAATAATGCAACTAATCGTTTACTGCGTAACTTCATACTTCTTACCTCCTGTTTGTTATTCAGAAATTACGATTCGTTTTTTAGATAAATTTTTTGCTTAAACGATTTCGTATTCTGCCCTTATTATAGCACTCGCTGTATACTTGCACAATAAAATCAAAAAAAAAAAAAAACATTGTGAAAAATGCACAAAGAAGGCGGAGAATTTCTTCTCCACCCATTAGTAAAAGTGATAGTCCAAACTTTTTACTCCCAAATACCGTCTCCAAGGCTATTGATGAAAGATGACAGCTCCAACGCCATATTCATCGCTTCCGGCACCCTTATATGACCAGGCGTGCCTCTGCCATTCTCTTCATACAGGAAATGTGTGATCTTCGGGTCGTTCAGTTCCGCACATACTTTCCCTATGCTTCTATCCCATCCGGCAGAGTGCCAAAGGATCGTGGTCGCCAGAATAATCCATGCTTCCGGATACTGTGCACGCAGGGACAGAATCCACTCTTTATATTTCTGTCTCCATGCCTCTGCCTCATCACTTCGTTCTTCCTGCATGACATCCCTCGGCCATGCATCGTTCTGACCAATCGCCGCTACTACCACATGCGGCGTGTATCGTTTGAAATCCCAATCTTCTCTTTCCCCTTCTTCCTGATAGAAACGCACCTTCCTGTAGCTGCTTTCCATCCCAATCTTTCCATCCATGAAATAACCTGTCCCATCGAGCAGCGCAATTCCTCCCTGCGCCACCAGGTGTACTCGCGCATGCAGCCGTCTGGCCGTTATCCATGCATATGAAAAATAGGCGTTGGAAAATTCTCCTTCATGCTCCGGATCCGGTTTCCCGCAATAGGAAACCGCTTCACAGACTTCTCCTGCCGTAACAGAATCCCCATAGAATTCTATCTTTTTCCGGGGAAGCGGCCGGGCTTTTACGACCTTCGCCCCATATTCCAATAAGAAACCCAGGAATGCATACTCATGACAGTTATCCATCCTCTTAAAGAGAGTGACCATATGTTCGGTCCCTTTCTCAAGATCTTTTGCTAAGGTAAGCACCAGTGGTTCCCCGTCCTTTTCCACTTCCACTTTACTCTGCACTTCATCCAGAAGAACCCCCAGAAAGGACCTGTTATAATACCGTTTATTGACTACCACCGCCTTCACATAGGAAGATCCTGTGAAAGCCATTCTCACAAAGCTCGCCGGCATCGTAAAAACCGGTGCATCTGGCTCCTCATCATCAATCCTGCCGCAGTACTGCAGCTCATCATGCATCGGCTCGACCAGACGCTCTTTCTCCTTATCATATCCATTCCATTGACCCATGTTTTTCTCCATTTCCGCGTTGCTTCAGACCCTACTTATGGTGTCCGCGCATAACGATCTTGTGCCTGTCTGTAACTTCACCGCCAACCTCATTATGGCATACAATGCCGCCATGAACAATACATCGTTTCCTGATCAGAAACACACACTCCTCTTCTGTCATTTGCACCGGGCATTGCGATTTGAGAAACGCTCTGCTATACTACCTACATATTCTTAATCAACTACACGAGGAAACACTTATGAGAAAGAAGACAGAAACCACACAAACCACCAATATGACAGAAGGCTCTCCCGTCCGTCTGATCATCGCTTTCGCGATACCGCTCATGATCGGGAACTTATTTCAGCACGTATATCATCTGGTTGACACGATGATCGCAGGACGCTTTCTGGGATCAGAGGCCATTGCGGCAATCGGAGCCGTCGGCGTGATCTATTCCCTCCTGGTCAACTGCACGTGGGGATTAAACAACGGGTACTGTATCATCCTGTCGCGCTTTTTCGGCGCAGGAGAGAAGAAACTGTTTCAGAAAGCCGCCGCTGCCATGATCACATTAAATCTGACGATCGCACTTTTGCTGACGGCTGTTTTTCTCCTCTTCCTGAAACCGGCAATGTATCTGCTAAAGACGCCGGACGATATTTTTGCGCAGGCACATCTGTATATTGTGATCATTATTGCCGGATTGATCACCACGGTACTGTATGACGCCGGCTCCGGTTATCTGCGGGCCGTTGGCAATGGAACAACACCGCTATATTTCCTCATCTTTTCCAGTCTGTTAAACTTATTCCTGGATGCGATCTTCGTCGTCGTCCTGAAAATGGGCATCGGCGGAACTGCTCTGGCAACCGTCATTGCCCAGGTTGTCTCCGCGCTGCTGTGCGGTATCTATATTTTCAGAAATTACAGAGCATACCTTCCATCCAGACAAGATTTCCGCCTGCACAAAGACATCCTGAAAGAAATGTTCTTCACGGGCTTATCCATGGCGCTGATGGAGTCGGTCGTCTCTATGGGGTCGGTCATCTTACAGCGAGCGATCAACCGTCTTGGCACCGCGCTCATAACAGCCTACACGACATCCTGCCGGATCCGTGAAGTGATCATGATTCCTCTTGGTGCGATCGCTGGCGCCGGCAGCACTTTCATCGGCCAGAACTACGGCGCCGGAGAATACAGGAGAATCGTGGAGGGCAACCGAAAAATGCTGTACATGGAATTCCTGTGGTCTCTCGTATCGATCGCTCTCACCTTTCTGCTTGCCAGACCGATCATCCTATGGATCACTGTGACTTCAGACGAAACGATCCTTTCAGGCGCACTGTTAAATCTATGGGCAAGCACACTCTGCTTCTTTCCTCTGGGCGTGTTGTTCGTTCTGCGCAACACCATGCAGGCAATGGGGCATAAGATTCTGCCCGTCGTATCCAGCGCGATCGAACTGGCCGTCAAGATCATCAGCGCTGTCCTGATCGTACCTGCTTTCGGCTATCCGGGCGTCGTCGCTGCAGAGCCTGTAACGTGGTGCCTTTGCGCGGTATTCCTAAGTATCTTCTATCAGGCTGTCGGACATCAAAAGCAGGACAAATCCGCCACCGAATTACCCGGATAGACCTCTCCTTCCACAACGATCTGTTCGATCAGCGTCGTCCGCGGCCGTTCGATCAGATCGATCACCTTTGCAGCCGCCTCTCTCCCAAGCCCTCTGGTATCCTGCTTTAGTGTCGTCAGCTTGGGTTCCAGATGTCTGGCAATTCTTATGCCGTCATATCCCACCACAGAAATATCTCCCGGTATGCTCAGACCCCTTTCGTTGATCACATTGATACCACCGTAACATGCAAAGTCATCAGGGTACAGGATACAGGTGGGCCGCTCCTCCAGGTCCAGAAGTTCTCCCGTCGCAATCCCGGCTGCTTTCGTATCTCTGTAACCCGCCGCCTTGATATACGTATCCGGAGATTGGATTCCCAGCTCCTCCATCGTCCTGTAGAAGGAGGACAGCCTGCTGTGCGTGACCGCAACCCTCGAATCACTGCCATGGATATAAGCAATCTTACGGTGTCCCTTATGATAGATATACTGCACCAGATCCCTCATGCCCCTGACATTATCCGAGATGACCGAACAGACATTGTCAAACGCATGATCGATCGTGACCACCGGGATCCCGCTCCTGACCAGCTCCAATACCTCCGGATCATAAAAGTTGACGCACACGATGACAACGCCGTCAAATCCTCTGTATCTGCAGTGTTCCAGAAATGTCATTCTTCCCTGCCTGCTCCGGCACCCGTTAATAAAGGTGATATCATACCCCTTCTCCTCCGCCGCATTCTTCAGACTTTCCAGTACGCCGACAAAATAGTCATGCGTCAGACTTCTTTTTCCTTCCACCTCAAAAAGCACACCCAGATTATAGGTGCGGTTCGTCTTCAGGGCCTTTGCCGCAGAATTCGGGAAATAGCCCATCTCTCTTGCTGCCTGCCTGATCCGTTCTTTCGTCTCTATCCCAATATCATGGTGATCATTCATCGCTTTGCTCACAGTCGCTATCGAGACACCGCACGCTGCCGCTATATCCTTCATCGACACCATAATATCACCCCTCCTGCCTTCTTCGCCCATCCATTAGGGAAAAATTCTACTAAATCGTTTTCGTGTTTTTTTATATTATAGTATTTTTATTAATTTCGCAATCCAGTTTCCCTTTTTTTGTGCAAACTGTACACCTTTCAATTTCTTCTGTATTTTCATTGCAATTATTTCTGCAGTTTTGTATAATCGGCTTATCCACTGTAAATACCGCACATTTCCTTCCAATCTGCGTCAAATGGAATTGATTGTACGGGCATCGCAAAGCGATATTTTTTTTAGGCATTTACTTAATCGTTTAAGTAAATGCCCCCATAAAAAGGAGGTAAACACCATGAAATTCGGCTATTTCGACGACGACAACCGTGAATATGTTATCACCACTCCGAGGACTCCGCTTCCCTGGATCAATTATCTTGGATGCGGCGAGTTCTTTACCCTGATCTCCAACACCTGTGGCGGCTATACGTTCTACAAGGATGCCAAACTGCTGCGTCTGACCCGCTACCGCTATAACGATGTGCCAAATGATATGAATGGGAAATACTTCTATATCAAGGACGAAGACTGCGTGTGGAATCCAGGCTGGAAGCCGACCCAGACAGACCTGGACAGTTATGAATGCCGGCACGGCATCGGCTACAGCCGTTTTACCGGAAGTAAGAACGGACTGAGAGCCGACCTGCTCACCTTTGTTCCCATGGATGATCCTTGTGAGATCAGCCAGCTAAAGCTGACCAACAACAGTTCCGCCTCCAAAACCTTCTCTCTCTTTTCTTATTTGGAATGGTGTCTCTGGAATGCGGACGACGACTCCCGGAACTTCCAGCGCAACTTAAGTACCGGTGAAGTGGAAGTGGCCGGCTCTGTCATCTACCACAAGACGGAATACCGGGAACGCCGCAACCATTACGCGATCTATTCCGTCAACACTCTCATAGAAGGGTTTGACACCAGCAGAGACACATTTCTTGGCGCTTACCGCGGCGTGGCGGATCCGGAAGTCATAGAAAAGGGACAGTCTGCTAATTCCATCGCCAGCGGCTGGTCTCCCATCGCCTCCCATCACATCAAGGTAACGTTAGCGCCCGGCGAAACGAAATCTTATGTCTTCGTCCTCGGCTATGTGGAGAACCCGGAAGAGGACAAGTGGGAATCTCCCGGCATCATCAACAAGAAACCTGCAAACGCCATGCTGTCCAGGTATCAGACGGATGCCGATGTAGAGAAAGCTTTCGCTGCGCTTGGCGCCTACTGGGACGACCTGCTGTCCAAATACAGTGTCAAGTCTTCCAATGACAAGGTGGACCGCATGGTCAATATCTGGAATCAGTACCAGTGTATGGTGACGTTCAACATGTCCCGTTCCGCCTCTTATTATGAGTCCGGCATCGGACGGGGTATGGGATTTCGGGATTCCTGCCAGGATCTGTTGGGCTTCGTACATCTGATCCCCGACCGCGCAAGGCAGCGGATCATCGATATCGCTTCCACCCAGTTCGAGGACGGCAGCGCCTATCATCAGTACCAGCCTCTGACCAAGAAGGGAAATGCGGACATCGGCAGCGGCTTCAACGACGATCCCTTATGGCTGATTGCAGGTGTCTCCGCTTACGTGCGTGAGAGCGGCGATACCTCGATTCTGACACAGCCTGTTCCCTTCGACAATGATATGTCTGTGGCCGCGCCCTTAATGAACCACTTAAAACGCTCCTTCGACTACATCGTTACCCATAAGGGTCCTCACGGCCTGCCTTTGATCGGACGGGCAGACTGGAACGATTGTCTGAACCTGAACTGTTTCTCCGAGCATCCGGGAGAATCTTTCCAGACTTTCGGACCGTCCGAAGGCCCTGTTGCAGAATCTGTATTTATTGCTGCCATGTTTGTCAAGTATGGGAAAGAATATGCACAGTTATGCGAATTGATGAACGATCAGACAGAAGCAGACTATGCCCGCGCGCAGGCAGTGCAGATGTATGATACCATCCTGCAGGACGGCTGGGATGGCGACTGGTTCCTCCGCGCCTACGACGCTTACGGCGGTAAGATCGGCTCTAAAGAATGTGAGGAGGGCCAGATCTACATTGAATCGAACGGCTTCTGTCCGTTAGCCGGCATCGGCGTCAAAGAAGGACTTGCCGAGCGTGCGCTTGACTGCGTCAAAGAAAACCTTGATACGAAATACGGTATGATGATCCTGCAGCCGGCCTACACCAGATATCATCTGGAACTGGGAGAAATCTCTTCTTATCCGCCCGGATACAAAGAGAATGCCGGCATCTTCTGCCACAACAATCCCTGGGTTTCCATCGCAGAAACCGTGATCGGCCGCGGCGACAGGGCGTTCGAGATCTACCGCAAGACCTGCCCTTCCTATGTGGAAGAGTTCAGTGAGATCCACCGGACAGAGCCCTATGTCTACTCCCAGATGGTAGCCGGTGCAGACGCCAAGTACCACGGGGAAGCCAAGAACAGCTGGCTGACTGGCACCGCCGCCTGGACTTTCGTCAATATATCCCAGCATATTCTGGGCGTATCTCCCACCCATGAAGGACTGAAGATCGATCCTTGTATCCCGAAGGAATTCGGAGATTTCGAGATCACCAGGAAATTCCGGGAAGGCATCTACCACATTAAAGTCGTAAACCCCGACAAGGTAGAAAGGGGCGTAAAGTCCCTTACCGTAGATGGACAATCAATCGATGGGTGCACGGTTCCTTATAAGAAAGGAAAACGCAATTATGATGTGATGGTCGTTCTTGGCTAAAACGCCGTGAAGGAGCTGTTTCGCAAAATCACTGCATTTTGCGAAACAGCTTCTTTTGTTATCTCCCGAACGCTTCTGCCGTACTCCTTGCAGTCTGCGCCCTACCTGATAGACAGCGTTATTGGTGCTTCCCCGGTAAAGAGTAAAGAACAATCCTGCAAATATCTGTCTTTTTCAGGGAAGCTCTTCTATACCATATCCTGTGGCTGTATATTTCGCAGGCACTAGTTTTTCAAAAGGGGTTGTTTTTCTATCTGAGTTATGACAAAATATGTTGTGCTAAACTCTGCCCCTGGGTTATAGTTTAAAGATTTGACTGGGGCAGAAAATGTCGTACAGGCTGAAAGATCTGTTATGAGATAAGGGAGTTTGGTAATGAGTCAGTACATGTCCATCGGAAAGGTATCAAAACTGAAAAATGTAAGCATTAAGTCTCTGCGCTATTATGATCAGATCGGCATTCTCAAACCTGCTTTCGTCAACACAGAGACAAACTATAGATACTATACGGAGAACCAGCTCTACCTGCTTGATGCGATCACAGTCTGCATCAAACTCGGTATCCCGTTGAAAGATTTAAATAACTATGTCAGCAAGGATTCCATTAATCTGCAGAAATTGCTCTACGATGGCAAGATTCTGGCAGAACAGAAGATCCTGGAGATCCATAGCTGCCTTGGCGCACTGCAGGAAACCTTACAGAAAATGGGAAGTTCTGTGACTGGCATGGCTAAGATTCCCGAAAGTAAGAGCGGGATCCTGCTGCCAGACGGATTCTATCAGAGTACCGTTGCCAGAAGATGCCTGCTCACCGTGCCCTTAGAGGAGATGGATACCCCGAAATATTACGGACAGCACATCTTAAAGCTGTTCGTCACCGCACAGCAGGCCGGTATCACAGCCTCCTATCCGTCCGGGATCCTGCATGAATATATGAATGGCATCTATGACCGCCGTATGTTTCTCACTGTCAGTGAAGAATCCACACAGACACTGCTGCAAAATTTGTCAGACGCCTCACAAGGCGCCGGCCGGCCCGGATCGCAGGAGCTTCCTGCACAGGAAACCTTCTCCGGTCCATCCGGCGATACCTTCCGTCTTCTTCCGGAAGGCAGTTACGCCTGCCGCAGAATCTCTACCCATATGGCAGACTTTCAGTCCGTCCGAAATGAAATGAAAGAAGTCCTGAAAGAACAGGACTTCTGTATCATCGAGACCGATACCCTGTCCGAGCAGAATAAGAAGGACGGGTATGCTTTCGAGCTGGAATATTTTATCAGAATATGATATACTAATACCGCTTCAATAGAACGCTATATAATCTTCTGCCATATTGGCACATTCTATTCTATCTATTAAAATTACAGGAGGCAAATGGGTGATGAACATGTTATGGAAATGGGGAGCATGTGCCCTCACGATTGCTGCAATTTTAACCGGCTGCTCCGCTGTGGACGCCATCGAAACCACCAGGAATACAGATTCTCAGGACACAACATCTCCCGGAACCGCACAGACACTGGAAACTGCCGCGGCGCCGGAATCTGCCAGGCCGCTGGAATCCGGGACCATCCCGTTGACCGTCTGGGCAGAGGAAGATGATTTCGACATGCTGGATGAGATGATAACTTCTTTCAAAGAATATTATGCCGGACAGGCGTCGTTTGAGATCACTTTAACCCCGCAGCCCGATTCTGACACCTGCAACATGGTACTGGCTGATCTCCATAGTGCCGGAGATGTTTTCTCCTTCCCCGACGACCAATTTACAAGACTGATGGCTGCCGGCGTATTGGAACCTGTGGACAATGCACAGGCCGTTACAGACGCCAATGTGCCGGAATCGATCGCCGCCGCATCCTGGCACGATACGCTCTATGCTTTTCCTTATACTGCAGATAACGGTTATTTCTTATATTATGACAAAACCTATTTCACAGAGCAGGACGTACAGACGCTGGATGGCCTTCTGGCTGCCGCCGCTGCTGCTGAGAAACAGATTTCCATGGAGTTGAACTCCGGTTGGTATCTGTATGCTTTCTTCGGTCAGACAGGACTCGAACTGGGTCTGAACAGCGACAATGTCACCAACTATTGCAACTGGAACACGACACAGGGGACCGTCAAAGGCACGGACATCGCACAGTCCATCTTAAACCTCACCACGCATCCGGCCTTTTCCTTCAATACAGACAGTGATTTTATTACCAAAGTGCAGGACGGCAGCGTGATTGCCGGTGTCAGCGGCACCTGGAATGCCACCCAGATCCGAAGTGTCTGGGGCAAGGATTATGGCGCTGTCAAGCTGCCCACCTTCACCTGCGCGGGCAGGCAGGTTCAGATGGCTTCCTTCACCGGCTATAAAATGATGGGGGTAAATGCCTACTCGCCCCATAAAGAATGGGCCATGAAGCTGGCTGACTGGCTGACCAATGAGGAGAACCAATATCTGCGCTTTGTGGAGAAGAATCAAGTACCATCCAATCATAACGCCGCCGCGTCAGATGCCGCTGCACAGATTCCTGCCGTACAGGCTATCCTGGAGCAGTCAAAATACGGCAACTTACAGCGTGTCGGCATCAAATACTGGGACGCCTGCACCAATTTCGCTAATATTATGATTGAGGGCAATCCCAATCATATCAGTCTGCAGGAACTAATGGACACTCTGACGGAAGGCATTACTGCCTCCATCGCCGAATAATAAACGAGCTGAACTTGTTTATGAGCGGAGGAACATCCTAGAAAAGAGACGCCGAAAGTCTATGAAAGAATCAGGAGGACGCCATGACCGGAAAAGTAAACCAGAACACAGGAATACAGGACAGCCCACGTCTCAGCATTAAGCTTTTGACTCTGATACCTATTTTTGTACTGAGCTTTGTCTGTATCCTATCGAACATCGCAGCCGTACATAATATACAGAACGTAAACCGGACTGCCAGCACCATCGCCGACGACTATATGACTGGCATTTTCCGTCTAAGCAATATCCAGCGGGAGACCCAAAGACTCCATTCCATGGCCTTGTCTCATATCATTGCGACAGACTTAGATACCATGGTGGAGTTGGTGGACGATATCCGTACAGAGGTGGCGCAGCTCGATATCATGCTTTCAGAATACGGCGCTTCCGTCTCTGCTGAACATATGGCAAGCTATGAAAAACTGATGGCCGACTATGAGAATCTAAAGGATACCATTATAACTCTTTTCGGCTACAGCGCCGCAGGCAGAAATCAGGCCGCTTTCGAGCTGGCTAACAGTGAACTGGCACAATACTCAGACAATATCCAGAATGCGATCTCTGTGCTCAACAATAGCGCACAGGCTGATTCCGAGCTCGCAAGAGAAGAATTGAACAAAGTTTATTACCGTGCAGTGCTGATCAACGGCACGATCATGATCATCAGTATCCTGGCTCTGATCATTGCGTTGACTGTCGTCCTGCGGCGTGTCGTCAGACCGATCACCCTGGCCAAAAATGAGATCAGCGCCATCATCGATGGGCTGGACCGTGGACACGGCGATCTTACGCAGAGGATCACGATCCGTTCCAGTGACGAGATTGCAGACTTAAGCCGCGGCATCAATACCTTTATCGATAAGCTGCAGGAAATCCTGAAAATGATCATCGACAACACCCACGACATGGAAAGTGTTGTCACCGGCGTGCAGAGAAGCGTACAGAATTCCAATGACAGCGCCTCCGACCTGTCCACTGTCACCGAACAGTTGGCCGCCACCATGTCCGAGGTTGGCGTCTCGGCAGGCATCATCAATCAAAATGCTGCCGCTATCCGCACAGAAGTAGAAGAAATTGCCCTGAAATCCACCAGTATCAATGATTATACGAAACAGATGAAATCCAACGCCGATCAGATGGAGTCCAAAGCCAGAACCTATATGGATGAAACAAGCAGCCGCGTATCTGAGATCTTAGACGTTCTGCGCAGCGCCATTGAAGACAGCAAGCGTGTAGACAAGGTCAACAGCCTGACCAACGATATCTTAAGCATCTCCGGGCAGACTGACCTTCTGGCCTTAAACGCCTCCATCGAAGCCGCAAGGGCCGGCGACGCCGGACGCGGATTCATGGTAGTGGCTGAAGAGATCCGTCTGCTGGCAGAAGACAGCAAGGCGGCCGCCAACCGCATTCAGGATATCAACCAGGTCGTCACCGACGCCGTACACAATCTGGCCAAAAACGCCAACAACCTCGTTGCTTACCTCAACGAGTCCATTCTGCCGGAACTGAACAATTTCGTGCAGAGCGGCGTACAATATCGGGAAAACGCTTCTTACATAGAAAATGTCATGAATGAATTTACCGATAAGACAGACCAGCTGAAACTGACCATGGATGAGATCGCATCTTCCATCAGTTCCATCACGCAGGCCATCGATGACGGCGCCAGAGGCGTAAACGGCGCTGCCAGGAGTACCCAGGTGCTTGTCCGTGACATGGAGACGATCAGCAGCCAGATGAAGGAGAATCAGCGGATCGCTGATACGTTAGAGACTGGAACTTCGATCTTTGAGACGTTTTAAACATATGAGCGAGCAGGTATTTTATCATTAAGAAATACCCGCCTACTCCCTCTTCAACTGATACAATACCTCCTCGAAGCACACCCCATCCGTCTTTGGAATCTCCATCTCCACAGACTTTAAGATGCACTTCTTCACAAAACCTGACGCCTTGCGCACGGAACGGTCAAATGGAACGCCATTCACACCATCCGCAGAGATGATCGAAGTAAACACATCCCCCGTGCAGGAACGCTCCGCATCCACCTTATGGGTACGGATGATCCGTGGCTCAACCCCCTGCTCATAGATATAGTTTGCGATAAAACCGCCCTGGGGAATACCGGTGATGACTACCTTCGCCGGACCAAACGAAGCGATCTTCTCTGCCATAGCGTACAGCTCGCGTTTCCGCCAGCCGGCCGCCTTATAGGGGGTATCCGATAACTTGCAGGCTTCCGTCAGATTCGGCGTCGTGATATCCGAAAGCGCCACCAGTTTCTTCATCTCTGTACACATTTCTTCCGTATAAGTAATATAGATCTTCCCATGGTCGCCCATCACCGGATCCACGATGACCAGAGTGTCCTTCTTGGAAAAGTCGCGGATGAATCCTTTCACGATATCAATCTGCTCCGCCGATCCCAGAAATCCCGTCATGATTCCCTCGAAGCGCAGTCCCAATTTCCTCCAGTTCTCGATATACGCTTTCATGCGGTCGGTATAGTCGTCGATAAAATAATGTGGGTAACCCATATGATTCGACAAGATCGCCGTCGGCACAGGACAGCACTGCACTCCCAGATAAGAAAGAATCGGAAGCGTCACCGTGATCGAGCATCTTCCGAACCCCGATATATCATTGATCACTGCTATTTTCTTCTGCATGACTGATTGTTTCCTCGATTCTCTCATACATTCAAATTCCTACAGCATAAAGAAAGCTGCATCTAAAATCATAAATTAGCCTGAAAGTATCTGATCATATACTTTCAGGCTAATCCTTTCTATCTAAACCTATATCACAGTTTAGCACAAATATTCATATCCAACAACCAAAATTCAAGATCGCTCAAGTTCTATGTAGCAGTTCGGCCAGGCGCGTCTGGATTACTTTAATGACATCAGGAATCACTCTCCTCCTCCTTCTTCTCCTCCGCGCTTTCCACCGGCGTATTCCTCATATTGTCAATCTCCTGCAGTGCATCTTTTGCCTGCCTTGCTTCCGTGATCTTGCGCAGAATCAGGTTAAGATCTTCCGGAGAAAACATATCCAGACATTTCATCAGACTGTCAAGGTCATTCAGATCGATATGAACCGTCCCCTCAGAGGTAGCGACATGGATCCAGTTCGGATTACTGCTTCCGCCGATGGTAATACTGTTGCCCCTCAGATAGTCCTTTTCCACCACAACACTGACCCCATTGTGGATCACTGCTTTCGTCACCGGCTCACCCGGCTGCGGCTCGCCCATCTGCCTTAAGATAATCCCTACAGAATCCGTTGCCCCGCAGGATTCTCCGGAGGCGATATACTCATCCGCCTTTTTTAACTTAGCCGCAAACGAATTCGGGTCCGCACCGTCTCCTTCCAATCCCATCTTACTTCGTCTCGCAGCAGTATCGCTGTATTTCTTGAGTTCCTGTGCCGCATAGTCCATACTCTGTCCTATCGGGCTAAACGTTCTGCATCCACCGTTTCCTATCATCTTCTTCTCCTCACTTTCCGCCGGCGGCCGTCTCCACCGCAAACTGTTCGATTCTATGTTGTGTCTGTGCCTGTACCTGCCTAGGATCCACTTGATAAGCTTCCAGTCTGCCATCATCGTATTTGGCCTCTACATAGACATGGTTCCCTTCTCTCTTACCCTTTAAGGTATATCCTTCTGTTACCGCGATCTCTATGTTGTCGCTCTCCTCATAACTCATATGCCTTACCTCCACGGCCTGTATGACGTCCCGCTTCGTTATCGTATTGACGCGTATCCCAGCCGTAACCCCTATTCTGCCAATACCGGGCCGGTCTTCTTTGCCGCTTGTTCTGAGTCTTTTCTTCTCTTCGCTCTCCCTCCCCTGCGCTTCTCCCTGGTATTTCAGATTCTGCATCAGACTTTCCTGAAATACTTCCGAATGCTCCTTCTTTCTTCTGTCCGGATACTCCTGGATCCGGTCCTTGCCGCTCTTGCCGCTTCCTCCTATTTCCTGAATGCTCATAAACTCTCCGGCCTCCCTTCCGTAAGAATTTTCTTAACTTCTTCCCTGCCCCGTCTCAGTCTTGTCTTAATGGTTCCTTCCTTTTCATGCAAGGCTCCGGCAATCTCCTGTATAGAATAGTCTTCATAATAAAATAGATAAATCGGATTGCGATAATGCACCGGCAGCTTCAGCACTGCTTCCAAAGTCCGATCATCCTTGATCTGGTATGGCAGATAAACCTCCTTAGACGCCGCCAGCACAGATTCTTCCAGAGGCACTGTCTTCCGGCGCCAGCCGCTTTTGAGCATATCCATACAGATATGAATGGTCGTCCGAATCAGCCATGCTTTCTCATGCTCCATGCTCCGAATCGGTTTCTCATCCTTCATATAGCGCAAAAAAGCCTCCTGCACTGCATCTTCAGCATCCGCCCGGCTGCGCATATTGGCAAAAGCAATCCGGTACAGCATCGTCTGATACTCCGCCGCCAGATGACTCCACCTCTCTTCTCTCGCAAACTCCTGCTCCATCTTATCATGATTCCTTGTGTTCTATGGTCTGGGATCTATCCATTCGTTCATAAACCCATTCTACTTACAATACGATTGAAAGACAGAAAAAGTTTCATCCAAACAAACTTTTCCTGTCTTTCTTCTTCCCTGTCTTCGATCGTTCAATAGTCCTTCTTCGCTGCCGCTCTTGTACACACCAGAATACCTGCCGCCATGATTGCAAGAGATAACACGGTACTGATCCATCCGATGCTGTCAAGATTACCGCCAATCCTTTCGATCACTGCCATCGCTGGCGCCGGATCCTCCTGAATCGCCCCCTCCAGCTTCATGGATAAGAAGAAAAAGCACATACCCGGAACCATTCTGACCAGGCTTAAGAACTGCCCGCCCTTACTCTCGCCCACCAGATAGAAGAGAATATACTGCGCCGTTATGATCACCAGTCCGATCGCAAAGGTGATCAAACAGACCGGCAGTGGCACCATCTCTCTTCGTCCTGTCATCAGATAACTGCCCGCCGCAGCCACCAGGCCAATGCAAGTGCCGAACAACAGCAGAGAAAATCCGAACAGAAACCTTCCCAGCACCCTCTGCAGCGTCGTCGCAGGCAGCAGCTCTTGAAAACCTGCATCTTTTCGGGTACAGGCTCCAAAAGGCGCCGTTGCGAATACGATCGCTATAAACACCCCATAGATAAAACCTACCTGACCGGGCATATCATCACTCATCTGCATAATTGCTGTCACGATGATTCCTATCAATAAGATCAAATATAATTGTGTCCTCGACTTAATATAATCTATCTTTGCAAAATACAACGCTTTCATATGCTTAGCCCTCCCGTTTCCTAGTCTTCTTTCTCCTTAATATAATGGATCACGATCTGGTCGATCGTTGGCTTCTCAAAATGAAATTCCCTGGTCAACAGATCCGCCTTTTCACTCGGCAGAATCGCTTCAAACCCATAGGCATTGTCGATCACCCCGATCAACGCTTTCTGTAATTCCGGGAAAAGTGCGCTCCGCTCTCCCTTGACAAGCAGGAAACTGTCCATCAGTTCATCCTTCGCATCATACAGTACCGTTCTGCCGTCGTGGATGAAATAAATATAATCCGCGATCTGCTCTAAGTCACTTAAAATATGGGTTGAAAAGATCACGCTCCGCTCCCCATCCGCGATATATTCCTGCAGCGTCTTCAGGACTTCTGCACGCACCACCGGGTCAAGCCCGTTCGTCGCCTCATCTAACACAAGTAACTTCGTCTCCCTGGCAAGCACGGAAGCAAACATCAGCTTCACTTTCATGCCCCTCGAAAAGTCCTTGACCTGAAGCTTTCTGTCCAGTTTCCAATGTTCTGTCAATTCATCGAAACGCTCTGTGGAAAACGTAGTATAGAAATCTTTCAACACACTGCGGATATCCCTGACCCGGAAATTATCCGGGAAGTAAAACTCGTCTCCAATATACCCGATCGCTTCCTTATAGCGGATCTCATCTTCCTCGCAGGTCCTGCCGTCCACATAAATCTCGCCGCCGCTGCTTTTACAGATATTTGTGATCAGATTGAGCGTTGTGCTCTTTCCAGCGCCGTTCTGTCCCACATATCCCATAATATATCCTTTCGGAAGCGTAAAGCTGATCTTCTCCAAACGAAAGGTTTTATAATATTTCGAAAGATTACGTACTTCCAATAATTCCATAATGCTCCTCTTTTCTGCGCACATTGCTTAGATAGAATGGTCCTGCACCGGATGCGCATGGGTGCAGAGCAGATTGTGAAAAATCTCCGTCAGCTCTTCTTCCGATAATCCCATAACACGCGCCGTCTCTATGGCAGTCGTCAGGCCTTCCTCGATACGGAGAAGATACTGTTCCTGCAGCATACTGTTATCTTTAGACAACACCACGCTTCCCTTCCCCTGCATCGTGGCAATAAATCCTTCTGCCTCCAGATCACTGTAAGCTCTCGTGGTCGTGATCACGCTGACTCCTACCTCTTTCGCCAGCTGTCTGATCGACGGCAGCGTGCTTCCTTCCGGAATCTGTCCGTTTAGGATCTGTTCCTTTAGCTGTTCCTTGATCTGGGCATAGATCGGAAGTTCTGATTGGTTCGATATGATAATCTTCATCGGTTAACCTCCTCGTATCTTCCTGTCGTCACAGTCAGGTACGAATCTTAAATAGTATATACTGTATATATATCATTATATACAGTATATACTATTTGTCAACTGCTTTTTTCAAAAAAAAATTCCAACGCAAGGCAGAATCCTTTCTTACGCCGGAACAATTCCAAGGAACGACTCCAAATGAAACAAAATGAAACAGATTGAAACAAAATGAAACAGAAAAACGGGGGTTAAATCTCGCACAAAAAAAGAGCGGAAACGCCGCATTTATCAGCATCTCCGCATCTTCTACCCAAACGTGCGCAACCGCACCTATAGCGTGCGCTAGAGGATTCGAACCCCCGACCTTTTGGTCCGTAGCCAAACGCTCTATCCAGCTGAGCTAAGCGCACATCCATACAACAAAAGTTATTATAAGGATTTTCTCTCTAAATGTCAATAGTTTCCTGAAAATTTTGCCGCCAGACATGATTCCAGGTCATTTGCATGATTGCGTTATCGCCGCCGCTATATCACAAATGCCTGCACAATCATAACAATCAGCATCACCACACAGTTGAGAAGCATGCCAGGATTCAGGATTACGGTCCGAAACCAATTCCCTTTTGCGATCGCGCCCTCTCCCAGCGACATCCGCATTTTAGTATAATTCAGGCATACAAACACAATTCCGGCAATTCCTATTCCATAGACACACATTGCATAAAGCGCATAGATCACCATACCTGACAGCTCCAGCATATTGACATTCTGCAAAAGCAGCCCGCCTATAACGCTGCCCAAAAAGTTCACAACCATGTGCAGTCCAATCGTGTATTTCAGATTTCCGGTCTTCACATAGATATAAGCAAAAAATCCTCCTAAAAGAGCAGCATAGAAAAACTGGTTAAAATTCATGTGAAACAACCCAAATAACAGGCCGGAAACAAGGATCGCCGTGCGCTGTCCAAAGTGAATCACCCTGTCACAGATCAGCTTCCGGAAAAGAATCTCTTCAAATACCGGTGCCAGTAGTACTGTATAAATTGCAGATATCCAGATATTCCCTTCTGTAATGATAGACACGATTGCATTATCTACCGGCTTTCCTTTGATCAGACCAATTCCCGCCGTTACTGCCAGGCCAGTCACATTTCCTATAATCATCAGGCCATAAGCCATCATAAATGCCAGAAGAAATTTCCCCGGCCCCATCCTATGCTTCTCGATCATCCCGGCATCCTTTTTCCTCATAAGAAAAAATGCTGCCGGATACCCAATCACATAGAGCGGAATCATCGTCACTGCCAATCCAATATTGATATTGTCCGCCCACTCTGGTTTATTCCCAATAATAGCCCCCTGGCTGATCAACTGCACTGCCGTCATCAGAATCGCACCGATCAGCATTCTAAAACCCAGGCTTGAAAATTCTTTTCTCTGCATTTTCATTTCCATATTCTCTTCTCCTCAATCGATATCATATGTGAAAAACCCTCTTGGAAATCAAGAGGGTTTCAATGCCGGCGACCGGAATCGAACCGGTACGGGAGGTTAGTCCCGCAGGATTTTAAGTCCTGTGCGTCTGCCAGTTCCGCCACGCCGGCTGAGTGGGACCTATAGGGCTCGAACCTATGACCCTCTGCTTGTAAGGCAGATGCTCTCCCAGCTGAGCTAAGATCCCAAAAGTAAATTTGCTTCACAAATTAACTTTGTGAAGTTTGCCTACGGCAAACTCATGATATCTGTACTATAAACGACCCGGATGGGACTCGAACCCACGACCTCCGCCGTGACAGGGCGGCGCTCTAACCAACTGAGCCACCGGGCCTGGCCGTTTCAACTACTCTATTATACATCCAGAAGTATACTTCTGTCAATGGACCTTCGGGGACTCGAACCCAGGACCGACCGGTTATGAGCCGGTTGCTCTAACCAACTGAGCTAAAGGTCCGTATTGTAAAAAGATACGACCCATACTGACTCCAACGGGAATCGAACCCGTGTTACCGCCGTGAAAGGGCGATGTCTTAACCGCTTGACCATGGAGCCTCTTGTTATCAGAGCATTCCACGCCTGCTCTCTCACAAACAACTTCAACGAATGCTATGATACCATACTTCCCTACATTTAGCAATAGTAAATTTGCAGTTTAAATATCCAATTGTAACAGTTCCTCCTTCGGCTTCCTGCTACTGTAGACATCCAATTTCGTTTCTCTTATTTCCTAGACTTCTCATCCCACACTGGCACGCTGGTCCCCGCGATCTTGGAGGTAAAGGGCGTCCCGTCCTTCCGGTCGAAATGATCTGTCGCCCGCTTGACATAGGAAAATCCCAGATACAAAAGCGGGATATTACAATAGGCAATCAGAATATTGGCAAAGTCTGAAAGATCCCACAAAGATCCAAGATCCATCCCCGCAATACTGGTCAGCACACCGAAAGATACGACCGCCAGGCAGAGAATCCTGATCACCAGTGTAAACGACTTCTTCGTAGAAATCCTGCTGGCACAGATCTCCGTGAAGGAAATAAATCCCAGAAGACAAGTAAAAGCAAACAAACCAAAACAGACGGAAATCAATAAGGATACTCCCGTATGGAACATCGTTCCCGGCGCTAATTCCGTCGCAGACGCCAGGTATTTAGGCAGCTTGCCCATATCAAACCAGGCCGCGGCCTGATCAGTCATCCAAACGCGTCCCATGATCACCACGAAACCTGTCAAAGTACAGATCACAATCGTATCCAAGAATACACCGATCGCCTGCACACACCCCTGGTCACAGGGATGAGCGGCGTCGGACGCTGCTGCCGGCATGGTAATCGTGCCCTGTCCGGCTTCATTGGACATCAGACCACGCTTCACTCCCTGGATCAGCGCCACGCCAAACGCGCCGCCAAAGACTGCCTCCGGCTGAAATGCTTCCGTAAACACCGCATAGAAAAACCAGGGAATACGGGTTACATTAACAACAATCAGAACAATCACTGTCGCCACATAAATCACTGCCATAATCGGCACCAGAATATCTGTAACCTTCGTCACCTTACGGATACCGCCCCAGGAGATCGCCACCATGGCGATCAGCAATACTGCAAAGGAAATCCAGTAAAGGGCTGAGTTGGTGGAAATCGCTCTTCCTATGACCACCTCTGCGATCTGCCCCACAGAAGATACCGTATTGAATCCCTGTGCCGGAAAACACAGAAGCGCGTAAACAATATACATCAATGATAAGAGCACCCCTGCGGCCGCAGACCCTTTCAAAAGGCGCTTCCCATAGAAAGCCAGGCCGCCCACATATTCATCGCCCCTCTTTTCCTTAAAGATCTGTGCCAGCGTAGATTCTGTGTAGGCTGTCGCCATGCCGAAAAAGGCTGAAACCCACATCCAAAACAGCGCACCCGGTCCGCCGATGGAGATTGCGCCAGTCACACCAAGAATATTGCCGGGCCCTACCCGCATGGCGGTGGAAAGAAAGAATGCGGCAAGCGGCGTGATCCCTGTCATCGCCGCTTTATTCGTTTTCAAAACATGCAGTCCATGCCGAAACCGCCGCACCTGGATAAACCGTAATTTACAGGTAAAATAGATCCCGGATCCCAATAGCAGGATAATCGCCAGTGAAAAATTACCCAGGATCGGGATCGAACGATACCAGGAAAAATTAGCCGGAAAATCCCAAAACAGGTCAGAAACGACCTGGATTCTGGAACAAACTGTATTAATCGCATCAAATAGTCCTTGCATATACCCATCCCCCTCTTACTACAATACCTTAAGTATACTATACTTTCCCATCCAATAAAAGTGCTATATTCTAAACAGATACGATGCCCGCCGCACTGATCGGATTGCAATCCCCGAAACCGTCTGCACAAAAAGAAGAGACCGCACTGCGGCGGCCCCTGAAACTTTCTATAAACACGGCAGACAATACCGCTTTCCGGCATTGACCCGTTTGAAAAAGTCTGATGCATTTTCTTACAGATACTGCTCCACGATCTCCTGCATCTGATCCCACTTCTCCTCCATATCTTTGACCATGGCGAACTGGGTCCGGCAGCGGTCCAGATTGTGCTCCGGTCGATGGATCTTAAAGTAGTGGTCTCCCTCCAGATAGTCTGTCAGGAATCGCATACCGCATTCCAGCGTCATCAGCTTCGCTCCCATGGGCAGAAGCCTGATCTCCTTTGCAGTCAGTGATCCGCCGCAGCCCTCGATAAATCCCTTCGTGTATAAAGCAAAGAGCTCTAAGTCGCAGGAAATCTTCGACAGATCCTTCTCGTCCTCCGCTCCCGTATTGGCGCCGAAACGGATGGAATCGCCATAATCATACAATGCGGAACCGGGCATGACCGTATCCAGGTCAATCACACAGATGCCCTTCCTCGTCTTGTGATCCAGCATAATATTATTAAGCTTGGTATCGTTGTGCGTAACCCGCAGCGGAATCTCTCTCGATGCCAGCAGATCACACAACACATAACAGTCCTCCTCACGTGCCAGCACGAACTTAATCTCCTCTGCCACTTCACCCGCACGCTTCATAACATCCGCTTCTACCGCTTTCTTGAAATTGTTCAGGCGGTCCACTGTATTGTGGAAGTTCGGAATCGTTTCATGCAGGCTCTCCGCCGGATACTCGGCTAACAGTTTCTGGAAATTCCCGAAAGCCACGGCACTCTCATAGAAGTCCTCCGGCCGCTCCACGAGATCGAAGCTGTCTGCATCTTCCACGAAACGGTACATCCGCCAGAAGGTGCCGTCTTCCTCTTTCCAGTAAGAACCGCCCTCCTTGAGCGGAATCACATTTAAGGACTCCCTTGCCGGGTCACCGCCGTGCTCCACGATCTTCTTCTGCAGAAAAGCAGACACACCCGTGATGTTCTCCATCAGCCCTGCCGGGTCCTTAAATACCTCATGGTTCATCCGCTGCAGGATATATCTGCAGGTTTCCCCCGATTCCAGACGACAGATCAGAAGAAACGTATCATTGATATGTCCATTGCCGTGAGGCTCCACATGCTCTGCTTTCCCATTTGTTGCAAACTTCTCCGAAATCCGTAATAAATCTGACATATCTTTTTTCATTCAGGCACCTCCTAGCCTTTCACGCCACCGCCCGTAACACCGGCAATGATCTTCTCCGACAGGAACACATACAGAATAAACGTAGGCAGGAACACAATAACCACCGCCGCAAACATACCGGCATAATCACCCGTATATCTCATGGAATTAATCATTCCATACAATCCGATCGCCACGGATTTTACCTTGTCAGAGTTTGCAAATATCAGGGACATAAAATATTCGTTCCATACATTGATAAAGTTAAAAATTGTCACGGTGATAATACCCGGCTGCGCCATCGGCAGCATAATCTTCCAGAATGTCTTCATGGGAGGGCATCCGTCGATCGCGGCCGCCTCCTCAAAGGACTTGGACAAATTACTGAAAAAGGTCAACAGGAAGATCGTCGTATAAGGCACGTTGATCCCCACGTACAAGAAGATCAGCACCGCTCTGTTCGCCAGCGATACATTTAATACATTCCAGCCTGCGACCAGTCCGAACAGCGGCAGCACGATCATCGTTGCGGGAACACCCATGGCTGCTACGAATCCGCTCTGAATCAGCTTGTTGCCCAGGAATGTAAAACGGGACAGTACATAAGCTGCCGGTGCACAGATCACGATTAACAGGACACAGGAAATTGTCGCATATACGAGCGAATTCATGAAGAAGACAGAAACATTGGATGTACTCCATGCTTTCGCATAATTCTCCAGGTGAATACCGCTCTCAAACTTAAACACACCGCCGGAGAAGATCTCCTTGGATGTAGAGAAGCTGGCGCCCACTACCCATCCTAACAGGACGAAGGTAAACAGCACCCACAAAGTCAATATAATATAGCCGGGAGCCAGGCGTAATTCTCTGTGCCAGTTCACACGGTCGCGCACTTTCTTTTCTTTTGCCATTCTTACTCCCTCCTTTAAAATTCGATATCGTCATCTTTGAAGATCTTATCGCAGACGATGAAAATCAATACCACGCAGACGCTTAAGAGTACGCCTACCGCCGCGCCGATTCCGGCATTTCTCTCCGTCATACTGTTGCCGGCTCCGAAGATGTTCTGATACATATATACCACCGGTGTGATGGTCTGTGTATTGGAAACCACCATGGAGAACAGCTGTGACCAAAGGAAGAAGCCCGCAGAACTGATACTCCACATGGTAATATTCGTCTTGGTAACCCCCTTAAGCAGCGGAAGTGTGATATAGCGGAACTGCTGAATACGGCTTGCTCCGTCCAGTGTCGCCGCCTCATAATATTCCGTACCGATCCGCTCGATGCCGCTGGCAAAGATCAGCATATGGTATCCCACCATACCGAAACAGTACGCAACAAGCAGTGCCGTAAACAGATGCGCCGGATCCAGCCACTGGAACTTCGCCAGCCATTCCCAGTGCAACAGTTCACCGACCGTCTTAAAGAGACCGAACTTGGGGCTGAATACATATTGCAGCCACATGGTTGCCAGCGCCACTGCACTCACAACGTTAGGCATATAGATAATAGCCCGGAACACATTCTTGAAGCGGATGCCGCTCGTCAGAATCGCCGCAAAGAGAAGCGCCAGTCCCATCACGATCAGCCCGCCGAAAAGCCAGATGCGGAAAATATTCCACATGGAGATCCGGAAAAGCTCCGTATTAAACAGCTTTATGTAATTCGTCAGTCCTGAAAACTGCCATTTGGATACTGCGTCCGTCACGCCCTCGATCTTAAAGAAACTCATGAGAATGGTTCTAATGATCGGATACAGGAAGACAATACAGAACATGAGGACCGCAGGTGTAACAAATACCACAATCATGGTCTTATTCTTTTTCAATCCAGTAACCCCCTCTCATTGAAAAAACGAACAAGTCGAAACATTTTGTGAAAGAAGCTGCTTTTTATGGTGAAAGAAGGCGGCACCGCCAAACACGATGCCGCCGTACTCATCTCATGCCTATCCGTGCAACTCTTTCTATTTGGTTGATAGGTCTTGTCAATCTGCTTAGTTGCCTGCAGCCTTCAGCGCATCTACAAATCCCTGTGCATCCAGAGAACCGCCGCAAAGCTTCGTGAAGTTCTCGATGATGATCGGAGTCATATCTGCATTCGCTTCTGCGCCTGCACCCCAAGGATAACGTGTCGTCAGGCTGTCCATAACAGGTTTCACATTGGTCAGAAGCGCCGGCCACTCTGCGTTGTTGGAATCTGCCGGGATACCAACGGACATCTCGGAGAGAAGTGCATCCGCCTCACCCTTGGTCAGATAAGTGATCAGCTGGAATGCCTGCTCAGGCATCGTGGATTTCGCATTGATCGCGAATACCTGTGCGCCATAGTTGGAAGCTTCTGTTCCGTCTACGCCGCCCTCTACTGCCGGGTAGCTGAAGCATCCCCACTGGAAGTCTTCGCCTGCGATATCCTTCACTTCGTTCGGAAGCCAGGAACCGTTTAAGTACATTGCAGCCGTACCCATAGCCAGCTCTGTGTTCTGTCCTGCCGGCCACTGGTTACTCTCGATGGTCTCGGAGAAGTAGCCCTTGCTTGCCAGCTCTTCGTATGCCTGTGCTGTCTTCAACACTGCCTCGTTGTCCCAGTCGCCGTTCTTCACAACTTCTTCTGTCGCCGGCTCACCGATCAGACGGCTCATATGATAACCGAACATGCTGCTGATGTAAGCGTTGTCGTTGGTGATCGGCGTATAACCTGCATCCTTAACCTTCTGGCATACATCCAGGAACTCATCCCATGTTGTAGGAACA
This sequence comes from uncultured Lachnospiraceae bacterium, assembly GCA_910578345.1. GTDB lineage: Bacteria > Bacillota > Clostridia > Lachnospirales > Lachnospiraceae > UBA3282. Next base: position 3,421 of record CAJTRA010000019.1, on the reverse strand, counting down.
GCGGTAACGCCTGCCTCCTCAAAGATCGCTATGTTGTAGAAATAAGCGAATACATTGGGCTGATAAGGAATGGATTTCAAAGTGCCGCCGCCAACTTCACGGCATGCAGCGATCAGACCTGCATTTGCAGTTGCCTCATAGTCGTTCGCTTTCGCCAGCTCTTCCAGATCCAGAAGATAGCTGCCCCAGGTTGTGTTCACGCGGTCGATATCCTCGTCGAACAGATCGATATTGGTTCCTGCATCCAGTGCCGGCTGTAAACCTTCACGGATACCGGTACGTCCCTTAAACTGTACGTCTACAGCGATGCCGGTCTCAGCGGTGAACGCTTCGATGGACTGCTTGATCGCCTGTGCCTGCGGTTCTGCTGCATCCCACATGGACCAGTAAACCAGTGTGCCGTCTGCTGCCGCCGGAGCCTCTGCTGCTTCCTCAGCCGGTGCTTCCTCTGCGGGAGCTTCCTCGGCCGGTGCCTCCTCTGCGGGAGCTTCCGTACTTCCTGATGCCGGTGCGGAATCACTGCCGCCGCAGCCTGTCAAGGTCGCTGCGATCATGGCCACACACAGAAGTGCGCTTAACATTTTCTTTTTCATACTTAATACCTCCTAAGTTAGTTCAAAATCAACAGGATACAGGTTCCTTGTCCTGTAGGCCTGCGCCAATTGTTGTTATCATTATAAAAAGCATTTTCAGAAATGTCTTTGTCTTATTTATCCACCTTTTTGCACTATCAGATCCAGATTGTACAGTTTATACAACTTTTTTCTTTTTCTGCATTTATATAAGTCATTTTTAACACACACTCATTTCTGTTCACTTGGTAAATTGAATATTTTTTCTTTTTTCTCCCCTTCTATCTTAGTGTTTTAAACAAATCATCCGGAAAATGGATTGTCTTTGTCTTTACATTCTTTGCACTTTTGTATTATAATGTTATCAAATAGGATGATAAATTTGCACAATCGATTCTTTTTTCTACATAAGGAGAGCAAAAATGAGCTACAAGAGCGTTTCTTTGCAGGATGTCATAAGCATCCATGAAATCTATTCCATTCATTATTTTGAATATATGTGTGATTTCTCTTTTCCGGGAGAATCCCATGACTTCTGGGAATTTCTGTGTGTTGACAAGGGAGAAGTGAATGTACTGGCTGGCGAGAAATTCCATGCTCTGAAAAAGGGAGATATCATCTTCCATAAACCAAACGAATTCCATGACGTAAATTCCAACGGACTGATCGCGCCAAATCTGGTGGTTATGTCTTTCTCCTGTGACTCCCCCGTCATGTCCTTCTTTGAGGAAAAGGTGCTGCAGATCAGTGAACCGGAGCGGCTTTTGCTGGCGCAGATCATTCAGGAAGCGAAGTATGTCTTCGAAGGCCGCATGGACGATCCCTATCAGGAAGAACTCCTCCGGTCTGAGAAGCCACGTTTCGCCGGAGAACAACTGATCCGGCTTTATCTGGAGCAGCTGCTGATCCAGTTAATCCGCCGTTATATGGCCCGTCCAGACCAACCCATCAATCCCGCTATCGTGAAGTCCATCAAACAGAAAGCCGACGGAGAACTTTTTACTCAACTACAGGAATATATGGAGCTTCACATCTGTGAATCCCTGACCATCGAACAGCTCTGCAGAAGCAATTCCGTAGGCCGCTCCCAGCTTCAGAAACTTTTCCGGACCAGAAGCGGCTACGGTGCAATTGAGTACTTTTCCAGAATGAAGGTAGATCTGGCCAAGCAGATGATACGGGAAAACCATTACAATTTCACCCAGATTGCGGATGCTCTCGGCTTCTCCTCCATTCATTATTTCTCCAGACAATTCAAGCGGATCACCGGCATGACGCCCTCAGAGTATGCTTCCTCCATCAAGGCGCTGTCGGATCAACCCGGTTGACGGACATCATTCCTCATGATAACCGGAAAACACCTGTCCGTACTATCTGCTTACTCCCACAGCTTCTGCGGGTACAGTCCCTGATCTTTCAGGCTCTGGATGGCTTTCACTACCACTGGCTTATCTTCTCTGTACGTTACGCCATACCAACGATCCCTGGATTTTAAGACAGTCACCTCTGCTTTGTCCTCCTGGATCAGCTCATCCACCACGAATGGCAGGAAGTATTCACATTTCAACGGATTCTTCGGCAGGTTCTCCGAAAGGAAAGCTGCAAACCTGTCCCTGATCTCCGGCAGCATACTATTTGTAAAACCCCACATGTTCATAGATACCGCCGTTTCACCGGCAAGCGGGGTCCATGTTGCTCCATCATCCTCCGTATAGGCAGGACCATCCTCACGTTTCTCAATCCGTACCCGTTCCGTAATCTTTGTCAGTTTCCCATCGGCGTTTGTCTCACAGACGCCGCGCGCAACATGACCGTTCTCGGTCAATGTATTTTCTAGCAGATAACCCACCATCGTATATTGATATTTGTCGGTATCCTCATGGGACGCAAGATGATCATAGATCATCTGGAACGCCTGTTGACCATAATAGTCATCTGCATTGATAACCGCAAAGGGGCCATCCACCACTGGCAGACAGGACAGGACCGCATGCGCTGTTCCCCAGGGCTTTTCTCTGCCCTCCGGTACCGCAAAGCCTTCCGGCAGATTCGCAATATCCTGGAACACGTATTCCACTTCGATCCGCTGCGCCATCCTGTCGCCGATCGTTTCCCTGAAATCCTGTTCATTTTCTTTCTTGATAATGAAAATAACCTTCTCAAATCCAGCTTTCACCGCGTCATAAATGGAAAAATCCATAATGATATGTCCGTCTTCATCCACGGGATCAATCTGTTTGAGACCGCCGTAACGGCTCCCCATTCCTGCTGCCATGATAATAAGTACCGGTTTCTTCATACCCACTTAACCTCCTCTTTCCTATCTTTCATAGATTGCTTTGTTTTAAGCTGTAACGATTTTAAAATTAGGTATGCTATAGGCGACGGTCTCTGACCGTCCTATAGCTTTAACGCTGTTAGATCATTTGGATTAAACTGCATTTTTTCACACAAGCGTTGAACGCTCTTTTTTATTGGATACACCACCCACTTTCCATCCATCTTTCCTGCCTTAATCTTTATTAGTGTCTGTGCCAGGTCTTTGTAGGATATGTTCTTTGATTCCCCGATGGAAGCAATTTCTTCGATTGCATTTACTCCAATGATGGTAGACAGATGGTTCAGAAACAGCCATGCTTCTTCGGTATAGTTGTTCCTCATATAGGACGCCTCATAGGACATGGTATCCCCATATGTTTTGAAAAACTGTTCAATCGCCTGCCTCTGTTTATATATGCTGTACACCTGGAAAGCATTTAAGTCTGTACGATTTGTTTTTAATGTGATTGTGCCCATTTCCTCTTTATCTGCATAAGCCTCCTGAATGGTGATGGGTTCCAGCGATTCCA
>CAJTRA010000018.1 GCA_910578345.1 uncultured Lachnospiraceae bacterium | reverse complement strand
CCAGATATTGAATTTTCAAGGTGCATAGCTAAAATCTATGTGCGAAGTTTGAGTTATAAAAAAGAAATGAGTTTTTCGACCGTACAGCTATTGCTCAAGCGGCTTGCTCGTTTCTTTTTTTGTCCTCAAAATATCATAGAGATACAATTTCCCATCTTTTGCATGGCGCACCAGTATCCTCGGCTTAAAGACATTGTATCTGACCAGTTCACCCGAATCATCATAGACTGGAATCGCAAAACGTGTGTCATACCTGTACCAACCGAATTTTGCATCCGTGTTATGTTTCTGCGCATAGTTTTCTGCAAATGTTTTATTTGTGAAAAAGGGATTCGCCAAATCTGGGTTATATGATCTGAAAGCCTCATCCTCTATTCGGACTTGAATCGGATCCGACCCAGTCTTTATGTGGAAGAAGTCCTTTTACTGCATTTTAAAATGGCGTATTAACTTTTCTCCATTTTCTCGCTGCCTGATTTCTTCCAGTATACTATTACACTCCCTTATTTCTTCCATATATTCATCCAGCAAGAAAGACAACACATCATTCCCCATGGCTTTCTTTAGTTGATCATATCCAGTTCTGTCATATTCCTCAGCCTGTTTCGTCAATTCCATCAATTCCTGGAAACTCCTGCAGATATTGTCCTCTGCTTCTGTATTCTCGCCCTGTAGCAGCAAATTCAATTCATCTTTCCAATTTCCATTCACTATTTCAACAAAATGCTGCAGAGAAAGCAATAGATTCCCTTCGGACATTCTATGATCTGGCTTTCGTGATTCTTTTGGTTGATTTCTGTTGTCCATATACTTTCTGACTGCATCTGGAAGAGAATAGATCTTGTACTTCCCAATCTGCATCATCTCAATAATTGGCGGCGTACTTTCCACCATCTTTTTGATGATCGCATTTAAGCCACTGGGAGACAATTCCAATTTATCCGCAAGATCACCATGGTATAATTCTCCCTCTTGAAACAGCAGATCCAGAATCGGTTCGCAATATTTGGAGCGCACTTGCAGAATCTGCTGGCGAACCTCTTCCTCTGTTTCAAATGTTCCCTTATTCTTCTGTTGTGCACGCAGATACCCCTTTATAAACTGTTCCTGTCTTTCATCCAATTCCGTTTCTTCTGGGAAAAACAATTCCTCCTCACTTTGATACTCCTTCAATATTCCTTCTATTGTCTTTTCATCTACTCTTTTCATACTTGCCCTCCATGCCGCCATCGACAGCACAAACAATATGTGAATCAAATCTTCATCTCTTTTTCATACATCATACCTCAATACTGCCCCGCAGCATATTCAAACGCTTTCTGTAATTTCATGGCATATTCTCTCTCCTTACACTCTGTACAGACAAACGCAATATCTTCATACCGTTTCGCAATAAGGGAAAGCCGTTCTTCTACATCGCTTTTCGTGTTACCCGCATATTTCAGAAATTCCATATTCCATAGAATCGACTGCACATAATGATACATGATCGTCTTCTGCTGCCCTTTGTAAAAAACTAACACCAGCGCCTGCTTTTGTTCGCTGTTCGAGATCAAGTTTGTAAAGCTTCGTTTTGGATAATCCTCATATGTTTTTTTCCTCACCGAATTGATTGTTTGTATTTCCGAAAAGCTACTGGCCGCTTCTTCTCTTTTACTTAAATTTGCAATTTCGTCTTTTATATCCTGTGGTGCCGTTTGATCAAAGCTGCTTACTAACTTTTCACTGCGTACATCCTGCACAAACTGCTGAACATTATTGTTAATTTTCTGTTGATCATCCTCGTCCGTAAAAGAATACTCTCCTTCTCTAAAAAAAGCTAAATTGTACTCTTCAACTGGCAACCCTAATTCTTGCTCAATTTCACTGTCCGAGATCTCTACCATGCTTAATTCATCCTCGCTGATATCTGTTTCTTCCAGAAGCACATCCAGCATATCTGTTGTCTCCACACTCCCTGATCCAGAAACATCATCCAAATTGCTTTTCTGGTCTGTTATATCCGGCAGTTCCATTTGTCCTACTTGTTCCTGGCTTCCTGATATCTCATTTTCTGAAAGATCGGATGTCTTTTTCATCGTATGGTTTTCATAATGAAAGAACGCGTCTACAAATGCTTCGCTTCCTGTAACAAAACGTGCCTGTACTTCATATTTTCCAATAAGGCCGCCAAGCAAAATACTACAGGAAAGCATCAGCAAAAATAGAGACTTCCCATTTTTTATAACATTTTTGAATATTTCCCTACCTCCTGCTAATACTCTGGTCAAAATACTATTATCCGCCTGTATATCATACGGCACACTCTCATAGCTTTTTATACTTTCTTTCAACGGATTAATAATAGAAATTGTGAAAAGTCCCGTTGATATTGTAATGATCCCCAAAAATACCTTTTCAATATAGAAAGACAAACAGGCAGCTATAACAATCACCAGCAGAAATATCATTAGAACCTGGACAGAATCCTTAAATCTTTCCCGTCTCTTTTTCTTCCGTCTCTCCTGATCCTCTCGCTGAAATCTTTCTCTCTCCTTTTGAATCCCTTCCTGAATCCCTTTCTGTCTTCCATCTTGAAAACCTTTTTTGTACCCTTTATTATAGCTATAATAATCATCTGCTCTATTTTTATTATTTACTTTTTGTTCATTTTCGAACTTGTGTTCTCTTTTTCTCGCGTGATGTGCCCTATTTGCTGAAAACATCGACACATCACTCTCCTTCCCCTTCTTTTGCAGATTGATTATTTCTTTCAATAATTTCATCTCAATATAAAATCACAAATCTAATATACTATAATTGTAATAATCGATCAAGATATTCTTCATTTATTTTTTAATTATTATTTATTTTTAGAAAAGTCATTTTATATTTATTTCACTTTTTACATCTACATAGATATTGCTAGTTTTGTCCGCAATATCCATGAATGTGTATTGGAAGTTTCCTCCTGGAATCTTAAATTGTCCCCTCCTTATGTGAAACAAAAAAAGAAACCATGAAGTCACAGCTACTACCCCATGGTTTTTGTCCCCATAAATCTAATTGCACCACCAGAAAAAAACATACCGCCACTTCTTCCGCTCCCGTAACGCCGCCAACAGTTCTTTCCGCTCCTTTACAGCCGTCTTGAGCATCTTAGGTTCTGCCGTTCTTTCCCCATACAATATTTCTTCATAATCCGTGATACACTGCAGAGCACAATCCAAAGACCCTTGCTGTGCCCTGTCCCCCACAATCCGCTCCCGGAACTCCTGCAGCGTCTCTCCTTCTTCCCTGCGCAGTCCGATCAGTCCAAGCGTCCGCAGATTGGCAGCAATTTCCATCCGAAACTTCCCTGTCACATCCATCCGTCTATAACGTCTCCTTCTCATGGCCCGCTGTAATGCAAGAATGCCGATGCCTGTCACACAGACGGCCAATATGGCATAGCCAAGCACGGTCAGAAACCTCCAAACGCCTGCCCCTGTTTCTACCGTCTCCAGGGAAACCGCCAGACTCTCCTCAGAACCAGACGCCGCTCCCGCATTTTCTGTCTTCTGAGAAGCCTCACCGTAAGAAACCACTGTGCTCCCCTCTCCTTCTTCCGTCGCCCAGGGCGTATACCGAAATCTGGCATATCCCGGTGTTGGCTCGAACGGGATCCAACCAACCCCGTCAAAATAGACCTCCGGCCATGCATGCGCCATATCGCTGTACACAGACATTTCTTCCCTGCCTATCATTGGCACACAGAAGCCCTGTACATACCGGGCCGGCATCCCCTGCACTCTCGCCAACAGCACAAAAGCCGTCGCAAAATGGGTACAATACCCCTCTCTGCCCTCCAATAGAAAATACTCCAGAAATGTCTCAGCATCCTTTATGTCTTCCGGGAGCTTTCGGGGATTCTTCGTATAAGTAAAAGAAGCCAGTTCTCCCTCTAGCCGCCGCAGTCTCTCCAGTGGGTCCCGCGCCCCTGCCGTCACATCCTCCAAATACTGCCGGACTTTCTCCGAGAGGATCACTTCTTCCGTATAAATCTGGTGAATCTGCTGCCGCCGCATTGCCGCAGCCTCCCCCTCTCCTGTCCTGTACCTGTCTTCTGATATCCTCTCCCGGTCTATCGCTTCTGCATCTGTCAAATCTATCGTTCCCCGGTCTTGCGCCGCACCCACTCCACCGGAATCTGACACCGCCTCCCGCAGAAAACGGTCAAAGCTGTCCGCACCTGCATTGATCTGATAATAATTCACCTCATATGCCGTACCATAGCCTTTTCTTTCCCGGAAAAGAAGGTTGTCCCCATCCCAGGTATAGAAATCCTGCTCCCGCGGCATGCGGATCTCCTTTGTCTTCAGCGGAACAAACAGGCTGGAAGTTCTGAAATGCTGATACCGGATCTGCAGTGTGTCCACAGAAATCTGATCGCGCAAAGAACCCGCATCATAGTTCACCGCCGCCTCCTGTATCTGCACTGCGTCCCAGAATCCTTGCGTGACGTCCTCTATCGTCCCATGATACCTCTGCTGCCACCCTTTCCCGTCAAAAGTATCATAGATCCGGCCTGTCAGATACACATTGGTCACGAGATTCCCCGTCCCCTGTACCGTCATCATCTCCCTGTCATTTTCCTGTAGTTCATCCTGCAGCATTCCCTCTCCGGAAAACCCGCTAAGCGTTGTATCGAAATCATCCCCGCCGCCTCGCATAAAGTTCTCTGTCAAGCCGGTCAAAGATTCTCCGATCCGGGAGCAGGCGTCTTTCACAAACTGCCATTCATAAGGTTCTTTCGGTGTCGGCACACATAACAAAAGAACGAAATAAAGCCCCATAAAAGGCATGATCCACAGCATATACCTTTGCCGGTCCGTGCCTTTTACCTTATTCCACTCCCGCTGTACCCACTCCGCATAGACGACCAGGATATAACACAAAGAAAAAACTACCGCCGCATGGGAAACCTCCCATTCCGTCAGCAGACAAAAAAGCAGCAAAGAGATCAGCAGATCCGCCACCAGCACCTTGGACACAAGAAACCGCTGCAGAATAGACTGTAAACCGTAACAGGCAAAAACGATCATCACAACCTGCAAAAGCTCATACCCTACACGCCATTCCACTTCCCAACCGTCTTGTCCTGACAGCCAGTAAGACCAGGAGCGCAGAAATAAGCCTACTCGCTCCGCGCCCAAGGCTACAGCCACAACCCCCAGGAACACCAACGTCAGAAGCGCACACACTGCCCTGCCCTTAGCGGTAAGACGCTGAAGCAAAACACCAGCCAGAAGCGCCGCGGCAGCGGTCAGGACATGCACCAACGAAAGCGCCTCAATTCCCAGGAAGCTTCCCACCCCGGCCATCACAATACCAAGCAGCATACTTGTATGCAGCAGACGGTAGCCAGCCTGCCCCGCTCTGCGAAGTTTCCCCTCCCTGTCTTCCATTACAACTTCCCCTCCAATTCCGCTTCCACGGGAATCACTACGATCCGTTTTCTCACACTGCCAAGCCTAAGATACTCATCCATATTCTGATCCGTCACCAGACACAACACTGTGATCCCTCCGCCCGCACAGATCTGCTCTGCCATTTCCCAGACGACATCTGACCATTCATGCAGCACGAAAAAAAGGATTCTGCAATCCTGCCACACGCCGCCTGTCAGAGCTTTCCTTCCCATCTCCTCCACCGATTCTTCTTTCGCGAAATCAATCCCGGCCGCCTGTCTGTAAAAAACATCGAAATCTTTCAGATCCTGCACATGACAACGCACCATGCCCCGCTGTCCATAGCAGATCTCACAAGCCATGTTTTGATTGGCAAAATAGACCGTGAGCGCTAAAAGCACCTCCAGCATCTTGTTTTCCAAAGGCAGATGCTCCCTTTTATCAGCACTGTACCGTTTCGTATCACACAGGATCGCAATTCCTGCCTTTTCCTCCCCGGTACGGGTTCTTACTTTCAACGCCTGCGCCCTGGCGGTCGCTTTCCAGTGGATCTGCTTTAATGCATCCCCCGGCACATATTCCCGCACCACCACATCAGGTTCCGTCTGCACCCGATCTATCTCCCGCTGCAAAAGAGCCTGGACATCTGCAATGCACCGCAGCTCATCGACCCTAACGACCCTCGGCATGACCAGCGCCTTGATCGTCTCCGGCACTCTGTAGCTTACCTGGAACAGCCGCAGGAAATCCGTGATCACAATCTCCTTGACCCCGACCTCATATTCTCCCCGGTATTTACAGACAAGTTTCGTCTCAAAAGTATACTGATCCCCCGGCAGCAGCTCATAGGAAATCCCGTCAGGCAGCTTTTCTACAAAGGAAAAGGAGGAAAACAACCGAACGCCCACACTCGTAAATGCGAAATGATCATCATTCTGCAATACGAAAAAGTAAGGCACCGGCTGTCCGCACACCACATTCCTGCTCTCCAGTCTCTGGTAAATCTTAAACCGGAAATAGACACACAACAGATAGACCACCGCCACCACCGGCACAAACGTCACCCCGAAAAAGAAGCCATAGCTGACTGCTCCCCCGTAGAAGCTGATCGTAATTAGGGAAAGAATCCACAATCCGAGTAAAACCCATCTTCGCAGTATCATACCACTACCGGCGTCTGACCTTTTTTTCTCTGTTTCTTTCTCCCTGTCTTTCATCGCCATTTCCATTCTTGATCGCATCATTCTTTCCTAATAGTTATACAACATATCAAATTTCTGCTTCCGACTCTGGGCAGTCTACCAGTTCAGCCTCCGTCTTCCTGTTGCGGCTCTGCGCCTATCATCTGCTCCCAATTCAGACAGGTATCTTCGCCTTAAGGATAAGACTTTTCAAAATGTTTTCCGCATTCTCTTTGCGCAGCTTCGCATCCGTGGCCAGCACCAGCCGATGCAAAAGCACCTGCATCGCCACTGCCTTTACATCATCCGGCTTCACAAAATCCCTGCCAAGCACAAGCGCCCTGCTCTGGGAAGCCCGCATCAGGGAAAGCAGCGCCCGCGGGCTTGCCCCAAGAACAAAACGCTCCTCCTGCCTGGTCAGATCCACAATATCCTCCATATACGCAAGCAGTGCAGAACTGACGCTGACACTGGCCGCCGCTTCTTTCATCTCCATCACTTCCGCTGCACTGCATACCGTCTGCACCCTGTCCGGCGTCTCTCCTTGCAGGAAAGCTTCTGCCATCCGGATCTCCTGCTCCCGCTCTGGATAGCCGATGGAAAGCCGCATCATAAATCGGTCCATCTGTGCCTCCGGCAGTGGATAGGTTCCAAGAAACTCTACCGGGTTCTGGGTAGCGATTACCATAAAAGGCCGGGGCAGCTCATGTATCACGCCATCCACTGTCACCTGCCCTTCTGCCATCGCCTCCAAAAGACTGGCCTGTGTCTTAGGTGAAGTCCTGTTAATCTCATCCGCCAACAGAATCTGACTCATGACAGCGCCGGCCCGGTACTCAAATTCCCCTGACTTCATATTATAGATTGAGACGCCGGATACATCCCCCGGCAGCGTATCCGGCGTAAACTGTATCCGCCCGAAGCTGCAGGACGTCGCTCTGGCTAACACTCCTGCCAGCGTCGTCTTCCCTACGCCCGGCACATCCTCCAGCAGAACATGTCCGCCTGCCAGCAGACACACCAGCAAATCCTCAACTACCGCTTCCTTGCCGATGAAGACATGATTAATATTCTCCCTTAGCCTTTCTATCGTTGTATATATTTCCTGTCCAGCCATGATTCCCTCACTCTCTCACAAACAGCTTCCAACCAAAATTTATCATATTCCCTATCATAAAAATACCGCAAAATGAATATTCTGTCTATATCCACTCTGCGGTATTCACCACACGAACTTATATCATTCCGCTAAGCGGAATCTCAAATTTCTTATAAATTCCTAATTCCCTGCAAGATCCACAACATGCATGTATGCGTCCGCACCCCGTGCGCAAGTCACTGTCACCTTTCTGTCTTCCGTCAGGATCTTGTATCCGGTCATGCTCTTCACCGTATCCAGCTTAAGCTCCATCTCACCCCATTTCGTCTGCAGATAGAGCATGTTCTCGTTGGATCTGGCGTTTACCGTCCCACTGACCGTGGAAGTTGAGGAAGTATCCACTGACGCCGGCACTACGGTGTCTTTCGCTCCTGTAATGACCGCCGCATGCATATAGGCGTCGGAACCTCGATAGACCGTAACGGTTATCTCCCGGCCCGGCATCATAAACATGCCGTTCCTGGTATCTGTATTGCTGTCGATGACCACCTGCATCTCCCCATAGACGGTGGAGAGATACAAAAGTCCTTCCTCTGTCTTCCGATCCACCTTGCCGGTCACTGTCGATGTAGAGGCAGTGACGACCGATGCCGGCGACGGCGTCAGAGAGGATGATGCCGTCTGCGCTCCGTTCTCCACACTGCTGTTTGCGCCAGATGCTGCATCAGCAATCGCGGTAGCATGCATATAGGCATCCGAACCCCTCGCACAGGTGATCGTATAGGTTCTGTTGACGACCAGAACCGAACAACCGCTCATATCCGTGGAAGGATCCAGCTTGATCTGCATCTCTCCCTGTTTCGTGTTCACACAGAGTACATCTTCCTGCGATTTCTCACTGATCGTCCCTGTGATCGTAGCATTCGAAGAAGAATCCAGTGTAAAAGATTCTGTCTGTGCGCCTGAAGTGATCTTAGCCGCATGCAGATAACCGTCTGTACCATGTGACACCGAGACAACAACCTGTTTTCCCGGCAGCAACACCTTGCAGGCGCTGGCGTCCGTTCCACTGTCGATCTTAATCTCCATATTGCCTTCCTGCGTGGAAAGCTTCAATAAATCATTCGTCGTCCCGGACATAATGCTTCCCTGTACCGTAACCGTCTCCGCCGCCCATACCTCCATCGAAACCGGCATGGCCATCCGTATTCCGCATACAAGAAAAAGCGCCGCGGTAAGCTTCGTAACTCTATGCTTTTTCATTATGTACCTCCATAAAATATCACAAAGTAGGTTTTCAGATTATGTAAACTCATAATACACCACTCTCTCTGAAAAAGCAAGATATGTTCTGCATTTTACCGCATATTTTCATCGTTTTTTCTATGTTATGTCACCGTATTCTTTCAGGATCCCATAGGCAGACCCAATATTTCCTCCCGCCAGCATCAGCTCTTTTGCCTTTCTCTGCAGACTGGTCTGCGCCGGCAGATTCTCATTCTCTGTTTCCAGAGGTGACTGGAAGAGCCACTCTACATATTCCCGGCTATCTTTTTCAACTTCTGTGATCTCGAAACGGTCCTGAAAAGCGGCGATCCTGGATCCTTCCGGCAGCAGGCTTCTTAAGACCGGTGAAAGAAGCCAGGAATTGCAGATATACTTATCATGCCCGCAGTCCGGATAAAAGGTTGTAAAAAATGTCCTGGATTCCGCCAAAGACTGCTGCACCGACGCCGCAGACAGATCTGCATCCGACGGGATATGAACCGCAGTCATCCCCGCCTCGTCCCCATCACAAAATTCATATTCCAGCGCCCCAATGCGGAAAATTTTCATGCTGATCTGGCGGTAGGTCCACCAGCCCCGGTCAAAAAACATCCGTCCGTTTTTCTGCTCACACTCTCCAAGGAATCTTGTAAAACATTTCATGGTATCTGCATAAACAACCTTCGAAATCCCCTTTTGCCGATAGCGGTCCCACACACGTCTGACACACTCCAACTGGCAGTACAGCATCCGCATCTGCTCCTCATCTTCATCCAGAACCGCTTTCAATTCCTCATAAGCCTTTTCCATTGTCTTCTGATCCATCAGCCGGGAAAGCAGCGGATCGATCTGCGCCAGATCAACTTCCTCTTCGATCGCCTGCAGCCGGCAGATAACCTCCTCCTGCAGGCCAATCAATTCATATAACTCTTTTCGTTCCATCATCTTTATTCATTCCTTTCACAGTCTATACGATCGCCGCCGACATAAGAAACGGCGCTTAATATTATCTGAAATATAGCACAAAAAGAGATTTCAGGTCAATCACTTTAAGCAGTTCCCTGCTGCTTCCATTAATTTATACTTGACACGTTTACAAGACTGCAGTAGTATAGAATCATCTTCACACTACTCCAGTCTTGTGATCGTAACTTTGGAAAGGAGCTGATCTTTTATGGACCTCAAACTTTTTGATTCTGAATTAAAGGTGATGGATGTACTCTGGCGCGAAGGAGACGCCACCGCGAAACATATTTCCGATGTGTTGAAAGAGGAGGTCGGCTGGAACATGAACACCACCTATACCCTGATCAAACGCTGTATGAAAAAGGGTGCGATCAGGCGTTCTGAACCAAACTTTATGTGCCATGCACTGATTCCGAAAGAAGACGTCCAGGAAGCAGAGACTACCGAGCTGATCAACAAGATCTATGACGGTTCTGCCGACAAGCTGTTTGCTGCCCTTCTCGGCCGTAAGAAACTCTCTGCCGGACAGATTGAGAAATTACGGCAGATCATTGGAGATCTGGAATAGGAAACAACAGAATCGCGTTTTTTGTATGACGACATGAAAGGGGTATCTCTATGACATTATTGCAAATGACTATCTCCGGAGCCGTTCTGATCCTGGCCGTCCTGTTGATCCGGGCCTTGACCGTTACCCGGCTGCCCAAACAGACTTTCCTGATTCTATGGGGGCTTGTTCTGTTTCGTCTGCTCGTGCCTTTTACCATTTCATCTCCGTTTAGCGTCTATACTCTGCTTTGCCGGAATATGCCTGCCTCCATGCTAAGGCAGATGCCCTCCGGTATTTTGATCAAGGAGATCTCTGACGAAGCTTTCCCGGCTGTATCTGCACCGGAACGGTCCGGCAAAACTGCTTCCACATGGACGCCATCATCATCTGCGGAATCCTTTTCTTCGCAGATCCCGGAACAAGCCAGGAAGCATGACACTGCATCGTCCGCAGAATCTTCTGCGTCAGCCGGCATCAAAGCTTCCGGCGCACAGACGCAGACGGCAGCACCCCCATCGTTCAATCAGGCGGACCGCTCTGTTCCTTTGAGCGCTGTCCTGTTCTTTCTCTATTGCACCGGCGTCCTCCTGTGCGCAGCATTCTTCCTGTTTTCTTATCTGCGCTGTCAACTGGAGTTTCGGACCGCGCTGCCGGTCTCTGACCCTGACGCCAGACAGTGGCTGGAACAATGGCTGGATGCACACCCTATGCGGCGCAGTCTTTCCATCCGTCAGTCAGACCGGGTGGATACCCCATTGACTTATGGCATCCTCCGTCCTGTGATCCTGCTGCCTAAGAAGATATCCTGGGAGGACACTGCAAGTCTGCATTATATCCTCACCCATGAAATCGTACACATCCGCCGTCTGGATGCCGTGACGAAGCTGCTCATAGCGCTGGCTCTATGTCTGCACTGGTTCAACCCTCTTGTGTGGGTAATGTATCTTCTGTTTAACAAAGATCTGGAGCTGGCCTGCGATGAACAAGTGATCTATCAGCTTGGAGAAACCGACAAGGCTGCCTATGCGCACATGCTGCTCGATCTGGAGGCACGCAAAAGCGGCCTCGTACCCTTATACAACCATTTTGGCAAAACAGCAATCGAAGAAAGGATTACCGCAATCATGAAAACCAAAAAATATTCCCGCCCAGTCATCCTGTTCGCAACAGGGCTGATCATCGGCATGGCGGCTTTTTTCGCCACCTCCGCCGCCTATACTTCTGCTACAGAACCCACCGGATCTTCCTTGGAACCTGCACAAACACCTGCCGCCTCTGTTCAGAAGAATCTGTCCATGCCTGACCCTGATTTTACCAAAGAAGAATATGACATACTGTTTTCCCTGCAGTTTGATGGTTATCTGGATATGAGCGTCTCAGAATATCAGCAGAAGGCATGGCCTTACGTAGATACGCCAGAACGGCTTGCCCTTCTGGAGCGCTTTTCACAAAGCAAGATCCTGGAGGACTTAAGGTTTGAGAATGAAACGGCCTCCTTCCTCCACAATCTCTATAATGCCCTTACCGGCGACCGGTGGAGGACCAGAGAGTTTAGCAACTATACCGTCAGCTCTCCTGTTGACGGTTCCGGCGATACTGCTACTCTGGAATATACGGCCACACTCCGCATCAACCGCCCCGACAGCCTGACACTCAGAGAATACGATGCCGCCCGGTCCGGCATGATGGAAGGACTGCATTCCATTTTGGATGATGTAGCGGTAAGAAGCCTGACGAATGAAGCTTATATGGATCACATTCTTTCTGAAAAGATCAATGTCCTGCAGTCGGCATTTTGTTCAGACGCCTTAGAAATTACTGTGGATTATGTCTACATGCCTCCCGACTTACATGACGGCGAGACTGACCGTCTGATGGCTCAAAGAAATATCGAGCAGGAACTTGTACAGGAAACTGTGGCAAAACTGGAACAACAAACCAAACAATATCACCAGACGGCTTTAGCGCAGCAGCGGTTCCTGGCCATACAGGAAGAGCTTTCTCTTCTTATGGAAGACGAGATCCTTCACGCCCAGGCAAACCGGGAGCACACAAGACAACTGGAGAAAGTTCTGCGCCCATATGCTCCTTTCGGATTGTCCTGGGCATATGATCCGGTGCACGACGACTACAAAATCTATTTTGAGGGAAAAGAAGTCCGCGGAATTCAAGATACCCAGGCAGAGATTTATATCACAGAACACTCTGGGATCAGCACTTATGCCAAGGATGCCATAGAACTGTTCACCGTCTACGAAAACGGAACGTTGACAGGTCTGCGGCTGGCAGACGAACAGGAGATGCAGGAAATGACGGCTTTAAGAAAAAAAGCGACAGATTCTCTGTATTCCGACCGGGAACCCCGCATCAACGACTGTGCAACTGCAGAAGACTACCGCTCCCTTTTTACCCTGATGACCCCGGACTACGCGTCCCATTCCCTCACACAGTTCAACGGCAGCCTTCTGGATTGGGCAAATACATATTTTGACAGCTATGAAAGAATTCGGGAAGACTGCTATCGGAAAGAAGCCTTCCAGGAAGAACCACTGATCGACTTAACAGAAGAACAGTCCCGCTTCATAGCTCTGACCATGATGCTCTCCTGTGAAGAAAACCGCTGCCAGATACAGCATCTAAAGACGGGACGCCCAGAAGAAGACCCGGTCTTTTACTCTTACCATCTAAGCAAAGAAGCTGCTGACGGACTGCTCTGGTGCGGCTTTGACTATGCTTTCCGCTATCATATTTCCGAGAAAGACAAAGTCTCGGTCGGCAGGCGCGACCGCCTGATCGGCAATGTCGTTGCCGCTATACAAGACTTCTGGATAAAAACAGATCTGGAAACGCTGCAGGATATGACGCGGGAAGATGTCCTGGACAAACTGGAATCCATTGCCGCCCGCTATAGCAACGATCAGATCACAATCGCCATACTCGAAGACCAACTCTATTTCGAGCATATGGATGAGCGGGCATACACATTACCGTAGAAGCACGCGCTCTTCTGTCTTCTTGAAATAACATTGCTCCCGCAGGCTCCCCGCCGCATACAGTTTCACCGCAATCTCCTGCATGCGCCCGTCGAGTCTGTGGTAGCAGATCCGCTCTTCCCAGGGGAGTCCTGCAAGGTATTCCCGCTGCCGCTCATTTAATCTGTTCATCGTCCTTTCCCATTCTACAGTATCCTCCCGGATCAGCTTCCCAAACCGACAGGAAATATAGGCCTCACCGTCATTTTCTTTACACTTCTCAGACAGATAGACGGCCAGCTTCCTGCCGGAAACTGTCCCATCCGCTTCAAATGTTCTCTCTTTCCAACAGATTGTCTCCTCTTTCTCCTGTGCGGCCGACACACGCCGGAAACTGGTTCTGCCATATTGATCACGTTCCACCGCATATTCTGCTTTTCCCTCCTGCCCGCCTTTTCCACTCCCCGGTTCCTGTATCAGGATAACGCCTGTGGCAAGAAGATGCTGCCAGACAGTCTTCTGCACTCGTGCATACGGAGTGGGAAAAGACAACTGTTCACAGATCTGCTTCACCGTATACCCCAGATCCGTCAGATGACGGATGGCGCCGCCACTGGCCGCCTCGTAAGTAAAATCAGACAACGCACTTTTAAAATATTCCTGCTCAGCCATCGCTTGTCTTAGCCGTCCTTTCCTGGTCTCCTACCTAAAAACGGTCATGCCGCCAGATACTCTGGCAGCATGGCCGCGTAATCCCTTCTTTATCCAGTTACACAGAGGCTTCTCTGACTGCTTTCCGCACCCGGAGCACCATCGAAGGCGCCACCGATAACTCATCCAATCCCATCCTTAAGAATTCTTCTGTCAATTCCAGATCGGCTCCCAGCTCGCCACAGATGCCGGACCACTTGCCATACTTATGCGCATTGTCCGTCACCAGCTTGATCATCCGAAGAACTGCCGGATGATGCGGATCATAGAAATCATCCAGCTTCGCATTCTGCCTGTCAAGCGCCAGCGTATACTGGGTCAGATCATTCGTACCGATGCTGAAGAAGTCCACGATCTGCGCCAGTTCCTCGCTGACCATCACTGCCGCCGGCGTCTCGATCATGATTCCCTGCTCCGGTACTTTATATGGGATCTGTGCCTCGTCCAGTTCTGCTTTCACTTCGTCCACGATCTCATAGATACGCTTAACCTCTTCCACGGAAATGATCATCGGATACATAATAGAAAGATTGCCGTACACCGCCGCACGCAGCAAAGCCCTCAACTGTGTCTTAAAGATATCCGGCTGTTTCAAACAGATCCGGATCGCACGGTATCCCAGGGCCGGGTTGTCTTCCTTGCCCAGATTGAAATAATCCACCTGCTTATCAGCGCCGATATCCAGCGTGCGGATGATCACCTTCTTGCCCGCCATCGTCTGCACGACCTGCCTGTATGCCTGGAACTGCTCTTCTTCCGTCGGGAAATCCTCTCTTCCCAGATACAAAAACTCACTGCGGAAAAGGCCGATGCCGCCCGCATCATTCTCCAGCACATAACCCACATCGGAAACACTGCCGATATTCGCATAGATATTGATCTTCTGCCCGGAAGGCGTAACATTTTCCTTGCCTTTCAGGGTCTGCAGCAGTCTCAGCTTCTCCCGCTCTTCTCTGATCTTCTCTTCCACTTCGGCACAGACTTCCTTAGAAGGATCAAAGATCACTTCTCCCTTAAAGCCATCCACTACCGCTTTCATGCCTGTGTGGATCTCCTCCAGGTTCATCGGTACACCGATCAGAGCCGGGATATTCATCATCCTGGCAAGAATAGCCGTATGCGAATTCGTAGAACCGTGTACCGTCACGAAAGCCAGGATCTTCTTCTTATCCATCTGGACCGTCTCGCTGGGGCTTAAGTCATCCGCCACGATAATGGATGGTTCCATCGATGCCAGATCCACATCTTCCTGTCCCATAAGATTTCTGACCAGACGGTTGGAAATGTCCTTCACATCTGCCGCTCTCGCTTTCATGTAGTCGTCGTCCATATTCGCAAACATTTCTGAGAAATTGTCTCCTGTGACTGCGACCGCATATTCGGCATTTACCATCTCCGTCCGAATCATGTTGTGGATTGCATCCAGATAATCGTCATCTTCCAGCATCATCTGGTGTACTTCAAAGATAGCCGCACTGGCCTCCCCAACTTCCTTAACTGCCTTGTCATACAGTGCCTGGAGCTGGCTTAGTGCCTTCTCCCCTGCCTGCTCCAGACGGGCAAGCTCCGCATCCACATCTGTAATCTTGTTTCTCTTGACCTGCTGGTCATCTTTCTTCAAAACCACTACAGGACCGATGATAACCCCCTTGTAAACCGCTTTGCCGGATAATTTCACCATATTTCCCCCTGCCTCCTCTATCCTGATCTGCTTTCCTGTCTCTTAGAGATTCGCCTCAAAAAATGCCTTGATCCCTTCAAATGCCGTATCCTCATCCGCACCTTCCACAGAAACCTCCACCGTCTCGCCGCACTTCACGCCGAGTCCCATAAGAGCCATCAGTTTCGTGGCTTCCGCTGACTTTCCATCTTTCGTAATAGAAACCTTGCTCTCATATTTCTTCGCTTCCTTCACCAGCAGCCCTGCCGGTCTTGCATGAATCCCCACCTCATCCTTAATGACATACTCAAATTTCTTCATGTTGTGTTTCCTCCTTGTATTTTATTGTGGAACATTAAAACAAAATCTTACTCCCCGCCTCATCAGTTCGTCGATTTGTATAAAGATATTATCCTATTATAGTATAGACAAGACATATTCACAACCCCAAAACCACTTTTTGTTCCTCCATTTCTGTCACTCTACGATATAATATCCCAGCCTGATCTCACGAGAAGCTGCCTGTTCTCCTTTCTGCATAAGCGCTTCCATCAACATCTGGACTGCCACTTCACCGCTCTTCTCATAAGAATAATGCAATGTGACCAAGGACGGGATGGCCACTCTTGCCATCTGTGCATCCCCCTGACCGCCTACCAGAATCTGCTCCGGTACTCTGATATCATGTTCCCGCAGATACTGCACCGCTCCCGCTGCCATCGTATCGGTAGCGCAGATCACACCGTCCAGATCACCGCATTTCTCCAACAATTCCCTTGCCTTTTCATATCCAGAGCGAAGGGAGAACGAAGCGATCACGAAATTATCTCCTACTTCTCCATGTCCCATGTCGTTAGCCGCATCCCGAAATGCCTGATAACGCTGTGCGCCCACCGCCGCATCCTGCATGATCGCTCCGATGTAACCCAGCTTCGTCCTGCCGCGCTCCAAAAACAGCTTCGTCAGATCATAAAAGGCATGGTAATCATCGTGGAACACGCAGTTATATCCCTGCATTTGCTGGCCGACAATCACCACCGGAACCGAAAGATTTTTCAGCATCTTCTTATGCTCCGCCTGAAATACTGTTCCTAACAGGATTACACCGTCTACTCGTTTCTCACTGAACGCGTCGAGATATTCTAACTCTTTCTTCGGATCGTTCTGGGTAACCGCCAGAAGCATCTGGTATCCGTTCTCATTGATCACGGAAAGAATACCTTCCACTATCCTGCCGATCGAGGCGGAGGCAATTTTGGGCACGATCACTCCGATCATCTTCGTCCGCTTTGTCCGCAGTGTCTGTGCCTGTACCGATGGCCGATAACCAGTCTCTTCTACCACCCGCCTGATCGCCTCGCGTTTCTCTTCTGAAATATATCCGTTGTTAAAATACCGTGAAACAGCCGCTCTGGAGACGCCGGCCATTTCCGCGATCTTCCCTATATTCATTCCCCTGCTCCCTTATCTTCTTACTGCCTCTGCGGCTTTCTGACCTTTGCGGCAAAGCTTTGGTCCGTAATCTGCCTGTTCAGCCAAGTCTGTTACGAAATCTTCTTCATATAATAGAAGCCATAAGCCGGCACCAGAACGTTGACCGGCTGCATCCTGTTACCGGAAAGCATCTCCACATATTCGCCGTCTGCCTCATTGATCCAGGCCGTCTTATCTGATTCACTGAAATTAAACAGCCCGATCAGCTTTTCCCCTTCAAAATATCTGCCGATACAAAGAACCGCATCATCCCAGGTATCTATCGTCCAGGTATCTGCTTTCGTCATAAATACCTTTTCCGTCTTCCGGATCTGTTCTAACCGCTTAAGCCCCTGGAATATTTTCCCTTCTACCGTTCCAGGATCTGTCCTGTTTTCAGCCAATTTCCAGTTCATGGCTCCACGATGAATATACCGGGAATCTGCTGCCTTATCCGGATCCTCCTTGTAGGTATAATCATTCACCTGCCCGATCTCATCACCACTGTACAGGACCGGGATACCCGACTGCATGAACATATAAGCATGCAGCATCAAATCCATCCTGACCGCCAGATCCATAGCTTTCTTATCCTGCTCAAACCCAGCTTTCTCAATGCCGCACATAGAAGCCGTCGTGCCGCAGAACCTGGCGTCTCCCGTGATCGGGTCCGCATTGTACAGCTCGCCCCGGCTGTTGCTGTCTCCTGCATACCCCTGGAAGTAATCATTCAGATACTTCTTGTGGGCGCGCTCTTCCATTCCTTCCATCTGCAGCGTACCGTAATCTAAACCCCAGCCAATATCGTCATGACAGCGCAGATAATTCAGGAAAACATACTCTTTGGGCAGTCCATTGACGATGTCTAACTGCCGTTTCAGAAGCTTCACATTTCTGGTCGCCACCGTATGCCATGTGGTGGCCATCGTCGTCACGTTATAAAGCATATGACATTCCGGTTTCTCCACCGTCCCAAAATACGGAACGACTTTCTCAGGCTCCATGACCACCTCGCCTAACAGAAGGACACTGGGACAGATGATCTCACTGATCATACGCATCATACGCACGATGGTATGTACCTGTTTGAGATTTCGGCAGGGCGTACCCAGTTCCTTCCAGATATAAGGCACTGCGTCGATTCGGATAATATCGATTCCTCTGTTGGCCAGATACAGGAAATGATACATCATGTCATTAAAGACTCTGGGATTTCCATAATTCAGATCCCACTGATAAGGATAGAACGTCGTCATCACATAATGGCCAATCTCTTCAAGCCAGGTGAAATTCCCCGGCGCTGTCGTGGGGAATACCTGCGGCACAGTCCTCTCATACTGGGCCGGTATCTCTTCATTGTCAAAGAAAAAATAACGGCTCATGTACTCTCCGTTGCCCTGTCTCGCTTTCTTCGCCCACTCATGATCCTCCGATGTATGATTCATGACAAAGTCCATGCAGACATTGATGCCTTTCTTATGGCAGGCCGCCGTCAGATTATCCAGATCCTCCATGGAACCTAACTTCTCCTGAACTTTCCTGAAATCCGATACCGCATATCCGCCGTCAGACCTGCCTTTCGGCGTATCCAGAAACGGCATCAGATGAATATAATTCACATTGGACTGCTCGATATAATCCAGTTTGGATTCGACGCCCTTCATATTGCCGGCAAAATTGTCAATATAAAACATCATGCCCAGCAGGTCGTTCTTCTTATACCATTCTTTGTCTTTTTCCCTGTCTATATCCAGTTTTTTCAGTTCCTCATTTCTTTCCAGATAAAACTGGTACATGTGATCGCACAGTTCTGCAAACATGGAATCATTCTCATACAATTCCATATACAGCCAGCGCAGCTCATCATGATGTTTTGACAGTCTCTCTTCAAAAATCTTCGTAAGCTGATCCTCTGCCGCTTTGCGTTTTACTGCCGCCTTGTCTGTCACTGTCGCTTTCTTTGTCTTGCTGTCTGCTGCTTTTGCTGTCAGCTCTTTCACACCTTTTGCCGCCTGCGTTTTCTGACCGTTTACTTTCTGACTTGCTTTTCTCTGGCTCATTGTTCTGTCCATCCTCCATTTTCAGCGCTCGTTTCCCTTATGGGCCGTTTCCTTGTTTCCTGTTTTCATAGAGATTGCTTTTGTATGAAATCGATTGCACTCTATTCATTTATAATATAGCACCTTTATCCGAAGTCTGTAAATGGACAGTTCTGCCAAATCCACGGCTTTCTTTTTAGTGCTGTGATCGATTCCACATTAACCGCCATATCTCTTACCAACAAACTGCTCTGTATCACACGAGATGATATTTCACAAAAACTTCCCGGATTCCATCTTCCTGCACTGCCGGGCATAGATCGTCCACCAGCATCTTCAACTCCTCATTGCCGTTCGCCATACAGATACTAATCCCCGCCGTTTCCAGCATCTCTCTGTCGTTCATACTGTCTCCAACAGCGATCGAATCCGAAAGAGGAATCTTAAGATAGTCGCAGACCTTTTCCACCGCCTTTCCTTTATGGAATTGTCTGTTTATGAGTTCGCCATTTATGAAGCCATACCGGTCCTGTCCCTGGATACAGAATGCAAAATCCTTTCCCAGCCTCTTTTCCGGTTCCCGCAATGCTTCCATGGACTGACACAGCATTACGATCTTATACATCGGCTGCCCCTGATAGTCCCGCATCGGCAGAATATGCAGTGATTTCTCGATCTGTTCCCGCCAGCGCAGCATTTCACTATTGCTTCCCTCCGCTGCGTGTTCTCTGAGAAATTCCTTCAGCCCTTCGTCCGTATAAGAGCCTTCTAAGCATTCCACTGTGCGGAAAATCCCATTTTCTGCCAGAAGATCCATCGCCTTTTTCGCCTGTTCCTGGGTCATGGGACAATCATAGATCACCTGCTTCCCACACACAATGTACCCGCCTGCACTGCCTATGAAACCGTCAAACCCATACTTTAACACTGGCAGCAGCATACCATAGTTCCTGCCAGTACAAAGGAATACATAATTGCCTGCCTCTCTGGCTTTCTCTATCGCCCACAGGGCCGACTGCGGCGGATCATTACTGCCCGGCTGTGTCAGCGTCCCGTCAATGTCCAGGAATATAATTTTGCGACTCATCTGCATCCCCTCTTTCCCGTGTGATCGTCATTTGGCAAAACCCATTATTTCCTGTGTGATCAATTTCATTTTATCTTTATCTTATCTATTCTGTTTTCTTTTGTAAATTGACATTATAAATAAATTCATCTACATAATTTATGACAACATGCTGAAATCGATTCCATTCAAAGAACGTGCAGACATGGTTCTAACGCAGACCTGTTCTATGAAACAGCCCTGTGTTGTATTTTTCATGAAATTGATTGCGAAATAACGCCCAATGTGTGATAATAAAGTTTAAGGGTTTTCTATTTATAACGTCGGTGACGATACGATCAGACACAGCGAGGATTTATTTAGATGAAAGACAATCAGAATGAGCGCAATATGGGGGAACAGATCATGGACGCCCTGTCAGACGCCTTACAGGGCGGGGATTATAGCGACTTAAACAGACTGGTCTCCCAGAGTGTGATAAATGCCCTGAATGAAGTAGGAAAGCATATCTCTTTCACGGATTACGTGGAAGCACCTAAAAAGACGCAGCAGCAGACGCAGGAAAACCGCCGCCAGAATACGGGACAGGCAGGCAGAACGCAAACGCAGACAAACTGGCAGAGCGCAGGACAGACAAACGGAACACAAACACAGACAGGCTGGCAGAACGCAGGACAGACTCACGAGACACAAACGCAGACAGGCTGGCAGCAGACAAAACAGACGCATAAGGCGCAGCGACTGACCAGAGAACAGATGCGCAGGCAGGATCAGGCACGCAGACAGGAGAACGCGCGCTTACAAGCCCGGCAGAAATACCAGGTCAACCCTTATGAGAACAGTACGGCCCTCGTCCCCTACCAGTTTAAGAAAGTCGGAAATGTATCAAATGTCCTGTATCAGGCATTCGGCGGTATCGGTCTGGGCGTAACGATTCTAATCACCTTTTTTCACTTTACGCTTCTTCTGACAAATGACTCTTCCGGCCCATCGGGATGGATCATTAATCTGTTCTTTCTCGTACTATTTGCCGGCATGATCCGGCTGGGCATCGGACAACGCAGACGCCTTAAACTGGCAGAGCGATATGCCGTACTGTGCGGACGCCATCTCTACGGCGAGATCGAGCATCTGGCCAGAAGTACCGGACAAAAAAAACGCCAGGTGATCAGAAATCTGCAGAAAATGATAACGTTGGGAATATTTCCAGAGGGTCATCTGGATGAAAAGAAAACCTGCTTTATGTTAAATGATACCATCTACCAGCAATACTTAGAGACAGAAAACAACCGCAGGCTTCGGGAAGCCGAAACGCAGAAAGATGCGGAGCCGGACCACAGACAGACGGCAGATCTCCCAGAACCGGATGCAGAACTGAACGCCATGGTCGCTGAAGGAATGGAATGTATCCGCAAGCTCAGGCTTCTGAACGATCAGATTCCCGGAGAAGTCATCTCCGCCAAATTGTCCCGTATGGAAAATCTGCTAAAAGATCTTTTCGACAGTGTACGGGAACATCCGGAACAGATGCACCGTATGCATAAACTGATGAACTATTATCTTCCCACCACGTTAAAACTGGTGGAAGCCTATGAGGAATTTGACCGGGTAAGTACGCCTGGAGACGATATTCTTTCCGCCAAGGCCGAGATTGAAAACACGCTGGATACCATCAACCAGGCTTTTACTGAACTGTTAAACAATCTGTTCCAGGACGCTGTGCTGGATGCGACCACAGACGCACAAGTATTAAAGACTATGCTGGCCCGCGAAGGACTGATGAATGAGATAGATCTTACAGGCAGCCAGTAGCAATACCGGAATCATTGGACAGACCAACTATTACAAAAAGGGAGGAACCTAAAATGAATCATCTGGATGAAATGTTAAAAGAAGCGCCTTCTCTGACGCTGTCGCCTTTTGAGCAAGCAGAAACGGCGGACTCTGCCGCCCTCTCCGTGGTGGAGGAAGAGCCTCAAATCCCTGAAGTGGTGCTGACCCCGCAGGAGCAGAAAATCGTGGACGACTTTGCAGCCCAGATCGATATCACCAACACACAAATGGTGATGCAGTATGGTGCAGGCAGCCAGAAAAAGATCGCGGATTTCTCAGAGAGCGCCTTAAATAACGTGCGGACGAAAGATATGGGTGAGATCGGCCAGATGTTAGCGGACGTAGTCACGGAACTAAAAGATTTTGGCGAGGAAGAGGAAAAAGGGCTTTTCGGATTCCTCAAGAAGAGCAGCAATAAGCTGGAAAGCATGAAGATCAAATACGACAAGGCAGAAGCCAATGTCAACAGAATCTGCAAAGTCATGGAAGATCACCAGGTAACCTTGCTCAAAGACGCCGCCATGTTAGACAAGATGTATGAGCTGAATCTCAATTATTTCAAAGAGCTTTCCATGTACATCCTGGCCGGCAAGCAGAAACTGAATCAGGCAAGGACCGTGGATCTTCCGGCGCTTTTAAAGAAAGCCGAGCAGAGTTCTCTCCCGGAGGACACCCAGGCGGCCAACGATTACGCTGCTATGTGCGAGCGTTTTGAGAAGAAAATCTATGATCTGGAGCTGACCAGAACGATCGCAATGCAGATGGCGCCTCAGATCCGTCTAATTCAGAGTAACGATACCGCCATGTCGGAAAAGATCCACTCCACGCTTGTGAATACCATTCCTCTCTGGAAAAGCCAGATGGTGATCGCTATCGGTCTTAACCACTCCAGTGAAGCCGCCAGAGCCCAGAAGGAAGTGACGGATATGACCAACGCCCTTCTGAAGAAAAATGCGGAAGCGCTTAAGAGCGCCACCATCGAAACCGCCAGGGAAAGTGAGCGGGGTATCGTGGATATCGAAACGCTCACTGCCACCAACCAGACTCTCATCAGCACGTTAGACGAGGTCATGAAGATCCAGGAAGAGGGACGCGCCAAACGACGCAGTGCGGAAACCGAACTTGTCCGCATCGAGGATGAGATGCGCCAGAAGCTCCTTGCCGTCAGCCGTTCTTCCCGGTAGAAAGGCAGGATAGCGACCTATGACAAATCCCTCGAAAACCAAAAAGCAGCTTCTTATTTTTCTTCTGCCTGCTTACGGAATCCCATACGTGATGGGGCTTCTACTCTGGTACGGCAGTACAATCTCCATGATGCCAGAAGAAATGACACCCTTTCCTATGGCCCAGATGTTCTGTCCCGCCGCCGGCGTCATGCTGGCTTACCTGGTTACACAGTGGAAAGACTCTCTTGTGCCAAGGTGGTTTTATTTCAGTTTCCTGTGCTTGACTGCTCTGATGATCCTTTGTGCAGTGCTGTCGGTCGTCGCACCAGAACAAACGGTCATGTTCCATGGCCGGGCAGTTTCCATGTGGCTGCTGTTTACTGAGTATGTGAGCATAGGCGGCTCGCTCCTCTGCCTGACCACACTGCTGCTTGCCGGAAAGCAGCGAAGGGATGCTTACGGACTTTCCTGGAAACAGTCAAAATCTTCTGTTTTCTGTCTTCTTGTTTTTCTGATCCTGTACTTTGGCCGGGCCGCCCTTCTCTATCTTCTGGACGGCCAGCCGGGTTTTATCTTAGAAATGCTGCAAGATCCTGCTGCTACAATCGCCCTGCTCATCGCACCGTTTCGATTACTCTGCACTTTCGCGCCTTTTCTCGGAGAAGAGTATGGATGGCGGTATTACTTACAGCCTATTCTCCAGAAACGTTTCGGTCCGCGCAGGGGTGTTCTGCTGTTGGGAGCAGCCTGGGGAATATGGCACATCTTCCTAGACTTTTTCTACTATACTACTCCGGACGCCGGACTCTCCAGCAACGTCCTTCGGATCATAAGCTGTGTGACACTGGGTATCTTCTTCGCCTGGGCGTACAACAAGACCAACAATATCTGGGTGCCTGTAATCCTGCACTATCTGAATAATAACCTGTCATTTGTGTATGCCAACACCAGCACAACCATGCCGCATATTCTTTGGATGCCGCTTCTCAACAGCATTTTGTTTGGACTCTTCCTGCTTAGTAAAGAATTCCGAGGTATTGACGATGACCAATGAATCCGTTTCAAACGTAACAGACCACGCTTCGCCTGCTGTTATCCTACAGCAAGTTCCCTGCGACCACCCTGATTTCCTTACATTATGTCAGGAACTTGACCGCTTCCTCAACAGGGCGATCGGCGGCGAGGATAAAAGGGAAAAATATAAGAAATTTAATGTGCTTGCTACCATGGATCATGTGGTACTTGCCTATGACGGTCAGACTGCTGTGGGCTGCGCCGCACTCCGCAGATATTCTGAACAGGAAGTCGAAGTCAAGCGCGTATTCGTGAGGAAATCCTACCGCGGCCGTAACATAGGCGGACAGATGCTCTCGCATCTGATCACCCAGGCTGAGAAGATGGGATTCCAGTATATGCTCTTAGAAACAGGAGAATTCCTGTCAGCCTCTGTGCGCCTCTACCAGCGTTACGGCTTCGAACAGATCAAGAACTACGGCGCCTATAAAGATATGCCAGAATCCCTCTGCATGGGACGCGCCCTTACCGTTTCTCCAATCTGACACACAGTCTCCACGCCGGATGGCTCATCGATGCATTGTCTGTGAGGATCTTCTCATTGCGATGAATACTGAGCAGCAACCCGACCAGAACCGCATATGTGATTGTCGCCCCAGCCCCATAGGACAGGAAAGGCACTTGTAAGCTTGTCACAGGATAATACCCGCTGTTGATCAGGATCCCTTCGACGCAGTTATCCAGAAATACGACAAAACAGGCGGCGGCAATCATGAAGCCAAGTTGATTCTTCTGACGCCTCACGATCGAAAATGCATGCACCAACACAATTGCAAACGAAAAGATCACCAAAAGGCCGGCCAAAATGCCGAAGCTGCAGATAATCTCCAATAGGATAAAGGGATCCAGGCCAGGTGTCCAGACAATCCCCTCATAGGGAAAAGCGCCGGAAGCACCGATCCATTTGGCCTGCGCCAGCATATCCCGGATCCACAGATACGTATACCCGGCCTCATAAGGACTCTCCTCCGGGTGCAGCCACGCATGAATCCTGTGCATCCTGAACTGATTCTCTCCGAAATCAGTTACCAGAGAAAACAATCCCATCGCTAACGGTAAGATCACCAGAATGGCCAGGACGATCACGAATGCTTCCTTCTGTTTCACCTGAAACCACCCCTTATGGATCGCCAGGATAAGCAGGACTGTCTGCATCCCATACACTGCCAGGGCGGCATGCAGAAGACCGGAGCAATAATAGCTGATCACCGCCGTCAATAGCAGCATTCCCACGGCCTGCAGGATTGCACGATACCCTTTTCCCCGCAGTTGATATAGGATACCCGCATAGACCGGCAGATAGAGATAAACTAACATCAGCAGGAGCGGTATTCTGCCATTCGTCTCTCTCCCATTGATCTTTAACAGCAAAAATAACACGCTCATCCCCCAATAGATCATCATGGCATACCGCCCAATAAAGCTATAATCCAGAAAATACATACCTGCCATCACGCCAAATGACACCAGAAGAATCAGACTCTGCCTGCCAAATTGGCTCAAAAAAACTCTGGAATCATTCAATGCAGACGACGAATAACTACTTATGATTAATTGCAGGAATAATCCCCCAATGCTGAATACCAGCACCATAACAATCAATTTCACATCCATCTGCGGCCTGTGGATCCGGTCAAGCGCCACACCAACCTCCACGGGATCTCCCATCTCATGGACTGCCTTTCCGACTGCCGCCTCATGCGCCTCTCCCTGTTCTTCATAAGCGGCTGCCTGATCCAGAATATGATCTGACAATTCTTTGGCCACAGACTCCCGCGCCCTGACACAGCGGATCTGTTCTGTGATCTTTCTTATATATTCTTCCATCTGTCTGTCCCTTCCTTTCCTGTCGTTTTACTGCTCCTTGCATTTCAGAACCTTTCTATCCTACATAAAGCACATTCAGCACTGCGGTCTGATATTCCTGCCATTCTTCTTTCCTGGATTTCAAATATTTCCTGCCCTCTTTCGTGATGCTGTAATATTTGCGCAGTTTCCCGTTCACCGGACTCTCATAGGATGTCAGGTAGTTCTTCTCCTCCAGAGAATGCAGCAGTGGATAGAGCGTCCCCGCTTTTAAGGTAAAAACATGATTCGACTTTTGCTCCAGCGTCTCGATCATCTCATATCCGTATCTGTCCTTTTCTTCCAGTAAACGAAGGATCAACATCGCGGTACTCCCTGAGATCAATGATTTGTCTATTGCCATATTGTTTTCTCTCCTTTTCTTATATATCGACATCCTATATATAATGTATTTTTATTATATATAGGACGTCGATATATGTCAAGTTATTATTTCTCTATTTACATCTCTGGATGATCATAATTAAGCCATGACACAGCGTCTGACATGATATGCTTCTCCTGCGGACACACTTTACACCTATAAATGGTTTTGCTATAATACATAAAACTATATCTGACACATTCTTATAAGAAGGAGGACTACCATGAGCAATGTGATCGAAACGATCAAGAAGAGAAGTTCTACCAGAGGCTACACCCCAGAGAACCTGACTGATGCGGAGCTGCAGACACTGCTTCACGCCGGACTGCAGGCGCCGACGGCGGCCAACAGACAGGAGATTCATTTCACGGTATTAAAAGGCGACCATCCGATTCTTGCAGAGCTCGAAGCAGAGAAGAACCGGCTGCGCGATCTTACGAAACTGGAACATAATTTCTATTACGAGGCGCCCGTTGTGATCTTGCTGAGCGCCGACAGCTCTTACCGCTGGAGCGCCTTAGATGCCGGCATTGCTGTCGAGAATATGGCTCTTGCCGCAGAGGACTTAGGCCTTGGCAATCTGATCATCGGCTGTATCTATGACGCCCTCAGAGGGGAGAAGAAAGAATATTTCTCCAAAGCGCTGAAACTCCCCGAAAATTACGAGTATGAAATCGCCATCGCTTTCGGTCATAAGGCAGTCACCAAAGAACCGCATACTTATGATGCGGACGCACAGATCACGTATCTATCATAAAACGAGTTATGCTCGTTTTCGAGACTCGCTTGCTTTGCTGCGCGAACTTGGATAAGAGGAAATATTTCCTAAAGGGAACAGGCAGAACCCGGATATGCGGACGGCAGAGAAGGCCATATACCTGGCTTCCCTGCCGTCTGTTTCTTACTCATCCCCATGTCTATCGCAAACCTGCTTTTAATACTGCTTTTTTCAACTTATGCTTTCATCCAGTCTCTCCAGCGCCTCGATCAACATGGCCGCAAATCTGTCCCGATCCACTTCTTCCAGGACAAGTACATTTTTGACTTTATCGCACATGAGCCGTTTGTCCGCGAACGTCAATCCTCTTGCGCACCCTTCTTCTGTGATCACATCGACAGCTTGATACTCTCCCTGGAACAGGTCAGGCTGCAGCAGATAGGCGACGGCACACAGGTCGTGGATCGGACTGTCCGTGAATCCATATTGTCTGCCGGACTCATTATAAAAGCCCAGAAGTTCACCCGCCATACGGCTGACGCGTCCCTTTTCCTTCAGGCTTTCGATCTCCCTGACCGTGATCAGCGCTTTCTCTGTCACATCCAATCCCGCCATCACGATCGGAACGCCCGCATGAAACACAATATGTGCCGCTTCCGGGTCTACGTAAATATTGAATTCTGCCAGTTCCGTGGAGTTTCCGTGGCCGATACCGCCTCCCATTATGCTGATGCAGTCTATTTTCTCCTTCGTCTCAGGATAAACTCTCATGAGCAGCGCGATATTCGTGAGCGGACCGATCGCCACGATCGTTACCTTTTCCGGACACGCCATGATCTGCTCTTTCAGAAAAACGACCGCGTTATCTGAAACAAGCGGATAATCTTCCTTTTCGAAAACAGGACCATCCATTCCACTCTCGCCGTGTGCATCCTCCGCCGTATGCAGAGACTTTACAAGCGGTCCCGCCTGTCCGGAAGCAAGCGGGATATCAGCATGAAGAAACTGCAGAATTCTTCTGGCATTCTCCGTCACCTTCTCAAGCGTCTGATTACCGCCTATGGTCGTAACGCCAAGAATCCTTAATTCCTCCGGATGCGCATACGCCGTAAGGATCGCGAGTGCGTCGTCATGTCCAGGATCACAATCGATCAAAATATATTTCATACTAACCTCCATGATTCCGTTCTACGGAATCTCAAATCAATGCGGAGAATGCCCTGTTCTTGGGCATTCTCTGGCGTGAGACTTAGAACTTCTTCGCGAAGCAGCCATTGCTGCGAGTAATTAGAAGTTCTTCTCACGCTGCCACCTCCGTACTCTGTCCTAAGCATAATCATACCATAGCTGGCAGAAGGACGTCACTCCAAAAATCCCATTTTACGACAAAATTCCATGCTTTTCATAGCGGGTCACCCGCGCAATCGCATTTTTTTCATCCGTAAACACCACATAAGGTTTATGTTCCCTGGCTTCTTCTACCGTCATATCCGCATAGGCCATGATGATCACATGATCGCCGATCTGTACCTGTCTTGCCGCCGCACCGTTTAGACAGATCATGCCGCTTCCCGCCTCTCCTGCGATCGTGTAAGTCTCGAAACGATTCCCGTTCTCCACATCCACGATCTGCACCATTTCATATTCGAGAATGCCGGCAGCCTCCAAAAGGCTGCTGTCCACCGTAATGCTGCCCACGTAATTTAACTCCGCCTGTGTCACTGCCGCACGGTGGATCTTCCCTTTTAACATTCTGATCTTCATACAGCCATCTACTCCTTCTTTGCCTTATCAACCTTAACAATAAAATTATCGATCAGTCTCGTCTTCCCGATCAGGACCGCTATGGCACAAAGTACTTCCCCCTGCCTTGCATCCTCCAGGTTCCTGAGCGGTGTGATATCTGCAAAATCCACGATCTCCACATAGTCCACTTTCGCCAGGCTTTCCTGCGTAATAACCGCCTGGATCGTCCGCTTCACCTTCTGGGCATCCCTTTCTCCCTGCTCAATCAGTCGCTTTCCTTCTGTCAGGCTCCTGCTTAAAACAAGCGCCGCCTGTCTTTCTTCCGCATTCAGATAAGTATTCCTGGAGCTTTTGGCCAGGCCATCTGCCTCCCTTATGATCGGACATCCAACGATCTGAATATCCATGCTCAAATCGCGCGCCATCTTCCTGACGACCGCAAGCTGCTGCGCATCCTTCTCCCCAAAATACGCCCGGTCTGCCGGTATGATATGGAAGAGCTTACTCACCACCGTTTGTACCCCTCTAAAATGCGTCGGACGACTCTTCCCGCACAATTCCTTCGTCAGTCCGTCCATATCCACATAGGTACAGAAATCCTCGTCATACATCTCCTCCGCTTCCGGGTGGAAAATCAAGTCTACCCCTGTGCGTTCACAAAGAGCGGCATCCTTCTCAAAGTCCCGCGGATAACTGGCGAAATCTTCATTTGGTCCAAACTGGATCGGATTGACGAAAACGCTGACTGCCACTTTATCGTTCTCCCTTCTTGCCGCTTCCATCAGACTCTGGTGTCCCTCATGCAGATACCCCATCGTAGGGACCAGTCCCACACTGAACCCTTCTCGTTTCCATTTCTTGATCTGTTCTCTCGTCTCCTCAATCTTACCTGATATGATCATTTTAATTTCTCTCTCCTCTTCTTTCTGTCAATATGGGATCCCGGTCATACAATGACGATTTATATCCTCTAGTACAATTTCTCCAGGATGCTTTCATCCATGCGGAACGTATGCTCTTTCGACGGGAATGTTCCTTCTTCCACTTCCTTCTTATAAGCGGCAAATCCTTTCCGCATCTCTTCTCCCACATTGGCAAAGACTTTCACGAATTTCGGAGCAAAGTCTGCATACATGCCCAGCATATCCTGATAGACCAGCACCTGTCCGTCACACCCGGCGCCGGCGCCGATCCCGATCGTCGGGATGGAGACCTGCCTCGTGATCAGACTCGCCAGCGCTTCCGGCACGCATTCCAGTACCACCGCAAAGGCCCCTGCTTCTTCCACCGCTTTCGCCTCTTTGAGTAATCTTCTGGCCGCTTCCTCTCCCTTACCCTGTACTTTGAATCCGCCGAATGCATGGATAGACTGCGGCGTAAGACCGATATGGGCGCAAACAGGGATCGATGCCCTGACGATCGCCTCGATCTGCGGACACACTTCCTTACCCCCTTCCAGCTTCACTGCCTGGGCATGCCCTTCCTTGATCAGACGGCCCGCATTGACCACTGCGTCGTACACAGAAGTCTGATAGGACATAAAAGGCATATCTGCTATGACCAGTGTATTCTTCGCCCCTCTCGCAACCGCTTTCGTGTGGTGCAGCATATCTTCCATCGTAACGGGAAGCGTATCTTCATAACCAAGGCATACCATTCCCAGAGAATCCCCTACCAGAATAGAATGAATGCCCGCTTCGTCCACTAGCTTCGCTGTGGAATAATCATAGGCTGTCAGCATGGTAAGCTTCTCGCCCTTCTCCTTTGCCTGCTTAAATGTTACCGCTGTGTTCTTCATCGTGTTTTCTTTCCTCCTGCTCTTCTCATCCTGCCGCTCATGACGGCAACACCAATAAATCCTGTCAATATACAGCATCTATTGTTCTAACAGCCTGCGCAGGCTGTCATACCGTTCCTGCAGATCTTCCTGCCCGTGCCGCTGTCCTGCCATCGCAAGCAGCCGCCGTCCCAGCAGGCGGTAGATTTCCCGCTCCTCTCCTTCCAGCACGCCAAGATGCTTCTCCACTGTAGAGAGATCCCCCCGCAGAATCGGTCCGGTCATGCTGTCTCGTGTTCCATTTGCCAGCACATTCTCCACATTTCCCCTGACCAGCGCTGCGGCTGCACAAAGAACCTCCTCTTTCCCAAATCCGCACTGTTCTAAAAGGCAGAATCCAAGATCCAATAGCGCCAGCACATCATTGCTTAAGATGCTTGCTGCGCAGTGATATTTCGCCTTATCCTGTGCTTTGATCAGACAATAGGGATTGCCCAGCTCTTCTAAAAGCGCCTGCAGGCGCTGCAGCGCATGAGGATGCCCCTCCAGGGTAAAGAAACCTTTCTGTAGTTGTTCATAAGAGGTAAACCTGTCGCGAAACGCGAGCATTGGATGAATCGAGGCCCCGTAGGCATTCTTTCCATCAATTCCATTGAATACATCAGACGATAATGAGCCGCTAAAATGACATATCACACGCTCATCTATGGACATTTCTTTCATGCGATCCCACACTTCCCCGATCCTGTCATCCGGCGTTGTGATCAAAAGGGTATCGCTCAAAGCTGTCAGCTCTTCCATTCTGCGGAAACTATCCGTGCCGACAAATTTCGCTGCGCATACAGCGCTCTCATACTTCTGGCTGTAATAGCCGGTTACCGTTTTTCCTCTGTCCACCAGATATTTCCCGAACGAACAGCCTACTCTTCCAGCACCAATCATTCCAATCTTCATTTCATGCACTCACCTTCTTTCAAGCGGCGTGCATTATCATCCGATGCAGCTTCCACGGAATACTGCTCGTTAAAAATATAACACGCCGCTATACAGATTGCAAGTATCTGAAAAATCTTTCGCTCTTCCTGCTACTTCCTGTTACTGCTCCACGATCTTGACCAAAAGCTGTACGATCGTCTCCATCTCATCTATGCAGGCATATTCATACTTCCCATGGAAATTGCCGCCGCCTGTACACAGATTCGGACAAGGCAGCCCCATATAGGACAGCCTGCAGCCGTCTGTACCACCTCTGATCGGTGATACGACAGGCTCAACTTCAAGCTGTCGCATAGCATTCTTTGCACGGTCCACAATATCCATATGCTTCTCGATCACTTCCCGCATGTTATAGTAAGAATCCTTCATGGCAATCTCAAAGGTGCCTGCACCATACTTTTCATTCAGGAATTCCCCGATCCGGAGGAAATTCGCTTTCTTCTTCTCGAACTTCTCCCTGTCGTGATCCCTGATGATATACTCCGCCATCGCTTCCTCCACAGTACCCTGCAAGGAATCCAGATGATAGAATCCTTCATACCCGCAAGTATACATGGGATTCTCCGCCACCGGAAGCATGGACTGGAACTCCTGTGCCATCAAGATAGCATTGCGCATCTTATCCTTCGCCGATCCCGGATGGACGCTTCTTCCATGTATCGACACTTTAGCGCCTGCCGCGTTAAAGTTCTCATATTCCATCTCACCCAGTCTGCCGCCGTCTACCGTATAAGCGAAATCTGCCCCAAACAGCGCGACATCGAAATGATCCGCGCCGGCACCCACTTCTTCGTCCGGCGTAAAGCCGACCCGGATCTTCCCATGGGAAATCTCCGGATGCTGCATCAGATATTCGGCCATGGACATGATCTCCGCCACGCCCGCCTTGTCGTCCGCGCCAAGCAGCGTCGTTCCATCCGTCACAATCATCCGCCTGCCCCGGTAAGAAGCAAGCTCCGGGAAATCTGCGATCCGCATGACGACCTGTTTCTCCTCATTGAGTACGATATCTTTCCCGTCATAGTCTTCTATGATCCTGGGATTCACACCCGCTCCCGTCACAGCCGGCGACGTGTCCATGTGAGCGATAAAGCCAATCACCGGCGCATCCTCACATCCTGCGGAAGCCGGAACCGAAGCATACACATAACCGTGCTCTTTGTCATATACGATCTCTTCCGCCCCCATCTCACCAAGCTGCTTCTCTAAAAGAGACGCCAGATCATGCTGCTTCATTGTGGAGGGCATTGTGCTGCTGCCCTCCGAAGACTGTGTATCAATCTTCACATATTCCAGAAATCTTTCAATGACTCTTTCCATGCCAATTTACATTCCTTTCCTCAAAATAATATGTATTCCTATATCCGATCTCAGAATGGCAGCTGCGCATCTTTCGTCTTCTCCAGACATACATCCGAAAGTTCCATGCCGCTCATGGAGAAATACAGCTTAATATAATGGTTGCCCATCAAAAAGCCCAAATCCAGCGACTGCTTCACCCATTCCCTGTCAGCACCGTTAATATGGAACGTTCCTTTGATCTGATTATCCATGAAAATGGACATGGACATCTGTGAGAGATCAGGTGCATCCGCACCGGCACGCATTTTCGCAGAAATATTGTAAACGCCCGGTGTTTTCATCTGGATGCCAAAGACCACGCTGCTGCCGCGCTGCGTGTCCACATCTCCTAAGGCGATCGGCACACCGTCCTCAACAACATAATGTACAATGTTTCGCAGGTCGTCGTCCGCTCCATCCTCATCCCCTGTCACTGCCAGATCATCTTCCGGCGTTCTTCCGAGGAAACGATCCATCACAGGCGAACGCATCAGCACACGACAGATATTCGCTGCACATCTTACATATTCTGCCCTGGTTGTCCTGCCCTCCTGCATCGCCTCCAGAGAATCGTCATGCAAAGCATTCGTTTCCGCATCCGCAGTCACCATGAACAGATCATTCTGCGCACGTACCATGATACCTGTATTCTGCATCTTCGGTTCTTGTCCTTCTTCATTCATCACACTCCACCAGTCGGTCATCACGATGCCGTCAAATCCCCACTCTCCGCGCAAGATCGTAGTCACAAGGTCATAATTGCCCGCCGTCCAAATCCCGTTGACCGCCCCGTAAGATGTCATGATCGAGTAAGCGCCGCCCTCCTTCACCGCGATCTCATATCCTTTCAGATAGATTTCCCGCAAGGCACGCTCTGACACGATGGAGTCTGATTCGCGACGGT
The DNA here is from genome assembly GCA_910578345.1 of uncultured Lachnospiraceae bacterium. Classification (GTDB taxonomy): domain Bacteria; phylum Bacillota; class Clostridia; order Lachnospirales; family Lachnospiraceae; genus UBA3282. The sequence continues at coordinate 28,598 of CAJTRA010000018.1, read as the reverse complement.
GAAATTCCTGGTTATTGGCCGTAAAATGCTTGATCGTTCCCGTAACTCCCGCATAGCCCATGCCTTTCACCTGTGCCGCTGCCATCGTGCCGGTCAGATACGGATCCTCTGAAATATACTCAAAATTACGCCCATTCAACGGATTGCGGTGGATATTGATGCCCGGCCCCAGCAGCGTATCGATCTGGTTCTTCCTAAGCTCCATGCCTTCCATCTGATAAAGCGCTTCTACCAGCTCCCTGTTATACGTACAACCCAATGCCGTTCCATTCGGCAGGGAAAAGGCTCTTGTCCCACAGTCCATGCGGATGCCGGAAGGACCGTCTGCACAGCAGCCCACCGGGATTCCGAACTCTTTCAGTCTCTCTGTTACGCCGCCGAAAGCCGATGCCGTACCCGGCGTCACTTTCGGGCTGCACATGCCCTCTCCGCGGACAATGGCCGCCAGATCTTCTTCTGTAAGCTGTGAAAGGAACGTATTCATGTCAACACGGCCGTCATACACATCTGCCAGCTTATATCCCCTGTCGCCACTGCAAGCAACATCTGCCGGACGTCTCTGCGCACGTCTGTCAAGAGGGTTCACCGTTCTTTGCGGCACCGCCTCATAGCCCAGACAATAGCCGTCACCGTCTTTCTTTGGACGGAACCGTTCAAACGGCTGTACCGGCGCCATAGCCTCTTCCAACTGCTGTGTCACTGTCGTCTCTTCTACTGTAAATGCCGCCGTCTGTAATGCATTTCTCACATCCGTACCGATATAGATGCCATAGGTGCCAGCCTCCAGCACATAGCAGGACTTATGACCTGCACAGCCGCTGTCGTCATAAGATGCCAGCGCGTCCTTTTGTATGCTGAACTTCAGGACCTCTTCCTCTCCCGGCTTAAGTTCTTTCGTCTTTCCATAGGCTTTCAGCTCTCTTACCGGTTTCCCTAAAGCTCCCTGCGGCGCTTCCACATAAAGCTGTACTACTTCCTTGCCCGCACAGGCGCCTGTATTCCTTACCGTCACTTCCGCACAGATCTGATCCTCCTGTTCCTCAAACGCTGCCATCTGCACGACAAACGCTGTATAGGAAAGACCAAATCCAAAGGGATATAATACCTTCTCCCTTGCAAAGGTTTCAAAATACCGATATCCTACATAGACATCTTCCTGATAGAAATTCTCCTTGCCATCGCCGAAGTTCTTCGTAGAGGGATAGTCGTCGATATCTCCCGCAATCGTATCCGAAAGTTTTCCGCAAGGCGAGATCCTGCCGCTCAGCACATCTACCACGCCGTTGCCGCCTTCCTGTCCGCCTTGCCAGACATACATCACTGCGGAAGGATGATATTTCTCCACCCACTTCATGTCAATGATGTTACCCACATTTAGGAGCACTGCCACCTTCTTGAAAATACGGCAGACTTTCTCCAGCATATCCTCTTCCGCCGCCGTGAGCAGATAGCTTCCCGCTACCATCTTCGTGTCCTGATCTTCCCCGGCAGTCCGCCCGATCACCACAAACGCCATCTCCGATTCCGCCGCTGCCTCAGCCACAAGCTCATCCGTCAGAGGCATCTCTTCCTGGCTCCAGGGTTCCTGTCCCCATCCGGCGCCTTTGTCAAAAGGATGCTCTTCCACCCATGCTTCATAGACAGAGGCAAGCTTCTCATTGATCTGAATATCCTTGTCCTCTTTCAGCGCATCCAGAATTCCTACGACCCGCTTCACATTCACCAGGCCGCCAGATCCCGTTCCGCTCTTGTAATAGTGCAGTGCAATCCTGCCAAAGACTGATACTTTCTCTCCCTTTCGGATCGGCAGCGTCTGCGCATCATTCTTCAACAGCACACAGCTTTCTGCCGCAACCTGACGTGCCAGCGCACGATACTTTGCCATGTCCAGCGTATAATTTGCCATAATGATCTCTTCCTCCTGAACTTTTCGATTTGTTCCTGCGCCCTGCATGCAGAATCTTCTTCCTTCTGCCTGTGTAAAATTCAACATGCCATGGTCGGACGAGAAACCTTGCTTTTTTTATCATATAACATCCCATCATTTTTTTCTACTAATATATCCCATAATCATATAACAATCGTAGCAGTGAGTCCAAAAGCTGAACTGCTGCAAACAATCTGCTGCATAAAATAATCATTGCCCCGGACCGTTCGTTCCGGCCGGGGCAGTCTCCTATAAAAGTTATCAATGACATCACGAATGTTCAGCCGGTCAACTCCGTCAGCGGCCGGAACGTATATCCCATCTCTTCCCACCTCGTCAGCAGCTCATCCAGAATCTCGCCGTTGGTCTGCGACGTGTTATGCAATAATACCACTGCGCCGGGGTGTACTCGTTTCGTCAGCTTGTCAAACGCCTCTTCATGGCTGGGCTGGTCGTCCTGGTTCCAATCCACATAAGCAAGACTCCAGAAGATCGTGTAATATCCCATTTCCTGCGCACGTTTCAGATTATCCACATTGCACTTTCCCTGTGGCGGACGATAGAATGGGGACAGCTCCTTTCCAGTGATCTCCAAAAATAAATCCGCTACATCCTCCATCTCTTTCTCGAATGCTGCCTGATCTGAGATCGCCGGCAAATCCAGATGATGATAAGTATGGTTCCCTACAATGTGTCCATCCTCCACCATACGCTTCACCAGATCAGGCGCTGTCTCCAGATAATGCCCTACCACAAAAAAGGCGGCCTGTACATGGTGTTTCTGCAAGGCATCCAGGATCGGCTCTGTATTGCCATTCTCATAGCCGCAGTCAAACGTCAGATAGATCACTTTCTCACTGTCGTCTCCCACATAGTAGGCATCGTACCATGCAAGATCTTCGGCAGACGCATTTCCCTGAGGCTGCGTTCCCGGCTCCCCGAACGCCAATCCCCAGTCTTCTGTGGGAAGCGTAAGCTCCCAGCCTTCCGGCGGTGTTTTCTTACCGGCTGGCTTGACAGCATCTACGGTTGTCCCTATTCCACCTGCTTCCTCTATCTGAGACTTCTCCCGCAGCACATCTTCTCCCTGTTGTGTATCTTCCTCCGTCGCCGTCTGCATCCTGGAGGCCTCCTGCCGGCTCCCATCCCCGGAACGCTTGGCCAGATCCCCGTTTCTTTCCTTCCCTTCCGCGAACGCCTCAGATATTTTCTCCGTTTCATCGGCTTCTGCCGTTTTCCCCGCACTCTCCTGTGCTTCTGCGGCTGCTGCCGTCATGCTCTTTGCCCCGTCTGTTCTCCCACACCCGCTCAAGACCAGGATCACTCCTGCCAATCCCACATAGATCCTCTTCCTGTCTTTGTTCCTGTTTCTCATCTGCGCAATTCTCCTCTTCTGTGTTCTGTCAAAGGATGCCTCTCCTCTGCATTCCTCTTTATAATAGAACACAGTTGCATCAAAATTGCATCATCTATGCATCAAAACTGCATCATCTGATCTCAGGATTCCTTCCTCCACTATGAAGTTCCTGCCGATACAGATTCCCTTCGAATCGCTTCCATGTCCGATCTGCTTTGTGACCGCGATCGGCATATCCTCGCCGGCCGCTTCCCGGACAAGCATCTCAACCGGAATCTCAGACCCCTCTTCCTGCATCTGGGTAAACGTACCGAGCAGAATGCCGGCCACTTTCCGAAAAGCGCCAATCTGCGCCAACTGGCATAGATAGGTTTCTATCTGTGCCGCAGTCCCATGAAAGCTTTCCAGAAATAAGATCTTGTCCTGTAAATCCGGCATATATTCCGTTCCCGCAAGCTTTAAGAAACAACGAATATTACCGCCCACGACGATCCCCTGCATCCGCTCTCCGCTCTCCTGTGCATCCTGTCCCATACTGCGCAGAGAATCCCCAAAACCATTATACAGATCGGACTCCTTCCTCAAGGGAATCATCCTGCAATCGATACAAAACAGATCGTCCTGATCTTTCATAACGGTATTGCCAAAATCCTTACACTGCCATGCTCCGTGCTTTCCGATCAAGTTGCGGATCTGATAGAGCACAGAAGCCTTGCCGGTCTTCGCATAGACCGCATTGAGCACTGTCGTTAAGTCGCTGTAGCCCCAGAACATCTTATGACTGGCCGCCATCAGATCATAATCCAGATAGGGCAGTATGCCATTGGCGATCTCTCCTCCCGAAATATCAAAAACCGCTTCAATCTCATCCTCTCTGTAAAATTCCATCAGCGCGCTTGCACGTTCCCTGGCCGTACCGCTGAAAACATCTTTCACCGCATAAATATGATCGCTGAACACAGGCTGCAGCCCCATCTGCCATAACACTTCTTCCAGACGTCCGATCTTCCCGCTGTCCTCTCTTCTTAGCCCGTTGGAACAACAGACGATCCCCACTTTGGCTCCCTGATGTAACATTGATCATTTTCCTCCCTGTTCGATGGCTCTCCACCCACTTACGATAACCCACACTGTCAGCAGGCCACTGCGTCTCTTCCTGGACATTGAAGACCGAGTCTACGTTCTGAAAGGCTGTTAATAAGCACCATATCAGTAATTTTTCCATTAAAAAAACAATCCAAAACGACGAACATCCTATCATTGGCGATATAACCAATGATCATATCACAGTCTTTGCTCATGTTTAAGCAATCTGATTATAACATAGGAAATCTATGGAATACAATGATTTGCGACTGTCAATATTCGGAACCTCTTTTCTTTTTCCGGCATAAAATGGAGTAAAACCACATACAATTATAGGTTATACATTATGTACGTTACTCTTTTTATTTTATTTCTCATTGCTCTTGTCTGCATGTGCCTCTGCCATTTTCGCAGGAAAAAAATAATCTGCAAGATCAAATGTATGGATAAATGCCAGAAATGTTCTCTCTTGGAAGAGCTGGCAGCTCCTTTCGGCTACGCCTATCACTGCTGCTGCGGATTCTTCTCTTCTCTCACAGACGCCTGGCAGAAAGCCGCCGGCTACACATGGTTCTACGACTACATGGCGCCCCGCTTCCAGATGGTGTTCGACACCCTCCCTGTCTACTTCGATTATCATGGAAAGACATGGTTGATCGAGTTCTGGAAGGGACAGTATGGCATCAATACCGGTGCGGAGATCGGCATTTACCATGCCGACAGACTGCTGTCCGAGGCTGAATATCAGGTGGCGCACTTTTCGGCAGTCAGTGAACGGGAAATGTTGTCTTGTTCTCTCCATCTTAGCGAGGCGGACGGCACTTATGTCCAGCTCTCCGAGAAGCATTGGTGGCTTACCGCTTTTCTGCCAGGCGTCTTTTCCCGTCCTGCCACTCTGTGTCTGAAAGCTTCTCTTTATTTCCCCAACATGGAAATGCTGGAAGCTTTTCACTGCGGATTGTGTCAGACAGGATATTTGGCAGACGATCTGACCATTCAGAACCACTGTCTGTCCTTCACGTTTCATGAACCTTTTCCGACGCATTATGGTCTGTTTACCCACTTCCACAGGTGGTTTTCCCAATGCCTCAACCGGATATACTGCCGTCTCTTTGTATGGATCACGAGGCCCTTTCACTGTACGGAAGACCGCATTCTATATCTCTACTATTATCTTCCCTTCGCTTTCCGCAGACTGATGCGCCTGCACCGTTTCAACAGGCGGTGTCATAAGAAAAACAGGAGACAATTATGAGCATTGCAAGCCGTCTGGACCGTGCTTTTGCACAGGCCGCCATATTACCCTTCAACAAATGTTCCCGCTATGTTCTCATAAGCGACTGTCACCGGGGTGTCGGCACTTCTTCCGATAATTTCCTGAAGAATCAGCACCTCTACTACGCAGCGCTGGAACATTATTACCGGAACGGCTTTACCTATATCGAGCTGGGGGATGGGGAAGAACTTTGGGAAAACCGAAAACTGAAAAACATCACTGAGATCCATGAAGATGTCTACTGTATGTTTACCCGGTTTGCAGAAAAGGGAAGACTCCATCTTCTCTATGGTAATCATAATATCACTCGCCGTAAAAACTCGGATTTCTTAGAAGCCGTGATTCTGCGTTCTGATGCCGCGCCGGAGAGCTCTCTGTATCTGACGCACGGCCATCAGGCAAGCCTGCTCAATTCCACCCTCTGGCCTTTCGCCAGATTTCTCGTGCGGTACTTCTGGAGTCCGCTGGAAAATCTGGGTTTCTTAGATCCTACCAGCGCCGCTAAGAATTATCAGGTAAAGGAAAAGTGCGAGGAAAGCTTAAGAAACTGGGCGAGGGAACACCGGCACATCCTGATCACAGGACACACGCACCGTCCGGTCCTGCCGGAGGAGCCGGCTTATTACTATAACACCGGAAGTTGTGTGCACCCACGCTGCATCACCTGTATTGAGATCGAACAGGGTGCAATGACTCTTGTGAAGTGGACGATGCAGGCCAGAAGAGACAGCGTTTTATATGTGGCGCGGGAGATTCTCTCAGGACCTGTCATAGTACTGTCATAAGTTCCGGCAAGCGAAACTGCCGCCTCAGCCGAAACCCGGCCCTGGCGGCAGTCTCAATCACATGGAGTGTATGCGATCAACCCTTCACTGCTCCTGCTGTCATACCTTCGATAAAGTATCTCTGGAAGCAGAGGAACACGATAAATACAGGAATGATACCGAAAATAGATCCTGCAATCAATACATCGTAGTTGTTGCCATAAGGTGTCAACAGCGTATTTAAGCCGATAGGAAGCGTGAACTTCTCTGCACTTCTGAATACCAGCATCGGCCACAGCACGTTGTTCCATGCACCCATCGCTGTCAGGATGGACATGGCGGCGAAAGCCGGTTTGGTGATCGGCAGCATGATCTTAAAGCAGATGCCGTACTCTGTCGCGCCGTCGATTCGTCCCGCATCCAGAAGTTCTTTCGGCAGCCCCGTCATATACTGTCTAAAGAAGAAGATCGTGGATGCCCCGCAGATACCGGGCAGCACCACGCCCGCCATGGTATCGATCAGCCCGATGCTGATCATTTCCTTATACAACGGAAGGATCAGGATCTCGAAGGGAACCATCATCGTCGCGATCACCAGGAAGAACAGGAAATTCTTCAGTCTGTAATTATACATTGTCAGACCATATGCCACTACATAGCAGATAAACAGCGTACCTACAACAGAAATAGCCGTCAGGATCAGACTGTTCTTATACCACATGAAATACTTATGTCCATCCGCATTATTACCGAACAGATACTTATAATTGGCAAGCGTCATCGTACTGAAATCCAGATCCACACTAAGGCCTCTGCGGATCAGTTCCGTACCTGGTCTGAAAGATGCGATCAGGCCAGCGACCAACGGAAATACAATAATAAATGAAAGGATTGCAAAGAAAGCCGTTGAAACAACTGTCAGGATCTTTCTTTTGGCCATCATGCCCATGGTTTCTTTAGCCGTTACAGAGGATGTTTGTGCCATATTAGTTTTCCTCCTTCTTAAAGGTTCCGTTCAATACCAACTGAATGATATTGATCGTCAATGCGATCACAAGCAGTACGATACCTACCGCACTTCCGTAGCCTAACTGATTCTTCGCAATACCACGCTTATACAGATAGCCTACGATTGTCAAACCGATGTTGTTCGGTGAATCAGGACCTGCCCACAACATATAAGCTTCCATAAACATTGCCAGACCTGCGTATACGCTGATCGTAAGTACATAGATCGTGGTCGGCTTCAAGAGCGGCAGTGTCACATACCGGAACTTCTGCCATGCATTCGCTCCATCAATATCCGCCGATTCATACAGCGCCGTATCGATCGCCTTTAACCCGGAGATAAAATAGAGCATATTAACGCCGGTCCATCTCCAGCAAGCTACAATCACAAGCGCTGCCAGACCAGTAGCCTTAACCTTCAGCCATTTAAAAGTACCAAGTCCCAGCGCTGCCGTAATCACATTCATCTGTCCTGTCGCATACTCGGAGAACATCAGACGGAACAAAGTACCGGAGATTACTACGGACGTCAATGCCGGCACATACAGACACGCTTTCCAGAATCCCTTCGCTTTCACCAGTCTCGAATCCATCAGCACTGCGAAGAGCATCGGAAACGGGATCAACAGTACAAGTGTCAGAATCATATATTCAAAGCTGTTTAACACCGCTGTACGGAACGCTGTATCCTTGCCCAGCTTCGCAAAATTGGCAAACCCAACCCATTCTGCGCCTGTAGGCTTGATATCCTGAAAACTCATTGTGATCGTACTGCACAGAGGATAGATCCAGAAGAACGCAAAACTTAAGATAAACGGAAGGACAAACACATAGGGCGCCGCCTTCTGTGAATAGAAAAATTTCTTGAATTTACTCATACGCACACACTCCTTACCCAATACAAATATGGTCATTTTCTGCCATATATCGAAACAGAAGGGCAGCCATAAAGTGCTGCCCTATCATATTGTATACCTGACAAATACCGCTTACTGTTCCAGATCAACTACATCCTGTGCAGTCTGTAATGCTTCGGAAACATCCACGCCGTTTTCCAGAATATCGTTCAGCGTGATGTTGCAGAACTGCTCGTTGATCGTCGGGCTGATCTTTACAGAGTAGATCTTACCGATATCGTCTTTGATACTATAAAGTACATCGTAAGGATAATTTCTGAAGAATGCATTGTACTGGTTGCTGTCGTCGTGTGCGAATGCATCATCATTCCAAAGTGCTGTATTACATACGTCAAATCCAAGGTTATCCCAGATCAGCTGCTCACCTTCATTGGACATCTTAGCCCAGCAAAGGAACTCAGATGCAAGATCAGGATCGCCTGCCTGCTGTGTTACCACCGTACCAGTACCACCGATACCTACGGAACAAGGCTGGCCAGCTTCAAATACAGGACATTTTGCAATATACCAGTTGCCTTTTTCTTCCGGCATATAGTTGGTGAAACGGCTCATATACCACATAGCCTTCGGGAAAGATACGATGTTGTGGTCGAGAATGTTCTGGAAACCAGCCTCCAAGTCCACATGTCCATCAGGAGATACCTGAGCAAGTCCATTGTTAACCCACTCCTGCTGCATGGTCAGCATCTTGTTCACTGACTCAAGGTTTACGTTCGCCGGACCTTCAAATCCGCCGGACCAGTCGTCGCCATACTCAGCCATCGCGATCGACAGCCAGTCGCAGCCTGCCGTATCAACAGATGTCCAATATTTGCCTTCCGGTCTGCCGATAGCATCCAGATACTTCTCACCAAGCGCTACATAGTCATCCCATGTAACAACCGCATCCACATCTGCCTGTGTAAGGCCAGCTTCCTCAAGAACAGCCATATTGTAATACATAACCGTTGCGCCTACATGGTAAGGAATACCATAATAGTGTCCGTCGGAACCTGCATAGACATCCATTCTTGCCGGAACCATTGTGTCCAGGTAAGGTGCTGCCGCATCATCCTGCGGAACAAGCCATGTATCAAGTCCTTCCACTACATTCGGGAACTGACCGATCTCAACGTCACAGATATCAGGCGCGCCTGTGCCTGCTGTCAGAGATGTCAGTAATTTCGTGTGCATGTCTGCATAAGGATAGGTAGTGCAGGTGATCTCGATGGTTCTGTCAGGATTCTGCTCGTTCCACATCTCAACCATATTGCCATAATGCTGTCCGTGCAGTTCTACGAAAGTCCACATCTCCATGTGTGTTCCGTTGGGATCGCCGAAGGTACTCGTTGGGATCTCTTCCTCCGCAGCCGCGTCGTCGCCTGCCGCTGCCTCATCTTCTGCAGCCGCGTCGTCGCTTGCTGCTGCATCGTCCCCTGCAGCTGCCTCATCGCCTGCTACAGCGCCATCACTGGCCGGAGCATTCTGCCCCCCCCCACACCCTACCAGGGCGGAAGCAACCATCGCCGTACTCAACAGAGTCGCCAATACTTTCTTTTTCATCCTTCTTCCTCCTTTAAATTTTTTGAAGATAGATCAATTATCAGGCAAATTCTTCATCATACTATATTACATTTTAAAATTAAAGTAATTCAATTTCCTATGTAAAATTATGATTTTTCTCCAAAAAAATTCCTTGCAAACTTTCTTTCATATTTTATAATTTAAGCAAGTTGCATATTTTTTTATCATTTGCCTGTCATCTATATTCACATTGTACAATGCTATTACTCTCGCGTCAATACTTATTTTTAATAAATTTAAAATGTTTTAGAATTAATTGAAATATTTTTCTTTCCTATGCTTTATATCAATTTCTTTACAACTTTATAACATTTCTTTTACACTCACCCATTTGTCATAAGGACAGCTATTTTTCCGCATCACTGCGCGCAGTTCCACATAGCAGCCGCACGCCCTGCACATGCCGTCTGTCAGCAGATCACATTCTTTGCACAGAGAAAGCCGCTCCTCATAAAGCGGCTTCTCAACTTTCAGCTCTTCCTCCAGATTCTCGATATATGTGTGCAGATTCTCAAAATACGCCTTGGGATCCATATCCCTCATAAGACACTTGCGGCAGTGGCGTCTTGTCTCTGTTTTCATCTCCTCTACACGCCTCTTTCCATTATTCTTTCGATGATCGACCAGCGCCCGGCTGTCAGGCCGGCATCCGCATTATTTTATGCGGAAACTGATCACACTGCAGGCCGGCGCCGTAAAGCATACTTTACCGTCCTTGATCTCCCAGGCATCGAATCCTTCTTCCTTTACCTTCTCCGGCTCCTCGAATGTATTGTATGCGTGCATCTCCTCGTGCAGGATCGTCGCTGTCGCCTGCTGCGGGCAAAGCTGTGCAAAGCTCATCTCCACCGGCACATCTTCTGTCACGGACAGATTGTTCAGCGTCACATTCACATACCCCTGCTCATCCACAGACACAGACTCGCTTAACAGCGGCGCCTGGTATTCTTCTTCCATACCAATGGTCTTATTCCCCTCAATATAGCTTTCCACCAGATCCGCATCCTGATGATGCTTGTACATATGGAACACATGGTAGGTGGGCGTGAGAATCATCCTGGGACCTTCCGTCAGGATCACGGACTGCAGTACATTCACCATCTGTGCGATACAAGTCATCTTCACGCGGTCGCAATGTTTATTGAAAATATTCAACGATACTCCTGCTACCAGCGCATCCCGCATCGTATTCTGCTGATACAGAAATCCAGGGTTCGTTCCAGGTTCCACATCGAACCAGCATCCCCATTCATCCACAATCATACCGATCTTCTTCTCCGGATCATACTGATCCATAATCGCACCGTGACGCTCAATCAGCTCCTCGATATAAACTGCCTTGGCCATCGTCTTATACCAGGTCTGATCGTCAAACTCTGTGGCGCTGCCCTTATCCTGCCATCCGCCTGGATGTACATAATAATGCAAGGAAAGACCGTCCATAAATCCCTTCGTTCCCATGCCTTCTTCCGGCTGCGGCTTGGCAAAGCAGGTCTTGAGCACTCCTTCCGTCCAGAAATAATCCGCCACGTTCGGACCGCCGCACACTTTCTTGATCGGTGCATCCTTATGGTACTGTCTCACATAAGTCTGATATCTTCTGTACAGGTTCGCATAGTACTCTGGCGTCATATTGCCGCCACAGCCCCAATTCTCATTGCCCACACCGAAATAGTCGATCTTCCAGGGTTTCTCATGCCCGTTCTTCTTCCGCAGATCTGCCATGGGAGACACCCCGTCAAAGGTCATATACTCTACCCATTCACTCATCTCCTGTACGGTGCCGCTTCCCACATTGCCGTTCACATAGGTCTTACAGCCCAACTGTTCGCACAATTCGAAGAACTCGTGTGTTCCGAAGCTGTTGTCTTCTACCACGCCGCCCCAATGGGTATTGATCATCTTCTTGCGGTTCTCTTTCGGCCCAATGCCGTCCATCCAGTGATACTCATCTGCAAAGCAGCCGCCCGGCCACCGCAGTACCGGAATCTTCATCTCTTTCAGGGCTTCCACCACATCCGTGCGCATCCCGTTCACATTAGGGATCTCAGAATCTTCCCCTACATACAGTCCCTCATAGATACATCTTCCCAGATGCTCTGAGAAATGACCGTAGATCTCAGGATTAATATGTCCCTTCCTCTTTCTCTCATTGATAAACAATTTCGCCATACTTATTACCTGTCCTTTTCCCTTTCTGTTTGCTCCTCTTTCGAGTATTCTCTCTTCCTTACTTGCTTTCCCTGTTTTACGATCAGCCTGGTACAGCCATTTCCTAGAAATGAAAAACGGGTCTTCCCTCTTTCCACTCCACCTCCATCAGCATTGCATGCCTGTTCGGATTATACAGAGGATTTCCTACAATCTCCGTCTCTGTTCTCGCATGATAGACCAAAATCGTATTCCCCTCTTCGTCCACCGTAAAGCAGTTATGTCCCGGTCCATATATCCCTGCCGCTTCATCTGAACAGAGCACCGGATATCGCTCCTTACGCCAGGATAAGGGATCCAGCAGATCCGCATTCTCATCTGCCGTCATCATTCCCATGCAATAAGCGACTCCCGTCTCAGATGCCGAATAAGTCATGAAGATCTTACCGTCCCGTTTGATCACCGCCGGACCCTCGTTCACCCAGAATCCCACTCTCTCCCAGTCATAGTCCGGTGTCGTGAGCAGCACCTGCACAGTCTTTAACTCATAGGGCGACGCCATTTCGGCGATATACAGATTCGAGATCTGTTTGCCCACGCCTACCTTCTCAGCCCAAATATAATACCATTTTCCATGATTCTCAAACACGGTTCCATCCAGGGAAAAAGCCTCGAAAGAAAACTCATCCTCCGGCGCTCTTCTCATCTTGCCCTTCTCTACCCAGGTTCCGGTCATCGGATCCTCATCCAGACATTCCAGCACATAAGGCCGGATCTCCCAGACGTCGTCCTTATCTCCTCCAGCATAATACAGATACCAGCCTCCGTCAATATAATGCAGTTCCGGCGCCCAGATGTGACAGCTCATGATACCGCTCTCATGCATATGCCACACTTCCTTCTCCTCTGCATCCGCAAGCCCTGCAAGCGTCTTTGCCTTGCGGAGCACGATCCCGTCATATGCCGGTACAGATGCCGTAAAGTAATACATGCCGTCTGTATGCCGGTACACATAAGGATCTGCCCGCTGCATGATCCACGGTTTATTATAAAGTGATTCTTGTTCTCTGCTCATTCTGTCTCATTCCCCTTCCTCATTCTGCTGTCACCTTTCACATCTCCTGACTATTTTACCGACAGGTCACATGGTCTTTCACAACATCAATCTTCAAAGCACTTTAAAATATTTTAATTATACCTAAATTATATGGGATAACGAGGAAGAAAGCAACTGCTATTTTCAATTTTTATAAAAAGTAACATATACTATACTAACATTATTACCCGATAAGGTAATCCACCATGACCTCTTCTGTTTCTGACACTTCTGTCACAATCGTCATTCTCGGCCGAAGCCATGATACCATTAACTACGAAAAAGCACTTCGCAGAATGCATCTTACCTGTTTCACGACCTTGGATCCGGAAGAAGCGTCTGCCGCCTCCCATCTATTACTGCCCGGCGGCGGCGACATTACCCCCGCTTTCTTCGGTCAGCCCAATCTCGGCTCACACCATATTGACACAGAACTGGATATTCTGCAGCTACAGGCGCTGGAAAGTTTTCTTACAAACGGAAAACCCGTTCTTGGTATCTGCAAGGGAATGCAGGTGATCAACGTCTGTCTGGGCGGAACAATCACACAACACATCGCTGCCGCCGAAACCCACAAATGGAACGGCACGGACCAGACCCACTATGTCTACCACAGCAGTCTGACACACGCCGACTTCTTCTATCAACTATATGGACTCAGTACGTTGGTCAACTCAGCACATCATCAGGCCGTAGACCGATTGGGTAAAAATCTGTTTCCTGTCTGCCGTGCCGGCGACAATATCATCGAGGGCATCCAGCACGCCGTCCTGCCTGTTATCGCCGTACAGTGGCATCCTGAACGTCTTCCCGATATCGGCGACAGACTCTTACAGTATTTCTCTGAAACTAGGGCTGTTTCCGAAATGCCTGCTCCAACTGTCTGATTCCTTCTTCGAGCTTTTCGCGGTCAGCTTCGCTCCTGCTCCTGAACCGCTCTTTCAGATTCGCCGAGATCGTCTCGAAAAGCGCCCGCAGAATCTGCAGAATCACTTTCTCCGTCTGCGGCTCAATCTCCTTTAAAGCCATTCTGATCCGATGTATGCTTTTCATCCAGTTCGCTGTAAAATCAATCAGATTATCTGTCTCGGAAGCCAGGATCACCTCATAAAATGTATCGACAAAAGTATGCATTTCCTCCTGCGACAAAGAAAGAATCCACTGGTTTAGCGCCTCATCCATGAATTTCCGTCCTGGGCGAATCTCATCGACAATCTGAAAATGATCCTCCCTGACCAGCCAGGTATAAGGATTGTGCTGCGCCACACCGATCGTTCTGCTCTCCACCACCCGATACGCTTCCTCCGAATATAGGAGCATCCCGACCAGGGAAGACCGCGGCACCGTCTTACAGATTCTCGCCTCGATCTCGCGATAGGCGCCCTGTTCCTTGACCTTTGGCCGAAACCCCGGCCCATCATGATCGTAGATCACCAAAATACGCCTGCGCACTTCTTCCTGGCAGTTCATAGCCGCGTAGACCGCCAGGTTGCCGCCTTTGGAATGCCCGCCCACATAGAAATTGCCCTTTATCTCCTTTGCCGTCTGGTTTAAATATTCTACGCTCATGCGTTGTCCCGGCACTGGTTCAGAAAAAGCAAGATTTAAATCCTCCTTCCAGCCTACAATGGTCTCGTCTGTTCCCCGAAAAGCCACATAGGTCATGCCATCCGGCAGAAGAATCGTCGCCGCCGAAAACTGTGTCTCTGTCTCCAGATCGATTCGGTTTACATAATTCATAATTTTTGTCTCGTGAAATCTCCTGCTGCCATACATTCCAAGGAAAAGCGCTGTATTGTCCCGGCGATACCGCTCATCCCCATACAGAGTATCATAGCTCGCATGCTGCCGCATTTCCGTTAAACTTACCGTCTGGCCTGTCTGCCACTCCACATCTCTGCCCACAGACATACGCCGCGCCCGTTCTGCTTCTGCCCCGGCCTCTCTGACCTCTGCCTGCTCTTCTGTCCCTGCCGCCTGCGCTCCTTCCGCTCCAGGCAGCATCTCATCGAACTTCAGATAGGAAAACTGGCTTAAGATCAGACTGTCCACCTCACCAAAAGGCATTTCTTCCAACGTATAATCTCCATATTCTTTCAGATACTCCAACACGGTTCCCATAAATACGCACCCCTTTGATCTTGCTGTCTACCTGCCTGCATCCCAGGCAGAACATCTCACTCTCCGCATCTTATCCTCATACCGCTTCCACTCACAATTTCGCTTCCAAATGCTCGATATTCTTAATCAACACTGAGATGGTCCCGTCGGGATTCGTGATGAATTCCACACTGCGCGGATCTTTATACTGCTCCATGGGAATCTTGATCTCGATCCCGGTGTCCGTATACAGATGCTGACTTTGATACTTTCGCACAGTATTCTCGCTCTGCGGCTGTATCTCTTCTTTCACCATATCATACTTTTCCATCTTATCCTGAAAAGCCACTTTTAATTCCGGCTCTGTCTCAAATATTTTCTCCGCCAGCTCCTCTACCACAAAACCGCCCTTTTCCGCGATCGTCTCCTGAATAATACTCTTGGCGCGCATCTGCTTCTCGAACCGCTCCGACTCGTCGAATCCTTCCTTCTGCACGCTCTCCACCGCACGGCTCACAATCGAAAGCTTTGATCTGTGAGACATATGGGCGCTGCATTTCAGGAACAGAAAGGAGAAATAGTTGGTCTTCTCCCCATTCACCTCATACTTTCTCTCGATCACCTGTAAGGACAGATCCTGCAGCCTTATGATCGCCGCCTCTGTCAGACGCTGGCTCTCCGACGGCAGAATAGACTTATGCCGGATGATCTCGTTGCTGTTGCCCTCTCCATCCTCCAAGGCCAGTGTCCTGTGCGTATAGAACGTCTTATAGTTCATCTTCAGGAGCGCCAGATATTCGTCTTCTCCTTCCCGAAACCGCACCACCATCAAATCTGCTGGCGGGATATCAATGTTGCTGCTCATGATCTCATACAGCAGCACTGCCATATCCTTACTGATCGTCACAAATTCCTCATCGGCATAAGCACTTAACATTTGATAGATCTCCGATTCGTCCTGATAGAAATGGCACTCCTTCGCATCATCTCCCGAACTGATCTTCGCAATATGTTCTTTCAGGAAATCCGCAATCTCCGATCCAAACTCCAGCTCTGTATCCGACAAGACCGGCATCCCGATCGTAGAATCCATGATATGGATGATCACCTTCCTGATCCTGATATCTTCTTTGTTCATCTGTATGTGTCGTTCCTTTCTGCTGTATGCTCTTTCTTTCAATATTTATCAGGATAGTCCGTCCCTGTTTCACTTCGCAGAAGCGTTACGTATTTCTCCGGATCCTGTTCCATTTTCAGCATCGTATCGAAAGCCATAAGCAGCATTCTCTCGCCATTCTGACCCCCTGTATACGTTGCTCCGGACTTACTAAAGTCCAGATTTGCCTTGAAATGATCGATCTGCCACACCATAATATCCACCACACTGTAACCGGATACCTTGTATGCACAAAGAAAAGTCTGCCGCTCCAGATAATAAGCAAACTCTTCATAGATACCCTGCGATTTTGTGAGCGCCTCCCAGAACTCTTTCAGAAACGTCTCATTCTCTCCTGCGCCCGCACAAAGATCCTTTGCCCACTGGTATACTCTTTCTTCCATCTATCGTCCTCCTGCTTTCTTTCCTCCTGTCTGCGCTGTTACTATTTTACCACATTCCGGTTCTTTTTGCCGCCCTTCATCGATATACTTATGGTAACAAATGTGCTATAGCTGACGACGGGAAAATTACGTCTGCTATAGATTTAAGGATGAAATATCGCCCATGGTTTTCCTTCAACACCTCAACGACCGGATCTGGGGGTTTCCCCTCCTTACGCTTCTGATGGGAACGCATATTTACTTTACCCTGAAACTGCATTTTCCCCAGCGCAATCTCCTTTATGCCCTGAAGCTTTCCATCGGCAAGGCCGACAACAATGACCAGAACCTTTCCCCCTTTTCCGCTCTGGCCACAACCCTGGCCGCCACATTGGGCACCGGCAATATCATCGGCGTCTCAACTGCCGTTGCACTCGGCGGTCCCGGCGCCATCTTCTGGTGTTGGATCACCGGCCTCCTCGGTATGGCGACTGCTTACAGCGAATGCTATCTGAGTGTCCTCTTCCGCAGCCGCAACGCTGCCGGCGACTATGTCGGCGGTCCCATGTATGTCTTAAAAAATGGTTTACATAATAGATTCCTAGGCGGGATTTATGCATTCTGCACATTGGTCGCTGCCTTTGGCGTCGGCTGTACCACCCAGGCGAACTCTGTCACCCAGGCTGCCAGAGAATCCTTTCATTTGTCTCCCCATCTGGTAGGAATTCTTCTCGCCTTTCTGACCGGCACCGTGATCCTGGGCGGTGTAAAAAGCATCGCCAACCTCTGTGAGCGCATGGTTCCTGCCATCAGCTTTGTCTATCTTTTCGGATGTCTGCTGCTCCTGCTCCTCTACCGCAGGCAGCTTCCCTCCGCCTGCCTGCTGATTCTGAAAGACGCCCTTTCCCTTGGCAGCGTAGCCGGCGGAATGGCAGGCGCCACTGTGCAGCACGCGCTGCGGTACGGCATTGCCAGAGGATTATTCACCAATGAAGCCGGCATCGGCACTTCCGCTATTGCAGCCGCCGCCTCCCACGCAGCCGAACCGCGTATACAGGCCTATGTCTCCATGACTGCCGTCTTCTGGGATACCGTCGTCATGTGTCTTGTCACAGGCCTTGTCATCGTATCTAACATGCTCTATGATCCTGCCTCTGTGAAAGGAGTCCCGGAAACAGGACTGACTGCCGCCGCCTTTGGACATCTGCCTTATGTGGGCGACGCCTTTCTGACGATCTCTCTTGCCGCCTTCGCCGTCACTACCCTGATCGGATGGTCCTATTTCGGTGAAAAAGCAACGGAATACCTTCTGGGAAAGAAAGGTATTCCGCTCTATAAACTTGGCTATATCCTGATGATTTATTTCGGGGCAATCATTCCCATGCGGCTCGTCTGGGAAAGCACCGATCTGATCAACGCCATGATGGTGCTACCTAACGTGCTGGCACTCTTCTGCCTGCACCGCCATATTAAAGACTAAACCTGAAAGTTTCCTGCGATCTCCTGTAGAGAACGGCTGCTTCTCTCCATGATCGCCATCTTACGCAAAATCTCCTCTGAGCTCACATTTGTATTCTGCATCGCGCCGGATACATGGCTCGCCTCATCTACGATAACATTGTTCAGAGAGGAAACAGACTGTAAGGACGCCAGCATCTCTTCAATGGATGCCCCCATCTCTTCCGCTGATGCTCCCAGATCCGTAGCGATGCCATCGAAAAAGAAAGCATCCTTCTGGTACTGCTCTGCCGTGCTCACCATCGTGTCATAATCCTTCATGACCTGGTCATTTACAAACTGCAGCAGTTTACCGGAACTGTCCTTCAGTTTCATAACAGAATCTACTACTTCATCGATCACTTTCTGAATCTTATCTACCGTCATCTGGGAACTCTCGGCAAGTGTTCTGACTTCCTCGGCAACCACCGAAAATCCTTTTCCTGCCTCACCCGCTCTGGCTGCCTCAATGGCTGCATTCAGTGCGATCAGATTCGTCTTGCTTGCAATGCCGCCGATCTCCTTGGACAGATTCTTGATAACCTCAATCTTCTCCACTTCCTGCAGAGCATGCTCAAGCTGGCTCTCTGTTCCATGATAGATCGCTGCTGCCTGCCGCTGGGATTCCACTGTACTCTGATACAGCTTGTCCGCACGGCCATTAATATCCCTGGAAGCATCTGCCGACTCGGAAGCTTTACAGGATACATCATCCACCACCGTACCGATCTCACTGCTGGCATCACTGATCGACTGTGTCACTTCCGCCGCTTCCCGCACTTTGCTGATCAGACCTTCCATCACCTGATCCATCTCATCAATCTTATTGTTGAGATCGGCCATCTCGCTGTATGCTTCTGACGCCGTACCTGCTATATTCGCCGCTTCTCCGCTTGTCCCAGTAATGGTATCCTTAATCCGCTGCTTGATCGCTCTGGTGGCATGGGTAACTTCTTCCACCTCATCCTTAAATCCTTCGCTGACAACAGATTTTGCACTGCCGCCATTCCCACTGAAATTTCCTGCTGCAAACTGCTTCAATTCTGCCAATGGAGCCAGCGCTTTATGAAAAACAGAATAGACAATCAGATCGATCAGAACCGTCCCCACCGCACCGATCAATATTCCTGCCGAAACAGCGCTCCCCGTACCAGCCTTACCTGCGATCAGAATTCCTGCCGCAGAGCCGATGAAAAGAACGATAAACACCGTCACTGAAACAGTAGCAAGCAGTCTGCCTTTAATTGTTCTCATTATGTAACCTCCTCACACCATGACATTATGCTTCTATTATACATGACATTAATGCCATCGTCCAGACATGTCCGAACCGACAGCAAATGACTGGTAACAGTCACTTTTCCAGCTTGTCAAAAACAGGAAAGCAGTCAAATGTCGCAAAATAATCCTTCGGGGTCTCGGCACGTCTGATCAACTGTACACTGCCATCCTCTTTTAACAGAAGCTCTGCTGATTTCAGCTTGCCGTTATAGTTGTACCCCATTGCGAACCCGTGCGCCCCCGCATCGTGAATGACCAGATAGTCTCCTCTGTCAATCTGCGGCAGCATTCTATCAATCGCAAATTTATCATTATTCTCGCAAAGAGAACCCGCTATATCATACCTATGGTCACAGACCGCATCCTCCTTACCAAGCACGGTAATATGATGATATGCGCCGTACATCGCCGGACGCATCAGGTTGACCGCACAGGCATCTACGCCGATATATTCCTTATGGATATGCTTCTCGTGGATCGCCTTTGTCACCAGAACACCGTAAGGTCCCATCATAAAACGTCCCATCTCCGTATAGATGGCGACACGATCCATTCCTGCCGGTACAAGCACCTCCTCATAAACCCGGCGGACTCCCTCCCCGATCACACGGATATCATTTCCCGGCTGTTCAGGCGTATAGGGAATCCCCACACCGCCGGAGAGATTGATGAAGGAAAGCTCCACTCCCGTTTCTTCCCGGATCCGGACTGCCAGCTCAAAAAGCTGTTTTGCAAGCTGCGGATAATATTCATTCGTCACCGTATTGCTTGCAAGGAACGCATGGAGGCCAAACTTTTTCACCCCTTTTGCCCGCAGGATCCTGTAACCTTCCAGAAGCTGTTCTAATGTAAAACCATATTTGGATTCGCCCGGATTATCCATGATCCCATTGCTCATCTGAAACACACCGCCCGGATTATAGCGGCAGCTCATGGTCTCCGGCAGACTGCCCAGTATCTTCTCCACAAACTCAATGTGCGTGATGTCATCCAGGTTAATGATACCGCCCACTTTAGCACAGTAGGCATATTCCTCTGCGGGCGTTTCATTGGAGGAAAACATGATCTCCGGCCCATTGATCCCAACTGCATTACTCAGCATCAATTCCGTCATCGAAGAACAGTCACAACCGATGCCGTACTCCTGTAAGATCTGTAGCAAAAAAGGATTCGGACAAGCTTTTACCGCAAAATACTCCTTAAATCCCTCATTCCACGCAAAAGCCTCCTGCACTGCCCTGGCATTTTCCCTTATTCCTTTCTCATCATACAGATAAAAGGGAGTCGGATATGTCCTTACGATCTCTTCAACCTGCTCTTTGGTCACAAACGGCACTTTCTTCATTTCTATTTCAAGTCCTCTCTTTCGTTCCAGCTTCTTCTATTCTATATTCTCAATCTGCCAATCGATCGGTTCCACCCCATTTTCCTTCAAGAACTCATTGCACTGGCTGAAGTGTCTGCACCCAAAGAATCCGCGGTATGCCGACAACGGACTAGGATGCGGCGCTTTCAAAATCAGATGCTTCGGATTGGTCAGCATCGGAATCTTGCTCTGTGCCGGGCGTCCCCAGAGCAGATAAACAATCGGACGGTCCTGTGCATTGACCGCCTCAATGACTGCATCCGTAAACTGTTCCCAGCCCTTACCCTGATGGGAGTTCGCCTGATGCGCCCGCACTGTCAATACCGTATTTAACAAAAGAACACCCTGGTCAGCCCACTTCTTCAAATACCCGTTATTCGGAATATAACAGCCCAGATCCTCCTGTAATTCCTTATAGATATTCTGCAGCGATGGCGGAATGTCTTTCTGATCCTGTGGAATAGAAAAACTCATGCCATGAGCCTGGTGGTCATTATGATACGGATCCTGTCCCAGCAAAAGCACCTTTACCTCGTGCAGCGGGGTAAAATGAAAGGCGCTGAAGATTTCTTCGGAAGGCGGGTAGATTACCCGTTTGCTATATTCTTCCCTGATAAAATTGTAGAGCTGCCTGTAATATGCTTTATGAAATTCCGCATCCAGCGCCGCCGCCCAATCATTGCTTAACATTGCCATCTTCTGTTCTCCCTATAACCTGAATCTATAATCTCACCGGAATGCCCTGATCCCGCAGATACCGTTTCAGATCCATGATCTCCATCTCTTTAAAATGAAACAAAGAGGCTGCTAAAGCTGCATCCGCATGCCCTTGTGCAAAAGCCTCATAGAAATGTTCCATTGTTCCTGCGCCGCCTGAAGCAATCACTGGAATAGAAACATGATCGGCAATCATCCTGGTCAGTTCCAGGTCATACCCGGCCTTCGTCCCGTCTCCATCCATACTGGTCAACAGGATCTCGCCGGCTCCAAGCCTCTCAGCCTGCATTGCCCACTCGACCGCATCGATCCCCATATCGACCCGCCCGCCGTTCTTATAGATATTCCATCCACTTCCATCCAAACGCCGCTTTGCATCGATCGCCACTACCACACACTGACTTCCGAATTTATCTGCGGCATCTGCGATCAGCGTGGGATTCATGATTGCTGCAGAATTGACCGATACCTTATCCGCGCCCTCCCGCAAAATAGCCTTGAAATCTTCCACACTGCGAATACCGCCGCCCACCGTAAACGGAATAAAGACGCTGCCTGCAACTCTGCGTACCATTTCCACCGCCGTCGCACGGGCATCAGAAGAAGCTGTGATATCCAGGAAGACCAGCTCGTCAGCTCCAGATCTATCGTAAGCTGCGCCAACCTCCGCCGGATCACCGGCATCCTTAAAGTTAATGAAATTGACTCCTTTGACCACCCTGCCGTTTTTCACGTCCAGACAGGGAATGATTCGTTTCGTATGCATAGTTTCGCCATATTCTTTCTTTTCATACTTGCACCTCCATCTCACCTTTCACACAAACACCTCTGAAGAAAGAAGTACAAGTTGATGATGTCGCACAGACAGGCTGCCTGCGTGCGCAGAGCTGCTGCGCAAGTGTTTTTGTTATTAATTTTGAAATGCTTCTCCTGACTAGCCAGCAATCCTTAGAAAATTACGCAGGATATGCAGACCCACTTCAGAACTTTTCTCAGGATGAAACTGACAGGCGAACACATTCCCTTTCTCGACAGAAGCATGGATCCTTGTCCCATACTCCGTCACCGCTGTCACAATACCGGGATCCTCTGCCTGCAGATAGAAGGAATGCACGAAATAAACATAAGCCTCTTCGGAAATTCCTGCAAAAAGTCTTCCAGGATTCGGGAACTGCAAGGAATTCCACCCTACATGCGGTATCTTCAGTCCTGCTTCCTCCGGCAGTCTCACAATTCGGCCTGGCAAGATTCCTAACCCCTTCACGCCCTCACTTTCCTCACTGCTCTCAAAAAGGAGCTGCAGTCCAAGACAGATCCCCAGGAATGGAATCTCCTTCTGTACCGCTTCCTTAATCACATCCACTAAACCATATTCATGAAGCTTCTCCATTGCACCGCCAAAAGAACCGACCCCCGGAAGGATAATATGATCCGCTGACAGAATCTCATCCTCCCGGCGTGTTATCCTGACTTCTCCGCCCAGCGCAACAACCGCTTTCTCCACACTCCTGATATTACCGGCATCATAATCAATTACTGCAACCATATCTTTCTGCTCCGATCCCGTTCTTTTCCCTGCTCGCAATCTGTATTCCGATCAATCTCAGAATCCTCACAGGTCCTCCTCTGGAAACTCCTCCGAAATCTCAGTCATATCCTCCTCATCCGCCGGAGCGTCTATCTCCTCTGCCGGAAGTGTTTCTCCTTCTAATCTATTGATAATCTCTTCTTCCTCCGGCAGGACATCCTCTTTGACCCTGGGCTCTTCTTCCGTTTCAGTCTCAATTCCCGTACCATTTATGATTCCGTAGAGTCTTTCGTTATAGATCAGATCGTCTTCAGAAGAAAGAATCAACAGTGCATCTTCCTCCGATACCCCGTAATTGCCCGAAAGCTCCGCCAGGATTTGTGCGTAGATATCCTCTATTTCTCCAGATACTCCATACTGCTGTGCATCACTTACCGCCATATGATAGCGCTCCACGCCTTCGATCAATGCATTCAATGCCTCCATCGGCATATTTAATCTGCGATACGTCTCATAGAAGTCAAGCTTCTGCCTCACCTGCAGAATGATTGTGCTCTTCTGCAGCACCGCCGTCTCTTCCTCGTTCAACTCCTTACCATACAGCAGTTCATATGCTTTCTCATACTGCTTTTCTTCATACAGCTCACACGCCTCCTGCCTCTGCATATAGTCTGGAATGAATTTGTTCACTACAATAATGCAAACTGCAACAGAAGTACAGAATAATATCACAAAGACTATCTTGGTCCTGGAAATCCTTTTCTCCGGCACCTTAGGTTCCTCTACCTTAGGCTTCTTTTCTTTCTTTGGCTTCTTGGCCTTCTTTGGTTTCTTGTCCTTCTTGTCATCCGCCTTTTTCTTTGGCTCTTTTTTCTTCTTCTCTTTCTTGCCCTTTTTCTTCTTGCTGTCTTCCTCGTTCAGTTCCGCCAGCAATTCTCGATTCTCATCTGACAAATTCCCCAGCTCTCGGTCTGCATCATTCACATCCATATCTTTGCTCGGAAAATCATCTTCATCTTCAAATAACAGTGACATGAGCTTACCGAAACCACCCTTTTTCTTTGGCTTGGCTTCCTCGTCACCTAATCTGGAAAGCAGCTTATCCGTCAGCTCCATCTCATCCTGCTCCCCTTTCTTCGTTTTCTTCCTGCCGGCTTTTCCACGCTTCTTTTCTTTCTTTTTCTTCTTACCTGGACTCTCCTCCTCCGGCTCTTCTGCCGCACTCTCGCGGGCGCTTCGATCTCTTATCGGAATCTCTTCCTCTTTTCCCCAGAAATCAAAGGCATCGTCACCTTCATCCGCCCCCTCTTCCGGCGTACTCTCCAACAAAGCAAGCATATCGTCGTCTTCCATCAGGCCCTTGTCCGCTTTCTCTAACAGATCATTGATCTCTGAAAGATCTTCATCCTGTCCCATGCTTGCCAGCAATGCAGAAAGACCCTCGTCCTCCTCACCCGATTCCTCCAGTGCAAAGTCATCTCCCAGAAGTCTGTCAACGTCTTCCTCTGACATGGTAGCGCTCATCGCATCCTCTTCTGGCTTTGTTGTATTTGATACCGCATCTTTCGGTATTGTCTCCTCATCTAATGTCCACTCGTTCAAGGTAGATTCTTCCTCCTGCTCGATCTCATTTTCTGCGGATTCTCTGTCTGACAACAGCTTCTCCAGCAATAAACTATCCTCTGCCGACTGATCCTCCGGCCCCATTTCACCTAACTCCTTCAGATCAAGCAGTCCATCCAGATCCCATTCCTCCGGCATGGATGATGTTTTGTCCTCTGCATCAAGTTCATCCAGGGCCTGCAGCTCCGGCTCTTCTGCATCAAGCTCACCCAGGGCTGGCAGCTCTGGCTCTTCTGCATCAAGCTCACCCAGGGCCGGCAGCTCTGGTTCCTCTGCACCAGACTCATCCAAGGCCGGCAGCTCCGGTTCTTCTGCATCAAGCTCATCCAGGGCCGGCAGCTCTGGTTCTTCTGCATCAAACTCATCCAATACTGGTAGCTCCGGTTCCTCTTGGACAGGCTCTTCCAATGCCGATAGCCCTGACTCTTCCAGACTGTCTTCCTCCAGCATCGGTTCCTCCAGTTTAGCTTCCTCCACTGTCGGTTCCATCGACTCCTCCAAACGGAATTCATCCAGTACTGGCAGCTCCGGCTCATCCAGACTCCACTCATCCAGACTCATATCCGCCGGCAAGGTCTCATCTTCCAGTGCAGCACTCTCCTCTGGTTCAGGTTCCGCCGGCAAAAGTTCTTCCTCTAATGCCCAATCTGCCATGAACGGATCTTCCACGATCCGTCTCTGCGTCGGTTCCTCCTCCAGATCCCAACCAGCGTCGAAAACATCCTCCTGCTCCGGTTCGCCTGGCAGAGAATCTTCCTCTAACGCCCAATCATCCAAGAATACGTCTTCTTCCTCTGCTTCCGGCAGGGAATCTTCCTCTAACGCCCAGTCAGAGCTGCCTGTCTCTGGTTCCTGTTCCTCCAGTAAAGAATCTTCTTCCAGCGCCCAATCGGACATTCCTTCCTCTTCCTCTGCTTCCGGCAAAGAATCCTCTTCCAATGCCCAATCAGACATTCCGTCTTCTTCCTCTGCTTCCGGCAAAGAATCTTCTTCCAGTGCCCAATCGGACATTCCGTCTTCTTCCTCTGTTTCCGGCAAAGGATCTTCTTCCAGTGCCCAATCATCGGATATTCCTGTATCGAAATCTGCTGCTTCCGGCTCCCGCTCTTCCTCCGCCACTGGTCCGGACGCATCAGGCAATAACTCATTCACAATCTGTTCCACTAAAGCATCTTCTTCAGAATCCTGCGACGCTTCTTCGGGCACTTCCGCAGTCATAGATGCCAGCATTTCTTCAATCTCATTCGGACTCATGGCTTTATTGGACTCCACTTCAGCCGATTGCTTCTGTTGACCCTCCGGTGTTTCCTCCACTGCCTCCGCATCCGCTTTCCTGGTCATTCCGCCCATAGACGCAAACAATTCCTCCGGCGAATCAGACTCATTCTTTCCAGCCCCTGCGCTCGAAGCATTTTCACTCTCTAACAAAGCCTTTAAAAGATTATCCAAATATTCTTCACTTGAGCTCATATCTTATCTCCAAAAAAAAATTTCTGTCTCATTTTATCACATACTACTCTATTTCACAAATCACTTTCCTCAAATGAATAAAATTTTCTGCTGCACAAATAATCGATCACATTTGCCTGTATGCCGACTCCTCTGTCGCCAATCTCTTCCCCGATCTGATACAATCTGGAATGTATGCGATACATAAACGCTTTCTGATTATAAAATACGATCTTCTCAAAAGGAAAACGGATAATGGACGGGTATTCCATGCCCGCTCCGAGCTCAAGAACACATAACGATCTGTTTACTGTTCCTTGCAGCCACTTCGTATAAGCAGCCCACTGCTCCAGATACCCTTCTTCCGCATATCTTGTTACCCCAAGCTGGTTAAACCGCAATTTACTTCCACACTTTGCACAAACAGGCTCCTGCAGCTTATCAAGTGAAATTTCTTTCCTGTAATATTGCAGGACATCCTCATAAACCTTCTGTGGAATAGTACTGAGTTCCTGACAGCAATTACAGTCGCACTGCATCTTACGGAAACCGCCGCAAGGAGTTACAATTCTTCCTTCCTCAAATCCCATCTGATAAATATAATCGTCCATACACAGAGATACAACAAAATAATCCTTGTCTGCCAGCATTTCTCTCAGGTTAGCATATGCTGTTCCCCATTTATCTTCTCTGTGCTGCTGTAACACCATCCTCTGCAAAAAGGGCGTGATCCAGACATACTCCTCCCGCCCACCGGTCTCTTCTTCGATTTCCTGATAACGCTGATCCTGCGTTAATGCATTCCAATCGTATTCAAGCTCCTCTCCTATCCCCAGAAGGATCTTCTCAGAATGCTCTATCCGCTCTCCCACTTCTTTCCATCCGTTCCCTGCCATGCCATATCCTCACACTAACTTAACTACCCCGCTACAAGCAACGAAACAGCAGTTCAGCAACGCCGCAAGCAACGGGGTATGAAAAACCTCACGGCAGTCGCCCAATATCCGTACATGCAACAGTCACCAGAGGCATCCAAGCATGTCTTTGGCGCATGCCCGCTGAAATAAAAGCCGGGAATCTCCCAGCCTTTATTCCAAAATATTATATAATTACTTTAAATTCAAAACCAAATCATCTACCACACGTACCAGATTGCCAATCTCCGGTTTGGAAAGCTGCGCGTTCGCACCAAGAGAAACCCCTTTCCTTCTCATCTCTTCATTGACCAGAGATGAGAAAATAACAACCGGAATGTCCTTCGTCTCTTCATCTGACTTGATCAATTTCGTGAGTCTATGACCATCCATCAGCGGCATCTCAATATCCGTTATGACACACTGTACATGCTCTTTCAGAGTTCCTTCTTTCTTACATTCCTGGATCACATCGTATGCCTGCTGTCCATTCTCTGTATGGATCAGATTCACATATCCCGCTTTATGTAAAGAATCCACGATCAATTTATTTAACAAGGGGGAATCCTCTGCAACTAAAATAGGTACATCGATCCTATGTCTCTCCCCCAACTCATCAATATCCGCCATCTTTAATCCAGTCTCCGGATTAATATCGGTAACAATTTTCTCAAAATCAAGAATAATAATCAACCGCTCTTCAAATTTGATGATGCCTGTAGAAACACCCTCCTCTGTTGTAGATACGGCAGCACCCGGTTTGATAATGTCTCTCCAGGAAACACGATGTATCCCGATAACGGAATCAACATGGAATGCAATATCGAGCTTATTAAAGTTTGTGATAATAAACAAACCTCCCGGCTCAGAAGTTCCGCGCTGTAGACAGTTCTTAAGATCGATCGCTGTAATCATCGTATCACGAGGCATAAAAATACCCTCAATACTGGGATGTGCATTCGGTACTGGTGTAACATCCTCATAGGTAATGATCTCCTTGATCTTCGCAACATTAATTCCGTATGCATTACCATCCAACCTAAATTCAAGTACCTCAAGCTCATTAGTTCCATTCTCAAGCAGAATCTTTGTATCCATGTAATCCACCTCACGTTATATTTATTCAAATTAGATTCATTATACCATAAAAAAAACAAAAAAAAAACACTATTTGCATTTTTTCGCAAATAGTGTAAATATTTGATTTCTTCTGGGTAAATCCTTATGGATTTGCTTTAGACATACCCTCAAAACCGAACCTGATGATCTTCTCACAACTTCTATTTCCTATCCTGAAAGTCTTTCCAAGAACCGCCTGCGGTTCTTCTAAAGATGGCCCTCTTATGGGCCTTCTTTTGGTTAAGCCCTCGACCGATTAGTACTTATCAGCTCAATGCATTGCTGCACTTACACCTTCAGCCTATCTACCTCGTACTCTT
>CAJTRA010000017.1 GCA_910578345.1 uncultured Lachnospiraceae bacterium | reverse complement strand
AAAGAATTACCATCTGGACAAACTTCCAAGAGGTAAACAACGGGGTAAATTTTTTTGGGGGAGTAAAATAGCAGCCTTAAACTTCAGAAAGCTCTTTGGATTCCGAAAGGGCTTGGGGAATTATGCGCAAAATCCGATGTTGGCATAGAAATAAGCCGGAAGTACATCAACAATTCCAAGGCAATGAAGTCTTTACAAAAAATCTACTGTAAAATATTAAATTTTCAAGGTTCTTGCAGAGTATCAAACATAGAAAACACTATGTTTTGACCCCGGCATCATGTCATTTCGTTAAGCCGGACGCGCCTGGCA
Source organism: uncultured Lachnospiraceae bacterium (assembly GCA_910578345.1). Classification (GTDB taxonomy): domain Bacteria; phylum Bacillota; class Clostridia; order Lachnospirales; family Lachnospiraceae; genus UBA3282. The sequence continues at coordinate 68,973 of CAJTRA010000017.1, read as the reverse complement.
TGATATCATGTCAGACGCTGTGCATTGGCTTAATTTCATGAAACAGAAGGATGAACGGTTACGTTCTGCCTAAAGATCAATATTCCAGGAATTCCTTCTGCGCCTGGATCTCAGGCGGGATCGGAGCACCTGAGTTCTTGATCTTCTGGAACAAATTATTATAGTGATGGAGACGCTGTCCCAGCTTCACGTCATACCGCTCCATTGTCTCCTTATACAGGGGATTTGCTTTCAGCGTATCGCGGATTCCCTTGGAGAAAGGACAGTAGGAGAAGAGGATGGCGCGGGCGATTTTATTTAACCGTGGAGAACCGGCTCCCTCATAGAGTACCCAGGACTCGTAATCTCTGATAAACATTTCCTTGAAGCTGTTCTTTGCCTTCTGCATGCTGAGCTTGATTTTCTCTTTGGCGTCTGTCGAAAGCTCATGGTTTTTCTTGTAGAATTGGATATAGTCGAAATATTCGCTGGTCAGGGAAGGTTCTGTCACATCGTTCCAGCGAGGACCCTGGATGCGTTTGCACATCTCCCAACGGAAATCAGCGGTCAACCGAATAAAAATATTAGTCAGGTCTTCCATCTGGAAGATAGATACCATCATGCGGGACGGCGTTGTACGTTTCCGCCCTTCGATTTCCTGCCACATAACGCCGCGGATTCCCATATTGGGCATCAGGATGATATCGGGAAGCACTTCTACGCTGATATACTCTTTCGCGATTCCCAGATCGGCATTGGTGTAGATCGTGTCACGGTAGTAGGCGCTGAAATCAACGGAACGGATATGGTTGAACGCCTCCTCCACGCTTGCGACAGATACCAGCGAGGTATCCAAGTCTTTCAGAATATTGTGCTCTGAAAAGACAGGGCAGAAGCTGCTGATCCGGCCGAAGGTGATCTTGTTGATCGATGGGAAGACGCTCTGCAGTTCAAACAGAACAATTTTCTCATTGTCGCCAAGCATGGTCGTTTCTTCTGCCGCCGTGATCTTGCCACTTGTTTTCAATTCATGCACGTAAGCCTGGTAATCGGTGTCGAATTCGTTACGGCTGGGTGATTTCTTCCCCTTATAGATCGCCAGGAGCCATTCATATAAAGTATACAGCCCCTTAGAGGGATCGGTGGGAAGATAATCGACGATGGAGCAAAGGTAAGCCGCATTCTTCATACCGGCTAACTGCTCGTCAACATAGCCGAAGTTAAAGAACATTTTCACTACCTTCGGAATCGATTCGTCGTGAAGGCTTCTGAGGAAAGCTTTCTCGTATACGTCGTAGAACAGCTTCGTGATCTTCTGGCGCAGCTTCCTGGCAGAGTCGTCAGAGCTGTTCTTGTCAGTCATCTTACGGAATTGTTCGACGGCAACCTTAAAGGCAAAAGCGGTCTCTTCATCGACCTGAGAGTAAGACAGGATCGTATTGAGTGAATCGATGATATCCGCGCTGCTGCCGGCGGCGTCGGTGGAATCGCCGGTATGTGCACTCAGGGAATGAAGTCTGTCGTGATATTCACTGACACGCTTTTCATACATATCGTGATCGATCGAAGCATGGCTCTCTAACTGTACCATCATGTCAGAGATTACAGCTTGAAGTGCCGTAGAATCAGCTTCGTTGGAACCGATCCGATAGAGAAGACCGGCATAGAAATCGAATAAATCCAGGCGGTTTTCATTCATAAGCAAGCCTATGAGATCTGCCTTATAGTCGTACAGAATCCGGCAGATAGAGATCACCTGGTGGATGTCATCATTTGCTTTTGACAAAAGGCCGAACATAAAAGCGGAACTCATTTTCTTCGAAGCGGAGTTCTTCACAAGAGAAAGAAACTGCGCATAGTAGCCTCCCAGCCAGTCAGGCACATCTTCATCCAGAACCAGTTCAGACAGGGTCTCTAACCCTGGAAGCGCTCTGGCAGATACGCCATGTTTCGTACAAAAAGAGCTATATTGTGCATAACTGTCCATCAGATAATGGTAGAATTGATCACAATCCGTGCGGGCCTGTTCGTATTGGTCCAGAATCGCCCGCAGTTGCTTATATAAGGAGAAAATGATCCGGCCAGACATTTCCACATTGGAACTCATCAGATCGGACAACTGCGCCTTAGAACATGGATAAGGTGCAAGGGAGACAGGCTCCGTGGTCTGATAAGTAATATAGTAAGAACCTAAGTGCAATTCACAGATACCGATGACGTCGCCCTTGGTCAACTGAAAGCTGCCACCGGGATAGGTGGCCTGAACAGTCCCCCTGGTGATCAGATGAATGGAAGTGACCGGTTGTTCACTTTGAAATAATATTTCCCCGGCAGGGAATTCTTTAATTGCCATAGTATGGAAACCCTTTCCTGTGTTATTTCCTATAGTATACAGCTATTAGCAGATAAAAACAAGAAAGAAACGAAAACTGTCCCGGCTGGCCGTGGCAAAGTGCACAAGAACTTGGCCAGTATTTTGTGCTGTACTTTTGAAGAAAGTATGCTAGAATTATATGACAGGCATGTCGATTATGGAGACAGTAGAAGAAAGGCGGTTTATATGGATCGAGAGGATATAGAATACAGACAGCAGATTGTGAATACCTATAAGCCGGATGTGGAGAGACTGATCCGTTATCTTCCCTGGCTGGAGGAGAAAGCGGGAAGCAGCGTGCAGGAGACATTTGAAGGTTCTGGGATTAAGGGAAGTTCGATCACGTTTCCGGTGTATGACGGGACGTTGATGAGCTTCATCAAAGAGGTGCAGAGAACAGGGCTGCTGGACCGTAATTATCCTTATATCTATTCCAGACACAGACTGCGCACGGTGAAGGATGAACTGCGGGCCATAGAGGAGGCGGGGATCCGGGAGATGGATGTTCTGAAAGGGATCCTTTCCAAGTATGTCCTGGGCGGCATGACGAAAGGAAGATTGTGGACAGAGGCCGTGTATAATCGGATCTTTTTGAATGTGGTGCGGAAGATGAAAGAGAACCTGGAATTCTGGGACAAGCCGATGAGATGACAGAACAGCATAGATAAGTGAAATACGATCATTTGGAGAAGGAAATTACAGCATGGGAGAGAAATCAGTACAGAAGAAGAAATACATATTAGATACGGCCAGGAAAGTTTTCATGGAGAAAGGCTACAAGAGTGTGACCATGAAGGATATCGTGGAAGCCTGTGAGATCAGCAGGGGAGGGTTGTATCTGTATTTCGACAGTACCGAGCAGATTCTTTTGGAAATTCTGCAGATGGAAGCGGAAGAGACGGACGATATTTTCGCAGAGAGTATCACAGAGGGTGATACGGCGTCAGATATTCTGCTGCTCTTTCTGAAAGAACAGAAGAAGGAACTGCTGCAGAAGAACAACCTGACGACGGCTGTATATGAGTATTTCTTTGCCAATCGATCGACTGACAGGAACAATATGCTCAGAAAGCAGTTTGACGCGGGAGTCAGGGTTTTGGAGAAGCTGATCGGCATGGGAATTGCCAGCGGAGAATTCTATTGTGAGAATCCCAAAGGCGCTGCCAGCAACATCATGTATGTGTTGGAGGGCATGAAGATCAACGCGCAGACTTTCGGGATCACGGAGAAGAAGGTGGACGAGCAGCTTCTCTATATTATGGAAGGACTGGTGATAGACTAGAGGCCAGTGCTGGCAGGAGTATGATAGCGACGACGATCACGGCAGGTATACCGGTACGGTATGTCTGCCGAAAGTTTTTGGAAAAAGTTGAAGACACATTCCCTTCCATCCCGTTATAATAGATAGAGTTGCCTGAAAACGCAACAGAACAAAGTCAGATCACAGGAAGGGAGGCAGATCGTATTAATCGGGAAGAACAATTATCAGCGCTGATTGATTCCTACCAACATCTTGTTTTTTCCATCTGTTATAAGATGACGACAGATTATTTTGCCTCTGAAGATCTGACACAGGAAACGTTCTTGTCGGCGTATAAGCACCTGAAGGACTTTGACGGGCAGCATGAGAAAGCATGGCTGTGCAGGATCGCAACCAACAAATGTCTGGATTATCTGCAGAGTGCGGGAAGACGAAGCATTCCCACGGAGGACATCGGCATAGAGGAGAACATGGCAAGGGGACAGACTTATGAGAACACGCCGGAACATGCGTGTCTGGAAGAAGAAGTGCGGGAGACACTGCTTTCCCGGTGCAAGTCTCTGAAACCGCCTTATGACGAGATCGCCAGAGCCTATTACTATGAGGAACTGGATGTGGGTGAGATCGCTAAGAGACGAGGCATGAAAGTCAAAACAGTACAGACGCAGGTTTATCGGGCCAGATCGATGCTGCGCAGGCTGTATGGAAAGGAGAAGGGCGCATGATATACCAATTAGAAGATGGAAAGAAGAAGAGCAGACATCAGGGCAGTGACGACTTCTCTGAGAATCTGTCCGAGGAAGCGCTGCTTGCGCTGATCGAGCAGGTTGAAAAAGAAGAGATGCTGCACGCACCGGTTCATCTCAAAGGGAATGTACTGACACAGATTAGAGAAGAGAGAAGGGCGTTCAGAAAAAGGCAGATGTTTACCTATCGGGCGAAAGTGCTGATCGCAATGGCGGCAGCCCTGGCGGTTTTGATCCTGATGCCGGTGGATAACGCAGAGCATACGGAGGAGACATTTATGCCAAGACAGACTTATGCAGTGTCCATGGAACAGGCAGCGCAGGAAAGGCAGAAAAATATAGACGATCATTGGGAGAAGTACAGGAAAGAACGGGCCAGCGGCGGCATAAGAGGGCTGTTCGGAGAGATCGGCGCGAAGGTTTCCCAGTTCGGAGAGAATCTGTCATGGGACAGAGATGAGAAATAGAAAGTGAGGATGAAACATGCAGAGAAAGAAAAGTAGGTTTTGGACATTTATTTTTTCCTTTATGCCAGGAGCGGGAGAAATGTATATGGGATTTATGAAGATGGGACTCAGTCTGATGCTGGGATTCATGATCCTTGCAGCGATTGTGGGGGTCACGAATCTTGGGGCGCTGTCGGTTTTTCCGATCGTCATGTATGCATACAGCTTCTTTCACGCCAATAATCTGGCGACTTTGGACGACATGGCATTCCACAATCTTCAGGATGAATATCTGTTTGGATTTGACGATATCAGACACCGGAAATGGAAGTTAGAGGGCGCCAACAGGAAAATAGCGGCGGTCATTCTGATCATTCTGGGGGTTATGATGCTGTGGCAGGTAGTATTTAACGTACTTTGCGATATCTTTGGATGGGACAGCCAGCTCCTTAGCCAGATCTATTATTTCGTGCGGGATGAATTACCCAGAGCAGTCGTGGGGATTGCCGTGATCTGGGCAGGACTTGTTCTGGTCCGCGGCAGGAGAGTGCTGATCGAGGAAGAAGAGCGTGCAGAGGATGAGGCAGACACACCGGAGAACAGGAACTAAGAGCCGGCAGACGAAGGAAAGGAAAGGGGAAAAGGAATGGAACAGGAAAGTAAAACTTATCAGGTCAGAAGGATCGGCACGGTGACGTTTGGCATTACGTTGATCTGTTATGGCATTCTCTTTCTGGTACGGATCTTTGTGCCAGAGCTGCAGTATCATATGATATTTCAATGTTGGCCTGTCGTATTTATTCTGCTGGGGATTGAGATCCTGGTGGAAAATCACAGGGACAAGGCACAGGAACAGAAGCTCCTGTATGATGTTCCGGCCATTTTGATGATGGCGGCGATGTTGTTCTTCGCGATGATCATGGCGGTGGTCGATTACGCTGTGCAGTGCGGCAGTGTCATGTATTGGTAAGGATCCTTTTATTTTACTGCCGCCGGATACAGAAGCCGGTGGCAGTTTTGTATTCAAGAAAACTATGGAAATGTATATAATATAAATATTTGCTATCTGTTATGTCATAGTATACACTGAAAGCAGTAACCGTTCCGCCTCCGGAATGCGGTTTGGGAGCATTTGGGAGGCGGATCTGCAGGAGAGCGGCGCAGGTATAGTGTGGAGGAAGAAAGTTTGAGGAAGGAGACTATGACATACGAAGAAAATAAGATGGGGACAGAGAAGATCAGCAGACTCGTCATTGCGACAGGCATTCCGCTGATGTTGAGTCTGCTCATCAATTCACTTTACAATTTCGTGGATTCCGTGTTTGTGGCAAGGATATCAGAGGAAGCTCTGACGGCGCTGTTCTTAGCGTCGCCCGTCCAGGTGCTCGTATCGGCTCTGGGATTCGGAAACGCGGTGGGACTCAATGCCGTGATCTCGAAAGCTTTGGGTGAGAAAGCGCCGGACCGGGTGAAAAAGGCGGCGGATGCAGCCATTTTTCTCGCGCTGTGCGCCTGGATATTGATCATATTTTTGTGTCTGCTGCTTGTGAAGCCGTACTTCGCGTGGCAGTCCGGCGGAAATGAAGTGATCGCGGCCTATGGACGCGACTACCTGACGATCTGTATGTTGTTTTCTTTCGGACAGATGGGACAGTGGGTCTTTGACCGTTTCGTGATTGCCAGCGGCAAGTCGCACCTGTTCCTGTTCACACTGTCAGCGGCTTCTGTGACCAACCTGGTCCTGGATCCGATCTTTATCTTCGGCCTGTTTGGCATGCCGAGGATGGAGGCGCAGGGCGCGGCCGTCGCCACGGTGATCGGCCAGATTGTGGGCATGGCGGCCGGGATCATGATTAACCGCAGATGGAATCAGGAGATTCCCTTTTCCTTCCATCTCAGGCAGGAGAAGGAGAGCATCATGGCGATTTTAAAGGTGGGGATCCCCTCCACTATGGTACAGGTCTTGACTTCTTTCGTCAGCGTTGCCATGAACGCAATCCTGCTGTCCTTTTCGGCCACGGCGGTGGCAGTCTATGGCGTCTGCGTGAGGATCCAGAGTGTGGTGACGGTTGGGGTGCACGGGATTAACAACGGTTTGATCCCTATCGTCGCCTATAATTATGGCGCCAGGAAACAGAAACGCATTGAAGAGTCGATCCGGTGGACGCTCTTGTACGCTACGATGCTGTATATTCCTTTCTTTCTCTGTCTGGAAGGAATGCCGGGAGTCGTGCTGCATCTTTTCGACGCATCGGAGCATATGCTTGCCATAGGGATTCCCGCGCTTCGGATCCTTGCAGTTTCGTATCTTGTGTCGATTCCGAATCTGGTCTATGCCGCAGCGATGCAGGGAATGTCGTTTGGAACGAAGAGCATGTGTCTGACGATGATCAGACAGGCCATTCTGCCGCTTCTGCTGGCCTTTACAATGCAGGGATTCGGGAATCTGTCTCTGGTCTGGACGGTGTTTATCCTGGCGGAACTGATCGGTATGCCGATCGCCGTCTTCCTGTGGAAGACTCCGCACTGGCCTATAATTCTTCGAAAGAGATCTCACGTTTGGAAAGAAACTGCCTGACTGCCTGATCCCATAGAACGTCAGGGGTTTTGTCCATGAGGAAAGTATGGTAAGAAGTGCCGGTGATTAACGTAAGAGTTTGTCCGTCATATCGTATATTTAGCACAAATCCCCTGACCTGATCGGGGGTTACGCTGGTGTCGCCCCTTTTCAGGATCGAGGCAGTGTACTCCGGGATCAGGTGCAGGACGAAATGGAATGCGGCCGGGGTCCGTCTTCCCTTGATCAGGTCAAAACAGACAGGCCGGATCACTTTCCACTGTGTGAAAGCATAGGGCCGCAGTTCCCGGTCTTCCCATTCCTCAGAAGTGTAGAACGCTCTGTTCTGGTGTCCGTCAATCTGAAATGTGTTGTAGGTGCTGATCGAAGCTTCTTCTAACAGAAAGCCGTCAAAATCATCTGCGCCGAGCAGTCTGCCCATAAATTGTTTCACATTGATAATCTTCAGTGCGATCATAGCAAATCTCCATAAATAGAAACCGAATGTAAAATCTCCAGTGTCGTTAGCCATAGTATACCACAGCGCTCCAAAAGAAGAAATAAAGAAATCTATTTACAACATATAAGAATTCATGTTATCATAAGTGGTAATGAAAACTACATTGAATAGTTGCGGAGGCCTTATGAAATATAAAATTGTTGTAGATAGCTGTTGTGAACTGCCGGATCCATATAAGAAAGAGGAGAGATTTCAGAGAATTCCCCTGGGACTTGAGGTGGGGGATTACAGGATCCTGGATGATGATAGTTTTGATCAGAAGGAATTTCTGGAGAAAGTGGCGGCTTACCCGCAATGTCCGAAATCTTCCTGTCCGTCCCCAGAACGGTTTATGGAAGCGTATCACTGTGAAGCGGAAGAAGTTTACGTAGTGACACTGTCCTCTCATCTGAGCGGAAGTTATAACAGTGCAGAACTGGGCAGGAATCTGTATCATGAGAAATATGGCGGGAAGAAGATCCATGTGGTGGATTCGGAGTCGGCCAGTTGTGGGGAGACGCAGTTGGCGATGCGGATCATGCAGTATAAGGAAGCTGGTTTGTCGTTCGAGGAGACGGTGGAGAAGATCGAAGTGTTCAAGCGCAGGATGAAGACCTATTTTGTGCTGGATAATCTGGAGACGCTGCGTAAGAACGGGAGACTGACTGGCGTTAAGGCGTTAGTCGCATCGACGCTCAATATCAAGCCTGTTATGATCGGCAATCTGGGCATGATCGAGCAGAAGGGACAGGCGATCGGCATCAATAAGGCGCTTGCCAAGATGGCGGACAATCTTGTGGCTGATGTCGCGCATCCGGAGAAAAGGACTCTTATGATCTCCCACTGTAATTGTCCACAGCGGGCGGAATATATGCGCAGCCTGATGGAGAAGCGGGCTTCTTATAAGAATGTGGTGATCCTGGATACGGCGGGGATCAGCAGCATGTATGCCAATGACGGCGGGATCATTGTTACCCTGTGACGACAGGCTCGGAATGATCTGAGAGCCGGGGAGAAGACGGCGGGACTGTTGTGCAAACGACAGTCCCTTTTTTCTGTCAAGCGCGTGCGAAGCGCCCTTTTGTTCTGGACAAATGGAATAATAGATTTACATAACTGTAATCTCGATCGGAGACGTCACAAGCAGCAGGACAAGAAGTATCTGGAAGATCAGAATCGCCGGCATGCCATATAGGAAGTACCAATGTCTTGTTTTGTGGTGAAAGAGGTGCATTCCTGCGATGGAACCGAGGGAACCGCCGATCAGAGCCAGCACAAAAAGGGTAGACTCCGGGATCCGCCAGGCTCTCTTACGCGCCTTGTGCTTGTCCACCCCCATGATGATAAAGCTAAGACAGTTGACAGTGACCAAATAAATGATAATCAGCGTAATTGCATTCATAAAAACATCCTTTTTCTCAAGATCACATACTTTAAATCAGATACTCTGATAGGATCATACCATAAAAAGGGGGAAAAAGAAAGAGACACACTTCACGGCGACAAGAGAGAGACTTTCTGCCCCTTGCGGTAGTTTCCGGGACTGACCTGATAATATTTCTTGAAAGCAGAAGAAAAGTGCTCCGCCGATGCATAGCCAAGTTCCTCGGCAATGGAGGCGATACTTCTGCTTTTATCGCCAAGAAGGATGGAAGCGATGGACATACGCGCTTCCGTTTTCTTTTGCTGGAAAGTCTTGCCATAATCATTCTGCAGAAGACGCTGCGTCTGGCGTGCGCTCAGATTAAGCCGGCTGGCAAGGGCGTCTAAGGAGAGGGTCCGGTATTCGTAGAGAAAATATTCTTCTATAATCATGGATTTGCTGTGGTAGAGATTCTTTCGGGCAAAACGGTATTCGGGCTTCTTTTTCTGTTCATAATTGCGCACAACGCAGATGATCAGCTGGGAGAGCAGAAGTTCTACCTGATTCTGGTATCCGGTATACCGGCACTTCAACTCATCAAAAAGCTGCTGCATCAGGAAATGGATCCCATGCACATCCTGTCCGATCCAGAAGCCCGTAGACAGAAAAGCATCCAGGAGAGCGGACAGCTTCTTTGAACGGGATGCACCGGGAAATCTGAGGTAGACGCAGTACTCCTGCATCGGATCAGACAAAAGCGGCGACTGTGCGTGCATCACATGGGGCCCGGTCACAAAGAGGGTGTTGGGAGAGAGATCGTAGTAAATCTCATCGACTTTCAGCCTGCCAGACCCGGCAGGAATATAATGGATCTCGTAGCAATCGCTTCCGTGGCTGTGGGAAGGTATGACGCGGGTAAACTGCTCGAAGATGATATTGAGGGCGTGTACGGAAAGCTCATCCATGACAAAATGGATATCGATGTCGGTATATTGTATTTTCATAGGGTGTCCTTCTGGCGATTGTGGGCGGCTGTTTAGGATCTTAAGGAACAGTATAGCAGAAAAACTATAAAAACACGACATTTTTTTGTGAAAACAGGCATGTTCCAATCTGGTATCCGGAGAGGAGGAGAGTATACTGAAAGGAGAGGCGAAACAGCAGGATACCGGAAGGACTGTTCTGAAAGAGAGGTTATTATGGAAGTAAAAATGTTGATGAAGGGGGCAGTGCTGCCTGGAAACAGCACAGTGGAGATGAAGGAGTTTGAGATTCCCAAACCCGGACCCGGACAGGTGGTAATACAGACAAAGGCTACCACGATCTGTGGCAGCGATATCCGCTGTATCTACAGGGAACATACGGGCAAAGGACCGGAGGGATACATACCGGGCATGGTGGCCGGACATGAGCCCTGTGGTCAGATCGTGGAAGAAGGCGAGGGATTACGACGCTTTCAAAAGGGAGACAGAGTGATCGTCTATCATATTTCAGGATGCGGCGTATGCAATGACTGCCGGCGGGGATATTATATTTCCTGTAAGAGCAGATTCCGCCAGGCTTATGGCTGGCAGAGAAACGGCGGTATGGCGCCTTACATTCTGGCGGATGAGAAGGATCTGATCGCGCTGCCGGATGAACTTTCCTATAAGGATGGCGCACAGGTGGCATGCGGATTCGGGACTGTCTATGAAGCCATCGAGAAGATCGGTATCTGCGGCAATGATGCGGTACTGGTGACAGGACTTGGACCAGTCGGACTTGCGGCGCTTATGCTTGCTAAGGCTATGGGAGCCAACAAGCTGATCGGCGTGGAGAGGAACGATTACAGGATTGCGCTGGCAGAGCGGCTGGGGCTGGTTGATCTGGTGGTAAAGCCGGGCGAGGACGCGCTGGATGAGATTCTGGAAGCTACCGGGGGCAGAGGCGTAGAGCGCGCGATTGACGCATCGGCCAGTGACGGCGGCAGACAGCTTGCGATCCACGGAACCAGGGAATGGGGGAAGATCGCATTCGTGGGGGAAGGAGGAACCTGCACGTTCTATCCCAGTCCCGATATCATTCACGGACAGAAATCTATCTACGGTTCCTGGGTCACGTCGCTGTGGCGGATGGAAGAACTGGTCGAGAGGCTGGTGCGTTGGAACATCCATCCAGAAGATCTCATCACACATGAGTTTCCGCTGGAAAAAGCAGGCGAAGCCTACAGACTCATGGCAGGCGGTCAGTGCGGCAAAGTGGCGGTAGTATTTGATTAAGGGAAAGAAAGGGGAGTCTATGGAGCAGACAATAGAGCAGTCCAGAATCCCGAAGAGAACGCTGCCAGGCGGGGAGCAGATTCCCGGCATGGGGCTTGGGACTTTCGGATCAGACAAATATGGAGCAGACGCAGTGTCCCAGGCAGTTTACGGGGCGATCAAGTATGGATATCGTCTGATTGACTGTGCTTCCGTATATCAGAATGAGGCGCAGATCGGACAGGTTTTGAAAAGAGTGTTTGCAGAGGGAGCAGCGACGAGAGAAGAACTCTTTATTACGTCCAAGGTATGGAATGACAAACATGGAGCGGGAGAGGTCATCGCTTCCTGTAAGGAGAGTTTAAGAGATCTGGGGATCTCACAGATGGATCTGTATCTTGTGCATTGGCCTTTTCCGAATTATCATGCGCCAGGGTGCGGCGGGGATTCCAGGAATCCGGATTCCAGGCCGTTTTCAACGGAAGAATTCATGACGGTATGGCGTCAGTGCGAGAAACTCGTGGACGATGGACTGGTGCGGTATATCGGGATGAGCAACATGACCGTTCCCAAGCTGGAAGCGGTGCTGCCTCTGTGCAGGATCAGTCCGGCAGCTTTGGAGATGGAGCTGCATCCATCCTTCCAACAGCCGGAGCTGTTTGCTTATGCGGCGGTTCATGATATCCTGCCGATCGGTTACTGTCCGATCGGTTCGCCCTCCCGGCCGGAGAGAGATCGGACGGCACAGGATGTGGTGGATATGGAACTACCCTCCGTGGTACAGGCTGCCAGGGCGCATCAGGTGCATCCGGCCGCGATCTGTCTGAAGTGGGCAGTGCAAAGAGGGCAGATTCCGATTCCTTTTTCGGTGAAAGAAGAGCAGTACAGGGCAAATCTGCAGTGCATTACCTGTGATCCGCTTACCGACGCGGAGATGGAAGCGATCCGAAAAGACGACAGGGGATGCCGGCTGGTGAAAGGGCAGGTCTTCCTGTGGGAGGGTGCCAGAGGCTGGGAAGACCTCTGGGATGAAGACGGCAGGATCGCAGGCAGGTATGCTTTCCAGAGTGGAGGAGCGGATCATGAATAGAAACAGGAAAGGCGTGATCTTCGGCAGCCGTATCATTGCCGTGGGTATTTTGTGTATGATCCTGGTTGCGGACTTTGTGTTGTCCGGCATGTTTGACAGGGATAATTCCGCGCCGGTTCCGGAGCCTGTTTTGGCAGAGTCAGTCCGCATCCTGTTTGCGGGCACGAAGGACGACGCAGACTGTGCGATTGTGCTGAGTCAGGACGCCTGTGTGATGATCGATACGGGTGAGGAACAGGATGCGGAACATATTCTTGCACTTTTGCAGCAGGAGGGTGTGGAGGAGATTGATTGTCTGATTCTGACGCACCCGGATAAGGACCATATCGGCGGCGCTCCTGCGCTGCTTGAGAGTCTTCCGGTCCAGAAGATTCTGACGCCTGTTTATGACCAGTCTAAGGAAAGCTATGAACGGTTGACAGAACAGGCCGAGGCGCTGGGGATCATGATGACGGCGCTTGAGAGAGAGGAAGAACTGCAGTACAAAGAACTGTCTCTTCATATCTGGCCTCCGGAGGAGACGGAGTATGATAAGGACAACAATTATTCTCTTGCGGTGCTGGTCAGCCATGGAGAAGTACAGATGTTCTTTGCGGGGGATGCGCAGAAGAAGCGCATGAAAGAGATTCTGCAATACAATCTGCCGCAGGTTGATCTCTATAAGGTAAGTTACCACGGACGCAGTCTTGCATCCGGCGTCAGGTTGATTGACCTCATCCGGCCGCAGTATGCCGTTGTGACGGCAGCGGAGCCGGAAAAGGAGACAGAGCAGGCGCTTCGATCCGTGGGCGCGCAGATCTTCTGCACGAGAGAACATGACGTGGTGTTTGTCAGCGATGGCATTAAAATCCGGCCGGAATAAACCGGACAGGAGCGCTGCCGCGCCGGCAGTTTCTGGCAGAAGTTTGAGAAGGCAGCAGAAAGTGTTTGGGAATAGGACAGAAAAGAGAGTAGACGACGGCTGATTTCCGTAACTGGGAATCAGCTGTTTTTTTGTGTTTTTCTGAAGAGTTTTCCACGTTTTGTTTGGTTTTTTTGTGGTTAATTCCGCGTAAATTAACGGAAACTTGGTATATTAAAGCAAAAAAAGGAGTAAACAAATGAAAAACACAGTCTACGGTTACATCCGTGTATCGACACGGGAGCAGAATGAAGCACGGCAGAAGATTGCTCTGCGCAACTTTCCGGTTCAGGAGGAAAATATCTATATGGACAAGCAGAGTGGAAAAGATTTTAACCGCTCTGCGTATCGAAAGCTGGTCAGGAAAATGAAGAAAAAGGATGTTCTGATCATCCAGTCGATCGACAGGCTGGGCCGGAACTATGAGGAGATTCTTGAACAATGGCGCATCCTCACCAGGGAGAAACAGATCGATATCGTCGTGCTGGATATGCCGCTGTTGGATACGAGAGATAAAAGCCGGGATCTGACTGGAACTTTTGTCGCGGATCTGGTGCTGCAGATCCTGTCCTATGTGGCGCAAAATGAGCGTGAGAATATCCGGAAACGACAGGCGGAAGGGATTGCGGCGGCGAAAGAGCGGGGCGTGCATTTCGGAAATCCGGGAAGACCTGTGCCGGAGTCGTTTGAAACAGTGGTGGGAAAGTGGAGAAGGAAAGAAATAAAGATTTCGGAAGCTCTGGAAGAATTGAAGATAGGGCGGACTTATTTTTTCAAATATGTGAAAGAATTAGGTTTATAGAAATCCGCTAAAGTACATTTCGGCAAATTGTTTACATATAGAAAATACAGAGAAGAGTCTGCCCGGTTGACAGTAATTTGCTATCCTCTGAAAGGGGCCGTTGACGGCCCCTTTCAGAGGATAGCAAGATTGAAAGTTCCTTTATTGGTACAATGGCCCGTAAGCTTTGCAGGCGGCATAATCCGCTGTCTGCAGATCTTCTGTGCCAAAGGCGCTCCAGGAATGGGGACGGTAGATCCGTTCCGGGGCTACGTTATGCATGGAGACAGGGATCCGCAGCATGGAAGAGAGCGTGATCAGATCCGCGCCGATATGGCCGTAGGCACAGGCGGCATGATTGGCTCCCCAGTTTTCCATCACAGAATAGACGTCCCGGAAAGCTCCTTCTCCAGTGATATTGGGCACAAACCAGGTGGTGGGCCAGGTAGGGTCGGTGCGCTGGTCAATGATGCGGTGGACTTCTTCAGGCAGAAGGATGCTGTACCCTTCGGCGATCTGCAGGCAGGGGCCAATGCCCTCGATCAGATTCAGGCGGATCATTGTGAGCGGCATGGATGCTGCGGTGGAGAAATGAGAGGAGAAACCGCCGCCCCGGAACTGGCAAAGTTCCGCAGGACACCAGTCGGTGGCCTGCAGGCAGGCGTGGATGTCTTCTTCTGTCATTTCCCACCAGCGTTTCATGATGCCATGGCCGCGCGCATCTTTCACGGCGCCTGTGGCGTCCAGGCAGGCTGCACCGGAATTGATCAGGTGGATGAAACCGCCGGCCGCCATTCCTTCCGGCGTCCATCCGGTGACCCGTGCGACGGCGTCAGAGCTCCAGTAGGTGCGTACATCGGCGAAAAGGGAAGCGCGGCCCGTGAGAAGATGGGCAAACAGCATGGAGACGCCGTTCAGATTATCGTTCTCCGTAGCCAGGATCGTAGGCTGTTTCTTTCCGTTCCAGTCAAAGGTCGAGTTGAGTATGGCCTCGGTGAAATCACCGTTTGGTTTCCAGTCCGTCCACATGCGCTGTCCCTGGAAGCCGCCGAGGAGTCCGTTTCTTCCAAGAGATTCCTCTTTCCAGCCAATGGCCGCCAGACGGTCGTTGCCCAGAAGAATATCCCGGATGATCAGCGTCATCTTGACGACAAAGTTCCAGTCCTGTTCTTTCTGCTGTGCACTGCGGGCATGCTGCGGAGGATTTGGATCGGTTCCTTCCGGGCAGTTTGCCTTTGTCCAGCACAGGGCGCGTTCGTATTCTTCCGGATCTATAATGTTCAGCGCTTCCCGTCTTAAGATTTCGGTCATATCCACCCACTCGGTGCGCATTCCCAGATATTGACGGTAGAAATCGATATCGCAGTAAGATCCCATGATACCCATAGAAACGGAACCCAGGTTGACATAGGCTTTATTCTGCATCTGTCCGGCTGCCAGGGCACATCTTGCCCACTGCAGCAGCTTACGGGACACATCGGCGGGAATGGTATCATCCTCCATGTCCTGCACATCCCTTCCATAAATGGAGAAAGCGGGCAGTCCGGCACGGGCGTGAGCTGCCATGACGGCGGCTAGGTAGACTGCGCCGGGACGTGAGGTGCCATTGAAGCCCCAGACGGCTTTGATGGTGGTGGGACTCATATCCATCGTCTCACTGCCGTAGCACCAGCTTGGCGTGACGCTCAGCGTGGCACACACATTGTGGGCTATAAATTCAGTTTCGCAGCGGGCGGCTTCCTCCCCTGATCCGATGGAACCGGAGAAGATTACACAGCGGGCGGGAGAACCGTCTGCATAATATACATTTGCCTCGATCAGTCTGCCTGCTTCTTCGGCCATCCGTCTGGTCTTTGCTTCCAGCGCCTCCCGGATGCCAAGGAGCCTGGCGTCGATCACCGGACGGATGCCGATTGTCTTGTATGTTTTCATGTTTTTCCTCATTTCTGCGCTGCTTTCGTCGTAATTTTGTTCAGACGGCGTATGGACGAGTTTGTGGCAGGCAGCGCGCTGGCACAAACAGCTTCTCCATTGCGGAGCGTTTTATTCCTGTGGGCAGCGGGCCAAGCGACTGCTTGCAGGCATTTGGCGGCTGCCCGAAGAACCTCTTCCATAGGGACCGGAAAAGACGTGGCGGAGAAAAGCCACAGAACCGGCGGCATCTTCGTCCAGTCTGAAATGGTCGGCTCCATGGCTTAGATCACGCCAGATGCGGATGTCTTTTCCGACGGTTCCGCCTTGTGTGACAAAGGGTTCCATGACCACAGCGCCGGTATAGTCAATCTCACGCAGTGCGGCGCCGATGTCCGCCCAGGGGAGTTTTCCCTTACCGGGAACCCTGCGGTTGTTCTCGCCCACATGGAAGTGTCCCAGCTTATTTCCGGCCAGCCGGATCGCGTCGGCCATATTGTCCTCTTCGATATTCATATGGAAGGTGTCCAGCATGATCATGACAGAGTCAAGTCCCACTTCTTCCACGAATTGTTTCGCTTCCTCGGCGGTATTGAGCAGATAACCTTCAAAACGGTTCAGGACTTCCAGGCAGTAATGGACGCCGCAGCCTTCTGCGATCTGTCCCACCTTGCGCACATTGGTAACGCTGCGCGCCCAGTCGGCAGGTTTATCGATGGGTCTGGTATAGTCTACGGGCCAGTAGGAATAGATACCGCCACCGATCGTGTGGATCTGCAGATACTCCAGTTTCTGCAGAATGTCTGTGTAGAAGGTTATGGCATTTTCGACGATGGCAGGATCCGGGCTCGCCAGATTTTCGGATGGACCAGGCCCGTAGCCGGCAGTCAGGATCACACCGTTGTCTGCGGCTGTTTCTTTCAGGATCTGCAGCTCTTGTGCAGATGTATGGACAAGGCTTGCACAGGAAATTTCCAGAATATCAAATCCCAGCTCTTTCACTTTCCTGATATAGGGAACGATCTCTGTGTTCC
This sequence comes from uncultured Lachnospiraceae bacterium, assembly GCA_910578345.1. GTDB lineage: Bacteria > Bacillota > Clostridia > Lachnospirales > Lachnospiraceae > UBA3282. The sequence continues at coordinate 51,794 of CAJTRA010000017.1, read as the reverse complement.
ATTCTTTTTCCCAATAAGCAAAATAAATTCCGTATTTCATAAAGTCTCCATTCCGCCGCCCGATGATGGCGGCACATATGATCGGGGCAGGTGCCGCATATATTCTGGTCATAGGGAAGCATCAGCGTCCTATGATAGAAAAGGGGAAGTGCGGCGTCTTCTATGTTCAGAAAAGGTGGGCAGGAAGGAGGAACTGACCGGATCCGCTGCAGTGTAATTCACCGCGGGAAGATTCCCGGCGGATATCATCCGGGGAGATGAACTGCAGGAAAAGGACCAGTTTTGGAAACCTTTCTGCCCATAATATTAAAGAAAAGGGTCTATGAGTCCAGAGCATCCCGTAGATCCGGAAACTCTTCCGCAGCGCGTTTCAGTCCCGCATAAAGGTTGGTCGCACTGACGACCATGCTGGGCAGTTTCTGGTAATTCTCGTTCACACACTCATAGGAACCTTCTTCTTTCAGATAGGATGCTGCTTCGACCGCAATGCGTGCAGCTAAGGAGATATCCCTCTGCGCCAGGCACCAGATCAGCCAGCCTGAGGCGGTGGCCCAGTAGGCGCCGTTCTGGTAAGTCTCAGGGGCTACGTCGATCAGCAGCTTCTGCCAGTATTCTTCGGCCAGCAGATGGCGTACCTGTCCTTTGTACAGATAGCGGTCATAGTTGGCATAAAGGAAATCCAGCACGGCCTCTTTGTCTGCAGCAGGAACAGGGAATCCGATATAGAGCATGTAGGCCATGCCCCAGATATCTTTCTGGCGGCAGTCGCCGGAAGCGGCGTAGTAGGATCCGTCAGAGGATTCCCGCAAGGATGCTATGCTGTCTTCGATGGAGGAAGCCAGGATGGCATATTGTCCGGCATTTCCCTGTTTATAGGTGGCGCAGAGTTCTTCCATCATGCGGCAGGCCCGCCGGAACAGCAGGGATTCCATATACAAGACACCGGTCTTGCAGACCGTGTCTGTAAAACCATAAGGAGAATGGGGCCTTTGGGGATCATTGTAGACCAGGCCGGATTCGTGCAAGGGGATCAAAGACATCCCCTGGGTCAAGGCCGGTTCCCATTCCTGGAACAGAGAGGCAAAGGCGTTCTGGTCCAGACGTTTTGCAAGGCTGTATACCGTGTAAATAAGGAAGGGAGTGTTATCCAGGTTCGCTTCCCCCACGGGAGAATCCATTTCCCCGGCGGCGTATACGCCGATCCCGTCTCCGGTCACCCGGTCGGGCATCCAGCCGTCTTCTCTGCGGTGACGGATGGCATATCGGATGCAGGCGGTAATGTCCGCATTCGGGATCGTAGACCCGGCGTACTCCACCATATAGGAAAAGTCCCGCAGCCACAGCGCATTATAATTGGAAATACCGTCCGGGGTGTAAAGGATCGTGCCATCGTAAGCTGTCGCCCGGCAGTTCTCTATCAGAAGAGAAGAAAGTTCTGCCAGACTGGTTTCTAATTCACAATACATGAAATGTCCTCCTTGCGGTTTGGGTTTATTAAGTTTGTAACAAAAGCATAGCTGTAGTATAGCACAGGTTTTCTGATATGAAAAGTAGTTTTATAAAAAATATTTACAAAAGTTATTTACAAAACAAAAATCAGATGCTATAATGACAATACAATCAGAAATGGATGAGGGGAGATGCCATTTATGAAGAAAAATACAACGAAAGTCTTAAAGGCTGCCAACAAGTATCTGGTGATGCAGTGCATCCAGACATATGAACCTGTGACCACAGAAGAGATCACATTAAGAACCTCTCTGAGCCGTCCAACTGTGTTAGAGACGGTGAAAGAATTCCTGGAAGCCGGTTATATTGTAAAGAATGGGTTTTCAGAATCCACGGGAGGACGACCGGCGGAGTTGATCTGTATCAATGAAGACTCTGCGTATGCGGTGGGGATCGATTTTGAATTTCCGAAGGTACGGATGTCTTTCGCCAACATGAAGAAGGAGATCATAGCGAGCAGGGAGATGAAGTTCCATATTGACAGCGAAGCGGATCTGGTACTGACCAGGCTGTTGGATGAGATCGCATCCCTGATCGCGGAGGCGGGGAAGCCGAGGGAGAAGATCGTAGGTATAGGTCTGGGAATATCGGGAACGATTCATAAGAGAGAAGGGAAGTCCCTGCACATCAAGAGGATCCGGGGATGGGACTATATCAATATGAAAGAGATTCTGGAAGAAAAGTTTCAGGTTCCTGTCTATATGAAGAATGATGTGCATCTGCTGGCGCTGATCGAGAAGGAGAAATATCTTCCGGCAGATACGGAAGATTTCGTCTATATCGGAATCCGTTCCGGTATCGGCAGCGCGATCTTCTATCATAACAGACCGCTTGACGGCAATAATGGAAATGCAGGGTATATCGGCCACACGATCCTTGACGTGAACGGACCGGAATGTGTCTGTGGAAACAGAGGGTGTCTGGACGCCTTTTCCGGGGAGCTGGCTATGAACCGGTTCTATCGTACACAGACAGGACAGGAAGATCTGGAAGAATATTATACACTTTATGACTTTATAGAGAAAGCGAAAGCAGGAGATGCAGACAGCGCTCTGATCCTGCAGCGGGCAGCCTTTTACCTGGGTATCGCGCTGTCTAATCTGCTGAAGACACTGGAAGTAGAGACAGTCATTGTAGGAGGCTGTGGGAACCTGGAAGGTTCTGTTTATTGGGAGACCCTGAAAAAGACGGTCAGGGACAGTCTGGTCCATGATATGGAGATGAATCCGGATATCCGGCCAGGCAGACTGTGCAGAGAGGAGTATGCGCTGGGGGCGTGCTGTTATGTATTTGAGCATCTTTTCGCGAAACCGAAGCTTTCTCTGGCAGTTACTTAATCTGGTTTGATCTGGCAGGAACGCGTACTGTCGGATGAAATAAGTAAATAGGAAATTATGATGAGGAGTAAATCCGAAGGAGGAAGGTATGAGGAAAAAAATTGTGGCAATGCTGCTGTGTGTCAGTATGACAGCCGGTATGCTGGCAGGCTGCGGATCCGGAAATGATCAGTCCGGTGAAGCGTCTGCAGAAGAACAGACAGAGAATACAGAGACAGCGGACGTGGCAGGAACAGAGGCTGAAAGCGCAGATGTGGCAGAGGCAGCAGGAGACGCAGGAGGAGAAAGCGTTACGCTGGAGATTCTTTCCCTGAAGACAGAAGAGGCAGCGCAGACTTCGTTCCAACAGATGTTTGACAACTACACGGCCGAGCACCCCAATGTGAAGTTCGAACTGCAGTCCATGGGTTCTGACGACCTAAAGACGACGCTCCGCGCCAGAAGCGCATCGGGAGACATGCCGGATATCATCACCTGGATGAAAGAGGTGGAACCGGAATTCCTGGTAGATCTTTCCGGCGAGAGTTTCCTGGACGGCCTGAATGCGGATACGGTAGCTGGAGCCAATGCGATCTATGACGATGGCATCTATGCGATGCCGATTGATAACGGGTATATCGCCCTGTATTACAATAAGGATGTTCTGGAAGCGAACAGTTTAGAAGCGCCGGAGACTTTAAGCGAGCTGGTTTCTTGCTGTGAGACCCTGGAGAACAACGGGGTAACGCCTTTTGCGCTGAGCTTAAGCAATCTGTCCGTTCCTTATATGTCACTGATCGGTCTGTTTGCGGAAACGGTGTATGGAGCAGATCCTGACTGGAGCGCTAAGAGAGATGCTTCAGAGGTGACGATCGCGGATGAAGACGGCGGCTGGAAGAAAGCTTTTGACATTCTGACGGATGTGGTGTATCGATATGCGGATCCGGACAACGCTTACAACAATACGTATGAGGACTGTGCCGCGCTGATCGCGAACGGCGAAGTTGCTTTCTATGGCAATGGGTCCTGGGCGCTTGCGGATATCCGTTCGGCGAACCCGGATGCCAATATCGGATTGATGGCGTTCCCGATCTCTGAGAATAAGGCAGATGACAAGATGCTCTGTTTTCCGGAAACATCCCTGTCTGTCTGTGCCGATTCGGAGAACCAGGATGTGGCGAAGGACTTCTTAGCTTATGTGGCGAGTGAAGAGGCAGGGACGATCTGGTCTGAAAATGTCAGGGTATCTTCAGCGGTGAAGGGCGTGTCCGTGGAGTATGATCCGATCGCTTCCGATATTGATTCCTATCTGTCAAGCGGACAGTTTACGCCTTATGGCGACAGAGTTCTGCGCAGTGTCTATACAGACAAGCTGTGGGAGATCTTCTCCTATTACATGTTAGGAGAGAGCGACTGGGCAAGCCTGTCGGAGGAACTGGATACTTACTGGGATAAGGCCAGAGGGGAAGCGGATACGGCTGCAGAGTAAAACATGCCTGATCCATGAGCAGAGGAAGAAAGGATAAAGCCGAGGGGTGTCTTGCGATATACGGCAGGATACCCTTTTGGACTCTCAAGGGCTTGTTTCGGAAAGGAAAGGGGAAGGAAGATGAAGAGAAGAAGGCAGAATATTTTTTATCTCGCATTGTTGATGCCGGCAGTTATTTTGTTCGTCGTGTTTTTCATCATACCGGTAGTGCAGAGTCTGTGGCTGTCCTTCACGGATTCCTATGGGATGAAGACCAGCTATCACTTAGTGGGAGCAGCGAATTATCAGGAGGCATTTACAGACAAGAGCTTTCTGAAGACGATAGGCGTGACCTTAAAGTATGCCATTCTTGTGGTCGTACCTGGGAATATTCTTTCTTTGGCACTGGCGCTGCTCTTAGATTCCAGGATCCGGTTGAAAGCGGCGCTGCGGACTTTTTTCTTTATCCCAAATATGATGAGCCTTCTTGTGGTCGGATACATCTGGCTGTTTATCTACCAACAGGTGGTGCCCGATCTGGTTATGGGCCTGGGCGGCGGCAGCATTGCGGTCCTGGGGAATAAGAATACAGTCATTCCGGCACTTGCGGCAGTGGGGATCTGGAACAGTGCGGGATACTATATGGTGATCTATCTTGCCGCCCTGCAGGGGATCTCCGAGGATTTGGTGGAAGCAGCCAGGATCGATGGCGCCAGTGTAGCGCAGGTGCTGCGCTATGTGAAACTGCCTTTGCTTTCTCCAACGATCATCACTTGTCTGATCCTGGCTGTGGCCTCCAATATGAGGGTGTTTGAACTGCCGTATACGATGACGAGCGGTGGTCCGGTAGGAGCCTCCGCCACGATGGTATTTAAGATCTACAAGACCGCTTTTAATGCAAACCGCAACGGTTATGCAGCGGCACAGTCAGTCATTCTGTTCGTTATCATCGGGGGTATCAGCCTGGTGTTAAATTATTTCATGAAGAAAAGAGAGGAGAGACTGCAGTGAAGAATGGTAAGATATGGATACAAACGGTGGTAATCTGGATTCTGGCGGCAGTATTTGCTTCTCCGCTCTTCCTCGTCCTGATCAATTCCTTTAAGACCAAGGGAGAGATCATGAACTCGGCGATCGCGATGCCGTCCACCTTGTATCTGGGGAATTTTGAGCGCATCATGACGGAAGGAAGTTTCGTGCCCTCGTTCTTGTGCAGCCTGTTTGTAGTAGTCATGACGACGGGACTGACGGTACTGGTATCTGCAGTGACAGGATACGCGTTAGCGAGATGGGACAGCCGACTGTGTACGGTGATACTGCTGGTGATCATGTCCACTTTGTTTGTACCGTTTCAGGTATATATGGTGGCGCTGATTGTGGTGGTGCGGAATCTGCAGCTAGTTAACCGGCTGTTTGGCCTTATTCTGGTATATCTGGCGCTGGGAATGCCGGTCCCCATCTTCTTATGCCGCAGCTATTGTGTGGGCATGTCCAGAGAGATTGAAGAGGCAGCGATCATTGACGGCTGTTCCAATGGCAGGATGATCATGACCATTATTCTGCCGCTGATGAAGCCGATCTTAGCTACGGTAGCAGTGTTAAATGCCCTGTGGGTGTGGGGAGAATTCCTGGTAGCGTTCCTGTTATACGGGAACGGCAAACCGATGACACTGCCCCTGTCCCAGCGGTATTTCTTCGGAACTTACAGCAACCAGTGGAATCTGGTCTTAACGAATTTCCTGATCTCCAGCATTCCTATAGTGATCTTCTACCTTGTGATGCAGAAGCATATCATCAAAGGGATCGCGGCAGGAGCGGTGAAGGGATGAGCGGGGAATAAGAAGCGAAGAAGAAAGGGGCTGTGAAAGCAGGAGTTTTTCAATTCCTATTTTTCACAGCCCCTATTTGTGTACCGTTTTAATTTCAAAAAAACCAGTCTCTGAAAGGTTTAAAGCAGCTTCTCTCCGTTCTCCTGCATCTTCATCGCGCGGACCTTGCAGGATAAGCCGAACAGGTTGATGAATCCCTCTGCATCGTGATGGTCGTACAGATCGCCTGTGGTGAAGGAAGCGATGCTCTCATTGTAGAGCGTGTACGGGGAAGTGGTGCCGGCCTTGATGATGTTGCCTTTATAGAGTTTGAACTTCACTTCACCGGTCACATATTTCTGAGTGGACTGGATGAAAGCCTGGATCGCCTCGCGGATCGGGGTGAACCATTTGCCTTCATATACGATCTGTGCAAATTTATTGCCCAGGTCTTTTTTCAGTGCGTAAGTATCCCGGTCAAGGATCAGCTCTTCCAACTGCTGGTGCGCCTCGTAAAGGATGGTGCCGCCGGGAGTCTCGTAGACGCCGCGGGATTTCATGCCTACCACACGGTTCTCCACAATATCGATGATGCCGATTCCGTGCTTGCCGCCAAGCTCGTTCAGGGTGGCGATGATCTCGGACACTTTCATCTGTTTGCCGTTGACGGAAGTGGGAATGCCTTTTTCAAACGTCATGGTAACATATTCGCCTTCATCGGGCGCCTTTTCCGGCGTGGTGCCAAGAACGAGCAGATGTTCGTAGTTGGGCTCACAGGACGGATCTTCCAGTTCCAGGCCCTCATGGCTGATGTGCCACAGGTTACGGTCACGGCTGTAGCTTGAGTCAGCGGAGAAGGGCAGATGGATGCCGTGCTGTTTGCAGTATTTGATCTCCTCCTCACGGGAGTTCATCGTCCATTTCTCATTGCGCCATGCCGCGATAATCTTCAGGTCGGGAGCCAGAGCCTTGATGCCAAGCTCGAAACGGATCTGGTCATTCCCCTTGCCGGTAGCGCCGTGGCAGATGGCAGTAGCGCCCTCCTTGCGGGCGATCTCCACTAACTTCTTGGCGATTACAGGGCGCGCCATGGATGTGCCTAACAGATACTTGTTCTCGTAGACCGCATTTGCCTGCACGCAGGGAATAATGAAATCGTCACAAAACTCGTCTGTGAGGTCTTCGATGTAGAGTTTGGATGCGCCGCTTCCCAATGCACGCTCTTCAAGACCATCGAGCTCCTCGGCCTGCCCGCAGTTGCCGCAGACACAGATCACTTCGTAATCAAAATTTTCCTTTAACCAGGGGATGATCGCGGTGGTATCGAGTCCGCCTGAATAAGCAAGAACAACTTTTTCTTTCATGATGTAGTCTCCTTTGTCTTTTTCTTCTTAATGAAAGAGATGACTATCCGAGCGTCCCAAATGGAGGCCGGGTAGATTCAGTTACGCTGAAATTTCGCATTCAGATCTGCGGAAGCTTTCGTATATGGCTTTGACAGACACCGGAAGCAGAAATTTGTTATGTCATTGACTATAAAACAATATACATCATGGCAATATAGAATGCAAGTGTGATTTTATGCATTTTTTAGGTAATTTAGTCCTCTTTTTTATGCAAAAAGTAGAATGCAAAATGAATATTATGCAAAATAAATGGATTTTTATGCAAAAAATTTGTCAGGAGAGAGGAATATGGGAACGGATGGAATCCACGGTGTTCCTATTTTTGATTTTGTGGTAAAATGGAACTATTCATTCAGGTTTGCGCGGTTGCTGCGGTTTTATCAAAAAATAACTTTTTATTGCATAATATTCAATAATGATGTATTATTATGCAATGCGAAAAGGAATGTCGGCAAGTGATTAACTGGCACACTGGTATGGAAGCGTCACGGAAACGATTGGCAGTATTGAGGGCAGAGCAGTTTTGTCTGCTCTGTGAATAGGGAACGTTTTCACAGAATGGGAGGAAGAGATGATCAGAGCAGGAATTATAGGAGCAACAGGGTACGCAGGAGGAGAATTGGTGCGGCTTCTTATGGGGCATAAGGAAGTGGAGATCAAATGGTATGGTTCTCGCAGTTATGTGGACCAGAAATATGCATCTGTGTACCAGAATCTGTTCCAGATCGTGGAGGATGCCTGTATGGATGACAATATGGAAGAGCTGGCAGATCAGGTGGATGTTATTTTCACGGCGACGCCCCAGGGATTCTGTGCTTCCATGTTGAATGATACGATCCTCTCGAAGGTGAAGATCGTAGATTTGAGCGCTGATTACAGGATCAAGAGCGTGCCTGTCTATGAGAAGTGGTATGGAATACCGCACAAATCCCCACAGTATATCGAGGAAGCGGTGTATGGATTATGTGAAGTCAACAGAGAGGATGTGAAGAGCGCCAGACTGGTGGCAAATCCAGGCTGCTATACGACATGTTCGATCTTGACTGCCTATCCACTCGTGAAAGAGGGTATGATCGACACTGACACGTTGATCATCGACGCAAAGAGCGGGACGTCCGGGGCCGGGCGCGGTGCGAAGGTGCCGAATTTGTACTGCGAAGTGAATGAAAATATCAAGGCTTACGGCGTGGCCAGCCACAGGCACACACCGGAGATCGAGGAACAGCTTGGATATGCCGCCGGCAAGGAAGTTCTGCTTAATTTCACGCCGCATCTTGTTCCCATGAACAGGGGAATTCTGGTGACAGAATATGCGAAGCTGCTTCCGGTAAAGAGGGTGGATGGTAAGGAGAGTCTGCCATCTTATGAGGAGATTAAGGCGGTGTATGATCAATATTATGGTGGAGAGGAATTTGTCCGCGTGCTGGCAAAGGGCGTCTGCCCGGAAACAAAGTGGGTGGAGGGCAGCAACTACGTAGATATAAACTTCGTAATAGATGAACGAACCGGTAGGATTGTCATGATGGGCGCCCTGGATAATCTGGTAAAAGGGGCGGCCGGCCAGGCGGTGCAGAACATGAACCTGATGTTCGGCTTTCCGGAGAACGAAGGGCTTAAGCTGATTCCGATGTTCCCGTAGCAGGACAGGAGAAGCAGGTTAGCTGCAAAGAGGGACAAAAGAAACGCCTGAGAGGCAGGACATAAGAAAAGGGGCGGAAGAACAGCCGGCGCAAAGGACAGAAATGGAAAACAGAAATGGGAAGAGTGGAAAATAGAATCAGGAAAGGAATAGGGACAGAATATGGTAAGAAGAGATAAAATAAACTATTATCTGGATCTGGCGAAGATGGTGGCGCAGCGTTCCACCTGCCTGCGCCGGCATTATGGCGCGGTGATCGTTAAGAATGACGAAGTGATCTCCACAGGATATGTGGGAGCGCCGCGGGGAAGGAAGAACTGCACCGATATCGGGGAATGCGTCCGCATTAAGATGGAGATTCCCCGTGGAGAGCGTTATGAACTATGCCGCAGTGTCCATGCGGAGGCCAATGCGATTATCAGCGCGTCCAGAGATAAGATGATCGGCAGCGCTCTGTACCTGGTGGGAGTGGAGGCTGACACGGGAGAATACGTGAAGCATTCCTGCAGTTGTTCCATGTGCAAGAGACAGATTATCAATGCAGGAATCGAGACGGTCTATATCCGCGATACGGAAGATGAGTACAGAGTCATTGCTGTACAACAGTGGATTGATGAAGACGAATCGTTGGAGGGGACCTTGGGGTATTAAGCCGGCGCCTGCGGGCAAATGCACATGACGGAAAGTTTTACGCATGCAGGGATATGGCAGGCACAGCCGGAGCCGTCAATATCCACATAGAAGTAAGAATGGGAGAGTAAGATGACAATACGGACGATGACGATAGAAGATTATGAAGGCGTGAAAGCGTTGTGGCTTTCCATCAAAGGCTTTGCCATCAGAAGCCTGGACGATTCGAAAGAAGGCGTTGCGCGGTTCCTTGCCAGAAACCCGTTAAGCAGTGTTGTGGCCATAGAGGATGGGAAGATCGTGGGAGCGATCTTATGTGGACATGACGGCAGACGAGGCTGTCTGTACCATGTCTGTGTGGCAGAAGCATATCGGATGCGCGGGATCGGCAGACAGATGGTGGTCTTTTGCATGGAGGCGCTTAAGGCGGAGCGGATCAATAAAGTTTCACTGATCGCTTTTACGGCCAATGACATCGGCAATGCGTTCTGGCGGCAGATCGGCTGGACGAAGCGGGAAGATCTGAATTATTATGACTTTACCTTGAACGAGAAGAATATTACGGCGTTTAATAGGATATAAGAGAGAAGAAGGGGGTTGGGACGGCAATGGGGACTATGACGATCAAAGAGGCCAGAAAAGCGTATACAGCGCAGTTAGATGTATTACGGAACAGGCAGAGAAAGCTGTTGAAGGAACAAGAAGAGAACGACCGGAAATTCCAATACAGTTCGAAGGAGGAAGCCTGGAACGGCGGCTCCGGGGTTGTGATTGAGCTGTCGGAGGAATATCGTAAGCGGGCGCAGGAGCTGCAGGAGAAAATCGACCAGGTGAAGGAGCAGATCGAGGAACATGTGAAGCTGCGGGATGAGGTGATCGGCATGGAGGTCGGAATCGCCAATGCGGAGGTGGCAAAACAGCAGGGAGAGGCTATGCAGGAGTATGGAGAAGAGGTAGCCAAATGTCTGGAGATTGCAAGACGGATCGCCAATGGAGATAAAGTGCCTGCTTCGGATGAGAAGAAGTTGATGGATTTCAATATGGAGGTCTATATGGCTGCCAAAAATATGGCGGTGATGAATGCAGACAAGGAGCATAAAGAGTATGATTCCATGTGGGGAGAGGAAGAGGAGAAGGGGGAAAATCCGAATCCCCATGAGATGGCGGGCGATACACAGATCAGTGTGGAGCTGCCGGATATCGGCCCGGAAGAAGAGACGACGGAATAAAAGTTTCGCTTCCCAAGGGCGCATAATTGTATTAGAATGATAGACAGTGCGTAAGAAAGACTTGAATGGAAAGAAAAGAAAACATACGACATCATAGAGAGAACGAAGAAAGAAAGGACAGGGAGAAGATGAGGATCATAGAAGGCGGCGTCACCGCAGCACAGGGGTTTGAGGCAGCGGGCATTGAGGCGGCGATCAAGTATCAGAACAGGAAGGATATGGCGTTGGTGTACAGCCAGACACCTTGCAGGGCGGCAGGAGTCTTTACCAGCAATGTGGTCAAGGCGGCCCCGGTGCTGTGGGATCAGGAAATCGTCGCACATGCGCCGGCGGTTCAGGCGGTAGTCGTGAATTCCGGGATTGCCAATGCGTGTACGGGACAACAGGGGTATGACTGCTGCAGACAGACAGCGGAGAAGACAGCGCGGCTTCTGGGGATTGCTTCCGATGCCGTGCTGGTAGCGTCAACAGGGGTGATCGGCAATCAGATTCCGGTGGAGAAGCTGCTGGCAGGCGTGGAGAAATTAGCGGCAGCGAAGAAGGATACAGCAGAGGCGGGCACGATGGCGGCGGAAGCGATCATGACGACGGACACGGTATCGAAACAGGCTGCAGTACAGATCGAGCTGGGCGGTAAGACGGTGACGATCGGCGGTATGTGCAAAGGTTCCGGTATGATCCATCCGAATATGTGTACGATGCTTGCGTTTGTGACGACAGATGCAGTGATCTCCAGGGAAATGCTGCAGACAGCGCTGCGTGAGGATGTAGTGGATACTTTTAACATGATCTCTGTAGATGGGGACACCTCAACCAATGATACGCTGGTGGTGCTGGCGAACGGAGCGGCGGGCAACCCTGAGATCACGGATAGGGATGAGGACTATGTTAAGTTTAAGGAAGCGTTAAACTATATCAACACCACGCTGGCGAAGAAGATGGCCGGGGACGGCGAGGGCGCGACGGCGCTTTTTGAGACAAAAGTGATCCATGCAGCGTCCAAGGAAGACGCCCGCATTCTGAGCAGATCGGTGATCGGTTCCAGTCTGTGTAAGGCGGCTATTTTCGGGCATGACGCTAACTTTGGCAGATTCTTATGTGCGCTGGGTTATTCCGGGGTATCGTTTGACCCGGAGAAGATCGAGCTGTTTTTTGAAAATGAAGAAAAGAGCATCCTGATCTACAAGGACGGAGTGGCGGTGGAGTATAGTGAAAAAGAGGCGGCGCAGGTATTAGCATCGCCGGAAGTCAGGGTATTGGTGGATATGCATATGGGAGAAGAGGAGGCCACAGCCTGGGGCTGCGACTTAAGCTATGAGTATGTGAAGATCAATGCGGATTACAGGAGTTGATGTCCCAGCAAGGTATTCTCAGTAAGGATCTGGCGCTTGCAGCTTAAGGCGGATAGCAGGTAGTGGGAACATGGATTTGAGATAACGCCGGGTAGCATAAGCAATGTCAGACGCTGTGTTTTGGCATAATTTAATGACACTGACAGCATAAGGTAAGGATAAATAAGTTTGGAAGTAAACTTCCAATACGCATTCAGGGATATTGCAGGCAAAGCCGGCAATATCCACGCAGAGGAAAAAATACAGAAAAAGGACACAGAGATCATGGAACAGAAGGAAATGGATAAAATCTTAGGGAAAGCCGAGGTATTGATCGAGGCGCTTCCTTATATTCAGAAGTTTAACCGCAAGATCATTGTGGTGAAATACGGCGGAAGCGCCATGAGCGACGAGGAATTGCAGCAAAACGTCATTAAAGATGTCACGTTGCTTAAATTGGTAGGATTCAAGCCGATCATCGTGCACGGCGGCGGCAAGGAGATCAGCCGCTGGGTGGGCAAGGTCGGCAAGGAAGCGAGATTTGTGAACGGCCTGCGGGTGACGGATGAGGAGACGATGGAGATCGCGGAGATGGTTCTTAACAAGGTCAATAAGAACCTGGTTAGAATGGTGGAGAAGCTGGGCGTCAGGGCCGTTGGTATAAGCGGCAAGGATGCAGGACTTCTGCAGTGTACGAAGAAATGTCCGGACGGGGAAGATATCGGTTATGTGGGGGAGATCTGCTGCGTGGATCCGAAGGTGCTCTATGATCTGTTAGAGAAAGATTTTCTGCCCATCGTAGCGCCGATCGGGCTGGACGACGCATTCATGACTTACAATATCAACGCAGACGACGCGGCCTGTGCCATTGCTAAGGCGGTAGGCGCAGATAAGCTCGTGTTCCTGACGGATATTGAAGGGCTGTACCGGGATATTGAGGATAAAGGAAGTTTTATTTCCAGACTTACGGCTTCTCAGGCGGTCGAGCTGATCGGCAGCGGCTGCATCGGCGGCGGAATGCTGCCGAAGCTCAGCAACTGTACGGATGCGATCAAGGAAGGGGTCAACAGAGTCCATATTCTGGACGGGCGCATTGCACACTGCCTGCTGTTAGAGATCTTTACGGATCAAGGTATCGGGACGGCGATCATCGCGGATGAGGAAAGGACAGAAGGATGAGTACAATCATGCAGCAATATATTGATGAGGCTGAGAAAGCCCTTTTGCATACGTATAACCGCTATCAGGTAGTATTTGAAAAGGGGGACGGCGTATCTCTTTATGATCTGGAGGGAAAGCGTTATCTGGATTTCGTTTCCGGTATCGCGGTGTTTGCCTTGGGGTATCATAATAAGGAATATGACGATGCGCTGAAGGAGCAGATTGACAAGATCATCCACACTTCCAATTACTATTACAATGTTCCGGCAATCGAAGCGGCGAAGAAGCTTAAAGAGATTTCCGGCATGGACAGAGTCTTCTTTACCAACAGCGGCGCGGAAGCGATCGAGGGCGCGATCAAGACGGCAAGAAAATATGCCTACCTGAAAGACGGCAGAACAGATCATGGGATCATCGCCATGAACCATTCTTTTCATGGAAGGACTATGGGAGCGTTGTCGGTGACAGGAAATCCGCATTACAGGGAAGCGTTCGAGCCTATGATCGGGAACATCAGATTTGCCGAGTTGAACGATTTTGACAGTGTGCTTGCGCAGGTATCGAATAGAACCTGTGCGATCTTGTTTGAGACGGTGCAGGGAGAGGGCGGTATTTACCCGGCAACCGAGGAGTTTCTGCGCAAAGTACGCAGACTCTGTGACGAGAGAGATATTCTGCTGATCTTAGACGAGATCCAATGCGGTATGGGACGGACAGGAACCATGTTTGCCTGGCAGCGTTTCGGCGTGAAGCCGGATGTGATGACGACGGCGAAAGCCTTAGGATGCGGCGTGCCGGTCGGCGCGTTTCTGATGACCGAGAAGGTCGGCGCCCATTCGCTTACGGCGGGCGATCACGGCACGACTTATGGCGGTAATCCGTTGGCATGTGCTGCTGTGTGCAAGGTGATTGAGCTTTTTGAGAAGCAGAAAGTCCTGGATCATGTGAATACAGTGGGCGCGTATCTGTCTGAGAGACTTGATGATGTAATGGAGGAATTTGCCTGCGTGCAGGCGCACAGAGGCGTCGGATTATTGCAGGGACTTGTCTTTGACAGGCCGGTAGGGGATATCATCACGAAAGCCATGGAGAAAGGGCTTGTCCTGATCAATGCGGGAACCGATATTATCCGATTTGTGCCGCCTTTGGTGATCACGAAAGAAGATGTGGACGCTATGATTCGGATCCTTGAGGAGAGCATTCGGGAAGCTTTGTAGGGCAGTACGGCGGCGTGGGCGGCCAGGGCAGAAAGCTTGTGGCGACGGGAATGTCTGCCGATAGAAGAGAAAGATTTACTGAAGGAGAAAGAAAGTGACTCTGAGAAAAAGATTGATTACGATTCTGATCATCGCGCTTTGTGCCGGCGGCATATATGCTGTCGGACATTTGGGGTTGACAGTCAGACAGAGTGAGGAGATGCAGGCGGAAGAAGATTCTCTGTTCGGACGCAGAGAGACCCTCTATTTATGGTATACAGATGAAGCATTGTCGGACTACCTCAACAGTGTGGCGGTAGCTTACAGTGAATATCAGGATGAAGTGCGGGTGATTCCTGTCTACACATCCGGGCGGGAATATTTGGAGACCGTTAACCAGGCGTCGCTGCATACAGAGGAAGTTCCGGATCTGTATATTGTCAGCAATGACTCTCTGGAAAAGGCATATCTGTCAGGACTTGCCTCGGAAGTAAAGCTGCCTGACGGCGTCCTTTCCATGCAGGAGAATTTTCCGGAAACGGCGGTCCATGCAGTGACTTATCATGACAAACAGATCGCTTACCCTTTTTATTTTGAGACAAGCTGTTTCCTGTACAATCTGACTTACTTAGAAGACTGGGCGAGAGCGCAGATTGAGGCACAACAGGATGTGGCGGCGGAGGCCGCACAGCAAAAGATTGATAACGGCCAGGAAGATGCGGATGCAGGAGGCGAAGAGGCGGATGCCGTGGAGAATGATGCCGAGGAAGCGGGTGGTATTTCAGAAGATGCGGTGAATGACAGGGTACTGCAGGTACTGCCCGATACGATCGACGACATTCTTACGTTTGCGGATGAGTATGACGCGCCGGAGCAGGTGGAAGCGGTCTTTAAATGGGATGTGTCGGATATCTTCTACAATTATTTCTTTGTGGGGGACGCGATTGATGTGGGCGGGGTGAACGGAGACCAGGCCGACGCGATCCATATTTATAATGAAGATGCCATCAAGTGTATGCGGGTTTATCAGGATTTAAACCAGTTCTTTTCCATCGATACAAAGGAGATCAGCTATGACGGCGTCCTGCAGGACTTTATGGACGGCAAGATCGTGTATACCGTGGCTACGTCGGACGCGCTGTCTAAGATCGAGACGGCGAAAGCAGAGGGGAATTTTGCCTATGAATACGGTGTTTCCGTGCTGCCGGATGTGAGCGAGGAATTAAGCTCGGCGTCCCTGTCTGTCACGCAGTGCGTGGTCGTCAACGGTTATTCTGTTAAGAAAGAGATGGCCAATGATTTTGCGGTATATCTGACAGAATATGCATCCGACACGCTTTATGCAAGAACCGGGAAACTGCCGGTCAACAACAGGAACGATACCTATGAGGATGCCAACAGAGCCGCTTTCTGGCAGGAATATATGAATTCAGTGCCGATGCCGAAGATGGTAGAAACCAGTAACTTCTGGGTGGAATTGGAGATCGCTTTCGCCAGGATCTGGAGTGGAGAGGATGCCAACCAGGATCTGAAAGGACTGTCCGAGAAGATTATGGCACAGGTCGTGGGCGGCGAATATACGGAAGAGTATATCGATGTTCCCGAAGAAGTGGTGGAGGAATACGTAGACGAGGAAGAGGCGGAAGGCGAAGAGTAGCGCGTCTGAGCGGATCATATGTCCTGCGGGACATAAAAGACAGGAGCAAAACGCATATTGAAACAGAAAATGGAAATAATAAGGCAGAGCATAGAATATGGCTTGCCTTATTTTTTTGCATGTATTTGTTCTGGAAAGGGGTATGGTATGTTTGGTTTTTTGATTGCCTTATTGTCAGGTGCACTGATGAGCGTGCAGGGAGTGTTCAATACCCAGGTGACAAAGACTTCGGGGATTTGGGTGGCAAATGCGTTCGTTCAGTTTACGGCGCTGCTTGTCTGTCTGGCGGCGTGGCTTGTGACAGACCGGACTTCTTTTGGCGCTCTGTGGAAGGTGGAACCGAAATATATGCTGCTTGGCGGCGCGATCGGTGCAGTGATTACCTATACGGTGATCAAGGGAATGGAACTGTTAGGGCCTGCAAAGTCGGTCATGATCATTGTGATCTCGCAGTTGATCGTCGCGTATCTGATCGAGCTGTTTGGACTTTTTGGGGTGGAAAAGCAGCCGTTAGAGATGCGCAAGATCGTCGGCATGGCAGTTGCAATCGCGGGAATTGTTATTTTTAAGTGGACATAAGGGTTAATTTATCTTACAATGGAAATACAGTGCACAGTGGGAGCTTCCTTGCAGGACGATAACGTCCGGAAAGGAAATTATGTGCAATATAAAGATAAGAGTTATGGCTGTATTACGGATGTGGCTGACATTTACTGCCGTGGCAGTTATGTTGTGCGGATGTACCCGCAAAGAACAGCTTGTGTTAGAGACACGCGGTGCAGAATCCTTAGCAGCGGAACAGGAACAGACTTTGCTGCTACAGGAGGCAGGACAGGAACAGACAGCAGGAGAGCGCGGGCTGGCTGGAAGCGGCCGGACGGCGCACCCGGAAGAGGGAACCTGGCAGGACGCTCAGGCGGATCAGGCGGATGCCTGGAGCGGAACTTCAGAGAATGGGCCAAACAGACAGGAAGAGACAGCGGACGCGCAGACCGCACGGATCTGTGTGCATGTCTGTGGTGCAGTCAGGAAAGCGGGCGTCTATGAACTGCCGTCTGGCAGCAGGGTGTATGAGGCTGTGGAAAAAGCAGGCGGTTTTGCAGAAAATGCGGATCAAAGTTATGTTAACCAGGCGCAGCGGTTATCGGATGGAGCGAAGCTGGTGATCCCTACACTGGAACAGGTACAGAAAGCGTCGGAAGATCCATTGGCGGATACAGGCGGCATCGGCATTGTGGAACAGTCTGTAGGGGGAAGCAGTGACGGGACTGGTGCGGCGGCCGGAAAGGAAAGCGGTACAGCCCAGATGAATCCGGCGGTCCGTCCGGACGGTAAGATCAATATCAATACGGCGACGGAGGCACAGTTATGTGAGATCCCTGGGATCGGAGCCACGCGGGCGGCTGCAATTGCCGCATACAGACAGGAGCATGGCAATTTCACTTCCATAGAGGAGATCATGAGGGTAAACGGCATCAAAGAAGGTACTTACGAGAAAATGAAAGACAGCATTACAGTGAATTGACATCCCAGGTGCAGAACGTCAGACGGGCAGGCCGCACGGCATGAAAGAGCAGACAGACGTGGAACGGGGATGTGTCGGGATCATTATGATTAGGGGCGTGTAGAAGCAATGGGTCAGAAAGTATTAGTGGTTGACGATGAGAAATTAATTGTGAAAGGGATTCGTTTCAGTCTGGAACAGGACGGCATGGAAGTGGATTGTGCTTACGACGGCGAGGAAGCGCTGGAATTAGCGCGGCATAATACATACGATATGGTGCTGTTAGATGTGATGCTGCCGAAGATGACAGGATTTGAGGTTTGCCAGCAGATCCGGGAATTTTCCAATGTGCCTATCGTTATGTTAACTGCTAAAGGCGAAGATATGGATAAGATTCTGGGGCTTGAGTATGGCGCTGACGATTATATCACGAAGCCTTTTAATATTCTGGAAGTCAAGGCGCGGATCAAGGCGATCATGAGAAGAACTGCCAGGAGCGGTGAATCCAGGGAGAGCGCGAAAGTTGTGGAGAAGGGCGGCATGCGGCTTGTCTGTGACAGCAGAAGAGTTTATATTGACGGCAAGGAGATCAATCTGACGGCCAAGGAGTTCGAGGTATTGGAACTTCTGATGAAGAATCAGGGCAGAGTGTACAGCAGGGAGAATTTGTTGAAACTCGTGTGGGGCAATGATTATCCCGGCGATGTCAGAACGGTGGACGTACATATCAGAAGACTGAGAGAAAAAATCGAAAATACCCCCAGTGATCCAGTCTATGTGCGTACCAAGTGGGGTGTAGGATACTATTTTGCTTAAAAAGAAACTGAGTGATATTAAAATTCTAAGAAGTCTGAAATCAAGAATCTTTCTGATCCTGCTTATCGTAGGGCTTGTTCCCTGTGTCAGTATGCGATATGCGATCTTACAGAATTATGAGCAGCGTGCCGTCAGCGTCAAGATTTCTGATGTGTCCACGCAGCTCAGGATCTTAGCCAATCATCTGATCGCATATCATTATCTGCAGGATACTTCTTCCGAGGTGATCAATGCTGAACTTGACCAGTTGTCAAGTCTTTATGACGGGCGTGTGCTGGTGATCAACAATGACCTTAAGATCGTCAAGGATACTTACGGCATCAGCGAGAACAAGACGATCATTTCAGAGGAAGTAGTACGCTGCATCAAGGGAGAGAATACCAGCCGGTATGATAAAAATAACGGTTATGTTGAGATGACGATTCCGATTATGGAGACTGTCACGCTGGGAGGCGACGACAAAGATCCGGTAAAGAGAAAAGAAATCGTGCGCGGCGTCATGCTGGTAAGCGCCTCTACAGACAGTATCAGTATGACGATGGAGATTTTAAACCGTAAGGCGCTAATCGTAGAGATGATCGTGATCGTCGCCATGACGATTATATCAGTTCTGGCGGCCAAAGTGCTGATCCGTCCCTTCGAGAAGATTACGGAGGCGTTGGATCAGGCGCAGGAAGGGTATACAGACGATCCGATCTGCGTGACGGACTGTGTGGAGACAGAGCACATTGGAGATGCCTTTAACCGTGTGCTTGGGCGGATGAAAGTGCTGGATACTTCCAGACAGGAATTCGTATCGAATGTGTCGCATGAGTTGAGGACGCCGATTACTTCCATGAAAGTGCTGGCGGATTCCCTGATCAGCCAGAAAGATGTGCCGATCGAACTGTATCAGGAATTTATGACGGATATCGCGGAGGAGATCGAACGTGAGGATAAGATCATCACAGATCTTCTGTCTCTTGTGAAGATGGACAGGACCGCCGTCGATCTGAACATCACGGAAGTGGATATCAATGCATTGGTAGAGCTGATCATGCGCAGGCTGCGTCCGATCGCGCAGAACAGGGATGTGGAAGTCGTCTATGAGAGTGTGCGTCCGGTCACAGCGGCAGTCGATGAAGTGAAGATGACGCTGGTCATTTCCAATCTGGTGGAAAATGCGATCAAATATAATAAAGAGCATGGCTGGGTCAAAGTTAAATTAAATGCCGATCATCAGTATTTTACGGTGGAGGTAGCTGACTCCGGGATCGGAATCCCGGCGGAAAGCCTGGATCATGTCTATGAGAGATTCTACCGTGTCGATAAGTCAAGATCCAAGGAGATCGGCGGTACGGGTCTGGGTTTGGCGATCACCAGGAGCGCGATCCTGATGCACAGGGGTACGATCAAGGTGGAGAGTACGGAAGGAGAGGGAACGACCTTTACGATCAGGATTCCTCTGAAATATATTCCTGTTTGAGAAGATAGAAAAGAGCGTTGAATGGGTGTGAAATGGAAAGGGTTGACGGCAGCGCTGATCTTTCTGCTGACGCTGTTATGCGCGGCATGTGGAAGGGAAGAAGCCGTCGAGAATGGAAAAGTCTATAAGATATATTATGTAAACAACGAGGAGACAAATACGCTTTCAGGGGAGTATAGCAGCGAGACGACAGATCCTGAGAAGCTGCTCGGGGAATTGTTGGAGCAGCTTAAGGCAGTGCCGCCTAAGTTGGAATATAAGCCTCCGCTTGCGGGCAGTTTTACGCTGCTTGGATATACGCTGGATAACGGACAGTTGACAATGAATTTCGACGAGCAGTACAAGACGATGGAGACGACGAGGGAAGTGCTGACCAGGGCGGCAATCGTCAGGACAGTGACGCAGATTCCTGAGATCAGTTATGTCTCCTTCACGGTGCAGGGAGAAATGCTGGCAGACAGCAGCGGTATGGCGATTGGCACGATGTCCGCAGATACGTTCATCGAGAATGCGGGGGATGAGATCAATGCCTATGAGAAGGTAAATCTCAAGCTGTATTTTGCCAACGAGGACGGTACGAAACTGGTGGAAGAGAACCGCAGGAATGTGGTATACAATAGCAATATTTCCTTAGAGAAGCTGGTGGTGGAACAGATCGTGAAGGGTCCGCAGATGGAGGGGGCCTATCCAACGATTGATCCGTCTACGAAGATTACAAGTGTATCGGTGAAAGATGGCACATGTTATGTAAACTTCGGAGACAACTTTTTGAATCAGCCCAGCACCGCGAGCGCGGAGGTGACGATCTATTCCATCACGAATTCTTTGGTGGAGCTGTCTAATGTGAATAAGGTGCAGATATCGATCGGCGGTGAGACGAACATGATCTACCGGGAGAAATTTAATTTAAGCGATCTGTTCGAGCGGAATCTGGATCTGTTAGTCACGCCGTGATACAGAAGGGAGAGTTTTATTGAGAAGACCACTATGCCTGCTCGGATTGGTGTATGTGGCGGCGGTCTGGCTTATCATCTATGGCTGGACGGACAAGGCGGCGGTCTGTGATGCGCTGGACAAAGAGCAGATCGTCGCCGCCGGGTATGTGGACTGGAAAGAATACCGTTTATCCCGGAATACCAAAACAGCTGTCATATCGTTATCCGATGCAGTGATTCTAAAACAAAGTCAAGTTGCAGTTCTGGAACAATTCTTATCAGATTCTGAGCCTATTCCAAAGCGTGAGTTGTTGAAATTTTGGAAAAAGAATAAGACGAAGCTATGCAGAGACGAAGCGGTGGGGATAGAGGGCATTCTCTGCTATATGAAGGAAGAAGAACTTCCCGAAATGGGCGGCCTTGTGATGATACAGGGAAGCTACCGGGCTTTCACTCATGCCACGAATCCGGGAGAGTTCGATGCGGCACAGTATTATGCCATTCTGGGAAGACAGGGCAGGATGATGGATGGCAGGCTGCTTATGGGAAGCGCCGCATACAGCGCTTTTCAGGAGACCATGTACCGGATCCGGGAGTATCTTTCTCTGCTGTTGGACGTCTGCTACGAGGAGCAGGACGCCTCTGTCATGAAGGCGATGCTTCTGGGGGAAAAGGGAATGCTGGATACGCAGTTAAAAGAGCTGTACCAGATGAACGGTATCATACATATACTGGCGATCAGCGGGCTGCATCTGTCTATGATCGGGATGGGATGCCATAAATTCTTTCGCTTCGTCAGGATGCCGCGAGTGGTTGACATAATATTAACTATCGCCTTGATGTACTGTTATGGAACGATGACAGGCATGGGCACTTCCATACTGAGGGCTTATGTCATGTTCGTCATGCACCTGCTCGCGGAGATGATCGGAAGGACTTATGATCTGTTGACGGCGACGACTCTCGCGGCGCTTGTCATTCTCTTGCAGCAGCCACTCTATCTGCAGCACAGCGGTTTTTTGTTTTCTTTCGGCGCTGTCTGCGGGATCGGGATTCTGCTTCCGGCGGCGCAGCGGAATTTCTTTGGCGACAGCAGGATGGAGAAGGCTTTTTTGTCAGGTGTGGTCGTCTCTGTCGCTACACTGCCGGTCTATCTGGGGTTTTATTATGAGTTCCCGCCCTATTCTGTGCTTTTAAATCTGGTGGTGATTCCCTGTATGGCATTCGTGCTGTTAGGCGGCCTGGCCAGCCTTGGGGCTGCGGCCTGTATTCTTTCTCTGGGGGAGCTTACGGCCTATCCGGTGCATCTGCTGCTGTGGTTTTATGAGAAATGCTGTCTGGTCTGTGCGCGAATGCCGGGTCATATCTGGTCGGCGGGCCATCCTGCGCTATGGCAGATCCTCCTTTTCTTCGGAATTCTCTTTGTGCTTGTCGTGCGAAATGACAGACTGCCGAAGCTTCTCTTCTGGCAGGGGATGTTGTGTGCGCTGTTTGTCTTCGGAGTCAGGATGCCTGGCGGCCTGCAGATCACCATGGTAGATGTGGGACAGGGCGACTGTATTTATCTTTCAGAAGAAAGCGGTATCCGTATGCTGATCGACGGCGGCAGTTCGGATAAAAAAGAAGTGGCGAAGTACCAGATCATGCCGTTTCTGAAATACGAAGGGGTATCACATCTGGACGCAGTCGTCATTACCCATCCGGACAGTGACCATATAAACGGCGTCTGTGATCTGCTGGAGGAGACGGCCCGTACAGGCCGGTTCGCGATCGACGCCTTATACCTGCCGGATGTGGGAGAGAGGGGAAGACAGGAAGCGTATCATGAACTGGAGAGGCTGGCAGGACAGGCCGGCGTGCCGGTACGGTATCTCGGCTTTGGCGACCGCCTGCAGTGCGGGAATGTTATGTTAACCTGTCTGCATCCGGAGAAAGGATGGGACACAGAAGAAATCAATGCCTATTCTACCGTGCTGCATCTGTCATATGGCGATTTCACGGCGCTTTTTACAGGCGATCTGGAAGATGCGGGGGAAAGAAGAGTGGAGGAGATCATTAGACGGGAGGGCGCTTTGCAGGATATCACACTGCTCAAGGTGGCGCATCATGGGTCTAAGAATTCGACCGGCACGGCGTTTCTCCGGGAGACGGCGCCAAAGATCGCACTGATTTCCTCCGGCAGGGACAATCGTTATGGGCATCCCCATGTGGAATTGCTGGAACGCCTGGAGAAACAGGAATGTATGATCTACCGGACGCAGCACAGCGGGGCGGTGACGGTGAGAGTGCGTAAAGACCGGGTGACAGTGGAAGAGTATCTGTACGGGGATGTGGAGTAAAATACAGGCTTTTCGATTGTTCCGGACTGTTGTATAATAAAATAGACATTGCGCAGGAAATCCTTTTGATCCGATCCGGACGATCTGGATGGGGCGGCTTAGAGCCCCGGACCGGAAAGGAATGTTTTGAAATTCCGCTCATGGACATCGTATATTCTTAAGATCTGTCACAGATAATAGGGAAAAGGAAGGAGAACAGATCATATGGCAAAGAGAATCTTAGATTGTTATGCATCGGATTTTGCAGGATTTTCGAAAGAAGACTTGCTTACGTCGATCGGAAAGAGTGAAGGACGCGTCATACTCTGTGAGACAATCGGTACAGTGCGTCCCATGCTGGGGGATGTGACAAACGCAGAGTTTGTATCGGCTATGGGGGCCGATTTCCTGCTCTTAAATATGTTCGACGTGAAGAAGCCTGAGATACAGGGGCTGCCGGCAGGAAAGCCGGAAGACGCCGTGCGTCTGATCAAGAAACTGACCGGACGGCCCGTGGGGATCAATCTGGAACCGGTAGAGGATTTGGAAGAAGCGGAAACCTCGCCGCTCTGGCAGATGTCGGACGGAAGAAGAGCGACACTGGAAAATGCACAGAGGGCCTGTGAGATGGGAGTGGATATGATCCTCTTGACAGGAAACCCAGGTATGGGAGTCAGCAATGAGGCAATCGAGGCGACTCTTCGGATGTACCGGGAGAATCTGGGAGACCGGGTCATTCTGGCGGCAGGCAAGATGCACGCGGCAGGCGTTCTCTCGGAGGCGGCGGAGCATATCATAACGAAGGAGGATGTCAGACGGTTCCGGGAAGCGGGCGCGGACATTCTGCTCTTCCCCGCACCGGGAACGGTTCCGGGGATTACGATGGAGTATGTGAGAGAACTTGTGAGCTTCGCGCATGGATTGGGCGCCCTGACGATCACGGCCATAGGCACTTCCCAGGAGGGAACGGATACGGCCACGATCCGTCAGATCGCGCTGTTGTGCAAGATGACGGGGACGGATATACATCATCTGGGCGATACAGGTTATACAGGGATGGCGCTGCCGGAGAACATTCAGGCATATTCAGTCGCGATACGCGGCGTCAGACATACGTATCACCGGATGGCGGCGTCTGTCACGCGTTAGAGGCTTAAGGGTATGTGAAACCGGACGCGTTTTCCAACGGTTCTCAAGAGAAATAGATACTGCAAGGCGTTGTGCATAGATTTCACAAATTGATATTGGGGTATGGAAGCCCCCAGGGGAATACGGAAATGCAGAAGATACTGGTAGTGGATGACGCAACAGTGAACCGCGAGCTGCTGCGGGAAATGCTGGAGGAAAGTTACGAGATAGAGATGGCGGAGAACGGCCACCAGGCGCTTCGCAAATTGTTGGAGTACAAGGCGGAGCTGTCGGCGGTTCTCCTGGATCTGCAGATGCCGGAGATGGACGGCTATGCAGTGATCGACGCCATGAAAGGCAATGGATGGTTAGAGCAGATTCCGGTGCTTGTGATCAGCGGCGAGAACGCGGCGGAAGTTGAGAGCAGGTGCCTGGAGATTGGAGTCTCTGATTTTATCCATAAGCCTTTTGACGGTTCGATCGTCAAGAACAGGGTCAAGAATACGATCGATTTGTTTGCGTATAAGAACAGTCTGGAAGAGCAGGTGGAGGTGCAGAGACAGACTCTGCGGCAGCAGGACCGGATTATCCGCATCCAGGCCGAGAAGCTGAAGGAGGCGGAACCTTTCAACCGCCTGATGATGGAATACCGGTTTGCTATCATGGAGATCGAGACGCGGCTTAAGGTGTTGAATGAAGAATTTTCCAGGGAATACAAGCGCAATCCTTTTGAGTCTATCAAAAGCCGCCTGAAATCCCCGGAGAGCATCTATGAGAAACTGGAGCGGAAGGGATATCCGATCACGGTGGAGAATATCAGAGAGCATCTGACAGATGTGGCGGGTCTGCGCGTCATCTGCTCTTTTCCGGATGATATCTATCGTCTGGCGGACCTGGTGATCCGGCAGGACGACATCCTTCTTCTCCGCAAAAAGGATTACATACAGAATCCGAAGGACAACGGCTACAGGAGTCTGCACCTTATCTTAAGCGTGCCGATCTTTCTGTCAAATGAGAAGAAGTATATGAAAGCGGAAGTGCAGTTTCGCACGATTGCCATGGATTTCTGGGCGAGTCTGGAACATAAGCTGAAATACAAGAAAGATGTGAACAACGCGGAAGAGATTGTGACACAGCTCAAAGTCTGCGCAGATTCCATAGAGATGCTGGATCATCAGATGCAGGATCTGCGCAATAAGATTGATATGGACGGAAAAGCAGGTTAAAGGAACTGGTTTATGCAGAAATTAGCAGAAGAGATCAAGACAGGACAGTTGAAGCAGGTATATATTCTGTACGGGGAAGAGACATATCTGCGCAGCCAGTACAAGGACAGAGTGAAAAAGGCGCTGTTAGGAGACCGGGATGCGATGAACTTTCACTATTTCGAGGGGAAGCACATTTCACCTGGGGAAGTGATTGACTTGGCTGAGACGATGCCCTTTTTCGCAGAGCGCCGTGTGCTGATGCTGGAAAACAGCGGCCTTTTTGCCCGCGGCGGGGAAGAATTGGCGCTTTATCTGCAGAGTCCGGCCGAGACGGCTTTCTTCGTGTTTGTGGAGGAGTCGGTGGATAAGCGCAGCAAACTGTACAAGGCGGCTACGGCGAAGGGGCGTGCCATTGAGTTTAAGGCGCAGGAGGAAGCGGTGCTGAAGCGCTGGATTCTCGGCTTTCTAAAGAAAGAGAACAAGAAGATCACAGAGCGTGATCTGAATCTTTTCCTGGATAAGACCGGACCGAATATGGAGAATATCAGAGGAGAATTAGAGAAGCTCTTCTGTTATTGTATGGAACGGGATGTGATCACGGCACAGGACATCGAGACGGTCTGCACCAGACAGGTGAGCAGTCAGATCTTCGATATGATAAGCGCCGTGGCGCAGAAGCGGCAGAGGGAGGCGCTGCATCTATATTATGATCTTCTGACGCTGAAGGAACCGCCGATGCGGATCCTCTTTCTGATCGCCAGGCAGTTTAATCTTCTCCTGCAGGTAAAGGAGTTGAAAAAGAAAGGGTATGATACCAATACCATCGGTGCGAAAGTGGGATTGGCCGGGTTCATCGCCAGAAAATATGTGTCGCAGGCATCCGGATTTCAGGAGGAAGATCTGCGCAGGGCCCTGACAGACTGTGTGGAAGCGGAAGAGAGGGTCAAGACGGGAAGAATGAACGATATTATGAGTGTGGAGTTGTTGATCGTACAGTACAGTGAAGCAAAGTAGGAGAGGAGGCAGCAGGATGGCACTACAATTTTTGTTTCCAGGAGGAAGAGGGAAGGCATTGACATTTAGTTATGACGATGCGCAGATCCATGACAGACGTTTGGTCGGTCTTTTTAATGAAAAGGGAATGAAGGGGACTTTTCATATCAACAGCGGCACGTTAGGACAGCCAGGTTTTATTGACAGCAAAGAAGTGGAGAAGCTGTATGAGAATCATGAGGTGGCGTGTCACGGTGTGACCCATCCTTTTTTCAATCAGTTGTCATTGACGCAGACGATGCGGGAAGTCTATGAGGACAGGCGTGCGCTGGAAAAGTGCAGCGGCAGGATTGTGCAGGGGATGTCTTACCCTTACGGGGAATACAATGACAGACTGATCCAGGCGGCGCGGGATGCAGGGATCGTCTACAGCCGCAGTGTGGAATCAACGATGAATTTCAATCTGCCGGCGGACTTCATGAGATGGCACCCTACCTGTCACCATGACGAGGTGACGGATGTGATGCTGGATGACTTCTTAGAGCAGCCAGGCTACCGCAGCCAGTCTCTTCTATATATCTGGGGACATAGTTATGAGTTTGACAGGGATGGTGCATGGGAACATATAGAAAGGATCTGTGAGAGGCTAAAAGGGTGGGAAGACGTGTGGTATGCCACGAATCTGGAAATCTATGAGTATGTGACGGCGATGCGGTCGCTTGTAGTCTCTGTGGAAGGGGATCTTGCCTATAATCCGACGGCGGTTACACTGTATCTGCGGGATGGGGACAGGGTAGTCAGCCTGTCTGCCGGGGAGAGAATACATTGCCGCGCCTGACAGAGAAGAAGTTGAAGACGAGAGTGTGCGAAGAACAAGTTTGCCTGTCGTGTGATTTGAGTCACAGCAAAGCTGTGACATGTTGGTTGGCGTGGGAAGAGTCATAGACAGGCAAAAAGATAGAACAATGGGAGGACAGGTTATGAGTATGAATATTGTGTGCCTTGATCTGGAGGGCGTGCTGGTGCCGGAGATCTGGATCGCTTTTGCACAGGCAAGCGGGATTCCGGAATTAAAGAGGACGACCAGGGAAGAGCCGGACTATGATAAGCTGATGCGCTGGCGGCTGGGAGTATTGAAGGAGCATGGTCTGGGACTGAGGCAGATCCAGGAGACGATCGCGAAGATCTATCCCTTTCCTGGGGCAAGGGAATTCCTGGATGAATTACGTAGTATAACACAAGTTATTATTATCAGCGACACCTTCACGCAGTTTGCAGGTCCTCTGATGGAGAAATTAGGATGGCCTACGATTTTCTGTAATACACTTGAGACTGCACCGGACGGCGAGATCACAGGATTTAAGATGAGAATTGAAGATTCTAAGCTTTCTACGGTGAAAGCACTGCAGTCGATCGGGTTTGAGACGATCGCCGCGGGTGACAGCCATAATGATCTTGGTATGATCCGGGCAAGCAAGGCGGGATTCCTCTTTAAGAGCACGGAACAGATTATCAGGGATAATCCGCATTTTGCGGCTTATGAGACTTATGAAGAGCTGATGGCTGCCATCCGTCGGGCGTTATGAGAGAGGCGGCCAAACATTCCCGGAAAGCAGGAAGACATGAGAGGTGATAGCAATCAATAGAAGGTTATGCGTATGGATCCTTAGTCTGTCTTTGATACTGACTTCCTGTGCCGGAAGAAAAGGGAGAGAAGAAGCGTATTCCAGTTCCTTTTTCGCCATGGATACTTATATGACCTTCACGGTATATGATGAAGATGCCAAAAAAGCGCAGTCGGCTTTGCGGCAGGCGAAAGAGGAGATTGGACGTCTGGAAGCGTTATGGTCAGTCACCGATGAGGACAGCGATATCTATGCGGTCAATCATGGCGGAGGGCGGCCTGTGACGGTACAGGAAGAGACGGCGCAGATAATCCAGTTTGCACTGGAAATGGCAGAGAAGACAGACGGTGCGCTTGAGCCGACCTTGTATCCTGTGCTGACGGCATGGGGATTCACGAAGGAGGAGAACCAGATTCCCTCTCTGGAGCAGATTGACAGATTGTTAGAACGGGTTGGCTATGAGCGGGTGCTGGTGGCGGGAGATCAGATTACCCTGGAAGAAGGAATGATGCTCGATCTGGGAGCTGTCGGAAAGGGCAGCGCAGGCGACAGGGCAGTGCAGGTGATAGAGAAGGCAGGCATTACTTCAGCCCTTCTGGATATCGGCGGCAATATCCAGGCGGTCGGGGGAAAGCCCGATGGCAGTGACTGGAGGCTGGGGCTTAGGAGTCCCTTCGGGGAAGGGATATTCGGGACCCTTCAAATTTCTGACCGTTCCGTCGTGACTTCGGGGAATTACGAGCGATATTTTATTGGAGAAGACGGTGTGCGCTACGGGCATATTATCGATCCGGCTACGGGCTGCCCTGTGAATAACGGTCTTGCCTCTGTGACCGTCATTGCTAAAGAAGGCAGACTGTGCGATGCTTTGTCCACATCACTTTTTGTCATGGGGCTGGAAGATGCGGTGTCGTACTGGAAGGAGCACCAGGAAGAACAGATATTTGACGTGATTTTTGTCACAGAGGATCAAAAAGTCTATCTGACAGAAAGAATTAAAGATAGATTTAATTTGCAAAAAGATTGTCGAGAGATGAAGATTCATGTGATTGAAGCTGAAAAGTAGAAAAAGTAATAAAGTGTCAAAAATTATATCTAGATTTAATCAATTGGATATAAAAAATCCTCTGTCTGTTTTCATAATACAAGAACTTTATCGAAATCAAATATCCCGCGGGGAAGACGGTTGTGTCTGGAAGAACACGACGGCAGTCCTGCGGGATATTTGATTTCGTTTGTTATTTAATTTAATCTTAATTGCTGCATCTCTTTAGTCTGATAGAATCTCCATGGATATCGCTAGCAGGCGCATCCTATTTTTTGTTGAGATTCCTGATCACAACGAGTGTGAGCAGCAGCAGAACGATTCCCACGGGAAGGGAGATCCATGCGCTCTGGGCGAAACCGGCTACAAGATAAGTGATAAAGGAGATAACGGCAACCAGGATCGCGTAAGGCAGCTGTGTGGACACATGACTGACGTGATCGCACTGTGCGCCGGCGGAGGCCATGATCGTGGTATCGGAGATCGGAGAACAGTGATCGCCACATACCGCACCCGCCATACAGGCTGAGATGGAGATGATCATGAGTTGAGGATTGGAGTTCATGAATACATTTACCACAATAGGGATCAGGATACCGAAAGTTCCCCAGGAAGTACCGGTTGAGAACGCGAGGAAACATGCCACAACGAAAATGATCGCAGGCAGGAAATTCATAAAGGATCCTGCGCTTCTTTGTACCGTGTCAGCGACAAAGACTGCTGCGCCGAGAGAATCCGTCATCGCTTTTAAGGTCCATGCAAAGGTAAGGATCAGGATGGCCGGAACCATGGCTTTAAAGCCGTTGGGCAGACACTTCATACAGTCTGTAAAACTTAAGACTCTGCGGATCAGGTAGATGATGATCGTCAGGATCATTGCGCAGATACTGCCCAGTGCAAGACCGACGGAAGCGTCTGAATTGGAGAAAGCAGTGACAAAACCGGCGCCGTCAAAGAAACCGCCCGTGTATATCATGCCGATCACGCAGCAGATGATCAATGTGACAATGGGAATCAGCAGATCGATCACTTTTCCTTTGGGATTAACAGGCTCCGTCTCCTGTGCGGTAGCCCCTTTTCCGGTGGAAAACAGGTCGCCCTTTAATGCGTTATCTTCATGTGCTTTCATTGGACCGAAGTCAACCTTTAGAAGTACCACGGAGATCATCATGATGATCGTTAAGATGGCATAGAAGTTATAAGGGATCGCACGGATAAAGATGGAGAAACCGTCTTCTCCCTCGACGAAACCGGATACAGCCGCCGCCCAGGAAGAGATCGGCGCGATGATGCAGACTGGCGCAGCGGTGGCGTCGATCAGATAGGCTAATTTCGCGCGGGAAACTTTATGTTCGTCTGTGACAGGTTTCATGACACTGCCCACGGTGAGACAGTTGAAATAATCGTCAATGAAGATCAGTACGCCCAGTGCGACGGTTGCAAGCTGCGCGCCAGTGCGTGTTTTGATCTTTTCCTTGGCGAAATGGCCGAAAGCGGCAGATCCGCCTGCCCGGTTCATCAGGCTTACCATAGCGCCCAGAATCACAAGGAAGATCAGAATGCCTACATTATAGCTGTCGGACAAGACGGCGACAAATCCGTCGTTAAAGATGTGGCTGAGGGTTTCCTCGAAAGAAAAACCGGAATAGAATAATCCACCCACTAAGATCCCGACGAAAAGAGAACTGTAGACTTCTTTCGTGATCAGTGACAGTACGATGGCTACGATGGGAGGGATCAGCGCCCAGAAGGTGGCATACATAACAGGTGTATACTCTGCGCCTTCTTCTGCGGCAAATGCGGTAAGCGGCAGAAGAGCCATACAGAGGATAAAAAGGCCTGCTCCCCGTAACAGTTTTTTCTTTTTCATTCTTTTGTACTCCCTTTTCTCTTAGAATTGAGCCGTCATGCTTCCCGGCGTTCTGGACAATATGGTGCGGCTTGGTATGCCGTGTGGGAGAGATCCCCCAATTTTGTATAAAAATGCATAAACTATATTGTGGCACAGATAACAAATGCCGGATGTGTAGCACGACTGCCGAGGATAGTATACCACTGCATGTTATATTACACAAGAAAAAAGTCAAAAGAATGCATATTTATGCTTTGCGGTTATGAGATAAAATGGAACTTGTTGAATCCGGCCGGATTCGCTGCACAGTCCAGGGACAGGTCTTCTGTGTGGCATGTGTTGTGTAATTACAAATGTAAAATGTGATAAACCATGTCGAGGTTTTGATCTATGTGATATCATGTATTTGAGATGTCATCTATATGGCACCTGAGATAGGGTATCTTCAGCAACCAGATCGTAGATGGATTGACAGCAGGTGCAGTAAAAGGCTGATAGCAAAGAAGAATGGATCGTTTGGATGAATGTTTCGGAATGGAGAAGCGTATGAAAAGAGAAGAGGCGAGAAAGAAAGCAGAGGAGCTTGTGGCGCAGATGACGGTGGAGGAGCGCGTCGGACAGCTTAAGTATAACGCCCCGGCGATCGAACGATTGGGGATTCCGGCTTACAACTGGTGGGGAGAGGGACTGCATGGTGTCGCCAGGGCAGGCGTCGCCACGGTATTTCCGCAGGCGATCGGCATTGCCGCGGCTTTTGATGAGGAGCTGGCGGGTAAGATCGGAGACTGTGTGGGAACAGAAGGTAGGGCAAAGTATAATGAATTTTCCGCACATCATGACAGAGATATCTATAAAGGACTCACCTTCTGGTCTCCGAACATCAATCTTTTTCGGGATCCCAGATGGGGAAGAGGTCATGAGACATACGGGGAGGATCCTTATCTGACCTCCAGATTGGGGGTTGCGTTCGTCAAAGGTCTGCAGGGGGACGGAGAATTCATGAAAGCCGCGGCCTGTGCAAAGCATTTTGCGGTGCATTCCGGACCGGAGGCGCTGCGGCACGAGTTTGATGCGAAAGCTGACCCGAAAGACATGGAAGAGACTTATCTGCCGGCTTTTGAGGCACTGGTAAAAGAAGCTCATGTGGAAGCAGTGATGGGAGCCTACAATAGAGTGAACGGGGAACCGTGTTGTGGAAGCGAGACGCTGATCCGGGATATTCTGCGTGGGAAATGGAACTTTGAGGGACATTTCGTGTCTGACTGCTGGGCGATCAAAGATTTTCATGAACATCATATGGTGACTGCCACGCCGACACAGTCCGCGGCAATGGCGTTGAATGCAGGATGTGATCTTAACTGTGGCGTTACCTATCTGCATCTGCTGGAA
This sequence comes from uncultured Lachnospiraceae bacterium, assembly GCA_910578345.1. Taxonomy (GTDB): domain Bacteria; phylum Bacillota; class Clostridia; order Lachnospirales; family Lachnospiraceae; genus UBA3282. Next base: position 19,166 of record CAJTRA010000017.1, on the reverse strand, counting down.
GCGCTGCAACAGGGACTTGTCACGGAAGACAGCATTACACAGGCGGCTGTACGCCTGTTTACGACCCGGTTTCTTCTGGGCTTGTTCGAGGAAAATGAGTATGATAAACTGAATTATGAGATGGTGGAATGCAGCGAACATGTCGCGCTGGCAGACCGGGCCGCGCGGGAGAGTATGGTTCTTCTGAAAAATGACGGAATTCTGCCCCTTGTCGTGGACGATATCAAGACAATCGGCGTGATCGGGCCAAATGCGGACAGCCGCAGACCATTAGTGGGCAATTACCATGGAACTTCCTCGGAATATATCACAGTAGCGGAGGGAATCCGCAGCTATGTGAATGGAAGAGCAAGGGTTCTGTTCTCGGAGGGGTGCGGACTGCTTGCAGATAAGACAGAGGCACTTGCTCTGGCAGGAGACAGACTTACAGAGGCGCAGATTGTCGCCGAACATAGTGATGTGGTGGTGCTCTGTCTGGGGTTGGACGAGACTCTGGAAGGGGAAGAAGGGGATGCAGGCAACAGTTATGCTTCCGGGGATAAGACCGACCTGCTTCTTCCGAAACCGCAGAGGGAGCTGATGGAGACGATCGCTAAGACCGGCAGACCGGTGATCTTATGTCTGATGACGGGAAGCGCCATGGATTTGCGTTATCCGGCCAGGCATTTTAATGCTATTATGCAGTTATGGTATCCTGGCGCCAGAGGTGGAAGAACTGCCGCTGAGATTTTGTTCGGGGAGGCGTCCCCTTCCGGTAAGCTTCCGGTGACATTCTATGAGGACGGCGACAGTCTGCCGGAATTCACAGACTATCGTATGGCGGGCAGAACCTACCGCTATATGGAAGGAAAAGCGCAGTATCCTTTTGGATTCGGCCTGACGTATGGAGATGTGGCAGTGACAAAAGCCAGGGTTTGCGGGAGTCTGGAGGATGCGGACGGCGAGCATCCCGTGTCGGTCAGCGTGACGGTGCAGAATCTGGGGAAGCGTGACACAGAAGATGTGGTCCAGATCTATATCAAGAATACAGACTCTGCGTATGCGGTAAAGAATCCGACGCTCTGTGCCTTTCAAAGAGTACGGGTAAAGGCAGGAGAGACAGTGCGGGCGACACTTAGGATCGGATCAAAGGCATTTACGGTGGTGAATTTTGAGGGAGAACGCGTGATGGACGGTACACATTTCACTTTATATGCCGGTACGTTCCAGCCAGATGAACGGAGCGAGGAGCTTACGGGAAGAAAGGCTGTGAGGGTGGAATTGGAATTTCCGCTGAAATGGGAAGTATAGCGGCTATATGAGAAGGTAACAGGTGCTATTTGTTGTGCAGTGTCGCAAGTATGGCTTGTGATATGTGGGGAGGGTATAAAACATGTATGACATGAAACCATATCTGAGTGAGATCGAAAAGGTGATACAGGAGGGGCCTTACCAGGACAACTGGGAATCGTTGTCGGAATATCGGGTTCCTGACTGGTATGAGAAGAAGAAATTCGGTATTTTCATTCACTGGGGCGTGTTCAGCGTCCCGGCGTTCGGTAGTGAATGGTATCCGAGGAATATGTATATACAGGGAGAGAAAGAATATCAGCATCACATCGAGACATATGGTCCGCACAAAGATTTTGGCTACAAGGATTTCGTGCCGCTTTTTAAGGCGGAAAAGTTTGACCCGGAAGCGTGGGCTCAGTTATTTGAGAAAGCAGGAGCAGAATATGTGGTTCCCGTAGCGGAGCATCATGACGGGTTCCAGATGTATAAAAGCAAGATCTCTGCATGGAATGCATGGGAAAAGGGACCAAAGAGAGATGTGCTTGGAGAGCTTGGCGAGGTATTTGCGAGGAAGGGCCTTACTCTGGGAGCCTCGTCTCATCGGATCGAGCACTGGTTTTTCCTGGGGCATGGCAGGGAATTTGACAGTGATATCAAGGAGCCTCTGGAGCGGGGAGATCTTTACTGGCCGTCAATGCCGGAAGCAGACCACAATGATATCTTCAGTAAACCGTTCCCGACCGAAGAATTTCTGTCGGATTGGCTGGTCAGAACATGTGAGCTCATTGATGCGTACCGGCCGAAGATTCTCTACTTTGACTGGTGGATCCACCACGCCAGCGCCAGACCGTATATCAAGAAGCTGGCGGCCTACTATTATAACAAGGCGATGCAGTGGGGAGAACAAGTTGTGATCAACTATAAGCATGATGCCTATCTGTTTGGGACAGCGGTTCCCGACGTGGAACGGGGACAGTTTGCGGATATGAAGCAGTATAGTTGGCAGACGGATACGGCGATCGCTCTGAACTCCTGGGGGTATACAGAGAATAATATTTACCGTCCGGTGAATGAGATCCTGTGTGATCTGGTGGACATTGTGAGTAAAAATGGACGTCTGCTTCTGAATGTGGGTCCTAAGGCGGACGGAACGATCTCAGAAGAGGAAACCAGGGTTCTTATGGAGATCGGCGAATGGCTTGCAGTGAACGGAGAGGCCATTTATGGATCAAAGACATGGAGGATCTATGGGGAAGGTCCGACCCAGATCGTGGAAGGACAATTCTCGGACGGCATTAAGAAGAATTTTACAAGCCAGGACTTCCGCTTTACGACCAGAGGAGGAAAGCTCTATGTTACGGCGCTCAAATGCAGTGAGACGGCTAAATATTGTGTGCGGTCTTTGGGCATACGGGATGCATCGAGAGTAGCGAACTTCAGCGGGATCATCAAGAAAGTGGAGGTTTTAGGAGAAGAACAGGCGCCGGTATGGGTGCGGGAAGAAGAGGGACTGCAGATTACAACTCCGGTAAAGAGTGATAAGCCGGTAGTATTTCGCGTTACGGTAGAGTAGGAGATAAGGCGTGCCCTGACACCCTGTTTATAGAAATAAGCGATTATCAATATCATTATGGAAGCTATTGCTCAGAAAAAGCTGCTGCAAGGACGACGGTCTGGATGTCGATCTGCGGCAGCTTTTTTGAGTTTTTTTGTGTGAGTCCGTTTATTGGGACATATCCTGTGCTATTTTGTGTTGTAAGAAGTTTCTTCGCTTAATCGAGTCTGCCGCAGGTAAATCTTATAAATAAACTTTGCTCGTCTTTGCAGTCAAGGTTTTTGGAGAGCCTGCTGTCGCATTTTGGAGGATAGGGGAACAGGAGAGGAAGGTGCTTATGTCGGGAAGAAGATTTGGAATAGCTACCATTTTATTGATACTGATCATTATTTTCTGTGTGAAAGGAACTGTGATGAGCAAGGGGAATCCGCAGCGCGCACAGGAGAACATCTACTATCTGGGATTAGAGAAGGAATATGTGGCGAATATGAAAGCATATCTGCAGGAACAGGGATTTGCCGACTGTGGTGTGATGATGACCAGAGTGACTTATGAAGATGGCAGCAGGGAATATAAGATACAGATCCATCACAGAAGAATAGAAGGGATGTCTGTGGCGGATAAGTTGTTTCTTCGAGAGGCATTAACGCAGAAAGAATTTGGAAGAGATGCCTGCGTCTTTCAATATGACTTGTAGGTAAGACAGGGTTTTTACCCTTTTGCTATGAGCGAAAGGATTTAGAATGCCTGTTTATATTTTCGGATCCGGTCTGTCTGCTATTGACAAATTCGAATATATGTTCTATCATTAAATACACAGAACAAATGTTCTCTCTAAGAAATCTATAAACTTTAAGAATGACTTTTTCATGATTTGGGATTATACTAGATGAAAGCAGTATTTACAGAGAAGGAATTTTCGAACATTTCTGGAATAGCTTTTCTATTTAGATAGATTGGAGCAGAATATGAGAACGAATCCCAAACCACAGGAAATGTACAGACATTTTAAAGGTAATATTTATCAGATCCGCTGTCTTGCAAGGCACAGTGAGACGGGAGAGATGATGGTAGTCTATCAGGCTATGTATGATACTTTTCAAATTTATGTCAGACCGCTTGCCATGTTTATGGAAGAGGTGGATTCTGCGAAATATCCGAATGCTGCACAGAAATATCGTTTTGAACTGCTGCAGGATATGGAGTTAGAGTCTTCGCCGCAGGAGGCGGAACCAGCGGAAGTGTCAGAACAAATCTCATCTCTGCGGGAGGAGCAGACAGCCGGATCAGAAGAACAATATAATATTGATCCACTGGTGATGGAATTTCTGGAAGCAGATACGTATGAGCAGAGACTCAATATTCTGGCGGCGCTTCGGCACAGGATCACGGATGAGATGATCAATACGATGGCTGTGGCTGTCGATCTGGAGATCAAGGAAGGCGATGTGGAAGAACGCTATGAGGAATTCAGGAATTGTCTGCTGACATTTGAGAAATACGAATGTAACAGACTGCGGTAATATTTTGGATGATATCTTCCGGGGGATCAGGTAAGGAGTACTAGAAGAAGTGTTTGATCCAGACCGGGAGGTAAATTATGGCATATGATCTAGAGAATAAACTGGTGGTAGGTGTATCATCCAGGGCGTTGTTTGACCTGACGTATGAGAATACCATATTTGAAGCGGACGGCGTGGAGGCATACTGTAGGTATCAGATTGAGCATGAGAATGAAATACTGCAGCCTGGACCGGGATTTCCATTAGTCAAGGCGCTTCTTGACCTGAACCATCTGCCAGGTAGGGAAGGCAGTGTGGAAGTGATTATCATGTCCAGGAACAGTCCGGATTCCTCTCTGCGCGTGTTTAATGCGATAGAGCATTACGGCCTGGGCATCACCAGAGCCGTTCTTGCCAGCGGCGCTTCTCTGGCGCCGTATCTGTCAGCTTTTAAGACGGATCTGTTTCTGTCGGCATATGAAGATGATGTACAGAGCGCTATCGATTCTAATATAGCGGCGGGTATCATCTGCACAGAAGGGCTGCGCACTTACGACTGTGATCACCAGATCAGGCAGATTCGGATTGCCTTTGACGGCGATGCAGTATTATTCTCGGATGATTCAGAACAAATCTTTAAGGAACAGGGCTTGGAGGCTTTCGAGGAGAACGAGAGGCGCAATGCCAATCATCCGTTAAAGGCAGGTCCTTTTGCGAAATTCCTCACGATGCTGTCTGAGTTACAGAAAGATTGCGCTGCAGAGGAAGCACCGATCAGAACTGCGCTTGTGACATCCAGGTGTGCGCCGACGCATGAGAGGGTGATCCGTACCCTTCGCGCATGGAATGTGCGTATCGATGAAGTATTTTTCCTTGGAGGAGTCAGCAAGAAAGAAGTACTGCTTGCATTCGGAGCGCATATTTTCTTCGACGATCAGTCGGTACATACGGTTCCGGCATCAGAAGTAGTGCCTGCCGCCAGAGTGCCATACAGGAAGAAGGTTCCCTGTGACGAGGCAGAAGAGGAGTCAGACAGCAGTTGACATGAGATATCATGAGATCATTACGGCAAATTTTATAGAGAGACCGAACCGTTTTATCGCTTATGTGGATATTGGAGGCATGAGAGAGAAAGTACATGTCAAGAATACCGGAAGATGCCGGGAATTGCTGCGTGATAGAGCACAGGTATATCTGGAGCGGAGTGATAACCGGAATCGATCTACGGCGTATGATCTTGTAGCGGTAGATAAGGAAGGTAGGCTGATCAACATGGATTCGAATGCGCCGAATAAGGTGGTGGGTGAGTGGCTGACGTCAGGAGGATTATATCAGGATGTAAGCCTGGTCCGGCCGGAGACTACTTTCGGGAATTCCCGTTTCGATTTCTATGTGGAGAGTAAGACGGGATGCAGAGCATTCATAGAGGTCAAGGGGGTTACACTGGAGAAGGATAATATAGCGGCATTTCCAGACGCACCTTCTGAACGAGCGGTGAAACATGTAGAAGAACTGATGGAAGCGCATATGCAGGGATATGAAGCATATCTGATTTTTGTTGTTCAGATGAAAGATATTGCACATGTGGAGCCGAACTGGAAGACACAGCCGGCTTTCGGGGAAGCATTAAAGAAAGCGAGAAGCGCAGGAGTGCATTTACTCGCCTACGATTGTCTGGTAGAGAAGGACAGCCTTGCCTTAAATAAGGAAGTACCGGTTATATTGGACAGTCTGGATCTGATCGCAAAGCCGTTGCTTGCCTGGTATGATGCTGGGAGGAGGATCCTTCCATGGCGTGAGGAACCTACGCCGTATCATGTCTGGCTGTCAGAGATTATGCTGCAGCAGACGAGAGTGGAAGCAGTGAAGCCCTATTACGACCGGTTCCTTCGGTATCTTTCAGATATAGAGAGCCTTGCCGTAGTGGAGGAAGAACAGCTCCTGAAGTTGTGGGAAGGGCTGGGGTATTACAATCGGGCAAGGAATCTGAAGAAGGCGGCCATACAGATTATGACAGAATATGGCGGTGAGATGCCGTCGGAGTATGAGCAGCTGGTCAAACTTGCCGGGATTGGGAGTTATACCGCAGGCGCGATCGCTTCGATTGCTTTTCAGAGAGCGGTTCCGGCAGTGGATGGCAATGTGTTGAGAATTCTGGCCAGACTGCGGATGGATGACCGGGATATTCTGGATGCAGGCGTTAAGAGATCGATTGAAGAAGAGCTGAGAGGCGTTATACCGTGGGACCGGCCGGGTGATTTCAACCAGGCATTGATGGAATTGGGCGCGATGGTGTGTATTCCGAATGGAGCGCCGAAATGTGAGGCATGTCCGTGGTCGGGATTATGTCAGGCGCGAATACAGGGGCGTATTTCAGAATATCCCAGGAAGAAGCCGAAGAAGCCGCGGTCGATCGAGAAGAAGACAGTGTTAGTCATTCTGGATGAACATTGTGTAGCGATTCATAAGAGGGCAAAGAAGGGGCTGCTCGCAGGGATGTATGAGTTCCCGATGATGGAGGGACATAGGAGCGAGGAGGAAGTGCTCTCCTATTTGAAGCAGTCTGGCATGGCGGTACTCCGTATACAGAGACTGGAACCATCGAAACATATCTTTACCCATAAGGAATGGCATATGATCGGTTATCAAATCCGTGTAGATGAATTGGTGAAGATGGGGAATCCGGCCGGAGAACAAGCTGACGGACAGCAATATATTTTTATTGATCCGGCGGAGACGAAGAACAGATATCCGATTCCGTCGGCCTTTGCGGCCTATGCGGATCATATGGAGATGAAGCGGGGTGTCTAAGACAGATTTAAATGGGTATCCTAGGATATAAGGGAATCCCATACAGCGGTTCGGATTTGAAATACCAGAAAATAAAACAGTGTAATAAGGGGACAGAGGAATGAAATTATTATCAGTTGCGATACCGAGCTATAATTCAGAAGCCTATATGCGCAAGTGTATTGAATCCTTGCTTGTGGGCGGGGAAGATGTAGAGATTTTGATCGTCGATGATGGTTCCACAGATGAGACAGGAGCCATTGCAGATGGGTATGCGGCAAGATATCCGTCGATTGTCAAAGCGATCCATAAAGAGAACGGCGGTCATGGTTCGGCGGTCAATGCCGGATTGAAACAAGCCACGGGTTTATATTTTAAAGTAGTTGACAGCGACGATTGGGTGAAGGAGAGCGCTTATTTCAGGATTCTGGAAGTACTCAGAGACATTACAACGGGAGATTCCAGTCTGGATATGCTGATTAGTAATTTCGTCTATGAGAAAGAGGGCGAGAAGAAACATAAAGTCATGAAGTATCGGCATGCCCTGCCGCAGGATCGCATTTTTACATGGAATGAAGTGAAGCACTTTCATAAGGGACAGTATATTCTGATGCATTCTGTTATTTTTCGGACCAGGCTGTTGAAAGAATGTGGACTTCAACTGCCGGAGCATACGTTCTATGTGGATAATATTTTTGTGTTTGAACCGCTTCCGTTTGTGAAGAATCTGTATTATCTGGACGTTAATTTCTACCGGTATTATATAGGAAGAGAAGGACAGTCGGTTAATGAACAGATTATGATATCCAGAGTTGATCAACAGATCAAGGTCAATAAGATCATGATTGATTATCTGGCGGAACACAAGATGAAGGTGGCTGCTAACCGTAAATTAAGGAATTATATGTTTAATTATCTGGAGATCATAACGGTTATTTCCTCTATCCTGTTGATCCGGGATGGGACAGAAGAGGCATTGGAGAAGAAACAGGAGCTATGGCAGTATATCAAGCAGAAAGATATGGGGATGTATATGCGCCTGCGTTATGGCGTATTGGGGAATTCGATGAATCTGCCAGGCAAGGGTGGACGGAAGATATCAGTGGAAGGCTATAAGATCTGTCAAAGATTTTATAAGTTTAATTGACAGGTGGTTTATTATGATAAAGTACCCCACCAGTCAGAATGCGGCAAGAAAGATTTCTGGCGTTATTCTGACTGGCGGGGTATGATTGATTTTAGCCTACTTTAGGTTTGCGTTTCCTGCGGCCCAGAGTGTTTCGAAAGAAATGAAGCACGATATCGAAGTGGTATACGATACCATACATAACAGCGGCCATAATGAAAGCAGTCATCACATCAAACAGAGAGTGCTGCTTGATCAATACAGTAGACAGAATGATCGAAGTACAGAGGATCAGAGAACCGATGCGGATACTCTTATATTTCTTTAACTGCTGGCTCTTCATCACAGCGATATGGCATCCAAGAGAATTATATACGTGGATGCTCGGCCATAGATTGGTAGGTGTGTCTGCCCTGTAGAGCGCTGCTACCATCTGTGTGAAGATATTGTCCCGTGGCATGATATAGGGCCTTAAATGATGTCCATTAGGCCAGAGTGTAGATACCAGCAGGAAGATGGTCATTCCAGTAAACAGGAAAGTACAGGTCTTAAAATAATCGTCTTTGTTACGGAAGAAAAAGTACATCACCACAACTGCTACATAAGCAAACCAGAGCAGATAGGGAACGACAAATACTTCACAAAACGGAATGTGGTCGTCGAAAGCTACGTGAATGACCCGGTAATGGCTTGTAACAGTCCGCTCCAGATGACCAAACCATGAGAGATAGATGATCCCATAAATGATCAGTGGAAACGCGTGCCGGTATTTGGCCAGGATCTGGAAGAGCGGTTCGCATTTCTGCAGAAATGCGGACGTCCGCAATGTTTTCTGATAAGTTTGACGAAATTTTTCCATGATGACAATTCCCCATTTGTCTAATCAATAGCAGCCTCATGAACAGTGCGCACACAATACGCATTCAGTTCATAGAAGATATCATAGCAGATTAGGGTGAAAAGTCAAAATAAGATTTCCATAAATATTTCTTAATTTTTCATGAAAAAGTGTCCAACATGCTGACTATACCAGGAAACGGATTCTACGTTTCAGACAGGAAATGCTGATTTGGCTGGATTTTGTCGATACTTCTCCGTCGGTATGAACCCACAGTGGCGCCGAGGTCTTTAAATGGATGGAAGAGGCGGTATAATGATCGATTTTCGGAAAGATATAGTGTTTTCCGAAGAAAGCCGTGGGCAGAGCGAAGAGAAGAAATAGCTTGGGAAGATCGCCCACAACACACAGATCAAGAAGTCCATCGCTGTTATCTGCCTGTGGACAGAAATAGAAGCCGCCGCCCTCATAGGCATGATTCATAAAAGTGCAAAAAAGCAGTCTGGGGACATAGATGGACCGTTCGCCGTCAAGGATAAGCTCACATGATATGGCTTTGGCGGCAAAGAGCTGCTTGAGAGCAATGCACAGATAAGTTAATTTGCCGAGCTTAAACTTGTTTAAAGTATTTTTGATAGAGGAAGACAAAGCCTCTTCACAGACAGCCGCATCGAAGCCGATTCCGCTGCTCACAACAAAATATCGACTCTTATGGACAGGGCGCTGATGCAGACGGGATGTTATTTCGGAAGCGCTTTCATAAGTGAGGATTCCCAGATCCACTATATGAGCGTGCGTGCCTGCTAGAATCTGAGATAGTAGTGTAACGGGGTCGTGGTCAAGCTTCAGCGCCCTGGCCAGATCATTGCTGGATCCGGTGGGAATATAACCGATACTTACTTTATCGAAATCGGCAATGCCCTGCAGAGCCTCGTTGACGGTGCCGTCGCCGCCCAGAAGGATCAGATTGGTCCTGTGCTGCGTGGAAGTGATTTGCTGCGTCAGTTTCTCCACATCACCAGGGCAGGCAGATTCATGCAGCATATAGGGAATGCCCCTCTCATCCAGGACAGGCCTGAGCGTCTGCCATATGGACAATCCTTTACCGGATTTGGAAGTTGGATTCATGATAATATGATACATAGACTTTGCGGTTCCTTATCTGTGGTGTTAGGTTGAAAATCAAAGATTTTACAACTTTTTATAAACAGTATCACAGGCAAGCCTGTGATATGCACGGATGCTAGGTGAAAATAACCGGATAAGAAAAGTATACCATGTTTCAGCAGCTCTGGCCCAGAATTATTTTTTCATAACATGCTGTTGCACCGCAAATACAGCTTATGATATACTTATACAGATTTTATGCATTATTTTATAGTTGACGACACTGGAAATTGTGCTTTCAGTTCTACAGAAGTTTCCGGATATGCTTTTGGTGAGAACCGGGGCGGCGGTTTGTTAGATTGTTTACTATAAGTTTATGGCACAAACAGGATAATAGTATAAGGAAAGGCAGGAACAAGGAATGTATTCATTTGAGGAAGTAAGGATGACCGATCCGGAGATCGCTCAAGCGATCGAGGCGGAACAGCAGCGCCAGAATTCCCATATCGAGCTGATCGCTTCAGAGAACTGGGTGAGTAAGGCTGTCATGGCGGCTATGGGAAGTCCGCTGACGAACAAATATGCAGAAGGCTATCCGGGCAAGAGATATTACGGCGGATGTGAGTGCGTGGATGTGGTAGAGAATCTGGCCAGAGACAGAGCGAAGGAGCTGTTTGGCTGTGAGTATGTCAATGTACAGCCGCATTCAGGAGCCCAGGCGAATATGGCAGTATTCTTTGCTGTTATGGAGCCGGGTGATACCTTTATGGGAATGAATCTGGATCATGGCGGACATTTGTCTCACGGTTCACCGGTCAATCTGTCTGGTAAATATTTCAAATGTGTGCCTTACGGAGTCAATGATGAAGGATTCCTTGATTATGATAATGTGCGCAGGATCGCGCTGGAATGTAAACCGAAGATGATCGTGGCAGGAGCTTCCGCTTATGCAAGGACCATTGATTTTAAGAAATTCAGAGAGATTGCCGATGAGGCAGGCGCTGTACTTATGGTGGATATTGCCCATATTGCAGGACTTGTGGCGGCAGGACTGCATCCGAGTCCGATTCCTTATGCGCATGTGACTACGACGACGACACATAAGACGCTGCGCGGTCCACGCGGCGGCATGATCATGTCCAGTCAGGAAGTGGCGGAAAAGTATAACTTTAACAAGGCTATTTTCCCAGGTACGCAGGGAGGCCCGCTGATGCATGTGATTGCGGCGAAGGCTGTCTGCTTCAAGGAGGCATTAGATTCTTCTTTCAAGGAATACCAGCAGAGTGTGATCGACAATGCGCAGGCGCTCTGCAAAGGGCTGCAGAAGAGAGATATTAAGATTGTTTCCAATGGCACGGATAATCATTTGATGCTGTTGGATCTGACGACCTATGATCTGACTGGCAAAGCGATAGAGAAACTTCTTGATGAGGCCCATATCACAGCGAACAAGAATACGATCCCAAATGATCCGAAATCTCCTTTTGTCACGAGCGGTATTCGTCTCGGTACACCAGCGGCGACATCCCGCGGTTTGAACACGGAAGATATGGATCAAGTTGCTGAGGCAGTCTCGATTGTCATCAAAGAGGGCGAGGCCGGAATCGAGAAAGCAAGAGCGATCGTAAAGGTACTGACAGATAAATATCCGTTGATCTGAAAGAATCGATAACACGATAGGGGTGGACAGGCATGAACTGGCTTACCCCTTTGTTTTTTCTTCTCAACCGTTCCACCTTTTTCGCCTTTTTTCACAAAAAGAACTTGCCTTTGTTAGGCAGTTATGCTAGAATATCTTTCGGTGACAAACAGATGTCTTCAAGGCGAGGACGGAGAAAAACAAATGTCCGCAATAAAAAGACATACAGAGTACGGCAGATACCGGGACAAACAGACAATAGAGCAATGCAGAGAGGCATGATTGTGATATGCGGGAAAAAAGCGGCTATTTTGTAGTGAGGCAGAAAGCTGTTCCGGAAGTCCTTCTCAAGGTAGTGGAAGCCAAGAGACTGGTGGAATCCGGAAAGGCGGGATCTGTACAGGAAGCAGTTGATGAGGTGGGGATCAGTCGAAGCTCCTTCTATAAATATAAAGAGGATATTTTCCCTTTTTACGAAAATTCACAGGGGACGACAATCACGCTCACTTTTCAGATGGACGACGAGACGGGACTATTGTCGGACGTGCTGAAGATTGTGGCGGACTGTGGCGCGAATATTCTGACGATCCATCAGAGTATTCCCATCAATGGAGTTGCTTCCCTGAGTCTCAGCGTACAGGTGCTTCCAACGACAGGAGATGTCTCAGAGATGATCGAGGCTATGGAAGGGAAGATGGGAGTTCATAATGTGAAGATTCTGGCAAGAGAGTAGGTTGAAAAATATTTAAGCAGTATCACAGGTAAGCTTGTGATATGTTCATTGCCTGTTTTGGGGGTTTGAGAGTCCAAAAGACGGAATCATGGAGTTGGAAGAAGGTCTGTGGTACGGCAAGATCGATACGATACAACGAGGGATTAAGGAAGGAGCAACAGTATGATTCATGTAGCGGTGTTAGGATATGGAACAGTGGGAAGCGGCGTCGTTGAGGTGATTGAGACGAACAAGGAAGCGATCGATAAGAGAGCGGCGGCGAAGCTCAACATCAAATATATTCTGGATTTGAGGGATTTTCCGGGGGATCCGTATGAAGATAAGGTAGTCCATGATTTCAACATCATTATCAATGATCCGGAAGTTACCGTGATCTGTGAGACGATGGGAGGTCTCCATCCGGCGTATGAATTCTCCAAACAGGCGCTGCTTGCAGGGAAGAGTGTATGCACTTCAAATAAAGAGCTGGTAGCCAGCCATGGGCCGGAGCTTATCGAGATTGCCAGGAAGAATCATTGCAATTATCTGTTTGAGGCGAGCGTGGGCGGTGGCATACCAATCATCCGTCCGCTTAATTATTCGTTGACAGCAGAGAAGATTGACTCCATTACAGGTATTTTAAACGGTACAACCAACTATATTTTAACTAAGATGGATAAGGAAGGGGCAGACTTTGAAGATGTCCTGAAAGAGGCCCAGGAGAAAGGGTATGCGGAGCGGAATCCAGAGGCGGATGTGGAAGGATATGATGCATGCCGCAAGATTGCCATTCTCTCTTCCCTGATGTGCGGCAAGAATGTCAGCTATGAGGAGATCTATACCGAAGGTATTACGAAAATATCCGCGGCTGATTTCCTATATGCAAAACAGATGGATAAATCCATAAAACTTCTGGCAATGAGCAGAGACAAAGAAGAAGGCTTTTTTGCAATGGTTGCACCTTTCATGATCTCCAGATCCCATCCACTTTACAGTGTCAGCGGCGTCTTCAATGCGATCTATGTACATGGTAACATGCTGGGAGACTCCATGTACTATGGAAGAGGTGCCGGTAAGCTGCCGACGGCCAGCGCGGTGGTTTCCGATGTGGTAGACTGTGCAAGGCATCCCGGCAAGACGATTATGTGCTTCTGGGAGAATGACAATGTGCGGGTCGCTGACAGTAAGAAGGATCAGGGAAAGTTTTTTGTTCGGGTAAACAGCGCACAGAAAGAGGCGGCGATGGAGACCTTTGGTTCTCTGGCAGAGATTAATGTGGGAATCGTGGAAGAGTTTGGCTTTATGACCCAGGCGATGACAGAGCAGGAATTTCATGATAAGATCGAAAAGATTGGCGGCTGCATCAACAGAATTCGTATTTTCAGTGCATAAAAGAAATAAAATGAGGAGTTAGGGTATGAGGAAAGTAGTTAAGTTTGGAGGCAGTTCGCTGGCCAGTGCGGAACAATTTAGGAAAGTAGGGGAGATCATTCATGCGGACAAGGAGCGCAGATTCGTTGTTCCCTCTGCACCAGGCAAAAGATACGCGGATGATACGAAAGTGACGGATATGCTGTACGCCTGTTATGATCTGGCCAAGGCAGATAAGGATTTCAAGAGTCAGCTTAAGGCGATTAAGGACAGATATCAGGAGATCATTGACGGATTGGATTTGAAGCTTTCGCTTGAGGAAGAGTTCAAGATAATCGAGAAGAACTTTAAGAATAAGGCGGGCAGCAATTATGCCGCTTCCCGCGGTGAATATCTTAATGGCATCATCATGGCAGAGTATCTTGGATTTGCGTTTGTGGATGCCGCCGAGGTGATTCTTTTTGATGAGAATGGCGAATACAATGTGGAAGTTACTAACAGGAAGATGAGAGAACGGTTGGAACAACTGGACGCTGCGGTTATTCCGGGATTTTACGGTGCGTATGCGGATGGCACGGTGAAGACTTTCTCAAGAGGCGGTTCCGATATCACGGGTTCCATTGTGGCGCGGGCGATTAAGGCGAATGTGTATGAGAATTGGACGGACGTATCCGGTTTTCTGATCGCTGACCCGAACATTATCTATAAGCCGGAGGGAATTGACACGATCACCTATAAGGAACTGCGGGAGCTGGCATATATGGGAGCGTCCGTGTTACATGAGGAGTCGATCTTCCCGGTCAGAAGTGAAGGGATTCCGATTAATATACGCAATACCAACGCACCGAATGATAATGGAACCTGGATCGTAGAGAGCACCTGCCAGAAGTCAAAATATGTGATCACAGGCATTGCAGGTAAGAAAGGCTTCTGCGCTGTGAACATTGATAAAGATATGATGAACTCCGAAATAGGGTTCGGACGCAAAGTACTGCAGGCTTTCGAGGAGAATGGAATTTCGTTCGAGCACGTGCCCTCCGGCATTGATACGATGACGGTATTTGTGCATCAGGATGAATTTATACACAAAGAACAGAGAGTGGTGTCGGCGATTCATCGACTGGCGGACCCGGATCACATCGATATTGAGGGAGACTTTGCGCTGATCGCTGTTGTGGGACGCGGCATGAAGTCAACCCGTGGTACGGCTGGAAGGATTTTCTCAGCGCTTGCGCATGCCAATGTCAACGTAAAGATGATCGATCAGGGTTCCAGCGAGCTGAATATCATTATCGGCGTATCCAATGCGGATTTTGAGACAGCGATCAAGGCGATTTATGATATCTTTGTTTTGATGCAGATATAGTATTGATACAGGCGTCAGGTGAAACAGATTGATAAGAGTTGGCTGACAAAGAAACAGAATCATGGAAGACAGAGAGACAGACTGCGTAGAAGCGGGACTGTCTCTTTATTTTATCATAAGAAAGGGTGTCCTATCTATAGAAAGGAATGCGCAGCTTTTGATGCCATAAAATGGCAGGGACAAATAGAAAGCATATGCTGGAATTGTGAGACAATTTAGAGTAAAATGAAACTATAAAGTCAACGTAAGAATGACAGAAGGAACGCTATAAAGTGAACTTTCTGACGCTCAAAATACATATAAAGGAAGATTGTCTATGGTCAAAGAGAGAAGTTCTAGGAGAAAAAAGGTCATGATCACAATGGGCAGCGTTATCATGTTACTTGCCGCGCTGTATATGATTCTGGTAAATTGTCTTGTCAGTGCAGCGCTGGTGCCTTCTTTTATGGAAAAACTGGAGGCGTTTGAGCGGATCACAGAAGAAAGCTATGCTGCGCAGGTACAGACATCGGATATTCAGGTGAACCGGCAGCTTGCACTGAATGCAACGGATGCATGGCTGGAAACAGCAGAGTTTTGGCAGATTCGTGTGGTGAGTGCAGATGGGTATCAGCTGGTGGCACAGGAATTTCCCGCGGATGCAGAGAGCAGTAGATGGGCGCTTATTCTGCATGGATACACGGGGTGGAAGGAGGAGATGTACCCTTTCGCACGTTGGTATCACGGAGAAGGATATCATGTTCTGGTGCCGGATCTGCGCTGCCAGGGTGAGAGCGAGGGCGATTTTATCGGAATGGGGTGGACAGACCACTATGACTGTATGCTTTGGATCGCCTATATCCTGGAACAGGACCAGAACGCAGAGATCGTGATCCACGGTCAGTCCATGGGTGCGGCCACCGCCTTGATGATGACGGGAGAAAGGCAGCTTCCGGGCAATGTCATTGCAGTGATTTCGGACTGTGCTTATACGGATGCCTATTCCATGTTCGGAGAAAAGATTCAGGAGTGGTTTCATCTTCCGGCTTTTCCACTGGTGGACTCGGCCTGCTTGGCGCTTAAGCTGCGCGGCGGTTATGCCTTAAAAGATGCGTCGGCAATGAATGCCGTGATGGACAGCCGCGTGCCGACTCTTTTTATCCATGGGGAGGAGGACGCCATGATCAATGTGCAGATGACACTGGACTTATATGAAGCGGCAGGATGCGACAAGGATCTTTTGATCGTGGAAGAGGCGGGGCATGCACAGGCGCAGGATAAAGATCCGGAGAGGTATTATGGAACGATCAGGCGTTTCCTGGAAGAAATAGAATAAGATGTGGAATGGGCAGATTCCGTAACAGTGAAGTCGAAAGCCAAAATGTTATGATTTTGGGCCGCAATTAACTGCAAATAATGGGTAAAAGTGGTAAAAATATGATAATTTATTCTTTTTGGAAATAAATTGTAAAAATAATAATTTTTTTGAAAAAATGTGTTGACAAATAGAAATAACCTGTTATAATTAAAACATAAACAAAACAAATTCAGATAGATATCCTAGAAGAAGGAGGTACAGTCCACCGAAAACATAACCTAAAATCCATTTTAAAGCACAAATGAATAAGGAACCAATGACAAAGCAAGAAACGTAGTCGAGTACATGAGAGAAAGTAACGAATCACAAAAGAAGAAAGAGAAGAATAGGACGTTACAGTATGTGCATACGAAAGAAGAGTGGAAAGAGTACGAAAGAGAAGAAAATGGAGGGATAGGCCATTGGATAGTGTAGCATAGAAGCGGGTATTAATTCTCAGAGGATTAGTACCCGCTTCGCTGTGTAAAGAATATCGAAAAATGTAAAATCGGGTAGCATATTTTTTGAAAATAAGTTATAGTGAATTGAGAAGTTATATGCTATATAACAGGAGGTTCAAAATGGGAAAGCTATTCGGCAGAAAAAAGAAGTATTCGGAAGACGAATATGAAAATGAGGAGTTTGACGACGAAATAGATGATGAGGACGAAGACCTCGATGAAGATGAAACAGAAGAGGAAGATTCAGACGAGGATGAGATAGAGGACGACAATCCAGATGAGGATGAGATGGATGACGACGACCCGGACGAAGAAGAGGACGATCCGGACGAGGATGAAGAAGACGACGATGAGTGGGACGAGGATGACCGCCGCGCTTACAGGCGCCGTAGAAGAATACGCAATCAGATTATTGTGTATTCTGTTGTGTTTGTATTTCTGGCGGCTGTGATCGGCGGCTGTATTTGGGCAGGAAGAAGTATTGTTGATGTGGTAAAGCAGAAGAAACTTGCAGAAGAGCAGCAGGCTTTGGAAGAAGAGCAGCAAAGGTTACAAGAAGAACAGGAGGCTCATGACGTCGTGATTGATACGCCGGAAACATTGGAAGAAGAGCCGGAAGAAGATTATCTGGGAGAGATCGTGAATGCTTATATTTCAGAGATGCCGCTGACGGATAAAGTGGCTGGGTTGTTTATTGTTAAACCGGAGGCGATTACGGGGGTATCAACGGTCACACAGGCAGGAGATGGCACCAGAGAAGCGTTAAACACTTATGCAGTGGGAGGCCTGATATATTTTAAACAAAATATCTCCAGCAAGGAACAGGTGACAGAAATGTTGTCCAATACCGTTTCGATGAGCAAATATCCTATTTTCCTGGCGGTAGATGAAGAGGGCGGGTCTGTCAGCAGAGTAGTGGAAAGCGGGATCGATGTGCCGGAAGTGGGAGACATGGCGACAATTGGGGCATCCGGTGACGCTTCTCAGGCGAAGGAAGCTGGTGCGGCGCTCGGATCATACTTGAGCGAGATTGGCTTTAATCTGGATTTTGCACCGGTTGCGGATGCAGCAGATGCAGAAGTGAGCGTATTGGGTGATCGTGTTTTTGGTTCGGATGCACAAATTGTGAGCGAGATGGTGGCAAATGCAGTAGAGGGGATCGAAGGGGCAGGCGTCAGTTCCTGTCTGAAGCATTTCCCCGGAATAGGAGATGCAGAAGGAGATCTGCATGAGAGCAGAGTAGAGACTGCTAAGACATTGGATGAAATGAGAAATTATGAATTCGTGCCATTTAAGGCAGGGATAGATGCGGGTGCAGATTTTGTCATGGTAAGCCATATTATTGCATCTGCGGTGGACGAAGAGGCTCTGCCATCTTCTCTCTCTAAGGTGGTGATTACGGATATTCTACGTGAGGAGCTTGGCTTTCAGGGGATAATCATTACAGATGCCCTGGATATGAGTGCAATCACGGAGTATTATACTTCTGAGGAGGCTTCTGTGATGGCGATCGAGGCCGGCGCCGATATGCTTCTTATGCCGGATGATTTTAACGCAGCATATGAAGCGGTTCTGGCGGCTGTAGAAGATGGAACGATTTCGGAGGAGCGTATTGACGAATCCCTGGAGCGTATTTTCCGTTTGAAGTGTGCTGATAAGCTGGAATAAAGGGAGGGGGTAGCGCATTCCTGTGTGATGGACAGAAAGAATACGGCAGATAAAAAGATAATCTTTAAGAGAATGAATTGTATGTAAAATTAGAAAAAATCAAAAAGATTATTGAATTTTACAAATTTAAAAATTGGTGTTGACAAAGAGAAACCCATGTAGTATATTATTACTTGTCCGAGCGATACATAAGAAATAAAGCTGGATAAGTGATATGCGCGAGTGGCTCAGTTGGTGGAGCACGACCTTGCCAAGGTCGGGGTCGCGGGTTCGAGTCCCGTCTCGCGCTCTTTGTTAAGAGTTGGGAAGCCTTAAATAAAAGACTTCCCGATTTTTTTGTTAAAAAAGTCTGATTACACATGATTACACGAGACCGTTTCAAGTTTTGTGTAAACCCAAAATCTGATATAAGATAGGTGAATA
>CAJTRA010000016.1 GCA_910578345.1 uncultured Lachnospiraceae bacterium | reverse complement strand
AGTTTTTATTGAATTTTCAAGGTGCATAGGCACTTATGCAAGTGCGAAGTTTGAGTTTTGTACTTCTAACGTTACTATAATATACCATTTTCATCTAAAAATCAATGTATTTTACCCAAAAAGAACTAAATAACACACATGTTTTACCCCCCCCCGCAATTATTTTGACACCATGCAAAAAGCGCCAGATCAAAGCAAAAACACCCTTCTTCTCTCCTTTGATCTGGCACTTTTTTCTATTAAATATCCAGCTGCATCTGCACTTCCGACTCGGCCTGTTGCTTGAACTCCTCGATCTGCACTGCATTCAGTTCCGGCAGATCTTCAATCGACTGCACGCCGAAGCTTCTTAAGAACTGCTCCGTCGTCCCAAACAGCAACGGCCGTCCAGGCGCATCCAGGCGGCCGACTTCTGTGATCAGATCATACTCCAGCAGTCTGTTCACCGCATGATCACAGCTTACGCCCCGGATCCGCTCAATCTCCAATCTGGTCACTGGCTGTTTATAGGCAATGATCGACAATGTCTCCATCAGCGTATCTGTCAGCACAAACTTCTTCGGCGCTTTGGCGATCTTGATCAAATACTCATACAGTTCTCCTTTGGTACACATCTGTACCGCATGATCAAATATGGTCAGGCCGATTCCCCGATGCTGCGCGCTGTAGTCCTGCATCATTTCTTCCAAGATTTCTTTGGTCGTTTTCTTATCTTCATCAATCACCGCCGCCAGGCTCTCTATTGGAACCGAATCTCCCATTGTAAATAAGATTGCCTCTAACACGGCTTTTGCCTTTGTCTTTTCCATCTTAGCCCCCATGTATCATACTGCTCAAACAGAAAGTCATCCAACCGCCGCAGACATCCGCTCCTTATCCATAAGCTCATCCCACCGATGTCAACTGCAAGGGTTCCTCGCTTTCCACATCTTTGGTAGTAATAATAATATCTGCAAAAATATCTTCCTGTTCTATCCCGATCCTGCCTGTCTTGATCATCTCTAAGATCACAAGAAAGGTGACGATCACTTCCATCTTACTGCTCTGATTTTCTAAGAGTCTGCGGAAACTGAAGGTCTTATGGCTCCTCACATAGGCTTCCACATACGTAGTCTTTAAATCCATATCGATCTCGTCCTTCTCGATATTGCCGAAGGTACTCCTGACCGGATCGATTTTATCTTCCTGGCGTCTCATGACCTGTTTGAAGATCTCATGCAGTTTCTGCAAGGTCAGATCACCGATCAGCTCCTCATAATCCACCGGCTGCCTGTATTCGGCCACCTCTTCTGGAAGAGTGGGGCCTTTATAGAAGTTACGCTCTGCATCGACCATGCGGTCCCGCAGTTCGTAGGACATGTACTTGCACATCTTATACTGCAGCAGTTTCTCCACCAGCTCTGCTCTTGGATCTTCCTCTTCCCCTTCTTCATTGATCTCTTTCGGAAGCAGCATCCTGCACTTGATATCAATCAACGTCGCCGCCATGACAAGAAACTCACTGACCACATTCATATCTTCTGTTTCCATCTGTCTGATGTAGTCCAGATACTGTTCTGTGATCTCTACAATCGGTATATCATAGATATCTACTTTATTTTTATCGATCAGGTGCAGAAGGAGATCTAAGGGTCCCTCAAACACCTCCAGTTTAACAGGAATCGCCATAAACAGCTTGTCCTTTCTATACGCATCCTTACTGCTTCTGTTTCCTGACTTTCACAACCACCAGCTCTCCCGGATTAAAAATCCTAAGCGGAATGGTATGGGTCCCAAGTCCTCTGCTCAGGATCATGGTAGAACGGCCCTGTTCAAATCTGCCGCCATCATATTTAGGAAAAAGGCTTAAGTTCGGGGACAGCACTCCGCCAAGCACCGGCAGCCGCATAATTCCGCCATGGACATGTCCTGCTGTCACCAGATCGGCTCCCCAGGCCGCGTATTCTTTAAAATACAGGGGATTATGCGCAATCAAAATCTGAAACGCATCTTCCCTCGATTCTCCCAGAATATTAGGAAGGTATGACTCATCCATAGGGTATTTGCGGAATCTTCCGTAATAGCTTCTGTCGATCTGGACGCCGCAGACCGACAGATTGAAGGACGGCAGATAGGTGCTCTGGTTGATCAGCGGCTCTATCCCCATACTCTGCAGGCTCTCCCTGTATCTGTCATACATATCACCATACTGTTCCGGGTAAAGATCCAGGCGGTATTCGTGATTACCCATGCCATAGAAGACCGGATAACGGGAAGATAACTGCCGCAGCAAGGAAAGGGCAGTATCGAAAGATTGTCCCTTCACCGCAGTCAGCATATCTCCCGCTGTCAGGATCACATCGGGAGATATGTCGTTGATCGCTCTTACCAACCGTTCATTATCTTTTCCATAGGATTTGTTATGCAGATCGGAAAGAAGGACGATCTTACAGGGTCTTGTGATCTTCTCAGACACGATCTCATATTCCACCGTGACGAAACGGTTGCAGTCAAACACCGCCACAACAACACACAGGATAACCGCCACTCCGACAAAGATCATGATTCCTTCCAACATACATAGTCCTCTTCTCTCCCGCGTCCCACTCTCTTAACGCCCACAGAAGCCCGGCGGATGGTCCGCAAGAACATTGAATATTCCTACACAACCCATAAAGTATACCACAGATCTACACATCCCCGCAATCCACGAACTTTCGTTCTGTTATACAATCACCGCTTCATCAGATACAGAATCCAGACTTTCTTCCAATAATCTTTATAGGTAGCCTTATCCACTCCTTTAGCCGCCAGAATAGACACGCTCCCGATCCGGGTGCCGTTCAGCTTATAGACCGCCTCTCCGATGGCATCCCCTTCTGCTACGGGCGCCTGGACGAGATCCGGCAGGCTGATCTCTTTCTGGATCCCGCTTAAATTGCTGCCATTGGTATCCAGGTATTCAAAAGGACCCTCATAGGTCAGGTATAACACATCCTCAATTCCCCCTTCGATCTTCTGTTCCGGCAGCGGATCTTTATTCTCATCCGTATACATCTGGCTGACACTATATCCGTAATTTAAGAGTGTTATGGCATCCTGGAATCTCGTCTTTGGATCCGGCGCCGCCATCACCACGGCGATCAGTTCCATACCGTCTCTGTCCGCCGTCGCAGACAGGCAGTAGAGCGCTTTCGACGTAGATCCGGTTTTTAATCCAGTTGCCCATTCATACTGTTTAAGCAGTTTATTGGTACTGGACAGGGTAAAGGTTGACGACCCCGTCGGCGTCTTATGTTCGATATCTTCCATCCAGATCTTCGTATACTCAAATACTTCCGGATATTTCGTGATCAGTTCACGGGACATAATCGCAACGTCTTTGGCCGAGGAGTAATGTCCTTCTGAGTCCGTCAGACCACAGCAGTCCTCGAAATGAGTGTTCTGCATTCCAAGAACTTCTGCCTTCTCATTCATCAGTTTGACGAATTCACTTTCACTGCCCGCTATGTACTCCGCCACTGCCACACTGGCGTCATTTCCCGATGCGACGGCAATGCATTTGATCATCGTTTCCAGCGTCTGTGTCTCGCCTTCTTCCAGGAACACCTGGGAACCGCCCATCGATTTCGCGTATGCGCTGGTGGTGACCAGATCATTCAAATGGATCCTGCCGCTCTTTATGTGTTCAAACACGATCAACAGGGTCATAATCTTTGTTATGCTTGCCGGGCTTCTCCTCGTATCTGCATCCTGCTCACAGACGACCTGCCCGGTGGACGCTTCCATCACAACATAGGACGGTGCAGCAACATCCGGCGCGGCGTATACCTGTATAGAGCCACCTGTAAATGCCGCCAGTAAAATAATACATCCCAATAGAAGCCATACCGTAATCCGTTTTCCAGTTCTTCGCAACACTGTCACTCCCACTCCTATCGATATTCTATCATGGTTTCTTATGTATTATTTATATTGTCGTGGGACAACAGATATTCCGGGCTATCATAGAAAAACAGGCCCGGAATGGTTCCGGACCTGCTTCTTGTTTCCTTAATTGTATTTGCGCTTTCTTGCTGCTTCGGACTTCTTCTTGCGTCTTACGCTTGGCTTCTCGTAATGCTCTCTCTTACGAATCTCCTGCTGGATTCCAGCCTTCGCGCAGCTTCTCTTAAAACGACGCAAAGCGCTGTCCAAAGTCTCGTTCTCTTTAACGATTACGTTTGACATTCTCGCACCTGACCTCCCTTCAGTCCCAGAGTGTTTCGACTGATTGGGTTATTTACGTGTCCTCACACACACTTAGAATTATACCACAATTTGGTTATGAGTCAACTGTTTTTTTGCCAAATGAGGTTTTAAAATGAAGTTTTTGTGTTCTAAAAAGGGACGTGTGAGAATCACACGTCCCTCTCTATACAAGATCAACGGGATAACTGGCAATTAAGCAAGTGCGTCTACCAGTTTCTTCAGTGCTGCAAGCGCTTCATCCGGAAGTTTGTCATAACCTTCCTTCTTCGTAGCGAAGTCTTCTACCGCTTTCACACGAGTCTCCATAGCGCTCTTGAGCTGTGCCTTGTAATCAGCATCATTCAGATCTGCATTGAAGTTCTTGAAGCCTTCCGTCTGGCCGTCCCATGTGTTCATGATCTCGATGTCCTCGAAAGGTCCCCACTGTGTAAAGGAAGCCTTGCCCTCTACGATTGTCTCAAGAATTCCAAGAGTATCTGCAGGTTTTACCTTCTCGCCCATGAAATCGCCTGTATTAACAATGTAGCAAGCTACGTTCTTCTCTTCTACCAGCTTCTTGAACTTATCATAATCGTTTACCAGAGGATAGGTTCTGAACGGGTTAGCATAAGGCACGATACGGATCGCGTTAAGGTCTGTACCTGCTGCAACACGCTCTGCGGTAGAGGTCTTGGTTGCCAGGGTTGCACCCATAACAGATGCAAGAGCCGCGCCCTTCAGCTTCACTACCGGCGGGATTGTAGGATCCTTCATGATCCAGAAGATCGCATTAACAGGTGCATCGATCTTATCTACACGGTTAGGAGACCATAATTTGGACTTGATCGCACGACCGTTACCATTTCTGATATCCTCCGTCACGAGCTGGATCTTGCCTTCGCTGTCCATCGTGCAGGAGCAGTTCTGTGCAGACAGCAGATACTCATTGTCAGGACATCCTGTCGGGTAATCCGCCGTCTTATCGAAGTAAGTAGGCTCAAGCGCTACAGAAGCACAGGTATCTGTGTTGATGATGAAAGCATCATCGTGAAGAACCTTGATCTCATACTTGCCGCCGTGTTTTGCATGTGTCAGGGTAGACTTACCAGAACCTGACAGACCATATACAGATGCAACGAACTTGGAGCCGTCCTTCAACAGATACTCCTTCTGTCCGCCGTGGCAGGATGCATAGCCATTTCTGTTTGCAAGCGCCCATGCCATGGTCAGTGTGCCTTTCTTGTGCTCACCGAAGTACTTCATGCCAAGGATCGCCGCACAGTTCTCATTGGTATCGAAGTAGCACAGTGTCAGCGGATCACTCAGGCAGCTATAATCTACATCAGGTGCCTCGTGAGGAGCCCACTGAGGATCGGAGAAGATATAGATATCAGGCTCGTTGCCGTCGCCTACAGGTTTGGATTTCTTGTACATCTTAACATATTCGTCAGACATATACTGGAAGTTGATCATCCAGTTGTAAAGCAGATTCTCCTCTCCTTCCGGAATCAGAAGATGTGCCTTAGCCATGAATTCAGGATCCAGACCTACGAAACACTCTGCATGATACATAGTCTTCCAACGTGTCTCATAGATTGCGTCCATAACTACCTTATCAAGCTTCACAGCGTCTACGCCAGGCTCGCCCTTGATCCGGCGTGCTGCCGCATAACGGCCTGTAACCGCGCCATCGTTGAAAAGCAGAACCTTCGCATCAGCAGGGAGGCCGAATGTCTCGCCATCCTTAACCGGCATGTCCGTCACAACAGTACCGGGGGAATTTTTAGCCAGCTCATAAGCTTCTCTCAATGTGTTAACCTTGACTACGTTATTTCCATAGAAAGCTGCTTCGATAATGGAACGGGTCTTGGAAAAACCAACCTTACCGGCACCGATCTCGGAAATGGGATAATACGCTTTTGTTGCCATATTATATTCTCCTCCTTAAAAATGTATTATTGAACGAAAGAATAAATCTTCCGTCACACTCCTACTATGTACAGGATGCCTGTACACCGTACTAATTATCTCAAAACCACCCTTAAAAGTCAATATTGAAATCCATTTAGAGGAAATTTTAACCGCTTATTTTCTAAAAAATTTTGTGAATATTGTTAAATATTTGTTAACTTAACGTTTTTTCTTGTGCCCGTCTTTTTATTCATGCTATTATAATATAGATGTGACACAAATATTCATGAAAGGAGGTACACATCATGGATACTCAGAACACTTTTTCTGAAATTACCCCAGAGATTATTCGACTTGCAGGTATGAGTGAGCAAGCCGGTATTATAGATACCGATTTATTTACGAAATACGATGTTAAGCGTGGTCTGCGTGACCTAAACGGTAAAGGCGTCCTTGCCGGTCTGACCAATATCTCCGATGTGCGCGCCAGCAAGATGGTAGACGGCGTGCAGGTTCCCACACATGGACGTCTCTTCTACCGTGGCTACGACGTCAAGGATCTGGTAGAAGGCTTTGCGGGTGAAGAACGCTTCGGTTTTGAAGAGATTACATATCTTCTTCTTTTCGATAAGCTGCCAGACAAGGAGGAACTGGCTGAGTTCACACAGCTCCTGTCCAGTTACCGTTCCCTGCCTACCAGTTTTGTGCGTGATATCATCATGAAAGCGCCAAGCAGCGATATGATGAACACCCTTGCCAGAAGCGTGCTTACCCTCTACTCCTACGACGACAGAGCGGACGACACTTCCCTACCCAATGTACTCAGACAGTGCCTGCAACTCATTGCCTTATTCCCCATGTTGTCGATCTATGGCTATCAGGCCTACAGCCATTACCACAACGGAGAAAGCCTGTACATACATCAACCACGCCCGGAATTATCCAATGCAGAGAATATTCTGCACATTCTGCGGCCCGACAGTAAATATACTCCTTTAGAGGCCAAGATCCTTGATATCGCCCTGATCCTGCATATGGAGCATGGCGGCGGTAATAACTCCAGTTTCACGACTCACGTCATCACCTCTTCTCTGACGGACACCTATTCCGTCATCGCCGCGGCGATCGGTTCCCTGAAGGGACCCAGACACGGCGGCGCAAATATCAAAGTCGTACAGATGTTTGCCGAGATGAAGCGCAAGATCTCAGATTGGAGCAACGAAGGGGAAGTCGCCGATTATCTTCTCAAGCTGCTGCACAAGGACGCCTTTGACCACGCCGGTCTTATCTACGGTGTCGGCCACGCCGTATATTCTAAATCCGATCCCCGTGCCGTCATCTTCAAATCCTTCGTAGAGAAGCTTTCTGAAGAGAAGGGGCTGCACGACGAATTCGCTCTTTATTCCATGGTAGAACGACTTGCACCTGAAATCATCGCCAGGGAGCGGCCGATCTATAAAGGAGTCAGCGTGAACGTAGACTTTTATTCTGGATTCGTGTATGATATGCTAAATCTTCCCATGGAACTCTACACCCCAATCTTTGCTATCGCAAGAATCGTTGGATGGAGCGCCCACCGCATGGAAGAATTAGCCAACAATGGTAAGATTATCCGACCAGCTTACAAGACCGTCTGTACTGACCGGGATTATATCAAGATAGACAAAAGAGATGCCGTTTAGGCATCTCTTTTTATTCGAGTTTGCTGCAGGCAAATCTCGCAAACGAGCTCTGCTCGTTTTTTTATAGATAACGTTTCTGTCCGCGCAGATAAGCCGCCGTATAGACGGCGATCGCCAGAAGGATCACTGCAATCCCCACCCAGGTCAGCGCTTTCGAGTGAATGGAATAGTCATTCACCAGATGCACGACGCTGCCCAGAATGATCAGAATCCCCGCCACAATGATTCTCTTATACATATACTCGATAAATCCTGCCCGGTCTCGGATGCTGCTTTCCTTCACATCCTTGCTGAGCATCACATTACTCGCGATATTTCCTTTCTTCTTCGCCATACATGCTGTATAGATCAGATATACGCCGCTAAGCAGAAACAGAATATCAATCATGCCGCCAATTTCAGCACCCATTCTTTTTACTCCTCCGTTCTAAAGACTTCCTCGATCCGGTCTAACAGCACTTGCGGGTCAAATGGCTTCCTGATAAAGGAAACAGCGCCAAGTGCAATGCCTCTCTCCGCATTTTCAAGTCCATCGGCCGTCAATAGAATCACTGGGATTCCTGCCATCCGTGTATCCTTCTTCATCACTTCCAACACTTCATAACCATTCATCCCGCACAGATGAATATCCAGAAGCATGAGATCCGGAGACACGCCTTCAAGATACGCAAGCGCATCTTCTCCCGATTTCATCATCGTTACCTTATATTTATTATGCAGGATAAGTTCTTCGCATTTCAGATTGGTTGATACGTCATCAACTAATAAAATGTGTTTCATATCTATGCATCGACTCCCAGAAAGTGTTTTACGATCGCCTTCATCTCTGTCTTATCACATACATGGTCATGGACCACCGGTGCTGTCTTTAACTGTGCAACCGCCGCCGGCACATCTACGCTGCTGATCGCTGACAGTTCATCTATCAATTCAAAATCAGACATTGCATCATACTTTTCGTCGATTGCATTCATGACATTTCTTGTGAATTTGAATGGACTGGCTGTAGACGCGATTACCGTCACCGTCTCATCCTTCGTGTCCTCTACATATTTCTGGTAAACAGCGCTGGCGACTGCCGTATGGGTATCCAGGACATACCCTGTATTTTCATACATGGATCTGATGCGGTCCGAAGTTTCCTTCTCGCTTGCATAATTGCCATAGAAGTCTGCAAGCTGCTCTCTCATCTGATCCGTGATCTCATAGACTCCTGTCTTCGCCAGACTTTCCATCAAAGCGGCATTTGTTCCAGCGTCTTCCCCCGCAATCCGGTAGAGCAGCCGCTCTAAATTACTGGAAATCAGAATATCCATCGATGGAGAACTGGTCAGTACAAATTCCCGGTTCCGGTCATATCTGCCTGTTGTGAAGAAATCATACAGAACCTTGTTCTCATTGGAGGCACAGATCAGCTTTCCAATCGGAACACCCATCTGCTTTGCATAAAAGGCCGCCAGAATATTGCCGAAGTTTCCGGTAGGCACCACCACGTTCATCCGCTCGCCCTCTGAGAGCTTGTCTTCCTTAAGAAGCTTCGCATACGCATACACATAATAGACGATCTGCGGCACAAGACGCCCAATATTGATCGAATTCGCCGAGGAGAATTGTAGTCCGGCTTCCGCCATCTCCTGCGCCAGCTCCCTGTCATTAAACAACTTCTTAACGCCTGTCTGGGCATCGTCAAAATTCCCATGGATACCAACCACAAAGGTATTCTTCCCCTTCTGGGTCACCATCTGTTTCTCCTGGATAGGACTCACCCCGTTCTTCGGATAGAACACGATAATCTTCGTTCCTTCTACATCCGTAAATCCGGCAAGCGCCGCCTTTCCAGTATCTCCGGACGTCGCTGTCAGGATCACAATCTCATTTTCCACATGGTTCTTCTTTGCAGAAGTAATCATCAGATGCGGCAGGATCGATAATGCCATATCTTTGAATGCGATCGTCGCACCATGAAATAATTCCAGATAATATGTATCTTCTGCCTCCACGATCGGCGCAATCACATCCGTATCAAATTTAGAGTCATAAGCGCGTTCAATGCACCTCTTTAACTCCTCCTCCGTAAAATCTGTCAGAAAAAGCTTCATGACTTCGTAAGCCGTATCCTGGTAAGATCTGTCCGCCAGCTCCTTCATCGAACAGGTAAGGGCTGGAATGTGATCCGGCACGAACAACCCGCCATCATCCGCAAGACCTTTCAAAATAGCCTGTGAAGCTGTAATCTTCTTATCACTGTTCCTCGTACTGCTGTATAAAACTTCCATTTATCTGACCATGCCTTTCCAACAATTTAGGTTCTGCGCAGATTATTGTAACATACAATCCGCCATCGCGCAACAATCGTCACAGGAAACTCATGCGTCATAAGAAACCCCGTCATAAGAAAACTACAAATAGGTATTTGCGCACTGCATTACTGGAAGAACTCATGATGCCCGTAAGCAAACAATCGTGTCAGGTGTCTGTCAAACCACTGCATCCTCCCGGAATCTGCTTTCTCCCTGGCGCAGAAATACAAGGCCCCCTGAGAAATATCTTCTCCGTACAAGGCACGCTCCACCGCCGTTTTGGTGTCCTCACTGACTTTGACACTGTGGTATCTGCCGTCCACCGTCGGTGAAAACTGCGCCACACCTTGTTCTCGCTGCATGACCACTTCAAGTACCGTATCCGGAAACTTCTCACTGTTTACCCTGTTCAACACGACATTTGCCACCAGCAGCTTCCCATCCTGATCTTCCCCGCCAGCCTCTGCCTCCACAATGCGCTGCAGAGCATCCAGATCCTTGTCCGACAATTGATACTTCATCGTCTGCTCCAGCACCTCATAGTCCACAACTCTCTGTCCTGAAGAGACTGCGGAAATCATCTCCATGAAACTTTTCTTATCCTCCGTCATGCTCTCACTCAAATATTCCATCTGAAAAGCAGGCTTGGCCGCGATCCGGTTAATCTTCAGTTCTCTGGCACATACACATGAAGAGAGTAATACCATGCCAGTCAGAATAAATTTCGCT
Organism: uncultured Lachnospiraceae bacterium; assembly: GCA_910578345.1. Taxonomy (GTDB): domain Bacteria; phylum Bacillota; class Clostridia; order Lachnospirales; family Lachnospiraceae; genus UBA3282. The sequence continues at coordinate 59,561 of CAJTRA010000016.1, read as the reverse complement.
ATATATTCCTTGTACATTTTTACCTCATTTCTGCGCTCCATATGGCTCAATCGATTGAGTCTGCGCATGATAAGAATCTCTTGATTGAGAATTTAGTAGTCTGCTGCGACGACACGCGTCGGAAATCTTAATTTTGTTACATGATTGTTACAGCTCCTACAATAATCTTTAATATTTTATACAGGAAACAGGAAAAATATTTCTGAATTTGTTTTTTTTCTCAAAAATGGTACAATGATAACAAAGGAGGAGACTTATGGAACAGCAGTTACCCGGCGTATATACGGCTAAGCGCAAGGATGGGACCGTATATTACCGCGCTTCAATAACTTATCGCAATAAACACATCAGTCTGGGAAGTTATGACAATTCTCATGCTGCATACCATGCATATTTGCTTGCTTCCTCTTTAGTCAGTGATCCTTCTATCACCTTAAACAGCTACGATACATCGTCGGTTCTTCCTTTTGCCAAATGGGTCAGTCTGCTCAATTTTCGGGACAATACCATTTATTTTGCCACCCCGATCTATGTCCGTCCGAAATTCTTCTACTACTATTTTTCATTGTCAGAATTTTTTATCTTCGATCTGGAAGACCTGTTCTACTACTCTTCCCGTAAGATCTCACGACGAGGCGGTCATTATTTCGTGGCGGATTACGGCATGCAGGTCAATATCATGAATCGTTATGGCATCAAGAATTATGCTGTCGCAAACAGGGATTATCGTTTTATCAATGGAAATGAACAAGATCTGCGTTATGAGAATATAGAGATCATCAACCGTTATAACGGCGTGGAGTCTGTGACCATCAATGGCGTCACACGCTATCAGGTCAAGATTCATGTGAGGGGAAATCTCAAAGTAGGAACCTATTCTTCCGAGACAGAGGCGGCAATTGCCTACAACAAGGCGGCCGATCTGCTCAAAAAAGCCGGCGTAAGCAAGGCTTATACCCCCAATTACATGGAAGGCATGTCACCTTCAGCTTACGCCGACTTATATAATACCATTAAAATATCTTCCAGGATCAAAAACTATCGTTGCGAATAACCGACAAAGCAGATATTCAGATTGGCGTCTCCTGTCACGCCGTTTACGACACCGTCTGTGGCATACTGCCACATGGTATACTGATACGGATAATCCGGCAGATCCTCTTCCTGGGCAAGCCATGTATCATAACTTTGCAGTTTCGCCAGATCCACTTCTTTTAACAGCCATGCTTTATCTCCATACAGCATGGGGACATATCCGGCCGCTTTCACACTCTCCAGAAAGGAAGTGGCAATGTTTGTCTTGTCCTCTTTGCTCAACCCTTCAATCCTAGCCGTATCATTGACGACAAACTCCATGTCAAAAGCAACCGGATACTTCACATGCGCCCTGTAGGGTTCCAGATTCTGGATCACGAAATTCGCTTCCTGAACAGCTTCCTCCTGCGAAATCGCCTGAGAATAAAAAGAAACTCCTATCGCAAGTTCCGCCTCAATGGCAGCCTCTATGTTCTTCTTAAAATTCTCATCCAGAGTGATCTGTCCGCTGCTGTATCCTCGGCTGCCCAGACGGATCATCACATAATCAACGCCTGCCGCTTTCATGCTCGCAAAGTTGACATCCCCATTCTGCTTGGAGAGATCCACCCCTACGTAGGATATTTTCTTACCGTTCTCCAGGTAGCGTTTTAAACCGGCCTTTTCTTCCATTTTGGTGAAGTCGTAAGTGTTCTTCGTCAGGTAAGAATTGATCGCCACCCACTCCTTCATTCCATTCCGGTTCGTAATCAGCGTATGCTTTCCGTCCGTCGCCGGATCGTTCTTCGCTTTCTCCTCTTCCCGCTCTTTCTCTTCTTCCTCCACTCTCTGTGCCTTCTCGGCAAATGTGGACTTTGCGGGTTTCAGAGTCTCTTCTGCACTTGACTGGGATGTACCGGCTTCGGGCGCTATCCCTACCCCTTGCGCTGTCTCCTCTTCCACCGGATACATATCCCAGAACTCCAGGTCCTCGGCCCGCAGCTTCCGCTCTGATTCCTCAGTCTGCTCCTCTTCTTCCTGCGCCGCCATCTCTTCCTTCTGCTGCTGCATTTCTTTCAGATAGTCGCTGCCGCCGCTCTTCTTATCATTGCTTTTCAGGATCGCAAATAAGAGGAGCAGTACAAAAGCCGATACGCCGACTACCATATAGACGACAGGGAGCCCAGCTCCTACAGGCTCGTCTTCTCCTGGTAACTTCATACACAAACCTCCTATACTTCCCTCTCCCCCGCAAGAACCTTCTTGTAATCTTCCAGATTCTTCTGCAGCAGAGCCGGCGTATCTAATCCATAAGGACATTTACGCTTACACTGACCACAATGGAGGCAGTCCTCGATCTTTCTCATCTTCTCCTGCCCTTCCGGACTCAAGTGTCCTGCTGACGGGGAGCGGCGCAGAAGAAGAGACATTCTCGCGCAGGTATTGATCTCAATGCCTGCCGGACATGGCATACAATAGCCGCATCCTCTGCAGAAATCTCCTAACAGCTCCTCCCTGTCATGTCTGATCACCTCTGAAAGTTCTTCTGTCATAACAGGCGGCACCTCTATATAAGACAGGAATTCATCCAGCTCTGTCTCCCTCTGTACGCCCCAGATCGGAAGCACATTGTCATACTGCGCCAGAAAAGCATAGGCCGCCGCCGAGTTATTGATCAGCCCGCCGGACAGCGCTTTCATGGCGATAAATCCCATATCTGCCTCTTTGCACTTGTCAACCAGTTCGATATCCTTCTCAGTTGCCAGATAGCAGAATGGAAACTGCAGCGTCTCATAGAAGCCGCTTTCAATCGCCTCATGGGCCACTGTCAGCCTGTGATTCGTGATACCGATATGCCGGATTTTCCCTTGCGCTTTCGCTTCCAGTGCAGCATCATACAGGCCGCTTTCATCTCCCGGTTTTGGCACAAATGCCGGATTATGGAACTGGTACAGATCGATATAGTCTGTCTGAAGGTTCTTAAGACTGGTTTCCAAATCCTTCCAGAAATCTTCCGCATTCATCGCGCCAGTCTTCGTCGCTATGAAGATCTTATCCCGCATCCCTGCAAAGGCCATTCCTACTTTATGTTCACTGTCTGTGTACCACCTTGCCGTGTCAAAAAAGGTGATCCCATTCTCATATGCTTTCTTAAGCAGATAGACTGCTTCCCCCTCAGAAATCCTCTGGATCGGCAAGGCGCCGAATCCATTCTTATTCGTAGTAATTCCTGTCTTTCCTAATGTTACTGTATTCATTCTTGCCCCCATTTCTTTTCTTTAATCTGTTTCCCTGTTCCCTGTCATGCAAAGCATCCTCTTATAGAATCGATTTCCTCGGACATTTCTCCTTGCATGCGCCGCATCCGGTACACTTGTCCTGGTCTATGACCGCATGGAAGTTCTCGATTGTCACAGCATCCGCCGGGCAATTTTTCTTACATAACTGACATGCGATACAGCCTACATCACATGCCTTGATCGTGACCGGCCCCTTCTCCTTAGAGCTGCAGGCCACCACATGCCTGGCATCGTAAGGAATCAGAGTGATCAGGTTCTTCGGACAGGCAGCAATGCATTTACCGCAGGCCTTACATGCCTCTTTATCCACCACCGCCACGCCATTGACCACATGGATCGCATCAAAAGGACATACCTTAACACAGCTCCCGAAACCCAGACAGCCATCATTACAGGTCTTAGGGCCGCCGTTTGGCACAAAAGCCAGCATCCGGCAATCCTCAATCCCGCTGTAATCATAATCCATCCTCGTCCGTTCTTTATCGCCCTGACATCTCACGAAAGCCACCTGGCGCACACTGTCGCCCGCTTCCACACCCATGATCTGTGCGATCTGCTTTCCTACCTTCTCACCGCCTACCGGACAGGCATTTACCGGCGCCTCTCCCTTTGCGATGGCGGCGGCCAGACCAGAACATCCTGCGTATCCGCAGCCGCCGCAGTTATTACCCGGAAGAACGCCCAAGACGGCCTCTTCCTTCTCATCTACCTCTACCTTAAATTTGATGCCGGCGACGCCCAGAAACAGTCCGACAAACAATCCTACTGCCCCAACGATCGCCGTAGCCATTAAAATTCCGGTTATATTCATAGTTACCTCCATTCCGAAGCATTTTACATCCCAAATTCTGCTCTGCTGCTTCACAGATACCACGGCGCATACACCGCTTTCCCTGTTCTACAACAGACCGGAAAATCCACAGAACGCGATCGCCATCAAACCAGCCGTAACAAGAACAATGGGCATCCCCTGGAAGGATTCCGGTATATCATTGTGCGTTAATTTCTCTCTGATACCCGCCAGGATCACAATCGAGACCGTGAAACCTGCCGCCGTGGCAAATCCGTTGACAATCCCTGTCAAAATGCCATAGCTCTTCTGTACATTGGTAAGCGCCACGCCGAGCACTGCACAGTTTGTTGTGATCAGCGGAAGATAAACGCCTAACGACTGATATAAAGCCGGCATGAACTTCTTGAGAAACATCTCTACGAACTGTACCAGCGCCGCAATCACAAGAATAAACACTATCGTCTGCAGATATGTGATATCGAGCGGCACCAGGATATACTGATAGATCAGCCCCGCCACCGCAGACGCCAGGGTAATGACGAAAATAACCGCCACACCCATGCCTGTCGCCGTATCCGTCTTCTTGGACACACCCAGGAACGGACATAAGCCCAGGAACTGACTCAAAACAACATTATTCACCAAAGAGGATGAGATCAAAATCACAAGCAATTCTTTAACCATTCTTATTCTCCTCCTTCTGTTCTTTCGACTCTGTTATTTTCTCTTCTGTTTCTTCTGACCCAGCGGCTTTCTTTTCCGTCTCCTTAACCGGAGCTCCTTCTGCTTCCTGTCCCTTCTTGTCGTCATAAAGCCTCTGCGCACAACCGGTATCAGAACAGCTCAGACAGTCATGTCCACAGCCGGACTGAATCTTGGACATATCCTTACCCTTCTTCTCACCGGCGATCTTTACCTTATTCTGGATTGCTGTCAACAGTGCGAGCACGAAGAATGCCCCTGGCGCCATGATAAAAATGCTGACCGGCACAAAGCTCTCAGGCATCACATGAATTCCGAAGATCTCTCCAGCGCCCAGAAGTTCCCGCACGGCGCCGATACAAGTCAACGCGACTGAAAAGCCAAGTCCCATGCCAATCCCGTCAAACAGAGCCGGCAGCACAGGATTCTTATAAGCATATGCCTCTGCACGCCCTAATATAATACAGTTCACCACAATCAACGGGATATAGATACCAAGCGCATCGTACAAAAAGGGGATATATCCTTGCAGCAGCAGCTCCACCACTGTCACAAAAGAGGCAATGATCACGATAAAAGCAGGGATACGTACTTTATCCGGTATGATATTGCGCAAAAGAGAAATGAAGACATTGCTCAGCGCAAGCACCACCATAGTCGTAAGTCCCATACCTAATCCATTCACCGCAGACGTAGTGACTGCCAGCGTAGGACACATGCCAAGCATCAGCACGAAAGTAGGATTCTCCTTTAAAATACCGTTAACAAGACGTTCTTTTGCACTATTCATTCTCACTACCCCCTCTCAACTCCGTCTGGAAATAGTAAAGTCCGGCATTCACTCCATTGGTGACTGCATTTGTCGTGATGGTAGCGCCGGAGATCGCGTCGATCTGATTCTCCGAAGTGGCGCCGCTCTTCGTATATTCGAATTTCTCTGTTTGCTTGTCTGCAAACTGCGGCTGCAGCACTTCTTCTGCCCGCATACCAAGCCCGGCAGTCTCCGAGATCTTGAGAATCGATATCCCGTTTACCGTCCCGTCCATCCGCACGCCTACCGCAAACTGGATATCACCGCCATAGCCTTCTTTCGTCGTCACAGTGATGACGTATCCTAACAGACTGCCGGAATCATCCAATGCACTCACTACCTCATCGATACTCTCCTGAGCGTAACCTTCTTCTTCCCACGAAGCGGCGTCTGTCTCAGACACTTCTATCTGCTCGAAGTTTGCAGCATCCTGGAATACCTCTTTACAGGCTTCCTGTTTCTTCTTTGCATTCTGGGCAGCGATCGGATCCTTCGTAATCTGATATACAAATCCCAGAACAAGTCCTGCCACAAGCGTGATCACAAGCATGATCACCGTATTTTTCATCATCTCTTTCATGCTCTCGCCCCTCCTTTACCAAATGCTGTCGGGAGCGTAACTTTCTCGATCAACGGCACTAACAGGTTGCCGATGATGATCGCATAAGACACGCCCTCTGAGGAAGGACCGAAAACACGGAAAATGCCCGTCAGAATGCCAAGCAGGATGCCGAATACATACTGTCCGTTTTTCGTAATCGGCCTGGTCACATAGTCTGTCGCCATAAAGAACGCGCCCAACATCAGTCCGCCGCCGGCAAGGTGTGCGGAAAGATACGCCCAGTCAAGGCCATGCCCGCCAAAAATACAGAGAAAAATCACAAAACTTACTATGTAGCTTCCAGGGATCCGCAGATCGATAATCCCCATCAGGATCAGAATACAGGCGCCGATCACAATGGCAATCATCGAAGTCTCGCCGATCGTGCCGGACGTCCTTCCAATCACCATATCCAGAATATTAACCGCCTCCCCGCTCTTAAGATTCGCCAGCGGCGTTGCGCCTGCATAAGCGTCACAGTCAAAATTTGTCATAATAGAGGTAAAGGAGATCAGCAGAAAACATCTGCCGCCTAACGCCGGATTCATAAAATTCTGTCCCAGGCCGCCAAAGAGCATCTTCACGACAAGGATCGCAAACACGCCGCCTACCACACCGATCCACCATGGAACGGAAGCCGGCAGGTTGAGCGCCAGAAGAAGCCCCGTCACAACTGCCGAATAATCCCCTATCGTCACTTTTCTCCTGCAGATCTTCTCGAAAAGAAATTCTGTCAGAACGGTGGACGCCACTGTCACCAGAATCGGAATCAACGCATCCAGCCCAAAATTATAGATACCAAATCCCGCAGCCGGAAGAAGCGCGATCACCACTGTCAGCATGATACTGCTCGTGTCAGTTTTCGATCTGACATGCGGATTGGATGATACTTTCATTAAATCACTCATATCTTAAGTCTATACTCCTTTCAATCAAAGTTCATTCCTGTAAGATCAACTTTTCTTCTTCTTTGCAAGCTGCATTTTCCGCATGGATTTGATCGACTGCGTAAGTGATCTCTTCGCCGGACAGACAAAACTGCAGCAGCCACACTCACAACATTCCATACCGTCGTGGGACAGGAATTCCTCTTCTTCATAATGTTCCGCATAGTCTGCCAGCATACTTGGCACCAGTCGGCTCGGACAGGCTTCCACACACCGGCCACAGTTGATGCATGCGCTCGGCTCCATGCGTGACACATCATCCTGCGTCAGGCACAGAAGCGCTGACGCTGTCTTCGTCGTCGGTACATCCAGATTAAAGATGCCGAATCCCATCATCGGACCACCGGAAATAATCTTCACAGGTTCCTGCTTGAACCCTCCGGCTTCCTCGATCAGTTCATGATAATTCGTGCCGATCCGCACGATAAAGTTCCTGGGATCCGCCACCGCATCTCCGGTTACGGTAACGATACGGTTCATCAGCGGTTTTCCTTCATAGACCGCATGGTAAACTGCCACAATCGTGTCCACATTATTAACCACACAGCCTGCATCCGCCGGTAGCATGGAAGAATTGATGGATCTGCCGGTAGCCGCATAAATAATCTGTCTCTCAGCGCCCTGTGGATACTTCGTTCGAAGTGCCTTGACACTAATCCGGGGCTCCTCTCTGGTCAGGTTCTTTAATACTTCAATACAATCCGGCTTGTTGTCCTCCACTGCCAGGATCGCTCTTGCATTCTCAAAAAGCTTCAGATATACCTTAATGCCATCCACCAGTTTCTCCGGCTCTTCCAGCATTCTTCGGTAATCTGAAGTAAGATAGGGTTCACACTCCGCACAGTTCGCAATCACATAATCAATCTTCTCCGGCTCCTTCGGGGAAAGCTTGATGAAAGTCGGAAACCCTGCACCTCCCATACCTACAATGCTGGCTTCCTTGATCTGCTCAATGATCTCTTCCCTGGTCATCTCGTCAAGCGGTTTCCTCTTAGGATATTCCACTTCGTCATAACGCCCATCATTCTCCACGACGATACTCATCACATTGTCGCCTGTGACGACGCGCCTTGGCTCGATCGCCTTGACAGTGCCGGAAACAGTAGCATAAACAGGCGCCGACACAAATCCCCCCGCCTCAGCGATCTTCTGTCCTGTCAGCACATGATCTCCTTTCTCCACGATCGGTTTGGCCGGCGCACCAATATGCTGCGACAGCGGATAGACCAGATCCCCTTTCGGCAGCACTGCTTTGATGGGTTTATCCTTAGACAGTTCTTTGCCGTCATAGGGATGAATTCCACCCTTAAATGTTAATTTCGCCATTTTCTGCCTCTCTTTCCTTATTTATGATTAAGATATTCTTTTGATAGCATGCTTGTCTGGAACATAAAATAACTCTCAGGCGGCGTTCTTTGCTGCCTCAGCGTTTCTTCGTGTTCTGCTCACACTATCAATATACTATTTTTCGACGAAAAAAACTACTGTTATTTCAAAAAATATGTTAGTATATCTATAAGTTATTGAAATGAGGAGAACAATATGCGGACAAATAATCAAACCTACAAGAACTTTACAATGCAATATCCGTTAGAGCAGATCGCTCCCCCAAAGCAAGTGTTGTTTATCGATATTGAAACGACCGGATTTACTGCCAAAAGTTCTTATCTTTACCTGATTGGCGCTGCCTTTTTCCAAAATGGACAGTGGTGCATCCGGCAGTGGTTCGCGGATCGTTTTGAGGAAGAACCTTTCCTGTTAAAAGAATTCTTTACCTTTGCCGAAAATTATACGCATCTGGTCCATTTTAACGGTAATAACTTCGATCTGCCCTATTTGCTGCAGAAATGCAGACAGTATGATCTGCCGTATCATTTCGACAATTTTGAGGGAATCGACCTCTACAAGAGAATCTCTCCCTACAAGTTCTTTCTGCATACGCCAAACTGTAAACAGAAGACGCTCGAAGAGCTTCTTGGTATCCATCGGGAAGATATCTATAACGGCGGTGAACTAATCAGCCTGTATCATAAATATACAGAGAACTCTCAGGAGGAAATCTGTCATTTCCTGCTTCTGCATAATATGGACGACATGAAAGGAATGCTGCAGATCCTGCCGCTTCTTGCTTTCTATGATCTGTTCAACGGTCCAATCAAGGCGAAAAAGGTCCAGTCAAACAGCTTCGTCGATTATCACGGCCATGACAGGAAAGAGCTTCTGATGAAGCTGGCGCTTCCCACTCCTCTTCCGCTCACGATCTCTACCCTCTCCAACGGATGCTATTTCAGCGGAGAAGGGCGGGACGGTATCTTGAAAGTGCCTGTCTATGAAGAAGAGATGAAATATTTCTATTCCAATTATAAAGATTACTATTACCTCCCCGCAGAGGATGTGGCGCTCCATAAGTCAGTCTCTTCTTTCGTCGATAAGACACACCGCGTCCAGGCCAGCGCTTCGACATGTTATACGCGCAAATTTGCCGTATATCTGCCACAGTGGGATATCTTTACAGAGCCTTTCTTTAAACGGGATTATAAGAGCAAGGACCTTTTCTTCGAACTGACAGACGATATGAAAACCGACAGAACGTTCTTCTCCCGCTATGCACAGTATCTATTAGGCAAAATGGCTAAGACTTATTGAAACCATGATAGAAAAACCTCACAGACTTCTTCCGATAGAAATCTGTGAGGTTTCTGATTCTTATAGATATCTCACATCCTACAGCGGCCTCTGATAGAAGAAAGAATTCTTCCTCTCAAATCCCACTTCCCTATGATTGATAATCTGTTCGGTACTGCCAATGAACAGATAGCCGCCTGGCTTCAAGCTCTTCTGGAACCTGCGGAAAACTTCATCCTTCGCTTCCTCTGTAAAATAGATCAGCACATTACGGCATACAATCAGATGATAATCCGTCTGATAAGTATCCTTTAACAGATTATGTTCTTTAAACTCTACCCGGTCCTTGACTTCCTCCGAAATCTGATAGGAAGGGCCGATCTTCGTGAAGAACTTCTTCTTCAAATCACTCGGTACGCCTGCGATACTCTTCTCCGTATACAGCCCGGCCTTCGCCTTGGCGATCACCTGCTTATCCAAATCTGTCGCATATATTTTGATCTGGTTCAGCGGAAGATGCTTCGACAGCGCCATAACAAGTGAATACGGCTCATCACCGGTCGAACAGGCTGCACTCCAGATCTTGAGTCGGTTGCCATAGCGCTTGATCAGATCCGGAATAATCTCCTGATCCAACAGTCTCCACTGGTCTGGATTCCGGTAGAACTCAGACACATTGATCGTCAGGTAATTGACAAACTCCTCAAACATGTTTTTATCTGATTTCAAAGCTGCTACATACTTTTCATAGCCGACAATTTTATTTTTCGCAATCAATGTATCAATACGACGCTTCATCTGCTTCTCTTTGTAAGCATTCAAGTCAATTTTCGTTAAATCATAAATCGCTTTTTTAAAATATTCGTAATCATATGTCATCACCTTGTACCGCCTATCGTCTCTATTCTATTTCTAAAACTAAATACGTGCTGTTATGCCTCTTCCTCGGCGTTTTCCTGGGAGATCACTGCATCAATGTCTACCGAAACAACGTCCGCATCCTCTTCCTTCTCTGCCACAGGCGCCGGAGCAAGCATAGCCTTGATGCTTAAGCTGATCTTCCTGTCCGCCTCGTTGAAATCAACCACCTTAGCGGTTACTTCTTCCCCTGTCTTAAGGACATCGGAAGGCTTCTCGATATGTTCCTTGGAAATCTGAGAAACATGAAGGAGTGCATCGATTCCCGGCTCCAACTCAATGAAAGCGCCAAAATCAGTCATCCGTGCAACTCTGCCTGTCACAACATTGCCCACCGCATATTTATCGGCAGCGCCCTTCCACGGGTTCGCATCTTCAAATTTCAGGCTGAGCGCAATCTTCGTACCGGAAATATCCTTGATCAGCACTTTCATCACATCGCCAACCTTAAATACTTTCTTCGGGTTCTCTACTCTGCCCCATGACATCTCGGAAATGTGAAGCAGTCCATCACAGCCGCCCAGATCGATAAACGCACCAAAATCTGTCACATTCTTAACAACACCTTCCACGGTATCGCCAGGCTTGATCGTCTCAAACAGCTTCTTCTGCAGTTCTGCCTTCTCAGCCAGGATCAACTGTTTCCTGTCGCCGATATATCTTCTTCTCTTAGGATTATACTCGCTGATCACGAACTCGATCTCCTGACCGGCATACTTGTTCAGATCCTTCTCGTAGGTATCGGATACAAGACTTGCCGGAATGAAGATTCTCACTTCCTCCACAACAACGCTTAAACCGCCGTCAAGCACCTGCGCTACTTTCGCTTTCAATACTTCTCTGTTATTATATGCCTCTTCGATCCGCTTATTGCCTCTGTCGGCAGCAAGACGCTTATATGTGAGAAGAACTTGTCCCTCACCGTCGTTTACCTTTAATACCTTCACTTCCATGGTATCGCCAGGCTTTGCGATGGTTGTTAAATCTACATTGGGTTCATTCGTATATTCATTACGGGTAAGGACACCGTCTGATTTGTAGCCGATATTGAGAATGATCTCTTCGGGTTTCACATCGATCACGACACCTTCAACAACCTCTCCTGTGTGTATTGTTTTTAAAGACTCTTCTAACATTTGTTCAAAAGTTAACTCTGACATAATTTTGAACCTCCTCGATAATATTGTTTGGGGTTGATGCCCCTGCTGTAATACCCACCAGTCGGACAGATTTAGGTAAATCTAATTGCAAGTCGTTAAGTGTCTGTATAAAATACGTATTCGCACACTCCTGCATGCAGATCTCATATAGTTTCTGCGTATTAGAACTATGATTGCCACCTATTACTATCATAACATCGACCCGTGCCGCAATCTCTCTGGCCTCGGCCTGTCGCACTTCCGTAGCGTTACATATAGTATTCACAACACTACCATTGTAACCTTTTTTCATTAGAATTTCAACCACATCTTGAAATTTATTGTAGTTAAATGTCGTTTGGGAAACCACACAGATCTCCCGGCCCGGTTCACATGTGAAATTCCCGGCCTCCGCTGCTGATCCGATCACCACCGCCGGCGTCGCGGACCAGCCCATGATTCCCTCCACTTCAGGATGGCCCGCATTGCCGATGATAACGATCTTTTTGCCTGCCGCACTTTCCTTCTCAACAATCTTATGAATCCTTTTGACAAAAGGACAGGTGGCGTCTACACACTCTAATCCTCCCGCCGCGATCTCATCACAGATCTGTTTCGATACGCCGTGGGATCGAATCACCACCGTTCCTTCCCGGATATCCCGTAACTGCGTTTCATTCTCGATCACCTGCACGCCTTTATGCTCTAAATCTTTCACGACTTCTTCATTGTGAATGATCGGTCCATAAGTATAGATCGGTTTGCCTGTGGCAGCCTGTTCATAGACCTGCTCTACTGCCCTCTTGACACCAAAACAGAAACCGGCATGCTCTGCCAAGATCACGTCCATAGTCTGTCCTTTCCTTCCTTTCTCCCGCGGATGCTACCTATTCAATAAGGCGATGACCGCGTCCGCCGCTTCCTCTATCGTCATATAAGAAGAATCAATAAGCACAGCGTCCTCAGCCTGCTTTAGCGGAGAAATCTCTCTTGTCATATCCTGATGATCCCGCTCGATGATATCCTTCTCAATCTCATCAAGGCTGCAAGCCACACCCCGTTCTTCCAGCTCCTGACAGCGTCTCTTCGCACGCACTCTGCTGTCTGCCGTCAGATAGACTTTCACTTGCGCCCCTGGCAGCACACAGGTGCCAATATCCCGGCCGTCCATGACAACATCCTTATCTGCCGCCAGCTTCTGCTGGAGTTCCACCAGTTTCTTACGCACATTCGGATTCGGGCTGCTGGCCGACGCCATATTGCCCACTTCCTCCGTTCTGATCAGGCCGTTTACGTTCTCACCGTTCAGATACACGATCTGTTCACCGTTTTCATATCCTATAGAAATATCTGCTTCCAGACATTTCTCATTGATCTTCTCGGTCTCGGAAGGCATAATTTTCTCCCGGAGTAGAAATAACGCCATGGCGCGGTACATAGCGCCCGTATCCACATAGATATATCCCAGTTTCCCCGCGATCTTTTTTGCGATCGTACTTTTTCCTGCCCCCGCAGGACCGTCTATTGCAATATTTACGCTCATTGTCTCCTCCATCTGAATCATCCATTCCTGTTCTGTCTGCGAATTTGGACGCAGACACAAAGTTACATGTCTCTTTTGTTGCCGGCGCGCCTCGGCCTCCCTGTCACAGCGGAATGCTTGTCCCGGCCAGATGTCCTGTTGACCAGGCGATCTGCAGATTAAAACCGCCTGTAACCGCATCTAAGTCAAGCAGCTCCCCCGCCAGATACAATCCCTGCACAATCTTCGACTCCATCGTAGAAGGATTCACTTCCTTAACTTTGACGCCTCCCTGCGTAATGATTGCCTCTGAGAAATCCCGCAGACCTCTCACATGCATGGTCAGCTCTTTCGTCGCTTCCACGAGGCGGCTGCGCTCCTGCCTGGTGATCTCATGGACCTTTTTGTCCGCCTCGATCCTTGACTGTCCGATCATAACGGGGATCAGCTTCGAAGGATAGAGACCGCCGAGCACGTTCTTGAACTGCTTATTAGAGTTCTCTTCGAAATCCCGCAGAATACGGCGATCTAATTGTTCCACGGTAAGCGCCGGCTTTAAATCTACCGAAACAACCGCCTGTTTTCTGTCCTTGCATTTATCATAATAGCTGCTTGCCGTGAGAACTAAAGGGCCGCTGATCCCGAAATGGGTAAAAAGCATCTCTCCAAACCCCTGCCAGATCTTCTTTCCACCGCATTGCATCGTCAAAGCAACATTCTTTAAGGAAAGTCCCTGCAAAGAAGCGCACCAGGACTCCTCCACTTCCATCGGGGTAAGCGCCGGCGTACAGGGCCGCAGTGTATGTCCCACTTCCTCTGCCATCCGATGACCCGCTCCTGTCGCTCCTGTCGTCGGATAGGACAACCCGCCAGTCGCCAGAATAACGGCCTGTGCTGCCAGTCTTTGTCCATCCGTCAACAGAACTCCCGCCACCCGCTTCCGCTCATCCGTGCGGCTCTTTGTCACTTCTGTCTGACTCTCTGGCGGCAGATCTTCCTTCTCTGTCAGAATGCTTTTTACCATTGTATGCAGCCTGATCTCAACGCCGCTTCGCCGAAGCAGTCCTGCCAACGCGGCAATGATGTCCGAAGAATGATCCGAGACAGGAAAGACCCGCTCGCCACGCTCCACCTTGAGAGGACATCCAGCCTCACGTAACAGCTCCATCATCTGCAGATTATCGAAATCATAAAAAGCGCTGTAGAGAAACTTCGGATTACTCACAACGCTCTCAAACAGCTTCTCCTTCTCACAGACATTCGTCACATTGCAGCGCCCTTTGCCCGTGATAAAAAGTTTCTTCCCCAGCTTTTCATTCTGTTCTAAAAGCACCACCCTGTGCCCATATTTCGCAGCGGCGTATGCTGCAATCATCCCTGCCGCACCGCCGCCGATTACAATCACCCGACTCATACCATCGATCCGCTCTCTTTTATCAATATCACTCATTCCTCCCGCTTGCGCAGCGGATAATTTAACATCGGTTCCTCATCAATAAAATTGATTTCATCATTCAGATAAACCTGGTAGTTGTTCCACGCCTCTTCCAGATTCTTCAGATTCTTCTTGACTTCTTCCGGGCGTTTCAGGCACATCGCCACCACTAGCGCATTGATCACACTCAAAGGCGCCACCAAAGAGTCCACAATCGAAACCATGTCACTTCTTGCCAGCAGGTTACAGGAAGAATAAAGATTCATCGGCGAATGCACCGAATCCGTTACCGTGATCACCTTGGCGTTTCTGTCGTTGGCAAACTCCATCGCCTTCAATGTGCGCATGGAATATCTCGGAAAGCTGATTCCGATCATCGCATCCTGTTCATCAATCCGGATCATCTGCTCAAACGTCTCTGAAACGCTGGTTGTCTTCAGCAAGATTACATTTCCCCGGATCATATTCAGATAGAAATTCAAAAATTCTGCCAGTGGTTCGCAGCTTCTAACCCCCATCACGTAAACGCTCTTTGCTTCCAGGATAATATCCACCGCTGTCTCGAAAGCCGTTGGATCCAGCTTCTGTATGGTATCCTGGAGTTTTTCAATATCGGCCTGCAGTACCGAAGTCAAAATCTCTGACTGCGTACTCTTCCCATATTTCGCCCCAATCTTCTGCACGGAATTGATCTTATTCTGCACCCAGTCTTCCAGGTCTCTCTGGAATTCCGGATAACCATTGTAACCAATAAACATCGCATAGCGGACGACAGTCGATTCACTTACCCCTACGGTATCTCCTAACTTCGCTGCCGTCATGAATACCGCCTGGTCATAGTGATCATAAATAAATGCAGAGATTGCTTTCTGTCCCTTACTCATCTTACTGTAATGTTCATTGATTCTTGTAATAACATCGTATCGATTTTCAAATGCCATCTTCTACCAAAATATTCCTTTCTGCCTGCGCTCTATGCCTACAGGAAAACCCGGTAAAACTCCTCCAGCAGCTTGACAGTCTCCTCCCCCGGCAGATCATAATCATCCGTCAAAGACATGCATGCAGAACCGTGGATGAAGATCCACATCCGCATGAACATACCGCTCGGATCCTTACAGCCAAACGCTTTCGCACGGCCGATCTCCTTGACCACGGTGGCTTTATCTCCATTCAACAGATCATACAGACTCTTGCCATGGCGGTTCTCCGAGACGAACAAAAGCTTAAACAACTGCTGTTCTTCCTGTGCAAAACGGATATATGCCAGGCCCAGATCTACGAAAGGCGTCTCATGGGTCTTCGGGAAATTCTCGTAATATTCACCGAAGAATTCAATCGCCCTGTCATATAGTTCGTTGCCCAGCTCCTCCATATTCTTATAAAGCCGGAAGATCGGCTGTGTAGAACAGCCTGCTTTCGCTGCCAGTGTTCTGGCGCTCACCTGCGCGATCCCCTCCTGCCTTGCCATCTGAAATGCAGTATTTAAAATTTCCTTTTTTGTGATCGTCTCTTTTCTTGCCATAAGAACTTCCCTCTCCCGTTTCCAGAATCCATGATTCTGGCCGCAGCCTTAACCAACCTGGTATCAGACGTCTTTCTTTTGGTAACATATGTTATTATAATAGATTCTGTATCCAGCGTCAACCGCTTTTAGCATAAAAAGCGCAAACTCGAATATGCGCAGACATTTCCTGCCGAAAAAGGGACAGATCTTACGATCTGTCCCTGATTGATACAATTCTTATACCGGATACGCAGCATTCTTCGTATCCGCTACGTTCATATCTACTTTCTCCTGCTGAGCCTGGCGGTATTTGAAGAAGTCAACAGCAACCTGCGGGAACAATGCATAGGACAATACATCCTCATCCTGCTGTTTCCATTCCTTCATCTCGCTCTCCAGCTTATCCATCTCGTTTTCGATCAGATCCGCCGGACGGCAGGTAATCCGTTTCTCACCAGGAATAACCTTGTCGATGACTTCCTGACTCATCGGCTTGATTGTCTGGCCATACTCACCGCGCAGAACTGCCTTCGTCTCTTTCGTAGCCATCTTATATCTCTCGCCCATCAATACGTTGAACACTGCCTGTGTACCAACGATCTGAGAAGACGGGGTAACGAGCGGCGGCTCACCCAAGTCTTTTCTAACCTCAGGAATCTCTCTGAGCACGTCATAGTATTTGTCTTCTGCATTCTGTTCTTTCAACTGGCTTACCATGTTGGACAGCATACCTCCCGGCACCTGATAAAGCAGTGTCTTGATATCCACACCCATAACCTTCGGGTTCAACAGACCGCTTGCAAGACACTCATCCCTGTAAGGTCTGAAGTAATCTGCGATTTCAGCCAGAACATTCTGGTCATATCCCGTATCATAAGGCGTCCCCTTGAAGGTCTCTACCATAACCTCTGTCGCCGGCTGGGAAGTACCCAGAGCAAACGGAGAGATTGCACAGTCGATCACATCTACGCCGGCCTCTACAGCCTTTAAGTAAGTCATACTCGCCACGCCGGATGTATAGTGCGTATGGAGCTGGATCGGCAGCTTCGTTACAGACTTCATCGCTGCGATCATCTCAGATGCCTTATAAGGTACAAGAAGACCCGCCATATCCTTGATACAGATGGAATCAGCGCCCATCTCCTCGATCTTCTTCGCCATACCGGTCCAATACTCCATTGTGTAAGCATCACCCAGTGTATAGGAAAGCGCTACCTGTGCATGGCCTCTGCCTTCCTGTTTCTTGATCTTGTTGGTCGCATTGACTGCCGCCTGCAGGTTGCGAAGATCATTCAGGCAGTCGAAAATACGGATAATATCGATACCATTGGCGATGGACTTCTCAACAAAGCTGTCCACAACATCGTCTGCATAAGGTCTGTAACCCAGAATATTCTGTCCTCTGAAGAGCATCTGCAGCTTCGTATTCTTAAAACCATCTCTCAGCTTCCGCAGTCTGTCCCACGGATCTTCCTTCAGGAAACGAAGGGACGCATCAAAGGTAGCGCCTCCCCAGCACTCTACTGCATGGTAGCCGACTTTATCCATTTTCTCCACGATGGGAAGCATCATCTCTGTAGGCATTCTTGTCGCAATCAGAGACTGGTGTGCATCACGGAGAACAGTTTCCATAATCTTAACCGGTTTTTGTTCTGCCATTTTAATAACCATTCCTTTCTCTTAAGTCTGTGAATCCGCTCCGCAGACTTTATTTTAAAATATGAACCGAAATTTGTTAACTCTTAGAATACTCCGAATACTGCCATGAAAGTTCCGGCTGCAACAGCCGTACCAATAACACCCGCAACATTAGGACCCATAGCATGCATCAACAAGAAATTGGTGGGATCTGCTTCCGCACCTACCTTCTGTGACACTCTCGCTGCCATAGGCACTGCAGATACGCCTGCAGAACCAATCAACGGGTTTACCTTACCCTTGGTCAGTACACACATTAATTTGCCGAACAATACACCGGCCGCAGTACCAAACGCAAATGCGATCAGACCCAAAACAACGATCTTGATCGTATCCCAGTTCAGGAATGCTTCCGCACTGGTAGTCGCACCTACGGAAGTACCCAGTACAATTACGACGATATACATAAGCGCATTGGAAGCTGTATCAGCCAGCTGTCTTACAACGCCACTCTCCCTGAACAGGTTACCAAGCATCAACATACCTACGAGCGGAGCTGTCGTGGGAAGGATGAGCGCTACGACAACCGTAACAACGATCGGAAACAGGATCTTCTCCAGCTTGCTCACCGGACGAAGCTGACCCATCTTAATCTTTCTCTCCTTCTCTGTCGTAAAGAGCTTCATGATCGGCGGCTGGATGATCGGCACGAGCGCCATATAGGAATACGCCGCTACAGCAATCGGTCCCATCAGAGTCGTCTGTCCAAGCTTACCTGCGAGGAAGATCGATGTCGGGCCGTCAGCGCCGCCGATAATGGAGATCGCCGCTGCCGCTTTATCATTAAACCCTAAGAAGATTGCACCAAAATAAGCTGCAAAGATACCAAACTGTGCCGCTGCACCGAGCAGAAAACTCTTCGGATTGGCAATCAACGGACCAAAGTCCGTCATGGCTCCGACGCCCATAAAGATTAAGGACGGCAGGATAGCCCATTCATCCAGCAAATAGAAGTAGTACAGCAAACCACCACCGGCGCCGCCTTCTCCAACCGGTGCCATAATATCCGGATAGATATTAACAAGCAGCATACCGAATGCGATCGGAACCAGCAAAAGCGGTTCAAATCCCCTGCCTATAGCCAGATATAGAAATACAAGTGCTACGACAATCATGATATAGTTACCGACAGTCAAATTAAAGAACGCGGTCTGATGAATCAGATTGTCAAGCGTCTCTACTATATACATTATTTTAACCTCCTGTAGTCTTAGTCGTCACAATCCGCACTCTGCAGACTGTAAACAGCCGCGGATGGGAAGAATGACTTTATTTCCACTGACCTTTAGTTCAATGTTGCCAATAATCCGCCTGCCTCTACGGCATCGCCTACCGCTACATTAATACTTGCTACAGTACCGTCTTCAGGTGCCACTACAGGAATCTCCATCTTCATCGCCTCTACGATTACGACAGCATCACCCTTCTTAACTGCCTGTCCTACATTCGCTTCAATCTTAAATACCTTACCTGCTGCGCCTGCCTCGATCTTGATGCTTCCTGCAGCGCCCGCCGCCGGAGCCGCTGCTGGTGCGGGCGCTGCCTTCGGTGCAGCCTTGGGAGCCTTCGGCACCGCTGCCGCAGGTACGCCGCTTGTCGCGCCCTCTTCTACTACTACGTCATATACGTTTCCGTTTACGGTAATTGTATAATTTTTCATCTTCATATCCTCCTATGATTCTCAGGCATTCTGCCATTTACTCTTATTAGATTTTCTGATGGATCTTACCACGAATCCATCTGTGGAACCGGAACCTTCATACGCTGCAACTGCCGCCGCAATCACTGCCACAAGCTCGGTATCATCACTCAACTCTTCTTCTACCGCTGGCGCTGCTATCGTCGGCATTGCTTTCACTGCCGGTGCAGGCTGCGCATCTTTGGCTTTCATCTTCGCTTCAATCTTCGGAATCACGCTGAATGCCGAAATGATAAAGCTGATAATAATCAATACCACAAACACTGTGCCCATACCGATCAGGGTATTCATGGCTGCTCTTCCCATATTCTCGGCTGTGGTATACGTAACGTTTGTTGAAAAGCCTTCATAAGCAGACATATCAGCGGCAAAAACGATCTCCATCACAGCATCGTGATCGGAACCTAAGACATTGATGCTGATGACAATGTCCTCGTCTCCTTTTTCTACAAAACCGCCGTCTGTGCCTTCAAACTTACCTATATCATCCAGCGCATTCTGCCAGTCAAGGAGTCCATTGTAAATCACCGGATCAGAAGCATACTCCTCTATGGCTCCCTGGCTCACGATCATATCCATCTGCTGAACCGTCGTTTCACCATACTGTATCAAGGATTCCTCTTCAGCGCTTGCCATCGATGTATTCGTTTCCTCCTGACCGCACGCGCACAAGCCGACCATACAGGTAATCACACCTAATATTGCCAATAATTTTTTCATATTAAGTATCATCCTTTCTAAACCGTACCGTGTTTCTTCTCCGGACGGCCTTCACTCTTAGTCGCTAACATTTCAAAGGCGCCGATCACATATTTTCTTGTATCAGCAGGAGCCACGATCTGATCCACATAGCCTCTCTTCGCCGCGCTTGCCACATTATTCTGCAAATCTGCATATTCTTTTGCACAGGCGTCAATCGCGTCGGAGCCTTGTCCATCACAAATGATCTTAGCTGCAAGTTTGGCATCCATCATACCGATCTGCGCGTCAGGCCATGCGATCGTGATATCTGCCCCGATTGCCTTGGAATTCATTGCTACATAAGCACTGCCGTATGCTTTGCCGATGACTACATTTACCTTCGGCACCGTCGCATTGGCAAACGCGTATGTAAGTTTGCCCACAGCCTTAGCCATCCTCTTCTCAGAACATTTTGTTGCCGCAAATCCTTTGACATTCGTCAAAGAAAGAACCGGGATATCAAAAGCGTCACAGAAATTGATAAACTCTGCCGCCTTCTCAGCTCCTCTTGCCGTCAGCACAGCATCAAATTTATCTGTCACTTCGCCGTCAGCGTTATAGACTTCTGTACGGTTAGCAACTGCACCGATGGTCGCACCGTTCAATCTGATAAAGCCGGCAACCATATCTTTCGCATAATCCTGTTTTACTTCCACAAAAACACCGTCGTCCGCGATCTGTGACAGGGCGATCGCCGTATCTCCCACACAGTTTGCGATCTCTGCACATGCTCTGTTTAAGTCATCTGTGCAGTCGTCTACCGCAAGATCCGCATTGTTCGCAGGCAGGATCGAAACTAACTGCCTGATCTGCGCCATGATTGACGCCTCATCAGCCACCATATCTACCATGCCTGTCTCTTCACTCTGAAATGCCGCAGCAGCCGTGTCACATTTGGATACCTCGTTACCTGCCAGCGCATTCGGAGCATTTACGAATAACTTCGCTTTCTTCTCCTCCATAAACGCAAAATCTGCCATCGCAGGAATCAAGGCAAGTCCGCCTCCACAGTTGCCAAATACAGCCGTGATCTGCGGAATCACCCCTGAAGCGAGTGTCTGTTTCAGATAGATCTCTCCAAAACCATTCAGCGCATCGGTAGCTTCCTGCAGTCTGAGTCCGGCAGAATCAATCAGCCCGATCACGGGTGCGCCCATCTTTAATGCCAGATCATAGAGGTTTGCAATTTTCTTAGCATGCATTTCACCAACGGACCCATTCAGAACAGATGCATCCTGGCTGTATACATACACAAGGTTACCATCGATCACTCCATAGCCGGTCACAACGCCGTCTGAAGGAGTTTCTGTCTGTTTCAGATTGAAATCTGTTGCTCTCGCCGTTACGAGTGCGCCGATCTCAACGAAACTGTTTTCATCGAGCAAAGCATTGATTCTTTGGCTCGCTTGAGAAGTAGTACTCATTTTTCAGCCCTCCATTTATTATAATACTAAAAATTATAACATTATCAGCGTGTCTCCACACTCTCTCTGTCCAGCCGTCTCTATGATACAAGCGGCCGGCAATAGAAAAAGTCGCATAACACACGAAAGTAGTATAACACAGAATCCGTTTCTCTACCAGATGATTTTCCAAAAAATTTCATTTCCAATGCCAAGAAAATGTTAAGAATCCCACTTTCGGAAATGTCTGAACCGGCTCCCTGCTTAAAAGAGGTATTCCTGCAGTAAATAGCTGCAGATAAAACGATAGGTCCGCTCTTTTACCGCTTCTGTCGTGACGATCGGATAGCGCCTGACCATATCCCCATTCAGATAATAACAGACCGTGCCGACCTCGGCATTTTCTGCCACCGGCGCCTGCAGTGTTCTGGCTGCCTGAGTCTTAACCTCGACCCGGTCCTTTTCAGAAAGCAGAAAGGGAAGATTTTTCTCCCCTCCATCGTCCACCCTGACTGTCACATAGGATTCCCGGTAGGGTTTGCCTGACTCCTGATCGATCCCATTGATCACAGGAACCGCATCAAATTCTCTGTCCTCATAGATGTCCCGGTAATGATACCGTTCCATACCATAGACCGCCAATTGTTTCATATCACTCCACTTGTAATTCCTGTTATTCGGCCAGCCGCATGCCAGCAGAGCAACCGTGAAAATCCTGCCCTCGCTCTCCACCGCTCCTACATAGCAGTAACCCGCATTGTTGGTAAACCCTGTCTTACCACAGAGCGCTTCCTGCATCATCCCCAGAAAAGCGTTATGATTGTTGCAATGAAAGCTTCTCTTTCCTTCTGCATCCGTGAAATCATACTCTGCTGTCCGCGTGATCTTTAAGAACTCCTCTCTGGCCGGGGAATCCGTCACGCAATAGGCCATGATCTTCGCCAGATCTCTCGCTGTCGTCGAATGGATCCTGCCGGTGTCATTGACCACTGCATCCAGGCCGTTTGGCGTAATAAAGTAAGTGTCATAACAGCCGATATCCCGCGCTTTCTGATTCATCATAGAAGCAAATTCTTCCACACTGCCTCCAACTGCCTCCGCAATCACTACCGCCGCGTCGTTGTGGGATTCCAGCATAAGAGAATAGAGAAGATCTTTCAATCTGTACTTCTCTCCCTGTTTCACATACAACTTTACTTTCGGCATACTTGTGGCATAGGCAGAGACCTCAACCTTCTCCTCCAGATTCCCGTATTCCAGCGCCAGAATACAGGTCATAATCTTCGTTGTGCTGGCCATAGGCAGAACATCCTCCGCATTCTTTCCATACAGGACGCGGCCGGAATCTGCATCCATAAGAACCGCCGACTGCGCATACAGCCTAAGCTGCTCATCCTTCTTCTCCCCGGCAGGATCTGCCTCCCCACAGAAGATTCCTGCCTCCGTCATCTCGTCTCCCGGCGCTTCCCAGGACGCACAGACAGTCAGCGCCGAACAGCAGAACAAGGCGATTGCCGCGAACATGGCAATCACCCTGTATCTGTAAGAACACTCTATTTGATTACTTCTGGCATAATTATGGCTGACACAGTAAACGATACGCATATAGACACCTTCGCTGTCTTTCCTTAATATATATGCGTGTCGGACACACTTATCACCTCTGTACCATAAAAAGTTATCCGTTTCCGCTAGCAGCGTTCTTCTATCAGCGTTTTGATCTCACCTTCCTCAGGCATCACACGCAGCGCACCTTTCCTGGTGGTAATCAAGGAAGCCGCCGCATTGGCAAAGGTCAGCATCTCATCAAGCTGCTCTTTCGTGAAAGCATCCAGTCCCACCTGCAACACCCTGTGCAGTACACAGGCCATAAAAGTATCGCCCGCGCCCGTGGTCTCGATGGTATTCTTCTGCACGAAAGCCGCTTTCTCCACCATCGTATCCTTATAATAAGCTCTGCTGCCCTCTTTGCCCATGGAAACAAGAATCAACGGGATCTCATAACGCTCCCTGATCTTCCGGACGCCCGCACTGTAATCTTCTTCCCCGGTCAGCCATGTGATCTCGTTGTCAGAGATCTTCAGGATATCGCACATGCCAAGGCCGTACTCAACCTGCTGTCTGGCCAGATCCATGGACTCCCACAGCGGTTCTCTGATATTCGGATCAAAGGAGATCATTGCTCCCTGTTCCTTCGCATACGCTACGGCGAACTTCGTGGCCTCCCGCACCGCATCGTGGGTCATGGACAATGTTCCGAAATGAAACAGCTTCGCCTGCGCGAGCAGTTCCTGCCGGATATCGTCTTTTCGAAGCAGCATATCCGCACCCGGATTCCGGTAGAAGGAGAAATCTCTGTCGCCGTCCTCCTTCGTCTCCACAAACGCCAGCGTCGTCCTGGCGTCCCTGTCCACGCACAGGCCTGCCGTGTCGATGCCTACCTCCTCCAGCACGGCTTTCAGTTTCCGGCCAAACAGATCCTCGCCCACTTTGCCGATAAACCCTGTCTTATGGCCCAGCTTCGTCAGCATGGCCAGCACATTGCAAGGCGCGCCGCCCGGATTGGCCTCAAAAAGCGTGTTGCCCTGTCCTGACACGCCATTGTCCGTCATATCGATCAGCAATTCTCCCAGCGCGATCACATCGTAATTTGTCATAGTCTGTCTGCTCCTTCCCTGCACATCCTTGTACCTTTATGTCATCTCTGACACAAACTCCCATGAAAAGTACGGTGCAAGTGCTCACTTTTCCTACTTCAACGTATAGTGTACCACATCCATCGTCACTTGACCATCCGCAAAGAAAGAAATGCCGTCCACGGCAGCATCCGTATAGAGAGTCGCTGAGAGCGCATACTCTCCGTCATTGACAAAGACTTCCGCGCTGAAATAATCCAGGATCAAACGGATCTTAAGAATTCCTTTTCTGCTATCGCTGTTATTCACCAGGCAGCGGCGCTGATGAATGATGGCCCGTCTGGAACCGGAATGCTTGCGGTCGATCTTTAAAATGGACTCATAAGGCCGGAAACTGACAGAAGTTTGATAAGTGTCGTCCTGTGCGAAACGCACCGCAAATTTCCGGTAAATCTTCTCTGCATCCGCCGGACGGATCTGCAGCTCCATGTCAATCTTACGGCCTTTCACTCCAGGAAGCCGGATGATATCCGTAAAGGTCACATTTTCATGGCAGACTTTCTGTTCCCGCATCGCCTCAATCTCCCGGACCGGCTGCTGGTAAAGACGACCGTTCCGAACAGACAATTCCCTTGGCAGGCTCATCTGTCCAAACCACGGACGGCTTGGAGCGTGCAGGTTACAGGTATCCCAGTTCTGCATCCAGCCGATCATGATCCTGCGGCCGTCCGGCGCCGCCACTGTCTGAGGCGCATAGAAGTCAATGCCGTAATCGACCGCCTGGTTGGCCTCCTCATGAAATTCCTCCGTCTTCTCGTCAAAGGTCCCGATCAGGCACAGCGTCCCGTTTCCGTTATGATATTCAAATCCCTGAGGCATCATATCCTGGGGGCTGGTAATCAGCACTGCCTTACCATCCAGCATAAAGAAGTCCGGGCATTCCCACATCCTGCCGAAACGGCCCTGGTTGGAGGCCAGGATCCGCTCGAATTTCCACGTAAATCCGTCCGGGCTGCTGTAAAGAAGAATCTGTCCGTCGTGCTCCGGCGTACAGTTGCCCGCCACGCAGCGGTAAGTACCATCCGCCGTCCGCCACAATTTGGGATCGCGGAAGTCAAACCGGCTGCCGTTTTCCGGAAGCTGCTTACTGTCCAGTACCGGATTGCCCGCATACTTCTCATAGTCCAGCCCGTCTCCCACTGCAACGCACTGCGTCTGCACCTCTCTGCTGCTGCCGTCCTTCTGGGTCTCCTTGACCACGCCCGTATACATCAGCAGATGTCTGCCGTCCGGCATTACGACCGCACTGCCGGAAAAACAGCCGTCCCTGTCATAATCCATATCCGGCGCCAGCGCCGCCGGCAGCTGCTTCCAGTGCAGCAGATCTGTACTCACCGCATGGCCCCAGTGCATGGGCCCCCAGTAGGGGCTGAACGGATGATACTGATAGAACATATGATATTCCCCTTTATAATAGGAGAAACCGTTGGGATCGTTCATCCATCCCACCCGCGCAGACAGATGAAAATCCGGCCGCGGCTCTGCCGCGATCTTTTGCTCCATTTCCTCCTCGTATCTTCTCGCATCCCGTAAAATCTGGCTTGTCATGTTCAAATTCTCCTTCTGTCGTCATTTTCTTTTCTGCCGTATATCCGTAGAGCCTTACTGTAACCTGTCTTAACTTCCGAAACGATCTCCCGATCAGAACAAAAGTGTACTTCTCACTCGGCGTTCTCCACGCCCGCATATCTGTCGTAGGCCGCCTGATAGACTTTTAGCAGCTTGTCCATCCCGCATTTATTCCGCAGATATTCGACATAGCTTTCCCACTCTTCATCCGTGGGGCCGCCGTTCTTCAGCCACAGACCCTCCTGCTCCGCCACCGCGCTCTCGAAGCTTGCCTTATACCAGTCGATATCGTCAAGTTCCCTGCTGGTATAGACGCAGTCCACCGGATAGGTCGCCGTAGAATCCACGTAAGGCATCCAGTAGTCATACAGATCCGTCAGACGCTCGATGGCTCTGTCCTCCATTTTAAAGGTGGTCTGGTAATAGTCGCTTAAGATCAGCTTCGGCCCGGCCACTTCCCATTCGCCTTTCAGTTCGCCGCTGCTCTTCCCATACTGCGCACGACTCTCCTCGTCCGAAATGCTCTGCCATACACCGTTCTCATCCTGTTCGGTAAAATAGACGCCGATCGGGCCATACTGCAGCTGCATGACATTCTCCGGCTCATACCATTTGTCGAAGAATTTCAGCAGATTGGCCGGGCTTTTACACGCCTTCGTGATATTCAGGTTGCCGCTGCCGATCCCGCCGCCGGTACGGATGGTCACATTGTGAGTACCGTCCGGTCCGTCTAAGACCGGCAGGAACACATAATCCCCGGCATGATCGCCCATCACTTCTTCTATGTACCACCAGGTAGCAACACCCACATAACCCTGAGAGCATTTCGAGATCAGCTGGGAATCCGTCTGGCTGAACATCTCCGGATCCATCAGTCCTTCCGCATACCAGTCATGGAAGTAAGTCACCGCCCTACGGTAATCATCCGACACACAGATAAAGTCAACCGTGCCGTCGTCGCGCAGCACCAGGTCCTTACAGACGTCGTTGGGCCAGTTGGTAAAGCCGAACCCGGCATAGAAAATATTCTGTCCCCAGCACCACTCGTCGAACCCGGTACTCATGGGAATGGTACTGCCTGCCGCGTTGCCGTAATATTTGGCACTCATATCATTATCCTTAAAGGCCTTGAGCGCGGTGTGCAGCTGATCAAGCGTCGTGGGAACGGGAAGCCCCAGATCGTCCAGCCACGCCTTGTTGATCATGGAAAACTGCGGGACGGAATAGATGCTGTAATCTTCCGCCGCGCCGATCCCCGCCGTCCCCATGCGCTCTCCCGACGGAAGACCGTAAATATAACCGTCGTCCATGGTAATCGCGCTGCGGATATCCGGATTTTCCTCTAAGATTCTGCTTAAGTTCGGCATATATTCTTCCGTCAGATAGGGCGTCAGATCGATGAAAGTACCGTCGTCCCCGTAACGGGAAATATCATAGTTACTGAAACCCACACCCATAAAGGCATCCGGCAGTTCTTCTCCGGCGATCCGGATGTTAACCTGCTCCGCCAGTGACTCGCTCATGGTCGTCCAGTCGATGGAGATCCCCGTATCCGCCTGCAACTCGTTTAATACCACATTGTCGTCATAGCCGGGACTGAGTGCACTCTGCGCGCCCATGATGGCAAACGCTGTCTGGGTCGTGTCGGGGTTGGCCACTCCCTTTTCATGATGGCCAAACTCCTTGCCGCCGCATGCCGTGACCGATAAGGAAAGCCCCATGATGAGCGCCACACCGGCCAGTCTTCTTCTGCTGCCATGCACCGCCGCTGCGCCTGCATAGTCTGTTTCCTGAAAGCATCTGTTCTGCTCCTTGCATTTTATCATAACACAAACCGCCTTTCTGTTCAAATCAACCTTTTAACCCTTTACGGCACCGGCCATAAAGCCTTTTTCAAAATACTTCTGTACGAACGGATAGATGACAAGCATCGGCAGCGCCGCAATGATAATGGAAGAAAACTTGATCATCTCCGTCATCTTATTCAGCTCCGCAAACCCGCCGGAGATGGTGCTGGCCTGGCTGGCGCTGGCGGAACTCTTGATCAGGATGTTGCGCAGCACAAGCGGTAGGGGCGCCCTTTCCGGGGACGGCAGATAGATCAGGGAGGTGAACCAGTCGTTCCAGTAAGCCACCATGCTGAACACTACCATCACCGCCATGATGGAGCGGCTTAAGGGCACTACGATCTGGATAAAAGTCTTCCACTTGGAAGCGCCGTCGATCTGCGCTGCTTCCGTCATCTCCTTCGGAATGCTGTTTTCGAAGAAGTTGCGCACGATGATCATGTTACCCACCGCAACGCCGCCAGGCAAAAACAGCGCCCACATGTTATTGATCAGTCCGGTATGCTTAACGATCAAATAGGTCGGGACCATTCCGCCGCCGAAATACATGGTGATGATAAAAAAGATGCTTAAGAATTTCCGTCCCGGCAGTCCCTTAATGCTCAGCGGATAGGCCGTCAGATACAGCACCACCACCGAGAACACCGTACCGATGATCGTATATTTGAAGCTGTTGAGCAGTCCCGTCAGGATCTGCGGCTCCGCAAACACCGCCTTATAGCCTTCCAGGGTAAACCGACTTGGCAGCAGGAAGGTCTTGCCCGCATACACGTCGTACGGATCCGATACCGATGCGATCAGAACATAATATAGCGGATAGGCTACCAGAAACAACACGACCGCACAGATCACCACCAGAATAATGTCACTTGTCCTCTCGGAAAACCCTGACAGTTTCCCGCTTTTTGTCTTTGTTCTCATTGTTCACTCCATTTCTGCGCCGCTTCTTTGAAGGAATTTGTGACAAGCAGCGCGCTGACACAAATCTCACGATTGAAAATGCTACAGAAAGCTCGTCTCGTCGGATATCCTGCCGGCCAGCTTATTGACCACAATCAACAGGATAATATTGATCACCGTGTTAAAAAGTCCCACCGCCGTAGAGTAACTGTACTTGGCGTTTTCGATACCCTGTTGGTACACATAGACGGAGATCACATCGCTGGTGGCTTTGTTTAAGTCCGTCTGCAGAAGCCAGACCTTCTCGAATCCCACGTTCATCAGACTGCCGGCGCTCATGATCAGGTTCAGTACCATGATGGAGGTCAATCCCGGAATATCGATATGGCGGATCCGCTGGAACAGCGATGCCCCGTCCACCTTGGCCGCTTCATAGAGCGAGGTGTCGATATTTGCCAGGGTAGCCATGTAGATAATGATGCCCCAGCCTGCATCCTGCCAGATCCCGGAGGCGATATAGATGGTCCGAAAAGCCGCCGACTCCGTAAGGAAATCGATGGAGGTGCCTGCGATCAGGTTGATCAGCCCGCCCGAAGGACTGAGGAAAATACGGATCATACCGCAGATGACCATGGTCGATATGAAATGCGGCGCGTACAGCACCGTCTGCGTGACCCGTTTGAAGCGGTGAAACCGCATCTGGTTTAACAACAGCGCCAGGATGATCGGAATCGGGAAACTCCACAACAGACTGAACAAACTCAGCAGCACCGTGTTCCTGATCATACGCCAGAAAGTCGGCGCACTGAAAAAGCGCAGGAACCATTCCAGTCCGACCCACTCACTTCCCGTAAATCCTTTGCTCGCCTTGTAATCCCGAAAGGCGATCTGGATGCCGTACATGGGTATGTACTTATACACGATCGTCAGCAGGACCGGAACCGCCAGCATGGCGTACAACTGCCAGTTATCCATGATCCGCTTTTTCAGGGGTCTCTGTGTCATAACCGCTGCCGCGGCCTTTGACTTGTTCTTACTCATTTCGTTCTCCTCTCTTCTATGAAAGCCGTTACCTTTTACTGCCATGTAATCGTTCCACTCTCTTCCGTCTTCGCTTCCATGCCAAAGCCGCAAACTCGTGATCGAAAGGTCCATACTTTTGCTTTTCATCTCATTTCCGTTATGTATGATTTGTTTCATGAAACGTTACACGTTTTGTTGTTTCTAAAATACCACTTCATCATGATAAAAGCAATATTATTTCTCTATTTTTCTGGCATTTTTTATACTTTCTGTACTTTTTCACAAATACAGTTTGTCAGTTTTGTTAAAATAGATGAATTTCTTTTCATGAAACGTTTCGTGTAAGACCTGTCTGACATAGGTTTACAATCTTTTTCCGTTATACTATAATGACTATAAAAGATGATGTATGAAACAAAACATAAAAGAAAGGTTTGATCTCCTCTATTATGGAAAAGACAAGCTCCACCCCTACCATGAAAGACGTGGCAAAAGAAGCCGGCGTCGCACTGGGCACCGTATCGAAAGTTGTAAATGGACTTCCCGTGGGAGAATCGTATAGGATCCGTGTCGAGGAAGCGATCAGTAAATTGAATTATCAAGTCAACAGTTACGCCCAAGGCCTGAAAGCAAATAGGACGCACACTGTCGCGCTGCTGGTCCCCAATACGTATCTTCCATTCTTTGCAACGCTGGTCTATCACATCAATCTCGCGCTCTTAAAGCGCAAATACAAGATGCTGCTGTGCTCCACGGATTACGATCCGGGACTGGAACAGGAATATGTGGCGATGGCACAGCAGAATAAAGTGGACGGTATCATCGGCCTCACTTACAATCCCGCCCTCGTTCTGGACGACGCCACGCCTTTTGTGGCCATCGACCGTTCCATAAGCGCCAGGATTCCCTGTGTGGCCAGCGATAATTTTGCCGGCGGGCAGATGGCTGCTGAGAAGCTGGCCGACTTGGGCTGCCGCAATGTGGCCTTTCTGCGCATCGGCTCTTCCTTATGCAATGAACCCAACAAGCGGAAGGCCGGTTTCGAGAATGGCTGTCTCTCCCGCGGCCTTACTTACGAGATGAAGATCTTAAACGATGGGGAACCTTACGAGAAATTTGAGGATTTTCTGAGAGAACATATGCAAGATGGCAAACTGTCTTTCGACGGCATCTTCTGTGTGACGGATACGCTTGCCCACTCGGTCATCAAGATGCTCCTAAGCTTAGGACTTCATGTGCCAGACGACGTGCAGGTCATCGGCTTTGACGGCGCAAGGCATTTCGGAGATCAGGAATACATCTGCTCCACCATCGTGCAGCCCGTGCCGGAGATTGCAGAGATGTGCGTGGAACTTCTCCTGCAGGAAAACAGACAGGCCAAACCGCCGCTGATCTGCCTGCCTGTAGCTTATGCCTATGGAGGAACGACCAGGGAATGAACGCATCTTATGCTCCTCTTCCCGACACCTGATACTGCCTGTACACCCGCACGCCGGCCCAGAATGCCAGGGGACCGCCAACAGGTACGGCTTTTGAAAACGGTTGAAAACTTTTGACTCCTTTAATGACAAGACAGTTAATCTATGATAAACTTTTCTGGAGTACATCAATACACGAGTTAGGAATTGGGATTATGAGTGAACATCAGGCAGATCACAATATCATTGAATATATCTTGACATTGCTGGATATTTCCGGTCAGGTAAAGGCAAATCCGGATTTTCTTGCCGCCCTACAGGAAGGACAGACTTCCCTGTCCGGCCAACGGCTTCCCGCAATGCTCGACGAATACCAGCTTCCTGCCCAGAATGGCATTATCCGGTTTATGAACCAGATGCCCGGCGGTTTTTTTATCTACCATGCAGATGATGAGGAACAGATCATCTATGTGAATCAGGCGCTTCTGCGTATTTTTCATTGTGACACAATAGCGGAATTCCGTCAACTGACTGGCAATTCTTTTAAGGGAATGGTACACCCTGATGATCTCGAAGCGGTCGAAGCAAGCATCATAGAGCAGATCTCTGACAGCAAGTATGATCTGGATTATGTGGAATACCGCATCCGCTGCAAAGACGGGGCCATCAGATGGATTGAAGACTACGGTCATTTCGTGCGCAGTGAAACGATCGGCAATATTTTCTATGTTTTCATCAGTGATGCCACCGAGAAACGGCAAAAGATCATTTCCGATCAGCATACTCTGGTCCAAAATGCCACAGCCGAAAGTGAAATGAAACTGCGCACTTTGATGAAATCTTACGATGAAGAACGGAATCTGATCTATCAGGAACATCTGCGCCGTCTCGAAGTCATTGAGGGACTCAGTGTCAACTATGAATCGATCCTATATGTCGATCTCAACACGGACAAAATCCTCCCCTACCGGATGAGTGTAAGGACAGAACGTCTCTTTAAAGCTTCCGTCCACACTCTGGGATTCAGCGACTATATCACAGACTATGTCAAAACATGGGTTCATCCAGAAGACCGTAATCTGGTAGCCAAAGTCATGGCCCCCGATTATATCCGGGAGAAGCTTGCTGAAAGCAAAACCTATTATATGAACTACCGGATTATCCATAACAGTGAGACACAGTATCTCCAGCTTCGGGTTGTCAACGTAGGCTCTCATAAGAATATTTCCCAGATTGTCATCGGCTACCGCCGGGTTGATGATGAAATTATGCAGGAGATCAAACAGCAGCAAGTCCTGGAGGAAGCGTTAGAGCAGGCTAAAAGCGCCAACCGTACCAAGGATACGTTTCTCTCTAATATGTCCCATGATATGCGGACGCCGCTCAACGCGGTCTTCGGCTATACGGCCCTGGCACGAAAACATTTGGACGACCCTGCGACGGTGGAAAATTATCTGGACAAGATCGATATCGCCGGAAGACAGCTCTTAGATATGATCGAACAGATTCTGGAAATCTCCTGGATGGAGTCCGGTGAAACACAGCTTACCGAAACGGAATTCCGGCTGACTGATCTTGTGAACGAGATCAAATCTACCGCACAACCGCAGGCTGCCGATAAGGAGATCGTTATCGATACCGATCTCTCAAGGCTGCAGCACTGCGACGTTTACGGTGACTACATGAAATTAAGCCAGCTTATCATGAATCTGGTAAACAATGCCATAAAATATACCGAAAACAATGGCCGGATCGACGTG
Source organism: uncultured Lachnospiraceae bacterium (assembly GCA_910578345.1). Classification (GTDB taxonomy): domain Bacteria; phylum Bacillota; class Clostridia; order Lachnospirales; family Lachnospiraceae; genus UBA3282. Next base: position 26,493 of record CAJTRA010000016.1, on the reverse strand, counting down.
ATCGTCCGGGAGAAAGAGCTTCTGCCAAACGATCTTGCCGTCTTCCAATTTGTCGTAAAAGACACCGGTATCGGCATCAGCCGGGAATTCCTGGAACATATCTTCGACCCTTTCCAGCGCGAACGGAACACGACGTTCAGTGGAATATATGGCACCGGTCTTGGACTGACGATTGCCAAGAATATCGCGGAAATGATGAACGGAACCATAGAAGCCGAGAGTACTCCCGGCGAAGGCAGCGCTTTCACGGTAACGCTTACCCTCCGTCTGAACGGAGACCGCTCTCCCTTAGAGCAAACCAGTGACAGCATCCTCCTTCGCCTGGCAGGGCAAAAAATCCTTCTCGTAGACGACAACGAGATCAATCTGGAGATCGAGACAGAACTGTTGCAGGAACTTGGCTTCCGCATCGAACAGGCCAACGATGGTATCGTTGCGGTTGAAAAGCTGAAAGCGTCTAAGCCCGGCGAATTTGCCCTTGTTCTGATGGATATTCAGATGCCTTTGATGGATGGACGCAAAGCCACAGAAACGATCCGGCGATTCGAAGATCCCGTTCTCTCCCGAATCCCGATCATTGCCCTGTCAGCCAATGCTTTCGAGAGTGATAAACGTCTCTCTACAGAAAGCGGCATGAATGCGCATCTGACCAAACCGATTGACGTTCCTATCCTGTTGGAAACAATCGCCAGAATCCTTCCCGATTCCTGATATTCATTCAGAAACCAACGTGTCTGACGGACCATAACTTTACAGGCCGATGCAAGATCAAGCGATCATGCACCGGCCTGTTTCATTTCCTGTAATCTCTACGCCTATATTGTAGAAGCGATCAGCTTCATATTTCCTTGCAGCATTACTTCTCCATAACCATAGGGCAGAATAAAATGATCCCCTTTACGGACCGCCTGTCCATCCACTGTTCCTTCTCCCTCAATCACACTCATAATAAGGAACGGATGATCCTGCGTGATCGTTACGGCTTCCTTTACCTCCAGCTTCCACACTTTATAGAATGCACATTCACACAGCAGATTCATCGTATTCACCGGCAGATCGGCAGCTTCCATGATGCTGTCTTCAACCTGCTTAGCCGGCACGGTGATCACATCGATACTCTTCTCAATATGCAGAGTTCTCGGCTTACCATCCACCATCCTGTCATAATCATAAACTCGGTATGTAATGTCACTGTTCTGTTGCATCTCCATGATCATCAGACCGCCCTTGATCGCATGTACCGTACCCGGATCAATCTGGATGAAATCTCCCCGATGCACAGGAATCTCCCGAATCAGTTCACTCCAGCGTCCTTCCCGGATCATATCAGAAAGCTCTTTCTTATCCTTTGCGTTGTGGCCGATCACCAGACTGGAATCCTCCTCACAGTCCAAAACATACCAACATTCCGTCTTGCCCAGAGATCCGTTTTCATGTACTTTTGCATATGCATCATCGGGATGTACCTGAATACTCAGGTCAGTCTTCGCATCGATGATCTTTACCAACAAGGGAAATCTGTCAAGCCCTGTCTTCCCGAACAATTCCGGGTGTTTCTCCCACAGCGCGGAGAGCGTTTCTCCGGCATACTGTCCTTCCCGGATCCTGCAGTCGCCGTTCGGATGTGCGCTGACCGCCCAGCACTCACCAGTATTACTGCCTGGAATCTCATAAGGCCAGTCTCTGCCCAGTCTGTCCCCGCCCCAAACCATCTGTTTAAATACAGGATTCAAAAATATGATCTGCTTCATTTCGATACCCATTCCTTTCTATCTGCGAATCTTCCCTTGCTCTTTCCTGCGCTCATTATACTATTTTCCATGGAAAAGAACAAGGGATCGTAGATGACTTTCTTTCTTCTTTCTATTGCTTTGCCTGTGGCAGCCGCAGGCGTAGAAGCCGCTTGGACAACTGTTTGAAATTAAACGGCAGAAGCGGATAGATATAACTCTTATCCGACAACGTCTTATTGCAGACAATCGCCAGAACAAAAATCAGAATAGCCGCAAGATAACCGTACAGCCCGAATGCCGCCGTCAAGATCAGATTTAAGATCCTCATGAACTTAAGCGCATACCCAAGTTCGTAGTTCTGCTGTGTGTAGTTCGCTATGGCGACGAAGGCCATATACAGCATAACCTCCGAACTGAACCATCCACTATTGACCGAGAATTCACCCAGCACAAGACCAGCCATCACGCTGAGCGGTGTGCTGAGCATATTCGGCGTGTTGACCGCCGCAAGTTTCAGGCCGTCGATCGCCAGCTCAAGGATCAGAAACTGCGCCAGCAAGGGAATATTCGGCGCCTCCTGCAGCATGATAAACTGGAAGGATTCCGGCACCCACTCTGGATGATTCATCAGAAGCAGGAAAGTCGGCGTCATAATATAAGTCAAAATCGAAATCAGAAACCTGGAAAGCCGCAGATAGGTTCCGGTGATCGGTGGAAAATAATAGTCATCCGCCTCCTCCACGATGTCAAAGATCGAGGTCGGAACAATCATGGCGGAAGGGGAATTATCCACCAGGATAACAATATCTCCTTCCAATACCTGAGCCGCCGCGACATCCGGCCTTTCCGTGAATTTAAACTTCGGGAAAGGATTGTACCACTTGCTCTGATACAGACACTCTGCCAGGCTCTCCTGGTTCATCGTCAGCGCATCCGCTTTGATATTGTCAATCTTCTTTTTGATCTTCTCCAGAAAAGCATGATCCACCCGATTATCCATATAGCACAGAACAATGTCCGTGCGGGAACTTTTGCCGGCATTCATCATTTCCATCCGAAGCTGCGTGCTCCGGATCCTTCTCCGGATCAGCGCAGTGTTAAAAACTACCGTTTCCACAAAACCATCTTTCGAACCGCGCAGCGTCTTATCCTTATCCGGCTCCTCCACACCTCTTGCCGGATAGGTCCTGGAATCAAGCAGGATACATCTGTCATAGCCATCAATGAACAGCGCAAAAACACCTGACAGGATATTGTAAAGAATATCCTCCCACTTGTCTTTCAGATCCACCTCTACATAAGGAGTCGCCTTCTTCGCCATCTCATAGGCATTCTGCGGCATATCTTCCGCTTTCAGACCAATAAAATACTGCAGGATCTTCATCATCAGCTCATCTTTACAGAAGCCGTCAATAAAGTAAATGCACGCCTGTCTTCCACCCACTTCAATCACACGGTATACTACATCAAAGCTTAAATCCGGCGCCATACGCTCCTTCATATACAGCATGGTCTGCTGTAGGGATGTCGTCATCTTTTCCTTCGATTGTTCTTCTACTTTCTGCACAGTCAAAACTCCTTCCAGGACATACCATCGTTTTTCCTAGTATGTCTTGAAAGGAGCCTGAATATACATATCTCTTATGGACCAGTCTTTTCCGGGGCCTGGTCTACTGCTTCCCGGTACTTCCATGTCCTCCACGGTCTGTATTGTCCAGATGCTCTACCTCGTCAAAAAGAATCTTCGGCTGGTTTTCCATAATCCGAAACTGACAGATCCTGTCATTCACATGAATCTGCGTGTCGCGTACTGCATAAACCGGCATGAACCACTGGTCATGATCCCCACAGTAGGAACCATCGATTACCCCCTGGTGATTCGTCTGAATGATACCGAAATTCTTAAACGTGGAACTTCTGGGCACCACATGCGCCTCATATCCTTTCGGAAGCTCCATCGCAACGCCCAATGGGATCAACCGGAACTCTCCCTGCTTCAACGTGATCTCCTCTGCCGCGCGCAGATCAATCCAATCGGATTTACCGTCTATATAAGTCAGTTTGTCTATTTTGTCTGTGAAATATTTAATCTTTATCGTCTCCAAGCCGTACTCCTTCTTTGCGCAGACTTCTATCCCTTCCTGATCCCGTGCAACAGTTCAGCCTTCGGCTTCCCTGTCACGTCCGATGCTTTATGCCGCATCATCCCTCGTCAGTGCAGTACAGTACCGGCACTGCGGCATCTGACTGCTGCAGGCTTCTTCGCACATCAATCACTCGCTGGTTCGCGCTTCCCCGCCAGCGAAGCTTCGTGTTCTTAAGTTCCTGTTTAAATTCTCCATCGACCAGGACATCCACATACTGCAAAAGTGAATAATTCCGGATATCCTCCCAGGAATCTCCTGTATACAGCCAGATCGTCTTATCCGGATATCTCTTCTTAATCTCTTCCATCAACTCCCGCACTGCAAGACGGTTCGCCGCATGCAGCGGATCGCCTCCTGAAAAAGTAATTCCGGAAATATAGGATTTCTCCAACTGTTCAAAAATTTCTTCTTTCGCCGCATCATCAAACAGGACACCCCCGTCCGGATCCCAGGTGACAGGATTATGGCATTCCTTGCAGCAGTGAGAACAGCCGGAAACCCACAACACAACACGAAGCCCGTCGCCGTTTAGCATATCATCCTTCGTTATATTGTGATATCTCATTACATACTTTTCCTTTCTGCGATCTCTGCCATCTTCGCATCACTCAATCTGGTGTCTCCATGCACGCGGGAATACGCCAGATATCCATTCATACGGTCAATCTTCGTCAGATTACGGCTGCCGCACACAGGACAGACATCCATCTCCAATTCCTGATGGCCACAATCGTCACAGTAGGCCAGGGAAAGATTCACGCCCTCATAGAATCCCATATCCATCGCCCGGCGGATCAACGTCTTGATCGCATCGATATTATAATCGATCGGATACTTGACATACTGGATCTTACCGCCGTTGGCCAGCTCCCAGAAACGATATTCCAGATCCTGCTTCTCAATCGGCGTGATATCTTCCGTCACATGACAGTGGAAGCTGTTAGATACATATTCTCTGTCCGATACCCCCTCGATAATGCCATACTTCGCCCGAAACTGCTTCACCTGCAGGCCGCACAGATTCTCAGCCGGCGTGCCATAGATCGCATACAGGTTCCCATCTTCTTCTTTAAACTCTGTGATCTTATTGTTGATATGCTCCAACACTTCTAAGGCAAAAGAACCGTCCTCCACCAGGGATTTGCCGTTATAAAGTTCCTGCAGCTCGTTAAAGGCAGTGATTCCAAAGCTCGCTGTCGCTGTCTTTAAGATCGGTTTGATCTTATCATGAAGCTGCAGATGTCCACCTAGGAAACCACCCTCGCAATATGCCAGCGGATTGGTAGACGCCCGCATCTCTCCCAGATACGCATAAGTCCTGATATGTAACTGACGGATCAGGTTCAGATAATAATCCAACACTTCATAGAAATCTCTGCTCTCCTGCCGCGCCTTCGCCAGAATCATCGGTAAATGCAGAGACACAACGCCGATATTAAATCTGCCCACAAAGACAGGACTGTCCGCATCATCCGCAGGATGCATGCCGCCCCGCTCATACCAAGGGGACAGAAACGCCCTGCATCCCATAGGGGAGATCACCTTGCCATACTGCTTGTACATGCTGGCAATATATCCTTTCCCCGTCAGGCTGAGCCAATCAGGGTACATCGTCTTAGCGGAACATGCAACGCCCGCCTCAAACACTTCTTCCAACTCTTTACCCGGTCCATGCAGATTCTCATCATACAGAAAAACAATCTTCGGGAATAAGACCGGCTTCTTACATTCCTTCTTTCCCTGCCCTTTGCGGCGTACATTGAGCATGATGATCGTAGCCATTTTCGCAAAGCGGCCCGTACCGATTCCTGCCGTCACCGTGATAAACGGATAATCCCCACGGCTGCTGGCTACCGTATTAAACTTGTACTCCCAGCCCTGGAACCCCTGCTCAAACTCTTTCCTGACATCTGCCAGCGCTTCCTCTTTCGCTGTCTTTTCATCGATGCCGAGCCTTATATATTTCTCGATATCCCTCTGATAAGATTTCTCCGCATAAGGCTCTAAGATCTTATCCACCTCAGGTACTGTAAAACCGCCGTACTGCTGGCTGGCAGCGCTTAATACAATATCGCCGATCACATCGAACGCAACATCCAATGTCTTAGGCTCATTATACCAGATATTTCCCATCTCAAAACCGCCGCTCAGTACTTCCGCCACATTAAACAGACAGCAGTTCATCGTATCTCTTCTGGCAGACATGTCATGGACATACAGATAACCATCCCGGCATGCCTGGATCTCCTCTGTGGTCATAAAAAACTTCTGGTATAATTCTTTATTGAACTGGTTAAAGATCAGGCTTCTCTTCGTGGAGACAAGCGCGCTGTCCGTATTAGCGTTCTCCTTATCCCCTATATACATAATGGACTGGCTCTTCTTATAGACATCATCCATCATGCGTACAAAATCCTGCTTGTAATTGCGATAATCACGATAACTCTTGGCTACGATGGGTTTCACGTCTTCCAACGCGCTCTCTACGATATTATGCATGATCTGGATCGGAATCCGTTCTTCCCCTAATTCATTGACCTTATCGATCACAGTCTGACAGATATGCCGTTTCTCTTCGTCCGTGAACTTGGTCAACGCACGGTAAGCGCTTTTTCCTACGGCATCAATGACCTTCTGGACATTGAAATCCTCCAGACTGCCATCCTTCTTGATCACCTTCACAACTTTATCCGGCCTGTATTCCAGTTCAAAATTTTCTCCTGCCGTAGTTTCCGTTCCAAATTTACTACTCATTGACACCCCTCCATGGTAACTTTTCATCCCTTGCAACACACTGCCTCCGCACTTTTGCCAGTGCCGGAAACATACAAAATATAGTTATGGTTGACATAAAATCACTATATTTTGTAGCGTACATTCAGTATATGCTAATCCATGAACCATGTCAATGATGGTTCCTTTAGAAAAAATATTAAAATGGGATATGCCTTTTTGTGACATATCCCAAAAAAAATATTTCTGCTAAAATGGTATTGACAGTCCCTCTTTATCTTTGGGTCTGGATCATACCGGATCGGGCGACTGCCTCCACCGCCTCCCCGATCACTTCCACCGGCAGTGTCAGCGCAAAACGCACATATCCTCTGCCAAGCGTTCCGAAACTGCTTCCCGGTGTGCATAAAACCCCGCTTCTCTCCACCAGTTCCATGACAAAGGCCACATCATCCGTGTAGGGCTGCGGAATTTTCGCCCAAGCAAACATCGTTCCCTCACTGTCCTCCATCTGCCATCCTAAGCGCCGCAGACCGCCGCAGAGCGCATCCCTTCTTTGCTGATACTCGGCACACTGGTCCTTCACCATCTGGTCGGAGCCTGTAAGCGCCGCCACCGCGCCATACTGTACCGGCAGATAGGTCCCGTAATCGATCTGGGAACGCAATTTCTTAAAACATGCCACCACGTCTCTGTTCCCTGTCAGGAAACTGACCCTTGCCCCGGTATAATTGTAAGATTTCGACAGAGAATAGAATTCTACCGCCGTCTCCTTCGCACCCGGAACACGCAGAATCGACTTGCCCACTCTGCCGTCATAGATGATATCCGAATACGCATTGTCATGAATGATCAGGACCTCATGTTCCTTTGCCCATGGGATCAGCCTCTCATAGAAATCATCCGGCGCCGCTTTACAGACAGGATTGAGCGGATAAGATACGATCATACATTTCGTCCGCTTAAGCAGCGCCTCATCCATACTCTCCAGCACCGGCAGATAGTGGTTCTCCTCTGTCAAATCATAAGTGACTACCTCTGCCCCCGCAAGCGAGGGCCCAATCCCGAAGATCGGATAACCGGGATTCGGCACAAGCACCACGTCTCCCGGATTACAGAGAGAAAGACAGATATGTGCGATTCCCTCCTGAGAACCATAGACAGACATGATCTCCTCTTTTTCAAGCGTCACGCCATACCGCTTCTCGTAGCGTTTCTGTACTGCCTCGGTCAGTTCCGGCAGATCAATCAGCGCATACTTATAATTCTCCGGTTTCTCCGCCGCCTCTGCGACTGCCCTGACCACATGCTCTGCGGGAGGAAAATCCGGTGTTCCCACCGATAAGTTGTAGATCTTCTTCCCCTGCCGCTGCGCCGCGTCTTTCTTTTCATTCAGAACCTGAAAAATGCCCTCCTCAAATTCTTTCATACGATCTGCAAATTGTATCTTCATCTCTTTCTTCCCCTTTTCCTGAATTTCCTCTGATGCTCCCGCCTTATGCCTGTGTGTCTCCATATTGCGCAAGCGCTTTTCTTAAATGTGCCCGATATTCCTTCACCACCTCTGCCGGCGCCAAGATCTTCGCACCCATGCCAAGTCCCGTAAGCCATCCGTAGAACTGTCCGCTGAGCGCCACCTGCACTCTCACAGAGAAATGTTCCTCATCCTTTCTTCTGACAGGCACTTCCTTGCCGAACCGGTCCAGGATAACGCCAATCAGCCGATTCTCGAATTCCATCGTGACCACTTCTTCCCGTCCGCCAAACATACCAAACGTCTTATTCGCATAGGCCGCAATATCGAACCGTTCAAACAACGCCGCGCCGCGCCGCCCGATTCCTGACAGCACACGGATCTGTCCCATCTTATCTACGCGGAAATGTTTGATCGTATCACTCTCCCCGTCATGCCCGATCAGATAGTAATTCTCATCCTTGCAGGTCAGCGCCCAGGGACTGATCTGATAAAGCTTGCCATCCTTGCGCGGCACAAGTTCTTTCTCCAAATTCCATTCCAGATACTGAAACGAGATCTGTTCATTCTTCTGGATCGCCCGGTGAATATCATCCACGATGTAATAAATACTCTCATTGGCAGTCTTAATCCGGTTTGCCACATACACCTGCCGCTGCAGCTGTCCGGCTTCCGCCTTAGATGCCAGTTTCTCGATCTTACCGATCAGCTCTCTTGATTTCTTCACGGTCAGAAATCTGGACGCCTGGACCGTCTCCACCAGAAGTTTTAGCTCCGCCAGCTCAAACTCCCTCCCGGACAGATAATAACCGCCGCCTGTCCTGGCCTTGACCAATCCAATATCATATCCAAACTCGATCAACTGTGCGATATCATCATAGATACTCTTTCGCTCCGCCCGAATCCCATATTCCGCCAGCGCATCAATTAGCGCCTGCGCCCCCAGACAATGTTCTTCATCAGACCGCTCTGTGAGAATCTTCAGAAGAAACAATAATTTTAATTTCTGTTTGCTGTTTCCGGCCATCTTTCCTCCACCCCTAAGATCGGCAGCAGTTCCCATAACTGCCGGATCTCATGATCGATCCGTACATCAACATCCTTTTTTCTTCCCTGTGGATTAAACCAACAGGCAGCAATCCCAGCATTATTTGCCCCCTTCATATCGCTTGTCAGCGAATCTCCTACCAGGATGCAGGTCTGCCGGGTTCCTTCCGGCAATGCCGCAAAACAAGCGTCGAAATACCCCTTCATCGGCTTCGGATATCCCATCAATTCAGACACAAAGACACCGTCCATGATCTGATCTAAACCCGACCGTTTCATCTTATTGCTCTGCGTTGTGTGAACTCCATTGGTCACTACATATTGGCAGAAACCCAGCTCTTTTAACTTCGTGACAAGCTCCTTCGCACCGTCTATATAATAATAGACGCTGCCCAGCTCTATCTGATAAGATGCTGCGATCTCCTCCGGACTGATCTGCCTAATCCCAAGCTCCTCCAGAAGCACTCTGAACCTGCCAACCTTCACCTCGTCCTTGCTGATCTCGCCGCGCTCCAGCCGGTTCCAGTGGTTCCGGTTGATCACATCATAGCGGGCGACAATCTCTTCATCGATCGGCAGACGATACTGATCAAAGACCGACCGGATCGCATAATCCATAGAACGATCAAAATCTAACAGCGTCTGGTCCAGATCCCAGAGGATCGTTGTATACTTTCCCATCCATTTCCTCCTATACTCTTTTGTCTTTCCTGTCATTGCGGATTGCGATGCCTCCCCTTCTATCATGGGACGTCCTTTCCCATGATACGAAAAAGTCAGGCGCATCGGCCTGACTTTACAACATCACGATCATGCAATACCATGCCACGATCAAACAGCCGCATTTTCTCCGGCTCCCTCTGCCTGCACACCCTCTCCCGCAGCAGCTTTGACATCCTTATTCTTTCTCCATTTTACACCGATCACACATGCTACCACTACCACAGCCACAGCCACGATCAGCACAAAGACTAATAAATAAGACAAAAACGCATTTAAGAATAGAATCAAATTTGCCATCTGTGTTCCCCTTCCCGTGTAATGAAATCGCTTTTCTCAAAACCATATCTATGATACCACTAATCAGAAGGTATCGTCAAGTAAGTCTGCGCCATCTGCCGCAGTCGTCGCCAATTTATCACAACGCTCGTTTTCCGGATGGCCGTCATGTCCCCTGACCCATTGGAAGGTCACTGCATGAGGCTGTTTCGCCCGCAACAGGCGCTCCCACAGATCGATGTTCTTGACTGGCTTATTTCCCGCCGTCTTCCAATTCCGTCTCACCCATCCGTCGATCCAGTTCTGGTTAAACGCGTCTGTCAAATACTTAGAATCCGATACGAGCGTGACCTCACATGGCTTCTTCAGCGCCTCCAGTCCCACGATCGCTGCCATCAGCTCCATGCGGTTGTTGGTTGTCTTCTTATACCCCGCAGAATATTCCCGCTCATGCAGTACGCCTTTCGTATCAATGTACTGCAGTACCGTACCGTAACCGCCCGGCCCATCCGGATTACCGCGGGCGGCGCCGTCCGTATAGATCGTCACTTTCACCTGATATGCCCCTTTCTCCCTCGCTACCATTCCAACCGCAAAGCGTTCTTATCACTGCCATTTCCCTTCCGCGAGAAATCTCTCCGCCATACGCTCCGCCTCACGGATGATCTGCTCCTCATAACCAAGTACCTTAAGCAGTGCAATCGCATTGCGCGTGACCGCCGGCCCCGGCATCAACTTATAAGGGAAGAAAACGTCCTCCTCTTCAATTCTTTCTTCGAAATGATAATTGGCATATTCCTGGTCCAGAAGCTTCGTCAGTTCCACATCATGTGTCGCCGCAAAACAGATCACATGTCCCCTGGCAAGCATCTTCATGATCTGTGTGGAAGCCGCAATCCGCTCCACTGTATTCGTCCCGCGCAAAACCTCGTCCACAAAGCAGAGCACACAGCATTGTTCCTCTTTGGCCCTCTTCACCTCGTCCAAGATCCGCTTGATCGACTTGATCTCTACCATATAATAACTCTGCCCGCCCGCCAGGTCATCCTTAAGAGACATAGATGAATAAACGCGGAAAACCGGCGCCTCATAGCGTCTGGCCAGACAGGTATGTATTGTCTGCGCCAGTACCGCATTCAATGCTGTCGCACGAAGGAAGGTTGATTTTCCCGAAGCATTCGAGCCAGTCAGAAGAACTCCCCTCTCAGCATCGATCGAATTCTTCACCGGTTCTGACAGCAGAGGGTGATAAAACTGTTCGATCACCATATGCCTGTCCGCATCCTTTTCAAATCGTATCGCCGGAACACAGTATTCTCCTTCCAGGCTGCTTCTGTAAGATCCGATCACCACCGCCGTCTCAATCTTACCGATCAGCGTCGCCATCTCGTCAATTTCAGCAAGATGTCCCCTGACAGAACGAAGCGCATTGTTAAACTGGATCAGATCCAGGTAAAAGAGCATCCGTAGGTAATCCAACACGATCCCTAACGGGTTGCCATTCCCCTTTTCCACATAGACGATCAGATAGGCATTGCGGATAAAACCTTTCATCTGTTGATGACACTCCACAAGACGCTCCTGTTCCGCCGCAATCCCCTCGATCTTTCTCCTGCCAAGCTGCTGCGCTGCATCCAGCATCCTGTTGATATAACGGAAGCTGGTGATATAGGGTTCAATCTGTTTATATTCTTTAAAATATCCTATGATATTGTGGCATAGCACGATCAGCAGCGCCGCAATTCCCACCGGCAGAGACACAAACATCGCACCGATACAGACTAAGATCAGGAAATCCCCCAGAAAATAAGCGGCATTCTTCCGCTCTCCCAGGATATCCAGATTCTCTATATATTCCTGCAAGGAATGCCGTCCCATCCTACCCAGACTATAACACACATTCTGCACAAGATGGCGCTCCTCCTCCTGCTCCATGAAGTAAGCAATCTGTTCTTCCCACGCTGCCATCTTCTCCTGATCATAGAGCGGAGTCCTCAGCCTGTGATATAAATATTCGTCTCCGGCAGCGCTGCAGGATGCATTGATCTTCTGATAAATCGTGTCCAGGTCCAGATCGTTCCAGGTAATGTCGTCGATCTGCAGACTCTCCGGGTGTCTGAGATAATACTTCCTGATATGCTCCATCTCCCCCGCTTTATACTCCCGCTGTGGAGGACAGCCATAGCTTTCGTAGATCTGCTTAAGCGCCCTTATCTGAAATGCTCTGCTGTTGAAATATTCCTTCCCCATGATAACGACGATCATCAAGAGGATCGCACCGGCCAATACCAAAAATTCCATCTGTTTATCAATTATCTGAGACCGTCTATGATCTCATTTGCCTTTCTGTAAATTGCTTCTACATCATAGTCTTTCGTAAACTGGCCGTTCTCATACAAGATCCTTCCCTGGATCATGGTCATTTTCACATTCTGCTTGCTGCCGCTGTAGACCAGATTCTTAGGAATGTTGTTGATCGGCTGCATATTGGGCTGGTGCAGATCGATCATGATAAGATCCGCCGCTTTCCCAGGCGCCAGCACATCCGTATCCGGCAGATACATTGCCTTAGAACCATTGACGGTAGCCATCTTAAGCACTTCCCACGCATCCACGGCAGAGGCATCCTTCTCCCGCAGCTTGGCAAGCCCTGTCACCAGAAACATCTCCCGAAACATGTCCAGACAGTTATTGCTGGCAGGTCCGTCCGTACCGATCGCCACATTGATTCCTTTCTCAAGATAGGCCGAAATTGGCGCAATACCGCTTGCAAGTTTCGTGTTCGAGCCGGGGTTTGTTACCACATGCAGCCCACGCCTGCGAAAGATCTCCATATCCTCTTCGTCCAGATAGACACAGTGATATCCGCCGCCGCCATAGTCGTAGATGCCAAGCAGATCAAACAGCTTCGTCGGAGACATCCCGTGACGTTCCATGCACCCTTCCACCTCCGCTTTCGTCTCTGCCAGATGGGTATAGACCGGCGCCTTGTACTTATGCGCCATGGCGGCAACCTTCTCCAGCAGCTCCCTGGAACAGGTATATTCTGCATGGAATCCAATAAAATAACTCAGCAGCGGATCATCATGATTCAGCGCCTGGTAACGCTGCTCCATCAATTCCAGGGAACGCTCAAATTCTGCCGGCGTCTGACCGCTTGTCCCGCTGACCTGCACACAGCGCATCCCCATCTCCACACATGCTTTCGCTGTGGTCTCCGGTGTCAGATACATATCAAAAATCGAGGTAATGCCGCTGGTCAAATACTCTAACACTGCAAGCTTCGTCAAATGATAGATCATCTCCCCGTCCATCTTCGCCTCAATCGGAAAGATCTGTTGAAACAGCCAGTCCTGCAGCGGCAGATCATCCGCATAGGAGCGCAGCAGCGTCATACCTGAATGGGTATGCGCATCCTTAAATCCCGGCATAAGAAGATTTCTCTCACAGTCAATCTCCCTGTCCCATCTGACCGCCTGCCCATCCGTATCTTCGCAGACAGATTTCCCGTCGCTGCCATCCCCCACATACAGGATCTTTCCATCCTGCACCCAGAGTTCTCCTTCCAGCAGCCTGTCCGTTTCCATTGTCAATATCCGCGCATTATAAAATCTGATGTTCATATTCTTTGCACCTTTCCATCCGGATTATCCCACTTAAAATTTCGTGATCGACTCCACTAACAGTTTCTCAAACTTCGGCGCTACTGCATTGGCCGCTTCCTGCACTTCCTCATGCGTCAGCGGTGCGCTGTTCATCCCTGCCGCCAGGTTGCTGACGCAGGATACGCCGCAGATCTTCATCCCCATATGGTTCGCCGCGATCGCTTCCACTACCGTGCTCATGCCGACAGCGCTGACCCCCAGCCCGTGCAGCAGTTGGATCTCTGCTGGAGACTCAAAGGAAGGGCCTGTAAGCTGTGCATAAACACCTTCAAACAACTCAATCCCATTGTCTTTCGCTGTATTTACGATGATTTCCTGCAGATCTTCGTCATAGACATGAGACATATCCGGGAATCTCGTTCCCAGTTCTTCAATATTCGCCCCGATCAGCGGATTCGGTGCAAAGATCGAGACATGATCCTTGATCAGCATCAGGCTGCCCGCATGGAACGCCGGATTGATTCCGCCCGACGCATTCGTCAAAAATAAGATCTCTGCCCCCATCATCTTCATCAGTCTGGTTGGCAGCACCACATCTGTGATAGGGTAGCCCTCATAGTAATGCACCCGTCCCTGCATCAACACGACTGGGACCTCATTGATATATCCGAAGATAAACTTGCCGGCATGTCCCGGTACTGTGGAGACAGGAAATCCTTCTATCTCACTGTAGGGAAGCTCTGCTTTCACATCCACCACTTTCGCAAAATTGCCAAGACCTGAGCCCAAGACCACGGCTACTCTGGGTTTAAAATCAATCTTTGCCTTATAACATTCATAACATTTTAAAAGTTTTTCATATACAGGATTCATTTCCTTTACCACCTTTCTTGAAACAGATTCCGGTTCGACTTGACGATATTATATCACAGGAAAAAGATTCTGGCATCTTTTTTATCAAAATAACAAAACGGACTCCGAAGAGTCCGCATACGGGATAATGTTCAGATAATGATACAGACCATTCCTCCATTGCAGTCATTCACGATCTTCTGCATGGTCTCCTGCAGTTTAATCTGGCTTTCCTCATTAATCATAGAGATCTTGCCCGTAATCCCGTCATTCACAAGCTGTTCCACTGTCTTGCCGAAGATATTTGTTTCCCAGATGCCTTCTTCGCTTGTCTCGGTGTCTGATATGAACTGGATCAAATCTCTGGCCTGTTCTTCCGTCCCGACAATCGGAGAAATCTCCGTCTCGATACTGGCTTTGATCATGTGGATGCTGGGGCTCTCTGCCTTGATCTTCACCCCGAATTTATTCCCCTGGCGAATCAATTCCGGTTTCTCTAACATAATCTCTTCCCGGTCCGGCATCACCACGCCATACCCTTTATAACGGACAGATTCCAGTGCATGAAGCACCTTCACATACTCACGTTTCATTTTCGCCATCTCTTTTAACATGGCAAGCATCTGATATTCGCTTCCAACCGTCTCCCCGACCAGATCGCTGATCATCTCGTAATAATAGGAGTCATCTACATCCAGAAGAATTCTCACCCTGCCGTCAGACATATCAATCCCGTCCAGCTTGCATTTCTTGATATATTCACTCTCCGGCATAAAAGTGCCTGCCGTAATATCGCGGATGCTGCTTAAGTTTCCCATAAGATTCTTAATCTGTACAATGATATCCTGCTTCATCTTGTGATCATAGGGCAGCATTTCCACCCATTTCGGCATATAGAACTCGATCATGGTTAGCGGGAATTCATAGAGGATATTTTCCATAATATGGTTGATGTCCTCTCTCTTTAACTGCTCACAGTTAACCGGCATCACAGTAACCTGGTATTTCTCACTGATCTCATCCGCTAACGTTCTGGTCTCCTCTGCATAGGGTTTTGCCGAGTTGAGCAGTACGATAAAAGGCTTCCCCAGATTCTGCAGCTCCGTGATCGTGCGCGCCTCTGCCTCCAGGAAATGATCTCTTCCCAATTCTCCAAACGAACCGTCGCACGTCACCACGATACCGATCGTAGAATGATCCTTGATTACCTTGCGGGTGCCGATCTCCGCCGCCTTTGTGAAAGGAATCTCCTCCGCCGACCAGGGTGTCTTCACCATACGCTCCACATCTTCTTCCATATGTCCTGCCGCACCGTCCACCATATAGCCCACACAGTCAATCAGACGGATCTTCACCTCAATATCCGTACCCAGCCTGATCTGGGCCGCTTCCTTAGGAATAAACTTTGGCTCTGTCGTAGTGACCGTCCTGCCGCCCGCACTCTGTGGCATTTCATCCTGTGCCCGTTCCTTCTCATTTTCATCTTCCATAAAGGGCAGCACCAGCAGATTCATAAACCGCTTGATAAAAGTCGATTTCCCCGTCCTGACCGGCCCTACCACGCCCAGATAAATTTCTCCTCCCGTGCGCAATTGTATATCTTTGTACAGGTCATATGTATTATTCTGTAAAAAGTCCATAAGAAATCCTCCTGCTTATACTTATAAATGTATATGCAGGAGGATTTTTATCTATTCTGATCATTCTTCAATTTGATGGAAAATAATACAGTTCGGCTGGTTCACCTTCACTTCCTTGCCGTTCATGACTAAGAGTCCTTTCTCCAGATCCACATTAAAGAATGTCATCGTGTCTGACTCATGATTCAGGGAAACCAAATGTCTGTTATCCGGGAAGAGATTCGCATCCTTTGGATAGTCGCCGCTGACCGGCAGACAGAAGATTTTCGTAAGCATTCCCGTCTCCTGGTCTACCCGGTAAACAATCGCACTGTTATCTCCGGCATTGGAACTGACCACATACTGAAAATCTTCAGAAATATTTAACGCGCTGGCCGCCGATCCACCGGCATGATAATCATTCAGCGTAGAGATCGTCTGTACCTTCTCAAACTCCGGATTTCCATCCACCTCTTCATAAGTATAGACGTCAATGTAATTCTTTAACTCATGTACGATATACATATATCTGCCGTCTCTGGAAAACTTCAAGTGGCGCGGCGCCGACTCCTGCTCACTTCTGACCATATCGATCGGGCGCAGCTTCCCGTTCTTGTGGTCAAGCCGGTATACATTAACATGGTCCAATCCCAGGTCAGCAGCGCACAGATAATGATTATCTCTTGTCATCTTCACACAGTTGACATGGGGTCTGAAATTACGCTCCGCGATACTGCCGAGTCCCTTATGATAAATCTCGTCTGTAATCTCCGCAACGCCGCCGTCTTCCCGCAGCCGCAACACGGTGATCTTTCCGTCATGATAGCCGCCCACAAATAAAAACCTGTCCTCATAATCCGTGGACAGATAACACCCACGCATGCCGTTGATGCTGCCTGCATTAATTACCTCTAAGTCCCCGCTTGGCAGGATCCTGTACGATTCTACTCCAAAATCGGTAATCGAATACAGAAACTTCTTATTATGGGAAATCGAAATATAGGAAGAATTGGTGATCTTCACCTGGTTCTTCTCGATCAAACGTCCATTCTCCATGTCAACATCATAGATCTTGATGCCGTACTTATCTACATTGCCCACGGTATAGGTTGAAACATACGCTACATATTTACCCTGACTCATATAAAAACCATGCCTTTCTTATCATTTCGTCCTAGTTGAATAAATTTTATCACAAATTTACTGCTGTGTTAATCATTTTCACAAAAAATGATTTTATTTTTAAAAATCCCATTGACATACCCCTTCTTTTTTGTATAATGGGACTCAGCGTCTGTTTAGTTTTAGTAAACTTTGAGTTTATTATGACTGAGTAAAGACACAAATGATCACAGAAAAGAGATGAATCATTATGGATAGTAATTCCAGCCGCATGGAGATCGGTAACAAGATCAGAGAACTGCGGAACCAAAAGGGTCTGACACAAGAAGAACTGGCTGACCGCTGTGAGTTATCCAAGGGTTTCATCAGTCAGGTGGAGAATGATCTGACTTCACCGTCCATTGCCACCCTGATCGATATTTTACAGTGCCTCGGCACAAACCTGAAGAATTTCTTCAGCGACGATGACGACGAGCAGATCGTCTTCTCCAGCGAAGATTTCTTCGAAAAGACAGATACGGAACTGCACAACAAGGTCGAATGGATTATTCCCAATGCGCAGAAGAACATGATGGAACCCATTCGTGTCACACTGGAGCCGGGCGGCTCCACCTATCCTGACCAGCCCCATGAGGGAGAAGAATTCGGCTATATTCTCTCCGGCGCTGTCACGATCGTAATCGGAAACCGCAGCATGAAGGCCAAAAAGGGAGAAGCCTTCTACTATACGCCCAATTCAGAGCACTATATCAAGGCCGGCAGTAAAAGCGGCGCTGTATTCCTTTGGATCAGCACACCGCCCAACTTCTAGGCAGATCTTTCGCAGCAGACAATGCGGCATACGTCTGCAAAATATATTTTACGGAGGATAACGTCCATGTCCAAAGAATTGATCCATCTCAACAATATCTCCAAATCCTTTGACGGACAGATGGTCTTAGACGAGCTGAATCTGACCATCCATGAGAATGAATTTGTCACGCTTTTAGGTCCCAGCGGCTGCGGCAAGACTACTACCCTGCGCATTCTGGGAGGCTTTGCCACGCCGGATGCCGGCAGCGTTGTTTTCGATGGACAGGACATCACGAATCTTCCGCCGAATCTGCGGCCGCTCAATACCGTTTTTCAGAAGTATGCCCTTTTTACCCATATGAATATCGCTGAAAATATCGCCTTTGGCTTAAAGATCAAGAAGAAATCCAAAGCCTATATCGCAGACAAGATCCGCTATGCTTTGAAACTGGTCAATCTGGAGGGCTACGAAAACCGTATGCCGGATTCCTTAAGCGGCGGCCAGCAGCAGCGGATCGCTATCGCCCGCGCGATCGTCAATGAGCCGAAAGTTCTGCTCTTGGACGAACCCTTAGGAGCGCTTGACCTGAAACTGCGCCAGGAAATGCAGTACGAACTGATCCGTATGAAAAATGAGCTGGGCATCACTTTCGTCTATGTCACGCATGACCAGGAAGAGGCGCTCACCATGTCCGATACGATCGTCGTCATGAACCAGGGTTATATCCAGCAGATCGGCACTCCGGAGTCTATCTACAATGAACCCGAAAATGCCTTTGTGGCTGATTTCATCGGCGACAGCAACATTATCTCCGCCGTGATGATCGAGGATAAACTGGTTAATATCCTGGGCGCGCAGTTTGCCTGTGTAGATACCGGCTTTGGCCATAACAAGCCGGTGGATGTGGTCATCCGTCCGGAAGATGTGGAACTGACAGCGCCCGCACAGGGGACGTTAAACGGCGTTGTGACCCATCTGATCTTCAAAGGCGTTCATTACGAGATGGAAGTCATGGCAGGCGGCTTCGAATGGCTGGTTCATTCCACAGCCCTGCATCCGGTTGGAGAGAAAGTCGGGATCAAAGTCGATCCTTACAATATCCAGATCATGAACAAACCGGCATCTGAAGACGAGGAGGCGGTAGCAATTGAAATCTAAAAAATGGCTTTCTGCGCCCTATACATTATGGTCTTTGGTCTTTATCATCATACCGCTTTGTATGATCTTCTATTATGGACTGACCGACAAGACAGGCGCTTTTACGCTGGAAAATATTATGGCGATCGCAACGGCACAGCACGCAAAGGCTCTGCGTCTTTCCCTGCTGCTTTCCCTGATCAGTACGTTGATCTGCTTTCTGCTTGCCTACCCATTGGCCATGATCCTTGCCAATATGAAAGTAAGCCAGCACAGCTTTATCCTGTTGATCTTCATCCTCCCTATGTGGATGAATTTCCTGCTGCGCACACTCGCGTGGCAGACCCTGCTGGAGAAAAACGGTGTCATCAACAATGTCCTGTCCTTTCTCCATCTGCCGAATATCAATATCATCAATACCCCTTACGCGATCATTCTGGGCATGGTCTATAACTTCCTGCCCTTTATGGTACTTCCTTTGTACAATGCCTTATCGAAGATCGATGAGAATGTGGTCAATGCCGCCAGAGATTTAGGTGCGGATAACCTACATACCTTTTTCCGTATTATCCTGCCGCTCTCCGTGCCTGGCATCATCAGTGGGATTTCCATGGTATTTGTTCCTGCGCTCACCACGTTCGTGATCAGTTCCCTGTTGGGCGGCAGCAAGATCCTGCTGATCGGCAATGTCATTGACCAGGAATTTACGCAGGCTTCCAACTGGAATCTCGGAAGCGGTCTTTCTATCGTGTTGATGCTGTTCATCATATTAAATATGATCGCATCCGCAGTCTTTGACAAAGAGGGGGAGGGATCCATGCTATGAAAAACGCTGCGAAAAAAATATATATCGCCCTGATCGTCCTTTTTCTCTATGCTCCCATCGGCACACTGATGGTGCTTTCCTTCAATGCCAGTAAGACGAGAGCCAAATGGGGCGGAATTACGTTCAAGTGGTATGGACAGCTTCTGCACAATGACGATATTCTAAAGGCTTTCGGCAACACGCTGCTGATCGCACTGCTCTCCTCTGTGATTGCCACCATCATCGGCACCATAGCCTGTATCGCCATGAGCAATATGAAGAAACGTACCAGAATGGTTATGCTGGGAATCACCAACATTCCCATGCTGAATGCGGATATTGTGACCGGTATTTCCCTGATGCTGCTTTTCATCAGCTTCGGCTTTAAGTTTGGACTGGGAACCATCCTGCTCTCCCATATCACATTCAACATACCGTATGTGATCTTAAGCGTCATGCCGCGCATGAAACAGCTCAATCCAAGTATCTATGAAGCTGCTCAGGATCTGGGCGCTTCTCCGGTGACAGCTTTCTTCAAGGTGGTCTTCCCGGACCTTCTGCCCGGTATCCTTTCAGGTTTCCTGATGGCTTTTACCATGTCGCTGGACGACTTTATCATCACTCACTTTACAAAGGGCGCCGGCGTGGACACGTTGTCTACAAAGATCTATACCGAAGTGCGGAAGGGAATCAAACCGGAAATGTATGCATTGTCCACCCTCATCTTTGTGACCGTGCTGGTGTTGTTGATCTTAGTGAATGTGACGCCCGCCAGACATGAAAAAACTGCAATTTCCGGGATGTCTCCCGATAAATCTTAAGACAGAAAAGCAGACTGCAGGAAAGGAATGGATAACAATATGAAACATACAACTACCACAAACAAGCTTCTGATTGGCAGTGTCATGCTGCTTGCCGCGCTGGGTCTTTCCGGATGCGGCGCCTCCGGCGGCGGGGAAAACGGCCAGGTCATTGTCTACAACTGGGGAGAATATATCGACCCTGAGACGATTGAGATGTTCGAGGAAGAGACCGGGATCGAAGTCGTATATGACGAATTCGAAACCAACGAGATCATGTACCCGAAAGTAGAATCCGGCGCCGCTTCCTATGATGTGGTCTGCCCTTCTGATTATATGATCAGTAAGATGATCGCAAACGATATGCTGGCCGAACTTGATTTCGACAAGCTTCCCAATGCGAAAGCAAATATCGGCGCACAGTACTATGAACAGGCAAGGGGATTTGACCCGAATAATCAATACTCCGTCCCTTACTGCTGGGGCACTGTAGGAATCCTGTATAATAAGACGATGGTGGAGGAACCGATTACAAGCTGGTCCCAGCTCTGGGATGCAAAATACGCGGACAATATCCTGATGCAGGATTCTGTCCGGGATGCTTTCATGGTCGCCGAGAAGCTAAACGGATTCTCCATGAACACCACCGATCCGCAGGAGCTGGAGACCGCAAAGAATTCCCTGATCGAGCAGAAACCTCTGGTACAGGCTTATGTGATCGACCAGGTCCGCGATAAGATGATCGGCAATGAGGCGGCAATCGGTGTAATCTACTCCGGCGAGGCAATCTATACACAGCGGGAGAATCCCGACCTCGAATACGTGATCCCCGAAGAAGGCACCAATGTCTGGATCGATTCCTGGGTCATCTTGAAGGATGCGCCGAATAAGGAAAATGCCGAGAAATTCATTGATTTTATGTGCCGGGGCGACATTGCAGTCAAAAACTTTGAATATATCACCTACTCTACGCCCAATGAAGCGGCAAGGGAACTGATCGAGGACGAGGATATCCGTAATTCTGAGATCGCTTTCCCGGATCTGTCAAAATACAATCATCTGGAAACTTTCGTCTATCTGGGAGAAGACGGAGACGCCCTGTACAACGAGCTGTGGAAAGAAGTTAAGTCGAATTGATCGAAACAAACCCTCACGATTTTCTTCATCATGGAAGGAAACCTGTGAGGGTTATCTGATTTATCCCGTATTTGCTTGTCTAATATTTCTGGAAAGCGCTGTTCAGCGCATACACGGTGTCGTTGTCTCCCATTGCGAAGAAGATCACGTTGCCGCGGCTCTCGATCAGCATCGTCTCCGCACTGACACAGATCCACTTATTGAGATCCGCATGATCCTTCAACTGCTGCTTGACCGTATCCACATCCTGCTCTTCCACCCGCAAAAGCACAAACTGGAAAGCATTCGGGGATACCATCGGGATCGAGGCAGCCCCTTCCGTATAACTGATCTCGTCCGTTCCCAGAATGGAAACTTCTATCTCATCCGTCAGCTCATACGTCTCGAAATTGTCCAGTCCGCTTCGGAAATCCTCTGACAGATCTGCTTTCTCATAGATACCTGCTATGAGATCACTCAGATTTCCCTCCAGCTGATCCGCCGTCTCCTTCCTGCCTGTCCCACAGGCACAGCAAAGCAAGATGCTCAGCCCAAGTACGCCTGCCAATATTCGTTTTGTTCTCATGATAACGCCTCCCTGCTCTCATCTTAAATCATCTGACAATATCAGATACCTGATGACCTATCTTCCAGCACAGTCAGCACACTAAATGCACAACTTAGACAAAACCGCTGCAAAGATCTTCCTGCGCTCTTCAAATTGTCCGTAGAAATCTTCCCCTGCATCATATCTTTTCTGGTAGAAAATCTCCAGGAACTTTACAGTTACCTTCTGTGCAAAGTCTTCCGCCTGCCGCTTCCCAATCTGCTCCTGAATCTCTTTGCGCAGATCATGCCAGACTGCCAGAAACTCCTCATAACGCGAAAGTCCAGGCACCGCCAGCCATTTCTTGATCTTCACCTTCGTCCGGTTCTGTATCTGGCAGGCATCTTCCAACAGAAAATAATGCAGTCCCTTTTCATCATACTTTCTGCCTAACGGAAACAGCCTGCACAGCCCCGGCCTATACGGGTGGATCGCACACCTTCCTTCCCGATCCAGGAATCCGCAGGCATCCGTGTCAGGCTGCATCCTGATCGCCGGAAGAATCAATCCCTCTTCCACACACAGTTCGACTTTCTCCTGCATGAGACCTGCAAAATCCGTTCCAAGCGCCGTCTGCATCTGAAAAATATCATAAGGATCCAACAAGATCGACTGTCCCATCCCAAGACAGCAAGCGCTGCATCCATGACAGTCTCCGCACCCCAGCTTTGTCATATCATTATGATCCAATAATACCATTCTTATCCCTCTAATTTCTCATGGAAGAAATCCGCAATCCTCGTCCAGATCTCTTCCTGGAAAAACTGCATGTCCGCATGGTCCGCCCCTTCAATTGCAATCAGCTTCACATCACAGCCGGCCGCCTCCAACCTGTCATGCAGAATCTCCCCCTGTGCAAAAGGCACTGTATGGTCATCTGCGCCGTGCAGGATCATAAAGGGCGGCGCATCCTTTGTCACATAGGTGATCGGGCAGGCCTGCAAAGCCTCTTCCTTATGCAGCATAACATTCATCCCCAGCATGAGCGACTCCGGTGCTGCTGCCGCTTCCACAGGAGAATCATAAGGAAAACAGGAAACATCCGTAGGCGGATACCAGGGACATGCCGCCTGCACCTTGCTGGAATACTCCATATAATCTCCCACATCATAGGCCGGATCATTTACAAGCGCTGCCATTGCCGTCAGATATCCTCCTGCCGATTCTCCCATGACCCCAAAACGCTCCGGATCGATCCGGAAACGTTCACTATGGGCACGCAGATAGCGGATTCCGGATTTAATATCGATGAGCGGCATCGGATAAGGCCCTTCGTTGCTGGTACGATATTCTACGCTTGCCACCACAAAACCTTTTCTGGCTAACCCGGCCAGATAAGCCAGATGGGCTGACTTATCCATCTGTACCCAGGCGCCGCCGCAGATCCATACGATACACGGATAAAGCCGCTTAGGGTTTTCCGGATAGATGATATCCATCTTCAAATCTCTTCTCGTGTGGCCAAACCAGGAATCCACCTGGGAAAAGGCCATGCCTGTCACAGTGGTAAACTGTGGCTGTTCTACATTGATCGTTATTGTTTCTCTCATATTCTCCTCTCCATTTCTGCGCTGCTGTGATCGTTAATGACATTGGAAATTGCACTTTCAATTATGCAAAAGGCTGCTGCCCTCGACAATCCGATAGATGTCATCCCCGGCCTTATGCTCGAAATATGCCTTTAATTCCAGGTTCTTGTCCCACTTCGACTGCGGAAAACTCCCATATCTTCTCTTCACATCAAGCATTCTCTCTTCCATTTTCATGACCCCTTCTGCACCGGCTATGGAATCGCACAATTGGATCAATCTGTCATGATCATCCAACTCGATCTGGCTAAGCGCCTGTCTGATTTCTTCTGTCTGCTCCTTCGTAATGTCGAAATTTCCGATATATCCCTCTAACATTCCTTCATTAAAAGAGTGTGTCAGACAGATCCTTGCCGCTTCATCATATCCCAGCCTGCGCATATACTGCCATCCATCATACACATGACCTAAATGCTTCACCCCGAACTTTCTGCCAATATCATGGAGAAGACCGGTCACATAAGCCTTCTCCACATCCATTCCCGGGCAGGCTGCCGCAATCCTTTCCGCACAGCGCGCCGCCACACGACTGTGATCTTCCCATGGACCCGGATTGCATTTTCCGGCATCCGCTAATAATTCTTCCGCTTTCTCTCTTGTCGGGTACATTGTCTTCCTCTTTCTGAACCGTTTCCTGTATAAACCCTTATCGTGGCGCTCTTTCCTGTATAGTATAACATACCGGCCGGCAGGCATTCAATAACTTATCTCCATAAGGTCAGATCTGAAAGCACAGGCTCAAAACCATTCCCGTCACACTTCTCTGAAGACCTTACCTTTGATGCGCATCTGGTTGGCCGTTTCCAACAAATGCTGCGCCTGAACGTAACTGATTTGTTCTGAAAAAAAGACAAACCTTTCTTCCTGATTCGGTATTGCCTCTTCCGGCGGCGATTGCTCCAGCGACGCAGGAGCCTCATAGAGAAGGTCCAGATCAACTCCGGTTTTAATTCCTTTTACCCTTCCCGTTGATGTAAACTGCCACCCATACAATCCCCGTCCCATATCCGGTTTGTATTTTTCCTGCGGAATATCCGCCAGCGTTTTGACCCCACTTACCGGATATCTGGCAGTCCATAGTGGACCTGCAAACTGTGTAAAATCAAACCAGCGCTCTTTGTACACATACAGCCCCACGTAGATTCCAAACTCATAACCTGCACCCGTAATCGTCCGCTCTGTCGCCTTGATCACTTCCGTCAGCTTCTCCCTTCCCAGCGGATGCAGATACTCCTTGTCTTCCACGTCCCAAAAAATCTTACATCTTAAATTATGTTCTCTTAACAGTCGAAGCACCTGCTGTGCCTCCACTACCGCCTCTCCTACAGTCTTTGCATAAGTATATTTGTACACTGCGACCGGAATTCCCTGTTCCCTGCATCCGCGAAGGTTCGCTGTAAACTGTTGGTCCGGTTTCCCTGAATGCCTCGTGCTGCGTAGAATCGCGAATCTACAGCCATCTTTTCTTACAAGCCCCCAATCTATGACACCTTGTGCATCTGATACATCAATCCCTACATATTTGTCCATCTGGGTCAACCTACTCCTTTTACTCTGCAAATTCGTAAATCACAGCGCTGCAGTTTTTCCAAAATCTGCCATTCCTTTGAAAACGCACTCGAATCTCAGCCCACTGCATTCCTGACTTACGCATGCCGCCTGATACGCCGGCATTTCTATTCTTAGCACTACTATATGCGCATCTGTCAGAAACGCGCTATCCCTCACGAGGTCCTTTTTTGGTTATCTCTTACACTTTTATCCTGCCCGCCTCCCAGAAATTGGTAAAACCTTATATTGTAAGTAATAAACGAACTTGTTAGAATAAGTCCGTAAACAAAAAGGAATCAATAGAAAATGCCAACGACACGGCAGGGAGGAAAATGATGAGACTTTACAATATCGATAATCCAGAATACTTTCTTAATGTGATCAAAAAATGCAAGGGAAATGTGGAGCTGGTTTCCAAACAGGGCGACCGTTTGAACTTAAAATCCGAATTGACCAAATATATTGCACTCAGTCAGCTCTTCACAGACAATACTTTTATCAATGAGATGGAACTGGTCGTCTCTGAGCCAGAAGACATGAAGCTTCTTCTGGACTATATGATGGAAGGAAACAAATAGAAATCACGAGGCTGATCTGGTCGAATATGTTGGATCCATGATCCAGAAGAACGGCCACGCATGAATGATGAGAAATCGGCATTTCCTGAGCATGTTCTATCCGCGAGACCGTTTCAAGTTTTGTGTAAACCCAAAATCTGATATAAGATAGGTGAATAGTTACGAAGGGGCAGAGCCAGATTTCAG
>CAJTRA010000015.1 GCA_910578345.1 uncultured Lachnospiraceae bacterium | reverse complement strand
TTGATGTCTTTATAAGAAACGAATTTTGTAGAATTCCTGATCTGGTGGATGATGCACTGTTGGATTTCAGTCTTTGGGTATACTGCCTCTATGGCCTGTGGGAAGCCCGTAAGCCCGTCCACACAGGCAATCAGGATGTCTTCCACACCCCGGTTCTTTAGTCCGTTCATAATGGACAGCCAGAACTTGGCGCTCTCGTTTTCCCCCACATACATGCCAAGGACATCCTTTTTCCCATCCATGTCTATTCCAAGGGCTATGCAGACGGCACGTTTTACAATGCGCCCTTCACTCCTGACATGGCAGTGGATGGCATCCATGAAAACCACGGCATAGATTTCCTCCAACGGACGTTCCTGCCATTCTTTTACAATGGGGAGAATCTTATCCGTAATCCGGCTGATGGTGCTGTCGGAGATGTCTATGTCGTAGAGTTCTTTCATATGGGACTCTATATCTCCGGCAGTCATGCCCTTTGCATACATGGAGAGAATCTTTTCCTCCATGTCCTGTGTGACGGTGTTCTGATACTTTTTGATGAGCTGCGGCTCATAGTCCCCGTTGCGGTCACGGGGGACAGCCATTTCCATGTCCCCGTAACTGGTGTGCATGGTCTTTGTGGAGTGGCCGTTCTTGCTGTTATCGGTTTCCTTGTTCCTGTAGTCGTACTTTGAGCAGCCAAGCTCTTCATCCAGTTCCTGATCCAGTACGCCTTCTAAAAGGACGGACATCATGTCACGCATGACGGCGTTGACATCTGTACCGTCTTTGATGCTGATATCGTTTTCTTTCAGATATCCCTTCATCATTTCCCGCATGGCTGCTTTCTGTGGGCTTTCTTTTCTTCTTGCCATAATAATACCTCCAGACTGTGTAGTTTTATCTTACATCAGTCTGGAGGTTTACACAAACTTTGGGATAATCCCCATTGATCATAACTCAATTTTATAAATATCTGCTTCTTTCTTTTCAAAAGAAAAACTCCGCTCGTACACGCCGCCGTTTTTTTGTATGACTTTTATGGATGCTGTGTTTTCTTTTTCAACGGATATATGAAGTTCCTTCATTTTTGCTTCTTTAGCTGCCTGGAGAAGTTGATACAACATTTCAGAGGCGTATCCCTTTCTTCTCTCAGACGGACGTACACTATATCCGCAATTTCCTAAATCTTTCAGAAATTCATTCAGAGTGTGTCTTAAGTCAATCATTCCGATTATGTTCCCATCCCCTTTTCTGACCGCAAAAAAGGTGTCTGTGACGACCCAGTTTTCATTTACCGTTTTGGGATCGGTGTTTTTTGTTACAGAGGATAACCATTCCTCATAGCGATCGATCTTGTCAAAAAGTTCGCTTCCGCAGATGGTCTTTTCCCTATGTTGGAAATGTTCCCTACGGTATGCAAGCGCTTTTTCCTTTAGCTCTAAAGTTGGCCTTACCAAAATAATTTCATTTTTCATACGGCACCTCTTTCGACAATAAAAGTTTCTTTATTTCATGCATGATCTGCTTCGGGACAGCTTGATCCATTTTCATTAATCTGCTGTACATTCGTACTCCTTGATAGGCAAATATAACTAAATTGAAAATAGATTCTGGATCTACAGGGTTAAATTCTTTCGTACGGATCCCATAGTTGATCAGTCCGATCCATGTTGATTTTGAAATTTCATACTGCCTTTTTACAGAATTATCTTCTTTAGAAATTGCTGGATTGCTGTAAAATTCGTAAATAGCAAGGCTGATGGAACTTTCGCAGTCGAGCATTTCGTTCGTATATTTAGAAAGAAGTTCCTCTAATATCGTAACAGCCGGAATGTGCTGCTCGATCTTACTAAATATTTCGGTTTGCTGCTGATCGGAAAAAGCATTTACGATTTCTAAAAAAATCTGCGAAGTACTTTCATAATGGCGATACAGGCCGCCGCGGCTAAGCCCTGTCAGTTCGCAAATATCTTTCATGGTAACTTCTTTAAATCCCTTTTGAGCAAACAGTTGGTATGCTTTTTCCCGAATGTCCTGTTTTGTCATTTCCCCTTTCAGTCCCATGGTATCACTGTCCCTTCCTTTTGCGACACTTGTGTTGCTTTATATTATGCGACAACTGTGTCACTTTGTCAAGAAAAAATTATTTTTATGGGTTTTGATTTTTCAGATTCCTGACGGAATGTGTGATTTCATTTGAGGCAAGGAAAACAATAAGAGTCTGTGTTGCGGACAATTTCTTTTTATGATAAATTTGGTAGAAACGATACTGAGGAAGAAGGAGCCGTGACAGGAGTGGAAACTGTACTGCGGATCGCCGTGTGCGACGACGAACCCATTTTTCAGGAAAAGATCAAGCATCTTCTGGAAACTTATCTTCAAAGAGAGGGATTGTCCTATGAGATCCATATGTTCCGATCGGGGGAGGCCTTTCTTTCGTGTTGCGAAAACCAGGTAAAATTTGACATCGTCTTCTTAGACATTAATATGGAGAAGGTGGACGGCATACAGACGGCCATGCGGATCCGTTCTTTTCACAGCGATACATATATTGTGTTCGTGACGGCTTATCTTGACTATGCATTGGAAGGGTATAAGGTAAATGCGATCCGATATCTTATGAAAGATAATCTTGCGCTTGCTTTGGAGGAATGTATGACGGCGATTTTGCAGAAGAAGCGTACGGCGAGAGTGACGTTTTCCTTCTTAGAAGGGGAGCGGACACTGTATACAGATAATCTTCTCTATGTTGAGAGCAGAGGGCATAAATCTATCTTTCACTATATGGAGTCAGGGATTGTGTTGTATCAGATCTATGATAAACTGGATACGGTGGAAGAGAGGCTTTCAGGATATGGGTTTCTGCGGATCCATAAGAGTTATCTGACGAATATGAGGCATATCCGGAAGATCAGTAATTATACGGCCTATCTGGATACGGGTATGGAACTGCCGGTGCCGCGGCTTAGGTTTCAGAGGGTAAAAGAGGCGTTTGTAGTATATAAAGGAGCAATGTGATGGAGGAAAAGACAGCGCTTCTGATCAGAAGTCTGATTCTGTCTGGCATGATGGCGGTTAGCAGCCAGGCTTTTTTTGAGACGATCGTACCGAGGCGCAGACTGCGGCATGAGTGGATAGAATATACGGTGATACCAGCTTTTACAGCAGGATTTATGATCATTGCCATGACGAAGATCCCGCCTTACTTTCTGCAGCCGGTGCGGGTTATTCTTGTGCTTGTCTTTGTGGCGCAGGTCTATTTTCAGTTGGGAATTTTGAGGAATCTAGTGTTGTCCGTGGGATACTGCGGAATCTATTGGATCGTTTCGGTGCTTTTCTGTGCAGTGGCCAGGGTGGCCGTTGTGGACAGCCGGGGAGTGGTGGATCTGTTGGAGCCGCTGTTAGATGTCTGTTATCTGTGCCTGATGCTTCTGTTTCGTTATCGTTATCAGAAGCGGGTGCGAGGGTTTATGGATCTGAAATGGGAGAAAGTCGGTTTTTTTTCGTTGGCAGGCATTATTTTGAGTATGGGCCTGGCGTCCGGCATGGCAACGGTGGAAGATTCTTATGCAGTATTGGCGTTGACAGTTGGATTTGCGGCAATTTATCTGATTGGGTTTTACTATATGGTCAATCTGTTGGAGAAGGAAGCCCAGATGCAGAAGCTGCGGCTTGCGCAGGAACGTGCGCAGAATCAGATCCGTCTGTATCAGGATATGAAACAACACTATGAACAGCAGCGGCGGCGACAGCATGACCACAGGAATGAACTGCACTGTATTCAGGGATTGATTGAGGGTGGAAAGAAGGAAGAAGCGCTTCGATATATTGCGAACCTGACAGGAAATTTTAAACAGAGACAGCTGTGCGTCAATACAAACCACAGTGTCGTGAATGTGATACTGAATCAAAAATATGTGCAGGCCTGTGACAGCCAGATCACCATGACGATGGTATGCAATGATCTGTCCGGGCTTACGGTTAGTGAGGAAGATCTTGTTGTCCTTTTGGGCAATCTTTTGGATAACGCGCTGGAAGCCTGTGAGAAGCTGGAACACAACAGAGTCATACAGGTTAAGATGGTTTTGGAAGAAGAACAGTTCGTGCTGGCAGTCCGCAATCCGGCGAGGGAACCGGTGCAGAGCAAGGATAACAGGATTCTGACAAGCAAACGGGATAAGGAACGGCACGGCATCGGACTGCTGAATGTGGATGATGTGATTCGAAGAAATGGTGGAACGAGCGTTTTGAAATGGGAGGACGGCTGGTTTTCCTTTACGGCGGTAATACCTGTGACAGGCGTCTTTTTTTGATGCCCTGCCGTCGATTCCTGCTATCGATATTGCAAGGGATGCCTGGCAGAAATAGAATACGATCAAGAACAGAGAATTACTGCAGGGGATTGTGTTCCAGTGGCGTCAGATCTGGATGGGTGTATAAAGGGATCCTGTGTAAGCAGAGAGGGAGGAAATCATGGGAAAACTAAAGAGGCAGATGATAGGAATATTGTTGTGCGGAAGCATAATGCTGAACGCGTGCAGCAACGGCGCTGTGGAAGAAGACAGAGGCAGCCGGCTTTCCGTAAAAGAGACGGTACAGAGTACCATGGAAAGTTTAAAGGAACTTGATCTGGAGCGGTTCAACGAATATACGGATAATTATGTGGAGACTTATCATAACGGGATCGGAATTCCGGTAGAGCGGGAGTACAGAGTTTTTAGCGAGCTGCAGCAGCCGGGTTTGAAGATGGGAAAGTGGAAGAGAAAGGAAGCGTTCAACCGCAAGGTGTGCGAAAAGATGATGGAGCAACTCACCTGGGAGATCGGTGAGGTGAAGGAGGAGGGAAACCGGGCGCAGATTGAGATGAAGATCACGAACCTGAATATGGCGGATGTCATGGGAAAGTATGAGCTTTCCGTCTGGGAAAAGATGCTGGAGAGCACTGGAACAGGGCTTGGACAGATGGTGAAAGAGTTTGCTTCAATCATGGACGAGGACGAAGGACTGTTGGCCGTCATGGAAACATGCGATGAGAAGGATCTTATCACTTTCGAGGTCACTGTCACGGCGTTCCGGGAACAGGAGGCATGGAAGCTTCATCTGGACGATGATTTCATCAATGCCTTTATGGGGAATATCAATGCGGAGGAATATTCAGAAGAGCTGCAGCAAAAGATCACAGAACTTGAGGAAAAGCAGGAAGAGAAGTTAGAGGAGTGGGAGGAAGATTTTACGGATCGGATCGAATGGTGGTTTGAATGAAGATCGTACCGAATAGAATCTGACTGTTGCACCCGGAAAAGGCCTGCACTATAATCTTAAGATGGGATTGACCAAGAAGGGAGCGGCAAAGTCATGCACAACGAATTAACGAAACAGGATATCAGGAAGATGGAGGAGGAGATCGAATACCGCAAGCTGGTAGTGCGCAGGGAGGCACTAGAGGATGTCAAAACGGCGAGAGCACACGGCGACTTGAGTGAGAATTTCGAGTACCATGCCGCGAAGAAAGTAAAGAATCAGAATGAGAGCAGGATCCGTTATCTGGAACGAATGATCAGGACGGCGGTGATCGTTTCTGATGAGTCGGCGGAGGATGAGGTCGGCATGAACAATACGGTAGAAGTCTATTTCGAGGACGATGATCTGGTGGAGAAATACAAGCTGGTCACAACGGTACGGGGGAATTCCTTAGAGGGACTGATCAGCACGGAGTCACCCCTTGGCAAGGCGCTTCTTGGCCATAAGGCGGGCGACCGGGTCTATGTGGAAGTGAATCCGAGATCCGGCTATTATGTGGTGGTGCGGTCGATCGAGAATACGGTGGACGACGGCAGTGATAAGCTGCGCAGTTTCTGAGAAAAGTGACCTGGCGGCACAGAAAGGATCAGGAGGAAGAAGCTTCAGGAGTGAAATAGGAATATCTATATGCTCCCCCGCATATATCTTACAAAGACAGACAAGTATTCTGGCATGAAATGAGCGCGGGAGGAAGATACATGTATGAGGTGAAGACGGCGGCAGAGGCGGTCCGTATGCTTGAGACGGACAAGGATAAGGGCCTTAAGCGCGCAGAGGCGATGGAGCGCAGGGCAAAGTATGGGGCCAACAGGCTGGAGGACAAAGAGCAGAAAAGTCTGGGACAGATGATTGTGGAGCAGTTAAACGATCCGCTGATTCTGATTCTCGTGGTGGCGATGGCGATCTCGCTTATGCTGCATGAGCTGGGGGACGCAGTCATCATCGTTACGGTGGTGGTTTTAAATGCGGCGGTAGGGATCATCCAGGAAGGAAAAGCGGACAGAGCGGTAGAGGCGCTTAAGAAGATTTCGTCCCCACAGGCGCTCGTCGTGCGGGAGGGAGAGCATATTAAGATCGACGCACAGGATCTGGTGCAGGGCGATATCGTATTGCTGGAAGCCGGAAATATGGTGCCGGCAGACTTGAGATTAATAGAAACAAACGGGGTTTGTATAGAAGAGTCTACCCTAACGGGAGAGTCTGTTCCGGTAGAGAAAGACGCGGATTATATCGAAGAATTGTCCGGGGACAATAGCTGTATGAATATGGCTTACATGTCCACTTATGTGACCAAAGGCCGCGGCCGCGGCGTGGTGACAGCTACGGGAATGGAGACAAAGATCGGCCATATTGCCGGGATGCTGCATGAGAACAGAGAGAAGCTGACGCCGCTTCAGGTCAAGCTGGGAGAACTGGGCAGGCTGCTCAGTGCTTTGGCAGTCGGGATCTGCGTCTTTCTGTTTGTAGTGGCTGTCTTGCAGAAGCGGAATGTGGGAGAGATGCTCTTAACATCCGTGTCTCTTGCGGTGGCGGCAGTACCGGAAGGTCTGCCGGCGATCGTGACGATCGTGCTGGCGCTGAGTGTGTCCCGGATGGTGCGCGCGAAGACGATCGTGAGGAAGCTGTCTTCGGTGGAGACGCTGGGGGCTGTAGAGGTAGTCTGTTCGGACAAGACGGGAACCTTAACCCAGAATAAAATGACAGTGACAGAGTGTTATCTGGAAGGTAAGCTGGCGGGAAGAGAAAGGTTTGCAGATCTCTTTGATACAGGAGGCGGGCAGGAGCCGGCAGATCCTGTGCAGAGGCATTTCCTGTTGGGCAGTGTCCTGTGCAACGATGGCATTCTGAATGGAGAAGGGAGAATCGGGGATCCGACAGAACTTGCCCTTCTGCATATGGCACAGGACTGCGGCGTTGAGATCGAGCGGCTGCGGAACCGCTATCCCAGAGTGGGAGAACAGGGATTTGATTCGGAACGCAAGATGATGACGACCCAGCACCGGGAGGAGCAGGATGTCATCGCGTATTCCAAAGGGGCGGCAGAACGGATCCTGGAGGGGTGTGACCGGATCTGGAGAAAAGGAAGACTGTGTGACATGACACAGACGGATCGGAACATGATCTCGAAAGCGCAAAGAAGACTGATGGCAGAAGGCAGGCGGGTACTGGCGCTTTCCATGCGGGATGACGGCGATATGTCAGAGAAGAACATGATCTTCTTAGGGCTTTTTGGCATGCAGGATCCGGTCAGGCAGGAGGCGGTACAGGCTGTGGCGGA
The DNA here is from genome assembly GCA_910578345.1 of uncultured Lachnospiraceae bacterium. GTDB lineage: Bacteria > Bacillota > Clostridia > Lachnospirales > Lachnospiraceae > UBA3282. The sequence goes on along the minus strand of CAJTRA010000015.1, from coordinate 74,533 downwards.
TTTTGAGAAGGCAGGGGTGTCCACAGTCATGATCACGGGGGATCACCCGGATACGGCCTTATCGATCGCAAAGGAGCTGGGGATCGCGGACAGTCCGAGACAGTGTATCACAGGAAGAGAACTGGACCGACTCAAGGAACATAGCTTTCTGCAGCGGCTGCAGGAGATCAGGGTCTTTGCCAGAGTGACGCCGGAGCATAAAGTGCGGATTGTTGAGGGCTACCGGACGCTTGGCAAGACAGTGGCGATGACGGGGGACGGCGTCAACGACGCGCCGTCTCTGCAGGCGGCGGATATCGGGATCGCCATGGGGAAAAATGGTACGGATGTGGCGCGCGGCGCGGCGGATTTCGTGTTGATGGACGACAACTTTGCGACGATCCATCTGGCGATCAGAGAAGGAAGGGGCATCTATGAAAATATACGGAAATCGGTGCTGTTTCTGCTGTCCTCGAATCTGGGCGAGATCATGACGATGCTCGTCACGATCGTGACAGGTCTGCCGAGTCCCCTGAAAGCCAGTTTTATCCTGTGGATCAATCTGATCACAGATTCGCTGCCGGCGCTGGCTCTTGGGGTGGATGACAACGAGAGTGAAAGTCTGATGCGGGAAAAGCCGCGGAAGAAAGAAGATTCCCTTTTTGCCAGAGGAGGATTGTTGTGCGTGATCTGTTATGGGCTTGTGATTGGGGGCATCAGTCTGGCAGCTTTTCTGAAAGTTCCTTATGACCGCATCGTGGAAGAAGGGCTTCCGGTCAACCTGCACAATGTCCTGGAAGGTCTTAGGATATCGGCGGTGCTGGCCAAGGCGCAGACGCATGCTTTCGTGGTGCTGGGGATCAGTCAGTTGTTTCATGCCATCGGAATGCGGGATGTGAACCGTTCTGTCTTTAAGATGAATCACAGAAACAATCCTTATATGATCGGCGCCTTTGTGATCGGCATCTTGCTGCAGGCGGCTGTGACGCAGATCACGCCGCTGATCAGGCTGTTTGGTACGGTGCGCTTAGGGATGACAGAGTGGGGACAGTTGATCGCGCTGTCTGCTACGCCGCTGATTGTGCATGAACTCCTCGTTGCGATCGGCTATGGGAACCGTTACAAGGAGCGGGAGAAGGAAGGACAGCGGGCAGCAGGCGCAGTCACAGCAGAGCCTGCAGCGCTAAGAGGAGGAGGAACAGGCCGCTGAGCCAGGAAAGGTCGATATGGAGGATGGAGCTGACCAGCCGGCCGAAACCGTACCCGGCGCCGAAGAGGAGCAGATTGAAGACAGATGCCAGCAGGAAGAGGAGGAGTAATGGAACCTGGACGGTGGTAAAGGCCATACCGGCCAGAACGCTGTCCAAGGACAGTGCAAGCGACAACAGCAGCGCTTCTCTGGCGCTTAAGATCTGCAAATCTTCCTTGTTGGCTTCTTCGGGGGAAAGGTAGACAGTAAAGATAATATTGATCTGTTTGATCGTTACGCCCCAGTTTCTCGTGAGACTGGGGTATTTGTGTGCAAAGGACCTTAGCAGGCTTTCTGTCAGCTTGCTTACGCCTAATAGTGCAAGCAGTGTGAACGATAGGAAAGGAAGCGCTGTTTTTGGCAGCAGAAAGCAGATGAAAGAACCGACACGGTTAGCGGCAGTGATGAAGAGTGCGGGAACGAAAATGAGGATCAGACAGGCAAAGAGACTGATCCTGACCCGCTGTGTACCGTAGGTAAGGCCGGCGCTCAGAGAGTCAACAGAAACGGCGGCCAGGAAGAGAAGCAGAGCGGGAAGCATAGTGAACATGACGGCGGCACCTCAATATCAGTTACTATTATGTTATCTGAGAAGGAGGAAACGGTTACTATTCTCAGTCGAAATACCTATGAACGGCGCATTTATGATCCGCTGCGGGAAATCGCGGGAGATCAGAGAATTTGGAGAAGTTTGTTTACGGTTATCTGAAAAAATGATAAGATAAGATAAGGAGGGCTGCTTATGGAACTTATGTTTATTGGGGCCGACCATGAGGTGACAGGGAGTTGTCATTATCTACGCGTCGGGGAGAAGAATATTCTAATTGATTATGGTATGGAACAGGGGGTCAATGTCTTCGAGAATTGCGAGCTGCCGGTGGATCCGGCGCTGATCGATTACGTGTTTTTGACACATGCGCACATTGACCACTCCGGACTATTGCCTCTTCTGTATGCCAGAGGATTCAGAGGCGGTATCTACGCTACGGTGGCTACCTGTGATCTGTGCAGCATTATGTTGCGGGACTGTGCGCACATTCAGATGCAGGAGGCAGAATGGAAGAACCGCAAGGCACAGAGAAGCGCAGGTACGATCATAGAGCCGCTGTATACGATGGAAGATGCGGACGGAGCGATCAGAAGGCTTGTTCCCTGTGAATACGACAGGGAAGTCGATGTGTGTGAAGGCGTGAGAGTGCGGTTTACGGATATTGGCCATCTGCTTGGATCTTCCAGCATTGAAGTGTGGGCGACAGAGGGTGAGACGACGAGGAAGCTGGTCTTTTCCGGAGATATCGGGAACAGTAACCAGCCGCTCATCAAGGATCCTAAGTTTACCGAAGCTGCGGATTATGTGGTGATGGAATCAACTTATGGCGACAGACTGCATGGCGCCGAGCATCCAGATTATATCGGGGAACTGGCACGGATCTTACAGAGGACGTTTGACCAGGGCGGCAATGTGGTGATCCCATCCTTTGCCGTGGGCAGGACTCAGGAGATGCTGTATTTTCTGCGCCAGGTGAAGGCAGACAAGATGGTCAAAGGCCATGAGGATTTTCAGGTTTATGTGGACAGTCCGCTGGCAGTGCAGGCGACTGGCATTTTCCAGAAGAATGAGTACGAATGTTTTGACGAGAACGCTATGGAGCTAATCCGACAGGGAATCAATCCGATTGCATTTCCGGGACTGCGCCTGGCGATCACCAGCGATGAGTCTAAGGCGATCAACTTTGATACGGCGCCTAAGGTGATCATATCGGCTTCCGGCATGTGTGAGGCAGGAAGAATCAGGCATCATCTGAAGCACAATTTATGGCGGCCGGAGTGTACGATCCTGTTCGTAGGTTATCAGGCAGTGGGGACACTGGGAAGGCATATTGTGGAGGGCGCTAAGGAAGTCAAGCTTTTCGGTGAGCAGATCGAGATCCGTGCGCAGATCGTTAAGCTGGTGGGCATGAGTGGTCATGCGGATAAGAATGGACTGCTGCGCTGGATCGAAGGATTTAAGCAGAAACCGGAGAAAGTGTTCGTGGTGCATGGCGAGGACAGTGTGTGTAAGCTGTTTACAGAATGCCTGAAAGTGGAACATGGCCTGCAGGCTTATGCGCCTTACAGCGGAACGCGGTTTGACTTAGTGAGCGGCGAGTTTATCTACGAGGCTGAGCCGAAGGCTGTGAAGAAGAAACTGCATGGTATCTCTGATGTATTTGCGAGACTGCTGGCGAGCGGACAGAGACTCCTGGCGATTATACACAGGAATGAAGGCGGCGCGAATAAGGATCTGGCAAAGTTCGCAGATCAGATCAACGCCCTCTGTGATAAGTGGGATCGGAATTAGGTTACATAATATTAGATGAAAGTTGGGGAAATGATTCAAGATGAGCATAGCAGATCATGTTTTTATTAAGATGTGCAGGGACATTCTGGAGAACGGGACGAGTACGGAAGGGGAGAAAGTCAGACCACACTGGCCGGACGGGACTTTTGCTTATACCGTGAAGAAGTTCGGGGTGGTGAACCGGTACGACCTTTCGAAGGAATTCCCGATCATGACGCTGCGCAGGACAGCGCTTAAGAGTGCAACGGACGAGATGTTGTGGATCTGGCAGCGTAAGTCTAACAATATCCATGATCTGCACAGCCATATCTGGGATGAATGGGCGGATGAAGACGGTTCTATCGGTAAGGCTTATGGATATCAGATGGGAGTGAAGCATCAGTACAAGGAAGGGAGCATGGATCAGGTTGACAGAGTGATCTACGATCTGAAACACAATCCCTTCAGCCGCCGTATTATGACGAATCTCTATGTGCACCAGGACCTGCATGAGATGAATCTGTATCCCTGTGCTTACAGTATGACATTCAATGTGACGCAGAAGAAGGATCATGACAGGCTGACATTGAATGCGGTTCTCAACCAGAGGTCCCAGGATGTGCTGACGGCCAATAACTGGAATGTGGTACAGTATGCGGTCCTTGTGCACATGCTGGCGCAGGTGTGTGAGATGGAAGCGGGAGAGCTGGTACATGTGATCGCAGATGCGCATATTTATGACAGGCATATTCCGATTATCCGGGAACTGATTAAACGGCCGGTTTATGATGCGCCGACCTTCCGTCTGAACCCGGAGATCAAAGATTTCTATGAGTTTACACGAAATGATGTGAGTGTGGAGAACTATGTGACAGGACCGCAGATCGAGAATATCCCGGTGGCGATCTGACACAGTGAAACAGGAGGCAGACATGAATTTAATCGTAGCGGTAGACAATAACTGGGCAATCGGCTGTAAGAATAAGCTGCTTGTCAGCATTCCGGCAGACCATAAGTTTTTCAGACAGGAAACTACGGGAAAAGTAGTGGTCCTTGGCAGGAAGACGTTGGAGACTTTTCCGCAGGGAATGCCGCTTAAGAACCGGACGAATATCATTCTCTCGACGGATCCGGCATATCAGGTGAAAGATGCCGTGGTGGTGCACAGCAAGGAAGAACTGCTTAAAGAGCTGGAGCAGTATCGGAGTGAAGACATCTATATTATCGGCGGGGAAAGTGTCTACCGGATGATGCTGCCTTACTGTGATGTGGCGCATGTGACGAAGATTGACCATGCCTATGAGGCGGACGCTTATTTCCCGGATCTTGACCAGGACGCAGCGTGGGAGATCACGGCAGACAGTGAAGAACAGACTTATTTTGATCTGGCCTATGAATTCGTGAAATACGAGAGAAAAGCCTAAAAGCAGCAAGATAAGGAATGACACCATCTATCCGACACCTGCATATAGTAAATACATTAGAGAAGATCGCCGAAGGGTTGATCTGGCAGGAATGGGGATAGGGATGAGAGACAAGATTGTAACAGAGAATCTGCATTTGTGGTATGGCAAGAGCCATGTCCTGAAAAATATCAGTCTTTCTTTTCCGGAGGGGAAGATCTGTGCCTTGATCGGTCCTTCCGGGTGTGGAAAGTCCACTTATTTAAAGACGCTGAACCGGATGAACGATCTGGCAGACAACTGCCGCATTGAGGGGAGGGTCTTTTTTTCTGGGATCGATATTTACCGGGATATCGACGTCAATGTGCTGCGGCAGCATGTGGGGATGGTGTTCCAGAAACCGAATCCTTTTCCCATGAGTATCTATGACAATATTGCATATGGACCGCGGATCCGCGGTGTCCGCGCCAGGCAGAAGCTGGATGAGATCGTGGAGCAGGCGCTGACGCAGGCGGCTCTCTGGGAGGAGTGCCGGGACAGATTGAAAAAGAGCGCCCTTGGTTTAAGCGGGGGACAGCAGCAGCGGCTGTGCATTGCGCGGGCGCTGGCGGTGAAGCCGGAGGTACTTCTTATGGATGAGCCGACTTCCGCGCTGGACCCAGTGTCTACGGCCAGAATTGAGGAGTTGACAAGTGCGCTTAAGGGGAAGCATACGATGATCATCGTCACGCACAATATGCAGCAGGCGGCGCGGATTGCAGACCGGACGGCCTTTTTCCTGGCAGGTGAAGTGATCGAATCTGCGGACACCACGAAGTTGTTTGCACATCCGGCGGATAAGCGGACGAGAGATTATCTGGAGGGAAAGCTGTAACGAAATGTCACGCGCAGCTTGACTTTTATTAAGAAAAGTATAATATAAATATTGCAGGTACAGTTGGTCTGCCTGCAGTAAAGTGGCGACAGAACGGGATCTTTATTCTGCCTGGCATGCAGTGGTACTGGCTGCCGGGGGATCACGGAGGAAGCGCCTTGGCATAAACTTGCAGGCTAAGAGAAAGGCATGGGTAGAAGGATGGATAAGAAGAATATTGATTGGGCGAATCTCGGTTTTGGCTATCAGGAGACAGCGAAGAGATTTGTGTCGAATTACAGAAATGGCGCATGGGATGAGGGAGGACTCACCTCGGATGCGAATATTGTGATAAATGAGTGTGCCGGTGTGCTGCAGTATGCACAGACATGTTTCGAGGGAATGAAGGCTTATACGACAGAAGATGGCCGGATCGTGACATTTCGCCCTGACCTGAATGCGCAGCGGATGGAAGACACTTGTAAGAGACTGGAGATGCCGGTATTCCCGAAGGAACGGTTCGTTCAGGCGGTGACGCAGACAGTGTCCGCCAATGCAGCTTATGTGCCTCCGTATGGATCAGGCGCAACGCTGTATATTCGTCCTTATATGTTTGCAAGCTCTGCGGTGATCGGTGTGAAACCGGCGGATGAGTATCAATTCAGAGTTTTTACCACTCCGGTTGGACCTTACTTTAAAGGCGGCGTGAAACCTTTAACTTTGAAAGTGAGTGATTTTGACAGGGCGGCGCCGCATGGTACGGGACATATCAAGGCGGGTTTAAACTATGCCATGAGTCTGCATGCCATTGTGACTGCGCATGAAGAGGGATATGATGAGAATCTGTATCTGGATGCGGCTACCAGAAGAAAGGTAGAGGAGACAGGCGGCGCGAACTTCCTGTTTGTGACGAAAGATAATAAGGTGGTAACGCCGAAATCCGACAGCATACTGCCCTCCATCACAAGACGTTCTCTGATGGTAGTTGCCAAAGAGTATCTTGGACTGGAAGTGGAGGAGAGAGAGATTCCGTTAGAAGAGGTGCAGGAGTTTGCGGAATGTGGACTGTGCGGTACGGCGGCGGTGATTTCTCCGGTAGGCAAGATCGTGGATCATGGCAGAGAGATTGCATTCCCAAGCGGTATGTGTGAGATGGGACCTGTCACGAAGAAGCTGTATGATACCTTGACAGGGATTCAGATGGGACGCATAGAAGCGCCGGAAGGCTGGATTCATGTGATTGCGTAAGACTAGCCGGATTTGTATTACAGAGAAGAAGAGAAGCGGGGATTAGGTTAGAGTGTATTGTTTTAGCACGAGATTTAATCCCTGTTCTGTTACAGAAAAGTGCGTTTGGTGACAGAAAAGGGATGCGTAGCTTCACGCGGAGGAAAAGCCGCTGCCTGGGAGGCGGCGGGAGGAAAGGAATTGAAATAAATGGCGACAATACGGGAAGAATATCCATATCTATATGAAACACATCTGCACACTGCAGAGTCCAGCGCGTGTGCGGTCAGCAGTGGGGTGCAGATGGCGAAAGCCTGTAAAGAATACGGGTATGCCGGTATTTTTGTGACAGATCATAACTGGGGCGGAAATACGGCGGTGGATAAGAGTCTGCCATGGGAGGAATGGGTAGACAAGTTTGAGCAGGGGTATCTTCAGGCCGCAGAGGAAGGAAAGAAACATGGGCTGGATGTATTCTTTGGGTATGAGGCAGGATATGACGGTACGGAATTTCTGATCTACGGTGTGGATGCGGCGTGGCTGAAAGCGCATCCGCAGATTCGGACAGCCACGGTGGAGGAACAGTACCGGCTGGTCCATGAAGCGGGAGGTCTGGTGATCCATGCGCATCCTTTCCGGGAAGCCGGGTATATTCCGAAGCTTCGGCTCTATCCGGAATATGTGGACGGCGTGGAGGGCGTGAATGCGACCCATTCCAATTCAAAGAGCGGGGCACACAATGATGTCCTGTTTGACGAGAGAGCGATCGCTTATGCAAACGAGCACGGGCTTCCGATGACTGCCGGATCGGATATGCATGCCACGAACCTGTACGGCGGAGGCGTGGCGTTTAAGCGCAGGATCCTCTCAGGAAAGGATTATGCGCAGGCGATTCTTGGCGGGGAGGACTATGTTCTGACGAATGGGGAAGTGTGGTTTGACAGGAAAGGGAATAAGATAGGGTAAGCGGACAATAGCCTTGACGAGGATGGTCTGAGCAGTATGTATGGAGAGTAGTAATATATGATCAAGCATAGAATAAAAAGTTTAGCGGGTATTCTTCTTGCCCTGGGGCTGTGTATGGGAAGTGTTTCCGGCTGCGGTGACGGGAACAGATTTGGCACGAAGGTCGTCTTAACGACCGGATTTGGCAGGGATGAGATCTTTCGGATCGAGACCAGCACCTGTTCGCTGCCGGAGATCATGGTATATCTGACGAATATACAGAACCGGTATGAGAGCGTCTATGGAACGGAGATCTGGGCTACGAATGTGGACGGCGTGACGCTGGAACAGAACGTGAAGGATATTGCGCTGGCGCAGATCGCACGGATCAAGACCATGAACCTGATGGCGGAGCATTACCAGGTGGAACTGAGCAGTGAGGAGAAAACGCAGGTGGAGAATGCTGCGGACGCGTATTACAGTTCCCTCAATGATACAGAGATCGAGCAGATGGGGATCTCGAAAAAGACGATCAGCAGCCTGTATACAGAATTCGCCCTGGCGGAGAAGGTGTATCAATATACGATCAAGGATATCAATCCGGAGATCAGCGACGACGAGGCGAGAACGATCACGGTGGAACATATCCTGATCAAGACTTATGCATTGGACGGCACCGGTAAGAAGATTGAGTATACAGAGCAGGCAAAGAAAGATGCCTATGACACAGCGTGTGAGGTGTTAAGGCTGGCGAAAGAAGGGGAAGACTTCGATGAATTGATCCGCAGGTACAGTGAAGACGACAAAAGCACCTATTCTTTTGGAAAAGGCGAGATGGCGGAAGCTTTTGAGACAGCGGCTTTTAATCTTGGCAAAGATGAGATCAGTGATGTGGTGGAGACGGAGTTTGGCTATCATGTCATCAAATGTCTGAATACGTTTGACAAGGACGAGACAGATGCCAATAAAGTCAAGATTGTGGATCAGCGGCGGGCGGAAGCTTTTGGGCAGGAGTATGATGCCTATGTGGAGACACTGACCAGAAATCTGAATGAAGACCTCTGGAACAGCGTAGGATTTATCCATGACGAGAAAGTAAGAACAAAGGATTTTTTTGAAGTGTATACAGAATATTTTGGATAGGACTGCTGGCTGTCAGCGAGTGTAACTTGTGAGGAGAAATCATGGAGGCGGCATGAAGAGCAATACAAAAGTGATCTTGTGTTTATCAGGCATTGCAGCATTGGTATTTTGCTGTTTTTTCGCATGGTACAGCTATATAGTGGTCAGTCGGGACAGTGAGGGCGGAAGAGAAGGATCATCGGATGACAGGACGGCGGATGCTTCTCAGACGCAGGAGAAACCAGAGGATTCTGCTGGGGATCTGAGAGGCGGGGTTGATCATGGGAAGGGTGGAGACACCGCGGACGATTTTGATGAGGAGTACTTAGGCTATCTGGCACAGCAGTTTTCTTATGCGCATAACAGGATCACGGAATTTGAGAAGGTCGAGGATGAGAATGGGGAGATCTCCTGTCTTCCCATTGTAGGATTTCATGGCCGCCAGCCGGGAGAAGTGGAATCCTTCAGCAGCGCGTGCTGTGATCTTGTGGAAGAGTTGCAGGAGCTCACTGGTTTTGAAAAGATCGGATATTTCTCCGGGGAAGAAAGGCGCTATTTCGATATTACACCGTATCTGGAACAGTATGACAGAACAGAGTTCTATAACGCAGTCTACTGCAGGGTGGAACAGGATTCCCTGGAAGTGTGGCAGTATGATGAGGTGCCCTCAGCCCTGTCCACTGACGAGGAGACAGAAGAGATGCCTGCGGTATGGGCCGGGTATGAGGCAGAGTGTTCTTACCAGAAGAAGGACGGCAGACAGCTTTGCATGGTTGGGGTAGACCGTGCGGCGGGCAGCAGTTATTATGTGCTTTTGGAGGCAGTGGACGGCGTCAATGTTTCAGTGGTGAATAAAGATCCTTATTTAGGACATGGCGGAGAGGCAAAATGGATCGATTTCCTCGAAGATGAAAAGACGGGTTTCTCATGCCTGGCCTACAGCGGTGGAAGCCTGGGTTCCCTCTACCGGACAGAAGACGGCGGAAGAAGTTTCCAACCGGTCACCTATCCTTCGGCGCAGATCAAACTGCCGGATGGAAGTCTGTACAATCCTTTTATCATGCCGGAGAAGATCTGGGAAGAGGACGGCGCATTCTATATGCTGGCCGGTCAGGGACCGGACGGCGACTATTATGAGGGCGGCGAAAGGGTCTATGGTCTGTACGAGTCGGAAGACAGGGGGAAAAACTGGCGGTATGTGGGAACGACGGCAGAAATGAGTTTGCCGGTGAAGGTTGAAGAGGGGAAGACTCCATGAATTAGATCACGTTCGTTTTATTTTATGAACTTTTAAGAAATAGTTTATACAAATATTAGCACTCATTAATGGTGAGTGCTAATATTTTTCTTGACTTATAGGTGAGAGCGTATTAAACTATCTAGCAGATAAGGAAAGAACAGGTGCTGTGCAATAATGCATGGCGGGAATCAAATGTAAGTCTGTAGAAATAGAAAGGAATGTGAGAAAATGGCAGCAAAGCATGGTAATTTATCAATTAACAGCGACAATATTTTCCCGATCATCAAGAAATGGTTGTATTCCGACCATGATATCTTCTTCCGGGAACTGATTTCCAACGGGTGTGACGCGATCACGAAGTTAAAGAAACTGGATATGATGGGTGAGTATACCCTGCCGGATGACTATAAGGCGAAGATACAGGTGATTGTAAATCCGGAAGAGAAGACGCTTAAGTTTATCGATAACGGAATCGGTATGACGGCGGACGAGGTGGAGGAATATATCAACCAGATCGCTTTTTCCGGCGCTACGGATTTCATCGAGAAATATAAGGATAAGGCGAACGAGGATCAGATCATCGGACATTTCGGTCTGGGTTTCTATTCGGCGTTCATGGTAGCGGATGAGGTGCACATCGACTCTCTGTCCTGGCAGGAAGGTGCGCAGGCTGTGCATTGGGTGTGTGATGGCGGCACGGAATTCGATATGGAGGAAGGAACGAGGACACAGGTAGGTACAGAGATCACCCTGTTGATCAATGAGGACTGTCTGGAGTTCTGCAATGAGTATAAGGCGAGAGAAGTCATTAAGAAATATTGTTCCTTTATGCCGACGGAAATCTATCTGTCCAAAGCGAATTCTACGGAGACCCAGACGATCAAGGCGGATGAGAAGCTTGCTACCGACGAGGTAGTGGAAGAGATCAAGAAGGAGAAGGAAGAGGACGAGCAGAAGTTAAAGATCAAGAAGCGTCCTGAGCTGTTAAATGAGACACATCCTCTCTGGACAAAACATCCGAATGAGTGTACGAGGGAAGAATACCTGGAGTTCTACCGCAAGGTGTTCCAGGATTACAAGGAGCCGCTGTTCTGGATTCACTTGAATATGGATTATCCGTTTAATATGAAAGGCATCCTGTATTTCCCGAAGATCAATATGGAGTATGAGTCCATCGAGGGAACGATCAAGCTGTACAATAATCAGGTGTTTATCGCGGATAATATCAAGGAAGTTATTCCGGAATTCCTGCTGCTGTTAAAGGGTGTGATCGACTGCCCGGATCTGCCGCTTAACGTATCCAGAAGCGCGCTGCAGAATGACGGGTTTGTCAAGAAGATCAGCGAGTATATCTCGAAGAAGGTTGCGGATAAGCTGTCCGGCATGTGCAAGACAGAGAAAGAAGAGTATGAGAAATACTGGGATGATATCAGTCCTTTCATCAAGTTTGGCTGTCTGAAAGATGATAAATTCTGCGAGAAGATGACGGATTACATTCTCTTCAAGAATCTGGACGGCGTGTATCTGACACTGCCGGAGTGCCTGGAAGTCAACAAGGTTGATCCGGATGAGGCAAAAGAAGAGGAGCAGGCTGTCGGCGAAAATGGTGAGAAAGTAGAAGCCGAGATCGTCGATAAGAATGACGAGCAGGCAGAAGCCGAGGAGTCTGATGCGGACGGTGAGAAGTCGGAGAACGGCGCCGTTGATGAGAATGGCGAGAAGGTAGAAGCTGAGATCGTCGGGGAAGACGAAGAGGACGCTGCGGAAGACGAAGAAGAGAAGAAAGAGAAAGTCATCTACTACGTGACAGATGAGAAGCAGCAGAGCCAGTATATCAATATGTTTAAAGCGGCTAAGATGGATGCCGTGATCCTGACGCACAATATCGACCAGCCTTTCGTCTCCCAGCTGGAGGCAAAGAACGAGGGCATTAAGTTCCAGCGGATCGATGCAGACCTGACGGATGTATTCAAGGCCAAGACTTCTAAGAAGACAGAGAAACAGTTGGAGAAGCAGGCGGAAGAAATCGCAGGATTGATGAAGAAGGTTCTCAAGAAGGATGCCATCAAGGTGAAGATCGAGAAGCTGAAGAACAAGAAAATTTCTTCTATGATCACTCTGTCGGAGGAATCCCGCAGAATGCAGGATATGATGAAGATGTATTCCATGCAGGGTATGGGCGGTATGGATATGGGCATGTTCGGCAAGGAGGGCGAGACGCTGATCCTGAATGCGAACCATCCACTGGTACAGTATGTGCTGGATCACCAGGATGGTGAGAACGTGAAGATGATCTGTGAGCAGCTTTACGATCTTGCACTGTTACAGCAGGCGCCGCTTGAGCCGGAGGCAATGACAAAGTTTGTGGCAAGAAGCAATGAGATCATGATGCTGTTGACGAAATAGAATAGAAGTAAGCGAGAGGGGGCTGTTTTTAAACAGCCCCTGTTGTTTAAAGGAATTCTGTAAAAACTCTACCATTATGGAAGAGTATTGAAAGAATACACAGTATAATAATGCAGATGGCCGCGAGCAACATAGGAACATAGATGCGATGCCTGTCTGCATCGGAAGAGGAATCTATCCAATCGGTATGTCTTAAAATTGAGACGAGCGGTTTATGTAACAAGATCGCCCCGGCAGCATTCAGGCAGCCTTTGATCAAGTTAAAAGGAAGGAAAGCTGGAAGAAGCAGTCCGGCCACCATTTCTCTGGAGTACCCCATATAGATTGGTGCGATCAGATAATTCCAGAGCAGCATGACAGCGGTCTGACAAACCACACCGCAGACGAGTCCGGTGACTGCACCAGATAGTCTGCGTCTTTTTGTGTAGAGAAAGGATGCAGTACAGGCAAAGGCGCAACTGGATAAGACGTTCATGACAAAACCCAGAAAGCCGGTGCTGCTGACAGTAAGCATTTGAGTTAGTGAGACGATGACAGCAGTTAAGCCGGCTGTGAGTGGGCCAAAAAGAAATCCGGCTATTGCAATTACAATATCTTTGGGATCATATCGTAAGAAAAGTACGACAGGGATCCGAAAGACAGCTGCCATAAGGTAGGCCAGCGCACAGAGCATGCCTATAGTTGTGAGTTTTTTGGTTTGGTTGTTCATATCTCCTCCGTTCCGGAGTGAATCACACTCCCTGAAAAATTAACACCCAAAAGCGGATCAATGCTTCTGGGTGTCAGAGTTCAGGTGTGTTATGTTCGTCAACAGAGCAAGCTAAGACGGATTGAAAAAGAGTGCAAAGAACAAAAGTCAGAATAAGACTGACGATTCTAACACACCTTCTTTAATCCGGACTATACCGTCGGTTTTGGAATTCCACCAAACCCCATGCCAAAGCACCCGCGGACTGTGACCGCCGATCGGGAATTTCACCCTGCCCTGAAGACATTAACGCTATTCGGTTGTCAATAACAGTATAGATTTATGAGAGGTTTCCTGTCAAGACTTTTTCTCGCATGATCTCAGATCTCAGATGCGGCCTTACGGCCTCATCCCGGCTCCGCAATTCTGCTCACTCCCACATAAACTTCAGAGATCTTATACCAGGTAGGATAATCTACAATACCAGACTGCGGCAGGTTAAATACGCTCTGGAATACGCGGACGGCGTTGGCAGTGCGGGAACCGTAGATCCCGTCGGCGGTAATCCGCGGAATTGCCGGATAGTTCTGGGCGATGCGGTTGAGCTGCTGCTGAATCTGCAGTACCTTGTCGCCGGATGCGCCGACACTTAGGTTATAGCCGGGCCAGGAGGAAGGAACGCCGGATACAGCGACTGCGGTATTGATATACATATCACTGCCGTAGTAATAGCGTATGATTTCGATTGGTGTGTAGCCTTCATCGCCCAGGTATTTTGATCCCCACTGGCTTAAGCCATTGCAAGTCACGTTCTTACCGTCGCAGTAGGAGGTGAAGATTGGCTGGCGTACACCAGGACGAGAGAGGTAATTGGCGAAGATGGAATCCACCAGTCTGTCAACATTGGCATAGATGTTCCTGCTGTAAATCCATTTCTGATCATAGGCGGTGGAAGAAGTAATAGTGAAGTTATAGCCTTTATTGCGATACCATTCCGTGTAAACCCTGTTCAGGGTAAAGGACATGATCGCCAGCGTATTGGCATAGATGGCATTCTCAGGCCAGGTGGCGTAGATTTCTGAGGAGACCACATTTTTAATATAGTCCCGGTAACGGACATAGTAGTTGCCGGCGGTGGAATCGGAGGGTACGCCGTCATGAACGATGATGTATTCCGGGATTACAACGCGGCTTAAGACGATCTCGCCGGATTCGTCCATGGGTTTGATCTCATCTTCTGGAATTTTGGGCGGGTAGTCGCCGTATAGAGTATGATCGGGAATAACGATCGTTTCGGACTCTTCCTGAGACGTCTCTGTCGGAACCATCTCAATATTCTGCATGGCTGTGACTTCTGGCAGCACTTCTACACCAGAGATGGTGACGGGTTCATAGCCGAGTGCGTTGACTGTAAGGGTATATTCCGAATAAGGCATGGGCGAATTGGGGGTCAGGCTGTATTCCAGAGGCGGTGCGTTGAGGGTTACAGCTTCGGTCTGTCCAGAGGAGTTGGTGGTCAATGTTTCGATCATACTGTCTGGTTCCCCGGTATAGGAGATGGTTATGCTGGCATTCTGAATGGGAATCAGGCCTACATTGGCAGTGACATTGATCTGTAGTCTGCCCTGATCGATGTTGTCATTCTGCGTGCTTCTTAAAACAGGCTCTTCCATAAAAAACCTCGCGTATTCTCTTCCTAATATGGTATGTATCACAGGGAGGATTGGTTACTGGTTTTACAGCTTATGTTTTACGGCGGGACAGAGAGGTTACTGGATTTTATATTGCACAGCCAGCCCGGTCAATGGTATAATTTTAATAACTATGTAGAATGGTAGCCGGTGTGAACAGCGGTTACTGGAAAGGCAGACTGGAATCGTGCGTCAGGCAGTGGAAGAGATTTTAAACGGAAAGTTTATTCATGAGAAAGGATCGCTGGAGATTTCCTGCCAGCGGATTCAGCTTGAGATGGAGGCTGGAACTGTGGCGGAGGGCAGCTTTCGTGTCTATGGCCCGGCAGGTCAGGTGACAGAGGGACAAGTGATTTCCTCTGATCTGCGTATGGAATGTGTCACTCGCACGTTTAGCGGTTCGCAGGATGAGATCTTCTACCGGTTTGATGCGCATGGGATGGAGCCAGGGGAGGAGATTAAGGGCGCTTTCAATCTCATTTCTAACCAGGGGGAATACTATCTTCCCTTTGCTGTTTCTATCGCAGCACAGACGATTTCCTCCAGTCTGGGCAATGTCAGGAATTTGTTTCATTTTACGAATCTGGCGAAGAGCAACTGGGAAGAAGCGGTGAAGCTGTTCTATTCCAGGGAATTTGCAGGGGCGTTCATGGGCAATGACAAGCAGCATTATGCTGCTTACCTGGGTCTTAGCGCTGTTCGCGATAACGAACATAATGTGGAAGAATTTCTTCTGGAGATCAACAAGAAAAGGCCAATTGAATATATTCCGGAAGAAACAGAGATCAGAATAGAGGATCCGACGGAGGAAATGCGGTATACGCTTGTTGTGAATCGTAATGGCTGGGGATATGCGCATTTTGGGATCAGAACAGAAGGGGAGTTTCTTCAGGTGGAAGAAGATGAGGTAACGGAATCTTCTTTTCTCGGAAATAGCTATCGATTATACTATTATGTAAACCATGAGAAATTACATGCCGGAAATAATTATGGCTGTATTACGCTGGTCTTAGATCATGGCGACATCCGCATACCGGTTACGGTGATCCGGCGGAGGGTTGGCAGAAGAGAGCAGGAGTGGTATCGGGAGAAAAAGGAACTCACAGTGGATCTGATGGAGTATTACCAATCGTTTCGCTTTAAGAAGATCAGCGCCAGAACGTGGATGACAGAGAGCAACAGACTGTTAAACCGTCTGGTTGCAATCGATGATAAAGATATCACTTTAAAGCTGTTCCAGGCGCAGATTCTGCTTACGGAGGAGCGGTATCATGAGGCTCGCTGGATGATTGAGAAGTATGAAGACAGGGTTGCGCAGGAAAGGGAGGAGCGTCCTGAACTGTGGTGCTATTATCTGTATCTTACGACGCTTTATGGGAGAGAAGACAGTTATGTGGATGAGGTGGCGGAGGAAATCTCAGAGCTTTATGTCCGTAACCGGGGAAACTGGCGGATTGCCTGGCTTCTGATGCATCTGTCGGAGGAGTACAGTAAGAGTCCGGCGCGGAAATGGCATCTATTGGAAGAATTGTCGCGGTATCATTGTACCTCGCCGGTGATTTATCTGGAAGCATGGCATCTGCTGTGCATGAATCCGGCAATGCTTATGAAACTGGATGTATTTGAGCGGCAGGTTCTCTCTTATGCTGTCCGCCATGATCTTATGAAAGAAGAGATTGTCCTGCAGATTGTTTATCTGGCACAGAAGGAGAGGACTTATTCAGAAAGTGTTCTGCGTATCCTGAAGGGATGTTATAGCAGGAGACCCCAGAATGATATTCTGCATGCGATCTGTACGCTGCTGATCAAGGGAAATTGCAGCGGGCCGGCCTATTTCGAATGGTATCAGGCCGGGGTGGCGCAGAATCTGCGGATCACCCGCCTGTATGAATATTATATGATGTCAGCGCCGCTAGACCACAGTGAGCCGCTGCCGAAGATCGTGCTCATGTACTTTGCTTATCAGAGCAACTTAAGTTATGAGATCACGGCGTATTTGTATGCCTATGTGCATCAGCACAGGGAACATATGACAGAGATCTATCTGAACTATATCGCCGCCATAGAGCGGTTTGTGGCCGAACAGATCCGGTATGGCCGGATCAATAAGGATCTGGCTTATCTGTACCGTAATGTGATCAGTCTGCCCATGATTGATGAGGAGAGCGCTTCGCAGCTTGTAACCCTTCTCTTCATGAAAGAGATCAAGGTGTTCTCGGACAAGATCACGGAGGCTATCGTAGTGTATCCTTATGGAGTCAGGGAAAGTGTCTACCCGGTGAGTGAGGGGAGAGCCTATGTTCCGGTCTATGATTCTGACTGCAAGATCCTTTTGGGAGACCGGGAAGGCAATCGGTATACGAAGAGCGTGGACTATCAGATCGAGAACTTGTGCGGCCCGGAGAAACTGGCTCTTATGATTTCGCCTTTTATGCGGGAGAACTTCTGGTACGCAGTGTATACCTGTTTTGAATATCAGAAGACATTTACGATACAGGAGGATAATGTAGATCTGTTTCTGCTTCTTGCGGCATCCGACCAGATCGCGGAGCCGGTGAAGAAAGAGATCCGTATGATGTTGGTCCGGTTCTATTATGCGAAGGACAGAATGCGGGAGATGGATGATTATCTGCTGACACTTCGGCCGGAAGACGTCTTTCGGAGGGACCGTAGGGAAGCTGTGCGGTGTATGGTCATCAGGGAGCTGGACGAGGAGGCGTGGCAGTGGGTACAGCGGTGCGGCCCCTATCATATGGATGCCAAAGTACTGCTGAAGTTGTGCAGCAGACTGCTGGAAGAGGAACAGATGCAGGAAGATCCGGTTATGACGTGTGTGCTCGTCTATGTCGTACAGAAAGGGAAATATGACGAGAATGTGCTCGACTATCTGATCAGATATTTCCGTGGGAGTATCAAGGATATGCGGGATATCTGGAAGACAGCGGAATCTTTTGGCATGAATACTTATGAGATCTGTGAGCGGATGTTAGAGCAGATGCTTTATACCGGTGCGCATGTGGGGGATAAGATCGAGATCTTCCGCACTTATAATAAAGGTATGGGCAATGAAGAGCTGAGGATGGCGTTTCTATCCCAGTGTTGTTATGATTATGCAGTCAAGGAGCAGATCACGGATCCGTACATATTCTGGGGCGTGATGCAGTTGTATCAGAAGGAAGTGTTTATGCACCGGGTATGCAAAATGGCCTTTTTGCAGTATTATGCGGAGAACAGACATGAGCAGGATGACCGCATCAGGCAGACATGCTGCGCCTTTCTGAGGGATCTTCTGGCTGAGCGGATCGTGCTGCCGCTCTATAAAGACTACCAGGGGTTTATTCCACAGATGGATGAATACCAGGATAAGACGCTGATTGAGTACCGGGCGGCTCCAGGATGCAGAGCGATGATCCATTATATGATCCAGGATGAAGGAAGCCCGGAGAGTGAATACTGCACGGAAGAAATGCGCGATATGTTTGCGGGGATCTGTGTTAAGGAGTTCGTTCTTTTCTTCGGAGAGCGTCTCCAATACTATATCACCGAGGAATCGGGAAACAGTTCACAGCCGACCAGAAGCAATAGTATTACAGCAAGTGAGATCGAGCCGGAGGATTTCGAGAGTCGCTTTACAGTGCTCAATGATATTATGATCGGAAAGACACTGCATGATTATGACACGGTGAACGATCTGCTCCAACAGTATTATAGACAGGATTTTGTGGTAGAGAATCTGTTTCGGCTGCGCTGATCCTGAAAGGATCTGGCGGTAGCGGGAAAGCGTCAGAATGCGGCTTTGGAGCATTTTGTGTAAGACTGAACGGTTACGGAAATTTACGCCGGAACAGATAGGGAGGTGCAAGTATGTTCTTAGATCGGAGAGAAGGGAACAAACTGCATAAGGGAAGTGTGCTTGTGGGGTATGATCTGGGAGAGTGGTATTCCCAGATCAGCTATTGCATTTATGGCCAGGAGGATGTAGATACTGTGGCGACGGTGGTAGGCACGAAACAGTATAATATTCCGACCATGTTATGTAAACGAAAGGGCGTCAATCAATGGTATTATGGTAAGGATGCCGTAAAGTATGCGGACGCGGAAGACATGTTTCCGGTAGACGGCATTCTTATGGCCGCCAGGAAGGGAGACGAAATCGAACTGGATGGGGAAGTTTTTGATCCAGTGGCACTGCTTACGCTTTTTGTGAAACGGAGCATGGCGTTGATGAACTTCATAGCGCCCATAGAGAAGATGGATGCGATCATGTTCACGGTGGATGAACTGGATGACAGAATGGTGGAGATCCTCTCGCTTGCCTCAGCAAATCTGGGGTTTAAAACATCTCACATCTATTTCCAAAGTCATACGGAGAGTTTCTATTCTTTCATGCTTCATCAGCCGCTTGAGTTGTGGTATCATCAGGTGATGGCCTGTGAGCATGACGGAAGAAGATTGAAACTTTACCGGATGGAATGTAATAAGCGCACGACGCCGGTCGTCGTCCTGATTGAAGAACAGACCTATGAGACGCTGGTAATTCCTGATGAGACAGAGGAGGAGAAGATCAGGCAGGATGCCTATCTTCTGGCAGACGAGCGGTTCCTAGGGATTGTGCAGGCTGTGTGTGAAGGAAGATTCATATCGTCCGTGTATCTTTTGGGAGATGGATTTAAGTCCGGATGGCAGGAGAGATCCTTGCAATTTCTCTGCCATAATAGGAGAGTTTTTCAAGGAAATAATCTATTTAGTAGGGGAGCCTGCTATGGGCTTTTAGAGAAACTGGAACCGAGTGAGGAGGGCAGGCGTCATATTTTCCTGGGACGGGATATGCTGAAAGCTAATATAGGCATGAATGTGGTGCGACGGGGGAAGGAGTCTTATTATGCCCTGTTGGATGCAGGACAGAACTGGTATGAATCCTATAAGGAGTGTGATTTTCTTCTGACGAAAGAAAAGGAGCTGCAGTTTGTGATCACGCCCCTCAATGGAAAGAATATCGAGACGAAGGTAATTTCTCTGTCAGACGACGGGGGCGGCAGGGCGCCGTTTACGAGATATCATATGGAAATGAGAATGGGCGCGCCGGATCAGGTGCTTGTCAAGGTGACGGATCTGGGATTCGGCGAGTTGTTTCTTCCTAGTGGAAGAGTCTGGGAAGAAGCCTTTGGGATATGAGAAAGACGGTAGAGGAACAAAAGAGATGGGACAGATCATACTGGGTACTGGCAAGTATGCCGAGAAACCTTATTTTGTGGAGAAATTCTATATTAACTTGTATTCTGTGGAGGAGTTGTGTTATCTTCTGGTGGAGAAAGCAGAAATGCTGGATCCGGAGATTATGCAGAAGGATCTGGTGCGGTGGCTGGATGAACAGTGCGGTCTGAATCAGTTAGCCCATGCGCTGTATTCGCTGCTGAACCAAAATGGTTCTACCGCCGCTTTTGCGGGTATCATATTAGAGTATGTCAATCTTTATCCGGCAGAGGTGGTTGCCAGGGCAGAAGAATTGATTCGGGGAAGCGAAGGACTGAACCCTTACGAGAGGAAGAAAGCCAAGGCAGATTATATGCTGCAGAACAGAAAATATTACGGCGCCCTGAAACAGTATTATGCCTTGCTTGTGCAGATGACGGATACGGATAAGCAGCTTTCATCAGGGATCCTGCACAACATGGGAGTCGCTTACGCGAAACTGTTTATGTTCCGGCAGGCGGCTGAAAGATTCCGGCAGGCCTATGAGACGGACGGGGCGAAGGAGAGCCTTGCGCTGTATCTGGCCTCTGTGCGTATGTATAGTCAGGATAAAGAATACGTCGCTTTTATTGCGGATCATCCGCAGTACCATAACGCATCTTTGCAGGTGGAGCGGCGGATCGAGCAGACAGCGGGACAGTTCGAGGCGACAGATGAGAACCGGATGCTCTTTACGCTGCAGGTGTTCAAGGAGGAGGGAAGCAGCACGGCGGGAAATGACGCGCCATATTATCACGAGATCGAGAGGCTGACGACCAAGCTGCGGGAAGAATACCGGGAATTTGTCTCCTGAGCGGCAAAAAGAGCAGAGGTAACAGAGAGGATTGAAAAGACATGGGATTATTTGGAAAAATAAAGAATCGGTTTCAAAGAAAAAACCAGGAAGAATTCGACGAAATCCAGTGGGAAGACGGAGAAGTCGATCACCAGGTCGATTATGAGAACAAGGAACAGAGAGAAGACTATGTCAAGAACTGTCTGGAGAAGATGGCGGATGCAACCAAGGAGCTGGAGAATCTGACCTATGAGTATGAAATGGTGACTTCCTATCTCAAGGATATGGAGGAAATTGAAGCGCTTCCGCCAGAGGAGAGCGAACAGCTCAAAGAGTGTGCCAGACGGGTTGCAGAGCTGCAGGACAGCAAGGCAGACTTTATGGAGAGGCCGCGCCGGATCAGTGATGAGCAATACCAGCTTATGGAGCGGATCGCCGATGAAGTGGAAGAAGGATTTGAGAAGCTTACCGAGGCGGAGGAGTACCAGGCTTTGATTAAGCAGGATCTGGGACGGCTGGAGGGAGAGAAACACGCTTATCTGTACCGTAAGAATGAAGTGATGAGCATAATCGCAGATACCCGCGGCATGGCAATCATCTGTGTCGTAGCGTTGGGGCTCTGCATTCTGCTGCTTTTGTTCCTGCAGTTCTTTCTGGATATGGATACGAAAGCAGGATATCTGCTGACAGCGTTGACGGCGGCTGTGGTAATCACAGTCATCTATGTCAAGCATCTGGATGCGAGACAGGAGCTTCGCCGTGTGGAGAACGGGATCAATAAGATCATCCTTCTGCAGAATAAAGTGAAGATCAGATACGTCAATAACACGAATCTGTTAGACTATTTGCAGCTCAAGTATGGGGTGGGCAGTGCAAAAGAACTGATGGAACTGTGGAATAATTATCGGGCGGAGAGGGCAGAACGGGAGAACTTAAGAAAAGCGGAACGGGATCTGGACCATAATGAACGGGAACTGCTCCAGATGTTAAAGTGTTACCAGATCAAGGATCCCGCCATATGGCTGCATCAGACAGAGGCAATCTTAGACCGGAAAGAGATGGTGGAGATCAGGCATAATCTGATTATCAGAAGGCAGTCTCTGCGGCGGCGGATGGAATATAACAAAGAAGTGGTGGCAGGCGGGTCCCAGAAAGAAATCAAAGAGCTGGTGGAGAAATATCCGCAGTATACGAAAGAGATCATGGGAGCTGTGGAGGAATATGAGAAGAAATTTCAGTAACAGATGGTCAGAAGATCAGGAAGGATGGAGAGCAGGATGAGTACAGACAGATATGTAAGCCCATTGTCGGAGCGGTATGCCAGTAAGGAGATGCAGTATATCTTTTCGCCGGATATGAAATTCAGGACATGGAGGAGACTGTGGATTGCGCTGGCAGAGACAGAGATGGAGCTGGGACTTAGCCAGAATGGGAAACCGGTAATTACCATAGAGCAGATTGACGAGCTGAAGGCCCATGCGGAGGATATCAATTATGAGGTTGCGAAAGCGAGAGAGAAGGAAGTGCGGCATGATGTGATGAGTCACGTCTATGCCTATGGGCAGCAGTGCCCGAAAGCAGCCGGAATTATCCATCTTGGAGCGACATCCTGCTATGTGGGAGACAATACGGATATTATTGTGATGACGGAGGCGCTTAGGCTGGTGAAACGCAAGTTAGTCAATGTGATCGCTAAGCTGGCGGAATTTGCGCAGCAATATAAAGAGCTGCCGACGCTGGCGTTTACGCATTTCCAGCCGGCACAGCCGACTACGGTGGGGAAGAGGGCGACGCTGTGGGCACAGGAATTCTGTCTGGATTTAGAGGATCTTGACTATGTGCTCTCTACGATGAAACTGTTAGGGTCTAAGGGTACGACAGGGACACAGGCTTCTTTCCTGGAGCTTTTCAATGGGGATCAGGAGACGATCGATCGGATTGATCCCATGATCGCAGAGAAGATGGGATTCGAGAAATGTTATCCGGTGTCAGGACAGACGTATTCCAGAAAAGTAGACACCAGGGTGTGTAATGTGCTGGCGGGAATTGCGGCCTCCGCGCATAAGATGTCCAATGATATCAGATTGCTGCAGCATTTGAAAGAAGTGGAGGAACCTTTTGAGAAGAGCCAGATCGGTTCTTCGGCTATGGCGTATAAGAGAAATCCGATGCGGAGTGAGCGGATCGCTTCGCTGTCCAGATATGTGATGATCGATGCGCTGAA
Organism: uncultured Lachnospiraceae bacterium; assembly: GCA_910578345.1. Classification (GTDB taxonomy): domain Bacteria; phylum Bacillota; class Clostridia; order Lachnospirales; family Lachnospiraceae; genus UBA3282. Next base: position 51,158 of record CAJTRA010000015.1, on the reverse strand, counting down.
TCCGGCGATTACCTCAGCCACACAGTGGTTTGAGAGGACGTTAGACGATTCGGCCAATAAGAGACTGTCTATTCCGGAAGCGTTTCTGGCCGTGGATGGCATCTTGGATCTGTGCCTGAATGTTGTGGATGGATTGGTCGTATATGACAAGGTGATCACGAAGCGTCTTATGAGCGAGCTGCCCTTTATGGCGACGGAGAATATCATGATGGATGCCGTAAAGATGGGCGGCAACAGACAGGAACTGCATGAGCGGATCAGAGAGCTTTCCATGGAAGCAGGCGCCCATGTGAAACAGGAAGGAAGAGAGAATGATCTGTTAGAGCTGATCGCGAAAGACGCTGTATTCAATCTCTCGGTAGAAGAGCTGAAAGAGACGATGGATCCGAAGAAGTACGTGGGGCGTGCGCCGGTTCAGGTAGAGAGATTCTTACAGGAAGTAGTCCGTCCGATCCTTCAGGAGAATGAAGCGCTGCTGGGGATAAAGGCAGAGATTCATGTTTGATCGTTTTGGCGGTTATTGGATACATTGGAAAAGCAGGTGCAGGCATTGCAAAAGAGACGGTTGTGGATCAAGTACATAGGAATAGTGTTTGCTGTGCTTATGTGGACAGGCATGGGCATGTCTGCTTCTGCTGAGGATGGAAAAGAGGCGGATGCGTCGCAGAAGGACCTTGCGGTTCGGGAGGCGTATGAGGAATATCTGGAGAGGCTTCAGGGGATCACACGGCAGGCCCAGATCGAGGGAAATGGCTTTGCCGTGATCGAGGATCAGATCTTTCCGTTAGAGACGATGTGTTTTGGGGAAGTGTATCTGGTGCCTGCCATGGAGAAACGGTATCACAGACTGGCGTTGTTCTTTGTTCGGGAAAACGGCGACGTGGTATACCAGACTGACCAGCTGGCGGCCAATAACTGGAATGTGGGGATGCTGGAACAACCGATTGTGGAGATTGGGGCCGTCTCTTTTCAGGATCTGAACCAGGATGGAAGAGTGGATATTGTGCTGATCGCTGCCTGCAGGAACAGAACGGGAGAATATGCTGACAGAAAATACAATGTCGGAGATGTGCTTTTCCAGGGGGAAGACAGTTTCTACCGGGATTACCGGATCTCAGATAAGTTGAATCGGTTTGGGATGAATAAGAGCGCCGAGAGTATTATCGCCTATGTCAGAGACGGGTATTCGGCAGAGTTTCTTTATACGGCGTCCACGAAGGAGGAACTTCTTGCGAATGGGTTTGTGATCGCGAAAGAGCAGGACTACCTCAGACAGTTTGAGAAGCTGGGCTATCTGGAAGTCATGCCTGGAAGTTATACGATGGCAGAATTCTCTATCTTTATGATCTATCTGGTTGATGAGAAGGGAACGATTGTCTGGAGCTTCCAGCCGATGGGGGATTATGATAATCTGTATGCGCTTAAAGGCATCGCCTGTAGGGATATCGATGGAGACGGCATGAAGGATCTTCTGGTGGCGGCGCGGTACAGCTATGCAGGAAGTCTGGAGGATGTGGTCATTGAGAATGACTATGAGATCTATTACCAGAGGACAAGCGGGTTTGAAGTGGATACGGAAGTGAAGAAGATGGTCCGCTGCGGAGAGGAAGATACGGTAGCGGATCTTGTAGAGCAGGCGAGGGCCTATTGGGGGTGGAGTCCGGAACTATGATCAGAATATTGATAGTGGATGATGAGAAACCGATCTGTGATTTGATCGATATGAATCTTTCGGCGGCTGGTTATTCCTGTGTGGCGGTACAGGATGGTCTGGCCGCCATTGACGAAGTGGAGAAGAATACTTTTGACCTGGTACTTTTAGATATCATGCTGCCGGGAGCGGACGGGTATGATGTGATGGAGTATATCAAACCGTATAAGGTGCCGGTCATCTTTATCTCGGCGAAACATGAGGTAAAGGACCGGGTCAGAGGATTGAAACTGGGGGCGGATGATTATCTGATCAAACCGTTTGATGTGACAGAGCTGCTTGCCAGAGTGGAGGCAGTCCTGCGCAGATACCATAAGACCGACAAGATGATCGCCCTGGGGGATGTGGAGATCGATGTGGAAGCGAGGCGGGTGACACGCAGGGGAGAGCCGGTTCCACTGACCAGTAAAGAATTTGATTTGATGTTACTCTTTGTGGAGAACCGGAATATTGCTCTGTTTCGGGAGAACCTGTATGAGAGAGTCTGGGATGATGAGTACTTTGCGAACAGCAGGACGCTGGATCTTCATGTACAGAGGCTTCGGAAGAAGTTGGGATGGGAAAAGAATCTGGTGGCGGTATATAAGGTGGGATACCGGTTGGAACTATAGGAGGCTTCATGGGGATTTTGCATGAATGTGTCGAAGTGGAGGGAAGGTTAAGTAAGAGATGAAGTTTTCCCGGAAATTATTGCTTTGGACGACGATCATTATAGCGATCACGTTAAGCTTAAGCGGTTTCTATTTTGTTAATTATGTATTCCGGACCTCTTTGGAGCGGGAGATCGAGCAGGCCCTGGATGAGAACAGCATCCTGCGGTTTGCCTTTCAGACGGCAGCGTTAAATGTTCCGCTCAAATATGATCTGCTGCAGGACGGTTCGGTGGAACAGATTGCCACCAATCTGGAGACGAGCGGCCAGGGCGGCGGGCGTCTGTTACGTCTTTCCAATGAGGAAAAAAGGGTGCTCTATGCCAGTGACGGGTTTGAGACGGATGACGCACTGCTGGCACAGACGGGGGAAAGTCAGTACTCTTATCGTGTGATACAGTCTGGAAGCCATTATTATATCCAGACTGGCAGCAGCGTGAATGCGCTGGGCAGGGGCTTATATTTGGAGACGCTCAGGGATGTTTCACAGGTGTTTGAAGAGCGCACAACGGGATTTACCGTTTACAGGCGGTTAATGGTTCTGATGTTAGCCTTTGGCATTGTGATCATGTATTTCATTGCTTCACGCCTGACGAAACCGATCCGTCTTCTGATGAAGGCCACGAAGGAGATGGCGGCAGGGGACTACGGCTATCGGGCACAACAGGTCAGCAGGGATGAACTTGGGCAGTTGACGCAGGATTTCAATCATATGGCGGAAGCATTGGAGAAGACGATCGGTCAACTGGAGGAGGAAGTGCAGTCGAGGGAAGAATTTGTCGGGGCTTTCGCCCATGAGCTCAAGACGCCGCTTACTTCCATCATAGGCTATGCGGATATGCTGCGTTCCAGGAAATTAGATGAAGAGAAGAGCTTCCGTTCAGCCAATTACATTTATACGGAGGGGAAAAGACTGGAGACCATGTCGCTGCGTCTTCTGGATATTATGGTGACGAAAAAGGAGGGCGCCAGATTGCAGAGAGTTTTGACAGAAACACTGTTTGAGTATTTACAGAGTATGTTTCTGCCGAATGCGGATATGGAGCTGGCTTTTTGCTGTGAGCAGGCGATGGTGGCTGCCGATCCCAGTCTGCTCCAGACAGTTCTGGTAAATCTGATCGATAATGCCTGCAAAGCTTCTGAGCCGGGAAGCAGGATTGAGATAGAGGGACATATTGTGGAAGAAGCTGACCAGGAGAATGCTGGGAATGGGCGCAAAGGCTACCGATTTCTTGTGAGAGATCATGGGATTGGCATTCCGGAGGGAGAACTGTCCAAGATTACCCAGGCGTTCTATATGGTGGATAAATCAAGATCGCGCAGCAGAAATGGAGCCGGTCTGGGTCTGGCGCTGTGTACGGAGATTCTTGCACTGCATGGGAGCAAACTGGAGATCGAGAGCGCACAGGGTGAGGGAACGACAGCCAGTTTCCTTATGTGGGAAGATAGGAAGGAGGTAGCGTATGAAGAGATCCATTCTTAGTCTGGCGCTTTTTATGCTGACGGTTCTTGTGGTTCTGTTGTCACTCTGGGGGCCGGAGGCGCTTGCGCGCTATACAGATAGAGGGATACTGGATCAGATCCAGACCCGTGAAGAGGAGACGGGCCAGGAAGGCTACCGGTATCAGTTGAGCAGTCATGAGAAGCTTTATATTCTTTCCCAGTGTTTAAATGCCCAGAGTCTTCCGGAAACCGAACAGAGTCTGCACTCCAGAGAGAGAGACGAGGCTTATCGGGAATTAACGGGAACCTATGCCTTTGTCGTCAATCATAATGGCCCTTCCGGGAAAGAGATCACCGATGAGGAGATCTATGAGACGGTCAACAGAGAGATTGCGCTTCTGAAAGAGAGTGGTATCCTGCCGGAGGAGATCAAGGAGATTCAGGCGGCAGCTTATGAGGCTACCTTGTATTCCGCGATCGATGTACCGGAGCCGAGAAACAATGTGGCAGTCTGGAAAGTGAGTCTGACAGGAAGCTTGCAGAATGCCAATAAGGAGAATCGGCTGATCGATGCCTATGTCGATGCGGATGACGGTAAGATCTATGAATTCTATGTACGGGCACAGCTTAAATGGGAAGAGATCGATCCAGACGGGCTGGTAGAGCAGTGGAGTAATTATATGGGACTGTCTGAACCGGAAGCGTACGAGACGGATAATCCTCTTTTGGAGACGACGCCCTACTATAAGAAGTATGTTTTTGCAGGCAGTGGGGATGAGAGGACGATTGTTACGGTCGGCTTCTATGAAGGAATCAACGAATTATTTCTGAAGATATCGAGGTAAGTAACCGCGTATGAGGATACAACTTTGATGCAAAAATGATGTAACTATGTTACAAAAATGATGAAATTATGATGCACCGCTTCTGTATGATAGCAGTAAACCTACAAGATGAGGTAAGCTGCAGAACGAAAATACAGGAGAGGAGCATCATTTTTATGTACAGAAGAAGACATCGCCGCAGAACGTGGAGAAGAAGAGAACAGAGGGCGTCGTTACAGCGGATCATAGTGGGAGTATCGGTTATCTGCATCCTGATCGTCTGTGCGGCAGTAGCATTGAAGACAAAGAAAGCGACCCAGAGAGTAGAGGCACAATCAGTGCTGATGCAGGCTTCTGCAGTGACAAAGAAGGAAGAGATGGTGCAGGGGCAGCAAAAGGAGACTGAGGAGAAACCGGAAGAAGAACAGCAGGAGGATTCATGGGAACAGGTGGCTGCAGAATACCAGACAGAAGAAGTGATCATCATAGATCCAGGACATGGCGGCATGGATGGCGGATGTGTCTTCGATGATATTTTGGAGAAGGATATCAACCGGATGATTGCGGCCCAGGTGGTAGTCAGACTGAGGAAATACGGATATCAGGCGGAACTTGCCAGAGAAGGGGATGCATTCATCGATAAGATGGAGAGAGTGGAGAACGCGAATGCTGCGAATGCATTGCTCTATGTCAGTATCCATCAGAATTCCTGTGAAGACGACAGTGTGGAAGGAATTGAGACATGGTATGATGGGAGTGACCAGACACGGGACAGCGGCTGGCTGGCACAGTGCATTCAGCAGGAGACCGTACAGGCGACCGGGGCAAAAGGCAGAGAACTGGTATCTCACGAGGATCTTTGCGTGATCAGTAAGAGCACGATGCCTTCCTGCCTGATCGAGACGGGATTTCTCTCCAATCAGAAAGAGAGAGATAAGTTGGCAACGAAGGAATACAGGGATCAGATCGCAGATGGCATTGTGAGGGGGATTGTGCGGTATCTGACATCCGATGAAGATTCTGGTGACGAAAAGGCGGATCCGATGGAAAGGAGTTAGTCAAAACCGGAACATAAAAAAGAGGCCGACATGGAAAAGAAGAGCAGACAGCGGATTTCCCGCATTCTGCTCTTCTGGATAAAAGGCTCTTCTTATATTTGTATAATTATTTCACGGCGCCTGTGATACCTTCTGCGAAACTCTTCTGTAAGCAGAAGAATACGATCGCGGTAGGAATGGTACAAATAAATACGCCTAACATCAACATGCCGTAGTCAACGGTATAGCCGCCTAAGAGATTGGCAACTAACATCGGCATGGTGATGGAATCGTTGGTAAGAAGGATAACCTTCGGCCATAGATAGTTGTTCCAGGCATTCATGAAGACGATGGTCATCGCCGCCGCATAAGTGGAACGCATCGTGGGGAAGAACATGCGGAAGAAGATGGAAAGTTCACTCAATCCGTCAATTCTTGCCGCCTCAATGATGTCGTGCGGGAAGGATCTGGAAGCCTGTCGGAACATCATGATCATAAATGGTGTGGAAATGGACGGAAGCATGAAAGCAGCCATCGTGTTTACCATACCAAGAGTGGAAAACATACGGAACATGGGGATCATGACAGCGGCGAAAGGAATCATCATAGCGGTCAGAAGTACTGTGAAGACAGCATCCTTACCTCTGTCATGATAAATCTCAAAACCATATCCGGCGATCGAGCAGACCAGAAGACAAAGGACAGTCAATACAGCGGCATTGCGGAATGAATTCCAGAGCGCCAGTCCAAGGTTCTGGTTGGCGATCAGCGCCTTATAATTCTCGAACAGGTAGGTGCCGGGATAGAGTCTTCCGGCAATAACATCCACACTCTTATTCGTAGCTGCGCAGAACATATAATACAGCGGGAAGACGGAAATAAGGGAGAAGATCGTCAAGAATGCATACATTGCGAATTTTTTACCTTTGCTCATCATCTCTCATCACCTACTTTCATCTGCAGGATTGCCAAGATGGCAACCATGATCAGGATTAGAATGGACATTGCCGCAGCATAGCCAAAGTTCGGACTCTGTACGAAGGACGTATTGTAAATATAATGCGACATGGTCATTGTGGACTTACCAGGTCCGCCGTTGGTCAGGTTCAAAGACTCATCAAACAACTGCAGTGTACCATTGGTGGAAGTAATGGTGGTCAGCAGGATGGTCGGTTTTAACAACGGAACGGTGATCTTGAAGAAAGTCTGCAGAGGACTTGCACCGTCAATTCTGGCTGCTTCATATACGGAATATTCGATATTCTGCAGGCCGGACAGGTAGAAGACCATATTGTATCCGGTCCACCGCCAGATCAATGCGATAATGATAACAGCCCTTGCAGTCCATGCATTGGCGAACCACATGACAGGATTCATACCGAAATTACGCAGTACCGTATTGATGAAACCGTCGTTGGCAAACAGGGAGCGGAAGATCATGGCATAAGATACCAATGATGTCGCGCATGGCAGGAATATGCAGGTACGGAACAATCCCTTGAAGCGAAGCTGTTTGTTGTTCAACAGGGATGCCAGAATCAGTGCAAGAACCAGCATGATCGGTACTTGGATGATGAGGTAGAAAAATGTGTTAAACAGTGTCTGCTTAAATGTTGGATCCTTCAGGATACGTGTGTAGTTGCTGAATCCTGTAAACTTTAAGTTGACGCCCATACCGGTCTGTAGCGACAGGATAAATGCCCGGATCATGGGATAGAAGCTGGTCCAGCAGATCAACAGCACAGCAGGAGCCAGAAAGACCCATCCTGTGAGACCGTGCTTTTGCTGCAGAGTAAGACCGTTTTTCTTTTGACCACTCATAAAATCGTTCCCTCCCTCTTGATGGTAGTAATTTTGTGTGTTTCTTGGTTAAAAAAAGGTCTGTCTGCTGCTTTGACAGCAGCAACAGACCTTTGTAAACAAAAACTTAATGCAAATGATCAGGTGAAGATCAGCCACCCATGTTAAATTCTACAGTTTCCTGTGCCGTCTTGATCTCGGAGTCAATGTCAGCGCCTTGCTGGCAGATATTGGAGAGAGCAACACCTACGGCGTCACGTGCGTCATAGTAGAATGCGCCTGTGATATTGGAAGGAGTCTTGGTAGCAAAATCAACGATCTTAGCATAGATGGCATCGCCGCCGAAGAAATCAACAGGCTGTGCATATGCTTCGGATTCACCTGCAGGTGCCCAGGTTGCCAGAGCGCCCTTGGAGATAACATCGTCATACAGCGCTGTGCTTCCTGCAAAAGTGGAATTCATGAAATCTACAGCCAAGTCAACCTTCTGGCAGTTAGCAGAGATCGCCCATGAGGAACCACCGTTGTTGGAGTAGTTCGTTGCGTTTGCAATGCTGTCAAGCTTCGGCATATTGGTCAGCGCCCACTTACCGGACTGATCTTCAACCGGTGTGATACTTGCCATGATCCAGCATCCGTTCATTGCGCTTGCAGCAGTACCATTGTTCAGAGAAGCGATATACTGATCCCAGTCTGTTACTTCTACCAGAGTACCGTCTTTTACCATCTGGATGTAAACATTCATGATCTCTTTCAGCTCTGCGTTGCTGTCGATATTAACGGAACCGTCTTCCTTGAACAGGGAAGAACCGCAGGACTGAAGCATCATCATAACCTGATCAGGAGAACCTGCCTGAGCAGTTAACATCGGCACACCTGTCTTCTCCAGAACGACTTTAGCCTTCTCCATGTAGTCAGACCATGTGATATCCGTGAAATCGTCAACGGTAAAGCCGGCCTGCTCCAGAATGTCAGTACGTACACAGTTGATAACGGTGCCGTTATCGAACGGAATACCGTAGTTCTTGCCATCGATCGTAGAGTATGCAACTTTCGCGGCAGAGAAATCACCGAAGTTGATTCCTGAGCTTGTCAGGTCTGTAAATACGTCAGGATAGTTGATTACATATTTCTGGAATGAATTATCCTGCATTAAGAAGATGTCCGGCAGCGTGCTTAAGTCGCCAGCGGAAACTGCTGTTGTGATACGAGTCTCGATGTCGTCAGACTGTACTTCACTTACCTCAACCTTGAAGCCCTCGTGATCCTGTGCATAGATCTCAGCAGCTTTGTTGATCGCATATACGTTGAAGTTCGGATCCCATGTCCATACTGTCAAAGTATTGTCGTCAGCAGAAGCTCCTTCTGTCACTGCTGCCTCTTCACCGGCCGCATCCTCTGTAGGAGCTGCCTCTTCAGCAGCCGCACCGTCGTCAGCGGGAGCTGCGTCTGTTCCTGCACTGTCGCCGCCTGCGCTGCCGCCACAAGCTGTCAGAGAAGCTGCCATGGTCAGAGCTAGCAATACGGAAATTACTTTTTTCTTCATTTTATATCCTCCCTATGAGTTGTATTTTGCTTACTGTGTCCATAAAATTCTACATTTTTCCCACTTAAATGGGCAGAATGTATATTTCTTGAACACTTTATAAACAAGTCTTGTACATTGTATCATAAAAAGATGGGACTGTGTTGCCATATTCAAACACAAACTATGCAAAATCAACCATCTAAGTTTTTGAGAGGGGGGGGGTAAATGCGGCGTCAGGAACATACAGGTCAGGATGCTTTCTGAGCTGCTGGGGCGTAACGCCGGTAATCTGCCGGAAATTGCGGTTAAAGGTAGACAGAGAAGGAAATCCCGACCGGGCGGCAATGACATTGATGGAATCATTGCTACGCTTTAGGTCGTCGCAGGCCTGCCGGATCCGGACCTGGTTGATATATTTGACCGGAGACATTTTCATATATTCGGAAAAGACACGCCGGAAGTGTGTCTCGCTGATATGGCATATTTTGGCCAATTCGCTGATCTTAAATGGCTGGCCGGGTTCGTTGTTGATCAGGACAAGGGCGGGCGAAATGACGATATTGCTGTTTACACTGTGCCGGTAACCTGGAAGCTGGGAACCGTCAGTATTCTGGCGGGCCAGACAGATTAGCAGTGCGAATGCCAGCCCTCTTGCCTCTTCCAGATACAATTCTTCCTGCCGGCGCATGACGTCAAGGATCTGACGGATCAGAGAAGCGATCTCAGGCTGCCTGTCTGCCCTGGACAAGAAAGCATGGCTGTTGATCCGGGAGAGCAGATATTTCGCCATGGGAGGATTATCCTTATATACTTCAGACACAAGGCCGTCCACATCGATGAAAAGGTATTCCCAGGAATAACCGATCTTATCGTGGCTTTTCGTCAGGTGGGAGATGCCTCTGGGGATGACGGCGAAGGTGTTGCTTCCGTAGGGGATCTTCTGATCGTCAAGTATCATGACGCCATTGCCATAATAACAGAAGCCGATCTCCATATGTTTATGAAAATGGAGCAGATCGGGTTCACGGAAATCTTCAGGAGTTCCGATTTTGTCCAGAATAGCAAGCACCGGACTGCCTAACGGTGTTTCGAAGTTTTTATAAGTGATTTCATGAGAACGTCTGTTCATAATGGATGGTCTGCCTTTCTGTGGATGCTATTCCTTACGGTATCTGGAAGGAGAAAATCCGGTATATTTGCGGAAGATCCGGCTGAAATAGAGGGGATTTTCATAGCCGGAGAGCGTGCTGACTTCCTGGATGGAACAGTTGGTATTTTTCAGCAGTTCTTTTGCCTTATTGATCCGTATGGAAGTGATGTACTGCATGGGCGTCAGCCCCATATATTGCTTGAAACTGCGGATAAACCAGCTCACGCTCATATGCTGCCCGGCGGCGTACTCTTCAACAGAGATGTCCTGCATATAAAATTCATTGAAATAATGAACGGTGGCTTCCATATCTTCCAGGTTCCGGTATTTGTCAGCAGAGATCTCTAATTGGTTCCGGCGGATCATAGCCAAGATCTGCTGCAGATAGGTACAGAGCAGTTCTTCGAAACAGGGGCGTTTTAACTGCAGTTCCAGGATGATTTGCCGGAACAGTTCTGGATAGTGGAAGGACATGCCGCACAAGAGCACGTGCCTATCGGAGAATCCTATTTTGTCCAGAATCTGTGGGGCTTCATACCCTGAGAAATGCACCCAGTACACCTCTGGGGCATCCTTGGCATAATAGTAATACTGCTGCCTCTCGCCGGGCCGGTAGAGGACCATACGGCCGGCCGGAATCTCTACTTGTTCCTCCTCAAAGCAAAACAGCGCTTTTCCTGCACAAATATATAAAAGCTGATAATCTCTGCGTCCTTTGGCACGCAGAGTGGGCATGACCGGCTGGTGGGTAAGGCGGTAGACCCCGCAGCTTGCCACGCTTAAGGCGTGGACAGTATCTTCTATTTCTATGTCTGCATTGTGCAAATATCCGGAGTTGGAATACATGGGAAGGTCTCCTTGGTGTTTTTTCGATTGTATCATTTTGTCCATGTTTTGTCCAATAGAGGCTATGGATTTCTGACGGGTGGTTATATATAATAAATACAGTTTGCGTGGAGAGGATGGGAGCGCCATCCAGAACGGAGGAGAATATGATCATACCGAAATATTATGAAGATCTGCAGGTGCTTCATAAAAACACCATGCCCAACAGGGCGTATTATATCCCGGCATCCGGGAGGCTTGAGGACGCAGTGGAAGCACGGGAGAAGTCGGACCGTTTCGTGCTGCTTTCCGGGCAGTGGAATTTCCGCTATTTTGACAGTATCTATGATGCAAAGGAAGAGTTCTGGCAGGAAGGGGCCTGTCTGGAAGGGTTTGATTCTGTGAAAGTGCCTGGCGTATGGCAGAACTACGGTTATGACAGGCACCAGTATACGAACACCAGATATCCTTTTCCAATGGATCCGCCCTATGTGCCTCATCAGAACCCTTGCGGCGAGTATGTGCGTACTTTTACCTATTATAGAGACGAGAAAGCGCCCAGAGCTTTCCTGAATTTTGAGGGAGTGGATTCCTGCTTCTATGTCTGGGTAAACGGCAGTTTCGCAGGCTACAGCCAGGTTTCCCATTCCACCAGTGAATTTGATGTCACGGCGCTTCTGCGGGAAGGAGAGAATACGCTGGCGGTCCTGGTGTTGAAATGGTGTGACGGCAGTTATCTGGAAGACCAGGACAAGTTCAGGATGAGCGGCATCTTCCGGGATGTCTATCTGCTCAGAAGGCCAAGGGAGGGTATCTTCGATTATTTCGTGAAAGCAAGACCTTCGAAGGATCAAGGCGAGGGTGAGATCGAGATCTGCCTGCAGTATCAGAAAGCGTTTGTCGCTGCAAAGGTGAGCCTGTATGATCAGGAGGGCAGGCTGGCCGCGGAAGGAGAAGTGCTGGAAAGTAAGGCAGATGCGGGCAGACAGGACGGGGGCAGCGCAGAAGGGAGCGTTTGCCTGCAGGTGAAGGAAGCTAAGCTGTGGAATGCGGAGGAGCCTTATCTGTATACGCTGACGCTGGCAACGGAAGGGGAAGTGATCACGGATCAGGTCGGGATCCGGGAGATCCATGTAGAGGAGGGCGTGGTGTATCTCAACGGTGTGAAGGTGAAGTTCCATGGGACGAACCGTCATGACAGCGATCCTGTCACCGGATTTGCGATCAGCAGGGAGCAGATGCTGTCAGACCTGCGGCTGATGAAAGAGCACAACATCAATGCGATCCGCACCAGCCATTATCCGAACGCGCCGTGGTGTTATCAGCTCTATGACCGTTTTGGATTCTATGTGATCGATGAGGCGGACAACGAGAGTCACGGAACGGCGGATATTTATATGGAAGAAGCGGACTGGGAGAAGCGCAGCAAGCGCTGGAATGAGGCGATCGCGGACAATCCGGCTTTTACACCGGCTACGCTTGACAGGACAAGACGTCTGGTGGAGCGGGATAAGAACCGCCCCAGCGTGGTAATCTGGTCTATGGGAAATGAATGCGCTTATGGCTGCACTTTCGAGGAGGCGCTTACATGGACGAAGGATTTCGACGACACCAGATTGACCCATTTCGAGAGCAGCCGGTATGTGTCTGACAAGAGGGAGTATGATTACAGCAATATAGATCTGTACAGCCGGATGTATCCGTCGCTGCAGGAGATGCATGAATATTTTGCGAAGGACGGCACGAAGCCGTATGTCATGTGTGAGTTCTGCCATGCCATGGGCAACGGTCCTGGAGATCTGGAAGATTATTTCGAGGTCATCCAGCAGTATGACAAGTCATGCGGCGGTTTTATCTGGGAGTGGTGCGATCATGCCATCGATCTGGGTAAGACGATCCGGGGGAAGAAGGTCTACGCTTACGGCGGAGATCATGAGGAATACCCGCAGGACGGCAACTTCTGTATGGACGGTCTGGTTTATCCCGACCGCAGGCCGCATACGGGACTGCTAGAATTCAAGAACGTATACCGTCCTGCCAGAGTGGCGGCATTTTGTCAGGAAAAGAAAGAACTGGTCCTGCATAATTATATGGATTTCCTGAATCTGCAAGATTACTGTGAGGTGCGCTATGAGGTACTCTGCGACGGGATCGTGACAGAGAAGGGCTGTGTGGAGGACCAGTCGCTCTTAGATATTGCGCCCCATGCTGAGAAGACAGTGCCAGTGGCATTTTCTGTGCCCGAAAAGGGTAAGAGTTTCCTGAAAGTCTCTTATTATCTGAAGGAGGCGACGAAGATCCTTCCGGCAGGATTCCTGCTGGGATTTGAGGAGGTGCCTGTAGCGACGGCGTACAATGAGAACCAGACAGTTGCGAAGCTGTTTGCGTCAGGATCAGAGAAGAAAACAGAAGCGGAGGGCATGGAACAGGCCGGATTTACACTGCAGGAGGACGACTGTGCGGTGAAAGTGTCCACGCCGCAGTTTTGCTATACTTATGATAAGCTGACAGGGCTTTTTTCCAGGATGGTCTATGGGAACGTATCCTTGCTGGAGCGGCCGATGGAGTACAATCTCTGGAGGGCGCCTACGGACAATGACCGCAATATCAGGCATGAGTGGCAGGCGGCACAGTATGACCGGATCGTGGCGAGGGCTTATGAGACACAGGTGACAGCTAAACAGCATGAGGTCGTCATTGAGACAGTGCTGTCCATCTCAGCGATCTTCATCCAGCGGATCTTAAACATCAAGGCATGTTGGACGATCCAGGCAGACGGTGCGGTGAATGCGCATTTTGCGGTACAGAGGGATCCGGAATTTCCTTTCCTTCCAAGATTCGGCTTCAGACTGTTTTTGCCAAAAAGGATGGACCGGGTAGAATACTGTGGGATCGGGCCGGTGGAAAGTTATCTGGATAAGAGGCGGGCAGGCTGGCACGGCGTGTTTGACACGACGGTGAAAGCGCTGCATGAGGACTATATACGGCCGCAGGAGAATGGCAGTCATCATGACTGTGACTATGTGACAGTCTATGGGGATCAGGTATCTCTCACGGCGGCAGGCAGGGAGACATTTGCCTTCAATGCCTCGGTATACACACAGGAGGAATTGACGAACAAAGCGCATAATTATGAATTGGAAGAGTCGCCCTATACGGTACTGTGCGTGGATTACAGACAGAGCGGGATCGGATCGAATAGTTGTGGGCCAAATCTGCTTCCAAAGTATCGCCTGGAGGAAGAACAATTTGCCTTTCATGTGAAGCTTTTACCGGGAATGGCAGGCCTGCAGGGATAAAGGGAAACAGACGCCGCACAGCAGATGGACGTTCAGGCAGAGTGGGTATAGAGAGTATATAGAAGAGAAAAGGAGAGAAGATATGTTGTATATCATACCAGAACCACAGCAGATGAAAGCAGAGGAGGGAGCGTTTACGCTCCGGTTCGATCAGAAGATTGTGATCGACGCCTCCTGTGGGACAGAGGCTTATGGGTATGCGCAGATCCTGCAGGAAGAGCTGCGTGCATGCATGGGATATGGACTGGCGATCACACGGGGCAGATCCAGGAAAGCGGCAGTCACGCTGGCGGTCAGCAGTGAAAGGAAGGAAGAGGAATACAGTCTGGAAGTGGCTGCAGAGGGGATCCGGATAACAGGTGGAGGAAAGAGAGGGCTTTTGTACGGGGTACAGACACTCCGGCAGATCGTCAGACAGACGGGAGCCTGCGTGCCATGCATGAGCATACACGATTTCCCGGATATTGCGAACAGGGGCTTCTACCATGATGTGACAAGGGGAAGGATCCCGACGCTTTCTTATCTGAAGAAACTGGCGGATCATCTGGCGTTCTATAAGATCAACCAGATGCAGCTTTATATTGAGCACTCCTATCTGTTCGAGGACTTAAGTGAGATGTGGCGGGATGACACACCGCTTGCGGCCGAGGATATTCTGGAGCTCGACGTCTACTGCAAGAAGCTGAACATCGAACTGATCCCGAATATCTCCTGCTTCGGGCATCTGTATAAACTGCTGCGCACGAAATCCTATGAGCATCTTTGTGAGATGCCGGATCCGCGTAAGGCACCGTTTGGATTTGTGGACAGGATGCTGCATCATACGATCGATGTGACGAATGAGGAAAGTTTTGAGCTGATCAAGAAGATGATCGAAGAATTCATGCCGCTGTTTACTTCGGAGCACTTTAATATCGGAGCGGATGAGACTTTTGATCTGGGCAAAGGAAAAAGCCGTGCAAAAGCGGAGCAGGTCGGCGTGAAGCGGCTGTATATCGATCATGTCAGACAGTTGTGTGAATTTGTAGTAAAGATGGGGAAAACACCCATGTTCTGGGGAGATATCATCTGTGACTTCCCGGAAGTGATAAAGGAACTGCCGGCGCAGACGATCTGTTTAAACTGGGGATATGAGAAGGAACAGAGCGACGAGTCTACGCGCAAGCTTGCCGAGGCGGGAGCCAGACAGTATAATTGTCCGGGCGTGAGCGGATGGAATCAGTTTGTAAACAGACTGGATGTGGCCTACGAGAATATTAAGCGGATGTGCACTTATGCGCGCCAATATCATACGGAAGGGGTGCTGACCACGGATTGGGGCGATTACGGACATATCAACCATCCGGATCTCGGAATTCCGGGCAGGATCTACGGAGCGGCCTTTTCCTGGAATGGGAAGATCCCGGATTTCGAGGAGATGAACCGGCGAATCTCTCAGGTAGAGTTTGGCGACAGATCAGGGGAGCTGGTGTCCATTATGGCAGAGATTTCCTGCCGCCAGGTGATTGACTGGCGGCAGGCGGTGGGCTATCTGGAGCAGTCTGAGGCGGCGCTCTCGAAGGAAGAACTGGCGAAGGTACTGGAAGGACTGTGTGGAGCAGAAGAGGCGCTCTCCCGGTTAGAAGATATCGCGGACAGACTGCGAAAGATGATGCCGCAGCTGCCGGTGCAGACAAGAGAACTGCTGCATGCCTGCCTGGTAGCGATTAAGGGAGTGGAACTTCTGCAGCAGATCGGTCTGTGGATCGGGGCAAAAGAGGCGCCTGGCCGGATGGCAGGTGCCGTGGACGGTGTGAGCCTGGCAGCAGAGCTGGAAGAATGGTTCCTGTTCTACAAGGAAGTGTGGCGCAGAACAAGCAGGGAGTCGGAACTGTATCGGGTCCAGAATGTGATCTTCCGGTTCGCAGACCTGCTGCGCGGATAGCGCCTTGTGTGGACATAAATTTGAGATTCCATCAAGTGGGATCTTGGGTATGAGAAGGAAGGGAGGTTTGCATATGCAACCAGATATCAAATGGCTGGATGACCCGCAGGTATTCCGTGTCGGGCAGCTTCCGGCACACAGTGACCATAAGATCTATGGAAGCGTGGAGGAGATGGAGAGGCGGGAGAGTTCCCTGTATCAGTCGTTGAACGGCATGTGGCAGTTTGCCTGGTCCGTGAATCCCAAGAGCCGTCCGGCGGATTTCTACCGGGAGGATTACAATATGGAGGGATTCGGGGAGATCAAGGTGCCGTGCCATATTGAGATTGCAGGATATGACAAGATCCATTACATTAATACGATGTACCCGTGGGAGGGACAGGTGTACCGCCGCCCGGCTTATGCTTTGGGGGAGGACAGGAAGGAAGAAGGGTCTTTCAGTGAGGCGGCATATAATCCGGTAGGTTCTTACCGCAGGACATTTGACTTGGAGGAAGGACTTAAGGGCAGACGGGTGTGTATCTGTTTCGAGGGCGTAGAGCAGGCTGCCTATGTGTGGTTAAACGGGCAGTTTGTGGGATATGCGGAAGATACCTTCACGCCTTCGGAGTTTGATCTGACGCCCTACATCCGGGAGAAGGGCAATGTGCTGGCAGTGGAAGTGTATAAGAACAGCACGGCGGCCTATCTGGAGGATCAGGATTTCTTCCGGTTCTCAGGGATCTTCCGGAATGTGACGCTGTATGCCAAACCGAAGCTGCATGTGGAGGATCTGTGGGTGAAGCCCGTTTTGTCTGAGGATCTGAAGAAGGGATATGTGAATGTGCAGGTGAAGCTGTCGGCAGAGGGTGCAGAAGATCTGCAGGCACAGACTGCCCCAGAGCCTTTGCAGCTAGCCGGCGCTGTGAAGATCACTTTGCAGGATCAGGACGGTCAGGTGATCGGGGAGAAGACTGTGGCGGCGGCTTCTATGGTTCAGGCTGTGTTTGACGAGATCGAAGATCCGGTGCTCTGGGAGAACAGGAATCCGTATTTATACAGGCTTACAGTCGTGCTGGAGGACGAACAGGGAGAGGTTACAGAGGCGGTGCCCTGTGAAGCAGGTTTCCGCCGCATAGAACTGCGGGACAAGGTGATCTTCTTCAATGGGAAGCGGCTGATCATCAACGGCGTGAACCGGCATGAATGGAATGCCGAGAACGGCAGATGCATCACCATGCAGGATATGGAGTGGGATATCGAATGTTTTAAGAGGAACCATATCAATTCGGTGCGTACCTGTCACTATCCTGATCAGATCGCGTGGTATGACCTGTGCGATCAAAACGGTATCTATGTGATGTCGGAGACGAATCTGGAGAGCCACGGTTCCTGGCAGAAGGTGTTCACGGAGCCGTCCTGGAATGTGCCGGGCAGTCTGCCGCAGTGGAAGGAAGCGGTGGTGGACCGGGCCAGAAGTAATTTCGAGACATTCAAGAATCATCCGTCCATCCTGTTCTGGTCGCTTGGCAATGAGTCCTTTGTGGGAGATGATATTGCGGCGATGCAGCGCCTTTTCAAGGAGAAAGACGACACCAGACTGGTGCACTATGAGGGTGTGATCTATGACCGCGCCTATGAGGATGTGGTTTCCGATGTGGAGAGCCGTATGTATGCGAAACCGGAGGATATTGCAGCTTATCTGGAAAATAAGCCGAAGAAGCCTTTTATTCTGTGTGAATATATGCATGATATGGGGAACTCGCTGGGTGGTATGAAGTCTTATATAGATCTGCTTGACCGTTTCGAGATGTACCAGGGCGGTTATATCTGGGATTACATCGACCAGGCGCTCTATGTGACAGACCCGGTGACCGGGAAGAAAGTGCTGCGTTACGGAGGAGATTTTGACGACCGGGCCAGCGATTATGAGTTTTCCGGCAATGGCATCGTGTTTGCGGACAGAACTGAGAAACCGGCGATACAGGAGGTGAGATATTACTATGGATTGTACGAATAAATTGAAAGTGATCGTGGGCGATGTGACCATCGGGATGCGCGGAGAAGGGTTTTCTTATGTGTTTTCGGGGACAAGGATCGGAATGGAATCACTGGTGCGCGATGGCAGGGAGTGGCTCTACAGGGCTCCGGCGCCTACCTTCTGGAGAGCGCTGACAGACAATGACAGGGGCAGCGGCTTCGGCATCAAGAGCGGCATGTGGCTTGCGGCGGACTGCTTTATCAAGAATGCGGGGATTGAGGTTATGATCGATGATACCCCGGTGACGGTGCCCATGCCTCCGGCCAACAACAAGTACGGCGGCGCGGTGGAAGCGGACCGGGCGCAGATCACCTATACCTACGAAACGATCACGCAGCCTCAGACATTGGTTACGGTGGCCTATGAAGTATCTGCGGGCGGGGATATTCATGTCCGCGTTCATTATAAGGGCAGGAAGGGTCTGCCGCAGCTTCCCGTATTCGGTATGCGGTTTGTGATGCCGACCTGTGCCGACAGATACCGCTATGAAGGGCTGTCCGGCGAGACTTATCCGGACAGGATGGCAGGTGGTGTTCCCGGCGTCTATGAGGTGGAAGGTCTTCCGGTAACGCCTTACATGGTGCCGCAGGATTGTGGTATGCACATGCAGACGAAATGGGTGGAAGTGTACCGCAGTACGGTATTAGACAATTCCTGCAAGGAGAGACGGGAGACAGGGCTGCGCTTTTGTGCAGAAGAGGGAAAGACGATCGCTTTTGCCTGTCTTCCCTATACGGCGCAGGAGCTGGAGAATGCGACCCATCATGAGGAACTGCCGCCTGCAAGAAGGACAGTGCTTACTGTGCTGGGCGCAGTGCGCGGCGTAGGTGGGATCGACAGCTGGGGGACTGATGTGGAACCGGCTTATCATATCAGCGCGGAGGAAGATATCACATACGGATTCTGGATCGGCGGTGTGAAGGAATAGGAAGAAGAGAAGGGAGCAGACCGGCGGTTGGCTGTGGATCTGCTCCCTTCTGCTTTCTTATCTTACAAGAATTGCTTTGCTCGTTTTTTTATTTCAGAAATGTTTTCCCAGGTTCACCCCACGCGCCCAGCACTTCTCCTGTGTAAGAAAAGTAGGTGCCGCAGGTCGTTGAGATGGGAGCGATCCTGCGCAGACGCTCGCCGACGGATAAACTTTCGTCGGTAAGTTCCTCGTCATAAAGGACATTCCGCATCCGGCAAAGGAAGACTTCGCCGTCATCGAGAGGAATACTGCTTGCGACTTCCAGCTCAAAATTAACGGGACTTTCCTTGAGGATTGGCACATCCAGCGCTTTTCCTTCGCCGATCGCAGTATCGAAATTCATTTTGTCTTCGTCATAGCCTGATTTGTTCCCAAGATAATCTGCCATAGGGAGCAGCTTCTGTGTGACAAGATTGGCTGAGAAGACATTGCCTGCCTTGATCCGGTCCTTTGTCAGTTTCTCGCCTCCGATGCAGATCATTGCACACAGTTCCTTGTCCCAGCAGTAGCTGAACCAGCAGAACAGGCCGAAATCAGGAGTATGGTCTTCCTTGTATGTGCCGTATAGAAACAGTGTCTGAGGACAAAAGTCATTGGTTGCCTGTCTTGATATTTTGGTCATTGCTATAATTCCTCCTTTACATTGTCCAGAACCCTTCGCAGATAGCTTTCGAATGCCAGGATCTCCTCTGTGCTAAAATCCTTGAAATATACTTCGTGCATTTCCAGCGATACCTTATCGTAACGATCTTTCAGGCGCGCAGCCTTATCGGTCAGAGAGATCAGATTCTTACGTCTGTCCTTTGGATCGGGCAGACGGCATAACAGTTCTGCCGCTTCCATTCTGTCAAGCATACTGGTAAGCGTTGTGTTTGCGAGTCCGGTAAGCCTGGACAGTTCTATGATAGAGATGTGGTCATGCTGCCACAGGACATAGAGGATCTTACCCTGCGCACCGTTGAACTCGTTTATATTCTCTCTTAGCAGTATTTTGTCGAATACTCTTCCGCCAATCTGCTTGATCTGTGTGATCAAAAAGCCTGCTTGTGTCTCCATTAAAACCTCCTATATAGAATTATACTATATAGTATAATTATGTCAAGGGTAAAGTATTGTAATGTTTCATGATATTTCCACCGACAGAGACTCCTGTATCGTCATCAGAAATTTCTCGGCCGGTTTGGAAAAGATCTGGTACTTTTTCCAGATCAAATACAGATCTGTTTCGATCGAAGGAGACAGAGGACGAAAGCAGAGATTACTGTCTCCGGAAGTATTGATGATGCCGTCAATACAGATCGCATATCCCAATCCCTCTTCCACAAGCAGGGACGCATTGAACAGCAGATTATAGGATGTGGTAATGTTTAGTTCCGAGAAGCTGCGTCCGATCCATTGGAGGATCATTCTGCCTCTGGTTTCCTGCTGGGACAGTAACAGCGGCTTGTCCCACAGATCTTCCGGGGAAATAGATTCTTTCCCGGCAAGAGGGGAATCCTTTGGCATCAAAACGCCCCAGCGATCTTTCGAAGGAAGTTTCAGGGCTTCGTATTTATCCAGGTCAGGCATCCCAAGTATCATGCCAAAATCGATCAGTCCCTTATCGAGATGCTCCTTTACATAGACGGCATTGCCGCTGCAAATATGATAATGGATGCCAGGATGAAGTTCTCTCAGCTTGCCGGCAACTCTTGCTAACTGGCGCATACCATCGGTTTCTCCGGCGCCGATGTAGATGTCGCCGAAGATGGTATGATCTGAAAGGGTGATTTCGTTTTCTGTTTTCCTGACCAGATCCAGAATTTCCTCAGCCCGTTTGCGAAGGATCATGCCCTCCTCTGTCAAGGTGATTTTGCGGGAACCTTTGGTCCCGCGGATCAATAGCTGTTTCCCCAGCTCTTCCTCCAGATGTTTGATCTGTGTGGAAAGAGTGGGCTGGGAGAGATGAAGCGATTCGGCGGCCCGGATGATACTCTGTTCTTTAGCGATGGCAAGAAAATATTGAAGTACCCGTATTTCCATATGTATGCTCCTTGATATCAGTTTTTGACGAAGAATCTCAGGGTTTGTTCTGTTATCTGACTTTATAGATCTTTATGGAATCCACTTCCAAATACATGCCGTTTGTCCTGTCTACTGCATATAACATCAGGTTGCAGGATGCGGCGGAGCCTGCCTGATATGTCACAATACCCATACCAAACTGATCGGACATGGGAACACAGGGATACCATCCTGTCTGGTCTGTTTTAATGCCCCACTGTCCGCTGCCTCTTATGACATATTCAAACCGATAGGTAACGCCTTTTTCCAAAACGGAAGCATCTCCGAGAAGCAATTCCTCCATTTTCAGATAATAACCGGTTTCTTTGGTTCCGGTAGAAAGACGTTCTAAACGCAAGGCCTTTCCCGATGGACTGCCGCTGTTTTCAATTATGCGAAAAGACATGGCATTTGCGTCATCAATTCCGTATTTTCCTATGGTATAAGGGCCTTCCTTCGCACAAAAGGAAGCGATCATGATATCTTCTTCGCTGCTTCCATCATTGATTGTCGTTCCATTTTCCAGCGCAATCGGAACCCTGGCGTTTACTTCTCCACGGATGACGGAATTGGAAACGGTTACGTTAGTACCGGCATAATTCACGAAATCTCCGTTCAGGGTGCAGTTTATCACATTAATATCGTTAGCTGCTGTGATAATGGCGATGCTTCCCTGTGCATTGCCTTCAAAAATGGAATTGGAAATCGTAATTCTCTCACATGGGTTTTTGGCATTATTGGTTTCAATGTCAATACCAAATTCCGGGGTTGTTCCGTTAGCATGATAAAAACGGCAGTGATCTACGGTGATATCATCTCCGCTGACGATAGAGAGATTATTTCTCCTGTTGTTAGAAAACTCACAATTTATGATCTCGATCTGTCTGCAGCTTGCGGTACTGTCTTGCTGATGCTGGGAACACAGATAGATACCATCGCCAAAACAATTTGAAATATTCACATTGGAAATACTGATATTGGTGCCGTCATAAATGCCGATTCCCATGCCCCATTCTCCGGCGCTGCCGTTGTGCTCATAACGCTCTCCGACGATCTGTCCGCCGGAGATGGTTACATTTTGAACGTTACTCGCATAAATAATATGGTAGTTCTTGGCGGAATTAGGCGCTGCCTTTATTATGGCATCCTCAGAGAGAATAAAATTCATATGACTCTTAAGCTGGATGCTCTCTTCGGCATTGATCAGATAGATTCCGGCAGGCACATATACTGCATTGCAGTTTTCGTTCAGGTTCTTTATCGCTTCGTTAAATGCATTCGTGTCATCATCGTCCTGGATTGTTCTGAACATTTGCGGTGTAAGGTAATCGCCTTCGATTCCTGTTTCCTTTTTGGGGCTGACAATGACAAGACATTTAGCAACAAAGCGGCGCTCATCAGCATATGCCTTTATCACTGCCATACCTGCTTTTTTCAGAGAAACTTTTCCTTCTTCATTGACAGAAGCTGTATCAGGGTTGGTACTTTCCCACTGAATTTTACGGTTTGTTGCATCTTCCGGTAAAATTGTGGCAATCAACTGGTATTCTGTACCTTCTTCCTGATGAATTTCTTCGGTATTGAAAGCAACGCCTGTCACCGGAACGATGCCGATTGTTATCTTGCAGACTGCCTTTTTTCCCGTATCCTGTGATTTTGCCGTAATGGTTACTTTGCCTGCGTTCTTTGCCGTAACCACCCCGTCTGTGTCAACTTCTGCAATTTTGCTGTTGGAGGAGCTCCATAGTATGGTTTTATTCCAGGCGTCTTCCGGAATAACGGCAGCCGTAAGCTGTCTGCTGCATCCGATTCCGAGAAACAACTCGGTTTCCGCCAGCACGACTCCGGTTACCCGGTTGGTCAGATACTGTTTTTTGTTAATTTTAAAAGAGCATGTACGGACGCCTCCATAGTTTCCGATTCCCCGAAGGGTCACTTTTGCCGTTCCGGCTTTGATATTGCTGCTATATTTTAGGATCTCATAGCAAGGTTCTGTAATTTCATTGCCCTTCTTTGCTTCCGTTCTGTTGGCATATACATGAATATTCTCTTTCGATAATGCGACTTCTTTTCCCGTGTACTCCTGTGCATCTATGGTAATGATCAGTTTATTTATGCTTGTGTTGTAGATACGATAACTTCCAGTAATGGAGGAACCACCATAATTTTTGATTCCCAGTGCCGTTACGTACACAATCGTGTCTGCAAGGGGTGGTTCTGCCGTTTCCATTCCTTCATAATAATAAATCAGCTTTTTATCGTAATCTGTTCCGGCGGTCAGTCTCTTTCCATTGACATCCGTTATGGTTACCGGGGATTTCCAGGCATTTGTTTTCTTGCTATACACTCTGTCGGAAGCCGTTATGGTTCCCTGAGCGATATCCGCACTGGTAACTTTTACTTCCGTTATGCTTTTATATCCTTTATAATTTCCTTTGCCGGTAATGGTACAGGTCATAATCCCAGGCGCTTTATTGTTCTTTGCACTAACCGTATAATCTGTTTTACTGTTTAAAACAGATCGTCCGCCGTCCGGAGAAAGTTCCATCAGTTCAAACTCCGGTATTGCGCCTCCCTTTTTGTAAGTGGTTATCGGCATTCCTTTTTCGTTTATATCACGCCACTTTAGTTCCAATTCGGTATTGGGCATGATTTGATACGTCTTTCCTGTAGAACCGGTATACCTTCCCTTGCCCGTAAAGGTAACCGTAGCAGTTCCCACTTTTTTATTGTTTTTGTATCTGACCGTATAATCTACGTCTTCTGTCAGCGTCTCTTTACCGTCCGCTGTTTCAAAAACAAGCACGTTCGCTTTTTTCTGAACAAATCCCCCTGCATCATTCAATTTCTTTTGGGAATAGGGAATGGCGCTTTGCCAATCTTCTCCGAGTACGGCATTCTTAATGCTTCTGTCGCCTACTACCTTGATGTTGATTTTTTTCTTTCCCCGATAGCCCGCTTCTCGGCCCAAATCCGTTGGAGTAATCTCGATATAACCGGTTCCCACGCTGTCAGCATAAACCTGATATTCATAGAGACTTGCATCCAGCACGGTTTGACCGAATTTAACGGACACAATCGAAACGTCTTTCGTTGACAGCGCTTCTCCATGGTATGTATACTGCCGTTGATCAAGGACAGCAGTAGCCGCATTCAAATTAAGGTTTTTGTTCTTTACCACGGCTAATTTCATGGTAAAAGAACCTGTGAAATTGCCAGTGCCATGAACGGTATACTCATAAATTTTGCCCTCTTCATAGGCATCGCCTTTTGTATAACTTTCCGGCAGGGCACTGTAATCGCAGACGAAATCTTTTTTATGTGCTAACTTTTTACTGCCGTAATACACAGTCGGCGCAGAAATATTCAGTTTTTTGGCATAGTTAATTACCTGCTCATACCCCTGTGTTTGATGCTCATCAATATCCCTCGGTGCGATCGTAAAGTACAGGATCCGGCTGCCGGAATATTGCCCCCTCATAGTAACCGTAACGGAAGGCGCTCTCGTTGAATTATGGGCCGCGGCATTGATATTATTTCTATAGGTTAGGGTATAATCCGTCTTTTCCTGTAACAGTTTTCCCTTATGATAAATGCGGAGGTTCTGGGTAATTTTACTACCGTTATAAGTAAGGGATTCGCTTTCTCTTTCAAAGCCTGCCACCCACACATCATCAGAAACAGCGATCACATTTCCCTCCGCATCCATGGAAACGTCACCGTTTTGCTCCGCATCTGTTTTCACAACTTCAATGTTGGCGCTGGCTGTCTTTCCTTCGTACTCCGCTGTAATTTCGGCGGTTCCCTCTGCCAGCGCCGTAACCATTCCATTTCCATCCACAAAGGCTACATCGCAGTTACTGCTGGACCAGTTGATCTTCGGTTGAAGAATTTCCGGCGTAATGGCGGCAGACAGTTTTAAATTTTCTGCAGGATTCATGGTGGCGCTTGTTCTGTTCAGTGTGATCTTACTAACACCGATGGTCACGGTTTCCGTTTTCTCCAAAAGGGCATTCTCTTCGTCTGTCAGGAAATCCTCGCTTCCTGCGGCAAGGCCAGGATCCGCAGGTTCTTCTTCGGAGGCCTCTTTTGCCGATAAATCTGCGGCTTCTTTACCTGCTGCCATTTCCTCCGTTGTGTTTTCTGACTGTTCTAGATCCGCAGTGTCTTCCGGATTGTTCTCTTCGAGTCGGTCCGGTTCCTCTTCGTCTGTTTTATCTGCGCGCAATGCCTCATCGGTCCGATCCTGCACCCTGGTAACGGGAAGGGTAGTGACAGCCGTATACGGTCTTTCTTCATCGCACGACACAAAGACTGCCCGGATATAATAATCATATGTATCATCCCATTTTGAACTGGCAGCCGAAACGGTCAGGCTGTTATAAAAATCGTCGTTCTCATCCGTCTCTTCTTTCACGGTAAAACCCGGCGCCTCTGACACCGTTTCAAATTCCAGCCAATCATCTTCCTCATTGACAAGATTGCGTGTGCCTGGCCTGGTGCCTGCCTCCCCCTGCAGGATACTCCATGTAAGAGTTCCCGGCAGGTTCTCTTTCCCGTCACTTTCATTCCAGCTGACAAAAAGACGAATTTCATATGCCGCAAGCTCGATCGGTTTATCATAGAAAGTATTCTCAACGTCTCTGTCCGGTAACGCGTCCGTGCATTTTATTTGACCAATATGCATATCGTCATAAGCAGCGGAGTCTTCCTTCTCGACTGCCTGATCTGCAGAGTTTTCCGATTCGTCCTTTGGCGGCACATCGATCAGCGTTTCTGCGTTAGATGCTTCCTGCTTAGAGGGATCGACTTTTTCGGTATCTTCGTTTGCCAGAGCTTCCTTGTCCGCGTCTTCGACTGCTGGTTCTTCCTTGTCTGATTCTTCGTTTGCAGGCGCTTTCTTTTCGGCTTCTTCGTTTGCCAGACTTTCTTCTGCTGTGTTCTCTGTGGCAGCGCTGCTGTCTGATACCGCGCTTTCACCTGGTTCCTTTTCTGCGGCTGATAAAGTGCCTCCGGGCAGATCGAAAGAATTCCCCAGTAAAGCAGCAGTCAGCAGCGCGATAGAGATTCTCTTCCGGATGTTTTTTTTCACAATCATCTGCTCCTTTGGATGTCAAAATGCATTATATCATAGTTCCCTTGCCCAGGCTAGAAGGGAGAGCGATTTCTGCATTGGAACACTTTGGCAGTTTATGAGTCGTAAGTGGACATGGAACAGTGGAAATGAAACAGTATGAAACGATTTTACATTCCGCCTTGCAATTTCGGGAACGGTATGTTATATTATTAAAAATTTGAAACCTCTTTGCACTGCATCAAGGGGAGCGCATCTTGTCTGGAAGATAGGCTGCCTCAATACAGTACAAACTGAGCAGGCCAGGGCTTTAAGATAAGCCTGGGAGCCGGGTCGCACGGGCGACAGTAGATTAGGACATCTGCGGGACAGTAGTTGTGATAACTGTGTACGCGGGTGTTTTTTTATCTCATAGGAAAGTAGTCCTGTGTTTGTGCGTGGAAAGAGTGGAAAAGGGAGAAAATCGCAATATGACAGTAACAGATCAAAAAAGTACAGAGAATACACAGGAGTATGAGAAGACAGCCATGCGGGTTTCCATGGTCAGCATCGTGGCAAACTTTGTACTTACCGTATTTAAACTTCTGGCAGGAGTCATTGCGCACTCCGGAGCTATGATCTCAGACGCGATTCATTCGGCTTCTGATGTATTCAGTACGGTTGTGGTGATCATCGGCGTGAAGATATCGGGTAGGGAGAGTGACAAGGATCATCCTTACGGGCATGAGAGAATGGAGTGTGTGGCGGCTATTGTGCTGGCGACGATCCTGGCAGTCACTGGTCTTGGGATCGGTTATACTGCCGTGTGTAAGATTGCGGGAGGGGATTATGCACAGCTCGCAGTGCCCGGCAGACTGGCGCTGGCGGCGGCTGTCGTGTCGATTGTGGTGAAGGAAGGAATGTACCAATATACGAGAGTCAATGCCAGAAGGATCGATTCCGGCGCGCTGATGGCGGATGCGTGGCATCACCGTTCCGATGCATTGTCTTCCGTCGGTGCGCTGATCGGTATTGCAGGTTCCAGGCTGGGGCTTCCGATTGCAGATCCGGCCGCCAGCGTGGTGATCTGTTTCTTTATCGAGAAGGCAGCCTATGAGATCTTCATGGATGCAGTGAACAAGATGGTAGATAAGGCATGTGATGAGGATGTAGAAGCGACGTTTATGCAGTGTGCGGCTGTGCAGGAAGGGGTATTGGGCGTGGATCTGCTGCATACGCGCGTGTTTGGCAATAAGATTTATGTGGATATTGAGATCAGAGTGGACGGGGATAAGACGCTCAGGGAATCACATGGGATTGCGGAGCGCGTGCATGATGCGATTGAAAAGAATTTCCCGAAGGTGAAACATATCATGGTGCATGTGAATCCAGAAGAAGGGAAAGATTAAGATTCTCTTAAAAGAAAAACACGGGTTGCCTATCTATGGTTTAACAGCTATAATACATAGTAAATGGCATATACGATAACTTTAAAACATGTCTTTGATGTTTTATACATAAGATACAGAAAACAGAGAGGAAAATGGAAAGCGTATGAGAAGACACAGAAGAGACTTCAGAACAAGGATTCGGTCGGTATTGGCGGCGGTACTGACAGTTACGGTATTGGCGGCGGGAGGCGCAGCGTTTAGCCCGCATACGATGCTGCGCGCAGAGGCGGCAGGCCGTCCGGTGGAGATCACTTCCTGTACGATTTCCGGTTCGGATGTGGTGTGTCAGCTGAATGTGGGCAGTGTGCCTGCAAGTGACGACGGCAAGTTCTATCTTTACGCGGATGAAGTGTGGCAGGACGGCACAGCAGGCGAGGTTGTGGCGACGGTGAGTGCGGGGACATCTGTCACAGCACATTTTCCGCTGCAGTATAACACAGAGAATTCTAATTTAAGCCGTAAGTTTCTGATCGCGGTGAAGCAGGGCGGACAGATGGTACAGGTCAGTGATGAGCATTATATCACCAACCCGGAGGCGGTCGCTTCTTACACTTCCCCAAGGAAACCTGCCGGGATCAAAGGCATTCTGCCAGATCTGACGAAAGCTTCCAGAGAAGAGCTGCAGGAATTAGGAGTCCAGCAGGTAGTCTATAATATGTATGTGGATGATATCTGCTCGGCTGCATCTGCCCCAGGGGCGATTCCTTTTGACTATAATGGGAAGACATGGTACTTCAACGGGAGCATGGTGAGTAAGTTCGACTCTATGATCAGAAGCCTGAACGTATATGGCATGCAGGTTACCATGGTTTTGTTAAACGGAGGTAAGAGTGCGTATTCCCAGGATCTGATCCATCCGACAGCCAGAGGCGGGGACTGCCCAGGCTATGCGCTCAACGTGGCAGACGCAGACGGGACTGACCATATCAAGGCGATCGGTGCCTTCTTAGGGCAGCGGTATTCGGGACACTTCGACTGCGGACAGGTGGACAACTGGATCATCGGCAACGAAGTGAACGCCAGGACTTCCTGGTGGTACAGCAGTTCGGATTCACTGGATTATAATGTCAATATTTATGTGAAAGCTTTCCGGCTTCTTTACAATGAGTTAAAGGGTGCGAATGCCAATGTGAACATCTACAATTCGATCGATCAGGAGTGGAACAGGAAATCGAATCCAGGCAGCTTCTTGGCCAAAGAGTATCTGGATCAGTTTAACTATTATATGAACAGGGAGGGCAACATTGACTGGGGGCTTTCCTATCACCCCTATAATTCTCCGCTGTACGATCCTTATGCGTGGAACGGCCCGGCGGTGTGGGTGAAGGAGAATCTTGCAACGCCCTATATCACGATGCAGAATATTGATATCCTGATCGATTATATGCATAAGCCGCAGTTTTTGAGTCCGTCCGGTGCGGTGAGGAGCATTTCGATCGCTGAGATCGGTTATACTTCCAGCTTCGGGGATGCGGCGCAGGAGGCATCGATCGCCTATGGGTATCTGAAAGCGGCTTCGCTGCCTGATGTGGATGCGTTTATGCTGTTTCGGCAGACCGATGATGCCCATGAGATGGAGAGCAATCTGGCGTTGGGGCTGTATGATCTGAATGGTAACAGGAAACCGGCCTATGAGATCTATAAGAACCTGGGAACGGCCAATGAAGAGATCGCGAAGGCCAGAGCTTCCGAGATCATCGGTATGGATATCGACCAGATGATCAGCCAGAAGATCGTGTGGACGAGAAGCGGCGACGGTGTCGTGCAGTAGATAACAGGATAAGATAACAGAAAGAAATGTAACAGATAGCCATATTTCTTCATACTCTGTAACATAGGAAAGAATGCGCAGCGACGGTTTGTGCATTGCTTATGAAAAGGAGAAGGAAGATATATGGCTATTGGTTATTTGACCATGCAGGCGCGGACTGCGCATGACGCTGTCCCGCTGCAGGGCGTGCAGGTTACAGTACTGGACGATGAGCAAAACCGTGTTTATGAGTTGACAACGGATGAAAATGGGGAGACGAGGCGCGTCCCGTTAGAGACGGTGGACAAGAGGTTTTCGCTGGATCAGAGTTTTACCGGAACTCCTTATGTAAGTTATCATGTGCTGGCACAGGCAGAAGGATTTGATTCACTGTATGTTTCCAACATTCCTGTCTATGACGGCGAGTCAGCGGTACTGCCGCTTATGCTTGTACCGATGCAGGATGGGCAGCGAAGCGCCGTGCAGACAGATATTGTGGTTGGCAGTCCGGCGGTGAGTATGACCGGAGAGCGGAACCAGGAGGGTGCGGAGGCGGAGGGAGCCCTTTATGTGTTGCGTCAGGTAGTGATTCCCAATCCGATTACGGTTCATCTGGGCACTCCGGCATCATCAGCCTCCAACGTGCAGGTATCCTTTCCGGATTATGTCAAGAATGTCGCCAGCAGCGAGATCTATCCTACCTGGCCGGATGCGGCTCTTCGGGCGAATATTTATGCGATCATCACCTTTGCTTTAAACAGAGTGTATACGGAATGGTATCGCAACAAGGGATATGATTTTGATATCACGAACAGTACTGCCTATGACCAGGCTTTTGTCTATGGAAGACCGATCTATAGTTCCATCAGCAGGATTGTGGACGAGATCTTTAATGAATATGTCCGCAGAAAGGGGCAGAACGCGCCTTACTTTACTTCCTTTTGCAATGGCACGACAGCGACATGCCAGGGATTGTCCCAATGGGGCACTGTCACGCTGGCCAATGAGGGGCGGTCGCCGATCAATATTCTGCGGGCTTATTATCCGAATGATGTCGAGATCGCGGAGACGAATATCATGACCAATATGCTGTCTTCTTATCCTGGGACGCCGCTTCGTGTGGGCAGTACCGGATTAGATGTCCAGACGATTCAGACTTATCTGGGAAGGATCAGGCAGAACTATCCGGCGATTCCCGTGATCCGTGATCCGGCGGGAACCTTTGGGGACAGCACGAGAGAGGCGGTCGCCAGATTTCAGAGTATTTTCAATCTTGCCAGCGACGGCATTGTGGGGAAATCCACGTGGTATAAGATATCCAGTCTGTATACAGCAGTCACCAGACTGGCAGAATTGAACAGTGAAGGAAGTTCGCTTGGCATTGGAACGGTGCCGCCGTCCTCTGTGCTCAGACAGGGCTCGACCGGCCAGGATGTGATTACCCTGCAGTATCTGCTGAATGTTATCTCAGAGTATTATCCGGGTATACCTGCACCGGCGCAGGATGGAATCTTCGGCAGCGGCACAAGGCAGGCGGTCATCGCGTTCCAGCAGAGAATGGGGCTTGTGGCCGACGGTGTTGTTGGAAGGGCAACATGGAATGCCTTATATGAAGCATACCGCGGCATCAACCAGAATGTCACGCCTCCTGGACAGACACCTGCGCCACCCTCGGAAGACGTCATTCGGTATACCGTGCGTTCCGGCGATACGCTGTGGCTGCTTGCCAACCGGTACGGCACGACGGTGGATGCGATCAAGAGACAAAACGGTCTTACCAGTGATAATCTGCAGATCGGGCAGGTGTTGCAGATCCCGGTGTCACAAAACGGGCAGTATATCACCTATACCGTGCGTTCCGGCGACACGCTGTGGCTGCTCGCCAACCGGTATGGCACGACGGTAGATGCGATCAGGAGGGCGAATGGTCTTACCAGTGATCATCTGAGCATTGGTCAGACGCTCAGAATTCCTGTATAAGGGTTCACGGGAAAGTCAGGCGGTGTGCCTGGCTTTTCGTGATCTCAGGGAAAGATTTTAGAGTTTCTTCTTGACAAACAATTAAATAAATGTTTAAATGTTCATATAAGAAGCAAGTAAGAAAAAGAATGGACGAATGCGATCGGGAGGTAGACCATGACAAGAAAGCAAAAGAAAGTATTGATCCGTATTATTGTGGCAGCATTGTTGACGGCAGGTTTTTGCCTGCTTCCGGTGGAAAATATCTATATAAGGCTGGGACTTTTTCTGATCCCGTATCTGATCATTGGGTATGATATCCTGAAAAAGGCGGTGCTGGGGATCGTGCACGGAGAAGTTTTTGACGAGAACTTTCTGATGGCGGCAGCCACAGTCGGAGCAATCGCGTTAGGAGAGTATGTAGAAGGGACCGCAGTCATGCTTTTCTATCAGATCGGGGAGCTGTTCCAGAGTTATGCGGTGGGGAAGAGCCGGAAGAATATCACAGCGTTGATGGATATCCGCCCGGATTATGCGAATGTGGAACAGGATGGCGTTCTCGTGCAGGTTGATCCGGAAGAGGTAGCGGCCGGAACGGTTATTGTGGTGCAGCCTGGGGAGAAAGTCCCTATCGATGGAGTGGTTGTGGAGGGAACATCCACGCTTAACACAAGCGCGCTGACAGGTGAGAGTCTGCCGAGAGAAGTGATACAGGGAGATGAAGTGATCAGCGGCTGTGTGAATCTGTCCGGGGTGCTGCGCATGAGGACGACGAAAGAATTCGGAGAATCTACGGTATCGAAGATCCTGGATCTGGTGGAAAATTCCAGCATGAAGAAGTCCAGATCTGAGAATTTCATTACCCGGTTTGCCAGATACTATACGCCGGCCGTCTGTATCGGCGCGCTCGTGCTGGCTCTTTTGCCGCCGGTCGTCAATCTGATGTTTGGCCATCCGGCAGGGTGGTCCCAGTGGGTCATCCGGGCTTTGACTACACTGGTCATAAGCTGTCCCTGTGCGCTGGTGATTTCGATCCCTTTAAGTTTCTTCGGGGGGATTGGCGGCGCGTCCGCGAAGGGGATTTTGGTGAAGGGATCCAATTATCTGGAAGCGCTCTCGAAGACCACCTGTCTTGTATGTGATAAGACGGGAACCTTGACAAGAGGCGTCTTCGAGGTGACTCATCTTGCGCCGGCAGAAGACACTTCTGCGGAGGCGCTTCTGGAAGCGGCTGTTTATGCCGAGCACTATTCCAATCATCCGATCAGCAAGAGTCTGAAGGAGGCTTATGGCAGAAGCATCGATCCGGCCAGAGTCAGTGAAGTGGAAGAGATCAGCGGACATGGAGTGACTGCACTGGTTGACGGCAGAAAGGTGGCAGTGGGCAACAGGAAACTGATGGACCGGTTATCGATTCCTTATGGGAAGCCTCAGCAGATCGGGACGGAAGTCCATGTAGCGGTGGAGGGCAGGTATGCAGGCTATATCCTGATCGCGGATGTGGTGAAGCCGAACGCGGGTAAGGCAGTGTCCGCCTTAAAGGCGGCGGGGGTAGAGAAGGTAGTTATGTTAACCGGAGATGCCAGAGCCGTGGCGGATGCTGTGGCAGATGAGATCGGTGTGGATGTAGTCAAAAGTGAACTTTTGCCCGCAGATAAAGTGAAGGAAGTCGAGGCGCTGCTTGCCGCACAGGGACGGAAGGGAAAACTGGCGTTTGTGGGCGACGGCATCAATGATGCACCAGTACTTTCCAGGGCAGATTTGGGGATCGCCATGGGTGCTATGGGCGCTGATGCAGCGATCGAGGCGGCAGATATCGTGTTGATGGATGATAACCCGGAGAAGATTGCGACAGCCATCGGTATTTCCAGGAAGACCCTACGCATTGTGCACCAGAATATTGTCTTTGCGCTGGCCGTGAAATTTGTCTGTTTAGGGCTTGGCGCTGTGGGAACGCTGAATATGTGGTGGGCGATCTTTGCCGATGTCGGAGTTATGATTCTTGCGGTATTGAATGCGACGAGAGCGCTGTACTATCAGAAACGTTGAAGAATAAGTACGGTTATGGGGGTATTATATGCCGCGTGTTGAGGATACGGCTCGCGATGGAGAAGTAAGGGGATATCGCGGGCAGGGAAGAGAGGAGGGTACAGGAGTAGAATGACGACGGAAAAGAATCGCCGCTGGACGGCAGATGATCTTCCGCATGACCATTGTGCAGGTGCGGATCACAGACAGAAAATCGATAAGGTACTGGCCAATCTGCCGGGCCAGGAAGAATGCATCCAGGCGGCAGAGATGTTTAAGCTAATCAGCGACGGCACAAGACTAAGGATCTTGTGGCTTCTTTGTCACTGTGAGGCGTGCGTCAGCAATATAGCGGCAGTGATGGAGATGAGCGATCCTGCAGTATCCCATCATCTGAAACTGCTTCGCCGCAGCGGCGTGATTGTGAGCAGGAGGGAAGGCAAGGAGATGTATTACAAACTTGCGGATACCGCGCAGGCGCAGCTTGTTCACCGCGCCTGTGAAGATATGTTCCGGATTGCGTGTCCGTTGGAAACATCCTGCCAGAATGTATAAGGGAACATTATAATATATATAATAAATATTGATTTTATTTATGAATGACCATGCTATATAATCAGGAAGGAACAGACATCCTGGAATCGATCGTCGTGGAATCATCGATCTGACGGTCGCGTGGTTATTGTGTTATGGCTTCGGGATGCCTTTGGACAGATTGATCATAAAAGGAGGAATTACAATGGTTAAGGCAGTGGTAGGAGCCAACTGGGGAGATGAAGGCAAGGGGAAGATCACAGATATGCTGGCTGAGAAAGCGGATATCATCGTGCGTTTTCAGGGAGGTGCCAATGCAGGACACACGATCGTGAATGATTATGGAAAGTTTGCGCTCCATACATTACCGTCAGGCGTCTTCTATGGACATACGACAAGCGTGATCGGCAATGGCGTGGCATTGAACATTCCGATTCTGATGAACGAGATCAAGTCGATCACCGACAGAGAAGTGCCGATGCCAAAGATCCTGGTGTCTGACAGATGCCAGATGGTCATGCCTTACCATATTCTGTTTGACCAATATGAGGAGGAGAGACTCGGCGGGAAATCCTTTGGATCAACGAAATCAGGAATCGCACCGTTTTATTCGGATAAATACGCGAAGATCGGTTTCCAGGTGAGTGAGTTGTTTGACGAAGAACTTCTGCAGGAAAAAGTGGACCGCGTCTGTGAAATGAAGAACGTTGTCTTAGAGCACCTCTATCATAAGCCGGTGATCAGGCCGGAAGAGCTGCTTGAGACGCTGCATAGCTACCGGGAAATGATCGCACCTTATGTGTGTGATGTCTCTGCGTACCTGCACAGGGCGCTGAAAGAAGGAAAGACGATTCTGTTAGAAGGACAGCTCGGCACCTTAAAAGATCCGGATCACGGGATCTATCCTATGGTAACGTCTTCCTCGACCTTAGCGGCATTCGGCGCGATCGGTGCGGGGCTTCCGCCGCACGAGATCAAAGAGATTGTCACCGTCTGCAAGGCATATTCTTCCGCAGTGGGAGCAGGCGCTTTCGTGTCGGAGATCTTTGGGGAGGAGGCAGATGAGCTGCGCCGGCGCGGCGGAGATGGCGGTGAGTTCGGCGCAACGACAGGCAGACCGAGACGTATGGGGTGGTTTGACTGCGTAGCCTCCAAATATGGCTGCCGACTGCAGGGCACAACAGATGTGGCCTTTACGGTACTGGATGTGCTGGGGTATCTGGATGAGATTCCGGTATGCGTGGGATATGAGATCGACGGGGAAGTGACGACAGATTTCCCGGTGACCTGTAAGCTTGAGAAGGCTAAGCCGGTCTTAAGAAAGATGCCTGGCTGGAAATGCGATATCAGAGGGGTGAAAAGGTACGAGGATCTGCCGGAAAACTGCCGCAGTTATATTGCATTTATCGAAGAGCAGATCGGTTATCCGATCACCATGGTATCCAATGGGCCGGGCAGAGGGGATATTATTTACAGGGAGAGTCCGCTTAAGAGGAACTGATACAGGGTTATATAAAATAACAGAACAGGCTGCCGCACAAGTGGTCATAAAATGATCATGTGTGCGGCAGCCTTTGTCTGCTGTTCGGAACAGTGAAGCCGAAGGCTGAACCAATGTTATTTAGTTAAGCCGGACGCGTCTGGCATGATATGCTTCTCCTGCGGACGCGCTCTTGCTCGGTTCCAAACGCTGCAGTACTAAATTCGTGAAAAATCTCATTAAGTACCGGCGTTTTCCAACGGTCCTTAGAAGAAGCATATCATGTCAGACGCTGTGTCATGGCTTAACTGTTACTGCTGTCCAGAGAATGGGGAAGAAAATACGTGTTGTAAATAAGAATTTATGATATACTAAGGCAAAGACAGACATAAAGGAGGAAGAAATTATGTTACTGGAGAATAAGATCGCGATCGTGACAGGAGGAAGCAGAGGAATCGGATTTGCGACTGTGGAAGCTTTTCTCAAGGAGGGGGCCAAGGTTGTACTCTGTGCCAGCCGTCAGGAAACAGCGGACGCCGCGCTTGAGAAGCTTACGGAAACCTATAAGGATGCGGTGGTGGAAGGCATCTGGCCGGATCTGTCTGATTACAGTGCGGTGAAAGCGGCGTTTGACGCGGTGGCGGAGAAATATGGCCGGATTGATATTCTGGTCAACAATGCGGGCGTTTCCGAGAGCACTCCTTTTGCAGATTATACGGAAGAGAAATTTGAGAAGGTCATGGATCTGAACGTGAAGGGAGTGTTTAACTGTTCTAAAGCGGCCAGTGAGCACATGGTTGCAGCGGGAAGCGGCGTGATTCTCAACACTTCTTCCATGGTAAGCCAGTATGGCCAGCCGGCAGGAATCGCCTATCCGACTTCTAAGTTTGCCGTCAATGGGTTTACGCTCTCCCTGGCGAGAGAGCTGGGACCGAAGGGTGTGAGAGTCAATGCCGTCGCACCGGGGATTACCTACACGGATATGATGCGTTCGGTGCCGAAAGAAGTGATCGAGCCGATGATCGCGCAGATTCCGCTGCGGCGTATGGGACAGCCGGAGGATATTGCGAACGCTTTCGTATTCCTGGCGTCAGACCGGGCATCCTATATCAGCGGCGAGGTACTGCATGTAGACGGATTGGCCAGAAGCTGATAAGATGGGCAAAGCGGTGAACAACCTGGAATACTATAAAGTGTTCTATCATGTGGCCAGGGCAGGCAGTCTGACTGTAGCGGCGGGGGAGTTAAACATCTCGCAGCCTGCAGTCAGTCAGTCTGTGAAGCAGTTGGAGACGGCGCTTGGGGTGAGGCTTTTTGCGAGAGCGTCCAAAGGGGTACATCTGACGGCGGAAGGCGAGCTGCTGTACGGATATGTGGCGAGAGGATATGAACAGATCCTGTTAGGGGAGCGGAAACTGGAGCAGATGATGAATCTGGAGCTGGGGGAGATCCATATTGGCGCAAGCGATATGACACTGCAGTTCTATCTGCTCCCTTATCTGGAGCAGTTTCATGAGAAATATCCAGGAATTAAGGTGGTAGTCAGCAATGCGCCGACGCCGGAGACATTGGCGAATCTGGAGAAGGGAAAGATCGATTTTGGCGTGGTCAGCACACCCTTTGAAGAGAGAGGAACGCTGGAGGCAGTGGTCGTGCGGGAGATTGAGGACGTCTTTGTGGCGGGCCGTAAGTTCATCCAGTATAAGAACCGCATGCTGGATCTGCAGGAGTTAGAGAAGATGCCGATCATCTGCCTGGAAGGGATTACCAGCACTGGGAGCTACATAGATTCTTTTCTCCAGAGCAATCAGGTGATGATCCGGCCGGAATTTGAGCTGGCGACCAGCGACATGATCGTACAGTTTGCGTTGCGCAATCTGGGCGTGGGATGCGTCGTCAGAGACTTTGCCAGGCAGTATCTGGAGGATGGCCGGTTATTTGAACTGCGGTTTAACCGGATCATTCCGGGCAGGCATTTCTGTGTGGTGACAAATCCGAGGAATCCGCTGTCCGTGGCGGCAAAGAATATGCTGGATCTACTATGAACGGCATAAGCAGTCCTGGGCTGTCAATGTATCTGGGGTTATGAAGTCAGACAAAGAGAAAAATGCGCTGATGCGTAATTTAAATTTATGCCGGAGTGTCAGGATGCTGGTGATCACAGAGCAGATTCGGCTCGATCTGACGGCAGATTCAGCAAAACGAGCTTCGGAATGGAGGGTAAAATGATTACGACGCTGATATTCGATATAGGAAATGTACTTGCCGGTTTTACCTGGAAAGAACATTTCGAGAGATTTGGATATGACGAGGAGATGGTAGAACGGCTTGCAAAGGCGACGGTAAAGAATCAGGTATGGAATGAGTTCGACAGGGGCGTTATGATGAAGGAAGCGATCGTGCAGGCGCTTGTGGATTCCGATCCGGAGATTGAGCAGGATATCCGCAGAGTCCTTCAGAATGTGAATACCATGATCAAGCGGCTTGATTACTCGATTCCCTGGATTCATGAGCTGAAACAGAAGGGTTACCGCGTACTGTATCTGTCGAATTTCTCTGAGGCGGCGGAGACGGATTGCGCTCATGCGCTGGATTTTATTCCGCATATGGACGGGGGAATCTTGTCCTATCAGGATAAGGTCATCAAGCCGATGCCGGAGATCTACCAGCTGTTGATCGACCGCTATGGGCTGGTGCCGGAGGAATGTGTCTTTATGGATGATACGGCAGCAAATCTGGTCGGCGCCGAGAAGTTTGGCATTCACACGATCCATTTCCTGAATCGGGAACAGGCGGTTGAAGAGCTTAAGAAGCTGGGAGTTGACGCGTAGGCGTCAGAAGACGGAAGCCGGGAACAATGATCTTAGCCGCAGGAAAACACCGGGAACAGGCGGTTTCCTGCGGTTAAGATATAGATTCCTGATAAGTTGATAAGATGCTGTCAGCTGCAGAGTTCTTCTGCCAGCGCCTCGATCTGTGCGATGCTGTCCTCATTGAGTGCAGAGCGGA
The DNA here is from genome assembly GCA_910578345.1 of uncultured Lachnospiraceae bacterium. Classification (GTDB taxonomy): domain Bacteria; phylum Bacillota; class Clostridia; order Lachnospirales; family Lachnospiraceae; genus UBA3282. Next base: position 12,670 of record CAJTRA010000015.1, on the reverse strand, counting down.
TCGATACGGTATGCTCTGCGAAAGTGAGATCCTTGCAGGATTCCAGTTTCGTGCGCATAGCCTTGGCAGCGAGAGGAGCCCAGGAGCCGTTTTCCATCAGGGCGACGGTACGGTTCTGGTAGTTGTGTCCGATCAGTTCGTTGATAAATTCCCGCATGAAAGGAAACATCTCTGTATTATACGTGGTGGTCGCGAGAACCAGTTTGCCATAGCGGAAAGCGTCTTCCATGCATTCGGCCATATCCTCGCGGGCAAGATCTGCTACGACGACTTTCGGGCAGCCCTTTTCGGTCAGCTTCTTTGCCAGCAGTTCAACAGCGGCTTTCGTGTTGCCGTAAACAGAAGTGTAGGCGATCATAATGCCTTCTGATTCTACGCCGTAAGAGGACCAGGTCTGGTACAGATTTATGTAATAACCGAGATTTTCTGTTAAAACAGGGCCGTGCAGAGGACAGATCGCCTGAATATCCAGAGCGGAAGCTTTCTTCAACAGGTTCTGCACCTGCATGCCGAATTTGCCTACGATGCCGAAATAATAGCGGCGGGCTTCACATGCCCAGTCTTCCTCGGCGTCCAGTGCGCCGAATTTGCCGAATCCGTCTGCGGAGAAGAGTACTTTATCATGACGGTCATAAGTGACGATCACTTCCGGCCAGTGTACCATCGGGGCGCCGATGAACTGCAGAGTATGGCTGCCAAGAGAAAGTGTGTTGCCTTCTTTGACGATCAGCCGTCTGTCGGCATAGTCTGTGCCGAAGAATTGTTTCATCATATTGAAAGCCGGTGCGGAGGATACGATGACAGCATCCGGGTAGGTTTCCAGAAAAGCGCCGATATTAGCGGAATGATCAGGCTCCATATGCTGGACTACCAGATAGTCCGGGGTGCGGTCTTGCAGGATCTGCCTTAGATTCTGCATCCATTCATCGAGAAAATTCGTGTCTACCGTATCCATGACAGCGGTCTTCTCATCCAGAATGACGTAGGAATTGTATGCCATACCATTCTCTACTTTGTACTGTCCCTCGAAAAGATCGATCTTGTAGTCATTTACGCCTGCGTATTGAATGTCCTTTGTGATTTCCATTGATCAAACTCCTTTATGATAGAATCATTTCTTAATGTGCTGTTCTTATTATAGGCGATATGGTGGAAAAATCAATGTTTTTCTTGCTTACAAACTTATTATGCGAAGAGAGGGATAGAATGGAGCAACAATTTGCGAGGACACAGATTCTGTTAGGCCGTGAGGCGATGGAGCGGCTGGCCCATGCCAGAGTGGCAGTGTTCGGGATCGGAGGCGTTGGGGGTCATGTATGTGAAGCGCTGGCACGCAGCGGGGTAGGAGCGCTTGACCTGATCGATCATGATAAGGTGTGCCTGACGAATTTAAACCGTCAGATTATTGCGACCCACAGAACGATAGGACGGTATAAAGCAGATGTAATGAGGGAGAGGATTCTGGAGATCAATCCAGAGGCTGCAGTGCGCGTATACCGATGCTTTTTCCTGCCGGAGAATGCAGAGCAGTTTCCCTTTGCGGCGTATGATTATGTGGTGGACGCGGTGGACACTGTGACAGCGAAGATCGAGCTGATTCTTCGGGCGAAAGAACACAGGGTGCCAGTGATTAGCAGCATGGGAGCCGGCAATAAGCTGGATGCGAGCGCGTTCCGGGCAGCAGACCTCTATGAGACGAAAGTCTGTCCGCTTGCGAAGGTAATGCGCAGGGAGCTTCGTAAGAGAAATGTGGAACATTTGAAAGTGGTGTATTCGGAGGAGATGCCTTTGGCGCCACGCTGGGAAGAAGCGCAGATCCTGCAGGAACGATCGGTGCAGACACCGCTGCAGGAGAACCAGCCGGAGCGTCTGCCGCAGGATGAGGAACCCGGTGCAGTAAGAAGAACGGTTCCTGGCAGTACAGCCTTTGTCCCGGCGGTGGCGGGACTGATCCTGGCAGGAGAAGTGGTGAAGGATCTGGCGGCTTCTGACAGGGAGAAGAAAGAGGACGCCTCCGGCTGTCTGTGTACTGAAACAGGATGGCAGTAAGATAAAACTGGCATTATTATAAAACAAAGAACTGGATATTTTGAAAATACCATACTGTGCTATGATAAGTGCAATGTTGTACGACGCAGCAGGATCGAGAGCTCGAAAGAAGATGAGTGCACGAAAGAAGCGGACAAAAAGAGCAGAGGCCAAAAGTAATACTGCCTCAGAATGGAGTATGGTATGAAAGAAGAAAGAGATGTATTAAACAAGAGGCTGGCGCAGATGCTGAAAGGCGGCGTCATCATGGACGTGACTACACCACAGCAGGCTAAGATCGCGGAAGAGGCCGGAGCCTGTGCAGTTATGGCACTGGAGCGGATTCCGGCGGATATCCGTGCTGCGGGCGGCGTGTCCAGAATGAGCGATCCGAAGATGATCAAGGGAATCCAAGAGGCAGTTTCTATTCCGGTGATGGCAAAGTGCCGGATTGGCCATTTCGTGGAGGCACAGATTCTGGACGCAATAGGCATTGATTGTATCGATGAAAGCGAAGCGTTATCGCCGGCGGATGATGTCTGCCATATCAATAAGAGACAGTTTCAGGCGCCCTTTGTGTGCGGGGCGAAAGACCTGGGAGAGGCATTGCGGAGGATCAATGAGGGTGCTTTTATGATCCGCACGAAGGGAGAGGCGGGAACCGGGGATATCGTACAGGCGGTGCGCCATATGCGGGAGATGAACAGCCAGATCAGTAAGATCGCTTCCATGCGGGAGGACGAGTTGTTCGAGGAGGCCAGGAGGCTCGCAGTTGCGTATGAGCTGATTGCCTATGTGCACGAAAACGGGAGACTGCCGGTAGCGAATTTTGCGGCAGGCGGGGTGGCGACGCCTGCAGATGCGGCGCTGATGATGCAGCTTGGAGCGGAAGGCGTATTCGTAGGGTCTGGCATCTTCAAGTCCGGCAATCCGAAGAAAAGGGCGGCGGCTATTGTGCAGGCGGTGACGAACTATCAGGACAGCAGACTGATCGCGGCGCTTTCTGAAGATCTGGGAGAGGCTATGGTCGGCATCAATGAGCAGGAGATTACTCTGTTGATGGCAAAGAGAGGCGTTTGAGGCGACATGCCGGCGGCCAAACGATAAGGGTATAGTACGGCAGGATGGGGGATTGTACGTGAAGATAAAGTCCGCAAAGATGGCATATGAGGAGGTACTGGCGCTTCCGGCGCCACTCCACGAGAAACCGATCCGGCAGAGAATGGTGTTCAGGATCCTGCTCCTTGTACTGTCGCTTCTGGATCTGTGGAGGACTAGGTTTACTTATGAGACGATCGGACTTGAGAAGCTGGGGAGGGAGGAACCATGCCTTGTGCTGATGAACCATTCCAGCTTCATCGATCTAAAGATTGCGGCAAGACTTTTGGTCACCAGGCCGTATCATGTGATCTGTACCGCCGATGGATTTGTGGGCAAACGGCGCCTGTTGAGATGGATCGGCTGCATTCCGACCAGGAAATTTATGATGGATGTGACGCTTGTGCGGGATATGGTCTATGCGGTCCGGGAACTGAAAAGTTCAATCCTGATGTTTCCGGAGGCGAGTTACAGCTTCGACGGGACACAGACGCCTCTGCCGGAGAGTCTGGGGAAATGTCTGAAACTGCTCAGGGTTCCGGTGATTATGATCCGCACTGACGGCGCCTTTGCAAGGGATCCGCTGTACAACGATCTGCAGCGAAGGAAAGTCCGTGTGTCGGCAAAGGTGGAATATCTGCTTTCAGGGGAAGAGATCACACGGATGTCGGCACAGGAGCTAAATGCGCTCCTACAGGAGAAATTTACTTACGATCACTTCCGCTGGCAGCAGGAGAACCGGATCATGGTAAAAGAAGCGTTCCGGGCGGACGGATTACACAGAATGTTGTATAAGTGTCCTCATTGCAGGATGGAGGGACAGATGCAGGGACAGGGGATCCGGATCAAATGCCGGCATTGCGGCAGGGCTTATGAGCTGACAGAATATGGATACCTACAGTCCGTGAACGAAGAAACGCCGGCATTTACCCATATTCCCGATTGGTATCGGTGGGAGAGGGAATGTGTCAGACAGGAACTGGAAGAAGGAACTTACAGGCTGGAAGCGCCTGTTCTGATCTACATGATGGTCAATACAGATTGTCTCTATCAGGTGGGAGAAGGAACCCTTATTCATTCCTTAGAAGGATTCCATTTGACGGGATGTGGTGGGAAGCTTGACTATACGCAGGAGCCATTGGCTTCCTACAGTCTGTATTCGGACTTCTACTGGTATGAGATCGGCGATGTGATCTCCATTGGGGATACCAGGGCGCAGTACTACTGCTTCCCGCAGATACAGGGCGACATTGTAGCGAAAGCGCGGCTGGCTGCGGAAGAGCTTTACAAGATAGTGAAAAAGGCAGGCAAATGATCAGGTTATCCTTTATGCATGCTTATCGGTCTTAGAAGTTGTCTCTTTGCCTGGAAGGCTGGAGGCAGCTTCTTTTTGGCGTTCTTTGATCAGGCCGTAAAACCATGTGATGATCCAGAGCAGGATCGGCACGGCGATGGTGGCGGCCAGGCATGCCGCAAAGAGATGCCCGGAATCTGCGTCGCTTAGGAAAGCGGCGAGAAACGTGATGAGATATAAAGAGATCAGCAGGATCACGCAAAGCAGCGCGGCGATCTGTTTCGGGGTTTTCTTTTTCATTAGGGTAGAGACTCCTTTTCCTTGATTATGGGGATATTGTTCATTATACCGTATTCCTCCCGGCGTGTATAGGAGGAATTCTTTCCGTTGATTGTTCGGGCGCTGTTGGATATAATGGGAGAAGTGATCGTTTGCACAGAAATGAAATGTTGAGGAACAAGATGAACACATTATACGAATACATCGACCCCATAACTTCCCCCTATGAGGCATTTTGCTTTGACAGTGATACGGACAAACTTCCCGTTCCGGCTCACTGGCATTATTATGCGGAAGTTCTCTATATTTTGGAAGGAACTGTCAGGTTCACCATCGATAACGTGGTAAAAGTATGCCGGAAAGGATCGGTGATCCTATTTCCGCCCAGATGTGTACACGCGATTGACTTCTTCGACAGAGCACAGCGCATACGCTATTATGTCGTCAAATTTGATCCGGAGATTCTGCCGGGGCATAAGCGCGAAGATGGGAATCTGCGGTCTGCCCTCTGCGGGATCGGTATGGGAACCGATCTGTGCTGCTTTATGCCGGAACAGACTGCAGAAATGGATCTTCCCCTGTTATTTGAGGAGATCATCAAGGAATACCGGGAGAAAGCGTATGCCTACTCCCTGATCCTCGGCGCCGATCTGTGTAAGATCTTAGGAAAGATCATCAGGCGCTGGCAGAAAGAAGGACATCTCCCCGCAGTGCCTGAGATTCATCCGTCTTATGAACTCAGCTTTGATTATATTGCAGAATACATTGACCAACACTATTTCGAAGAGTTGAGCGTGGAAAAGCTTGCCTCCATGTGCAGCATGTCACACTCTACCTTTTCGATGAATTTCCATCGCCGGTATGGTATGACATGCAAGGAGTATATCAATGCAACCCGCATCAATGTGGCTGAGAACATGCTCCTGTTCTCAAACCACGATGTAGCTTTCATCGCCCAGGAAGTCGGGTATTCTGACTGCAGCTACTTTATACGCTGTTATAAGAAGCTGAAAGGCATTACGCCGAAACAGATGCGTAAGTCCAGACAGTAAGACGCACAGCATTTTCTTTGTCTTAACGGTCCGCCGTTTCATAAATACTTCTGACGCGGTATGCGCCGGGGCTGCCGGAACCGTCCTCTGTAAAGTCACGGCTGGGAAGGATCCGGAAGGTTCTGCTTCCTGCTTCCATGTCAACGAAATTATCGTCGAGTCGCAGCACTCCGTTTTCCGTTTCTATGCTGACAGATTTGGCATAATTCTTAGCCGTTACGGTAACGATATCATCCTCTACACTGACCTGTAACTGTGGATCGAGGAAAGCATAGTGCTTCGGGGCACAGAATAAAGTCGTGCCGGAAGATATAACCGTATTGTCTACGAGGAGAACATATTCCAGGTGTGCTTTCAACGGATCCTGGTCATTGAAGTCAAGGTGCGGAAGCCATACACCGCCGTATGCAGGAGCTGTCACCTCAAATTCTCCCTCCCGTACAATAGAGGAATCCGGCAGACGCAGCGCCCATTTGACAGTGCCGCATACCGGCTCAGCCGTCTCGTTGGCGACATGCAGATCTGCGCTGATGTCAATAGGACAAGGCAGCGTATTGGCATAAGGTTTTTGATCGATCTCACCGTGTTCTTCACAGGAAAGCAAAACGGGTGCAAACATGCGCTTCTCAGCATATTGAAGCGCTTTCCAGTTGCCGTAATAGTCAACGCTTGCCCAGGAAGCCACTGGCCAGATATCATTTAACTGCCATACGACAGCGCCCATGCAGGTGCCGCGGAAGCGCCTGAAATGTTCCACGCCATAGCGGATCGCATCTGCCTGCAGGAGTTGGGAACAGTAGAGCAGTTCGTCGAAATTCTTCGGGTACAGATAAGTCTGCGCAAGATAGTTGCTGATCTTGCCGTTGGCAGCAGTGTTGCGCTGGTGCATCTCCATCACGCGGGAATAAATATTCAGGTCCTGAGGCTTCGTGAAACGGCGGACCGTCTGTAAGGCCGGGAAGGACTGGAAACCGAACTCTGACAGGAAACGGTAGTGATGCTTTCTGTATGCCGTGAAAGGTTCGTTTCCATGCCATACGCCCCAATAATGGACATCCCCCACGTTCTCAGCATTGCTGTTCTCGTAGTTGCCGCCTGAACTTGGAGAAGAAGGCCAGTAGAATGTCATGGGATCTTCCTCTTCCACGATCTTAGGGATGATGTATTCATACAGATGAATATAGTCATAGTATTGTTTCTTACTCTTCGGCCATGCCAGCGTCTCGTACTGGGTCTCCATCTCATTATTGCCGCACCACAGTCCGATGCTGGGATGGGAGCGGAGTCTGCGGATATTCTGCCGGATCTCCGCGGAAATATTGGCCTCAAATGCACTGTTTAGCTCATAGGAGGCGCAGGCAAACATAAAATCATGCCAGATTAGAAGACCTCTTTCGTCACAGATATCATAGAAAAAGTCGTCCATAAAGTAACCGCCGCCCCAGATGCGGATGCAGTTGAAATGGGATTCCTGTGCGGAGGCAAAGAGCATGTCGGTACGTTCCCTGGTCTGCCTCGTCAAAATATTGTCTTCCGGGATATAATCCGCGCCCATGGCAAAAATCTGAAGGCCGTTGACTTCAAAAGCAAAATTGCGGCCAGGAAGATCTTTCGCCGTCTTGTCCGTGACTAAGATCTTCTTCTCACCGTGATGCAGGAGAAAGCTGTCGCCGTCGTCTAAGTCCGCTGTCTGGTCAGACAGATGAGAATCCCACACTTCATCCGGCATGGGATCTGTGTTAACCGTCATGGTGCGCAGACCGATTCGTTTCTTCCAGACATCTAAAGGAGCAGAATTCTGGCAGTCGTCTGTGACAGGAAGGAGCAAGGCTTCCACCTGGTACAGCGGCTGCGCGCCATACCCGTTAGGCCACCAGAGCTGGGGATCTGAGATTGTCAGATCAACGCGGATGTGATTGCTGCGAAGATCGCACATCAATCCGGTCAGCGGCAGGGAGGGTGCGGAGCCGGTGAAGGAATCGATCGGCGCACTCTCGACAGACAGGGTGTTTGTACCGTCCGGTGTTGTCAAAAGAAGCGCCAGTTTCACTTTGTCGTAAGAAGCCTCCGGCGTCCATTCGATCTCAGCATCGGCAGTCAGATGGACAGCGTCTACGGTGTTGCCATGAACTGTCTTTGCAGTTACGTGGTGCTGCTGTGAGAGATAGACCTGTGCGATTCGTGCCGTCTTAACAGCCTGCACTGTCACATTACGAAAGAGCCCGGCGTCAGGGAGCCTCGGACCCCAGTCCCAGCCGAACATGCAGGCCGCTTTACGGATGTGGGGAAAGCCCGGCATAGCATCAGAAGAGGCGCCGACAGGACATTTTTCATTCGCTTCTGCAATAAAACGGGTAGGGGAGTGGAGTACCACTCTCAGACGGTAGACAGCATTCGCTTCGTCTTCCTTCACTTCAGCTGTGATATCGTATTCCCAGACGCGGTTCATATTATCGGCGGAACCTAACAGCTTGTCATTCAGATAGACGTCTGCCAGCGTATCGATCCCTTCAAAACGAAGGAACAGACGGTCCACGCTTCGGTCGGCATCCTGTAGGGAAAAGCTGGTCTCATAGACGAAATCATTGTCCATAAGCTTCGTCGCCATAAGTTCATTATCACGGTAAAAGGGATCCGGAATCAGATTTTTCTCAAGCAGCGTTTCGTATACGGTCGATGGCACTGTGGTCTCGATCGGTGTTTCCGGGATATGGTATACATTTTCTCCGAGAACAGTGAGAGTCCAGAGGCCGTTTAGATTGGTAGTTTTCATAGCATTTCCTCCTGGTATTTCTTTTCGCTATCGTTTCCTAAACAGTATTGTAGTATTCTTTGATGATTTGTGGTAAGAATTACCTCTGACAAAATAGTAAAAATCTCTGAACAATAACAAGTTTTCCATAGATTTTAGAAAAAACAGTGATTGAAGTATGAGAATAAGGGGTGCTATAATGAAATGGATAAACAGGGAATATTTTCAGATATTGCGATCGTGGATCCGGGGATGATGGCCAGCATGACTCCGAATGAATGTGATCTTTTGTAGATCCACATCTGCACCGGCTCTCAGGAAAGTGCAGAGGCGGTGCGCTGCATCTTGTTTTTTCAGGGGTTTTCTTTGGTATTGTACAGTTTCCGATGTTGTTCTATGTAGTTTCCGGGAGATATATTCAGTATAAAGGTTTTATGATGGAGGTGGAGATGCAGGATCTGTGTATCAGCCCTTGTGATCTGTGTCCCAGAGAATGCCGGGCAGCCAGGGCAGAAGGTCAGACAGGGTTTTGTCTTGTGGACGACAGGATCAGAGTAGCCAGGGCAGCATTACACAAATGGGAAGAACCGTGCTTGTCGGGAGAGAATGGTTCTGGTGCAGTCTTCTTTACAGGATGCAGTCTGCGCTGTGTCTATTGCCAGAATTACGAAATTTCGTCCGGCAGAAGAGGAAAAGAGATATCTGTCCAGCGGCTTGCACAGATCTTTCTCAATCTGCAGGAGAAAGGGGCGGCCAATATCAATCTGGTCACGCCGGACCACTACTTAACCGGTGTGGTAGAAGCGATCGCGCTGGCGAGAGGCAGAGGACTTGGACTTCCGATCGTATATAATTGCAGTGGCTATGAGAAGCAGACGGCCATCGAAATACTGTCGGGAATCGTAGATATATACTTGACAGATTTCAAATACATGGATCCCGTGCTGGCAGGACGGCTTTCTTTCGCGCCGGATTATCCTGTGGTGGCGAAAAGAGCGCTGGCAGAAATGGTTGAAACAGTGGGAGAACCTGTCTTTGATGAACAGGGCATGATGCGAAAAGGAGTCATCGTCAGACATTTGCTTCTGCCAGGCCATAGGAAGAATACGAAAGAGGTGATCCGTTATGTCCATGAGACTTATGGGGATCGCGTGTATCTGAGTCTGATGAATCAGTATACTCCTTTTGACAGATTACAGGAAAATGCGGATGATAAGGAACTGTGCCGGAAAGTCACGAAACGGGAATATGAGGATGTGGTAGATTATGCGATCAGTCTGGGCGTCAGAAATGCTTTCATACAAGAGGGCGATACGGCGAAGGAGAGTTTTATTCCGGACTTTGACGGTGAAGGCGTCTGATCAAATGACGTGACATCAGGAAAAAGTCAGTGTATAATAGGGGATCACATGACTGAAGGAAGAAGCAGTGTTGTGGAAGCTTCCGGAAAATATTAAGGATAGGTTAGGAGAGGAGTATTATGGGTTTACTGAAGAAATTTATAGAACCGGTGGACATGACCGAAGGTTCACCCTGGCAGAAAATTGTGTTGTTTGCGGTTCCGATGCTGGTGGGGAATATCGCCCAGCAGCTATATAACACAGTGGACAGTGTAGTGGTAGGCAATTATGTAGGGGACAATGCGCTGGCGGCGGTAGGCAGTGCAGGACCGATCTTAAACCTTCTGATTGTTCTGTTTGTGGGGATTAGCGTGGGAGCCGGTATTATGGTGTCGCAGTATTTTGGCGCAAGGGATCGGGAGAAACTATCCACGACCATCGGCAACTGCATCACGCTCACGGCGATCGCCACATTGTTTGTCATGATCGTGGCTTCTCTGGTATCCATGCCGCTGCTCAGGCTTTTGGATACACCGGAGTCAATCATCGACTGGTGTCATTCCTACCTGCTCATTCTGTTTATCGGCTCTGGCGGATTGGCGTACTACAACATCTTAAGCGGTGTCCTGCGGGGACTGGGGGATTCCATGTCCGCATTGGTCTACCTGCTTGTATCTACAGTCGTCAATATCGTGCTGGATCTTCTGTTTGTGGCGAAGATGGGGATGGGAGTTAACGGCGTTGCGCTGGCGACAGCGATCGCGCAGGCTATTTCCGCACTGCTGTGTCTGCTTCGGTTGATGCGGATGCAGGAACTATTTGAACTAAAGCCCTGTTATTTGAAATTGCAGCGTAAATATACCAGAAAGATTATCAAGCTGGGGTTGCCTTCCGGCATTACACAGGCCATTTTCTCTATGGCGATGATCGTAGTGCAGTCCCTGACGAACAGCTTCGGGGAAATGTTCATTGCCGCCAACGTGATCGTTATGCGTGTGGATGGTTTTGCTATGATGCCGAACTTTTCTTTCGGAACGGCGCTGACAACCTATGCGGGCCAGAACGTGGGCGCACGACGGGAAGACCGGGTGGATGCCGGGGCGAAACAGGGGACGCTGATCGCTGTGGTGACATCTGCTGTGATCACGTCGTTGATCTTGATCTTCGGCAAGACACTTATGGGTATCTTTACCAAAACGCCGGAATTGGTTGACTTAAGCCGGGATATGATGGGTATTCTTGCGGTGGGGTATGTGGCGATGGCGGTGACGCAGGGCCTTTCCGGCGTGATGAGAGGGGCAGGAGATACGATGACGCCCATGTGGATCTCGATCGCCACAACGATTCTGATCCGTGTGCCGATCGCCTATGGCATTTCTTTCCTGACCAGAACGGCAGAACTGCCAAATGGACGACAGGAGTGTATCTTTATCTCACTGCTGGCTTCCTGGCTGATTGGCGCACTGATCACGTATCTATTCTACAGGCGCGGCAAGTGGAAGGAGAAAGCGATCTAATAAGATGACGGCTGAGGCTGTCATAGAAATTTACATAGGTATCTTTAGAGTGGAGACAGAAAAGAGATTATTTGAGAGAATGTATTAACGTCGCAAGCTGCCGCGTGTTTCTAAGGATGTTCTTTTCAGTGAGCTTAGACACCGGCAGTACAGGCGAACCCGCACCCCTCCCAGGACTGGCGACGCATGTTTATTATAGCGCAGAATGGGATGGCTGTAAAGAGACGGAGTCTGTAGGACGCACGTTCCTATGACATAAAAAAACGGAAACACTGTAATCACAATGTTTCCGCTCGTATGATGCAGGAAAAGAGACTTGAACTCTCATGGTATTGCTACCACACGGACCTGAACCGTGCGCGTCTGCCAATTCCGCCATTCCTGCGAACAAATGTTATTTTAACTCCTTTTAGAAATAATGTCAATACTATTTTAGAAATTTTTTGTAAAAATGAAGGAAGAAAATTTAACGTGAAATTTGAAAAATGTATTGACTTTTTGTAAATCTGATAGTAATATATTATTTGCGTTGTGAACGTGGGCGGAAGTGTCGGAACTGGCAGACGAGCAAGACTAAGGATCTTGTGATGGTTACATCGTGTGGGTTCAAGTCCCATCTTCCGCATTGGTTAAAAGTGTGGGAAACCTTGATTTTATTGAGGTTTCCCCTTTTTTTTGTTACTGGAATAATTGGTTACAGTTGGTTACACTTTTTCAATATATCTATCCAAGTGCCCTTTCAAAAGCATCTGTCCTTTTATCCCAAGAGACAGTTGAATAATTATAAAACTTCGCCGTTGTGGAAAAATCCTCATGGCGGATTTCGCCCCTGCGGGGAGCAAATTCACGCAAACGTGAATTACAAATGCTGACGCATTGGAATTAACCGACTATGCCGCCCACTTACAATCTGTCCCGCCATACCTCCGCTTGCTCCAATCTGATACTGCCATTTGCAGGAGGGAGGACAAAGCACAATACAGAGACATTCATTTATCCGCATGAGCAAGTTGCCCGATGTCAGGGGCAGGATTACCTATATATCCAGCTACGCAAAGCAGGAAAACCTGTATGCGGTCTATGAAACGACAGACTGTCACTACTGGACGGAGCTTGCGAAATGCAATCAGCAGGAATTTGAAAAAAGCGGTACGGAGGGGAAGTGCATTGAGGCAAGGGAATTTATCATTGCCCTGCCCGAATCATTCCCAAACCTCTATGAGCCAGACAAGCTGTTACAGCTTCTTACAGACCGTTTCAAAGAAAAATATGGTGTGGAGTGCGTATCGGCGTTGCACCATAACAAACGA
>CAJTRA010000014.1 GCA_910578345.1 uncultured Lachnospiraceae bacterium | reverse complement strand
ATAGCTAATACAAGTAAAAACAGGCTTTCTGCCGTAGGGGCGGCAAAAGCGGAAAAATAAACAGAAAAATATCGAAAAAGCCTGCCAATTATGTGTTTGTCGTTGTATAATAAGGTTGTCGAATGAGGTCACTTCTTTCGTGTATTTTGGTGTGCAAACTTATTATACACTTAAAGTGTCTCATACGGCATTTCTTTTAAAAAGTTGTAAAGTGGTGTTAGGTAAAATAGAAATAATAACAAACGGAAGTTAATTTTACGGAAGAGGTTACCGCAAAAAGTTTCTGTGAAAATATATATCGTTGATATTCTCCTTAAAAATCATCAAATTTCAATCGGGAATTATGGAGGCATGAAATATGGACCTATCTTTTATATCTGAAAATAAGAAATTTAATTATAGGGTATGTGCTATGATGATTTCTGATGATAAAATTCTGGCGATGCACGATGAGCGGTCCCCTTATTATTATTTGCCCGGAGGAAGAGTAGAAATAGGAGAAACAGCAGAACATGCTGTAATTAGAGAAATTCAAGAAGAACTTGGCGTTACGCCAAGAATAATTCGTCCGTTGTGGTTAAACCAGGCATTCTTTACGGAAGATGTAGATAACTTAAACTATCATGAACTTTGCATATACTTTTTAATGGATGTTGCAGGCACAGGCTTACTGGCAAAGGGTAACAAATTTATATCAAAGGAAGGTCATCGAACACATACTTTTGAATGGTTAGAGTTTAAAAGATTAGAAGATGAGTACTTCTATCCGTTGTTTTTGAAAAAGGATATTTTCAATCTTCCTGATGAGTTTATCATTCGCACAGAAATTGAGTAAAGCGAATTGACAGATGGAGGATTTGTGATGTGCAAAATCATTTTTCTGGATATAGACGGCGTGCTTAATTCTGCTTTCTGGAATGAGCAGCATCGAAAGGAAATCAGTGATGGGACATTGATCGATCAAGAAAAAACTAAGCTGTTGGCTCAATTAGTCGAGAAAACAAATGCACAAATAATCCTTCACTCAGGATGGCGCTTCTGGTTTGATTGCGATGGCAGACCGCTTCGCCCTGAGGCTGAGAAGCTTGTTAGATCACTGGCTGATGCAGGACTGGAGATTTCAGGAATGACGCCGGATTTGACGACAGAAGAAATAAGAAGAACGAAAAAATTTAGTCGTGTAAAAGCAGATGAGATTCTCTTGTGGTTAAAAATGCATCAGGAAGTAAAAGGCTGGGTAGTCCTCGATGATCTGGCCCTGCATAAGGAAGCGGTTACCAGACACCAGGTAAAACCAGATCATGAAATAGGATTGACGGCAGAAAATATCAGGGAAGCGGAAAGAATTATCCAGGCAGAAATTCCGCGATAAAAGTTCTTTTGCTTTTTTCAACTGAGTATGATAGAATATAACCCGATTTAGGCGAACTTGTAATAAAGAGAGTCTGGGAGGGGAATGAGATTGAGAAAGTTAAGAAGAATAGCGATCCTGGTCATCGTGACTGCTATGCTTCTGGGGGCCTGTAACGGTGGAGCAGGCAGAAGAGTGGATTCGGGTGAGATCGTGGTGCCTGAGATGTCTTCGGAAGATCTGATCGTCAGTTCTTTGGAGTACTTGCTGCAGGATGACGAGGAATCGGCAGAAGAAGCAGTGGAATCCTCGGAAGAAGAGTCTCAGGATGTGGAAGAGACCGATGAGGAGACGGAGGATCATGGCGAAGCGGGGCTGGAGTCTGTGCAACCTGAACAGGTGTTTGCACCAGAAGGAAATGAGGCAGTGATCTATTATGGCAATGCGGGTTCCTACGATCTGAAGCAGGAAATGATTCAGTTAGAGGAGAAGACGGCAGATGAACTGCTAGGCGCCCTGGCGAAGCACAATATTGTGTCGTTGGATACGAAGGTGCTTTCCTTTGAAGAGAAGGAGACGTCAGGGGAGCGGATGCTGCATCTGGAGCTTTCCAGGGCGGTCAGCGAGTATTTGAAGACCATGTCTAAGGAGGCAGAGTGTATCATTTTGGCGTCGCTGGTCAATACGTTCCTGGAGAATTATGATGCTGACGGGGTTTACATAGTGGTGGACGGGGAACCGCTCCATACGAAGAATGCTGAGTATGCTGAGGCGCTGTCAAGATGTACCCCTGAGGAGTTGCTGGAGCGGATTACTCTGATAGAAGAGATAGACAAAGAAGAGGAGCCTCAGGAAACAGAGCCGGCAGGCGCTGAATCTGAGGAGTTAGGAGAGGAAACATATGGCACAGATCAGTGAGCGTGAACAACTTATTTTTGAGGTGACACAGACGGAATGGGATATGTTTCAGCATGTCTATAACACAGGGGGCAGAGCGTCCTGTCAGGACGACCCGGATACCTTTTTTAAGATGCGCATGAGTCAGTGGATGGTATACTCTGATGAAGTACTCCACAGCTATCTGGAGGATTGTGCGAAGGCCTTAGAGGAGGGCAGGAATCTCATGTTTGAGAAATATGGGAGGATGATGGAGAGTACTTTTCCGGAGGAATATGAAGAGATCAAAGGGTATCTGCCGGATGTGACAGACAAGTTAGAGATTGTTGAGAAGATCGTGCGGATTCACCTGGAATGGGATGCGCAGATGCTCCGCGACTATCCAAATCTGCGGAACAGGGGAAGAGTGCTCACGACGGCGGAGGACGGTATTATGGCAGGATCCTCCATGGAAAGTTATCTGCGTGGGGAATTATTGTCCTATTCCATGCACACACTGGAACTGATCTGGCAAGAGACTCTGGCAGCATATGAGAAGGGCGAGAGCCTGTTAAAGCAGACCATCGCCAATGAAACGCTGTTCTATGGTTATGGGTCTTTGGAGGAGGCGGAAGCAAAACATGCCGCATCGTGACCACTTTAGAAGCAAATATATCATAATCAGAAATGCAGGCGTCTGCGCACTTCGTTGCGCAGGCGTTTTTTTGCCAGAATGGTGATCAGGGCAAAGTCGATGATAACGCAGACGGTCAATACTACGGCAGACCAGGTGATGCGGTAAGGACGCTCAAGAATATGCTTGATCAACAGCTCCAGAGAAACGCAGAAAGCGGGAATCTCTACGAAAATACATAGTGCGCAGGAGAGAATGGTCAATGGGAAGAATTTGGACAGCAGCGGAAAACATTCTGCGCAGAGCGTCAAAAGGATGACGATGGGCAGACCGAGCTGCCAAAACCACCGGTTGGAGGAGGTTAGGAAGCTGATCAAAAACAGATAGACAGCTACCGATACACCGTCGGCAAGCAGAGAGAGATAGATCGGCGTCTTGCTGTAGAAGATTGCAGGAAAGGTAAAAACGAAGAGACAGATGCAGCAGCCGATCACGACTAAGGACCAGAGGGAAGCGTCAAACACAAGCAGATTGAGCAGAAAACAGGTGATGCTGGTGGCGCTTAAGACGACAGAAAGCAGAATTCCCAGATCTTTCCGTTTTACGACTTCCACCTGTCCCTTTTTGGAAGGGTAGGGAGAAGGAGGAAATTCTCGGTTTAGCTGTATTGGATTTATAACAGGTGTGTGGCAAAGTGGACATTCTCTTAAAGAGGCTTCCAGTTCGACACCGCAGTTTACACAGTAAGACATAGGATTCTCCTTTATTTGGCAGCCTGATCAGCGACTGTTTATTATCCGGGTTCACGGAGTGATGCAGGTTCTATATTCCGATTACTCTCGATCTTTACATGAATGCCGTCCTGTACCAGCTTACGGAAAAAGAAGCGTTCCACATCGGCTTCCATGATACTGCTGGCAAAATTGATCGTCAGAATATCTTCGAAACTGATAATGGCGCAGTTGGTACGGGAGGAAAAGGGCTGTCCCATATAGATATCGAACCGCTCAATATAAGGTTTCATATCTTTTGGCACATGGAGGGCGCCCATATTGGTCAGACCGGCGGAGGAATTTTTATCCTGCACTTTGGTATAGAAGGTGCGAACAACAAAATCCTTGATAAAGAGAGGCACCACGCGGATCAAAGGATTGCGCTGGGTGGCGGCATTTGTGGTGATATCGCCCCGCAGAAACTTATCATTTATATAATAACGCATGTAATGATGTATATGCTCCACGATCTCTTTAAATTCGTATTCGCCCAGGCGCGGATCGATGGAAGGGTATACCATCGTGATAAAATTGCGCAAGGTCTTTGAGGGAAAGAAACGGCGCAGATTGACCGGCATGGCGATCCTGACTGGCCGCAGCCGCAGGTGAAAGTCGGAAGACTGTTTTTGCAGCAGTGCGTAGAGCAGGACTGCATTCAGATATTCCGTGATGCTTGCGTCGTATTGTTTGGCGACGGCCATGACTTCTTTGACGGAGAGAATGCCGTCTATGATATTCAATGTGTAGAAGGGCTCTTTCGTGCCTCTGACCCGGTAGGTCTTTTCCGCGGGCCGGGGCGGACATACCTGGGCATTGGCATACCGCATGTAAGCGTCTTCCAGTTCTTCCGGATCCGGGGTGGAACTGGTGTCCAGCACGAAGCCTTCCGGCTTGATTGGGTGGCCGAGCAGTCCAAGATAGGAAGCTGTCAGAGTCTGCAAGAGGCACATGCCGCCGGTGCCGTCACCAAGACAGTGGTGGGCTTCCAGGGCGATGCGGCTGTCGTAGTAGTAGACCCGGATAAGATAACGATTGTTCCCTTTGAATGGCATGGGCATACAGGGATTTTTGATATCTTCCATAACATAAGGGCCAGGTCTGTTGTTGGGCTCCAGGTAACGCCAGAACAATCCCTTCCGGATCGCGACTTTATAGGTAGGAAACCGTGGAAGAGTCTGTTCTAAGGCTTTCTGGAGAAGCACAGGATCGATTGCATCTTTTAGTACCACAGACAGGCGGTAAACAGAAGAGAAATCGCTTCTTTGCAGAGTTGGATAGACTATGGCAGATAGATCCAGCTTATACCAGACATCTTTTTTACTTCTGCTGGGTTTCGGTGTTCGTGTGCTGCGCAGGCGATTAGCCATAGGGATCCGGTCCTCCTGATAGTTGACTTCTTATCTTCTATCAAGTATCATACCATAAATATGACGTTTTATGTTACTATATTTCTATCATAATGACGATTAGGGCATTTTGTCTGTTATGATTGTCAGTTCATATCCCGCTGGGTACTTTACAGGTGGGAGATCAGGGAGCTATGGTCATGCGTGCCGGCCGGCGGCATATGGATAGAAGCGTAGAAAGGTTTTGAGAAGGAGGGATTGTAGTATGGCGATCATAGAGAAGCGGAATGCAAATCTGATGAATCTGATCAAACGGATGCATGGTGTGGTGGAAAATGCAGACATTGAGAAACACCGTCAGTCCCAGAATCATTTTGGCGCACTGTTGGGCAGTAGCAAGGATGTGCTGATCGAGGACGTGTGTATCAGAGATCATCCTTCTGAGGGAGAGATTCTGCAGGGAGAGTGGATTTATGTAAACCGGGCGCATATGAAGAAGTATGTGATCCTCTATTGTCATGGTGGTGGTTATTCTACGGGAAGCAGGATCTATGCCAGAACCTTGACGAGTAAGCTGGCCATGTCCACTTCCATGGATGTATTGAGCTTCGATTACCGGTTGGCGCCGGAACACCCTTATCCCGCAGCCACGGAAGATGCCATGAAGGTGTGGAATTATCTGATGCTTTTAGGGTATGGAGCCAGGGATGTCATTCTTGCGGGAGATTCTGCGGGTGGAAATCTGGCGCTGTCCTTAACTTTGAAACTCAAGGCGGAGAACAGACTTCTGCCCAGAGGACTTGTCCTGATGTCGCCGTGGACGGATCTTACCTCATCGGGGAAGTCCCATGAGACGAAGGCAGAGATCGATCCGGTATTAAATGCCGATTATCTGAAAGAGATGATTGACAACTATGCGCCCAAAGAGAATCTGACCAATCCGCTGATCTCTCCGATCTTCGGCAGCTATGCGGGATTTCCGCCAACCTATATTCAGGTTGGAGAAAATGAGGTCCTGCTGGATGACTCTATGATGCTCTACCGGAAGCTGCTGGAAGCGCATGTGTCCGTCAGACTGGACATGTTTCCGGGAATGTGGCATGTTTTTCAGATGTCGCCTTTTAAGACGGCCTATGAGGCGATGGACAAGAATGCGGAGTTCATTTACGATATCTGCAGATAAATTTTTTATGAAAAAAAAGGATTTTCAGGAGAAATCCAGAATAATAGGAGTAGAAACATAAAGATAACGATATAGGAAAACATGATAAGCGTATTAGGAACCAGGAAAGGCACATCATGAATATACGGGAAAGTCTGGAGCAGTGGGAGAAAGCGTATTTAAGCCCTTATGCCATGTTGAGCATGAATTCCAGGGGAAGGCTGAAGCCGGAGGAACAGTGTGATATCAGGGCGGTTTTCCAGAGAGACAGGGATAGAATCATTCACAGCAAGTCCTTTCGGCGTCTGAAGGATAAAACGCAGGTATTTCTGACCCCAGAGGGAGATCATTACAGGACGCGCTTGACGCATACGTTAGAAGTGAGCCAGACGGCCAGAACAATTGCTAAGGCTCTGCAGCTTAACGAGGATCTGGTGGAGGCGATCGCGCTTGGGCATGATCTGGGACATACGCCTTTCGGACATGCGGGGGAGCGGGCGCTGGACAGAGCCTGTCCGTTTGGGTTCCGGCATAACGAGCAGAGTGTACGGACCGTAGATCTGTTGGAGAAGGATGGCCAGGGAATCAATCTGACGATGGAAGTGCGGGATGGCATCCTGAACCACCAGACGGCTTCCATGCCGGCTACGCTGGAAGGACGGATCGTAAGGTTTGCGGATAAGATCGCCTATATGCATCATGATATGGATGACGCGATCCGGGGAGGGATCCTGAAGGAGTCGGATGTCCCGGAAGAGATCTGCAGTGTTGCCGGACGAAGCTGCAACCAGAGATTGGATTATTTCATACATAATATTGTGACGAACAGCAGAAATAAGGATGATATCTGCATGTCGCCGGAAGCGGGGGAAGCGATGCGCAGTATGCGGGAGTTCATGTTCCGCAATGTCTACCGCAATCCGATCGCCAAGGGGCAGGAGAATAAAGCGGAGGGGCTGGTGGTTACTTTGTATGAATATTATATGAATCATACGGAGAAACTGCCGAAGTTTTTGTACAGACTTATGGAGGACGGCGAACCTCTGGAGAAGGTCGTGTGTGATTATATCGGTTCTATGACGGACCGTTTTGCCATAGCCCAGTATCAGGATATTTATATCCCGAAGACATGGCATGGATAGAAGAAGGTCGTAGTTGGGAGGCCTGGGGCTGAGCGATGATAGAATGGCAGTAAGAGATTACGAACGCAAAGAAGGGACAAGATGTATTATCCGGAAGAACTGATAGAAGAGGTCAGAATAAAAAATGATATTGTCGATGTGATTTCGGGATATGTTCGTATGCAGAAGAAGGGGAGCAATTATTTTGGGCTGTGTCCTTTTCATAACGAGAAATCGCCTTCTTTTTCCGTATCGCCGTCTAAGCAAATCTTCTATTGCTTTGGCTGTGGAGCGGGCGGCAATGTGATTACGTTCTTAATGGAATATGAGAATGCATCCTTCCAGGAGGCGGTCAAGATGCTGGCTGACCGGGCGGGAGTCAATCTGCCGGAGTTAGAATACAATGAGGAAGCCAGACAGAAGGAAAGCAGGCGGGCAAAGCTGTTAGCGATCAACAGGGAAGCGGCAAGATATTATTATTATATGCTGCGAAATCCCAGAGGAAGGACAGGCTATCAGTATCTGGCAGGCAGGCAGCTTTCGGAAGAGACAATGAAGAAGTTCGGGTTAGGCTATGCGGAGGGCGCGGCGTCTGACCTGACGGCCTATCTGAGATCAAAGGGGTATGCGGATGATCTTCTGAAGGAATCGGGATTGATCGCTTTCGATGAGAAGAGAGGGATCCACGATAAATTCTGGAACCGGGTCATGTTCCCGATCCAGGACGGCAACCACCGGGTGATCGGTTTTGGCGGACGCGTGATGGGAGATGCCAAACCAAAGTATCTCAATTCGCCGGAGACGATGATCTTCGATAAGAGCCGTAATCTTTACGGGCTGAATTTTGCAAGAACCTCCAGAAAGGGCAACATTATCCTCTGTGAAGGTTATATGGATGTGATCGCCATGCATCAGGCAGGATTTACCCAGGCGGCGGCATCTCTGGGCACGGCCTTTACGACAGGGCAGGCCAGTCTGCTGCGGCGCTATACGGAGGAGGTGCTGCTCGCTTATGACAGTGATGGCGCGGGCGTCAATGCGGCACTTCGGGCAATCAGCATTCTGAAAGCGTCGGGACTGCGCGGCAAGGTGATTGATATGCGGCCCTACAAGGACCCGGATGAGTTTATGAAGAATCTTGGGGCGGAGGCTTTCCAGAAACGGATTGATGCGGCGCAGAACAGCTTTTTCTTCGAGCTGAGTGTACTGGAGAAGGAATATCATATGGAAGATCCTGAGTCCAAGACGGCTTTCCACAGGGAGATCGCGAAAAAGCTGTGCGGTTTTGAGGAAGAGGTGGAGCGGGAGAATTATATCGAATCGGTGGCGCAGAAATATCACATCGGGTTTGAGAACCTGCGGAAGCTTGTGAGCGGCTATGCCGCAAGGACCGGACTTGTACAGCCGGTGGCGCGTCCTAAGAGTACGGTCACGAAGAAAAACACGCCGGAGGAGAATGCGAAGAAGTCGCAGAGGCTTCTTTTGACCTGGATCACAGAGGAACCGGAGCTGTATCAGAAGATTCTGCCCTATATCAAGGCAGAGGACTTCACAGATCCGCTTTATCGGGCGGTGGCGGACAAGCTGTTCCATGATCTGGAAGAGGGGATCTATCAGCCGGCCGCGATCGTCAGTGCTTTTGAAGAAGAGCAGGAGCAGCGGGCGGTGGCAGAGATTTTCAATACCCAGTTAGAAGAGATCAGCACACCGAAAGAGAGGGAGAAGGCATTCCATGATATCCTCTATGCGGTGAAGAAGAACAGCTTCGAATATTATTCCGGCAGGATGGGAACAGACATGAACGCTTTAAGTCAGGTGATATCGGGCAAAAAAGCGCTGGAAGAACTTAGCAAAACGCATATTTCCCTGTAATACGGGTAAGCTATTCGCAACAAGAATAACATGTGGTAGACGACAAATAATTACTGATTTACCACTAAACCGGAATTTTCTACGTCCTGGATGGTCAGGAAGCAAAGAAACAGGGATCAACATAGAGCGGCGGCATTTCTCTGCGTCTGGCAGAAGGAGGCAGCCTGAAACATAGGAAGGATGGGCCACATAATGGACGAAAATGTACAGGCAAAGTTTGAAGAGCGCCTGAGGGAGCTTTTGGCGGTTGCCAAGAAGAAAAAGAATGTTCTGGAGTATCAGGAAATCAATGATTTCTTTCAGGGAATCGCGCTGGAAGAAGACCAGTTTGACAAGATACTGGAGACACTGGAACAGAATAATGTAGATATTCTGCGGATTTCTGACGATGATGATGTGGACGATGAGGAGATTATCTTAAGTGAGGAGGATGAGGTTGATGTAGAGAACATCGACTTGTCCATCCCGGACGGCATCAGCATTGAAGATCCGGTCAGAATGTATTTGAAAGAGATCGGTAAGGTGCCGTTGCTCAATGCGGAAGAGGAGATCGAGCTGGCCAAGAAGATGGAGATGGGGGACCAGGAGGCGAAGAAGAGACTGGCGGAGGCTAATCTGCGCCTTGTGGTCAGCATTGCGAAGCGGTATGTTGGACGCGGCATGCTTTTCCTCGATCTGATCCAGGAAGGCAATCTGGGGCTGATCAAGGCAGTGGAGAAGTTCGATTACCGTAAAGGATATAAATTTTCGACGTATGCGACATGGTGGATCCGTCAGGCGATCACCAGAGCGATTGCGGATCAGGCGAGAACGATCCGTATTCCGGTGCATATGGTGGAGACAATCAATAAGCTGATCCGCGTGAGCAGACAGCTTCTGCAGGAGCTGGGGAGGGAACCTACTCCGGAGGAGATCGCGGAACAGATGAATATGCCTGTAGAGCGCGTGCGTGAAATTCTGAAGATTTCCCAGGAACCGGTATCGTTAGAGACGCCGATCGGCGAGGAGGAAGATAGTCATCTGGGCGATTTTATCCAGGACGACAATGTGCCGGTGCCGGCTGACGCGGCGGCTTTTACCTTATTAAAAGAACAGTTGATGGAAGTGCTTGGCACACTGACAGAGAGAGAGCAGAAAGTACTCAGGCTGCGTTTTGGGCTGGATGACGGAAGGGCAAGAACCCTGGAGGAAGTGGGCAAGGAGTTCAATGTGACCCGTGAGCGGATCCGTCAGATCGAGGCGAAAGCGCTGCGCAAACTGCGGCATCCGAGCAGAAGCCGTAAGTTAAAGGATTATCTGGATTGATGAGGCCGGTCGTGTTATCCGGAAGATTGCAGGCGGTGGCATCTATGGTATCACAGGGCAGTCTGGTCTGTGATGTGGGCTGTGATCATGGATATGTATCAATTTATTTGGTTGAGCACAGAATCAGTCCGCATGTGTTGGCGATGGACGTAAGGAAAGGACCGCTCGCCGCGGCCAGCCTGCATGTTGCGGAGCGTGGTTTGGGAATATGGATCGAGACAAGATTGTCAGATGGTTTACATAATTATAGCATTGGCGAGGCGGACAGCCTGATCTGTGCCGGCATGGGCGGCAGATTAATGATGCGGATTCTGGGAGAAGAACGGCAAAAGACAGAGTCCTTCCGGGAACTGATTTTACAGCCGCAGTCGGAGGTGGAACAATTCCGTACCTGGCTGAGAGAACAGAGTTATTGGATCACCATGGAGCAGATCGTGGAGGAAGAGGGAAAGTTCTATCCGATGATGCGCGTGGAGCCGCGCGGCAGACAAGGGGACTGCGACAGGCGAAAGGATCCGGTATGGGTCGGGGATCTTCATGTAATGCTGGCGCAGATCTTGCAAGACGAAACAGATGAATCGGAGATGTTATGGAAGCTTTGCGACCGTTACGGCGGTTATCTGCTCGCGCAAAGGAATTGTACGCTGCAGGCGTATCTGGAGCGGGAGGAGAGAGTCTACGGGGAGATTTTACAACGGCTGCAAGAACAGGAATTATCCACGGATAAGAATAGGAGAAGGTATTCGGAAGTGGAGGCGCTTTTGCGGGAGAATAAGATAGCGCAGGAGATTGCCGGACGATTACGAGAAAGAGGGGGTTCTTATGGTTACGATCAAGATTAATGGGAAAGAAAGATTCTATGAAGACGGTGTACAGTATGAACTGATCGCGGAGCAGTACCAGAATGAGTGCACCAGTCAGATCGCACTGGTCGAGATCAACGGCAAGATCCAGGAGCTGATGAAGCGCGTTAACCGTGATTGTGAGTTGAAGTTTATTACTTACGAAGATGATATCGGGCATAAGACTTACGTTCGTTCCGCGATCATGCTGATGATGAAGGCGATCAAAGATGTAGCGGGTATGGAGATGGCGATCAATACGAAAGTACAGTTTACGATCGGACCTGGATACTATTGCGGATTTCGGAACGGCATGTCTATGGATGCCGCGACGATCGAGCGGGTAAAGAACCGTATGGGAGAGCTGGCAGATATGGATCTGTTAGTGACCAAGAAAGCCTATCCGACTGAGGATGCGGTAGCGCTGTTTCGGGAACTGGGCATGAAAGACAAGGTTTCTTTATTCCGTTATCGGAGAAGTTCTAATATTAATGTGTACTGTCTGGGAGATTATTATGATTATTACTATGGGTATATGCTGCCCAGCACGGGATATATCAGATATTTCGATCTGTTTCCTTATGAGGAAGGGCTGATCCTGCTTTTGCCGGAAAAGGAAGAGCCGGAGAAACTGCCGGAGTTTGTGCCCAAGAAGAAACTGTTCCATACGCTGATGACTACCAGCGACTGGAGTAAGGATATGGGAATCGATACGGTAGGAGACTTAAACGACCAGATCTGTCAGGGCAATATTGCGGATATGATCCTTGTGCAGGAGGCGCTGCAGGAGCGCAGAATCGGTGAGATTGCAAGAGATATCGCCAGACGTGACGGTGTAAAGTTTGTTATGATCGCGGGACCGTCGTCCTCCGGTAAGACATCCTTTTCCCACAGATTATCCATACAGCTTCGTACCTATGGATTAAAGCCCCACCCGATCGGATTGGACAACTACTATCTGAATCATGATAAGACGCCGTTAGACGATGCCGGCAATCCAGATTATGAATGTCTGGAAGCGCTGGACGTGGAGCAGTTTAATCAGGATATGAGCAGACTTCTGCAGGGAGAGAGTGTGGAACTGCCTACCTTCAACTTCAAGACTGGGAAGCGGGAGTATCGTGGTAAGATTACTACGCTTGGGCCGGAGGATATTCTGGTGATCGAGGGGATTCATGGTCTCAATGAAAAGATGTCCTACACGCTGCCGGCTGAGAGCAAATTTAAGATTTATATCAGCGCGCTTACCTGCCTGAATATCGATGAACATAACAGAATCCCGACCACGGACGGCAGACTTCTGCGCCGTATGGTCAGAGACGCAAGGACCAGGGGAACTTCTGCAGATAAGACGATCGCTATGTGGCCGTCTGTCAGACGGGGAGAAGAGAGATATATCTTCCCGTTCCAGGAGGAAGCGGACGCCATGTTCAATTCTGCGATGACTTATGAATTGGCGGTGATCAAGCAGTATGCGGAGCCGCTGCTCTTTAATATCAGGAAGGGAGAGCCGGGATATCATGAGGCGAAGCGGCTGCTGAAATTCCTGGAGTATTTCCTGGGAGTCAGCAGTGAAGAGCTGCCAAAGAACTCTCTGTGCAGGGAATTTGTGGGCGGCAGTTGTTTTGACGTATAAGGATAGTTTGATGCACAGGCAGCTAAGATATAAGGCGGCCTGTGCATTTCGTGGGTCAGGTTAGGTAACAGTTCAGCCCACAATGGCATTAAGTTAAGCCGGACGCGTCTGGCATGATATGCATCTCCTGCGGACACGCTTTCGCTCGGTTCCAAACGCAGCGGTACTAAATTCGTGGAAAACCTCATTAAGTACCGGCGTTTTCCAACGGTCCTTAGAAGAAGCATATCATGTCAGACGCTGTGCTTTGGCGTAACTTAATGATATAATGCTGAATTGTTACTAGGTTTGAGGAACCGCGAAATATTTTAGTTGATAAATCAGAGGGAATGATAGATAATAAGAAAGGTATACTAAGTAGAATAAATGATCGCGGCTGTACAGACGCAAGGGTACAGGTGAGGAAAGTCCGGGCTTCACAGGGCAGGATGCCGGATAACGTCCGGTGGAGGTGACTCCAAGGCCAGTGCAACAGAAAAGAGACCGCCGGAAGCCGTGTAAACGGTTCCATCAGTTTCGCGTAAGCGATACTGTCCGGTAAGGGTGGAATGGCAGTGTAAGAGACTACCGCCGCAGCGGTAACGGTGCGGGCTGTGTAAACCCCATCCGAAGCAAGACCGAAACGAAAGCGACAGATTGGCCCGATCTGCTTTCAGGTGGGTCGCTTGAGAGATCCGGCGACGGATCTCCTAGATAGATGATCATTCGCGACATAACCCGGCTTATCGTTCTGCTTAGTTTCCATAGCATGATATCCGGCAACGGATCGGGGCATAGGAGAGATACTTTAGAAGGTTCTTTCTTGTGCCCTGTTTTTTCCGGAGAAACAGTATGGCTTAAGGCAGGAAAGTATTTAGGCAGTTAATGGGTTTGTCTATTGGCGCAGGATAGCAGGCACTACTTGTGATATGCAGGGGTAGAAAGGATGGCAAGAGAAAGAAAAAGATTCCGCTTTATCATGTTGTGCCTGCTTTTAAGCAGTATGCAGGTACAGGCGGCGCCGTATCCGCAGGCGCTTTTGCCGCCGCATTTGATCCAGTCCGTGTCGGAACAGGAGATCTATGAGGGTATGGTCTTTCTTGGGATGCTGGAATGTCCGGTCTTAGAGAAAGCAGATTGTGAGAAAGCATATGAAAATGTGAAAAACTGTGTTGTGCGGGTCAGTATGGGGAAAGCTCATGGCAGCGGGCTGATCTGGGAACTGACACCGGACAGGGTGATTGTCGCCACCAACAAACATGTGTTATCTTATTGGCAGGAAGAAGACAGCTATCTTTATTTTCCGCAGGGGCACTACATGGATGCGGAGATTATTGGCGTATCGGATGAATACGATGTGGGATTTCTGGCGGTGGAGAATGATGAGTTTACCTACCGTGAACTGGAGCAGCTTAGAAGTGTCCCGCTGCATCTGTCTGTCTATGAGCAGTTAGCGCAAGGAGAGGAAATCTTCTGTGTGGGCGCCGGCCCGGAGGTGGGAGAGGTTCTGTGCTATGAGGCGCAGTTGGAGGATCCGGAACGGTATATAGCGGACTTTGACGCCTATATGCTTTATGGACATGGATTTGCCAGGGCGGGGATGTCTGGCGGCGGCATCTTTGATGGGTATGGGAATCTGATCGGCATGGTGACGGGAGGAACCTTGCAGAATGAGATTGCGGGAGTGCCGCTTACAGATCTCATGGAAGTATATGAGGAAATTAAAGGAGCGGCAGACCGAATTTCCTGAAAGCAGACGGTCTGTAATGTGCGGCTGTGTGAAAATCGCTCAGAGGAGGGGGAAGACAGTGGAGGATCGTACCAAAATCAAAATTCAGGTCAGAGAAAGCCGGATCGCTCTGGTGGCGGGCAGCGTATCGATTGCATTTGCTTTCTTTATTCTGGCGATGTATCTTCTCCATCCGAAAAAGGACGGCGGCGGTCTTTTCTTGTATGTCCCGCTGCTGCTTATGCTGGCCAGCGGCGCTGCTTTTTGCATGGTATATCATAACAGGAAAATGCTGGTAGAGGAAATGAGTATATGTTATGTAAACTCATTGGGAAAGAAAAAACAGTTTAATCTGGATGGGATCGGTTTTTGTAAATTAGATATGGGGGGCGGGAAGGCATCCCTTTTCCTTTATGACCTTCTGGGAGAAAAGTTATGTAAACTTGATTTCAGCATGCCGGGTATGGGAGAATTCCTGCAGTACCTGGTAGATAACGGCGTTGAGACAGAATATGATCGAGAAGGGAACGGGCGGCAGGAGATGATGATACCGGAACTGATTCTGTCTGAGACCGCTGTCTGTGAGGAAGAGATCGGTAAATGCACCGCTGCTTTTTATCAGGAAGCAGAGCAGATCTTCCGGGACTGGGAGAAGCGGAACAAGAAGTTTGCCGTGGAGTGGGAGATTGGGTTTGCGCAGTATAAAGAAGCCGATCTGGAGAAAAAGAGCCGTTTATGGGAACGGACAAGTTCCCTGGACGGAGGAATGCGGGAAATTCCAGAGGATTATACGTGTGTGCTGGAAGCCTATCTGAAAAAGGACGGGGAATATATCGTGAACCGAAAGGGAGAAGAAATCGCGGTACAGATTCCCTATCTGGTCAGGTGTAGATCCTATCAGATTGGTGAGCAGACCAGAATCCGGAAATCCGATGAGAAGGTGATCGGGGAAGGGATAGAGCGCTATCTGGAAATGCTGGCAAAGGAACTTCCCAGGCACAGATACCGGACGGAAACGTATGTGCTTCAACATAAGCTGGGGAAGGACGCCGGGGTCAGGGCGTAACAGGAAGCCGGAACGGTTACATCCGGGCAGAAGAAATCGTCAGATAACAATATACGATAGCTCCATATTGTGATAAAATGATTAAAAATGCGAAAGCAGCATATCAAGGCAGAGGAGGATTGGGGTATGGCATTGTTTCAGATCAGCAACGATAAGATTACGATTCAGGTGGACAGTATGGGGGCAGAGCTTAAGTCGTTAAAAGATGTGGCGACCGGCAGGGAATATATGTGGAATGGAGATCCACAATACTGGAAACGCACATCACCGGTTCTGTTTCCGTTGGTGGGCAGCCTGAAGGACGGCATTTACAGACTGGATGGACGGGAATATCCGATGGGCCAGCATGGATTTGCCAGAGATATGGAATTTCAGCTAAAGAGCCAGTCAGCGCATGAAATCTGGTTTACGCTGGAGTCAGATGAAGAGACATTACGGAAGTATCCGTATCCGTTTTTACTGGAATTGGGATATGAGCTGCGGGAGAAGAGCGTTGCGGTCAAGTGGAATGTGAAGAATCCAGGGCAGGAGCGGATGTATTTTTCCATTGGAGGGCATCCCGCGTTCCTGTGCCCGATTGAGGAGGGCACAAGACAGACAGATTACAGGATCCGCCTGGATGGGCCAAAGAAGGTAGCGGTGTCCACGCTGTGCGGTCCATTGGCGTCTGGTAAGACTGCGGAACTTTCGTTAGAAAATGGAGAGATACCGGTGACAGAGCATCTTTTTGACCAGGATGCACTTGTGATTGAGCATGACCAGGCACACAGTGTTGCGCTGGTAAAGCCGGATGGAGAGGCTTACCTGACAGTTACTTTCGATGCCCCTCTGTTTGGCATCTGGTCTCCGCCGAAGAAGCAGGCGCCTTTTATCTGCATTGAGCCCTGGTATGGAAGATGTGACCGGGTAGATTTCGCGGGAGACTGGACGGAACGGGAATGGGGACAGCGCCTGGAGGCAGAGGAGAGTTTTGCAGTGGAGTACCAGATAACGATTGCATGATGAGCGGTCAGACATGGCAGGAGATTCTGCGCAGAGGCATCAGGATTGACAGACGGTTTTAGGGGAAATGGAATGGCTGGAGGAGAATTATGACACCGATTGTACAGTGTAGAGGACTGACGAAAACATATGGCAGAAAGATTGCGTTAAACCAGATCAATCTGAATCTGGAGAGAGGCAGGATCATCGGCCTGCTTGGTCCCAACGGGAGCGGCAAGACGACATTGATCAAGATCATGAATGGACTTTTGAATCCGACGGCGGGGGAGATCCTGATCGGCGGGATCAGTCCTGGCGTAGAGACGAAATATAAGATTTCCTATCTGCCGGAGAGGACATATCTGCACCCTGGTATGCGGGTGGAAGAAATGGTGCGGTATTTTCAGGATTTCTATCCGGATTTCAGGATGGACAGAGCCTATGATATGCTGTCAAGACTGCAGATTGCGCCTGGAGAGCGGTTAAAGAACCTGTCCAAGGGAACAAAAGAGAAAGTGCAGCTTATTCTTGTGATGAGCAGGGATGCGGATCTGTATATTCTGGATGAGCCGATCGCTGGCGTGGATCCGGCATCGAGGGATTTTATCCTGCATACGATCGTGCAGAATTACCGGAGAAATGCGTCGATCCTGTTGTCCACCCATCTGATCGCTGATGTGGAGAATATTCTGGATGAAGTAGTATTTATCAAATATGGCAATATCGTGCTGCAGGCGGGCGCAGAGCAGGTCCGCCGCAGGGAAGGGAAATCGATAGACAGGTTCTTCAGGGAGGTGTTCGCATGTTAGGAAAATTAATGAAATATGAATGGCAGTCTACTTGGCAGCTGCTTCTTCCTGCCAATCTCCTGATTATCGTGATGACTTTCTTTGCATGCATGACAGTCCGGCTGCGGCTGATCGACAAGGTGGATAACGACGGCATTATTTTCGGGGCGATCATGATCCTTGTGACTTATGCGGGCAGCATGTTTGTGGTGATGATCGGGACGGCCATCTATCTGATCTACCGTTTCTATACTTCTACTTATGGGGATCAGGGCTATCTGCTGCATACGCTGCCTGTGGATAAACATCATATTATCATTGCCAAAGTGGCGGT
This sequence comes from uncultured Lachnospiraceae bacterium, assembly GCA_910578345.1. GTDB lineage: Bacteria > Bacillota > Clostridia > Lachnospirales > Lachnospiraceae > UBA3282. The sequence goes on along the minus strand of CAJTRA010000014.1, from coordinate 75,442 downwards.
GAGCACGGCTTGGGTGCTTTTTAGCAGTTTTTTGATCTACCTGTCCGTGGTGTTTATTTTTGCCAGTGAACAGGGCGTGATACCGGAATTGATTGACAGCATGGAAAACATTGCGGAAGAGTTTGGCGGCAGACCGACTTTCTTTGCCGGTGTGATGACTGTGGTCGCCTTTATGATCCAGACGTTAGCCAGGGTCTTGAAAGTGACGGCCTGTCTGTCACTCGGCCAGCTTTCGCCGAATCATAAACTATTGATGTCTTTTGCGTATTATTTTGGCATTTATTTTCTGCAGCAGATTGTCGGGTCGTTCTATTATGCTTTTCTTGGGCTGATCAACAGTAAGATGGAGTTATATTATTACGGACGGCCCTGGGAGATTACGCTCATTGCAAGTCTTGTCTATACAGTGGCGTTCTATGTGGTGACTTGGTATACTATGGAGAAGAAGTTGAACCTGGATTAGGATAGGGAGCAAACGGTTGACGTTTTCTTGACATATCGGAGAAAGTTGTTATGATAGGATAGGAAGTTGATATTCCATACGGAGAATACGAGAATAAAGCATTTCATTTGAGAAAGTAAGGTGTTGGTATGACTAAGATTGATATTGTTTCCGGATTTCTGGGCGCGGGCAAGACGACGCTGATCAAGAAGCTGTTAAAGGAAGCGCTTGCGGATACTAAGGTGGTGCTGATTGAGAATGAGTTTGGCGAGATCGGTATTGACGGCGGTTTCCTGAAAGAGTCCGGTATCGAGATCAAGGAGATGAATTCAGGGTGCATCTGCTGCTCCCTGGTGGGTGATTTTGGGACTTCCTTAAGAGAGGTACTGGATACCTATCAACCGGAGCGGATCCTGATCGAGCCGTCAGGAGTAGGAAAGCTGTCTGACGTGATGAAAGCAGTGCAGGACGCCATGGCGGAGAAAGATGTGGAGTTAAGCAGTGCGGTTGCTGTGGTGGATGCATGTAAATGTAAGATGTATCTCAAGAATTTCGGAGAATTTTTCGCAAATCAGATTGAACATGCGGGAACAATCATCTTAAGCCGGACCGATAAGCTGAGTCAGGAGAAGCTGTCGGTCTGTGTGGAAATGATACGGGAGCACAATGCCAGGGCGACGGTGATCACCACGCCGTGGGAGGAACTGGAAGGAATTACGATTCTGAACACAATAGAAGGGGCGAAAGATCTGGAGGCGGAATTGATGCGGGAAGTGCTGGCGAAGCAGGAAGAGGAGCATCATGATCATGGACCGGACTGCACCTGTGGCTGTCATGATCAGGAACACCATCACGACGAGCACGATCACAGTGAACACGGATGCGAACATCATCATGAAGAGCATTGTCACAGGCACCACGACGAAGAACATGAATGTGGACACCATCATGGCGAGCACGATCACAGTGAACACGGATGCGGACATCATCATGAAGAGCATTGTCACAGGCACCACGACGAAGAACACGGATGTGGACACCATCATGAAGAACAGGGACATGACTGTCATGAAGGGGAGCATGATCATGCGCATCATCACCATCATCATGCAGATGAGATCTTTACTTCCTGGGGGATGGAGACACCGGCTGTCTACAGTGAGGAGGACATTGCCCGCATTCTTTCGGAGCTTGACAAGGAGGAAGTGTATGGCATGGTTCTCAGAGCGAAAGGGATGGTGCCTTCGCTGGGTGGAGAATGGATCTATTTCGATTATGTGCCGGAAGAAAGTAGTATCAGAAGTGGAAAACCGGATGTGACAGGCAAATTCTGTGTGATCGGTTCTAAACTGCAGGAGGAGAAGCTGAAAGAGCTTTTCTGCCGATAGGACAGAAAGCAGCGAACAGCGGAAATCAGGAAAGGTGTGGTCACATTTATGAAACCTGTCTATATGATCAATGGTTTTTTGGAAAGCGGTAAGACGGAATTCATCACTTATACCCTGGCACAGCCTTATTTTCAGGTAAGGGGCAGAACTTTGCTGATCTTGTGCGAGGAAGGCGAGAACGAGTACGACGAGAAGCTGCTTAGATTAAGCCGGACCGATCTGGAATTGATTGAGGACGAGAAAGAGTTCAACAGTGCGAAGCTGATTGAGCTGGAGAAGAAATATAAACCGGAGCGCATCATTGTTGAATATAACGGTATGTGGAACTATAAGGAGATGAAGCTGCCCTGGCATTGGAGGATCGAACAGCAGATCACGACGATTGATGCGTCTACGTTTCCGATGTATTTCACGAATATGAAGTCGCTGCTGGCGGAGCAGCTGCGCAAGTCGGAGATGATCATCTTCAACCGGTGTGATGGCGTGCAGGACCTAAGCAGTTATAAGCGGAATGTTAAGGCGATCAATCCGAAAGCGGAGATCATTTTCGAGGATGCGAACGGAGAGATCAATGAGATTATGGAAGATGATCTTCCGTATGATTTAAAATCACCTGTTATAGAACTGGATAACGAGGGATATGGCATCTGGTATCTGGATTGCCTGGACCACCTGGAACGGTACGAAGGGAAAAAGGTGCGGTTTACAGCGATGGTATTAAAACCGAAGGAATTTCCGAAGGGGTATTTTGTGCCGGGCAGGATGGCCATGACCTGCTGTGCAGAGGATATGGCGTTTCTCGGATTTGCGTGTGAGTATGACGGATCAGGAAATTTGCGGGAAAAACAGTGGGTGAAGGTAACGGCTGAGGTTTCCAGGGAATATTTTGCAGATTATCAGGGAGAAGGGCCGGTGCTTCATGCAGTGGGGATCGAACAGACGAAAGCGCCTAAGGAGGAAGTGATCAGCTTCGTGTAAGGTAGCGAAGGAAAGTCTGCGCCTGAGAAAAGGAGGAGCGGCGTGGCGGACGGGCAGGAATTACAGCAGCTAAAGAAACGGTTTGCAGAGCTGGCACAACGCTCTTTCGATCAGGGGATCTATACGTTCACCCCTTTTTTGGGGTTGTCAGAGCAGCAGGCTTTTTATGAGATACAGCGGGAGATCCTGTATGCCGGCTTCGCTATGGAAGGTGGCAGTCCTTTGTGTGAGCGAAAGATGATACGGTTTGGTCAGCCAGAACAGTTAGGGTATGAAACGGCTTATCCGATCAGGTGCCTTAAGATCGAGCCTTGCAGTCTCAAATTTGCACAGCAGCTTGCGCACCGTGATTTTTTGGGTGCAATCATGAATCTTGGAATTGAGCGGAGCACCGTAGGAGATATTTTTGTACAGGAAAAAGAGGCGGTGTTGTTCTGTCAGGAAAGCATTGCGCCATTTTTGACGGAGCAGCTATGCAAAGTCCGGCATACACAGGTCAGATGTCAGGCGACAGAGATTCCGCAAAATCTGCAGTCACCAGAGCTGGAAGAAAGATCAATATCGGTTTCTTCTGCCAGGATCGATGCGCTGCTCTCTAAATTATATGATCTGTCAAGAAGCAAGAGTATAGAGCTGTTCCGGGCGGGACGCGTGTTTGTAAATGGACGGTTGATGGAGAATAACAGCTATATCCTGAAGGAAAGCGATCTTGTTTCTGCCAGAGGTTTCGGACGGTTTGTCTATACCGGGCAGCAGGGGGAGACACGAAAAGGGAAACTGCGTGTCGGTGCAAAGATCTATGGTTCAGTACGAAGGGAAGATAAGGTTTGATGATTTACTATAAGACGTTTCAGTGGTTGTTCTTTTTCTATTTTTACTGTTTTTGCGGGTGGTGCTTTGAATCGGCTTATGTATCGCTGAAAGCAGGAAAGCCGGTTAACAGAGGGTTTATGAGAGGGCCGTTTCTGCCGCTTTATGGCAGCGGCGCAATCATGATGCTGGTCGTTTCCATGCCGTTTCAGGACAATGTGCTTCTTACTTATCTGGCAGGGGTGCTCGGCGCCACTGCCTTAGAATATGTAACAGGTGTTACGATGGAGGCTCTTTTTAAGGTCAGATATTGGGATTACTCGAAGCAGCGTTTTAATTTTCAGGGACATATCTGCCTGAGTTCTTCTATTGCATGGGGATTTCTGACGATTCTTATGACCAGGGTGGTGCACAGGCCGGTCGAACAGTTTGTGTTGTCGATTTCTGGAAGTATTCTTGCGCCGGTGACACTTGTGCTTACTCTCTATATCGTGGTTGATTTCACGTTATCCTTCAAGGCTGCTATGGAACTGCGGGATCTGTTAGCTAAGATGCAGAAATTAAAGGAAGAGGTAGAACGGCTGCAGAAACGCCTGGATGTTCTGATTGCTTTTAGTAATGCGGAGAAGGAACAAAGGCGTCAGGAGAGTGAACTGAGCCTGGCAGAGTTAAGTCATGGAGTGAAACAGCGGTTTGCCAGTCTGAAAGAGAACATTCAGAGTATGCCGTCGGCTTATGGAGAAGGGATCCGGGAAGAGATTGCAGAACTGCGCGGCAGATTCAGTCATTACATAGAGACGCAGCGGGGGTATCGGGAAATGCTGGGATTCTATAAACGGGCTATGATCCGCAATAATCCTACCATGGTATCCAATCGATTTAAGAATGTGCTGGAGGAACTGAAGCGAATTGTGAGCGGTGAACAGCGCGAGGAAGAGGAATAGGAAGACAAGAAAGAGATCATAAAAGACGATCAGACTGCTGTAACGACGGACTGACCGTCTTTTTAGTACTGGAATTGCTACATTTGTTTGAGTTCGCGCGGCAATTTTATATTCTTTTCAGAGGAATATAGCGGGTTTTATACCGGCTGCCTGAGCGGATAGATTCAATGATCTGGTTTTCCATCAGTTCCAGGTTCCTTGCCTTGCGGCGGAACAAGGCGCACGCCTTATTGTATACCCAGAAAGAGTACACGAGCACGTTATTGATCCTGCCTAACTTGTCCTTCGTCGTGTGCTCATAGTGCTTTCCGCCGATCACTGTGGATTTCCCCGCGCGTATATAGGCAATCAGATCATTCTCTGTCGTGATATGTTCCTGAAGGATCGTATAGCCGAAACCGACACAGGCAGCCTTGTGAGAATCACTGCCGCCGAAACAGGGAAGATCATATTCACTGGCAAGGCGCATGGCACGCATGTTGGAGTCGGCGTCTTCACAGGCATTATAACCTTCTATGAAATCGAATTTACGATAGATTGTGCGGGAGAGCTTGCCGCGCAGCGTATTGCGTATACTTAAGAACTTCTCTCCGCATGGATGGGCAGGACCGATAATACCGCCGTAACGGTGAACAATCTCAATCAACAGAAGAACGGGCAGCCCCCGTAATTCCAGAATGGGCAGTTTGACACCGACGGGCATGATGATCAGCATATGCCCTGCATCGATGGTATCATATTCAATCCCCTTCAAGACGACAAAATCCTGAGGCTTCTGGCGAAGTCTCTTATAGTAACGGTATGCCTTGTAAGAATCATGGTCCGTAATCAGCATCCCGTGATAACCCTTTTGCTTTAACAATTCAATATTCTCAAGCAGCTCCAGCTTGCAGTCTGGAGAACCTTCTTTTGTATGACAGTGCATATCCAGCTTCATAATACTCTATCATGCCTTTCTGTGCTATGATATCTGATCGATAAAGTCTCACATTTAATTATTTTACCTCGTTTATCAGAAAAAAGCCAGGTCTTTTTTTTGGAATAACTTGGACAAAGGTTCATATATTGAGATAAGGAGGAGTGCGGATGAGACAGGAAGAAATCATGCATATGTTTCCACAATCAATGCGCGGCAAATGGAAGAAGGTGGCGCAGATGGCTGACAGGCTGCAGGAAATTCGTCTGCGAGTGAACGCGCCGGCGGCGGTTCTGATCGATGGCAGAGAGTGGTTTGTAGATGAGCATGGCAGTCTGCTGGACAGGCCGCCGGATGGAGGCGGCAGTGAACCGGAGGAGCTGGAGGAGCTTCTAAAACATTTATGTCAGTATTCCCTATATGCATTTGCGGATGAGATACGGCAAGGATTTATTACAATACAAGGCGGTCATCGCGTGGGTCTGGCGGGACAGGTCATCCTGGAAGAGAAAAATCGGATACGCAATTTAAAATACATACGTTATTTAAATATCCGCATCGCGCATGAGATTAAAGGAGTATCTGACGGCGTACTTGCGTATCTGTATGACAGGCATGGAAAAGTGTACAATACGCTGCTTGTGTCGCCGCCAGGGTGCGGCAAGACGACGATGCTGCGGGATATCATCAGACATTTGTCCAACGGAACCCTGTATGGACCGGGAATGAATGTGAGCGTGGTGGATGAGCGTTCAGAGATTGCAGGAAGTTACATGGGAATTGCACAAAATGACGTCGGAATTCGAACCGATATCCTGGATGGCTGTCCGAAACAGGAGGGTATGATGATGTTGATCCGCGCAATGGCGCCGCAGGTGCTGGCGGTGGATGAATTGGGGAGTGAGGAGGATGTCCGTGCGCTCCAAATGGCCAGCGGCTGTGGCTGCAGACTGCTGGCAACGATACATGGCAGTTCTCTGGACGAGATACGAGGTAAAAAATACATGTGTCATATTATCGCGGAGAAGCTTTTTGAAAGGTATCTTGTACTTACAAGAAAAAAGGGAAGCTGTGAAATAGAGGGTATTTATGACAAGGATGGACTTCGATGTTGAAAGCAGTTGGTGGTTTCCTTATTCTGGCAGGCTGTATAGGGTTTGGGGGAAACCGGATCAGGGAGGAGCAGAGCAGGATCAGGCATTTGCAGGAATTGATCCGCATCATAAGAAGAATACAAAATGAGATGGTTTACGGGAAACATACGCTGCCGGAAATCTGCCAGATCTTGTCGGTATCCAGTCAGGCTCCCTACCAGGAAGCTTTTGATACGATTTACAGACGGATGAGACAGGAGGAGACTTGTCTTGACCGGATTTGGGAACAGGAGATGACGCAATCTCTGCGCAGAACAAGGCTGCGGGAGGAGGAAAGGGAGATCTTGAGAAATCTGCCGCGGCAAATGGGGATACGGGAAGAGAAATATCAAGCGGAGAGTATCGGACAGTCCATGGATCTTCTTGTCCGAAAGTGCAGACAGGCAGAGGAGTCCTATGAGAATCAGTCCAGAGTGATATTCAGTCTGAGTATCCTGACAGGAGTATTTTTGATCATCTTGCTTCTATGAGGGCGGGACACATAAGGAGGACGCATGAGTGTAAGTCTTATTTTCAAGATTGCGGCGGTAGGCATCTTGGTCACAATATTAAATCAGGTTTTAAAACATAGTGGTAGAGAAGAGCATGCGTTTTTGATCAGTCTGGCAGGGCTGATCCTGGTACTGACATGGCTGATCCCTTATATCTATGATCTGTTCATGATGATACAGGAGTTGTTTACGTTGTAGAAAGCAGTCAGTAAACTGTCGGGGAGAGGGATATTGTGGAGATCATTAGGATTGGATTGATCGGCATTACAGGAATTCTGCTTGCGGTTTTGTTGAAAAGTTATAAGGCGGAATATGGAATTTATACCAGTATAGCTGTTTGCCTTGTTATTTTTGGATATGCGGCGCAATACTTTGCCGGTATTCTGTCCACGATGGAGCGTCTGCAGGGATATTTAGAAGATAACTATGGTTATTTAAGCGTACTCTTAAAAGCCGTGGGAGCTACCTATGCCTGTGAATTCTGTGCGGGAATCTGTAAGGACGCAGGATATGGAGGAATTGCCGGGCAAGTTGAGATGCTGGGGAAACTGTATATTCTGTTGACAGGAATACCTGTGCTCATGACACTGTTAGAAAGCATACAGTCGATCGCCGGATAGCAAAGCGGTATGGGAGTGATGGAAATATGGGAATTGAGGATGGTGGTCTGATCTGGGATGAGATGAATATGAACACCGCTATGATAGATTTTCAGAAGTTATATCCAGATTATACTTTTGACGGCAAGGCAATTTTAAGTCTTATTTTACAGGGAAGATTGTGGGATGCACTCAAAGAGCTTGGAAGTGGGATTGCAGGTGCGGCTGCATTGGAGACAGGAGAGCTGAAAGCGCTGTTTTTTACGATTATCATACTGGGAATTGCAGCGGCGTTGTTTGTAAACTTTGCGGATCTTTTTCAGGACCGCCAGGTATCTGATCTTGCTTTCTATTTTGTCTATATGCTTTTGATTGCGGTACTGCTGCAGTCGTTTGAGAGAGGCACGTCTGTTGTAAGGGAAATTTTAGAAGCCGTCACGACCTTTATGAAATTATATATCCCAACCTATATGGTGGCGGTGGGAAGCGCCTCCGGCGCCGCGTCAGCATCTGTATACTATCAAGTGTTATTGTTTATTGTTTACCTGATTGAATGGGGCTATCTGACGCTGCTGCTTCCTGCGGTATACAGCTATGTTCTGCTGACAGTCATTAACGGGATCTGGATGGAGGAGAAACTGACCCTCCTGCTGGAGATGTTTGGTAAGATAATCGGGGTCAGCATCAAGATCACGCTGGGGGTTGTCACGGGCTTTAGCATGCTGCAGGCGATGATCTCCCCTGTTATCGATTCTCTGCAGTCGTCTGTCCTTAAGAAAGCGATGTCGGCGATCCCAGGGGTGGGCGGTCTGACAGAAGGGATGTTTGAGATGGTGGTGGGTTCGGCGGTGCTGGTCAAGAACAGCATTGGGCTTTATATTACGTTTGTACTGATTCTTCTATGCAGCGTGCCGATCCTGAAACTGCTGCTTCTGGCCGGAGTGATCAAGCTGGGGGCTGCCTTGACGGGAATCATCAGCGACAGACGCATGACAAATTGTGCAAACAGGGTGGGAGACGGCAATATTATGCTGCTGAAGATTGCGTTGTCTTCTATCGGCATGTTTGTGATTCAGATCGCTGTCATCACTTATACAACGAGTGGAAGAATGTAGAGGCCAGGACGGATATGATAGAGAATATCAAGCAGATCGGATTGTTTATGATTGTGGCGCAGACTCTCCTGCACTTTGCTGCCGGTCGGTCATACGAGAAATATATCAAGATAATTACAGGTATTATTATATTACTCCTGTTTGTCAGGCCGTTCTCTTCTGAGCTGGGGAATACGAGGGAGCGGCTGCAGGAGGAGATGGAACGGATGACAGAGCAGATCGAGAATCACAGCGGCATGTGGCAAGGACTCTCTGGCATGGAATATGGGGCGGCAGATAAGGCGATTCAGCAGTTGGAAGAAGAGGTGAGAAGAAAACTGAATCAGGAAGTTGTCACTGGAGATTTTGAAGTAACAGATGTTTCGTTTCAGTGGGAAGGAGATGCAGAATCTCTTGCAGAAGAGCAGACTGCGTTAGCAGTCACTGGGATTAAGATTTGCCTGCGCAGGAAATTACAGCAGGATCCGACAGGATCGGCCGGGATCAGACACGTACAGATTGAGCCTGTTTCGGTGTCGGATATGCTGGAAGAGGAGAGAAGGGAGGAAGAGAAAGAGGGGACAGAAGAACTGGATGGGATGACGCAGGAATATCGCAGCAGGTTTGCCGAAAGCCTTGGGGTAGAGGAAGAACAGGTGGAGGTGGTGTATGATGGAAGAAGGTAAGAAGATCATACAGAGATTGAAAGGAGGAAAGAACCTGCAAAAGGACCAGTGGCTGATTCTTATTCTGATGGGCATTCTGTTATGCGTAATTGCAATTCCGACAGAAAAAAAGGATTCAAAGTCCGATTTATCGAACATAATAAATGATACCATGGAGGAACCTGAGATTTCAACAGCAGAAGATACAGCACAGGATTATGTAGGCTATTGGGAAGAGAAGCTTGAACAGGCGCTTAGTTATGTGGATGGTGTAGGGAAGGTCAGAGTTCTGATTACCTTGCAGCACTCAGAACAGAAGATTGTGGAGAAGGATGGACCGGAGGAATATAAAGATACGGAGGAAACGGATGCCGCCGGAGGAAGCCGGCGGGTCAGTGAGAGCAGGATCGAGAAAAGTACCCTCTATACAGCCGATGGACAGGGAAGAGAGATCCCCTATGTGGTTATGACGATACCGCCCGAAGTAGAGGGCGTTGTCGTGATTGCACAGGTGGCGGACAGGAATGGGGTACAGGAGAATATAATTGAAGCGATTCAGGTATTATTTGATATTGAAGCGAATAAGATAAAAATAGTAAAGATGAAAAATAATAAGTGAAGGGGAGAAAGAATTGAAAAATATGATTAAGAAGAACCAGATGATGATCACGGCGCTTGCGATTATGATCGCGGTAGCAGGATACCTGAATTTTGCAGGTACGAAAGTAACAGAGGAAGATCTTATGACGGTTAACGGCACGGTAGCCACAGATGATCTGGGGAATCTGGCGTTGGACCAGACGGACCATGCCGGATTGATGGATCTGTCGGAGGAAGATCTTGAACAGGCATCCGGCGATATTGAGAGCTTAGACAGTGATGTGACCATGGCGGTAAGCGGCGGTATTGATGAAGAACTGGCGGATGCGCTGGCGGAAGAGCAGATGGAAGAAGTGCCAGGGGAAGCGGTGTTTACTTCGGGCACGGTCTCAGAGATGTCGGGCGCCAAGATGCAGAAGGAACAGACCAGGGCGCAGAATAAGGAAACACTTCTGGAGATTATTAATAATGCCAATATCAGCGATACCCAGAAGCAGGAAGCCGTAAACAGCATGATTTCCATGACGGATATTGCAGAGAAGGAGACGGCGGCAGAGATTTTGTTGGAGGCGAAAGGCTTTGAAGATGCCATTGTCAGCATAGACGGGGGTAATGTAGACGTGGTCGTCAACACGGAGGAACTGACAGAGGCGCAGCGCGCACAGATCGAAGATATTGTGATCCGTAAGACAGGAGTGAGCGCTGAATCCATCATTATCAGCACAGTGAATGCAAATTAAGTGCATTCTCAGAACTTTTATGATAGAATATATCCGTGTGACTTTTCACAGGTCTGCAAGCAGGCAGGCTGCAGGAATACTGGCAAGACATCCTCTGTTCATTTTACGCTGCGCATTTGGGGCGGTGATGGGCAGAGGATGCTGTGACACAGATCCTATTTTGCATGGCCGCCAGGTTTGCTGGCGGGGCTAAGTTATAGAATTTGGAGGATAAATTACGTGGGTAATTACGCGGAAGAGATCAACAAGAGAAGAACTTTTGCGATTATATCGCATCCTGACGCGGGTAAGACGACGCTGACGGAGAAATTTCTGCTGTACGGAGGAGCAATCAATCTGGCAGGAAGCGTGAAGGGGAAAGCGACTGCAAGGCATGCGGTTTCAGACTGGATGGAGATCGAGAAGGAGAGAGGTATCTCAGTTACCTCATCGGTGCTGCAGTTTGAATATGGCGGGTTTTGTATTAATATTCTGGATACGCCGGGGCATCAGGATTTCTCGGAGGACACTTACAGGACCTTGATGGCGGCAGATTCGGCGGTCATGGTCATTGATGCATCTAAGGGAGTGGAGGCGCAGACTCGTAAGCTGTTTAAGGTATGTGTCATGCGCCATATTCCGATTTTTACCTTTATCAATAAGATGGATCGAGATGCGAACGATACTTTTGAACTGCTGGATGAGATTGAGAAAGAGCTGGGGATCGCGACTTGCCCGATCAACTGGCCGATTGGCTCCGGTAAGGGCTTCAAGGGGGTATATGAGAGAGCAAGCAGGAGTGTTATCACGTATGCCGATACGGAGAAAGGCACGAAAGAGGGACATGCTACCAGAATCCCGATCGCTGAGGAGGAAGCTTTGACGATGCAGATCGGCGAAGCATACAGGACGCAGCTCATGGATGAAATTGAGCTGTTGGACGGCGCCAGTGCAGAGTACGATCTTGAACAGATTCAGGCGGGGGAATTGACGCCGGTATTCTTCGGATCGGCGTTGACGAATTTCGGAGTAGAGATTTTCTTGCAGCACTTTCTGAAGATGACCACAACGCCGCTTCCGCGCAGGGCTGATATTGGACTGATCGATCCGGTGGAACATGGGTTTTCTGCATTTGTTTTTAAGATCCAGGCGAATATGAATAAGGCGCACCGTGATAGAGTGGCTTTCATGCGTATCTGCTCCGGCAGATTTGATGCCAGTGCGGAAGTCAAGCATGTGCAGGGAGGCAAAGTTATGCGGCTGTCCCAGCCGCAGCAGATCATGGCGGACGAGCGTAAGATCTTAAGTGAAGCGTATGCCGGCGATATCATTGGGGTATTTGATCCGGGTATTTTTTCAATCGGCGATACGATCTGCATGCCGAAGGAGCAGTTTGCCTATGAGGGGATTCCTACATTTGCGCCGGAACATTTTGCAAGAGTGCGACAGATAGATACTATGAAGAGAAAGCAGTTTGTGAAGGGGATCACGCAGATTGCGCAGGAGGGTGCGATTCAGATTTTCCAGGAATTCAATACGGGTATGGAGGAGATTATTGTAGGGGTAGTCGGCGTGCTGCAGTTCGATGTCCTGAAGTATCGTCTGGAGAATGAATATAATGTTGAGATCAGGCTGGAGAACCTTCCCTATGAGCATATCCGCTGGATTGAGAATAAGGAAATCGATCTGGAGAAACTGACAGGCACTTCCGATATGAAGAAAATCAAGGATCTGAAAGGAAATCCACTGCTGCTGTTTGTCAACCAGTGGAGTGTGGGAATGACGTTAGACAGGAATGAAGGACTGATTCTGTCGGAATTTGGACGAAACTAATGCATGGATGCGTTCCTGGTCTGCCCTATGTGCCTGCCTGCATTTCCATGTGCCGTGTGATAGGGAGGACTGTATTTGGAGGGTTTGCATATGAAAAGAACAGGTTTATTATTGACCGGTATGGTGATTATTACAGGATGTCTGACTTATGCATGTCGGATTCTGCCCCATCAGGAGAGTGAGTCTTATCAACAGGAGAATGTCGGGGCGCAGCAGGAGCAGCAGCAGGAACCTGCGGAACAGGTGGTCTGGCACGAAAAGGAAGAGGGGTATGCTTACGGCAGGCTGTCCAAACAGGAGCAGGAATTGTATTTGGAGATCAGAGACGCGCTGGTACAATTCCAGGAGGATGTCAGACTGTCAAGTTGTGACAAGGAAGAAATTTCTCATGTATTCCAGTGTGTGTTAAATGATCATCCGGAAATCTTCTATGTGGAAGGATATACTTACACGGAATATACGTTAGGAGATATTCTGAAGAAGATCACCTTTTCGGGATCTTACCGCTTTAACCAGGAAGAAATTGCCGAAAAGCAGAGATTAATAGATAGTTATGTAAACCAATGTCTGGCGGGAATGCCGGAAGAGGCAGATGAGTATACGAAAGTAAAATATATTTATGAATATCTGATCCATCATACGGAATATGATGCGGGGGCGGAGGATAATCAAAATATATGTTCTGTCTTTATAGAGGGCAGATCGGTCTGCCAGGGTTATGCCAAGGCGACCCAGTATCTTTTGAACAAAGCGGGTGTCTTTGCCACACTGGTGCTGGGACGAGTTGTGGGAGGAGAAGGGCATGCCTGGAACCTGGTTAAGATTGACGGACAGTATTATTATGTGGATACGACCTGGGGGGATGCTTCTTACCAGGCGGTAGGCGGTGCAGGTTATCCGGGAGAGAAAATTCCGACGATCAATTATGATTATCTGTGTGTGCCGACGGAGCAGATGAACCTGACGCATACGTTGGATAATGTAGTTGAGCTTCCGGAGTGCAGTTCCATGGATGCCAATTATTATGTGCGGGAAGGATTTTTTTTCACAGAATGGCGGGAAGAACAGGTGGAGAAGATCTTTCAGGAGGAATATGAGAAGGGCAGCGCTTATGTGACGTTAAAGTGTGCAAATGACGAGGTATACAGACAGATGCAGGACGCATTGATCGAAAGGCAGGAAGTTTTTCATTATCTGGACTGTCCCGATGGGGTAGTATCTTATTCCGATAATGCAGAACAATATAGTATGAGTTTTTGGCTTTAGTGCGAATAATACTAGGCAAAGATGATTAAATTTGGTATACTTATTCAGAATAAATGATCTGTTTATGCGATGTGCATTATGGATGGACATGATGCCGTTAGAAGGGAAAGACTGGTAAATTTGTGCCTTGCGGCTGTTTACCCGCAAGCGGAGAGAAAGGCGTGGACATTACGATGGAACAGGAATTATCGAAGAATACTTATGTATTACAGGAAGACGAGAAGATCGGTACGGTAAAGATCGCTGATGATGTGGTGGCAATGATTGCGGCGCTTGCAGCAACGGAAGTCGAAGGAATTGCGGCGATGAATGGAAACATGGCCAATGAGCTTCTGAGCAGAGTGGGTGTGAAAGGCCTGGCGAAGGGGGCAAGAGTGGAAATTTTTAACAAGAAGGTCAAAGTAGAGCTTGCCATTGTCATGGAATATGGATTTAATATTCCGGCTACCTGCCAGCGTGCACAGAGCAAGGTGAAGAGCGCGATCGAGAATATGACAGGGCTGGAAGTGACAGACGTCAATATCCGTATTGCCGGGATTAATGTATCGAAAGATAAATAAGAGATACGGCAGCGGCAGGAAACAGGTTTTGACCTGCACAGGACGAGGGAATAATATGAGCAGAAGAGAACTGCGGGAACAGATTTTTAAGCTGCTGTTCCGTGTAGAATTTAATAGTTTGGAAGACATGCCGGAACAGGAGGCGCTTTTCTTTGAGCAGGAAGATGCTGCGCAGGGGGAAGATGCCGACTATATATCTGATAAATATAATAAAATATGTCAGGCGCTTTCCGAGATCGATGGGCTGTTGAATGAGAAAGCCGAGGGGTGGAATACCGCCCGGATGAGTAAAGTGGATCTGACGATTTTACGACTGGCAGTCTATGAGATCAAGTACGATGATACAGTGCCTGTCAGCGTTGCAATCAATGAAGCGGTAGAGCTTGCCAAGAAGTTTGGACAGAATGCATCGTCCGGTTTTGTCAATGGCATTCTCGCGAAGTTTGCATAGACGGTCAGGTGTTCCTATGCAGAATGTATATACAGTTGCACAGATTAATTCTTATATCAAAAATATGTTCACGCAGGATTATATGTTGCAGTCAATTATGGTTAAGGGCGAAGTAAGTAACTGCAAATACCATTCCTCTGGACATATTTATTTTACATTAAAGGATGCAAAAGGGACAATAGCATGCGTTATGTTTGCATCAAACCGTGCAGGTCTCTCGTTCAGGATGATGGAGGGACAGCAGATTATCGTAAGCGGCAGCATTGATGTCTATGAGCGGGATGGCAAGTACCAGCTATATGCCAGGCAGATCCAGCTTGACGGGGCAGGCGCGCTCTATGAGAAATATGAGAGACTGAAACAGGAACTGGAAGAGCGGGGCATGTTTGCGCAGCAGTATAAGCAGCCGATTCCGAAATATATCCAGACGCTCGGCGTCGTGACAGCCGCCACGGGTGCGGCGGTGAGGGACATCATCAATATTGCCGGCAGACGGAATCCATATGTCCAGATTATTTTGTACCCGGCGATTGTACAGGGAGAAGCGGCTCCGGCCAGTATCGTGAACGGCATTCATGCCATGGAGCGTATGGGAGTCGATACAATCATTGTGGGCAGAGGCGGCGGATCTATTGAGGATTTGTGGGCATTTAATGAGGAAATAGTAGCACAGGCGATTTTTGACTGTACGATTCCGGTGATCTCTGCGGTTGGACATGAGACAGATACGACGATCGCTGATTTTGTGGCGGACCTTCGGGCGCCAACTCCATCGGCAGCGGCAGAATTGGCGGTTTATGATATGGAACAGATACAGGACAGGCTGTCAGAGTATGCCTATACCATGCAGCATCTTTGCAGACGGACGATCCGGCAGTACAGGCAGGCAGCCGGCCAATATGCAATCAGAATGCAGTATCTGAGTCCCTTAAATACGATCCGCAGCAAGAGAACACAGGCGCTGTCCCTGGAGGAGCGTTTACAGAACCTGATGGAGGATCGTCTGAAAGACAGCCGGCACAGGCTGGCTCTTTATGTGGAGCAGATGAAGGGGTTGTCCCCGCTCGGTAAGTTGAACCAGGGATATGCTTATGTGTCGGATGGGCAGGGAAGGACAGTCACTTCGATCAGGCAGGCAGCAGTGGGAGACGGCGTGACAATCTATGTAAAGGATGGTAAGCTTTTGACGCAGATCGTAGGAAAGCAGAGCGCAGAGCTGCAGACGAAGGGAAAGGTGTCTTACAGGGATGAATAATACAGAACAGGAAAAACAGGAGTTTTCTCTGGAGGAATCGTTTGTGCAGATCGAGGAAGTGATCGCGCATCTGGAGACGGAGGAGATAACGCTGGAGGAATCTTTTCGGGAATATGACAGAGGAATGAAGCTGTTACAACGCTGTAATGATGCGATTGACAGGGTAGAGAAGAAAGTACTCAAGATCAATGAGAATGGTGGATTAGATGAATTTTAAGGAAGAATCAGAACAGAAAATAAAAGCGATAGAGGCGGTCTTACGCCGTTATCTTCCCCAGGAGGAGGGCTATCGGCGCAGGGTGGCGGAGGCTATGAATTATGCAATCCTGGCAGGAGGGAAACGTCTGCGGCCGATGATCATGGCTGAAAGCGCGGCGCTATTTACAGAGACTGCCGGTATTTATGGAGAACAGAAGATACCGGAATCAGAGAGGAAGCCTGCCTTGATTGACCGGGCCATGCCATTGTTCATGGCAGCGCTGGAGATGATCCACAATTATTCTCTGGTGCATGACGATCTTCCGGCGATGGATAATGATGAATACCGCAGAGGGCGCAAGACGACGCATGTGGTCTACGGCGAGGGGATGGCTGTCCTGGCGGGAGATGCGCTTCTCAACTATGCCTTTGAGACAGCGTCGCGTGCCTTTGACAGCGCAGAAACAATAGAAGAATTTCGCAAAGTGGCAGATTCCATGAAGATTCTGTCCTATCGGGCCGGGATTGACGGTATGATCGGCGGGCAGTGCGCGGACCTGGAGGCGGAGAAGCCTGATACAGAGGTGACAGAGGACATGCTTATGTATATCCATGAGCATAAGACCGCGGCCTTGATCCAGGCAGCGATGGCGATCGGCGGAACCCTGGCAGGAGGGTCTAAGGAGGAAGTAGCTGCCTTAGAGAAATGCGCGTATAAGATTGGCATTGCTTTCCAGATTCAGGATGATATTCTGGATGTGACAAGTTCTCTGGAAGTGCTTGGCAAACAGGTAGGAAGCGACGAGAAGAACCATAAACTTACCTATGTGGCAGTACATGGACTGGAGGAATCGAAGAGGCAGGTAGAGAGACTTTCTGAGGAGGCGGTGAAGACGTTGGCTTCATTTCCGCGCCGGAACCTGTTTCTGGAAGAGTTGGTACGGCAGTTGATTTACAGAGAGAAATAGAGAAGATCGTGCGGTTTTTGGAGATTGCATGATGGAGGGTATTATGCTTTTAGAGAAGATCGAGCAGGCGAATGACATTAAACAGATCGCAGAGAGTGATTACGGTGTATTAGCGCAGGAGATCAGAGAGTTCCTGATTCATTCCATCAGCGAGACAGGAGGTCATCTGGGCTCCAATCTTGGAGCGGTAGAATTGACAATGGCGCTGCATCTTTTTTTGAATTTGCCGGAGGATAAGATTATCTGGGACGTTGGGCATCAGTCCTACACCCATAAGATTCTGACAGGCAGAAGAGACGGATTTGTTAATCTGCGCAAATTCGGCGGTATGAGCGGTTTCCCGAAGCGTAAGGAGAGTGCGTGTGACTGCTTTGATACAGGCCATAGCTCGACCTCGATCTCCGCTGGGCTGGGTATGGTTAAGGCGAGAGATATCCAGGGGGGAAAGAACACGATTGTTTCTGTGATCGGAGATGGTTCTCTGACGGGGGGAATGGCATACGAAGCGCTCAACAATGCCTCCCGGCTGGAAACGAATTTCATCATTGTATTGAATGACAATAACATGTCTATATCCGAGAATGTGGGCGGCGTCTCGAAGTATCTAAATAATATCAGGACAGCGGATATGTATCTGGATTTGAAAGAAGGGGTCTATAAGTCTCTTTTAGGCAAGTCCTATGGGGATAAAGTAGTCAATCAGATCAGGCGTGCGAAGAGCAGTTTTAAGCATCTGGTGGTGCCGGGCATGTTTTTCGAAGATATGGGTATTACCTATCTGGGACCGGTAGACGGACATAATATTTCGGCAATGGTGCATCTTCTCGGCGAGGCAAGGAAGATCAGGGGAGCAGTGCTTCTGCATGTTATTACCCAGAAGGGGAAGGGGTATGCACCGGCAGAACGGCATCCAGCCAGATTCCACGGGGCGGAACCATTTGACATCGAGACGGGCATTCCCAGCAAACCCCAGAGCAAGGCCAACTATACGGATATCTTTTCCACGGTTATGTGTAAGCTAGGGCAGCGGGAAGAGAAAGTGGCGGCGATCACGGCAGCGATGCCGGACGGTACTGGATTGAAACGTTTCCGCAATATGTACCCGGACCGGTTCTTTGATGTAGGGATCGCGGAGGAACATGCGGTGACATTCGCGGCAGGGCTGGCAGCTGGAGGGCTTCGTCCCATCGTAGCGATTTATTCTTCCTTCTTGCAGAGGGCTTATGACCAGATTCTGCATGACGTGTGTCTGCAGAATCTGCCGGTGATTTTTGCGATCGACAGGGCCGGACTGGTAGGAAGTGATGGAGAGACGCACCAGGGCATATTCGACCTTTCCTATCTGTCTTCGATACCGAATATGCATATTATGGCGCCCAAGAATAAATGGGAGCTTTCTGATATGATGAAATTTGCGCTTGCGTCGGCGATGCCGATCGCCATTCGCTATCCGAGAGGAGAAGCGTTTGACGGGCTTAAAGATAACCGGGCGCCTATTGTATTTGGCAGGAGCGAGGCCATTTACGAAGAAGAAGATATCATTCTTTTTGCAGTAGGCAGTATGGTGAAAGTGGCGCTCGAAGTACGGGAACAGCTTAAAGACAGAGGGTATTCCTGCTCGCTTGTCAATGCGCGGTTCGTGAAACCGATCGATGAAGAGGCAGTCCGCGCGGCTTGCGCAGAGCATAAGCTGATTGTGACAATGGAAGAGAATGTAGCAAGCGGTGGTTATGGCGAGAAGGTAAGAAGCTATGTGGATGAGATTGGGGCGGCGGCTCAGGTTCTTACGATAGCGATCCCGGACGAATATGTAGAACATGGCAATGTGGAGCTTCTTAAGCGTGAAATTGGGATTGATGCAGATTCAATCGTGAAGAGGATTCTGACGCACTACGTATCCTTGACAGAATAAGAAGAGGCTGGAAGCTATTTGGGAGAGATTCGTTACGACAGCAGTTTTCCTGTGGAGCGTAACGGATAGAATCATGGCGGGCAAAACAGATGAAAGAGAGACTCGATGTCATTCTGGTAAAACAGGGGCTTGCGCCATCCAGAGAGAAGGCGAAGGCGGTCTTGATGGCGGGAAATGTCTTCGTGAATGGACAGCGGGAGGACAAGGCCGGGACAACATTTGACGAAAATAAGATTCATATTGAGATCAAGGGAAGCGGCCTGAAATATGTAAGCCGCGGGGGACTGAAACTGGAGAAGGCGATGGCACAGTTTCCGATCGCGCTCACACATGCGGTATGCATGGATATCGGAGCTTCTACAGGCGGTTTCACAGACTGTATGCTGCAAAGCGGCGCAGACCGGGTATATGCCATTGATGTAGGGCACGGACAGTTAGATTGGAAACTGCGCAGTGACGAGAGAGTCGTCTGTATGGAGAAGACGAATTTCCGTTACGTCAAGGCGGAAGACATTGGAGAGGAGATCGACTTTTCTTCCGTGGATGTCTCATTTATTTCTTTGACGAAGATTCTGATCCCGGCCAGGAATCTGTTGAGGAAACAGGGGCATATGGTATGTCTGATCAAACCGCAGTTTGAGGCAGGCAGAGAGAAAGTGGGCAAGAAAGGCGTCGTTCGGGATCCGGCAGTACACGGGGAAGTTATTCGTAAAGTGGTTGATTATGCGGATCTGATCGGTTTTGAGAATAAAGGCCTTACGTATTCGCCGATCAAGGGGCCGGAGGGCAATATAGAGTATCTGCTTTATCTGGAGAAGAAAAGCGATATTACGGAGGAGATATTGGAGTTGTCCGAAGCGTCTGCGGAAAACTTACTTCGCCAGATTCTGGAGGAAAAGAGCGGAATAACGTACAGCGGGCAGATGGATGCCATGATCCTGCCGGTTGTGGAGGAGGCACATAACGCTCTGGATGAGGCATAATGATATCATGAAGCATTTTTATCTGATCGCAAATGAGGTGAAGGATCCGGAAGGATTTTATACCCGGAAGATAACTGCATATCTGGAAGCACATGGTGCAGCAGTGACTAATGTAGATAATACAAGACCTTTTTCTGAAAGGCATCCGCTTAGGATGCAGGGGCAGGAAGAGGCGGCATGCGCCCTGGTCCTTGGCGGGGATGGTACAGTTCTGCGCGCTGCCAGGAATATGATGGACATGGATCTTCCACTGTTAGGCGTAAATCTCGGCACACTGGGCTATCTGGCTGAGGTGGAAATCGCAGCAATCGACGAGGCGCTTGATAAACTGCTGGCTGATCAGTTCATACAGGAAGAGAGAATGATGCTGGTCGGACAGGTTTATCAACAGGGAGTGGAAGAAGAGAACTTTGCCCTGAATGATATTGTGATATCCAGATGTGGTTCTCTGCAGGTCCTGTCCTTTCATATTTATGTAAATGGACAGTTTCTGAACAGTTATAGTGCGGACGGGATGATCGTGGCGACGCCGACGGGATCTACCGGCTATAATATGTCGGCAGGCGGTCCGATCGTGGAACCGGGGGCAAGGCTGCTTCTGATGACGCCGATCTGTCCGCATACCCTGAATACAAGAAGCATCGTCCTGGCGCCTGACGACGAAATCAGGATAGAGATACCGGAGGGCAAGGATGGACGGCTGCAGAGGGTGGAAGCCAGTTTTGATGGGAGCTATCAGATCCGTCTGCAGACAGGGGACAGTGTTGTGGTGCGCAGAGCGGATAAGACGACAGGCATCCTGAAGCTGAATACAGAGAGCTTTCTGACCGTGTTACATAAGAAAATGAGTGAATAGAAAAAGTATGAGAAGAACATCCACGGAATTCTTGCACCCTGCTTTTCAGCGGAATTTGTGTCCGGGAAGGCATGGAGATGCAAGAATGAAAACAGGTAATGAGACAATAGGGATATGAAAAAGAAAAGACATGAAAAAATAATCGAATTAATCGGACAATATGAGATTGAAACGCAGGAGGAACTGGCGGACAGACTGAGAGATGCAGGCTATCAGGTAACACAGGCCACTGTGTCGCGTGATATCAGGGAATTAAAGCTGTCGAAGATCTCTGGTGGAAGCGGCAGACAGAAATATATTGCCTTTACACGGGAGGAAACACATTTAGGAGATAAATATATCAGGGTATTGCGGGAAGGATATGTGTCTATGGACCTGGCGCAGAATCTTTTGGTGATGAAGACCGTGTCGGGGATGGCGATGGCTGTGGCGGCGGCGGTAGATGCGTTAAAGATAGAGGAGATCGTCGGCTGTATCGCTGGAGATAATACGATTATGATGGCTATGCGGAGTGAAAGTGCGGCGGCGCAGGTGATGGATATTTTGAGAAGAATGATTGAACAATAACACAGATCCGTAGAGTACTGGCAATTATGTATTTGCATGATCGCTTATGACGACGAGCGAGGATGTCCGGAGAGAACTTCCAGACTCTTTTATTGGTGCAGTATCGCGAGCATGGCTTGCGGTATGCGGGGGTGTAAAGAATGTTACAAAGTTTGCATGTGAAAAATCTGGCTTTGATTGATGAGATCGAGGTTCCTTTTGGAGATGGCTTGAATATCCTTACTGGAGAGACGGGGGCAGGGAAATCAATTATTATCGGATCGATCAATCTTGCATTGGGTGCAAAAGCGGATAAGGAGATGATTCGGACCGGGGCGGAATATGCGCTGGTAGAACTGGTCTTTACGGTGGAGAAGCCGCAACAGCTAGAAGCCATACAGCAGTTGGAACTGCCGGTGGAGGATGGACAGATCATCCTGCAGCGCAAAATCATGCCAGGCCGGAGTGTCTGTAAGGTGTGTGGAGAGACTGTGACGGCCAGACAACTGAAACAACTGGCAGAAATATTGATCGATATCCATGGGCAGCACGAACATCAGTCCTTGCTGCAGCCTGCAAAACAGTTAGAGATTTTGGATGCTTATGCGGGGGAAACATTATCGGCCCACAAAGAAGCTCTGCGTGATCTCTATGATCAGTATCGAAAAGCGGCAGCAGAGTTATCCAGCAATGAAGTGGATGAAGAGACAAGGAAGAGAGAGGCGGCGCTGGCGGAATTTGAATGCCAGGAGATTGAGGAAGCGGCGCTTGTGCTGGGAGAAGACGAAGAAGTTGAACAGATGTATCAGAAACTTGTCAACGGGCAGAAGATCCAGGAGGCTGTCAGTCTCGCCCATGCGCTGTGCGGCTATGAGGAAGGCGGAATGGGCGGCAATGTGGGACGGGCGTTGCGGGAGATCAGATCGGTTTCCTCCTATGACGAAACGCTGAGAGAGTTTGAACAGCAGCTGCTGGATCTTGACAGTCTGCTCAATGATTATAACAGGAGTGTGGCGGACTATCTGTCTGAGCTGGAATTTGACGGCGCACTTTTTGACCGCACAGAGAAGCGGTTGAATCTGCTCAATCACTTAAAAACAAAATATGGCAATACAATAGAAGAGATCCTTGCCTATAGGGAAAAGGCGGAGAGTACGTTGGAGAAATACCGGGATTATGACGCCTATCGTATGGAACTTGGCAGACGTGCAGATACTTTAAGGGAGAAAGCGCTTACCGTCTGTGCTGAAATATCGGCGATCCGCAGCCAGAATGCGGCCAGGCTTGCAGAGGAGATGAGGAAAGCGCTTGTAGACCTTAATTTCCAGGAAGTGGCTTTTGAAATTGAGGTGGCGGCATCGGAGGAGATGATCAGCGGTAATGGGTTTGATAAAGTAACGTTTCTGATTTCCACCAATACGGGCGAGCAGCTTAGAGGATTGTCTCAAGTGGCAAGCGGCGGAGAACTTTCAAGAATCATGCTGGCGCTCAAGACGGTGCTGGCGGATAAGGACGCGATTGAGACGCTTATTTTTGACGAGATCGATACCGGAATCAGCGGCAAGACTGCCTGGAAAGTCTCAGAGAAAATGGGAATTCTTGGGCAAGGGCACCAGTTGATCTGTATTACGCATCTGGCACAGATTGCGGCGATGGCGGACCAGCATTTTTGCATTGAGAAGAAAGTAGAGCAAAACCGCTCTGTCACGGATATCAGAGAACTTGCGGAAGAGGAAAGTGTCGCAGAGCTGGCAAGAATGCTTGGAAGCGACAGCATCACAGAGAATGTGATGAACAACGCGAGAGAAATGAAAGATTTGGCAAGAAAAACAAAACAATCTTAAATTAAAATCGAATATTTTTCACATACTAGAAAGGACATGCTTAGCGTATGTCCTTTTTCGTTTGTTAACAGACTGAGAGAAAGGCGTGGTTATCAAATTGAACAGATTAATTGATATGACACAACAGCAGGAACGAAGATACAGGAATTTTCTATATCTGGTGCTGGCCGCAGCGCTGATCGCCCTTACGGCGGATATCTATCTTGCCTATTGGGACAAAATTCCCTCTACCATTAAAATACGCGCCGGCGTAGAGCAGGAGTTAGATTTCCGGGTCCCGGTTTCGGGGGAGATCTACCGGGTCACGGAGGAAGACTCGGCGCCTGCTTCTTCCCTGACAGGAGCGGAAGATAGAGAAGGATCGGATCAGGCAGTGGAGAGTGTGGCAGCTCGTGTAGAAAGTATTCCTGTTAATTTTGCACATACCGTAAGAGTCAGAGCAAATGAGATTGATACTTACCAGATGGATCTGAAGTTATTTGGGATCATTCCATATAAAAATGTGGATGTAGAAGTGATTCAGGATAAACTGTTGATCCCTTCCGGTATTCCAATTGGTATCTATGTGAAGACAAACGGCGTCCTTGTAGTCGGAATCGGCGAATTTGAAAACAGTGGGGGAAAAAAGGTATCACCCGCGAAATATGCACTCCAAAAGGGCGATTATATCCTGAAAGTAAATGGCGAGGAGATGGAGAATAAGAAACATTTCATCAGAACGGTGGAAGCCTCTGAGGGAGAAGATATGGTACTTACCATCAAACGGAATGGGGAAGTAACGGATGTTATGGTTACACCTGATACGAATCAGAACCAGGAATGGAAGATGGGAATTTGGATCAGAGATAATGCGCAGGGAATTGGAACGATGACCTATGAGGATACAGATAGCTCTTTCGGCGCGCTGGGACATGGCATTAACGATGTGGATACTTCCATTCTGATGAACCTGGAGGAGGGGACACTGTATAAGACAGAGATTGTCGGGATCACCAGAGGATCCAATGGAAGTCCGGGGGAATTGACAGGCTATATCGAGTATGACAGCGATAATGTGATTGGAGAGATCACAGAGAACACTGAGGAGGGGATTTTCGGCGTATGTGATGCGGAAGTGGGGATGGCGTCCGTTCTTGAGCCGATTCCGATTGCCTTGAAGCAGGAGATTGAACTGGGACCAGCACAGATCATCTGTTCCGTCACTGGAGAGCCGGAGTTCTATGATGTGGAAATTGTCGAAGTAAATCTGGACCGGGAAAATATCAACAGAGGCATTGTTGTGCAGGTGGTAGATGAGAAGCTTTTGACACTGACGGGCGGGATCATCCAGGGGATGAGCGGCAGTCCGATCATCCAGAACGGTAAGCTGGTGGGAGCGGTGACACATGTGCTGGTGCAGGATTCCACGAGAGGATATGGGATCTTTATTGAGGAGATGCTGGGACATTGAGTTTCCAGGATCTTTCTCGTTTGCTTTCAAAAAGAGGGAGGATCAATATAAAATAACCGATAACCGGTTAGAAAGTGCTAAAAATTTGGTCATTTTACATTCTGTATGTTTTGCCCGTGTATTGCTATGATTTTCTATAGGGAGGTGGAAAATTATGGATGATTACAGGAAAGAGGCAAACATTCAGGTGGGAAAGCGTCTGCGGGAAGCCAGAAATAATCTTGGAAGAACGCAGGCAGAAATTGCGGTTTCACTCGGCGTATCAGAAGAGCACTACCGGAAATATGAATCGGGTGCTACTGGACTGTCGGCAGATAAGCTGTTGATCTTGTATCACGAGTATGGGATCGATCCCACCTATCTGATCACAGGAGCCTGTCTGAAAAAGGATTTTGATGTGGACTATTACATAGCGAATTGTAATAAGGAGCAGAAAGATGCCTTTATGGACAGAGTACTTGCTTATATGCTGCGCATGGTAAAGAAGTAGCGCTCTTTATTCTAACGATGTAGTTAAGTTGCTTTTACCTGTTATGGTAAGCGTAATCATGAATTTTACAGGGGTTATCTGGGTAAGAGCAGGACATTTGCCTGAAATGTTCTGCTCTTACTTTGTTATTGTTGCGCGGCCATTCGTGTCACGATGAAGTCGATGATCTCTTCGATCGTTGGGGTTTCGCCCTCGCAGGGAATCATTTTCCAAAAATTCTGGATCTTAGGATCCTTGCTTTTCAGAGCGATGGAAACGGCGTATGCGATTTCATTTCTGACTTCATTCTCTGTGATTCCTTCCTGTTTTGCGATGGTACGTAAATGTTCAGAGATTTTTTTCTTTTTGTCTTGATTCATATTTTTTCCTTTCCGCGCTCATACCATTTTCGGTTTAATCCTATCATACAACATTAACGTGTCCTTGTAAGTATTTTCTATACGTGTAAATGGATTTTTGTACAAACAAGTGTCTTGTCATATTGATTTCGCATTTTGTTTGAGTAGGATTTTGTAGTTTTGTATGAAATTGGCAGGGCAGACTGGTTTGTGTGGGAAAAAGTTGAGGGTCGTATTTTTTTGGTATATAATAATAAGGAACTATGGTGATGGGTGAGGACAAAGATAAAACAGATACCCAGATATAGGGATAGAGCGGAAAAAGGAGGAAGGTATACGATGAAAAGCGCAGTTTTTTACGGGAAACATGATCTGAGGGTTGAGCAGACAGAGATGCCAAAGCCTGGGCCGAAAGAGGTAGTGATCCAGGTGAAAGCATGTGGGATTTGCGGCACGGATGTCCATATTTATGAAGGGGATCAAGGCGCCGCAGAAGTGCATCCGCCCACAATCTTAGGTCATGAGTTTGCGGGGGTCATTACGCAGACAGGCTCCGAGGTGAAAGGATTTCAGGCCGGAGACAGAGTTTGCATTGATCCAAACTGTTATTGCGGCGCCTGTGATTTCTGTAGAAATGGGGAAGTGCATTTCTGCGAGCATATGATCGGGTATGGTACGACGGAGAATGGTGGATTTGCAGAGTACTGTGTGGTGAATGAGAGTCAGGTATACCGTCTGGGCGATAACACCACATTTGAGCAGGGTGCAATGGCGGAACCGGTAGCGTGCTGTCTTCATGGCATTGATATGTGTGAGATCAGACCGGGCAGTCAGGTTGTAGTGATCGGTGGCGGCATGATCGGCATGCTGATGCTTCAGTTAGCAAAGCTGGCAGGTGCGGCGAAGGTAGCGCTGCTTGAACCTGTGGAGAAGAAGCGGGATATGGGCAGGAAGCTTGGCGCTGATGTCTGTATCGATCCACTGCATGAGGATGTAAAGGCGTGCCTGAAGGAAGCAGGCATGACATGGATCCGCACAGTAATCGAGTGCGCGGGACTTCCGGCGACAATGGAACAGGCAATCGATCTGGTGGGAAACAAAGGAACGGTGATGCTGTTTGGCCTGACGAAACCGGATGCACATATTGCGGTAAAGCCTTTCCAGGTTTTCCAGAAGGAATTGACCTTGAAAGCATCCTATATCAATCCCTGTACACAGAGCAGGGCATTGCAGTTGATTGATTCCGGCAGACTTGATGTGGAGAGCATGGTGTGCAGGACGATCGGTTTGGAAGAGTTAGCGAGTGTACTGTCAGATCCGGCGCTTCGGGCAGAAGGAAAGTATATCGTGATTCCTGAGAAGTGATGTAATCGCTGTCAGAGAACGCAGAGCAGACAGGAGCGGCGTTTAGTGTACGAAGATGGAGGATTGGAGGAGAAGGGCATGGGAGCGTTATCGAGGCTGCCGAATATCGGCAAAGTTGTGGAAGAGCAGCTTAACCAGGTGGGCATTATGAGCGAAGAAGATCTTAAAGCTGCCGGGTCCAAACAGGCATGGCTTAAGCTCCAGGAGATCGATGAAACTGCCTGCATCCACAGATTGCTGGCGCTGGAGGGAGCGATCCAGGGAGTAAAGAAGACGCTTCTGCCGGAGGATGTGAAGGCCGACTTGAAAGAATTCTACCAGTGGCATAAGAAGTAGAAAGCCGGAGCCGGATTTGCAGGCCGGGCAAGCATGAGATGTAAAATGAGAAATGTGAGGAAGATGATTTGGGACAACATACAAAGTATACGTTAGAGTGCTGTGTTGATAGTGTAGAGTCTGCCCTGGCAGCTGCTTTGGGCAAAGCGGACCGTCTGGAGCTGTGTGCCGGTCTGATCATAGGAGGTACGTCGCCAAGCCTGGCCCTGTATGAGCAGGTGAAAGAATGCTGTGACCTGCCAGTCAGAGTATTGTTAAGGCCTCGTTTTGGGGATTTTCTTTATACAGCGTATGAATTTCAGATCATCAGAAGAGAGGTGGAGCTGTTCCGCGAGGCCGGTGCGGATGGCATTGTGATCGGCTGCCTGAAAGAAGACGGCAGTCTTCATATGGAGCAGATGCGGGAGCTGATGGAGGCGGCAGACGGGATGAAGATCACACTGCACCGCGCTTTCGATGTGTGCGCGGATCCGATCCGGACTTACGAACAGGCGTGGGAACTGGGGATCGATACGATCCTCACATCCGGGCAGGAGAGCGATTGTGTGAAGGGGATGCCGCTGCTTCAGAAGCTGTGCAGTCTGCAGAGGCAGAATGTCTGCAAAGAGGGAGTGCAGCAGGACAAGGAGGAGGCGCATCCCCATAAGCAGGTAAAAAGACCGCAGATCATGGCGGGCGCGGGCGTGACGCCGGAGGTGATTCGAACATTCCGGGCACAGACGGACATCACGGCTTTTCATCTGTCTGCCAAGAAGATCCTGGACAGCGGAATGGTCTATCGCCGGGAAGGGGTGCCCATGGGGATCCCGGCCATGAGCGAGTACAGCATTTTCCGGACGGACAGGGAGGTTGTGGCCGAGGCCAGACGTGCCCTGGAAGATTAGTTTTCAGTACGGCGTACCGGGATGCCCTGCGTTGGTTTTTACCGGTACAGCGTATAGTCCAGCATTTCTTTCATAAATCCGTTTTGGGCAAGCGCATCTGCCGCCTCGGCCGGATATTCTTTGACAACGATCCGTTTCCTGTCAGGGAAGATTCGGCCGAGGCGGTATTCTTTTGTAAAGAGCTGCAATGCTTCTTGCAGGCATGAGGAATCAAAGATGCGCAGTCCCTTGCCCTGTTTTTCGAAGAGAATCACGGGCAGTCCGCCGCGCAGCGCCACTGCGGCGCCGGACAGGTTAGCGAAGGAGCGCTCCTGGTGATGAGGCAGCAGCTTACCCCAGGGCTGCATGGGATCCGCGGCATTGATCCAGAGTAGTTCCGTTGTAGGGTGGAGCAGCCTGGCCGTGATGCCGCCGAAGTCTTCTTTACGGATAAACTGTGCGCCGGAGAAGCCTTCCACGAAATAGCCTCTGCGCACCTGGCCTGTATATTCCTGAACGCGCAGAAGCGATAATGCTTCCTGCCAGGACAGGCCGCAGGAAGCGGCGGTTTCCCGGCACAGGATCAGGTAACGGTCAAAACACCGGTCCATCTGTTCCTGAATGTTCAGAGGCCGCAAGGGGCGGACCAGATCCCACCGCCCGGCGTTCAAGGCCTTTACCCGTGCGCCGATTCGCTGTCTGGCAGCGGATTTTTTGATTTTTTCCCGGTTTTTCCACTGGCGCACGGGCAGGAAGCTGTCCGCGCATACAAGGCCCTTCTCCATCAGGGAAAGGAGTGTGTCGTAGGGGAGTTCGCCGGGCAGTACGTTACCTAGCGCTTGCAGGAAGCTGGCGCCTCTGCGGGAGAGGGCCTCCAGGATCAGGCGCTCTTTTTCTGACAAAGCTTCAGTGGAAAGCAGGTTGTCTTTGGCCTGCGTATCCTCCGACAGCCTTAGGCATGCGGCAGGCGTACTTTCCCAGTCTATGTCATCTGTGCGGTCGAATCGGATCCGGCCTTCTTCCATGTGCCAGAAGAATTCCCCCTTCGCCAGTAAACTGTCCAACAGGTTCTCCCGGTAGCCTTTGACCCGCAAAGGCAGAATCTGGTCTTCCCATGCTGCGGCGGGAAAGGAGGTTCCGGACAGGGATAAGAGGGCATGGGAAAGCGCCTCCTGCGCCGGTGCGGTACGGCTTGTACGGGACAACAGCAGAGAAGCGTAAGAGGCGGGCGGACAGGTGGAGATTTCCTCACGGCGGTTTTTTAAGGTTTTTGTGCGGGCGCGCTTGTAGAGCTGCGCATGATAGTAGACGGCATTTGAAGGTATCCCGGCAGTGCCTTTTTCATAGGTTTGATCCGTGTCATTTCCCGGTTCAGGATTTATGCCTGCTTTGCGGACCGGATTTGAAGGATCGGCCGGGGCAGGTTCCCTGTGACAGACCGCTTCCCCGCGCCGGCACAGTTCCTGCAGCAGTGCCTCGGCCCTTTCGGGACGAAAGCCGTAGCGTTCGGCAGCCTGCCTTGCTCTTGCACCGCCGCGGTAACGCAGCATCCGGCGCAGGATGGAAAGGCAGGCTTCTTCGTCAAGATCTTCCAGCGCTTTCCGGTAATCTTCCTGCTGCTCGGCGGCGATCCACAGGCCCTGTTCCAGATAGAGAACCCGTCCTTCTTTGTGCAGTGTTTCCAGCCATTCCACGGGGATTTCCAGATCTCCGGCGGTCAGGTCTCCTTCCGTCATTAAGAGGGAGTGGAGCTGCTTTTCATCTTCCGGGAGGCTGCCTCGTTCCTGGAGTTCGGCCAGTTCTTTGCTGCCAGGCAGCAGCAGTTCTTTTTCCCGCTGGAGGGCTTCTTCCACAGCGGCGTGGATGCTTCTGGGCGTAGGGGCGTAATCGTACATCATCGCTGCTTCCTGACTCCACTGCAGAGGCAGAGACATAGGGGAAGCGGTATCCGTATAGACCTCCCGCACGATGATCTCGCCGCAGCGAATCTGCTCCAGCACCTCTATAAGACCCTGCAAATCCCAGAACTGTTCCATACATTCTCTTGTGGTCTCGCGGATCAGAGGATGGTCTATATCCCGAACCACCTGTTCCAGCATTTCCGCACTGCGCAGGCGCTGCATCCACAAAGGATGTCGCCCGGAGCCCTTAGCGCCCATCATCAGCGCCCGGCCGCAGCTGTAGCGGAAGGCCATATTGAAGACGGGTACGGACGGGAGTAGGGCACGCAGAATGCGCCCTGAAGAAGCCGGATCGATCCGGGCAAGAAGTCCCTCCGGCATGGTTTGGGCATCGTAGGAATAGAGCAGGAAGCCGTCCTCCTCGTCCACGCTTCCGATTTCCGTGCCCATTTCTTCTCCGGCGGCCTGGGCAGCCAGAAGCGAGAGAGGCGCGTTGACCCGGCGGCCGAAGACAGAATGGATCATCAGCTGGCTGTTGCCGGACTGATCTTTAAAATGTTCCGCCAGGATGGTCTTGTCCGAGGGCAGCGTGTCGGTGACGGCGATCTGCCTTTTCAGATATTCTCCGGCCAGGACAGCGGCCGATTCGTCAAGGCCCAGAGCGGCCAGGGCATCGTTTAACCGACCATCCCCGGAGGCTTGTTCCAGGCCGCGCAGTATCCTGCCGAAATGTTCGCCGGTCTCCTTGCTTCTTCCCTTGATTTCGCCTTTCCAGAAGGGGAGTCTGGCACCCTCTGTGTGCGTCTGGGTTACCGTCACCGTGTCCCGGCCGATACGGAGTACTTTCCACGCAAAGGCGCCCAGAATAAACCGGTCGCCGATCCGCGTCTCGTAGATGAATTCTTCGTCCGCCTCTCCCACCTTCACGCCCGCTTCCGTGCGCACCGTATACAGCCCTTTGTCCGGAATGGTGCCGCCTGCGGAGACGGCCAGGATACGGCTGTAACCGTCGCCCTCCACGTGACCGTGCAGACGGTCATAGAGGATTCTTGGACGGACCGGGATGTCCCGCCTGTGTTCATAGTCGCCGGAGAGCATCCGCAGCACGGATTCCACATCCTCTCTTGTCAC
Organism: uncultured Lachnospiraceae bacterium; assembly: GCA_910578345.1. Taxonomy (GTDB): domain Bacteria; phylum Bacillota; class Clostridia; order Lachnospirales; family Lachnospiraceae; genus UBA3282. The sequence continues at coordinate 44,096 of CAJTRA010000014.1, read as the reverse complement.
ATCCCGGAAGGGCCATGCCCTAGGCAGCAGTCTCATCACGTCGTCCACTTCATAACCTTTGAAAGCTGCCATGGACACCAGATGCTGGGCCAGGATATCCAGACAGCCCTGCGGGGGATTTGTCTTTTCCACTAGCCCTTCTCTGGCCATCTGCGCGGTCATGCCGCAGAGTACGCTTTCTGCCGCCGTCCGGGGAAAAAGGTACATGACGCTGGTAAGTCCCGGATTGTGCCCGGCCCGGCCAAGCCGCTGCATGGTGCTGGAGACGGTGCGGGGACAGCCGACCTGCAGCACCTGCCCGATCTCGCCTACGTCGATGCCAAGCTCCATGGAGGAGGTGGCGCACAGAAGCCGCAGACGGCCTTCCCGCAAGGCCAGTTCCGTCTGGGTACGCTGTTCTTTGGACAGACTGCCGTGATGCACTCTGGCAAAGTCCTCGCCGCCTATTTGGTTTACATAATATGCCAACTTCTCTGCGTACCGCCTGCCCTCCACGAAAGCGATCACACTTCCTGCACCTTGACAATACTGATAGACGAGTTCTGACAGCTCCTGCCAGACAGGATCATGGCGACGCTTGCTGGTGTCCACATAGGATCCGAGAATCTGCAGCCGGATCTTTTTCTCCATGGAGGGGGCGGCTATGAACACCGGTTCCGGCGCCAGATACTCTGCGGCCAGGGAAAGCGGGGCGATGGTGGCGGACAGGCCGATGCGCTGCAGCGGCGCGCCGCACAGCATGTCCAGCCTTGCCAAGGAAAACATCAGGTGGGCGCCGCGCTTGGTGCCGATCAGGGCGTGCAGCTCGTCGATGATAACGGCTTTGGCTGTGCACAGCATGTTCTGGCCGGTCTTGGCGGTAAGCAGCAGGTAGAGCGATTCCGGCGTGGTGATCAGGATGTGAGGCGGTTTCCGGATCATCTGCCGGCGCTCCGCCGGCGTGGTATCTCCGGTGCGGATCGCCACCTGGACGCAAGACTCGGCATCGATGCCGGCAAGGGGCCTGTGCAGATTCTCGCGGATATCCGCCGCCAGTGATTTTAAGGGGGAGACGTAGATCAAGTACAATTCCTGCTTAAGGGCGCCTTTGTCTGCCCTTTCTTTCAGCCGGTCCAGGAAGACGAGAAAGGCCGACAGGGTCTTGCCGGTTCCGGTGGGCGCCGAGACAAGCACATGAGAGCCTGCAGCGATAGCAGGCCAGGCAGCTTCCTGTACGGGGGTGGGAGCGCCCAGGGTCTCCTGGAACCAGAGGGCGGTATTTGGGGCAAAAAGACGTAGACAGTTGGGGAACTGGTTGTTTGGCATGATTTTGATACTCCTGACTTTCCTGTTTGATGAATCCGGACTCGTGTAATACTACTATAGCATGACACAGCGGCGGCTTCAAGATTTCCGGGAAGGAAGCAGGAACCGGAAAAACAAAAAGGTGCGAAGCGTAACAATAGCTATTTTTTTCATTTTATGCTATATTGGATAGAAGCGGAGTAAATTGGCAGAGGGAGGAAAACTATGAGAATCTATGATATATCGCAGGAAGTCTTTGGAAGCAAGGTGTTTCCGGGGGATCCTGCACCGAAGATGCAGGCGGTTATGAGGATTGCGGAAGGCGGCAAGTGTAATCTGTCGGCTTTTTCCATGTGTGCCCATAACGGCACTCATGTGGATGCGCCGTTCCACTTCTATGAGCAGGGAAAGACCATAGACAAGATGGACCTTAGCCGCTATATCGGAATCGCCTATGTGGCGGAACATACCGGCGTTGTCACGGCAGGGGATGCGATTGCCATCCTGCAGAAAGCCAGGGAGACGGACCGTCGGAGCAGGAAGCGGATCTTAATCAAGGGACAGGCAGTAGTTTCCCTGGAGGCCGCCAGGGTCTTTGCGGAGGCGGGTATCCTGCTTCTGGGTAATGAATCACAGACGGTAGGACCGGAAGAAGATTCACGGGACGTACATTTGCAGCTGCTGGGAGCAGAAGTTACGTTGCTAGAAGGCCTCCGGTTAGGAGAGGTGGAAGAAGGCGTATATTTCCTGAATGCTGCGCCGATCAATCTGGGTGGTTTGGACGGAGCACCCTGTCGGGCAGTGCTGGTGGAGCTGGGATACGAATAGAGTACGGTTCTGGCCAAAGGAAGATGCCAATCTCTATTTGTAAAAAGTGCTGACCGGACAGATGCCATTTTCATGATAAGCGCATAAAATAATACAGTGTACGCATCCTGGAAATAAGAAGTGGTATATTGTTTTAGCAGATGGGGAAATGATGTTGGATGATACAAAAGAGATTCGGAGGTTGCTCATAAAGGGAAAGGCGGGATAATGATATGCAGCTTGCACTTGGATTATTGATCCCTTTTGCAGGGACGACGCTTGGTTCGGCAATGGTATTCTGGATGAGGCGCGAAATGAACAGGAAGCTGGAGAAGATGCTTCTTGGATTTGCTTCCGGGGTGATGATCGCGGCTTCCGTGTGGTCTTTGCTGATCCCGGCGATCGACATGGCGGCAGAGCAGGGAAAGGTTGCCTGGATTCCAGCCTCCGTAGGATTTCTGGGAGGCATTGCGTTCTTATTAGGGCTGGATAGTCTGGTGCCGCATCAGCATCTGGAGAGCGCAGAACCAGAAGGTTTGGAGGCCAATTTAAAAAAAACAACGATGCTTGTCCTGGCAGTGACGCTGCACAATATTCCAGAAGGTATGTCGGTGGGAGTTACTTTTGCAGGAGCACTGCTGGGAAATACCGGCATCACTATGGCGGGGGCGTTCACACTGGCAGTGGGGATCGCGATCCAGAACTTTCCGGAAGGCGCTATCATCTCCATGCCGCTTAGAAGCGAGGGGATGAGCAGGTGGCGTGCTTTTGTCTATGGGTCATTATCAGGTATTGTGGAACCGATCGCTGCTGCGGTCACGATTCTGCTGGCGGAGCAGATCGTGCCGGCACTTTCCTATCTGCTGGCTTTTGCCGCAGGCGCCATGATCTATGTGGTGGTGGAGGAACTGATCCCGGAGTCCCAGACGGGAGAACACAGCAATATCGGCACGATTGGCGCTGCGGCTGGATTTGTGCTGATGATGATATTGGATGTTGCGTTGGGATAGGAATGAAAAATTCAGACGGCGGTTCAGGCATCTTTTTTTGTCCCTTTCTGTACATTTCTTCTGTTTTGTGCTATTTTATATATGTGTAAAATCTTAGCAGAATCTTAACAGAAGGGGAAAACTGTATGAGCCTGTTATCCAAAATCGGCATTTTTGTTGTAATTATTATCGTTTCAAATTATCTGGTCAGTCTGATTTTTCGATATATTGCGAAGAAGACAAAGGCAGTTCATCTGCGTTTTACAAAGAGTGCGATCAATGTGATCATTGATATCATCGCATTTTACAGTCTGGCGCAGCAGTTTGAGATGACGAAGGATATCAGTAAGGTTCTTCTGCAGAGTGGATCTTTGATTCTGGCGATTGCGACTTTCGCCGCGCAACAGGCATTGGGGAATGTGATAAGCGGCATTTCCCTGTCCGTATCGAAACCATATAATGTAGACGAAAAGATCAGGGTGATGCAGGGAGGGACTGTGATTGCAGAAGGATTGGTGAAAGATGTCACACTGCGCCATACACTGATCTATCAGTTTAACGGTGAGACCTGCATTGTGCCGAATTCTGTCATGGATTCTGCTGTCGTTATTAATACCAATTTTACGGAGAATATTGGCAATTACGTGGAGATAGAGATTGGATACGGTGCAGATATTGAGAAAGCGGTCACAATCATGCACAGGATCTGTGTAGAGCATGAACTGACACTGAATACCGAGGCGAATGTTGTTACGGCCAGCGGATATACCCAGAATGGAGTTATCTTAAAGACGATCATATGGACGCAGAATTTGAACGACAGTTTCCGTGCTTGCAGTGATATCCGGATCGCTTTGGTCAGAGAATTCAGTAAGCATAATATCGAGATCCCTTATCAGACAGTGACGATCTCCAATTATCATTCAGCGTAAGAAAGAATGATGACGTGCCATGCGTCTGCTTCTATGTAAAAATATTGCACGTTTCCTGTTTTTTTGGTACACTATATTTATCTGGAGAATGGAATTCTATTAAGCATATCAGGCATTTCGCCATGATTTCCATGATTTCAAATTTTTTTGAGAAAGGAGGCTTGAAGTGTCATTTATTGGACATATAATGTGGTAATATGTGTTTGTGCTGATGCAGGTTCCTCACATCTAGGATGTCCAGCTGAGATGCATGATCAATCTATAAAATGATATTGACAAAATCGAACATTTGTTTTAGTATACTATAAGAACAGATGTTCTAGAGAAAAGGAGAACAGGACATGGAGAAAAATGAGAAATTAAAAGCATTGGATGCGGCTTTGGTGCAGATAGAGAAACAGTTTGGTAAGGGCGCTGTGATGAAGCTGGGTGACCCTTCTGTACAGATGAATGTAGAGACAATCCCAACAGGATCTTTGAGTCTGGATCTGGCCCTGGGACTCGGAGGAATTCCGAAGGGAAGGATTGTGGAGATCTATGGACCGGAGTCAAGCGGTAAGACTACGGTTACATTACATATGATCGCAGAAGTACAGAAGCGCGGCGGCATCGCAGGTTTTATTGATGCGGAACATGCGCTTGACCCTGTGTATGCGAAGAACATTGGAGTAGACATCGATAATCTTTATATCTCCCAGCCGGACTGTGGTGAACAGGCGTTGGAGATTACGGAGACGATGGTGCGTTCCGGCGCAGTAGATATTATTGTGGTGGACTCTGTGGCGGCGCTTGTCCCGAAAGCGGAGATTGATGGAGATATGGGAGACAGTCATGTCGGACTGCAGGCGAGACTGATGTCACAGGCGTTGCGTAAGCTGACGGCAGTGATTAGTAAATCAAACTGTACGGTAGTTTTTATCAACCAGCTGCGTGAGAAAGTAGGCGTGATGTTTGGCAATCCGGAGACGACGACCGGAGGTCGCGCGCTGAAATTCTACTCTTCTGTGCGCCTGGATGTGAGAAGAATCGAGTCTTTAAAGCAGGGCGGGGAAGTGATCGGCAACAGGACAAGAGTGAAAGTCGTCAAGAATAAGATCGCACCTCCGTTTAAAGAGGCGGAATTTGACATCATGTTTGGAGAGGGTATTTCAGTGGTAGGAGATATCCTGGATCTTGCTGCCGCGAATAACATTGTCAACAAGAGCGGCGCATGGTATGCCTATGATGGCAACAAGATCGGACAGGGCAGAGAGAATGCGAAGCAGTATCTGCGTGATAACCAGGCAGTATGTGCTGAGATAGAGAGTCGAGTGAGGGAATTATTTAACTTGGATGCGGATGCAGGACAGAAAGCCGAAGAGACACCGGTGGAAGAGAAGAAGGCAGAGAGCGATAAGGCTAAGGCGGCGAAGTAAGATGGAGAACGATCATGATCATAACACAAATATGTGATATATCGAGATCACGCAGCCGTATTGATATAGACGGGCAGTCTGCCTTTGTATTGTACAAGGGGGAACTGCGCCGTTTTCATCTCAGGGAAGGACAGGAAATCTCTGTGGGAAGTTATCAGGAGATCATGACAGATCTTTTGCCTAAGCGGGCGAAACTTCGCTGCATGAACCTGCTCCAATCCAGGGATTATACGAGAAAGCAGTTGATGGATAAGCTGCTGCAAGGAGACTACCCGCAGGAATGTATTGACGAAGCGATTGCGTATATGGAATCCTATGGGTATGTTGATGACTTTCGTTATGCGAAGAATTTTATAGAGTATCATATCGGCAATAAGAGCAGGAGGCGTATTGAGACTGATCTGCTGCGGAAGGGGATTCAGCGCGATCTGATTCAGCGTGCTTTTGAAGAACTGGATCTGCTTGGCGTAGAGCAGGATGAGGCAGCTATGATCAGTGGATTGCTCAGAAAGAAGAAATTCTGTATTGAGACTGCTACAAGGCAGGAACAGCAGAAGATGTTCGGCTATTTATATCGCAGAGGGTTTGGGACAGATGCGATTACAAAAGCGCTTTCTTTGGATTCTGTCGCAAATTGAGAGGAAAGATCGGACAGGCCGATTTTCATAACAAAGATTACTTGACATAACATCAAATACAGTATAGAATTTAAGTGTTGTAATTTTGCTAATTATAGAATGTTGATAACATCAAATGCTGTTGCAGATGGAACATTCTACAATAGATTATGTACAATGAAAACTAAATAAGGAGGTGCTCCTGTAATGTGGGATGTAGTGATAGCAGTGCTCATCACGCTGGTGATCGCCGTTCCGGTATCCGCTTTGGCAGCCATTAATTATCGTAAGAAGGTTGTGGAAGCCAAGATTGGAAATGCGGACGAGAAAGCCAGAGAGATTATTGATGAAGCTCTCAAAACTGCGGAGACGAAGAAACGTGAGTCCTTGCTGGAAGTCAAAGAAGAGTCCATTCGCACGAAGAATGAACTGGACAAGGAGATCAAGGAACGTCGGGCAGAGACGCAGCGTTATGAACGCCGTGTCCAGCAGAAAGAAGAGAACATCGATAAGAAAGCTGACGCTATTGAGAAGAAGGAAGCCAGTCTGGCGCATAGGGAAGAAGCTCTGGCCAAACAGCGCGATGAAATCTCGAAGCTGAACGAACAAAGATTACAGGAACTGGAACGAATCTCTGGTTTAACCTCCGAACAGGCAAAAGATTATTTGTTGAAAATTGTTGAAGATGAAGTGAAACATGAAACTGCTGTCATGATCAAGGAGATGGAGAGCAGAGCGAAGGAAGAGGCAGATAAGAAAGCAAAAGAGTACGTTGTCACAGCAATTCAGAAATGTGCAGCGGATCATGTGTCTGAGACTACAATTTCTGTCGTGCAGCTTCCGAACGATGAGATGAAGGGTAGGATCATCGGTAGAGAAGGGCGCAATATCAGAACGCTTGAGACCATGACGGGTGTTGACCTGATTATTGATGATACACCGGAAGCAGTTATCTTGTCTGGGTTTGATCCCATTCGTAGGGAAGTAGCAAGAATTGCGCTTGAGAAGTTGATTGTGGATGGCCGTATTCATCCGGCCAGAATCGAGGAAATGGTTGAGAAAGCGCAGAAAGAAGTAGAAGTAATGATCAAGGAGGAAGGTGAGGCCGCCACGCTGGAAGTTGGCGTGCACGGTATTCATCCGGAACTTGTGAGATTACTCGGTAAGATGAAATTCCGGACCAGTTATGGTCAGAATGCATTGAAGCATTCAATTGAAGTTGCGCAGTTATCAGGTCTGCTGGCGGCAGAGATGGGACTGGATGTCAGGATGGCAAAGCGTGCAGGCTTACTGCACGATATCGGTAAGGCAGTAGACCATGAGATGGAAGGGTCCCATATCCAATTAGGTGTCGAACTTTGCAGAAAATATAAGGAATCACCTACAGTGATTAATGCGGTGGAGTCGCATCATGGCGATGTGGAAGCGCAGACTTTGATTGCATGTCTTGTACAGGCAGCCGATACCATTTCCGCGGCAAGACCAGGTGCGAGAAGAGAGACATTAGAAACATATACAACAAGACTAAAACAATTAGAAGACATTACAAACAATTTCAAAGGTGTTGATAAATCTTTTGCTATTCAGGCTGGTAGAGAGATTCGTGTTATGGTAGTTCCAGAACAGATTAACGATTCTGATATGGTATTACTCGCAAGAGATATTTCTAAACAGATCGAATCTGAGTTAGAGTATCCTGGACAGATTAAGATCAATGTGATCCGAGAGAGCCGTGTCATTGACTATGCTAAATAGTATGAAAACCCTGCAGAGTGATCTGCAGGGTTTTTTATATACTATTACCAGAAATCAGAAGATTTTGGAAAATAAAATTGTTTTATCTATCTACTTGTACAATAGAAAAAACTATAGTAGAATATTTACCGGTGTATGATTGTATACAATTATCCAGAGCGATATAAAATACAATGATATAGAAAAACAGATAACGCTTTGAAATGGAGGTCACGATGAAAACATACAGAGAGATGAGCAGAGAAGAACTTCTGTCGCTGAAAGAAAAATTGGATCAGCAATTTGCAGATGCAAAGGGTAAGGAGCTGAAATTGGATATGTCTAGAGGTAAGCCGGCGATGGAGCAGTTGGATATGTCGATGGGTATTATGGATGTCCTTAATTCAGAAGCGGATATGAGAAATGAAGAAGGTGTCGATACAAGAAACTACGGTCTGATGGATGGTATTTCGGAAGCAAAACATCTGATGAGTGATATGATGGGCGGCATACCGGCAGAGAATGTGATCGTATATGGTAACTCCAGCCTTTCCATTATGTATGACACGGTTTCCCGCTGTGTTACGCACGGCGTGATGGGAAGTACTCCTTGGTGCAAGCTGGATCAGGTGAAGTTCTTATGTCCGGCGCCGGGATATGACAGACATTTTTCTATCACGGAACTCTTTGGAATTGAGATGATCACGATTCCTATGACGCCGGAAGGACCGGATATGGATCTGGTGGAAAAGTATGTATCAGAGGATCCGGCAGTGAAGGGCATCTGGTGTGTGCCGAAATATTCGAATCCGCAAGGGATTACGTATTCAGATGAGACGGTGAGAAGATTTGCTTCTCTGAAACCGGCAGCGAAAGATTTCCGTATTTATTGGGACAATGCTTATTCGATCCATGATCTGTATGATGAGGAACAGGATGAGCTGCTTGAAATCCTGAGCGAATGTGAGAAAGCGGGGAATCCTGATATGGTATATGAATTCAGTTCTCTGTCTAAAGTCACTTTTTCCGGTGCGGGTATCGCTGCTTTTGCATCATCTAAGGCAAATGTGGAAGAGACAAAGAAGTTTATGTCGGTCATGACCATCGGTTATGATAAGATTAATCAGCTCCGGCATACGAGATATTTCAAAAATGTAGAGGGCCTGAAAGCGCATATGAAGAAACACGCGGCAATTTTGCGTCCCAAATTTGAGGCAGTCCTGGATGTATTGGAAAAAGAATTGGGCGGACTTGGAATCGGAGAATGGACAAAACCCCGCGGTGGTTACTTTATCTCCTTCGAGGCAATGGAGGGATGTGCGAAAGCGATTGTGGCCAAATGTAAAGAAGCAGGGGTTGTCATGACGGGCGCAGGCGCAACGTTCCCTTATGGCAAAGATCCCAGAGACAGCAATATTCGTATTGCCCCCACATTCCCGAATGCAGAGGAACTTGCGGCGGCCACGGATCTGTTTGTATTGTGTGTAAAACTTGCCAGCGTGGAAAAACTGTTGGCCCAATAAGATATCGTAAATATTGTGAATGCGCGGATTCAGTCAAAAACAGTGTGGAAATGGAGAAGAGTATGGATAACTATGAACGGATTAACAGGGAACTGATCCACAAGGGCGCTATCATCGACTACTACCAGGATACGATGAAGATTCCAAACGGCACCACGGCGAAGTGGGATTTCATCAATCATAAGGGAGCGGCGGCGGTGGTAGCCGTGAAAGAAGATGGAAAGCTGCTGATGGTCAGACAGTACAGGAATGCATTGGAGAGAGAAACATTGGAGATTCCGGCGGGCGGTTTAAATGGCGCGGCGGAACCGACAGACATCGCAGCGGCCAGAGAATTGAAGGAGGAGACCGGTTATACGGCAGGTAGCATGGAACGCTTGATCTCCCTGTATACGACGGTGGCTTTCTGCAATGAGAAGATCGATGTGTATGTAGCGACAAATTTAAAGAAAGGGCACCAGCATCTGGACGAGGATGAGTTTCTGAACGTAGAGAGCCATGATATTGAGGAACTGATTCAGAAGATCTATGACTGCGAGATCCAGGACGGGAAGACGATCTCGGCGCTGCTTGCCTATTACAATAAATATTGCAGGAACTGATTTTGGGGAACTGTTAAGGAATTGCGAAGCAAATTTTTAACAGTTCCTTTGTTTTCTTTGCAGTTGTTTCTATTAGGAAATGCCACTGCATGGTCTGTTTATGGAGCGGGTCTTTTCCGGTGAGGGGATAGTCGTTTCTGATGGAGCAGAACTGCGGGAAAGCGGCAGGATTATGGTTGGAAAGTAAATGGAACAAGAGAAAGGAGGAGAAGAAGGATGTGGTTCGCATTTGCGCTGTTGTCTGCGATCTTTGCGGCGTTGACCTCTATTCTTGCCAAGGTGGGAATTGAGGGAGTGAATTCTAATCTTGCGACAGCAATTCGTACAGTAGTTGTTTTGATCATGGCATGGGGCATGGTATTTCTGACAAATGCACAGAGTGGCCTTGCCTCGATCAATAAGAAAAGCTGGCTGTTCCTGATTCTGTCTGGTTTGGCTACCGGGGCGTCCTGGTTGTGTTACTATAGGGCGTTGCAAGTAGGTGAAGTGTCGAAGGTGGTGCCCATTGATAAACTGAGTGTTGTGATTACGCTGGTGTTGGCCTTTGTGTTTTTGCATGAGAGCTTTACCGCGAAATCTCTGGTCGGGGCAGCCTTGATTACGACCGGTACATTGGTCATGGTATTGTAATATGGCAGGACGGGCTGTCAGCAGGTTTTTGCGTCAGAGGGGCAATGGACATCTTTCTGTTCTGAAAAGCGGATTGGCACATATATATTTATAGGAAACGACATAAGAAAGGCAAGTATGACGGGGATGTCGTTAACGGTAAGAGGATAGAAAATGTGCGATTTGACAGGACTTTGAAACAGAAAGTGGGGAAAGCGGTGCAGCAGCAGACAACAGCAAGGAATGGTTATTATATCGTGTACTTATTTACGATTGGATTATTCCTGGGGATCCTGATTGTCAATCTGGGGTACGACACATGGATTGGAGAGGGAAGCCTTTTAGGGGCAGATATGATATCAAGGCTTAAAAACAGCATACCGGATGGGAACAGTCTGTTAGGCTATGTGTTAAAGCAAAGGCTGTTTACAGTCTGTCTGCTGGGACTTCTGGCCACGACGATGATTGGATTGCCGGCCGTATGCGGCTATGTCTGTTATATGGGGTTGTCGGCGGGCTGCCTCTTGTCTGTTGCGGTGATCCGGTATGGAATACGCGGGCTGTTTCTGATGGCGGCAGGAATCTTTCCTCAGGGAATTCTATTGATCCCAGGGTATGCGGCGTTGTTTCTGTGGGCTGTGGGGGTCAACCGGATGCTCTATTCCCATGGAACAGGACGAGAGTATTACGGCGGCTACAGCAGACAGAGTTATCTGAAAAGGGGTGTACAGATGGCAGGAATCATTGCCATTGTTATGGCCGGATGTTTTCTGGAGAGTTATGTTAATCCTCAAATTCTGCAATATGTTTTAAAAATTTTTTAAAAATATTTTTTCGTTAACTCAACCAACATATAGTAGACATAAATTTCTGTGCTGACGATATGTTGTGTTTTGTCTCTTTATTGTCTGAAAAGCCCATAAAATCTAGGAAATTTCCATTTGCTTTTCTCTAAAAATCTGCTTATAATGATAGGCAGACGTCTTATATGATTTACATAAAGACGATATGGGGAAGGGTTTCCGGTTACATGGAAAAAGAAATAACAACATTTATTACCTATTTACATAATGTCAAGAATACTTCGATAAATACCGAAATGTCGTACAGAAGAGATTTGGATAAGGTACGAAAATTTATGGAATCGCGGGGGATCCATGAGGTATCCAATGTCTCTTCCCAGGATCTGAAAGATTATGTTGCGTATTTGGAGGGAAATCAATTTGCGGCGGCCACGGTTTCAAGAAATATTGCATCCCTGAAAGCGTTCTATCACTTTATGATGCAGGAGGGTTGTGTGACGCAGGACTTATCGGAGCAGCTAAAGGCGCCGAAGATCGAGAAGAAGGTTCCGGAGATCATGTCGCCGGAGGAAGTAATCCGGCTGTTGGAGCAGCCTTGCGGGGATACGGCCAAGGAGATCCGCGACAAGGCAATGTTGGAACTTCTGTATGCCACAGGGATCCGGGTAACAGAGCTGATCACGCTGAAGAATTCGGATGTGAATATGCAGATGGGAGTCATTCTGTGCAGGGACCGCAGCAAGGAGCGTATCATTCCATTCGGTGCGGCAGCCAGAAATGCGCTGATCAGGTATTTGGACGGCACGAGGGATGCGATGCTGGAGAACAAAGCGTCGGAGGTGCTCTTCGTGAATTGTTCCGGACAGCCCATGAGCAGACAGGGATTTTGGAAGCTGATCAAATATTATGCGAAAAAAGCGGGAATTAAGGCGGATATCACGCCGCATACGCTGCGCCATTCCTTTGCGGCGCATCTGGTGGAGAATGGCGCCGATCTGCGGAGTGTGCAGGAAATGCTGGGGCATTCAGATATCTCCACGACGCAGATCTACGCGAATATGAATCACAGCCATATACGGGAAGTGTACGCGAAAGCACATCCAAGAGGATAACGTTTCAGAGCAGGCCGGACAGCCTGCTCCTCTTTTTGGGTTTATCCGAGCTCTGCTCGTTTTATTCATAGTCCGCAATATCATAGATCAACTTCTCAGACGCTTCCCATCCAAGACAGGGATCGGTAATAGACTTTCCGTAGATGCCTTCCCCGATCTTCTGGCAGCCCTCTTCGATATAGCTTTCCACCATGACGCCCTTGACCATCGTATGGATATCGCTGTTTAACTTACGGCTGTGCATGACTTCCTTGACGATGCGGATCTGCTGCTCGAACTGTTTGTTAGAGTTATTGTGATTGGCATCGATGATGCAGGCCGGATGCACCAGATCATACTTCTGATACAGGGAATAGAGCATGTCCAAATCTTCATAGTGATAGTTGGGCAGACTCTGGCCATGTTTGTTTACAGAGCCGCGCAGCACTGCATGTGCCAGTGGATTGCCGCCTGTGGCGACTTCATATCCTCTGTAGATAAAAGAGTGCGGATGCTGCGCCGCATAGATCGAGTTGAGCATGACGGAGAGCGTACCGCTGGTAGGATTTTTCATGCCGGCAGGCACATCGAAGCCGCTTACAGTCATACGGTGCTGCTGATCTTCTACGGAGCGCGCCCCGATGGCTACGTAGGAGAGGATATCTTCTACATAACCCCAGTTGTCGGGGTAGAGCATCTCGTCAGCGGCGGTCATCTCAGACTCTTCGATGGCATGAATATGCATTTTGCGCATGGCGATCAGGCCGCTCATGAAATCAGGCTTTTTCTCAGGATCAGGCTGGCTGACGATTCCTTTGTAGCCCTCGCCGGTGGTGCGGGGTTTGTTTGTATAGATTCTGGGGATCAGGATAAGCTTGTCCTGAACCTTCTCATTGATGCGGGCAAGGCGGCTGACGTAGTCGCATACGGCATCTTCGTTGTCTGCAGAACAGGGACCGATGATGACCAGGAATTTGTTGCTCTTTCCGGTGATGACATCCCGGATCTCTGCGTCACGTCTGCGCTTGATCTGCGCAAGGCGTTCCGGTACGGGGAACTGTTCCCGGATCTCATTTGGAGTTGGCAGTTTCGTTACGAAATGAAATGACATCTTGACATACTCCTTTAACTTCTAGTGTGTATTAACTTTTTTCTGGCAAAAACATGTATATTATAGTATATTAGGTTGAGAATCGCAAGACTCTATCTTGTATACGTCCGGTGGGAAATATGCAGGGCGGACAACGTGCATAGCAGTGTCTGCAGCATCTGGCTGGCAAGCATTCCCCAGAGGTAGCCTTTGATCCCATAGAGCGGGATCGCAAGGAAGACGAAGAGCAGCCGAAGCAGGAGACTTAACACACTGTAGAGGAAAGTCTGCGCAGTCTTGCCAAGACCATTGAGGATACTGCCCAGGGTGCTTGCGAGGTACATGAAAGGACAGATGAAACTGAGTGTCAGGATAAAACTCCCGGCAAGCTCAGAGTGAAACAGGAGGCGTCCGGCTGTGCGCCCGAAGAGAAGAAACATGGCGGTACAGCCAAAACCCAGCAGGAGGCAGTAACGTATGGAGGTCAGGATCGCGCGTCTGACGGCAGCCTGGTTGCCGCTCGCATCTGCCTCAGAGACGATCGGCAAAAGCAGGACAGAGATCGAGTTGGTGATGGCGGAAGGAAACAGGATCAGCGGGAGGCTCATTCCAGTCAGCACGCCGTAAACGCCGAGGGCGTCTGCGTTGTTTAAGCCATAGGCCATCAGCTTGTTGGGAATATAGATAGCTTCAATACTCTGCAGCAGATTTAAGACCAGCCGGTTGGCGGACAGAGGCACCGCCAGCCGCAGCAGCTGCCCACAGACGCGGCGGTAGACCGCAAACCATGCGGGGAAGAGAGTAGCGGCAGGACGGGCGTCGGGCGTCTGTCGGATGGGATATATGTCCGGCATGACTGCTCTGTCGCCATGAGTGCCCTTGACGGGAAAAACATGGTGCGCCCGTGAGAGAATGGCGACGATAGACACGATCATGGAGGCGGCTTCGCCGATGACCAGTCCTGTTACGGCGAAGGTGATGGTTGGCTTCATGTGATGCTGCCTGAAAAAGTAATAGATCAGATAGACAGAACCGACACGGAAGATCTGCTCTGCGAGCTGGGAGACCGCGGGGACCGCGGTTTTGCGGATACCATAGAAGTAGCCGTTGATGCAGGAATGGACAGTCGCCATGGGAATGGAGAGGGCGATGATGCGCAGCAACGGTGCAGTGCGGCTCTCCAGAAGGAAGGTTATGGCAATGGTATCGGCGTACAGATAGATACCCAAAGAGCAGCAAGCGGACAGAGCCATAGCCATCAGGAAACCGGCCAGGAGCGTGCGGAAAGAAGTATGATAGTCATGCGTGCTTGTTTCGCTGGCGACGTATTTCGAGATAGCCGTTTGAAGGCCGGATACTGTCAGGGCGAAAGAGAGTGCGAGTACCGGCGAGATCAACTGGTAAATGCCCATGCCCTCAGCGCCGAAAGCGTTAGAGAGGAAAATACGGTAAAAGAAACCGATAAAGCGGCTGAGCAGTCCGGTCAGCGTCAGAATAACAGTTCCGGTTATAAGGGGATTTTTCCAGTTCCGTTTCATAATACACCATCTTTGTGATCAGATATGCTTTTAGTTTATGCGCACAGGGAAGTAAGAAGAACAGGAGGAAAACAATTTCTATGGCAAAGAAAAGAGTAGTGGTGGGAATGTCCGGCGGGGTGGATTCCTCTGTGGCAGCATATCTTCTGAAAGAACAGGGTTATGAGGTGATCGGCGCTACGATGCAGATCTGGCAGGGTCAGGAGCGGCAGACACAGGAAGAGAACGGCGGCTGCTGCGGCCAGAGTGCGGTAGAAGATGCCAGGAGAGTGGCACAGCAGCTTGAGATTCCCCATTATGTGATGAACTTCAAAGAAGAATTTAAAGACAGAGTGATCGATTATTTTGTGGAAGAATATCTGGCCGGCAGGACGCCGAATCCATGCATTGCCTGCAACCGTTATGTGAAGTGGGAGTCGATGCTCAGGAGGAGCCTGCAGATCGGGGCAGACTATATTGCGACAGGTCATTATGCGCGGATTGCGGTCACGCCGGAGGGCAGATATGCGGTACGCAGCAGCGTGACAGCCAAAAAGGACCAGACCTATGCGCTGTATAATCTGACGCAGGAACAGTTAGCCCATACACTGATGCCTGTGGGAGAATACACGAAAGACAGAATCCGGTCGATCGCGGCAGAGGCGGGTCTGACAGTGGCCGAAAAACCGGACAGCCAGGAGATCTGTTTTATCCCAGATCACGATCATGCGGCCTATATTGAGCGGGAAGCCGGGCGGCGGGTGCCTGGCAGCGGGAATTTTGTGACGGTGGACGGACAGATTCTTGGAAAGCATCAGGGGATCACGCACTATACGATCGGACAGCGCAAAGGATTAAATTTGGCCATGGGACGTCCGGTGTTTGTTATAGAGATCAGACCGGAGACGGATGAGGTGGTGATCGGTGAGGCGGAAGATGTGTATGGAGATACGCTGTATTGTGACCAGATTAACTATATGGGGATGGCTGACCTGCCGTATCCCAGAGAGGTATTCGCGAAGATACGATATGCCCATGGAGGAGAGCGGTGCAGAATAGAGAAGGTGGCAGAAGATGTGATCAAATGTTCCTTCCATAAACCGGTGCGGGCCATCACGCCGGGGCAGGCGGTGGTATTCTACGAAGAAGGTTATGTGCTGGGCGGTGGATGCATTAGAAGGAAGCAATAAGAAAATATTAAGAAATTCTACCATTTTCCTTCACGACTTTTTCACAAGTGATGTGATAGGATAAGTACTTGTAAGCAAAATGGAAGCATAAGATACAAGGCAGGACTTCTGTGGTGGGTCTGCTGATGGAAAGATATGAGTTTGTCTGGTCTTTAGGCTGTTTTCAAGCGTGACAGGAGCGCAGGAGGCAGCAGAAATGAGGTAATTTATGGTAGAATCGAAATTGTCAAGAGTGAAAGTCAATAATGAGATCGTATTATGCGAGGTTTATGATAGCGCTACGAAAGAGCGGATCAAGAAAGTTTTTTTCAGAGAAGGGATCTCCTTTTATATCAGATTTAAGAAAAAGTCTGCGATCACGGGAATTGCGACAGTGAATCTGGCCAAGACAAATGTGGAGGACAGAAAGGACAATCCGCCCGAACAGAAAGAGGGGCGTTACATCATCTGTGTCAACAAGAGCCAGGAGATCTTAGCGAAGAACTCTATCATGCGTGTGGTGCCTGATTATCGTGACAGGGTCAATTTTTTTGATGGAACAGGCAAAAAGGAGGGCGGTCGTTCCCCTTTTTGGAGTCTGATCGCCCAGATCGAATAAGATAATGCGGCGGTTCTCAAAGACTGGTCATCATAAGTCCCATGAGCTGGTCTCTGAGAACTGCATCGTGAGAGCCTTTCGCTTTGGATGCCATGTTGTCAAGTTCTGTCTTGGTAGCGGCGGCCGCCAGTAATTTCTCCTGGAAAGCTTTCTTAGCCTGTTCGGCTTCTTCAGCTCGCTTCTCAGCCCTCGCCTGATTGCGGAGCTTCACGGCATTCTCCATAGAATCTAATACTTGCGCCATGCTGTCTAATGTGTCGATCGTCATTGTGAAACCTCCCTCATCAAAGTGTCCTGTATGCGTTATAAGAGTGGAATCTGTAAAGATTCCTGCGAAGTACTGCGAAATGCAGGTTCATTATCATTATCGTCATTTGCAGGGCAGTTCTGAAGATACGGCATTTTTTTTCTATCGCTTCTTATGGTAGTATCGTCTCGGACTTTTCCCTGTTATGTTTGAGGGACATGATTTCTTTGTAAGAGGTTCCCCATGCTTCCATGGAATTGAAGATTGGGCGCATGGATTCTCCTAGTTCACTCAGGGCATATTCTACCCTGGGCGGGACTTCCGGATATACCGTCCGCGTGATGATCCCGTCGCTTTCCAG
This sequence comes from uncultured Lachnospiraceae bacterium, assembly GCA_910578345.1. GTDB lineage: Bacteria > Bacillota > Clostridia > Lachnospirales > Lachnospiraceae > UBA3282. Next base: position 26,687 of record CAJTRA010000014.1, on the reverse strand, counting down.
ACCGCGCAGGCTGTCAGTCAATACTTTCTGGCTGATACCGGCGAGGTCTTTTTTTAGTTCATTAAACCGCCAGGGGCGTCCCAGAAGATTACGCATGATCAGCAGTTTCCATTTGCTGCCGATCAGGGCGACGCATGTTGCCACCGGGCAAGCGGGCATTTCTTCTTTTGTCAGCATATTGATACCTCCATAAGTTTCTGCTTGAATGTTACATATGAATTATAGTCTAATGGGATATTCTGGTCAAGTATCGTGGTATGGCATGGTTACAAATAGGTAACTGAGTAATAAAAAAGTGCGTACTTTTTTCGGGGAACCATTCCGCTAGAATGAAATTGCGGACAGGAAAAGGACGCAAATAAAAAACGGAAGGAAAGAATGATGGCACTTTCAAATTTATCTGGATGGAACAATATGGCAGCACCTGCTTCAGCATGCGGGGCGGGCGATCAATAATCAGCCTGCCAGGTGACATTCACTTTTCCGACAGCCGGCAATCGGGCGGTCTGTCGGAAATTTTCCAAAAGAAATACAACAGTCAGTGTTTTCCATAAAAAGTTTATAGAAGAAGGGGCATGGCCCATGAGAGAATATTTTGCTTTTCAGTGGCACATTATGGATGACTGCGACCAGAGGTGCAAGCAGTGTTATATTTTTTCAGAAAATAATTGTAAGGAACTGGACTCAATGTCCTGGGAGCAGATGCAGGAGGTTGTAGCAAACTGCGAAGATTTTTGTGAGGTATACCACAGACAGCCATACTTTTATATCACGGGAGGAGACCCAATCCTGCACCCGGATTTCTGGCGGCTTCTTGGGCTTTTGAAAAGCAGGAAGATTCCCTTCGCAATCTTAGGGAACCCTTTTCATCTGGACGATGAAGTATGCCGGAGGCTGAAAGAGTATGGTTGTCAGAAGTACCAGCTTTCCTTAGATGGGATGCGAAAGACCCAGGACTGGTTCCGAAAGCCAGGTTCTTTTGATATAAAGAAGAAAGGCTATGATTAGGATGATGTAGATGGACGCAAAAACTTGTATAGAGAAATTAAAACTCGTTGGTGTTTTATCCTTTGCGACAGTTGACAGCAAAGGAAACCCGCAAATTCGTTGTATCAGTGCAATTCATTTTGACAAAGACAGTTTCTATTTTTTCACGGCAAGAGGGAAAGACTTTTTCGGAGAACTTCTTGAGAACGGAAAGGTGCAGATCCTTGCCTATACCCGTTTCAAAGAAATGATAAGACTATCTGCAAAGGCCGAACCAGCACCGGAGTCGGAGCAGGAAGAGAAGATCAACACGATTTTTGCACAGCAGCCCTATCTCTCAAATATTTATCCGGGCGACACCCGGAAGATTGGCATGATCTTCGAGATAAGAAATGCAGAGATCGAATATTTTAATCTTGGTGTAAAGCCTATTTTCCGGGAAAGCTATACGCTTGGCGCAGGAACGCTTTCTGAAAAGGGATATATTATTTCAGACAGCTGTATCGGATGCGGAAAGTGTCAGCGTGGATGTCCACAGCAGTGCATTACGAGTGGGACGCCTTATCGGATACAACAGGAACACTGTCTGCACTGCGGTAACTGCTATGAGAACTGTCCGGTAAAGGAGGTTTGGAAAAGGGGTGTCAAATGAATCAGACGGAAAGAAGGATTTTCCTGATCAGAGAACTGCTCTCAGAACGGCCGGACTGTGCAAATATGCAGATACCGGCAGATATTGACAGGCAAAAAAGGCTCCTGCGTTCGCTTTTTAATGTCCGTATGCCAAAAACGGTATCGAAGGAATTCCTCCGGACACAGGACGAATATCTGCAGGAAGAAATTGCAAGTAAAGGGATTACGCGGATGGAAGACTTAACGCCGGTTCAGGATACGCTTTATCTTTGGCAGGGGGATATTACCACGCTGGAATGTGATGCGATCGTCAATGCTGCAAACAGCGGGATGCTGGGCTGCTTTTGCCCGAACCATGGCTGTATTGACAATGCGATCCACACCTTTGCCGGAGTCAGGCTGCGGGCAGCCTGTGCAGAGATTAGGAACAGACAGGGGCGCGAAGAGGAGACCGGACAGGCAAAGATGACCCCGGCCTTTAATCTTCCCTGTAAATTTGTCCTGCATACGGTGGGACCAATTGTTCATGGCAGTCTGACGGAAAAGGACAAGGCGTATCTCGCCTCCTGTTATCGTTCCTGTCTCATGCTCGCAGAACAAAATGCAATCGAAAGCATTGCTTTTTGCTGTATCTCTACGGGTGAGTTTCATTTTCCAAACGATCAGGCGGCAAGGATTGCGATCCAGACAGTAAAAGAATATAAAAGACAGACAAAAAGTAAAATTGAGGTGATATTTAATGTTTTCAAAGACTTGGACTACGAAATCTACAAAAAACTGCTTCGAGAAGATTGAGCGGTTACAAGAAGCGGTATACTCTGCGGACGCTGTTTTGATCGGCGCAGGAGCGGGACTTTCCACTTCGGCAGGCCTTACTTATGAGGGAGAACGTTTCAGACAGTATTTTTCCGATTTTGAGGAAAAATATGGTTTCCATGATATGTATACCGGAGGGTTTTATCCCTATGAGACGTTAGAAGAGCATTGGGCCTACTGGAGCCGGTACATTTATATCAACCGTTATATGGATGCGCCGAAGCCGGTTTATCATAAGCTGTTAGAACTGGTGCAGGATAAGGACTGTTTCGTATTGACCACGAATGTTGACCATCAGTTTCAAAAAGCAAGGTTTGACCGGAAGCGACTGTACTATACACAGGGAGACTACGGCCTGTTTCAATGCAGCGAGCCGTGTCACCAGGAAACTTATGAGAATGCAGAGAGCATCCGCAGGATGGTAGAGGCGCAGGGATATGTGATCGATGCAAAGGGTATCCTGCTCTTGCCGGAAGGGGCAGCCCCACAAAGGACGATTCCCTCTAAACAAATTCCTGTTTGCCCAAGATGTGGGAAGCCGATGAGCATGAACCTTCGCGCAGATGCGACTTTTGTTGAGGATGCGGGCTGGCATCGGTCGGCAGAGCGGTATGCAGCCTTTTTACGCAGGCACGAGAAGAGTAAGATCGTATTTCTGGAACTTGGCGTCGGGTATAACACTCCGGGGATCATCAAGTATTCTTTCTGGCAGATGACGGCGGCAAATCCGAAAGCGGTGTATGCCTGTCTGAATGATGGGGAAGCTGTTTGTCCGAAGGAGATTGCGGGGAAGTCGATCTGTATTGACGGGGATATTGGGGAGGTGCTGCAGCAGATCCGGAATTGAGAAATCATGTTTACAAATCTTTCACCTCATAGGGCTTGTTCCAGGAACCGATCTCAATGATATTGCCTTCCGGGTCGGCAATAAAGCATGTCCGTTGCCCCACGGTTCGGTTGTTGGCTCCAACAAAGATGTGGCTCCATGGGCAATAGCATTAGTTTCTTGCACTGGAACATACAAGTAGACGCCATCGCCGCAAGAATATTTATCTTGCTTTTACTGGAATATAATAGTCCATCTGTTCGTATCCTATTATTTTTTTCGCAAGTGGCGATGTAATGATATTTCCTAACTCCAAACGTGACGTGTCACGTTTCAGTCCGTTTTCATGCAGAAACTTATCGATCTCTGTATCCATATCCCTTCTCCAAACATACCTGTTCCAGAGGAAACCATTTTACAGTCTGGCATTTCATAAATTCTTACACTTTGCACTCTTATTCCTCCAATCTCAATTTACCGCTATTTTTATGGTAAATTTCTTGTGCCTGCGCAGCTAAGACAGCTTTCAAACAGGTAGGTTCAATGATTTCAACCTGCGCTCCGAATGAAAGTAGATAACCAATAAGCCATGGATCAACAGGCATTTCAGCACTGGCAATTAAATCGCCATTTTTTTGATATGCAATTTGTGTTTCGTCAAATTCATCATAAACCCGATACGCTACTTCTTTTGAAAACAAAAGGACGATCCGGGAGTATGTCTTTTGTAAATCATTATTTTGCTCAGGGTATGGCCTTGGAATAAATGTATTCTCCAGTAATTCCAACTCTATTATGCGGTTCAGTTTGAATATCCGAAAATCCTGCTGTTTCATGCAAAACGACTTCAGATACCATTCCTTTGACTTATAAGATAATTTTAGTGGCTGAATGGTGCGTGTGCTTCTTTCGCTCTTGCTATTTTCATAAACGATCTTTATTTCCCTACACTGAATTACTGCTGTTTTTAATAGTTCAAATTTTGAGTTATCAAAAGCATTTTTTTCCCACCGCGAAAAATCTACTTCAAGCCAATTTCCTGTATTTACGTTGAAAAGTGCTGATAACTTTGTGAGGATTTCTTTTCCGTCAATATAACCTGCAGCCAATATGCTTTGTATCGCTGTCAAAACTTCCTGCTTCTCTTTTTCGGATAAGATTGCCCTATCCAGAATAAAATCCTGTAATAAGTATATCCCGCCATTTCTTCCTGTTTCGGCATAGATCGGAATACCTGCGCTGCTTAATGCTTCCACATCACGGTAAATTGTTCTTGGGGAAACTTCAAATTCGGCTGCTAATTCAGGAGCCGTAGCGTGCCCCTTGTCTAAAAGATAATATAAAATTTTGAATAAACGGCTGTCAGACATTCTTTCACCTCCCGTTTAAGAATACTATAAAAACCTTGACATGGCTTGACAAGTTTCAATATTTTTGTGACAGGGAGCTTATCAGGAGCATTGATTACAATTTATGGAAAGAAGGGCTGCGCTTTGCAAAGGTCGTATAGTACCGGAAACCGCAGTTTTTTAACAGGTCGGCGGCGCGGTCAAAAGCGTAGGCAATCTGTTCGGGAGTGTGGGCGTCTGAGCCGGTGGTGATGATTTCGCCGCCCAGCTTGTGGTAACGTTTCAGGACGCCGATACAGGGATTGGGTTCACGAAGCCCTTTTGCCAGGGCAGCGGTATTGATCTCGATCCCTTTGCCCATCTCGATCAGACGCTGCAGGATCTGTTCAAAAAAAACAGAATATTTCTCATAGCAGTATCCGGCATCCTTCTGCGGACCATAGCGCACCACATAGTCGAGATGGCCATACACGTCAAAGTTGCTGAATGCCTTTAGATTTTCAGGGATGGATTCAAAATATTCCAGATAGGCTTCTTCCTGGTTTCTTCCTTCATAAAAGGATGGATAATAAGGATCTTTTCCATGACAAAGGTGGGAAGAGGCAATGATAAAATCATAATCATGCGCCTTGGCAAAAGCAGCATTCCGGCGGGCAATATGCGGCTGCATACCGAGCTCAACGCCAAAGCAGAGTGTGATCTGACCGGCATATTTTTCTTTCAGCCTAAGGAAGTCATACAGATAAGAATCGGGATTCAGCTCAAAGAAACCTGCCGGATGGGCATCTGTCGCCGGGTAATCCAGGTCATGGTGCTCTGTAAAGCACATCTGTGTCAGTCCGAGCTTGATTCCCTTCAGAATCATTTCTTCCATAGGGGTGTCTGAGTCCCCGGAAAAAGAAGAGTGTAAATGGTAATCGGCAGTGATCGGCATGATGAAACCTCCTTATCAGAAAAAGGCAGATTATTTCGCTGTTTTTTTCAGTATAATAGATTGTCGTATGGATTTCAAAGAATTATTGTTTCTTCCATTTTTGTTTCTATTTATTTCACAGATTTTTGAATTACATCTTGAATTTTTTGGACAAATTAGGTAAAATATATCTGCCGACTAAATTTTACCAATCTTACATACATGGGCATGTAGTGTATTTAATGTGTGTGGAATGGTAAGATTATATAAAAAACAATATAAGATCATTTAGGAGGGACTAAAAATGGCAGTAAGAGTAGCAATTAATGGTTTTGGCCGTATTGGCCGTCTTGCATTCAGACAGATGTTTGGTGCAGAAGGATACGAAGTAGTGGCGATCAACGATCTGACAAGCCCGAAGATGCTGGCACACCTGTTGAAGTATGATTCTTCTCAGGGTAAATATGCTCTGGCAGATACCGTATCCGCTGGCGAAGACACCATCACAGTTGACGGCAAGACACTGAAGATCTACAAAGAGCCCGATGCAAATAATTGTCCTTGGGGCGAATTAAAGGTTGACGTTGTATTGGAGTGCTCTGGATTCTATACAAGCAAAGCAAAAGCTCAGGCACACATCAATGCCGGCGCTAGAAAAGTTGTTATTTCCGCTCCTGCAGGTAACGACCTTCCTACAATCGTTTACAATGTTAACCATGAGACATTGAAGGCTGAGGATACCATTATCTCTGCAGCTTCCTGTACAACAAACTGCCTCGCTCCTATGGCTAAGGCTCTGAATGATCTGGCAGGCATCAAGTCTGGTATCATGAGTACGATCCACGCTTACACAGGCGATCAGATGATCCTTGATGGTCCTCAGAGAAAGGGTGACTTAAGAAGATCCCGCGCAGGCGCAGTGAATATCGTTCCGAACAGCACAGGCGCTGCTAAGGCTATCGGCCTTGTTATTCCTGAGTTGAACGGCAAATTGATCGGTTCCGCTCAGCGTGTTCCTACTCCGACAGGTTCTACAACAATCCTTGTAGCAACGGTTGAGAAGTCCGTAACGAAGGAAGAGATCAATGCAGCTATGAAGGCAGCAGCTACAGAGTCCTTCGGATACAATGAGGATGAGATCGTATCTTCCGATATCGTAGGAAGCACGTATGGTTCTATCTTTGATGCAACACAGACTATGGTTGGCGAAGACAATCTGGTTCAGGTTGTTTCCTGGTACGACAATGAGAACAGCTACACATCTCAGATGGTTCGTACAATCAAATACTTCTCTGAGTTAGCATAAAAGTTAACTCTGTTGAAGTTAACTTTGCGAGATTCGCTTTGCGAACTCGTACTTGAGGAAGACTGTCTGTGAGATTCGCTTTGCGAACTTGAATCAGCAGGAAGTTAGTTGAGATGTAATTTTTAGAGGCTCGGCCGCTGGGCCGGGTCTCTTTTTCGGTAACGGAAAGTAAAACAAAAATCAGGAGGAACTGAAAAATGGCTTTAAACAAGAAATCCGTAGATGACATTAATGTAAAAGGCAAACGCGTTCTGGTGAGATGTGACTTTAACGTGCCTTTGAAGGAAGGCAAGATCACAGACGAGACCCGTATCGTGGCGGCGCTTCCTACGATCAAGAAGCTGATCGCTGACGGCGGCAAGGTGATTCTCTGCTCTCATCTTGGCAAGGTTAAGAATGGCCCCAACGAAGGGGAATCTCTTGCACCGGTAGCGGAGAGACTGTCCGAGAAGCTGGGCAAGCCTGTTAACTTCGTAGCAGATTACAATGTAACCGGCGAGGCGGCTACGGCGGCTGTTGCAGCGATGAATGAAGGGGATGTAGTGCTTCTGCAGAATACCCGTTTCCGCGGCAAGGAAGAGACCAAGCCTACAGATGCTGGCGAAGCTTTTGCGAAAGAGCTGGCTGATCTGGCTGATGTTTATGTATGCGATGCATTCGGTTCTGCACACAGAGCACACGCATCCGTGGCTGTTGTTACGAAGTACATCTCCGAAAAAGGCGGCGAGAACGCAGTTGGTTACTTAATGCAGAAAGAGATCGACTTCCTGGGCAATGCAGTAGAGAATCCGGTAAGACCTTTCGTAGCGATCCTCGGCGGCGCGAAGGTAGCTGACAAGCTGAACGTTATCAATAACCTGTTAGAGAAATGCGATACCCTAATCATCGGCGGCGGTATGGCGTTCACCTTCTTAAAGGCACAGGGTATGGAGATCGGTAATTCTCTGGTAGACGATGAGAAGCTTGATTACTGTAAAGAGATGATGGATAAGGCTGAGAAGTTAGGCAAGAAGCTGCTGCTTCCGGTTGATACGACCGTTGCTTCCGGTTTCCCGAATCCGATTGATGCTGAGATTGAAGTAGAAGTAGTTGACGCCGACAAGATTCCGGCTGACAAAGAAGGACTGGATATCGGTACGAAGACGGCTGAGCTGTATGCAGATGCAGTGAAGTCTGCTAAGACAGTTGTCTGGAACGGACCGATGGGCGTATTCGAGAACCCGATCCTTGCAAAAGGTACGATCGCAGTAGCGAAGTCCCTGGCTGAGACGTCTGCAACGACGGTCATCGGCGGCGGCGACAGTGCGGCTGCAGTTAACCAGTTGGGCTTTGCGGATAAGATGTCCCATATCTCCACAGGCGGCGGCGCTTCCCTGGAATTCTTAGAGGGTAAGGAACTGCCTGGTGTAGTGGCGGCAGACGATAAATAAGAAGAACGGTGAGGGATTTGCGCCTATGCGCTGCACGGCATAAATCCACGGCTCTTTTCTATCATAGGCAAGTGTATTCTATGATAGAGAAGGGATGCGCGGTTTCGCGCGATAAATTAAATCAAAGACAGCGCAGAAATGAGGACAAAATGGCAAGAAGAAAGATTGTAGCCGGTAACTGGAAGATGAATATGACTCCCAGCGAGGCGGTAAAATTATGTGATGAGTTAAAAGACCTGGTGAAATCCGATGACGTGGACGTAGTATACTGCGTGCCTGCAATCGATATCGTACCGGTAGTGGAAGCGGTGAAAGGCACTAACGTAGAAGTAGGCGCAGAGAATATGTACTTCGAGGAGAAGGGCGCATATACAGGTGAGATTTCAGCAGCGATGTTAAAAGATGCAGGCGTTAAATATGTGATCATCGGACACTCCGAGAGACGCGACTATTTCAAAGAGGACGATGCACTTCTGAACAAGAAGGTTAAGAAAGCGCTGGAAGCAGGCCTTGTACCGATTCTTTGCTGTGGTGAGACATTAGAGCAGAGAGAGATGGGTGTTACCATGGACTGGATCAGACTGCAGATCAAATCCGATCTTACAGGCGTCAGTGCAGATCAGGTTAAGGGTATGGTCATCGCTTATGAGCCGATCTGGGCGATTGGTACAGGTAAGACAGCTACGACAGAGCAGGCCGAGGAAGTATGTAAGGGCATCCGTGACTGCATCGCTGAGATTTACGATGAGGCTACCGCAGAGGCAGTACGCATCCAGTACGGCGGTTCCGTAAATGCAGGCAACGCGGCAGAGTTGTTTGCACAGCCTGATATTGACGGCGGTCTGGTAGGCGGCGCTTCCCTGAAAGCAGATTTTGGCAAGATCGTGAACTATAAGTAAGTGTTATTTTTATCTCTGCGTGGATATTGCTGGCTACATCTGCAATATTCCTGAATGTGTCAAACTTATAGTATGTATGATTGATAAAGCAACATAATACAAGAACTCACTTTGATCCGGGTTAATGTATCGAAGTGAGTTCTTGTTCTATCGTACAGGCAGACAATGGTTGTGCATGATATAAACCTAATAAGCGCAAAACACAGCGCAGGAATGGAGGCAAGATGAAGATCGATCGTGAAGATATGTTAGAGCTTACCAGACGAATGACAGTTTCCAGGAACTGTTTTACCAGGATCGCGGGGGCCTATATGGATGAGGAGGGATTTATAGACGGCACATTTAACACTAATTTCTTAAAACTTTCCTCCTCAGAAAAAACCAAAAAACTTGAGGTTGCAAAAGCGATTCCGTTCTCTGAGACGAATGTTCAGCTGGAAGATCACCGGCTGGGGGCAGAGACGAGAAAACCGGGAAGCGTCTGGCAGCTTTTGATGGCGCTTCGGGAATGCGAACTGAAAAATGACGCGCTCTTACTCTCCCTCTATGAATATATAGGAGAAAGGCACAGTTCTGATCATCCCTATGGAATCTATGTATTTTATGGGAACTATGATATTCCGGTCAAGGGAAAAGATAAAGTAAGTCAATGGGAGTCAGAAGAAGTATATCGGTTTCTGATCTGTGCTGTATGTCCTGTGAGTGGTGAGTATGAGGCAGGAAAACCTGAATGTGGATTTCTGTTTCCGGCTTTCAGCAATCGGAGCACCGATTTGGACGGAGTCTGCCTTTATGCCGTGAATGGGGAACATGGGGAGATGGCGTCGTTGTTTGCATGACAGTTTGGCAAAATCTTCAGCAAACCGTTTGCACGTTTGATGCCAGGTCTTGCCGCACGGTGCGCATAAGAGGGAAAGACGTCTGGAGAACAGTATATGAGAAAGGAACAGGATATGGTAAATTTTCATTCGGAAAAGATTTCAGAGCATGTCATAAGAATCTATGGTCTCACAGGAGAGCAGATGTATCTGGTAACAGGTTCTCAGAGGGCGGCGCTGATCGATACGGGCAGCGGAGCTGGGAGCCTTCGGGACTATGTGGAAACACTGACGGACAAGCCGGTCATTGTACTCCTGACACACGGACATGTGGATCATGCCATGGGAGCACCAGAATTCGACACGGTTTATATGAACAGAAAAGATGATTATATATACACAGAGCACTGTGATCTGGCGCTGAGAAAAGAGTATCTCTCCCAGGCGCCAGAGTTTGGAAAGGTAGCGGAGGAAGATTATATTCCGGCGGCATCTGCGGATAGCTTTCACAATATGTCGGAAGGGGATGTGTTTGATCTGGGTAGTCTGTCGATCGAGATTTATGACTGTCCGGGACATACACAGGGCAGTGTGTGTATGTTACTGAAAGAGGAAAGAGCTCTGCTCACAGGAGATGCCTGTAATACGTTCGTATTTCTGTTCGATGATTATTCTACGGGAGTCAGCACCTATGAGAAGAGCCTGGAGGAATTGAAAGCGAAGACTGCGGGGAAATTTGACCGGATCTATCTGTCGCACGGACCGGGAAGGGAATATCCGGTGGAATTATTGGACGAGGTCATTGAAGTCTGCAAGGATATCAGACATGGGGACGTGGATGATCAGCCGTTTGTATTTATGGGAAAGAAAGCGTTCATTGCCAGGGAGACAGAAGCAGATAACAGGCGGTCAGACGGAAAACTCGGCAATATTGTGTATAACAGGGAACGGATCACAGAATAGCGGCAGAATAGCGCTTTCCTTTTTTCCCCGATTCCCTAGACAAAACTGCATAAAAAAGTTATACTGATTTATATTAAACCGCATGGTATTTTTACAGGGATAGAGACAGGAGAGGTTACAGAATATGGATTACAAGGCAATTCCTTTCGAGAAAAGGATCAAGAGCAATATCAGAAATTATGCGTTGGATAATTTGTACGCGATTGACACACTGAGAGCGTATTGCAAGGCGCTGCATGCCTTGACAGGAGTGGATCTGCTGCTTACAGAACGACATGGGGATAAGGTAGTGTCTGTCGGCGGTTTCGCTGGATTTACACCGGATGTGGTCGGTGAGCCGGGACGGAAGGTCAGAGTATATGGCAGGACGATCGCACATCTGTATGCGCAGATGGAGAAGGTGCCTGATACGATGCGCCGGGAAGTGGGAAATCTGTTAGATGAATTCACGAAGATGCTTTCTCAGTGGGGAGAAGAAGCGTACTTACATATGGAATCCTCCATCTATATGGACGAGCTGGAAGAGAAGGTGGGCGTACAGCATGTGCAGACGGCAAGAGGGGAGAAGGAGGACGTTCTGACCGGAGTATATCATAAGCTGTATTTTGAGGAACAGATGCAGCGTCTCGATGATCTGAGTGTTGCGCCGGTGGCTGTGGTCAATGCGAATATTAACGATTGGAAGTTTGTCAACGATCATTTCGGAGATGCAGAGAGCGACAGATTGATCAGGACGATCGCTGACCTCATCAAGCAGGAAGCAAAACCGGACTACGTGATCGGACGTGTGGACGGGGACGTGTTCATTATCCTGATCCCTATGGCTGAGAGCGAGGAGGCAGAAGAGTACTGTGCCAGAGTGCAGAAAGCCTGTCTGGACTTTGCGGATCCGATCCTGGCGCCTTCGGTAGCGTGCGGTGTCGTCTATAAGACGAACGTAGAAGAACAGTTGAAAGAGAAACTGCCGGATGCGGAGTATGAAATGTTTAATAACAAGTTTGAGATCAAAAATGCTCCTGGCTATCGTGAGAGATTAGAGCACGGAGTTTCATAAGTGATAGTTCTTTCTGACGGAAATAGCAGAGTGCTGCTGCAAACAGTAGATTCAATAGTATATGGCGTGAACGTTACAGAATACCGGCATATATTGTAGAATGCTTAAGTTTTGCAGCAGCTTTTTGGTTTCACGTTTTTTGGGGGACTTGAATTATAAAATATATATTAAATCACACATTATAGGATAAAACGAGATAGAAAGAGAAAAAAAGAGAAAAAAAGAGATAATAAAAGAAAAATAACTTGTAAATGACGGTAAACAAATTTGCAAACATGAGAATATGAAGATAATATATGTTTCAGCAGTTAGCACTCAACATGAATGAGTGCTAATAACAAGAAGCATACTAAGATTTTCCATAAGGAGGCAGCAGATATGAAATTAACACCACTTGGCGACAGAGTAGTATTGAAACAGTTAGTTGCAGAGGAGACGACGAAGTCCGGTATCGTTTTACCGGGACAGAGCAAAGAGAAACCGCAGCAGGCAGAAGTGATCGCAGTAGGCCCAGGCGGCGTGGTAGACGGTAAGGAAGTGAAGATGGAAGTCAAGGTTGGCGACCAGGTAATTTATTCCAAGTATGCCGGCACGGAAGTGAAACTGGAAGAGGAAGAGTATATCATTGTGAAGCAGAATGATATCCTTGCAGTTATCGAATAGACGCAGGCAGCAGGAGATCAGAGGATCTTAAGTGGAAAAGAAGTGCACAGCAACAGCGCGGAAACATTTTTATCAAATTTGATCAAGCAATCAATTTAGGAGGACATGAATCATGGCAAAGGAAATCAAATATGGTGCAGAGGCCAGAGCGGCTCTGGAATCAGGTGTAAATCAGTTGGCGGATACCGTTAGAGTGACACTTGGGCCGAAAGGCAGAAATGTAGTTTTGGACAAATCTTATGGCGCTCCGTTGATCACGAATGACGGTGTGACGATCGCGAAAGAGATCGAGTTAGAGGATGCATTCGAGAATATGGGCGCACAGCTTGTCAAGGAAGTGGCGACCAAGACAAACGATGTGGCAGGTGATGGTACGACGACCGCTACCGTTCTGGCACAGGCGATGGTGAATGCAGGCATGAAGAACCTGGCTGCAGGCGCAAACCCGATTATTTTGAGAAAAGGTATGAAGAAAGCGACTGACTGTGCAGTAGAGGCGATCGCTAAGATGAGCTCTAAAGTAAAAGGCAAGGAGCATATCGCAAGAGTTGCTGCAGTGTCTTCTGGTGACGAGGAAGTAGGACAGTTGGTAGCAGATGCGATGGAGAAAGTATCCGGAGACGGCGTTATCACTATCGAAGAGAGCAAGACCATGCTGACAGAACTGGATCTGGTAGAAGGTATGCAGTTCGACAGAGGTTATATTTCCGCTTATATGGCGACTGATATGGATAAGATGGAGGCAGTTCTTGAGAATCCGTATATCCTGATCACAGATAAGAAGATTTCCAATATTCAGGAGATTCTGCCGATCTTAGAGCAGATCGTACAGTCTGGCGCGAAACTGCTCATTATCGCAGAGGACGTGGAAGGGGAAGCGCTCACCACACTGATTGTTAACAAGCTGCGTGGCACGTTCAATGTCGTAGCAGTCAAGGCACCAGGATACGGCGACAGAAGAAAAGCAATGCTGGAAGATATCGCAATCCTGACGGGTGGTCAGGTGATCAGTTCTGAACTCGGTCTGGAACTGAAAGAAGCTACCATGGATCAGCTTGGCCGTGCGAAATCCGTTAAGGTTCAGAAAGAGAATACGGTTATCGTTGACGGTGAGGGCGATAAGGATGCGATCCAGGCAAGGATCAGCCAGATCAAGATGCAGATTGAGGAGACGACATCTGATTTTGACAGAGAGAAACTGCAGGAGCGTCTTGCGAAGCTGGCAGGCGGCGTGGCAGTGATCCGTGTTGGCGCTGCAACAGAGACAGAGATGAAGGAAGCGAAGCTTCGTCTGGAAGATGCTCTGGCAGCGACGAGAGCAGCCGTAGAAGAAGGTATCATCGCAGGCGGCGGTTCTGCCTATATCCATGCATCCAAGGAAGTTGCCAAGCTGGCAGATACCCTGGAAGGTGATGAGAAGACAGGTGCACAGCTTGTATTGAAAGCATTGGAGGCTCCTCTGTACCATATCGTTGCGAACGCAGGCCTGGAAGGTTCTGTAATCATCAACAAGGTGATGGAGTCTGAGGTTGGCGTTGGATTTGATGCACTGAAAGAAGAGTATGTGAACATGGTAGAAGCGGGGATTCTGGATCCTGCCAAGGTGACAAGAAGCGCTCTGCAGAATGCTACCAGCGTTGCATCCACACTGCTTACGACAGAGTCTGTCGTGGCAAATATCAAAGAGGCAGAGCCTGCTATGCCGGCAGGTGGCGGCGGAATGGGCATGATGTAAGATGGATGTGGTAAGTCCGCAGATTTGATTACGTAATTGAAATCTCTCTGGTTTGGAAATATTCTGGACCGGGGAGATTTTCTTTTCGTTTTTTCTTTTGAAAATATGTCTGGTTTATCGGGCCTGAGTGTAGTATAATCATGCCATCTGGTGGAAAATAACGGCATCCGTACATCGCGAATCTTACAGATGTTCCGGAGCTGGCGCCAGGACTGAGAGAAAGGCATGGTCATCAAAATGAGGAATAAATATACATTTAATTTTGTGATATTCTATTTTCTGTCTTATGCAATCTTCTCCTTTGCATCGACGAAATTCACCCCTTACCTGTCTGAGATTGGGTACTCTGCGTTTGAGAGAGGGATGATCTTATCGGGTTATGCAGCCGCAACGATTGTCATGCAGCTAGTATTTGGAGTATTGTCGGATCGATACCAGACAATCAAGAAGATCATTATCATGAGTCTTTGCCTGTACGGCATGGTATCTGCAGTGCTGTTTTCTGTGCAGGGCGCAGCGCTTGCAGTTTATTTTGTTCTGGTTTCCCTCTCAGGAGGTCTGCTGAATGCTTGCTGTGGTCTATATGATACATGGGTTTTGGGATGTAAAGAAGAGATCCGCAGGAATCTATCTTTTATCAAAGCGTTTGGATCGATCGGCTGGGCGGCAGGAAGCATGGCGGCGTCCCTTCTCATCAGTCTGACAGGTTATCGGGGACTGGGGATCAGCATTATGGCAATCGCGGGGGTATCGCTGTTGAATCTGGCAGTTTTGCCAGATATCGACCGCGTAGAAGAGAAAACCAGGATTTCCCTGGGGGATTTTAAGCGTCTCATGACAGACGGTCGTTATGTGCTGCTGCTCTTTATCCTGTTCTTGCTGTATTCTATGGTGATTGCGAATAATTGTACGGTTATCGATAAGATGATTGAACTGCATGCATCAGACGCGCAGATTTCCATGAAATGGTCTGTCCAGTCATTGGTGGAAATACCCACCTATCTTGCGGGAACTTACTTGTTATCGAGATTTGGCGGATTGAAATTACTGCGGATCAGTTGTGTCATGCTGACGATCCAGTTTGTTCTATTTGCGGCAGTCCAAAATCCCATTTTTCTAATTGGAGTCAGTGTTTTTCAGATCTTTTCTGCGCCAGTCATTCTGGTTGCTTCGAAGATCCTGATTATGGAAATTGCGCCTGATAAGCTGAAGAACAGCAGTCAATTGATTGCACTTAGCATTTTCTGCGGATGTTCTTCGCTTCTAGTGCCGGTGGTGGCAGGATTTTTCAGCGAGCAGATTGGATTTGACCTTACGTTAGCCTGTGTTGCTGCGCTGGGTGTGAGTTCCTTTCTCCTGACCTATCCACTGGACAGGCTGCTGTCAAAGTAACGGTTCATCCCAGGTCTGCGCATTTACTGCGCGGACCGTGCCAAAAGAAAAGCCAGAAAGAATATTTTGACTTGCTTATGATTTGCGATTATAATAGGGAATAATGATTATAAATAAGGCAGAGCGGTTTAAGAGGCTATGACGACAGAAGAAAAGAAAGAAGTCATCATTGATGATGGCAGAATTGAATCGATTGAAGAATTCCAGGCGCCTGAGACATTGTATGAGGAGCTTATTAACCGTGTGCGTAAATACCATCCGTCTGATGATATTTCTCTGATCGAGAAAGCGTACCAGACAGCTTACGATGCGCACAGAGGACAAGTGCGCAAATCCGGTGAACCTTATATTATACATCCGCTTTATGTATCGATTATTCTGGCTGATCTGGAGTTGGATAAGGAGACGATTGTGGCGGGACTTCTGCACGATGTGGTGGAAGATACGATCATGACGGACGAGGAGATCAAAGAACAGTTCGGTGCGGATGTGGCGCTTTTAGTGGATGGCGTCACGAAGCTGGAGAAGATCAATTTCCATGGGGAAAACAGTGATAACAGGGACCGGGATGCGGAGAAACTGGAACGTCAGGCAGAGAATCTGCGCAAGATGTTTCTGGCGATGGCGAAGGATATTAGGGTCATCTTGATCAAGCTGGCGGATAGACTGCACAATATGCGGACACTGCAGCACATGCGTCCGGAGAAACAGCAGGAGATTGCAAGAGAAACGCTGGATATTTATTCTCCGATCGCCCAGCGTTTGGGAATTTCCAGGATCAAGGTAGAACTGGATGACTTGTCTTTAAAGTATCTGGAACCGGAAGCCTATTATGATCTGGTAGGCAAGATTGCGATCCGTAAGAGCGTTCGGGAGCAGTATATCCAGACGATCGTAGACGAAGTGACAGAACACATCAAACGTGCGGGGATCAAGGCACAGATTGACGGACGTATCAAACATTTTTTCAGCATCTATAAGAAAATGAAGAATCAGAATAAGACCATAGATCAGATCTATGACCTGTTTGCAGTGCGCATTATCGTAGATACGGTGAGAGACTGCTATGCTGCGCTGGGTGTGATCCATGCGATGTATAAGCCGATCCCAGGACGGTTTAAGGATTATATCTCCATGCCTAAGGAGAATATGTACCAGTCACTGCACACGACTTTGATCGGCAGCACGGGACAGCCTTTTGAGATTCAGATTAGAACTTATGAAATGCATAAAGCGGCAGAGTATGGGATTGCCGCACACTGGAAATACAAAGAGGCTTCCGATGGCAAGAAAGTAGAAGGCCAGGAGGAAGAGAAGCTGGTGTGGCTGCGCCAGATCCTGGAATGGCAGCGGGATATGTCAGATAACAAGGAATTTCTGAATCTGCTGAAAAGCGATCTGAACCTTTTTTCTGACAGTGTCTATTGTTTTACGCCGACAGGTGATGTGAAGAATCTGCCGGCAGGCTCCACGACAATCGATTTTGCTTACAGCATTCACAGCGCCGTAGGTAACCGGATGATTGGCGCCAGAGTCAATGGCAAGCTGGTGACCATCGACTATGAGATCAAGAATGGCGACCAGGTAGAGATCATGACGTCCCAGAATTCCAAGGGTCCCAGCCGTGACTGGCTGAATGTGGTCAAGAGTACCCAGGCGAAGAACAAGATCAATCAGTGGTTTAAGCATGAATTAAAGGAAGACAATATTGTCAAGGGAAAAGAACTGGTCGCAAACTACTGTAAGGCGAAGGCGATCAATCCGTTGGAGGTCATGACGGCCAAATATCAGGAAGCGATCATGAAGCGGTACGGGTTCCAGGATTGGGATTCTGTATTGGCGGCGATTGGACACGGCGGTCTGAAAGAGGGACAGATCCTTAACCGAATGCAGGAGCTGTACGACCAGGACCATCGGAGAGAGATGACCGACGCCGAGATCATGGCAGAGGTAGCAGAGAGCGCACAGATCAACAGAGAACGGTCGAATAAGAACAGCAGCGGCATTGTGGTCAGAGGAATCCATGATGTGGCAGTGCGATTCTCCAAATGCTGCAGCCCTGTACCTGGAGATGAGATCGTCGGTTTTGTCACGAGAGGCAGGGGGATTTCGATCCACCGGACAGACTGCATCAATGTCATGAATCTGCCGGAGCTTGACCGTAACAGGCTGATCGATGCAGAGTGGCAGCAGGTGGAAGCGGCGGACGGCAGGTATCTGGCGGAGATCAGTATTTATGCGAATAACAGAAATGGCCTTTTGGCGGATATTTCCAGGGCGCTTACGGAGAAAGAGATCGATATCCTGTCCTTAAATACCCGCGTGAGCAAGCAGGGAACTGCTACCATTCTGGTCAGCTTTGAGATTGGCAGCAGGGAAGAACTGCTGCGGATCATCGATAAGATCAGGACAATTGCGAGCGTGATTGATATTGAGAGGACGACCGGGTAAAGAGAAAGACATTAGGATAGACTGTATCAGAGGATATGAGAAGAGGAAACAAAAAGGAGAAGTGGTATGGGCAAGTTGAAGATCGGACGGTTGATGCTGGGGATCTGCCAGACGAATTGTTATTTTGTATACCGGGAGGGGACGAAGGACGTGATTTTTTTCGATCCGGCTGATAAGGGAGACTATATTTATGAGACGCTGCGGGAGAAGGGATTTCAGGTAAAAGGAATTCTGCTCACCCATGCACATTTTGATCATATCTGGGGAACGAATAGGCTGCAGGAACTTTCAGGAGCGCCGTTGTATGCCTATGAGGCGGAGAAAGTTCTGTGCGAGGATGCCGTCACAAATGTATCAGATCAGGTTGGCAGACCATATACTGTCCTGCCGGACAGGTATCTGAAAGACGGCGAGGAGATCACGATCGCAGACATGACCTGCAGACTGATTGCCACGCCGGGGCACACTGTTGGAAGCTGCTGTTATTATTTTGAGGAAGATGGCATCCTGATTGCAGGAGATACCCTTTTCCAGGATTCTGTGGGAAGAACAGATCTGGCAACGGGCAGCATGAGCGCGTTAGTCAGGTCGATCAAGGAGAAGCTTTTCAAATTGCCGGATGAGACGAAGGTATATCCGGGACATGGGGAAAGTACAACAATCGGGCATGAGAGGAAGTATAATCCATTCGTGTCGTAGGGCATAAGATGTGTTAGGATGGGCGGTTGCAGCAAGGTTCAATCGCCTATCTCCATGAAAATACAGGATAGAGGGAACCATAAAGCAGGCAAGGTGGCGGTGAAGAGCGATGTCGGATGAGCAACGGGCGGACAGACAACTTCAGATGAGAAAAATCGCAGATGAGATCATGGGTCTTGCCCATGATGGGATATTGATCAATATGCGGTTTCTGGATGTAGCCCTGTCCAGGCTGAACGTGGAGTGTAGGGGGCAGATGGGCGCGCATCTGTTTGACGGCATGGCGCTGTATTATGATCCGGCGTTATTGCTGCAGCAGTACAGGAATGCACCGCATTATGCCGCAAGGCTCTACCTGCATACGCTTTTGCACGGCATTTTTTCGCATGCGCTCAGCGCTGACAAGTTAAATAGAACGTATTGGGATCTGGCGACAGACATTGCGGTGGAACATACGATCTTAGACTGGAATCTGCACCTGACAAGCCTTTCTTCCGATGATCTGCTGCAGAGCCGTATGGATGTTCTGGAAAAGCAGGCCGGCGGATTGACGGCGGAGAGACTATACCGGCACTTTCGGATCGAGGAGCCCTCTGAAAAGGCGATGCAGGAGTGGTATAAGCTGTGCCACTATGATGAGCACCGGTATTGGGACAGGCAGGAGGAACTGGAATTGTCCCAGGCAGAGTGGCGTAAGATCAGTGAGCGGATCAAGGCAGACCTAAAGAGTTTCAGCAAGGAGAAGAATAGCGCTGAGAGCATGGAAGAGAACTTAAAGGAAGCCACAAGGCAGCGGTATGACTATACAGACTTTCTTAGAAGATTTATGGTGATGGGAGAGACGGTACAGGTCAATGATGATGAGTTCGACTATATTTATTATACTTATGGATTGCATACTTACGGGAATATGCCTCTCGTGGAGCCGCTTGAGTATAAAGACAGCAAGAAGATCAAAGATTTTGTGATTGCGATTGACACTTCGGCGTCCTGCCGTGGTGAGGTGGTGCAGGCTTTTCTGCAGAAGACCTACAATATCATGCAGGCGAGCGAGAACTTTTTTAGGAAAGTCAATGTGCATATCCTGCAGTGCGACAGCGAGGTCAGGCAGGATGTGAAGATCACGGAGCAGAAAGAATTTGACGATTTTATGGCCCACGGGAAGTTGACGGGATTTGGTTCTACGGATTTTCGTCCGGCGTTCTCCTATATAGAGAAACTGCAGAAGGAGCAGGAATTTGACGATCTGAAAGGGCTGCTCTACTTTACAGACGGCTATGGGATCTATCCGGAGCATATGCCTGACTATGACGTGGCATTCGTATTTCTGCAGGAAGATGAGAATGTGCCGAAAGTGCCGCCCTGGGCAATCAAAATTGTTCTGGATGAAGAAGAGGTTTGGAAGTAAACTTTCAAATGATTTACCTTATAGGAAAGTCCGTTGTTAGATGGACATGGAATCAGGGACGCGCAGTATCGCAAGTACGGCTTGCAATATGTAGGGGTGTAAATGTATGGAGGTGCCTGGATGAATATCAAAGAGGCGAAAGATTATATCAAGGATTCGGTAAAGATCTATCTGAAGAAAGATGAGGAGGGAGAATACCGGATACCGATTGTCAGACAGCGGCCTATTTTTCTGTTGGGGGCGCCGGGAATCGGTAAGACTGCAATCATGGAGCAGATCGCGCAGGAGCTTGGCATCGCACTGGTATCCTATTCTATGACACATCATACAAGACAGTCGGCGTTAGGACTTCCCTTCATTGTGAATAAAAAATATGAGGGGAAATCTTACCAGGTATCGGAGTATACAATGAGTGAGATTATTGCCGCTGTCTATGATGTGATGGAAAAGAGTAAGGTGAAAGAAGGAATTCTCTTTCTGGATGAGATCAACTGCGTCTCGGAGACGCTTGCCCCTTCCATGCTGCAGTTTTTGCAGTATAAAGTGTTCGGCAGACATCAGGTGCCGGAAGGATGGATCATCGTGACAGCGGGCAATCCGCCGGAATACAATAAATCGGTGCGGGAGTTCGATGTGGTCACATTAGACCGCATGAAGATTTTAGAGGTGGAGGCTGACTATGCGATCTGGCGGGAATATGCCAGGGAGCGCGGTCTGCACACGGCGATCTTAAATTTCCTCGATTTGAAGAAAGACGCTTTCTATCAGGTAGAGACTACAGTGAAGGGCAAGAATTACATTACGGCGAGAGGATGGGAAGATCTGTCACAGATGCTTAAGCTGTATGAAGAGGAGGAGATTCCGGTCGAGGAATCCCTGATCGGGCAGTATATCCGCAATGACCGTGTTGTAAAAGAATTTGGCGCCTACTATGATTTATACCAGAAATACAAGAACGATTATAATGTGGAGGAGATTCTGTCAGGAACCGTCAGTGAGCAGGCGAAGGATAAGGCAAGGAAAGCGGATTTTGATGAAAGGCTGTCTCTGATGGGGATGCTGATCGATAAGGTCCAGCAGGATATCAGGGAGAATATGCAGACTTCCGAGACGCTGCATGAACTGATGAACCCTCTCAGGGCGCTGAAAGCAAAAGCGGAAGCAGGAGGAAGTGCAGGCAGGATCGCAGAGCTTTTGGAGAAACAGACGCAGGCGCGCACAGCGAGCATGGAATCGTTACAGATGGCTGGTGCGCTGTCTGTGCGGGAGAAACACAAGACACGCGCCATGATCCGGTTCTTAACAGAAGCAGGGAAGATGCTGCGAACAGAGGAGATGGAAGATGCTGCGGCAGCTTTTGCCAGGATCAAGGCAGGCTTTGATGCGCAGGTGGCCACTTATAAACAAGATACGGGAAGGATTCAGGAGCGGATGCATTTTCTGTTCGGATTTGTGGAAGATACGTTTGGCTCCGGCAATGAGATGCTTCTGTTGATGACGGAGTGTACGGTACAGCCAGACTGCGCGAAGTTCATTGCGTCCTATGGATGTGAAGATTACCAGCGTCACAATGAGGAAATGATGCTCACGGAACGAAGTGATAGTATTCTGAAACAGATCGATCTGTTATATAAGGATGATTTGAATGTTGAATAAGAAGATAAATTATGGGGAGCTGGATACGGAGCACGGCGTGCTGCAATATGAGATTTCGGAGAGCGGCGTGAAGATCACCGGGCACCGTGGGAAGGATGTTGAAGTGACGGTGCCGGGAATAATTGACGCTTGTCCGGTCACCAGCATTGGAAAGAAAGCTTTTTTGAGCAATAAGATGATAAGACAGATTACGCTGCCGGGATCTGTGGTACAGATCGAGGATTGGGCATTTGCCTATTGCAACAAGCTGGCAAAGATCCTGGTTCCCTATCATGCAATGGAGATCGGACAGGGGATTTTCAAGGATTGTCCGGCGTTGGAGCAGATCGTGGATGGAAGGAGAGAGGAACGGGACGATAAGACAGTGGATGTCTCCTATCTGTTGGCAGCAGTCATGAGCAGACTGGATGCGTTTTATCTGTTTGATTTCGAAAATGCGGGAACAGCGGAGTGGATCGCACAGTGGGATGCAAGAATGCAGTCCCTGATGCAGAGAGAAGATGCGGAAGGATTCTCCAAGATGCTTTTGTGTGGAGAAGAGGATTATGGCAGCAGGGAAAATAATCTGGATTACTATATGGAGCAGCGCAGGCGGGATAAGGTCAGACTGGCAATGCTCCGCCTGATGCACAGCTATGGATTACAGCAGTCTGTGCAAGAGGAGCTGACGCAGTATCTGCTCTCGCATATCAAAGGGGAACCTACGGAAGAGACTTGGAAAGTTGTGCTGGAGGAACATGGAGATGATTTGAGGTATTACCAGTTTCTGTCGAAGATCGGAGGGGTAAATGCAGATAACTTTCAGGCGATGATGGAGGATATGGGGGCAGCGCATACAGAGATGAAAGCTTATCTGATGCATTATTACAGCCAAAACCGTCTGACAGAAGATGCGTTTGCTGATTTTGAGTTGTGATTTTGAAAATTCTATTGCGTTTACGGGATTTGTGTGGTAAGATAAAATCTGCTTGACATTAGGAGGTGTAGAAATGGGAGCACTTAGGATTACATTGATGGTGATTTACATTATTGTTTGTATTGCACTTGTGATATTGGTATTGATGCAGGAAGGTAAGTCGGCAGGCTTAGGCGCAGTCAGCGGCGCTGCTGAGACATATTGGGGCAAGAATAAAGGCCGTTCCATGGAAGGTAAGCTGGTTAAGATCACGACGGGTCTTGCGGTAGGTTTTATGGTATTGGCGGTTATTCTGAATCTGAATTTGTTCTGATCGTGGAAGCACTCTTGCATTAGAGTGCTTTTTTGATTCTATCATAGGAGAGTGCTTCCTATGACAGAAAAGGGATGCGCTGACGTGTCATAGAAGAATCCGCATGACTATGCTGGCGGCATAGGGGTGGTGTTTGGCAGGCCAGATGCAGAGTGGATGGGAAGAGCTGGAGGATGGATTTTGTTTGGACAGAATGAGAAAGATAGACAACGTAAGAATTTAATCTGTGAATTGACGGCAGACGACTTGTATGTGCCGATGAAAGAGAAGGAAATGGCGGCACTT
Organism: uncultured Lachnospiraceae bacterium; assembly: GCA_910578345.1. Lineage (GTDB taxonomy): Bacteria > Bacillota > Clostridia > Lachnospirales > Lachnospiraceae > UBA3282. The sequence goes on along the minus strand of CAJTRA010000014.1, from coordinate 3,175 downwards.
ATGCAGGTCTCCAAGGAAGACAGGGAAGAATTCCGGCGTATTCTGCAGGAGCTTGTGGCAGAAGGAAAGCTGCAGATGACCGGGCAGGGGAAATTCCTGAAGCCGGAGGAGAATAAGATGGTGGGCGTTTATTCTGGTACTGCCAGAGGGTTTGGGTTTGTAGAAGTAGAGGGAAGAGAAGACGACCTGTATATTCCGGAGGATCTGAAGGGCGGCGCTTTTCATCAGGACAGGGTACAGGTAGAGCTTGTGCCGGGCAGTCATGGCAGGCGGCAGGAGGCCCGCGTCATCAAGATCCTGGAACGTGGGATGAAGCAGCTTGTGGGAACCTATGAGCAGTGTGAGAATTTCGGGTTTGTGATTCCTGATGACAGTAAGGTAGGTACGGATGTTTTTGTGCCGAAGGAGCGGTCCAAGGGTGCAGTCACCGGGCATAAAGTAGTAGTGGAACTGACTTCTTATGCTGCTGATGAGCGGCATAAGCCGGAAGGCAGAGTGGTAGAGATTCTTGGTCACATCAATGATCCAGGGGTGGATATCATGTCCATCGTGCGAAGATTAGAGCTGCCTGTGGAGTTTGGAGAGAAGGTCATGCATCAGACGGACAGGATACCGGATCAGATGCAGGATGCGGACCGGACAGGACGCACAGATTTGCGAGAACTGCAGATGGTGACGATAGATGGTGAAGACGCCAAAGATCTGGATGATGCGGTAAGCCTGTATCTGGATGAAAAGGGACTGTACCATCTGGGCGTACACATTGCGGATGTGAGTAACTATGTACAGGAGAATTCTGCGCTGGATTGGGAAGCATTGAAACGCGGCACCAGCGTGTATCTGGTAGACCGGGTCATTCCCATGCTGCCGCACAAATTGTCTAATGGCATCTGTTCCCTGAATGAAGGAGTGGACCGTCTGGCGCTAAGCTGCCTGATGACCATTAACGGCAAAGGAGAGGTGACAGATTATCAGATTCTGGAGACCGTCATCTGTGTAGATAGAAGAATGTCTTACACTTCGGTGAAGAAGATCCTGGAAGATAAGGATGAGGAAGAAAGACAGAAGTATGAAACTTTCGTCCCCATGTTTGAAGAGATGGAACAACTGGCGTCGATCTTGCGGAAGAAACGGCATAAACGCGGTTCCATCGACTTTGACTTTGCTGAGAGTAAGATCGTGTTGGATGAAAAGGGACATCCGATCGAGATCAAGCCCTATGAGCGCAATGTGGCGACGAAGATCATCGAAGACTTTATGCTGATCGCCAATGAGACGATCGCGCAGCATTTCTTCTGGATGGAACTGCCCTTTGTCTACCGGACTCATGAGAAACCAGACCCGGATAAGCTGATGAAACTTTCAGCGTTTATTCGGAACTTCGGCTATCATGTTAAGTTGACAGGAGAGGAGGTTCATCCAAAAGAACTGCAGAAACTTCTGGGTCAGATCACTGATACAGAGGAAGAAACGCTGATCAGCCGCCTGACGCTGCGCAGCATGAAACAGGCCAGATATACTGTGGAGTGTACCGGACATTTCGGACTGGCCTGCCAGCACTATTGTCATTTCACCTCGCCGATCAGACGTTATCCGGACCTGCAGATCCATCGGATTATCAAAGATCAGCTTCGGGGAAGACTGCATGAAGAGAGGATCAGCCATTATCTGGAGAGACTGCCGGAAGTGGCGAAGCATTCTTCTAAGATGGAAAGGCGGGCCGAGGAGGCAGAGCGGGAGACAGACAAACTGAAGAAAGCAGAATATATGGAAGAACACATTGGAGAGAGCTTTGAAGGAGTCATCTCAGGCATAACGCAGTGGGGCATTTATGTAGAGCTGCCAAACACCGTGGAAGGACTGATTCATGTATCGACTCTCTCAGGCGACTTTTTCTATTATGATGAAGAGACCTATGAGATGGTAGGCAGAGACACCGGAAAAACCTACAAATTGGGGCAGCGGATTACCATTCAGGTGAAGGGGGTAGACCGCATGAGCGGTACGGTTGATTTTATGATACCGGAGGAGAGAGAGTACACGACATAACAAAAAGCCATATACGGGAGCTTTTACAAGGGCGAAAGCGGCAGTTCCAATGTCGTTGCCTATAGATGGAAGTCGTCAACGATAGAATATGGATGTGAATATCGGGGAAAGAAGGTGATCTTATGGCCAAAGAGGCTATGAAACTGGTAGCGAACAATAAGAAAGCCTACCATGATTATTTTATAGAAGAGAAATATGAAGCAGGGCTGGAGCTTCACGGTACGGAGGTAAAGTCTCTGCGTATGGGAAAATGCAGCGTTAAAGAAGCTTTTGTGCGGATCGAGAAGGGGGAGGCTTATGTCTTCGGCATGAATATCAGCCCATATGAGAAGGGAAATATTTTTAACAAAGATCCGCTTCGGGTTCGTAAGCTGCTGCTGCATAAATATGAGATCAGGAAACTGGCAGGAAAAATGGCGGAGCAAGGGTATACGATCGTGCCGTTGCAGGTATACTTTAAAGAGGGAAGGGCGAAGATCGAAGTCGGTTTAGCGAAGGGTAAGAAGCTCTATGACAAGCGGCAGGACATCGCTAAAAAGGATCTGCGTAGAGAGCACGAGCGGGAGTTCAAGATCAAGAATTTAGGTTGAGTGTGTACGATAAATGTGCTATACTCCCATCTTTGACAGTTGAGAAAAGATAAAAGCCTCACAGATAGCATAAATATGCTGTTTGTGAGGTTTTCTTGTGTCACAGACAAAAATATACCCCCTGCTATGCAGGGGGAGGGCAAATCTTTAGATAAAAGAAACTCCTGTGTTAGTATAAAAGTAGGTCTGCAAACCACAAAAATACAACACAGGAGGTGCCCAAGATGGACACAACAAATAGTTTAGCCCATACAAAATGGGAATGCAAGTACCATATCGTTTTTGCACCAAAGTATCGCAGACAGGTGATATACAAAGACATCAAAGCAGACGTAGGACAGATACTGGGAGCGTTATGCCGCAGAAAAGGAATAGAGATCATAGAAGCAGAATGCTGCCCGGATCATATCCACATGCTGGTAAGGATACCGCCCAAATACTCGGTATCGGAAATTGTAGGATACCTGAAAGGGAAGAGTTCGCTCATGATATTTGAGAAGCATGCGAATCTGAAATATAAGTATGGGAACCGACAT
>CAJTRA010000013.1 GCA_910578345.1 uncultured Lachnospiraceae bacterium | reverse complement strand
TAAAATATTAAATTTTCAAGGTTCTATTTCGAGGGCTTTTGACCCCGGCATCATGACATTGGTTCCGCTTTCGGCTTCCTGTTACTGGATCCGGCCATCCCAAATCGCTTCTTCCTCCTTGCACATCCGCAGCACTTCCTCAAACGCCATCGTTCCGCCGAACAGATCCAGTGCGCTGCCAACCGTCACATGTACTCTATTTCTTCCCAGCCTCTTCAAACATCTAAGATCTTCAAAATTGTGCACACCGCCGGCGTATGTGATCGGTATCTTTCCCCAGTCTCCCAGAAGCTTTGCAACTTGTCTCTCTATTCCGCCCGCTTTGCCCTCCACATCCACAGCGTGCACCAGAAACTCGTCACAATATTCTGACAGCTCCTCTAATGTCTGCTCTGTCAGCTCTACGTGCGTATATTTCTGCCATCTGTCGGTTACAATAAGATAACGGTCCTGACTTCTTCTGACGCTTAGATCCAGCACCAGATGTTTCTTTCCTGCTTTATGGACAAGATTCTTCAACTTGTCATACTGGATCCGACCATCTTTAAAAACATAAGAAGTGACGATTACATGACTCGCCCCGGCATCCAGAAATTCCCCGGCATTGTCCGGCGTTATCCCGCCGCCCGCCTGCATCCCGCCAGGATAGGCTCTGAGCGCCGCAAGCGCCTGCTCTTTCGTCTCTTTATAATGAACAGATATCACAGGATTTAACAGTATTATGTGTCCGTTTCTGATCCCGTATTCCCGATACAGCCTGGCAAAAAATGCTGCGTCCTGCTTCGCTACATAATTTTCCACTGCTTCGTCTTTCTCATCCTGCAGACTGCCGCCCACGATCTGTTTTACGCTGCCATTGTGGATATCAATACAGGGTCTGAATTCCATATCCTGTTCCTGCCTTTCTGTCAGATGCATATTTTCATTCCTATCAGACATAATAACACAAGAGTAGCTGTTTTTTCAAAAAACATGCTGCCCCAATCAGAATTGCTCAAAAAGAATGCCTATCAACATTCGGAATGGAGGAAATTATGAAAAGAATAAGATCATTATTACTTGTTTCTCTCATGACACTTTCCATTGTCATGTTGACCGCCTGCGGTCGGAGAAATGACGACACAACCGGAACTGACAAAGACAACGCGTCCACAACACAGTCCGGCACTGCAAATGATGCCAATGTAAATTCTGATACTGACAACGGCGCCACAAATGGAAATAACGGCAATGCCGCCGGAACAACAAACAGTACGAACAACACTGGCAATGGTACTGCAAACGATACCGGTAATGGAAACACAAACGGTACTGGCAGCATGAACGATAACGAGAATGTCAATGATGTAACTGCCGGAGATCAAAACGGCAGCGATTCCGTCCTGGACAACGTTGGCGACGCGATCGGTGACGTAGGCAATGCCGCTTCCGATGTCATTGACGATGCGGCAGACGGTGTGGAAAATGTCGTGGATGACGTGACAGGCACCAACAGCAGCACCTCAACTACCGGCACTACAACCCGTGGAACAAGCGGCCGATAAGCTTTAGCAAAAACAAACACAGATGTACCCAAACGCGATCAACTCAATTTGGGTACATCTGTTGTTCTTTTGGACTTTCATCTTTCAATGATCGTTCCGTCTCTGTAGGCCTGCAGTAATTCCTCCAGCTGATGGATCGTCTCCCGCAGTTCCGCGCCGATGTCCGTATCGGCAATCTTCTGGCGCTGCGTCGTCGTCTCCAGGATCACGGAATCCGAGAAGATATCCGATTCATGAAGAATAGCCGATTCCGTGGACTCGAAAGGCTCATGGGCCACCAGACGCATCCCGTAGGAATTGACTACCAGCGTGTAGCCGGCAATGCCCGTCTTATCCTGATACGCTTTGGAAAATCCACCGTCTATAATCAGCAGTTTACCGCCGCACTTGATCGGCGACTCTCCTTTCTTGCGCTCCACCGGCACATGCCCGTTCACGATATGGGAATGCGAGGCATCTAAGCCAAACTCCTTCAGAATCTTCTCAATCACTTCTTCATTGTCCAACAGCCTGTAGTAACTGTTCTTAGTCTCCTTCTGGACCTCCTTCTCCTCAACGAAATATCTCTCGAAGGTAGCCATCTTGTCCTTCCCAAATACCGGCGAGTTCGGACCGGACCAGATATACCAGATAATATCCTGTCCTTTTAGTTTCTCCCGCAGATTATCGGAATAATATCCTTTCCTGGCATAATGCTCCAGCACGTCGTACAACGCTTTGCCGCTGTATTCCTGGCCATAAACGTTAACTTTCTTGAAATTCCCTTCCTCATCCATGGGCACGCAGCCGTGGTAGAGCAGGTTGGAATTATATACCTTATACAATCCGCCTTTGGAAAAGAGAAACTTCACATGTTTCTGCAGCTTCTCACATTTGATGAATCCATGCCGCAGTCTCTCCATGACCTGTTCTTCCTCCGGCGTCAGCTCATAAGGCTTCTCCCGGTCCACCGTCGGGAAATCCACATCTTTCATCGGATATGATACACCGCCAATATCGATCGTCTTCCTCTCATAGTCAATCTGCTCGAACAACAGTCGATCCTGCATGGCAAACTCCGGCCTACGCATGACAATCTGCCCTTCCAGCTTAAACTGAATAATCGCGATCGCCTTGTGCATCTTCGTATCAAGACTTAAATCCTTCGTATCATATTCTGTGTTATACCGGATCGCAAAGGCGGAACAATCGGTATGCTTATAAGTCTCCAGGGCAAACGTAGCCAGCGGGATCAGATTGATTCCATACCCCTCCTCCAGAGTATCCAGATTGCCATATCTGGCGGCTACCCGGATGACATTGGCAATGCAGGCGAGATGTCCACTGGCGGCTCCCATCCACACGATATCATGATTCCCCCACTGTACGTCCACCGAGTGATAATGACATAACGTATCCATGATCACATGCGGTCCCGGCCCTCTGTCATAGATATCCCCGACAATATGTAAATGATCGATAACAAGCTGTTGGATCAGATTGCTCAGAGCCTCAATAAACTCCTGCGCCCTTCCGATGCGGATGATCGTATGGATGATCTCATTGTAATAAGCTTCCTTGTCCTGGATCTCCGCTTTCTCTGTGATCAGTTCCTCAATAATATAAGAAAAGTCCTTCGGTAGCGCCTTACGCACTTTGGAACGCGTATACTTGGAAGATACTCTCTTCGTGATCTGGACCAGTCTATGCAGCGTGATCTTATACCAGTCCTCAATCGAATCCTCTTCCTCTTCCCGCAGTACAATATCAAGCTTCTCCCGTGGATAATAGATCAGCGTAGCCAGGCTTTTCTTATCCTTGATACTCAGTGTATTCCCAAATTCCTCATCAATCTTGCGCCTGACAGAGCCGGAACCATTCTTCAGAATATGATTAAACTGCTCATACTCTCCATGGATATCCGTCATAAAGTGTTCCGTCCCCTTGGGCAGATTCAAGATGGACTGCAGATTGATGATTTCTGTCGATGCCGCAGCGATTGTCGGATACTGTCTGGACAGGCTCTTTAAGTATTTTAATTCCAGGTCGTTCATAACTCCTCCTTTCCATGATCGTTCCCAAATCTGCGCAGAAAATGTCCCTATCCGATCACGTCGCTCATATCATACATGCCGGCCGGCTTTCCCGCAAGAAATTTGGCGGCCTGCACTGCTCCCTGACCGAACACCGCCTTGGAGTAAGCTCTGTGTGAGAAAGTAACCACTTCGTCCGCTCCTGCAAAGATTACGTCATGATCTCCCACAATCGTACCGCCTCTGACTGCACTGATCCCGATTTCCTTCTTGCCCCGCTGCTCCCTGAGCTGGCTTCTGTCATAGACATACCGGTAAGAATTCTCCAGCTCTTCATTGATGGAGTCCGCCAGGGCAAGCGCCGTTCCGCTGGGTGCATCCTTCTTTAAGTTATGGTGCTTCTCTACGATCTCAATATCAAAACCGGCTTTCGCCAGAACACTGGCCGCTTCTTTCAACATCTTCAGAAGAAGGTTGATTCCCAGCGACATATTCGCCGACTGCAGGACCGCCACCTGGCCCGCGGCCTTCTTCACATCGGCAAGCTGTTTCTCTGACAGGCCTGTCGTACATACTACACAGGGCAGCTTCTTCTCCACGCAGTAGTCAAGCAGGTTGTCCACTGCCGACGCCGCAGCGAAATCAATAATCACATCCGCCTCCACATCACAGTCACCGATCTTCTGAAAGACCGGGTAAGGATTGAGCAGCTCGTCATAGGGATCGATACCCGCCACGATCTCTATCCCTTCATCCGCCGCGATTAATCCTGAGATCGTCTGTCCCATCTTGCCGTTGCAGCCATGCATGATCGCTCTGATTGTCTTTTCTGTCATCATTCTCCTCATTTCTGCGCTGTTTTCCCTTAACGAATCTGGTCTGTCCAGGAATGGATCTGTGTCAAACAGCGCACAGGCACAGATCGCTTTCTTTTCTTTATTATCATACCACTTTCTTCCATATCCCGCCACCCACAACCAAACGGGATCCGTGGAGGAATCTCCTATGATAGAAAAGCGTCTGTCACAGATGCCTCCGCACCCGAAACAGACACTTTACCGTCTTCTATATCTCGATCGTTACGATTCACAGCTCCCCCGTGCAAAGCAACGGCATTTGCGCAGCGCTTCCCTTCTTACAGTATGCCGTAATTTTGCATCGCTGTCCTCAGCACTTCCACGTGATCCGGCTCCATCTCTGACAATGGCATGTGCGTCGGTCCCACTTCTTTCCCCATCAGATTCAAGGCTGCTTTCACCGGAATCGGATTCACCTCGCAAAAGAGCGCATCACACAGCTCAATCGCACGAAGCTGCTCCCTCATGCTGCCTTCCACATCCCCGTCGAAGTATTTCTGACAGATATCATGCGTCTGCCTGGGCGCAACATTGGACAGTACCGAGATAACTCCTTTCCCGCCAAGGGATAACAGCGGCACAATCTGGTCGTCATTGCCGGAATACAAATCCAGCCTGCCGCCCGCCAATGCCATCAGTCTCACTACCTGGGACAGATTGCCGCTGGCTTCCTTGATTGCCACGACATTGCTGACTTCCGTACACAACTTCACCACCGTCTTCGGAAGAAGATTACAGCCCGTTCTGCCCGGCACATTGTACAGGATGATCGGCAGCTTAACCGCATCCGCTATCGTCTTGAAATGTTCAAACAGTCCCTTCTGTGTCGCTTTATTATAATACGGCGTTACGAGAAGCAGTCCATCTGCCCCATACTTCTCTGCTTCTGTTGACAGATAAACTGCCGTCTTTGTGCAGTTCGAACCCGTTCCAGCCACCACGGGCACTCTTCCATTGACCTTCTCCACACAGAATCGGATTAGATCCAGATGTTCCTCATGGGTCAGCGTAGAAGCCTCCCCTGTCGTACCGCATACGATAATCGCATCCGTGCCGCCCTCGATCTGTTCATTCACCAACTGTTCAAACTTCTCATAGTTGATGTTTCCGTCCTCATGGAACGGTGTAACGATCGCCACACCCGCGCCTTTAAAAATTGCCATACCTACCCTTCCTTTCTGTAAAAAGCACACCTTATGTTACGCATAACCTGCTCTTTTCCTGCCTCACAGAGTGCGCCGTCCTGTGAAACAAAGAAAGCTGGCCACACGGGGCCAGCTTACATTCTTCTCTTACCTGATAGCGCCCCATCGATTCGATGACAGTCATACAGTTCTTCACTGCATGCCCAAGGTAAGAATCCTCAGGTAACTCTTCCTTTCGGCGCTTTCTCCTTTCAAAACCCTTCTTCTGTGCCTGCCACATCTGAATCTTTACTGATAAAAAGCGCAACCTCTATCAATTCCTCTATTCATTAATTGAATTTATCTTAGCACTACGCCCAGAATCTGTCAATAGCGCATTCTATCCCCATATCTTAAACTGCATGGTCTCAACTTTCGTCACTTCATCTGCCAGCACGCACACTTCATCATTGAGCGTGATCCCTGTCATAATGATGTCCATCTCCTCCGGTTTCACTGAGAGTAAGGACCGAAGCTCCTCAACGGTAATAATCCCCTTATCAATCAGTCCCAGCACTTCGTCCAGGATTAAGAGAGAGCATTCCCCTGTATATAATACTTTCTTGGCAAAATTAAGTCCGTTGCGGATGTTCTGCTTCTCCTCCGCTTTGCGCTGTTCCGAAAGATCCACATAATCTTCCTCGGACTTCTCAAAACGAAAGATCTTGATCTCCGGCTCCAGTCTCTTGACAAAGGTCGAATCTGTCAATCCCCTTCCTTTCAAAAACTGGATGATCACGACGTCTTCCCCCTTGCAGGCTGTCTGAACTGCCCTGCCCAGCGCCGCCGGCGATTTCCCATGACCTTCCCCGCTGTAGATCTGAATCCTGCCTTTACTCATATTCAACTCCTTATAGCCATCGCCGTGCATCTGACTTCCGCCGGTAACAGCCTCTTCCCCGTTTCACACTAAAGTTTTAGAAACCTTTCATTTTTTAATCATAGCACAATCCGCCCCTCCGCGCAACTTTTAATCTCTATGTTCATTCCTCTTCCACCATCTCCAGCTTGCTGACAGACACTTCATACGCCACTCTTCTCTCAAGCTGCTCTTCGGATAACTTCTTCATATATTCTCTGCTCTGAATCCTACCCCAGATCGCACACCGGCTTCCCACCTCGAAATTACTGGCAAACCTTGCATTCCTGCCCCAGCAAATGCAGGGTATGTAATCCGATTTCCCATAGGGTCTGTTGACTGCCAGAAGCAGATCCGCAATTTCCCGGCCAAGAGGGGTTTTGCGGTAAATGGGCGCTTTACAGATATAACCGTCTAAGAAAATCTGATTGGTTTTCGCGCTCTCACTGATCTCCTCCACAAATTCGATCTCTCTTGCAAAGACAGACAAGACCAGTCTGTTCTTTCTCTCTTCGTGTCTGTTGTAGGAGCGGAATTGTCCTGCGATACAGATCTTCATTCCCTTATAGTCATCGTTTACATCCAAAAGACGTTCCGATACCATCACCGGAATAATATCCGTAGAATCACTGAGGCGGTTCACACTGATATCCACCATATAGAATCCCTCCCCAAAAATCTCGTGGCTGAAAGTAAAATCACTCACGATCTCCCCCATAATTGCCACCTGGTTGTTTTCAATAACCTTATCTGTCATGTTTTTCTCCCTTCTGTCTGTGCATTTGCAGGAATTCCTGATCCCTGTTTGTGTTGTATTATCAATATATAGGAAATGCGACGAAATTAGAACCGTCAGTAATCGCGCAAATCACCATCCTTCTTCCTGAAAATTCCAGATTTTCCTCAAACCTACAATCTACTCCCGTCGAGCGCCAATTTTTGCAGACATCCTGCAACAGCCCTCCGGTTTTTGCCGCAAATTTCGGGAATCTGCCTGAATGCGATACTTGCAAGATAGAAGCGCAAGTGATATAATGAGCAAGTTTCAGGGGAGTTTGGGATCAGATTTGATTGCATAGAGGGTTATGTAAGCAGTATCACAGGCAGGCTTGTGATATGCATGGAGTTTAGTAAGAAAGGCACGGTAATCTATGAAACAGACCAGAGAAAATGTGAGAAATATAGCGATCATCGCCCACGTTGACCACGGCAAGACAACGCTGGTAGATGAACTGCTCAAACAGAGCGGTGTTTTCAGGGAAAATCAGGAAGTGGCGGAACGCGTCATGGACTCCAATGAGATCGAGAAAGAACGCGGCATCACGATCCTTTCCAAAAATACTGCTGTTACTTATAAAGACGTGAAGATCAATATCATCGACACCCCTGGCCACGCGGACTTCGGCGGCGAGGTGGAACGGGTGCTGAAGATGGTCAATGGCGTGATCCTTGTTGTGGACGCTTTCGAGGGTCCGATGCCACAGACGAAATTCGTCTTGAAGAAAGCGCTGGAACTGGATCTTTCTGTCATCGTATGCATCAATAAATGTGATCGTCCTGAGGCAAGGCCGATTCAGGTCGTAGACGAGGTGCTGGAGCTGTTTATGGATCTGGATGCAAATGAGGAACAGCTCGACTGTCCTTTCGTCTATGCTTCCGCCAAGACAGGAACCGCCAGCACGGAACTTACCGTCAAGGGCCGCGACATGACGCCTCTTTTCGATACGATCCTTGCACACATTCCCGCACCCACAGGAGATCCGGATGCCGGCACACAACTGCTTGTGAGCACGATCGATTACAACGAATATGTAGGACGGATCGGGGTAGGCAAGGTGGACAACGGCAGCGTTAAAGTCAACCAGGAAGTGGTCATCGTCAATCACCATGATCCTGACAAGATGCGGAAAGTCAAGATCAGCAAATTATATGAATATGATGGGTTGAATAAAGTGGAGGTAAAGGAAGCCGGTATCGGTTCTATTGTCGCGATCTCCGGTATCGCGGATATCCATATCGGCGATACGCTGTGTTCTCCCGAAGACCCACAGCCCATTCCTTTCCAGAAGATCTCCGAGCCGACGATCGCAATGCACTTTATCATCAACGACTCTCCGCTCGCCGGACAGGAGGGCAAATATATCACCAGCCGTCATATCCGCGACCGGCTTTTCCGGGAACTGAATACCGACGTTTCTCTCCGTGTGGAAGAGACCGATACGACAGAAGCTTTCAAAGTCTCCGGCCGCGGCGAACTGCATCTGTCCGTTCTGATCGAGAATATGCGCCGGGAAGGATACGAATTCGCTGTCAGCAAAGCAGAAGTCTTGTATAAAACAGACGAAAACGGCAGGAAATTAGAGCCCATGGAACTTTGCTATATTGATGTGCCGGAAGAATTCTCCGGAACAATCATTGAGAAATTAAGCCAGCGCAAGGGGGAACTGTTAAATATGGGACTGGCTTCCGGCAATTACAGCCGCCTGGAATTCTCCATCCCCTCCCGCGGCCTGATCGGCTACCGTGGTGAATTCATGACCGACACAAAGGGAAACGGGATCATGAATACAATCTTCGACGGCTACGGCCCCTATAAAGGGGACATCCAGTACCGCAAACAGGGATCTCTCATTGCTTTTGAGGCCGGCGAAGCGATCACTTATGGTCTCTTCAACGCCCAGGAGCGCGGCACGCTTTTCATCGGTCCCGGCACGAAAGTGTACTCCGGTATGGTTGTAGGACAAAATGGACGCGGCGAAGACATTGAGCTGAATGTCTGCAAGAAGAAACAGCTCACCAACACCCGCTCTTCCAGTGCAGATGAAGCGCTTCGCCTCACACCGCCCAAGGTGTTAAGCTTAGAGCAGGCGCTGGAATTCATCGACACCGATGAGCTGCTGGAAGTGACGCCGAAATCTTTGCGGATCCGCAAGAAAATCTTAGATCCCACTCTAAGAAAAAGAGCAGCGATTTCCGCCGCCGCTAAGAATAAATAACTCGGAACGGAAACGGGGCGCTGCACTGTGAGCATATCACAGATGCAGAACGCCCCGTCTTTCCTGTCTTATATTCCAAGTACGACTGTCGCCACTCTGAAATAGATCAAAAGGGAGATCGCGTCCACGATCGTCGTGATAAACGGACTTGCCATGACAGCCGGATCCATACCGATCTTCTTGGCAAGCATCGGCAGCGTGGAACCGACTACTTTCGCGACGATCACCGCCATCAGAAGCGTGAAGCAGACTACAATGGCCACGCTCACGCCTACCCTGTCAAAGGCAAGCAGCTTCACGAAGTTGCAGGCCGCCAGTGTCAGACCGCACAGCGCCGCTGTTCTAATCTCCTTCCAGACTACCTTGAACCAGTCCCCGAACTCGATCTCATCCAGGGACAATCCACGGATAATGATGGCGCTGGCCTGGCCGCCGGCATTACCGCCCGTATCCATCAACATCGGAATGAACGCCGTCAACACCACCGACTTGCTCAACGCACTCTCGAAGGATGTGATGATACTGCCCGTGAAAGTGGCCGATATCATGAGGAGAAGCAGCCAGGGAATCCGTTTCTTATAAGCTTCAAAGGCAGATGTGCGCAGATAAGGTTTATCGGAAGGCATCACGGCAGCCATCTTCTCGATATCCTCCGTCGTCTCCTCCTCCAGAATGTCCACCACGTCATCCATCGTGATGATCCCGACCAGCCTGTCCTCGTTATCCACCACCGGCATAGCGGTGAATTCATACTTCTTGAACATCCTGGCCACTTCTTCCTGATCCATGAGCGTGTGCAAAGATACCACGCTGCGATGCATCATCTCCCCGATCACCGCATCCGGTTCACTCAACAACAGATAGCGAAGCCCTACCGTTCCCACCAGCGTTCGCTTATTATCCAGCACATAGCAAATATTGATCGTCTCACTGTCAAGTCCGACTTTGCGGATCCGCTCAATGGCCTGCGCCACCGTATCGCGCTCTTTTAAGTCCACATATTCCACCGTCATAATGCTGCCGGCAGAATCCTCCGGGTAACGCATCAGATGATTGATAGCCTGGCGGGTGTCAGGGCTGGTGTTGGCGATCAGTCTCTTAACGATATTGGCCGGCATCTCCTCCATCAGTTCCTTCGCGTCGTCAGACATCATATTGTTGATGATGTGGGCGGCATCCTTATCGGACAAGGAGGTGATGACATACTGCTGGAACTCCAGTTCCAGATAGGAAAAGACATCTGCTGCGATATCCTTCGGCAGGATCCTGAAGACCTTCACGATCTCTTCCTCATCCATATCCTCCAGATAATCCGCGATATCCGCGTCATTTAATTCCTGTACCACCTGTCTGAGGCGGGTATACTGCCCTTTATTCAACAGCTCTCTGATATCTTCTGCGCCGAAATCTTCATAGTTATCGTAATTCTCTCTTACTTCTTCCCTGTTCTCGCTCATCGCTGCCTGTCCCTCCTGTCCCACCTTCGTCCGATCACGATCCGCCGTTCCTGATACCAGAAACGGGGCCGCCCGGCCTGGGGTGTCTTTACAAGCGGCTTCCTACCCGGAATGCCGTTGACAGTCAGCCTGTCATACACCGGTCTTCCGCGTATCAGTCACTCTCTCCTATAATAGAGAGGATCCGAAACCACTGCCTGTACCCTGCCTGCAGTTGCTTCCGTCACCTCATGCATCACCGCATCCTTCTCCTCATAAGGAACCTTAACCTCGACCGTTACCTGCTGCGCATAATCCGCTTTCACGGCAATCCCTCTCTGTCCCAGCAGATACTGGATCTTACCGATCCCGTTATAATCTGTCACAAGGGTTATCTCATACCCATACTCCATCGTGCACACTTCACTGGCCGCAAGCCCCGCCTGTGCCGCTTTCGTATAGGCGCGCACAAGCCCGCCGGTCCCTAAAAGAACCCCGCCGAAATATCTGGTCACGACTACCACAAGGTTGCGTATCCCAGAATTCACAAGTACTTCGAGGATGGGTTTTCCTGCCGTCCCTGTCGGCTCCCCGTCGTCAGAAAACCGTACCGTCTGCGCCTGTTCCCCCAAAACATAGGCATAGCAGTTATGCCTGGCATCCCAGAACTGCTTCTTCTTCGCCTCAATAAAGGCAATCGCCTCTTCTTCCGTGCTGACAGCGCCAACATGCGCGATAAAACGGGATTTCTTCTCCTCGATCTCTCCCGTACCCCCATATGCTATGATCTTATATGGTTCCAACCTATGACCAGATTCCATATACCGCCCTGTATACTCCATTTCCTGTTCTTTTCCTGTTTCCTGTAGCAATACCTTTGCTGCGCTTATTATCTCACCTGGAAGAAATGCAGTCAAGTTTTTACTTGTGCAGACAGAATGCCGCAGATCACAGTATAAACAGGCACAGAATTGTAAACAATTGTAACAGTTCATCCTTCGGCTTCCTGTTCCTGTATCCAGCCATCCTGAATCGCTGCGCGATGGGCCGGATATAAGAAACCGCTGTTTTTGGGCACGGTCATCGCGGTAAATGCGCAGATCTTGGCCGAACTGTTACAAACAATTCTTAATATAAAATGAAAATCCTTTATTTGCCAGAAAAACTTTGCTATAATAAGCAAAGGTATGCTTAGTCCGTATGAGGGGGCATAGTAACCTAAGGAGGAGTATCATGAATTATGGAAAGAAGGGAGTCCGCAAAAAACAGCAGGCGCTCCACTCTACCTCTACCAAATGGGGAAAGAAAATTGGTTTTACCTTTATACAGATCTGTCTGATTGCCCTGATCTCTGTAGGTATCATCGGCATAAGCGCAGGAATCGGCGTCTTTAAGGGTGTGCTTGCCAGCGCTCCCGACATGAGCAATATCGATGTGACGCCCACTGGTTTCTCTACTTTCGTATATGATATCGAGAATAACCAGACCGCGAAACTCGTATCCACCGATTCGAACCGTATTCCAGTCACCATCGATATGGTTCCGCAGGATCTGCAGAATGCCTTTGTCGCCGTCGAGGATGCTCGTTTCTACAGCCACAACGGCATTGATATTAAGGGAATCATCCGTGCCGGCGTGATCGGATTTCAGAATATCCTAAAAGGCGGAAGCTTTACAGAAGGCGCCAGTACCATCACGCAGCAGCTTCTGAAGAATAATGTCTTCACGGACTGGACCAGTGAAGATTCCTTCGCCGACAGACTGCGGCGTAAGATCCAGGAGCAGTACCTCGCCCTGGAACTGGAAAAAGTAATGGACAAGGACGCCATTCTGATCAACTACATGAACACCATCAACTTAGGCCAGAACACCCTCGGTGTCCAGGCCGCTTCCATGCGCTATTTCAACAAATCTGTCAGTGATCTGAACCTGTCAGAATGTGCCGTGATTGCGGGGATCACGAAGAATCCTTCCCGCTACAACCCGATCACACATCCTGACAAGAATGCTGAACGCCGTGAGAAAGTGTTAAACGAGATGCTGGATCAGGGATTTATCTCACAGGATGAGTATGACAGCGCCATGGCGGACGATGTCTATTCCCGCATCCAGATCGCTGATTCCGAAAACGAAGAGTCTACCGTCAATACATATTTCGTAGATGCACTGACGGACGACGTTTTGGAAGACCTGATCGCCGCAGGTTACAATGAGACACAGGCTTATACCCTGCTTTACAGCGGCGGACTGAAAATCTACTCCACACAGGATCCGAAGATTCAGAAGATCTGTGACGATGCTTTCGCAGACGAAAGTAATTTTCCTGCCAATACGAAATGGTATCTGAACTATGAGCTGACCGTGGATAAGAGCAACGGAGAACGAGAGAACCACAGTACGGAAATGTTCCGCGCCTACTGGAAGGAAAACCGCTCTGCCAATTACAACCTGATCTACGCTTCCCAGGAAGAAGCCTACCAGGATATTGAATTATACAAGGAGGCGATCCTGTCTCCCGGAGACCAGGTGTTTGCTGAGAATGCAAGCCTGACCCCGCAGCCACAGGTCTCCTTAGTCGTGGAAGATCAGAGCACCGGCTATGTGGTAGCCATGGAAGGCGGCCGCGGCGCGAAGCTCGGCAGCCGTACCCTGAACCGTGCGACCGATACGGCAAGGCAGCCTGGTTCCACCTTTAAAGTCGTATCCACCTACGCGCCGGCTCTCGACAGTGCCGGTCTGACATTAGCCACTGTCATGAATGATGCGCCTTTTAACTATGCAGACGGCCGTCCGGTAGCCAACTGGTACGGCGAAGCTTACCGCGGACTGTCTTCTCTGCGCGTGGGAATCGCACAGTCCATGAATATTGTCGCCGTCAAGACTTTGACGCAGATCACCCCCAGACTCGGATTCGACTACTTGACGAACTTCGGCTTTACCACACTGGAAGAGAGCAAGGAAATCAACGGTAAAGTCTACTCCGATATCCAGCAGGCGCTTGCCCTGGGCGGCATCACCAACGGCGTCACCAATGAAGAATTAAATGCCGCTTACGCGTGTATCGCCAACGGCGGTACTTATATCAAACCGAAATTATATACCAGAGTCGTGGACCATGACGGTAATATCATTCTGGATAACACGACTCCGCAGTCCAGACAAGTAATCAAGGAAACGACTGCTTTCCTGCTGACGGACGCCATGGTAGATGTCGTCACCAGCGGTACGGGCGGATCCGTTAACTTCGGCGGCATGGCAATCGCAGGTAAGACTGGCACCACATCCGATTATAACGACGTCTGGTTCTCCGGCTTTACTCCTTATTATACGGCTACCACATGGGCTGGATTTGACAATAACGTGAAATTATCCGGCGATGAGAAAAACCTGGCAAAGAAATTATGGCGCACTGTCATGGCACAGATCCATGAAGGCCTGGCGAACGAATCTTTCCCGGTTCCATCCGGTATCGTAACCGCCACAGTATGTGCACGCTCCGGTAAACTGCCGATCGAAGGACTGTGCAACGGAACTGTCCGCACCGAATATTTCGCAGAAGGAACCGTACCCACAGCAACCTGTGACGTACACTATGCAGGCCAGATCTGCCAGTACTGTAATCTGCCAGCCTACGAAGGATGCCCGTTCAAGAGCGAGGGCGTTATGGAACTGACCCCCGTGGAAGACATTTCCCTACAGAGCGGTTCCGCCGCTGCCTCAGGCCAGCCGGCTCCACAGCCGCAGCCCGCAGAGACCGTAAATGAGGACGGCACTGTCACCCAGGCACCGGCTGCACCGGCCAATATGTGTCCACACAGTCCGGAGTTCTTCGCTAATCCCGATTGGGAGGCTGTCGTAAACGGTCAGCGGGCCGAGATGGAGCAGCGGGCCTTAGCGGCACAACAGGCAGCGCAGCAGGCGGCACAGGAACAACAACAGGCCGCACCGCCGCCAGAACAGCCGCAGGCGCCAGCACAGTAACAGACAAACGCTAAGAAGACACAACGATATAAGAAAACTGTGATATGCTTACTTCTATGGAGCTATTTGGCTGGAGCGAAGAGAAAAAGGAACGGGCATTTCGACAGGGTCTTGCCGCATACCTTGAGAAAGACTACAGGCCTGCGATCGATTCCCTGCGATCCGCCTGGCATGGCCACAAGGAATCGCAGTTTTTTATGGGTGTGATGAGCGAATTCGGCTACGGATTGGCGCAAAGTAAGATTTCCTCTTTTGACTGGTACAAGAAAGCGGGGCCATGAGAAAGCGGCGAAGAATCTAAAGGCACTGGCTCTTCCGGATGAGCTGTTTCCGGAATAGTCTGCCGAATTATAGACACACAAAATAACGGAAATCCTGTCAGAATCAGGATTTCCGTTATTTCATCAGAGCTGCTGACGGGAATCGGACCCGTGACCTCCGCACTACCAATGCGACGCACTACCGACTGTGCTACAGCAGCATCTTGGCAACGAGGTTCTCCCCCGACCACCGTTCTATAGTATAGCATATGCATTTTGCCCTTGTCAAGCAGCTTGCATATTTTTTACGCAATCCAGAACTATGCGGAAATGCGACGGAAATTGGCGCCTGCCCTATGCAATATCCTTGTGCCATGTTCTATCTTCCACCCTATCCCGTACCTACCGGCGCATCCAGTGCAATCGACCTGGAGATCTGACCTAAAGCCATGATACACGGCATCATTCCTCTGTTAACATTTCCTGACTTAAGTAGCCGCCGCAAACGCTTTCTTCAGCTTCGTCTTAATCCGCTGCAGGGCATTGTCCGTAGACTTATCATCTCTCCCCAGCACTTTAGCGATCTGCTGATACCGCATGCCTGTCAGATACAGATCCAGCACCTGTTTCTCAAAACTGCTCAGCTCTCTCTCGATCATCTGCTCCAGCTGTTCTACATTCTCCTTGTCGATCACCATGTCTTCCGGGCTCTGTCCTGCCGCATCGAAGATCATATTGACCAGCTCTTCTTCCTCTCCATCGTGATTCCTGCCAGCGCTGCCGTAAAGGGACACATAGGTATTGAGTGGAATATGTTTCTGCCGCTTGGACGCCTGTACTGCCGTATACATCTGTCTGGACACACACAGATCGGCGAACGTGAAAAAACTGGCGTCTCTGCCGATATCATAATCCCGCAGCGCCTTAAAAAGTCCGATCATCCCCTCCTGGATCAAATCATCACTGTCTGCGCCAAGAATATACATGGATTTCGCCTTACTGCGCACCAGGTTCTTATACTTATTCATCAGATACTCTGTAATGCTCTCCTCACCGTCCCGAAGCCGCAGAATGAGTTCTTCATCATTATAATTGCCATATTCTTCGTCCATGGACATAAGATCAACTTGTTTCCTTTCCGTCCGCATTATTTTCTGACACTGACGCAGAAGCTTCTGTTTCTTCTTCCTTTTCCTCATAATGCTGGATCAGTTCTGATGCAAAATGCTCTGCCATAATCTGGTATCCATCATGATTGCCATGTACGCCGTCCGGAATATAATCGGCCACAACATTCGCATCATGAGAATCCAGGATATTCGAATTATACAGATCAATCACGCTATAATCATATTCTCCGGCCAGCGTTAGAATCACGTCCGCGAATTTCTGCTGGGGAAGCAGATAATCCCGCTCGCTCATCAGATAGTCCTGTAGCACATTAGGCAGCGGCGTGGCAAAGAAAATCTCCGCATCGGGATAAGATTCCCGCAGCCCACGCATCAACTCATCCAGATCACCACAGAAAGTACGCCGCGCTCTCTCGTCCAGATTGCCAAATTCCTTCTCCGAAACGCAGAAACCGTCATTCGTACCACCCATCACAAGAATAATATCTGTATCTTCCGGTATCTCCTGGTAACGGTCCACATAGGCATCCGACCAATATCTTCCAATAGAAGAACCGCCAATCCCCAGATTATATACTTCCTGCGCGCCCAGCAGTTCTTTCAGTCTGGATGGGTAGGAATACTGTTGATATCCCTCTTCTCCCTCCAAATTAGCCGCCGCCGTAATGCTGTCTCCCAGGCAGGCAATCTTTACATCGGAAAAGTCCTTCCTGTTCTCAGCGATCCGCTCCCTGTCTGCCTGGTTAACTTCCAGCGTTTCTTCCAGAGAAGTACGCAAAATCCGGCGGTCCGCCAGCGACATTTCCTCCTGCTCATAGATATGACGCCATTCATCGAAAATGCTGCTGCCCGTCATCGTCCCATCGTAATAATTGATCTCGCCGTTATGGGAAACTGTCCCCCAAAAACCAGGCATCCCATTGCCAAAGACATCCACATTGCCTGACACGGTGCCATTTGACGAAACTGAGGCATTCCCTGATACCATCCCATTTGAGGAGACTGAACCATTCCAAAACTCCTGGTCATTCGATGATACTGTACCGTTTCCAGGCGCCGTGCCATTACCGGAAATTGTCCCATGATAAGACACCGATCCATTCCCCGATACCGTACCATTCCCAGACACCGTGCCATCCAAAACTCCAACGCTGTTACCAGAGATCCATCCATTGAAGGACACTGATCCATTCCCCGATACCGTACTGTTATCCGATACCTGGGCCTGCATCTCACCACTCTGTATTCTGTTAATAAACCGCTCTAATTCTTCCCTGTCCTGTGTAAGCTCCATAATCTCAGACTGCATCTGGGATACACGTACCTGTGCCTCCTCATTGCGGGCAAGAATCTGCGCTATTTCCATTTCTTCCTGCTGCCTTGCCAGTTTTCTGTCCGTATCGTAGAGATCGTAGGCTTTCAGCCCGACCGCCGCCGCCAGAACTGCCGTCAGCATAAAGATCAATACCAATAAAATCTCATTTAACCTTTTCATTGCTTCTTATCACTTCTACCCACTGATCCGGCATCTTCATCCCAGACGCTGCCTGACAATCTCATACGCCAGCACGCCGGCCGCCACAGAGGCATTCAGGGAATCGATATCTCCCCGCATCGGAATGGCCGCTGTATAATCACATTTTTCCTTGACCAATCTGCCGACGCCGCTCCCCTCATTGCCAATCACCAGTCCAATCGGTCCTTTCAGATCCAGATCGTACATCCGCGTGCCATCCATATCCGCGCATACGAACCAAATGCCTTCTTTCTTCAATTCTGTGATGGTCTGCCCTAAGTTCGTCACCTTGGCCACCGGCGTATAATTCAGTGCGCCTGCCGAGGCCTTTGCCACCGTCGCGGTCAATCCTACTGCCCTGTTCTTCGGAATGATCACCCCGTGTGCGCCTGCCAGATTCGCCGTGCGGATGATCGCCCCCAGATTATGGGGGTCTTCAATACTGTCCAGCAGAAAGAGAAAGGGCGCCTCGTTCTTCTCTCTCGCCGCGCGCAGTATGTCGTCCACTTGTGCATAAGCATAAGCCGCCGCACAGGCGATCACTCCCTGATGCTTCCCTGTCCCGGAAAGCTGGTCTAACCGTTCTCTGGCAACGTATTTGATCATGCTCCCATGCTTGGCCGCCTCCCGCTTGATGGTCAGGATCGGCCCGTCCTTACAGCCGTCCAGTACATACAGCTTGTCTATTGTCCTGCCGGAACGAAATGCCTCGATCACGGCATTGCGCCCCTCGATCATAAAGTTCTCTTTCATGTTTTCTGCCGGATGGGCATCCTCTCTCTCATTACGTTCTCTCTTCACGCTTTCCTCCATACTGTCTGCGCAATCTTAGGCCACCATCATTCCATCTCAAAGCAGCCTTCTTCTTTCCACTTCCCCTGCTTTTGCTTTGCGGGATCCCGGATCGCCTGTTTCCTCAAAGTCCTATTTTCGCGATCGCTTCATGGATCAGGTGAAGCATCCGTTCCTGCCTGCCCTGCAGATACAGATACCCACAGAGCGCCTCTAACCCGGTCGCTTTCCGGTACTCGACAACCGAGGCATTCTTCGCCGCCGTGTAAGACTTGGCATTGCGTCCTCTGTGGTAAATTGCCGCCTCCTCCTTTGTCAGTTCCTCCTCCAGAGCATCGATCATCTTCGCCTGCACTCTGGCATTGACATAGGAAACTGTTTTCTTATGCAGCTTGTTAGCCGGGCTGTTTCCCTGCTCCACTACCATCGTCCGTATCACCAGATCATAGATCGCATCCCCGATATACGCAAGCGTCAGCGGCGAATACGTTCTGATATCTACTTCTTTACAGTCAAAATTGCGTTTGATTGCTTCCAGAATCGTTATACTCTCTTCCATTTAACTCCTTCTCGCGTATCCTCCAGAAGAATCCCTTGCGCCGCCAAGGTATCTCTGATCTCATCTGCCCTCGCAAAGTTCCTGGATTTCCTCGCTTCCTGTCTCTCCCTGATCAGCTCCTCGATCTGCGTATCCAGTATTTCTTCCTTCTTATCTACGATCAGGCCGCAGATATCAGACAGCAGGACAATCTCATCCTTCATCGCCTGCACAAAACCTTTCGACGCCTCCTCAGATACATGTGTGTTCGCGAATTTGACCAGCTCGAAAATAACCGAAACCGCATCCGCCGTGTTGAAGTCGTCATCCATCGCCTCATCAAATTTGACAACGTATTCTCTGGCTTCCTCGATCAGTTTCTGCTCCTCTTGCGTCGTCTCCTTCTCTTCGACGCCCTTTAACAGGAAGTTTAGATTCGTCACACTGGTCACAATCCGGTCCAGGCCGTTTTTTGCCGCCTCCATCAGCTCCGCGCTGAAGTTTAATGGGCTTCTGTAATGCGCAGAGAGCATGAAGAACCGCAGTACCTGCAGATCATACTTCTCACTGATATCTCTGACTGTGAAGAAATTCCCCTCAGACTTGGACATCTTCTTATTATCAATATTTAAGAAACCGTTGTGCATCCAGTATTTTGCAAATTGCTTGTCATTCGCCGCTTCAGACTGGGCAATCTCATTTTCATGATGCGGGAAGATCAGATCCTCGCCGCCCGCATGAATATCAATCTCGTCTCCCAAGTACCGCTTACTCATCACCGAGCACTCAATATGCCAACCGGGACGCCCCTCACACCAGGGAGACTCCCAGAACGGCTCGCCCTCCTTCTTTGGCTTCCAGAGAACAAAATCTAACGGATCCTGCTTCTGCTCCTCGCCGGACACAAGCAGAGAACGGTTTCCGCTGCGAAGATCATCCAGATTCTTATGGGAAAGCTTTCCGTACTCTTTGAAGCTTCTCGTCTTGAAATACACCGTGCCGTCCTGCGCCGCATAAGCATGCCCCTTGTCGATCAGCGTCTGGATCATATCGATCATGCCGCCGATCTCCTGCGTCGCTTTCGGGTGGGTTGTAGCCGGCTTTACATTGAGTGACTGCATATCCTTCCTGCACTCCTCTATATAGCGCTCGGAGATCACGGAAGGATCCACCCCCTCCTCATTTGCTTTCTTAATAATCTTATCATCCACATCGGTAAAATTCGAGACATAGTTGACCGCATAACCCTTATGCTCCATGTAACGGCGCACCGTGTCGAAAACAATCATCGGCCTTGCATTTCCGATATGGATCAAGTTATATACTGTAGGTCCGCACACATACATGCTGACCTTTCCCTCTTCTAAAGGGATAAACTCTTCCTTCTGTCTGGATAATGTGTTAAAAATCTTCATATGCTTCCTGCCTCCTGTCTGTTCTGCAACTTCTATTTTTCTCTTACAAGCGCTGCGCTGTCTCTCTTCTGCAGTTCTTTCAGCTCCCGCTCCAAGTCAAGCAACCGGTTCGTTAATTCCGTATTGGCCCGCTGCAGGTTCACGATGTCCTCCCGCACCGGATCCGGCAGATTCACCTGGTCTAACTCCTCCTGTGGAAAAGACTGCTTGCTGCGCTTTACTACCTGGCCAGGCACTCCTACCACTGTGGAATTGGGCGGCACTTCCTTCAACACCACACTGCCCGCCCCGATCTTACTGTTATCCCCGATCTTAAAGGAGCCCAGCACCTTCGCGCCGGTACTGATCATCACATTGTTACCCACTGTCGGATGGCGCTTGCCCTGTTCCTTGCCAGTACCGCCCAACGTCACTCCCTGATACAGCGTCACATTATCGCCGATCACCGTCGTCTCACCGATGATGACGCCGTTGCCATGATCGATGAAGAATCCTTTGCCGATCTTCGCGCCGGGATGAATCTCAATCCCCGTCTTCCTGGCTCCCTTCTGAGAAATCCACCTGGCCAGAAAATAATGTCTGCGCAAATACATCTTGTGCGCCAGCCGGTAATAAAGCATCACCTTGAAGCTGGGATATAAGAACACTTCCAGATTGGAGTGGATCGCCGGATCCCGCTCGCGGATAATCCTGATCTCTTCCTTCACATTTTGTATAAAACCCATATGCTATTCCTTTTCTGCATTCAGTGACGGCTCACAGATGACACGCCGGATCTTCCTGCGGACACTTCGCCTGGACCATACGTCAAAAATCCGCGGACCTCGCCTCTTTCCCTTCCGGAAATAGAGACGAAGTAATCCGCGGTTCCACTCTACTTAAAGAATGCCTGTCGGCACTCTTTCCCTCTTAACCGATAACGGGGTCAGCCGGGCGATCCGCCGGACTCCAGGTCGCACTTTCCCATTCTCCTTACAAGAACCGTTCTCAGCCGGCGACGGTTCCTCTCTGCTGTCTCTGAAATGGTACTCTTCCCTTTCAACGTCCATCTGTACACTGCTTTGCTGTATGCAGCATCATTTCATTCTTCTAATAGAATATGCAAAAACCGCAGCTTTGTCAACCGGATTTTCTTTTGGCGCACGATTTTCTGTAACAGTTTGTCTTCCGGCTTCACTGATACGATCTTCTCTCAGCATCACTCCCGTTCCCGTATCACCGCCTCCGTATACTTCCTGTCCATATCATGCCGGATCTTCCGGTTCGCCGCCGTATCGAAAATAATGGAAAAATCATAATCCTCCGGATACAGTTCATCTGCCGCCACATGAAGCCTCACGCGCTTGTGGTTGATCCAGATCTTCTTTCCGGGAAGCTGGACACGCAAGATCCCTTTCTCATTGATCGGTTCACACACAATGCCGATCTTCTGATCGGGGTAGAGCATCACGCTGTCTCCCCGTTTCAGTTTCCCATTAAGCTTCCCGGCTTTCTTTCCGCTCTTACTCCTCACGATCTTCCCGGCGCTTGTCTTCTCAAGTCTATTCTCATCATCCTTCTTCTTCAGAAAATGGTATGTGCCGACTGCCTCCTCTCCATAAGCTGCCGCCACAGCCGTCCGCAGCATCCCATGAGGCATCCCCAGACGGTCCGCGATATGGAACGCGCAGCTCTCCCCGGCTTCCCCGATCACCATCTGATAGGTGGGACTCAAAGTTTCCTGGTCGAACGTCATCCGCGCGTTGATCATCCCTTCCGTCCGCTCTGCATATTCTTTCACCTCAGGATAATGCGTCGTCACCAGGAATAGCGCCCCGCTCTTCTTCAACTCCTCCAGAATGGCAATGGCGATCCCCATCCCTTCTGCCGGGTCTGTCCCGGACCCCAGCTCATCCATGATCACAAAACTGTCCCGGCTCACTTCCCGCAGTACCTCCAGCACATTTTTAATATGGGCGGAAAAGGTGGACAGATTCTCCGCAAGGTTCTGTCCGTCCCCAATATCGCACAGATAGGCATTGTTCATGCAGATCTCTGCCTGCTCACAAGTGACGTGCAGACCGCACTGCGCCATCATGCAGTTTAACATCACCGTCTTGATGGCCACTGTCTTGCCTCCTGTATTGGGTCCGGTGATAACGATCCCACTCACATCCCCGCCGATCTCAAACTGCAGCGGCACACTGACTTTTCTGTCCATTAGCGGATGCCTGGCGTCTCTTAAGAAGATCCTGCGCTGTGTATTGACCCCCGGTTCCACCGCATCCAGATCAATACTCAGCTTTCCTTTGGAAAAGATGAAATCCAGCTTTTCGATAATGGCAATATTCGCTTCCATCGCCTCAGCCGCCGTCGCAACCATCGCTGTCAGGGTATAAAGGATCCGGTACACCTCATTCTCCTCCCCGATCTTAAGCTGCGCCATCTCCTCATAATATTTGGCCACCGCGCCCGGTTCGATAAAGAGCGTTCCGCCTGTAGAAGACTTGTCGATCACACTGCCCGACACTTTAAGCTTATACTCCTTTTTCACCGGAAGACAGAGCCGTCCGTTGCGGTAGGTACAGTACTGGTCTGCCATATAGGCTTTCTCGGTGCGCATGATCTGCTCCGCTTTCTGTTTCATCTGTTCCTCGCACCGCATGATCTGCACTCTGATCTGCGACAATTCCTTCGATGCATGGTCGTCCACTTCCTCGCCCCTGATCTGTCTGCCGATCTCCTCCTGCAGATCCTCCACCGCATCCAGATTCTCCTCATAGTAGGCAAGCGGATTTTCATACATTTTACCCCGGTCCAGATACGTCTTCAGACGTCTGACTGCCACCAGGATCCTCTCCACCCGCTCCAGCTGGTACGGTGTAAGGCAGTCCCCCTTCACAGCGATCATCAAGATTTCTTTGATCTCATCCACACTCTGGAGCGGCGGCGTGCCCAGTTTCTCGATCAGTTTCCTGCTGTCCGTCGTGTCCCGCAGCTGCTTTTTTACTTCCCTCTCCGACAGGGAGAAGGAGATCTTTTCGATCTTCTCCTTTGCTCCCTGTGTCACTGCAAGTTCTGCCCATATTGCTTTCATCTTGTCAAATTCAATCTGTTTTTCTGTCTGCATTTTCATTTTCCTCTTTCTTGTTTTGTCTGTGAATTTGGACGTTTGTTCCGCGCACGAAGCTGCGCATCATTGCCCGAACGGTTTTTATTTCATAGGACGCACTTTCCTGTAAACTAAAAAGACCATGGCTGCCGTAACTACGTCAACTACCATGGCCGCGAGATTCGCTTGCTTTGCTGCGAGAACTCAAATAAGCATAAACAAGCAAATTTCCTGATAAAACAAAAAGCATGGCCATGCAGCCATGCTCATTCTGTCTGTAAAAAAAATATACCACAATAAAAAGCAGTTGTAAGGCGAAATGATCGGCAGACTTCCACCTTGAAATCTTACCTGCAACACACGATCTGCCACAGCTGACTGCTCCGGCAGCGTATCACAAATAACCCCCACGTCTGAAAGTCTTCCCCGCAATATTTATTTTGCGATCTTCTCCATTACAACCACATTTAACATGCAAAAATCCTCCTGCTCTTTCAATCTTTCTCGATTATAACTGTCTTTCTTTATGGTGTCAAGCCTATTTTCACACGTGGGACGACCATAGGGAACCGTTCAGCCTAAAATGTCATTTCAGTAAGCCAGAGGCGCCTGGCATGGCTGCCGGACATCCACCGCATCCGCCGCAGTCCTTCTGTGCCACATCTTCGCTGTACAGCTCCCGCGGGCTGGTCAGCAGGCAGATTGCCTGCGCAGAGATCCCTTCCCCGGAGCCTGTAAATCCAAGGCCCTCTTCGGTGGTGGCTTTCACATTGATCTGTCCGGTCTCGATCTGAAGCGCCTCCGCGATCCGCTCCTGCATCTGTTCAATATATGGCCGCATCTTCGGCGCCTGTGCAATGATAGTGGCATCGATATTTTCGATCAGAAAGCGGTTCTCCTCCAACAGCTCTCCCACCTTCTTTAAAAGCGCCAGGGAGGAGATTCCCTTATAGGCAGGATCCGTATCAGGAAAGTGTTTCCCGATATCTCCCAGCGCTGCAGCGCCAAGCAGCGCATCCATAATGGCATGCAGAAGCACATCCGCATCCGAATGTCCCAAAAGCCCCTTTTCATAAGGAATCTCCACCCCGCCGATGATCAATCTGCGGTCTGGCACCAATCTGTGGACGTCGTAACCCATTCCGATTCTCATAATAACCTCCATTATGCCACAGCCTACCGCTTGGCCATTCATGATCTACCATATTTCAGGCATTCCGTGCAGAGATTTCCTGCAGGATGCAGTCAAGAATCTGATCTGCCACCTCTTCCTTGCTCATCATCGGCAGCTCCTTCGTATCCTCTTTGGTCAGGATCGTCACCACATTGGTGTCCGTGCCAAAGCCTGCGCCCGCCTGCTTCAGATTATTGGCGACGATCATATCGATCTTCTTCTTCTCTAATTTCTGCCTGGAATTCTCCAGCATATGCTCAGTTTCCATGGAAAACCCGCACAGAAACTGTCCTTTTGTCCGATGGGCACCCAGATAAGCCAGAATGTCCTCTGTCCGCGTAAGCGCAATCTGCATCTCGCCGTCCTTCTTTTTGAGTTTCTCGTCCGCCGCCACGCTTGGACAGTAGTCCGCTACCGCGGCAGCCTTGATAATGATATCCTGGGACTGTGCGTTCTCCTTCACCGCCTGCGCCATATCCGCCGCAGATACTATGGGAAGTACTTTGACGCCCATCGGCGGCTTTAAGTTTACTTTTCCTGATACAAGTGTCACATCAGCGCCGCGGAGCATAGCCGCTCTCGCGATGGCATAGCCCATCTTGCCGGTAGAATGATTGCTGATGTAGCGTACCGGATCGATCTTCTCCTGTGTCGGACCTGCCGTCACAAGGATCTTCCTGCCAGCAAGATCCTTCGGCGTCAGCGCTTTGACGATGTACTCATAAAGTACCTCCGGTTCCGGCATTTTGCCTGCCCCCGTATCGCCGCAGGCCAGATACCCGTTTGCAGGATCGATCACCTCCATGCCGTACCGGCGCAGGATCTCCAGATTGTCCTGCACGATCTGGTTCTGATACATCCTGGTATTCATCGCGGGTGCAAAGATCTTCGGACAGGTACAGGCAAGCAGCGTCGTCGTCAACATATCGTCTGCGATGCCATGTGCCGCTTTCGCGATCACATTGGCGGACGCCGGCGCCATCAGAAAGACGTCCGTCCGCTTCGCCAGCGACACATGCTCCACCTGAAACTCAAAATTTCTGTCAAACGTATCTACCAGGCACTTATTACCGGTCAGCGACTCGAACGTGATCGGATTGATGAAATTCGTGGCGTTCCTCGTCATGATCACGGTCACATCTGCGTGCTGTTTGGCCAGCATACTGGCCAAAGAAGCTATCTTATAAGCGGCAATACTGCCTGTCACTCCTAATATCATGTGTTTTCCTGCTAACATAAACAATCCCTCATTGAAACTGGTCCTTTTGCCGCGAGAACAGAGACTTCCCTATGCCTCCACATTCTTTCTATAGATAATGCCCAGTCCTCTCAGCGTTAATTCATTGTCATATACGATCTTTCTTTTACAATATGGTACAATGCTGCCTGCCAGGCCGCCCGTGGCCACCACCGGCGCCTCATAGCCCAGCTCGTCATAGATTCTCTCGATCATCCCATCCAGGCAGGCCGCCTGCCCCATCACGATTCCGCTCTTCATACAGTCAATGGTGTTTCTGCCGATCACTTTCTTCGGCGCCTCCAGACTGATCCTTGGAAGCTGGGAGGTCCTGTTGACCAGGGAATCCAGGGAAACCTTGACGCCCGGCAAGATCATGCCGCCGATATAATTCTTCTTCTGGTCCACTACGCTGATCGTGGTCGCTGTCCCCATATCGATCATGATGATCGGCGCGCCATAATACTGCAGGCCCGCCACCGCATTGACTACCAGATCAGACCCAAGCTGGCCTGGGTTATCCATCAGGATGTTTAAACCTGTCTTGAGTCCCGGTCCCACTAACAGCGGCGTCTTATGGAACAACTTCTCCAGCGCCGATTTCACGATATTGTTGAGCGGCGGCACCACCGAAGAGATGATACTTCCACTGATGTCTGTTAATCCGATGTCGTACAGATCAAACAACGTCCGAAACTCCACCACATATTCTAACTCTGTATTGGCAAGGTTGGTGGAAACTCTCTCCACAAAACATACCTTTTCCCCATCGATACAGCCGATCACAATATTTGTATTTCCGATATCTATCGCCAAGATCATATCTCTTCCCTGCTTTCTGATTTGTTCTTCCGCCTGATGCGTTCCACAGGTTCCATCCCGTATACCTGCCAGGCCGTTATGTTCACGAAGCTGTCAGTTGTTTTGACTGCCATATACCGGTTTCACCCGCGTAAGCGCGATCCCTACACCCGCGACGATGATCGCCGCTACCACAGCTTCCACTACGCCGTTGAAGGTCACAACGCCCATGATCACATCCAACACAGCTTCTCCTGCCACGCCAACTGCCTGCGCGTAAGCATCTTTGTATAAGATGAAAATACCGCTCATCACAAAAAGTGTATTTGTGTAAGCACCTGCCAGCCCCGCATAAGCTAACGCAATGTTGGCCGATCCTTTCTTCCTGCCGCCGACTGTCAGCACTGCCATCAGCATGCAGCCTGCCGCCACGCCAACGATCGTACATACTGCTGCACTCAAAGCATCCGGCAGCAGCCGGATCAAAAACGCCCTTAACGATACGGCCAGGATCAAAGACGCAAAGGCATTGACGACGATTCTTCCTGTCTGCCCTTCGCCTCGTAAGGCTTTGCGGATCAGGAGATAGATGAAGTAAGGCACAATGCCCACTAAAATCCTCGGCACAAAACAGATATACAGGCTTTTAATAACGCCTGATATGCCAACTGCATTGTAGGCTAACACCGGTGAAAAGACAAATGCCGACGCCGTGGCCGCCTTAAACGTGTTGTTGATAAAACTGGTCAGTCCGAATACAAATCCCAGAAATGCACCTTTCTTCGGTCCAAGAAACAGCGCTCCTAAGATGACCGGGATATGAATAATCGTCGCATTGATCACGACAAGCGGGATATATCCCAGCGGCGTAAATGCCATAATCACTATGATGGCGGTAAACAGCGCCGTCAGCACCAGTTCATAGGTTTTTTCATTTTTCATGGTACGAATCCTCCTGTTATTATTCTCTTATGAGATACAATACGGTGTCATCATACCACGTTGATAATTTTTTGACAATCCTTTTTTGAGGCTTCCAAATTACCTTGCAAAATACTCTTGAAAGTCGTCCTGGACAGTGATACAATCGGGGAAATTGCAGAAAGCGGCAGCCGCTTAGAAAGGCATTCTACTATGAAGACAAAGACGCGCGAAGGAGCATTGAAAACAGAAAATCAGATCACAGAAGGAGTCATCTGGAAACAGCTGCTTCTGTTTTTCTTTCCTATTTTATTCGGCACACTTTTCCAACAGCTCTACAATGCGGCGGACGCCGTGATCGTAGGCCGCTTTGTGGGCAAAGAAGCGCTGTCGGCTGTAGGCGGCGGCACCGGCACTGTGATCAATCTGTTAGTCGGTTTCTTCGTAGGCCTGTCCAGCGGCGCAACGGTGGTCATCTCCCAATACTACGGCGCAAAGAAAGCGGAACTGGTAGACTACGCCGTACACACCGCCATGGCTTTCAGTATCATCAGCGGACTGCTTCTGATGGTGGGCGGCATCGTGACCGCTCCGGCCATCCTGACTGCCATGGATACCCCTACCGATGTGCTGGATCCGGCCATTCTCTACATCCGCATTTATTATGTAGGAACTGTCGGCAATCTGATCTATAATGTAGGTTCCGGCATCCTGCGGGCAGTGGGCGACTCCAGACGCCCGCTCTATTTCCTGATTGCAAGCTGTTTCACCAATATCCTGCTGGATCTTCTTCTGATCGTGTGTCTCGATCTGGGTGTGGCAGGCGCGGCGATCGCCACCATCTGTTCCCAGGCCCTGAGCGCCGCCCTGGTAATCCTCGTGCTGGTCCGGGTCAAGGACATGCACCGATTGGATCTGCACCGAATCCGTACCGACCGCAAGATGCTGCATAGGATCATCCGCATCGGTTTTCCTGCCGGGCTGCAATCCGTTATGTACAGCCTTTCCAATATCATCATCCAGACCGCCATCAACGGACTTGGAACCGACACCGTTGCTGCCTGGACTGTCTATGGCAAGATAGACGCCCTCTTCTGGATGACCGTTAGTTCCTTCGGTATCGCCATCACTACATTTGCAGGCCAAAACTACGGGGCCGGTAAGGGCGACCGGGTTCGAAAAGGAATCCGGAGCTGTCTTCTCATGTGCTTTGCCTCTACCATCCTGATCAGTGTGCTGCTGCGCCTGGGCGGCCACATTATTTACGGTCTTTTTACTTCGGACCCGGAAGTCATGCGGATCGGCATGCAGATCGTTCACTTCCTGGTGCCTACTTTCATCACCTATGTGTGCGTGGAAGTCATCTCCGGGGCCTTGCGCGGTGTCGGAGACTGCTGGATCCCCACACTGATCTGCTTAAGCGGCATCTGTCTGATCCGTATTCTCTGGATCATGCTGGCAGTTCCCTTAAGACCGGACGTATACACTGTCACGTTCAGCTACCCGCTTACCTGGACGATTACCAGTATCTTTTTTATCCTGTACTATTGTTTCTTCAGCAAGATCAGGATCTTTCGGCCGCGGCCGGAGCGCATGTCTGACCTGGCATGACACTCTCACAGATCCCTGTCACAAGGAGGCGCCCATGGAATTACCCAGAAAAATAACCTATATCTGGATCGACAGGATCAGACAGAAATCCTTTGGTTACATCTTAGGCGTCCTCCTGTTCTTCTATATTCTCGTAAACGTTATTTTTGCGGTCTTCTACTACTGGATGGGCGCCCTTCATGATTCCTGCTTCCTGGATTATCTGTATTTCAGCTTTATCACCTCTCTCACCATCGGTTATGGCGATCTGACGCCTGTAAATGATCTGGCTAAATTGACCGTTATCCTGCACTCGACTCTCTATGCCGTCTACTCTGCCCTGATGATGTCGATGCTCACAACGAACCTCCTATGTCCCAAGGAAGCGGTCGTTTTCTCGAAAAACATCGTTTACAATCCGGATGCCGGACAAATGCTCTTCCGCATGATCAATATTTCAAGTGCGCCGATCATCAACCCGGAAGTGCGGATCTCTGTCACAGAGCACAATGTCGGCAATGTCATTGCCAGGATCTTTCCTGTGACCACAGCGTATACGATCGATTACCTGGGAAAGCATGACTTCACCTATTGTTTCAACACGCTCCACCCCATAACTGAGGATGAGAATTTCGACGTCTGGTCTGAATGGCAGAAAGCGCTGCAGCACAACAGACAGGCAGGCGATTCTGTTCCCAGGAGCCGTTTTCGGATCAATATCACGGTCTCTGGCAGCAACGGCATCCAGACCATTGCCGTGCACAAGAAATATCATGCCGATGAGATCACGGACGGCATACGGTTTCAACCCATAGAATATACGCAGGAAGACCAGCGCAGAAGGGGAATGCGCTACCATAAGATTCCGAACTTTTGGGACGATTTCAATCGCATTGTAGGCTTTACACCTTTTCCATAATCCGCTATAATAAGGGCAGCAGTCTATGAATGAGCGAAGGTAACGTATGGAAGATCAACTTCCGTTACGTATTCAGAGATCTTGCAGGCACCGCCGGCAAGATCTACGTGGAGGGAAACATGACAGAACTAAAACCGATCAAAGAAGGTAAAGTACGTGAGATTTATGATAATGGCGATACTCTTATCATGGTCGCCACCGACAGAATCAGTTGCTTCGATGTGATCTTACACAACCAGGTGACGAAGAAAGGAACTGTCCTGACACAGATGTCCAAATTCTGGTTTGATATGACACAGGATATTCTGCCGAACCATATGATTTCTGTGGATGTGCAGGACATGCCTGAATTCTTCCGGCAGGAGAGATTCGACGGCAAAAGCATGTTATGCCGCAAATTGGAGATGCTGCCCGTCGAGTGTATCGTGCGCGGCTATATTACCGGAAGCGGCTGGGCAAGTTATGTGAAAGACGGCACCGTGTGCGGCATCCGTCTGCCGGAAGGGCTGCAGGAATCCGACAAGCTGCCGGAACCGATCTATACCCCTTCCACCAAGGCAGAGATCGGTGATCATGACGAGAATATCTCCTACGAGCAGAGTATCGCCTATCTGGAAAAACGCTTTCCCGGCAAGGGAGAAGAATATGCCTCCAGGTTGCGGGATTACACGATCGCCCTCTATAAGAAGTGCGCAGAATATGCCCTGACCCGTGGTATCATCATCGCAGACACCAAGTTTGAGTTTGGTCTGGATGAAAACGGCAGCATTGTCTTAGGCGACGAGATGCTCACTCCCGACAGTTCCCGCTTCTGGCCGGCAGAGGGCTATGAACCGGGGCATGGACAGCCCTCCTTTGACAAACAGTTTGCAAGAGACTGGCTTAAGAGCCATGAGGGACACGACTGGACTCTGCCGGAAGAGATCGTGCAAAAGACGATCGACAAATACCTGCAGGGATACGAACTGTTGACGGGCAAAGAATTATAACAACCGTTATTAAAAGCTGCACAATCGTGCAGCTTTTTGTTATGCTATTTCGTCCCCTCCTGCAGCACCGCTATCATCTGCTCTGCCGTATCCATGACATCTTTCATTTTGACATCCGTGACTGCCACGCGCAGAGAGTCCATCAATCCGCTGCAGCCCTCCGGCACCCGGTACTGTTCGATCTGCTGCATACAGGCGTCTACGGTATCCAAGCTGAATCTTTCCATGGCGTCCCGCATGATCTTTAACTGGGTGACCCACTCCGAGACAGGTACTTCCCGCTTATGCCGGTCATTTTCTTCCCCATAGGGGCGCAGAATCTCTTTAAAGCTTCTCAGCTCCTGCAAGAGTCCAGGCGTCTCTTTCTCGATCGTCTCCACATCTCCTGCTTTCCCGCACTTCTCCATCTTGAAAAACCATTCGGACAGATGAGACGCGCCGATCATCCGCGCTGTATTCTTCAATGCATGAACTTCTATCGTATAATCCTTAAGCAGACCGTCCGCAAGGCAGCTCTCCAGCTTATTTGCCTTGGCATCGATCAGTTTATAGAAGTCGCCCAGCAGTTTCAGCCACATTTTCTCACTGCCCGTATAGCGGATCCCCTCAGCCGGATCGATGCCGGGCGGAGATCCTGCCCCTGTCTGCTTTATCCCACCGGACTTTGTCTGCGTCTCTGGCGCAGCCCCCGCAGTCTGCGGCGCACTTCCCGAACCATTGGAAACCGGGGGCTTCTTCGTGACTACGATCAACTTTCGGGGAAGCCATTTCAGAACACATCGGTACAGATCTTTGGCCTCCACCGGTTTCGCCAGATAGTCGTTCATTCCCGCCTGCCGAAACATCTCCTGCACGTCTGCCAGCGCATTGGCCGTCAGGGCGACGACCGGCGCCGTGCGATAATAAGGATCCGGCAGACGACGCAGCCGCTTCGTCGTCTCCACACCATCCATGACAGGCATCATATGATCCATAAAAATCAGGTGATATTTTTTCTGTTGTGCCAGTAACAACGCCTGTTTTCCGCTGTCTGCCAGGTCAATCTGCATTCGCAGCGGTTCTAAAAGCGCAGCCGTCACTTCCAGGTTAATTTCATTGTCATCCACAATCAGCACAGACGCCTCCGGCGCAGCAAAATTCATAAACTCTCCTCCCAAAACTCCAGTCAGGCTACAGGTAATGATCTTATTTTACCACGAAAGATCTCAAATGTCTAAATTCTCATGCCGCAAAGCCCTGGCCGAATCATTACTTCTGCCTTTCCATTTCCTGCCGGATATGCTATAGTAAACTATAGTAAATATAGTAAACATCCGTCCTGCGGCGAAAAGCCATCTGACAGCGATAAGAATCCTATAACAATTAAGAGGAGAAGAAACCCTTTATGGCTACATTAACCGATATTGCCACTGCCTGCGGTGTCTCTAAGGCTACCGTGTCAAGAGTACTCAATAACGATTCCGATTTTTCTGTTTCACTGCAAACAAGAAATGAGATCCTTTCTACCGCCGCAGCCTTAAACTATGACGTGGAAAAGCAGCTTAGATCCCGGAAGAAGCAGAATCTTTCCACGCAGGTTGACAGTGCAAAACCTTCTGTCCTGAAGATCGGAATCCTCTCACACGATCTGACCGACCAGACTACCTGTGACGATTACTACAATCAGATCTTCTCCAGCATCATTTCCACTCTGAACAGCCTCACCCTGCCCTTCCAGTTTGAATTCCGCCACTCTTTCCGTGATTCCTACGAGGAGTTGGAAGGGTTAGACGGACTGATCGTTCTGGGTAAACTTCGTGTGGACCCTTTTCATCCTGTCATGAATACGATCAAATATAAGCTTTCCGTAGATTACAAGGCGCCAGAAAATCTCTTTGACTCTGTCCGGGTTGATTTCCATGAAGTGATCCGGACTGCCATAGCGCATTTCCATTCTCTCGGACTCTATGACATCGGTTTTGTCGGCGCTTACGACTATATTACCGACTTTAAGACCGGAAAGCGGGAGCGGCAGTTAGAATACCGCCATAAAGCTTTTATCGACTACTGTCTTCACGACCACATTGATCCTGCGGATAAGGTCTGGATCACAGATTCCTTCTACACGGAAGAATGCTATCGCATGACCAATGCGATCATTCAGTCGGGAAAACTTCCTCCGGCTCTTCTTTTCGCGGCCGACAGCATGGCGCTTGGCGCCTACAAGGCTTTCCAGGAACACAAGATCGAAATTGGCAGGGATGTCTCTATCATCGGCATTGACAACCTGTACTTCACGAGTTTCTTAAGCCCGCCGCTGACCACTGTTTCTTTGAATATCCCTCTGATCGGCGCTGCAACCAGCCATATGCTTCTCTCACAGATCCAGGGCCGTACCTGTCCGCTCACGGTACACACCCCGATTCATTTGATTGAGCGGGGAAGCTGTCGGCCTGCTCCCCCGCCAGGCTAAGAACAAAACCCAGATATACGGCTCACCTATCTGTCATTTTTACGATTCATCGTAATCCGTCTGCGCCGATAGTTCTGCCCACTGGTCAAGTTCTGCAATCTTTTCCTCCAAAGCAGACCTTACCGCCGAAACAGCCGCTTTCCCCAAGGTCAGTATTGCCGGATATTTGTCACCGTTTACCACCTTTACGATCACTTCCCCTGCCTTATCCGGGTCACCTGCCTGCTGGTGGGCATTGGCAAAATTTCCGGGCCGGGACTTGCCTACGGTTGCCTCATAATCCCCGATCACTGCCTTTGTACCCTGCAAGGACTCTCCATCATAGAACCGGGTGCGGAAGGCTCCGGGCTGGACGACCATCACCTTAATGCCCAAAGGCTCCAGCTCTTTCATCAGTCCGTTTGTGAGCAGCTCCAGCGCAGCCTTGGAGGAAGCGTAATAAGCCGATCCCACTGCTGAACGGGCGGCGGCAATGGATGTGACATTCAAGATCGCTCCGGATTTCTTCGCCCGCATGCCAGGCAGAACAGCCTTGATCAATTCGACAGGCCCAAACAGATTTGTCTGGAACAGGGTATTTACCGCTTCAATCTCTCCCTCTTCCACTGCGGAACGGTAGCCATAGCCTGCGTTATTCACTAACACGTCTATACAGCCAAACCTTTCCTCTGCCTCCTTTACCGCATTTCGGATACTACTGCTGTCCGTAACATCCAGTGAAACTGCGTGAGCCCTGTCCGGGTACTGTTCGACGATGCCCTGTACCTTGTCCTTATTCCGGGCCGTCACTACCGCCTGGTCCCCACTCTTCAACACCGCTTTTGCGATCCCTGCACCAATTCCACTGGAACACCCCGTGATTAACCATGTTTTCATAAATCTTTATCTCCTTTCGCTCTTTCTGCTTTCCTTCCGAATGTTAGTCAGAAAATGATAGGACAGATCCAAACCGTACCACCCCGTTGGATGCCATCCGAGTGGTCTTGTTTTCAAACTGTCCATCTGCCTGTTCCTCTATCAATTTCTTGATCCTATTGTCATTATATAATAAAATTATCCAGAACTCAAATTCATATTTCTAATTCTCAAAAGAATTCCTTATCGATTTTTCGAGAAACAAGCTCACAGAAGGAGAAGAAGCCGCCAGACGGATTCGGAACTTACACTCGCTGGAAATGTGTGCCGCCAGGTGCACATAGAAAAAGTGTATGCCGCTTCCAGAATATGCTCTGGGCTGCATACACTTTCTTTTTAGTTTTTCATACCTGTAACGGCAATTCCCTGGATGATCTGTTTCTGGAAGAACATATATACCACCAGTACCGGCAGGATCGAGATAACGGTTCCCGCCATAAGTAACGGATAATCCGTCGCATAAGTTCCTTTAAAGAAATTCAATAACAACGGCACCGTAAAGCTCTCTGTCTTGTTTAAGAAGATCAATGGATAGAGGAAATTATTCCACTGCCCTAAGAAGACGAAAATACCAAACGCTGCTAAAGAGGGCTTTACAAGCGGCAGGACAATCTTAAAGAAGATCATCGGGACCGGCGCCCCGTCGATGATCGCCGCCTCCTCAAGTTCGTCCGGAAGCGCCGCGATAAACTGCCTCAT
The DNA here is from genome assembly GCA_910578345.1 of uncultured Lachnospiraceae bacterium. Lineage (GTDB taxonomy): Bacteria > Bacillota > Clostridia > Lachnospirales > Lachnospiraceae > UBA3282. Next base: position 58,537 of record CAJTRA010000013.1, on the reverse strand, counting down.
CAGGAAGACGCCGAAAGCATTGAACAAGGCCGCCGGAAGAATCAAAGACATATGTGTTCCCAAAAGACCCAGATTCTTCATAATGATGAAAAGCGGGATCATCGTCACCTGGGAAGGGATCATCATGGTAGCAAGGAACAATACAAACAGCAGGTTATGACCGCTGAATTTCAATTTTGCAAAAGCGTATCCAGCCATAGAGGCTGTCAGAAGCTGGACTGCCACGACCACAACCGCAATATAGAAACTATTGAAATAAGCCCGTCCAAAAGGCAGCGCCTGCAGGGACTCCGGATAGTTTTCCCACACGAAAGGATCCGGGATGATCTTGGGTGGAACCGCAAAGGTCTGCCCCATATTTTTCAGGGAACTCAGCACTGTCCACAGAAAGGGAAGCACCATGATAACCGCCCCAAGACTTAAGACGATATAGACGATTACTTTACCTACACTCAATCTCTTACTGTTCATAATTCACCCACCTCTTAGAACCATACATTTGAATCAATGTAATGATCAGAATCATAACAAACAACATCATAGAAGCCGCACAGGCCCTTCCCATCTTAAAATCGACGAAAGCATTCTGGTATATGTGGTATACCAGCGTGTAGCTCGCCTTTACCGGTCCTCCCTTGGTCATGACAAATGCCTGGTCAAACACCTGGAAGGAACTGATGATCGTGGTGATCAGAACAAAGAACAGCGTCGGAGACAGCATCGGGATCGTGATATGGCAGAAAGTATTCCACTTGTTTGCCCCGTCGATCTGCGCCGCCTCATAGTATACTTCCGGTACATTCTGCAGTCCGGCCAGTAAGAGCACCATATTATACCCAACGTTCCACCAGACGGAAACGATCACGATCGAGAATAATACCATCTTCGGATCCGTCAGCCATTTCGGCCCTGTGATGCCGATCGCCGCCAGGGCAGAATTGATCAGTCCAAAATCTCCGTTAAAGATCCATGTCCAAATCACACCCACGGAGACAGATCCTGTAACCACCGGCATGAAATAGAACAGTCTGTACAGTGTCTTGCCCTTGATCTTCTGCACTGCCAGCGCAAGCGCCAAAGCCAGGATCATATCGATCGGAATAAACATTAATGAATAGACTACCGTATTGGTAAGTGATTTGGTAAAGTCAGAATCTCCGAGCTGGTGTATGTAATTTGAAAGTCCAACGAATTCCATCTGAGGCGCAATACCGTCCCAGGTGTGAAAGCTGATGACAAAACTCATGAGCAGGGGAATCACTGCAAAGATCATCAGCCCGATCAACTGGGGCGCTACAAATGCCCATCCCCATAGTCTACGCTTTTTTTGCATACTTACCTCCATTCCAAAAAGAATTTCCATCCTTCTCGTTTGCTATACCTGACGAGGCAGATATGACTCATGTAAACCATATCTGCCTCTGTCCGGGACTGTCTATGTCCTGACAGCCCTTTGTACTATTTACTGATTTTCCGCAATGATCTCTGCACCCTTCTGCTCTGCCCTCTCAAGAACCTCGCTCACGTCAGCTCCATTGACATAGGCTTCTTCAAAAACAGACTTGGTTGCATCCAGGAATCCCGGATACAGAGAATCCTTCACCGCCTCATCTCCCAAAGTCCAGCCTGTCGCACGCACATTGAGGATATGGTCCACGTGCTCCGGTACTTTAGAGTCTGTCAACAGATCGTCCAGTGTCTTTACAGAAGGTACGCTCGTTCCGACGCCCTCAATCCTGGCTGCCTGTCCTTCTGTTCCACAGTAGAAAGAAACAAACTCCATCGCCTCATCCAAATGCTCGGACTTTGCGTTAACACTCAGATAACCACAGCAAACCTGTGCCGGTGCATACTGTTTGCCATCTTTGGAAGGATAAGGGATATAGTCGAAATCGATCCCTTCATTATAGAACGTTTTGGTCAGCCAGCGGCCTACTGCGATAAAGCCAGTCTGTCCGGACATAAACATGGCATCTTCACCCTGTCCGTTGGGCAGCGTTCCGCCGTATACGAACTTACCGTCTTTCAAGCCGTCACAGATATACTGCAGAGCTTCTTTCGCCTTATCATCAAATTTGTAAGTATCGCCATCCCAGATGCTTCCGCCATTGGCAAATACCCAGTTATAAAGTCTGATATTATCGCCGCCCTGGATCATGCCGCTCTTGCCATTCTCTTTAAGGGTATTACAGATCTTATCGAAGTTTTCCCAGTTCCATTCCCCTTTCTCAAACAGTTCCTGAGGATCGTCACATCCTAACTCACTGAGCATCTTGGGGGAATAATAAAGTACCATAGGATTACAGTCTACCGACAGGCCATAGACACCGTCGTCTGTTCTGGATGCGCCCCAGACACTGTCATCGAAGTCAGTCTCTTTTATGTAAGAAGCGTCTGACGCAAGAAAATCTCTTAGATTTGCTACTGTTCCATTCTTGACTAACTGGCTGATAACCAGATCCTCCACGAAGATCACGTCCGCCGCCGTTCCGCCTGCAAGCTGTGTGATCAACTGCTGGCTATAACCATCGGACGGAGATGCTTCAAAGGTAACATGGATCCTGTCCTGTGCCTCGTTGAAGGCGTCTACCGCCTGCTGATACACCTTGATCTCATCTGCATTTCCTCTGGATGTGTAGACGATCTCTACCTTGCCGTCAGCGCTGTCCTCTGCAGCCGGCTCTGCCTCTTCTGCAGCCGTATCCTCCGCCGCAGGAGCTTCGCTCTCAGCCGCCTCAGTCGTCTCGCCAGATGCAGCCGGCGTATCCTCACTGCTCTGTCCCTGATTCCCGCCGCAACCGCTAAGAATCGTCATGGCTGCAAGAACGCCTGTCATTGCATAGATTACTTTCTTTTTCATGTCATGAAATTCTCCCTTCTTTTTAGTAAACATACTATATTTATAAATAAACTTCATTGTATGTTTTGTAAACTTAATATAGCATTACGCAAGGGCAATGTCAACAATATCTTTCAACTTTTTGAATTTTTTTCAGCATTTTATCTTGAAAACATATTGATTTTTTTATTTTTCTATGGTAGTTTAGTAAAAAACAGATAAGAGGAGAATTCTATATGCACAATTTCAAGGTGACTTGTCAAGTAAACAAAATAGATGCTCACTATACCACGTCAACGCCCAGTGATGGAATAACAGAAATTCGCTATGAATTAAGATATGATGCTTCTGTACCTTCCCAGATCCACACCGCTGCGTCGATTCCCACGATCGAGTCCCCCTGTATCTGCCTTCATATTGAACAAAAGGCATTGGGGATCGCCGGATGCTGGAATCCTAATTCCGGTCTGAGGAGAAACCTCACCGGCGATTGGATCTCCGCCTCACAGATCAACCTCAGTCACAGCGCACCCGTCCTCTGCTTCTTTGACTACAATGGCCAGAACTGCTTTACCATAGCGCTGAGTGAGGTGAGTAGAGACATCACATCGATTGCCGGAGTTCATGAAGAGACTGGGGAACTGTACATAGACCTGATGCTTCCGCTCTCCGACCTGGAAGAGCAAAGACCGCTTTCCTGCAGGATTGACTGCCGTAGTCTGCCCTTCTGCTCTGTCGTTCAGGAAGTTTCCATGTGGTGGGATGCGCTGCTTCCCGATGCTCCCATGCCGGTTCCGGAGATCGGAAGACTGCCCATGTACTCTACCTGGTATTCCTATCACCAGGATATGACTGACGCGTCCTTATACAACGAATACAAGCAGGCTGTGAAAATGGGGATGCAGGCCGTGATCATTGACGACGGCTGGCAGACGACGGATAACAGCCGGGGATATGGGTACTGTGGAGATTGGGAACCTGCTGTGCCTAAGTTCCCGGATTTTCGCGCCCATGTCAGGCAGATCCATGCGCTTGGCATGAAATGTCTGGTCTGGTACAGTGTGCCATTTGTGGGAGAATATTCCGGGATCTGGTCTCGTTTTCAAGATATGCTTCTGGGATTTGATTCGACGCTGCATGCCGGCATTCTGGATCCAAGATATGCGCAGGTACGTGAGTATTTGATCTCTACCTATGAAAAAGCCGTGACAGACTGGGATCTGGATGGACTGAAACTCGATTTTATCGATTCTTTCCGGAATTATCCGGAAACGCCGGCTTATCATGACGGAATGGATTACCGGGAAATACAGGATGCCGTCTATTGCCTTATGATCGGCATTTTCAGACGTTTGAGGAAAATCAAGCCGGATCTGCTCATCGAATTCCGACAGACCTATATCGGTCCCCAGATGCGGCGTTTCGGCAACATCTTCCGGGTTGCTGACTGTCCCCTCTCCGGAATCACCAACCGGGTAGGCATCACTGATCTGAAACTGACAAGCGGCGCAAGCGCCGTACACTCCGATATGCTGATGTGGCATACAGAAGAGAAACCAGAGGACATTGCGATCCAGTTGATCAACTGCATCTTCGGCGTTCTCCAGATCTCTGTGAAATTAGATACGTTATCTGCCCCGCAGAAAAAGGTATTAGAACATTATCTGGATTTCTCCATACGCTACAGGAAGGTATTGCAGGAGGGAGATTTCGCGCCTCAGAATCCTCTCGCGCTCTATCCGGTCATACACGCCCGCAGTCACGATACCTGTATCACCGCAGTCTACGACCCGGCGCGCATCGCAGCGCTTCCACAGGATGAGACGCTGTCCGAATACTGGATCTTAAACGGATGCCCTGCCTCTTCCCTGGTACTCTCCTTCCAGCGCGAAGGACGTTATGAGGTATCTGTATTTGACTGTATGGGCGACTGTACTGCACAAAGTACGCAGACACTTTCCGGCCTTCACGAGATCTGTGTGCCAGCCGGCGGTTCTCTGTCACTGCATCGATGTGACGGCTAAACGGCGCAGGGATCCGTCCCTGTCATAAAGGTAAGCCGGGCGCGCCCGGCTTACCTTTATTGTCCTGGATATCCATGGAGGCGCACAGGATCACAGTGTCGCAAGCGCCTTATTCAGTTCCTCACACCCCTCCAGCACAAATCGGCCGTTTTGGATAATCGGAATTTTCCCACCTGTTTTCGTCATGACACTCAGCTCTCCCAGCTCGTCATAGGGAATCGTGATATCCGTATGACACTGGAAATATGCCTTAGAGACATCTGTCGTCCGCAGCGCGGACACTTCATTATCCCTGGCAATAATCTCCTTGCCGTCCGGATTATAGACCCGCACTTCCTCTGCATGGGAATAACAGGTATCTCCAACCGCAAAGTGCGGCCCGGTCTTTTCCGCGATCAGGATCGGCATCTTATCCTCGATCCCGTATCTGCGCGCCGCCACATAGGCCGTGGTATTCGTACCGATGGCAAATTCTCCAAGCGGAAGCGTATCGTGATGAAACAGCACATTATCCTTTATATACTTACGATTCTCTTCCTGTGTGGCGAAATTGGCGCACCCATAGTCTACGATCATGCCGTCCTCGAATTTCAACCAGATCTCCCTGTATTCCAGTTCGTTTAAGAATACTCTGGTCACATGCAGGATGCCACTGGTTCCGGCAAGCACAGGTGAAGTGAAGACTTCCCCCACAGGAATATTCACATCCGCCACACAGTTCTCGAAGTTCGTCTCCTTCGCCGGATCCTTCAGCTCATGCAGACGGACTGTCAAGTCAGTTCTGTTCGCACCGCACCCCTTGACTAATACAGTCATTCCCTGATCCAGCGCATCGATAATCTTCTGCTGGATTCCCTGGTACAATTGATAGTCCAGCGTGTTGATCTGTACGATCTCGTCGAAGATCTCCTCATACTGCCCGCCGATTTCCGGTACAGGAAAGGCAATGATCGTAAAACTCCTCTCCTCTCCGGGAATATACGTATTCTGCAGCATTCCCGCTTTCGATGCGTACTCCACAGACAGCTTCTGCTGTTTCTCCGAGAGTCTGCACGCCGTCTCCTTATTCTGCGGTACAAACGGCTTCTCCCCGAAGATCTCCATCACCGCCGGCCCGCCGTGTACCTTCGCCTCATCTCGATACTGCTCAAAAGCATTCTTCATACAGTCCAATCTGCGCTCCACCAGAAGTTTGTCCAGCACCAGCGCCAGATCTTCTCTGTGATCGTAGTCAAACTGCTTATTGGGATTTGCCCCGAAAAATCCTGTCTTGTTCACACTTCTGCCCTGGAAGATATTCGTTCCCGCCCGATAGATCGTCGGGCGAAGACCAATCTGGTCAAAGTTATGGACCGCCTGTCGGATCAGCCGCTCAAATCCAAGACAATATCTGATATTGACCGTCTTCTTGATAGAGATATCCTTGTTACCCACCTCGAAACCGATCCGGTAGCCTTCCGTGTAAGTGTCCGCCATCAACCGGATCTTCTCTTCCGGCATCTGGTTCAGATGCTTCGCGGTCCGCAGTTCATTGTCTGTGACATACTCTCCGTAGTAATACAGATAACGCAAATCGTTCAGATCACTCTCTAGGATGATACGGCTGGCGAAATCCTGCTGCGAGCACACCAGTTTCGCTACTTTCCCATAAGTCTCCGGCTCGAAATAATCGCTCACATACCAGTACAAAATCTGCTGCACCGCGGCTGCATCCGGCCAGATCTGCATGTCGGCGCTATCCCTGCGGCACGTCTTATTCCCTTCCTGCCTGCGCGCATTCTCTGTCTGCTCCTGCACCGCACACACACAGGCCTGGTAGACCTCCAGCAGAAGTTCCATGCGGATCACCATCGCCATTTTGTCCTGTTCAAAAGCTGCTGCTATCATCCCCCGCAGCTCTGCAGATACAAAACTGAACATCTGTCCTATTGACTCTCCCAGGCAATCTGCCGCATAATCTGGATTCGCATAACTTCTCTGGTAGTGTTCCGGCAGAATATCCTCATACAGCTTCCTGTTAAAGACCTGCAGCTCCTCCAATGTCATCTGCCGCAGTCTTCCACTCTCTACCATCTCCCATGCCTGATCCATCAAAAGCACGAAAGCAGCCATCTCTTCAAAATAATCCTGCAGCCTTCCCGTACAGATTGACTCCTCCGGTATTTCCCCGATCCGTTCTATCGCCAGCGCATATCGCTCCCTTACCAGGTCATTCTTATCTTCTTCCGCTATCGATAAATCCTCCATAGATATCACCCTCCATTTTCTTTTCCCGGCCAGACAGATCCGGCCGGCAGTGTCACAATCGTTACGCATATGCCCCTGCATACAGGATCACACTGATCATGGCAAGCGCCAGTACGTTGAGGAAGATCCCCACATACGTAAACAGATAGAATTTATCCCGTTCTGTCTTAGAGACCACACCCAGCGCAGCTCCCACGAAAGCATAGATCATCACAAGCATCGCCGCTGCCCCGTACTGTCTTGGAACATCCCCCACATTCTGATAACTCCGGAAAACTGCATACGCCAGTGTCGCAAGCGAGATCACCCCCAGGATCGTAGACATGATCCCTTTCTGCGTATGTTCCTTATTGGTAAACATGTAACTGCTCTTCTTCACTGTCCAAACTCCCTGCTGATCGCCGATCTACGTTTGAAATGGGCGCCTCCGATCCTCTCGAAAACACCCATTACCCCCTAAAATAAAATCTTGTTCCTTCCCGCCAGCAGTTTCGCGCCGCTGATCACCAAAAGCACACCGCTTGCCACGCCTACCACGAGGGAAACTACGCCTAATGCAATACTGAGCGCCCCGGAACCGCCCATAACCTTATAAGTCTTCTCTTCCATCTTCCAACCTCCAACTCAAAGTCAATCCGTAACCGTTCCGCCTCAGGCTTCCCTGTCGCTGAACTGTCATGTTAATCCTGCTTCGCACCATACTGTTCATAGTATGCATCGATCGCACTCTTTAATGTATCGTCGATATAAATCTTCCCTTTGTATGGCTGGCCATAGAGACAACTCACTACCTCTTCCATCGTCACAATCGCATTGGCATCGAATCCATATTTCGCCCTGATCTCATGAAGGGCGCTCTTCTCGCTCTCCAGACCTCGCTCCATGCGGTTTAAGGATACGATGAGTCCCTTAATGTCCACATCTGCCTGCTGTTTCAGAATCGGAAACGTCTCCTCAATAGATTTGCCGGAAGTCGTCACATCCTCGATAATCACCACCCGGTCGCCATCTTTTAACTTACTGCCAAGCATAATCCCGGTATCCCCATGGTCCTTTACTTCCTTTCTGTTGGAACAGTACCTGACCTCCTTACCATACAATTCGCTGATCGCCATGGTAGTCGCCACTGCAAGGGGAATGCCCTTATAGGCCGGCCCAAACAACACATCGAACTCCAGTCCATAGTGATCATGGATGGCTCTCGCATAGTATTCTCCCAGCTTTCTAAGCTGTGCTCCCGTCACATACGCGCCTGCATTCATGAAAAAGGGAGATTTCCGGCCGCTCTTCAACATAAAGTCACCAAACTTCAATACCTGACTGTCCACCATAAACTCAATAAACTCTCTTTTATAACTTTCCATACGCCCTGCTCCCTCCGCGTTCTCTTCCTCTGTTCCTTCCCTGATCCTCCGAGACGTCTCTAAGCGCCCGGACAGTCTCTATCCTCTCGCCGCAAGCGCCTGTGCGATATCTTCCTTCATGGCAAGCACTGCCGCTCTGGAGGCATCTGCAAAGTTCTGCGCCCCATACTGTGCATACTGTTCCTGCTGGTAAGCGGCTATGATTCCTCTGGAAGAGTTAATGATTGCACCCAGACCATCCTGATTGAAGAAATGCACCAGATCCGCGCCCTTACCTCCCTGGGCGCCGTATCCGGGCACCAAAATATAAGCCTTAGGCATAATCTCGCGCAGGATCCTTCCCTGTTCCGGATAAGTAGCGCCAACCACGGCGCCCACATAACTATAGGAATCTCCCATGCACTCGCTGCCCCATGCCGCCACCTGTTCTCCTACAATCTCATAGAGTGGTCTGTCTGTGCCTTCTTCCTCTTTCGTACCGCACCGTACCAGTCTGTCCTGGAATTCCCCGCTGCTTGGATTGGACGTCTTAACCAGAACGAAAATCCCCTTCTTCTCTTCCTGGCACACCTTGATAAAAGGCTTCACGCCGTCAGAACCAAGATAGGGATTTACCGTCACAAAGTCCTCGTCAAATCCCCGGCACCAAGTACTGCCTACCTGAACCTTTCCTAAATGTCCCACCGCATAGGCCTCCGAAGTAGAACCAATATCACCGCGCTTGATATCACCGATAACGACAAGCCCCTTCTCCTTACAATACTCCACTGTCTTCTGAAACGTAATGAGCCCTTCCACTCCAAACTGCTCATACATGGCAATCTGCGGCTTCACTGCCGGGATCAGATCATAGACAGCGTCAATGATCGCCTTGTTGTACAGCCAGACCGCCTGTGCCGCTCCCTTCCCTGTCTCGCCGTACTCTGCAAAAGCCTGCTTCTTGATGTGCTCCGGCACAAACTTCATCGTCGGATCCAAACCTACCACGATCGGCGCTTCTGTCTTCTTAATCTTGTTTATCAGTTGATCGATCACAGTTTTCTTCCCTCCAAATCGTGCAATACATAGGTATTGTCAATATAATCCGGAAACTGGCTTCTGGTGATCCACTTCCACTCTCCATACTCTTCCGGCAGGACGATATTCTCTTCATCCTCCTCTCTGATCGAGCATAGATAGGCAATCCCCACACAATGGGTGTCTCCTAACAGATTCGACCAGGTATATTCGATCTTCTCAATCTGTCCTTCGATCGACAACAGTTCCTCGATCGCCCGGCGCACCGTATCATCCGGCGCCTCCCCATGCTGCACCTGCGCATCAATAAACTCCCATACATAAGGATTGGGAATATGGTCGTCCACCCACTTCCTGATCACCAGATATTCGTTCCCCTTCTTGATAATTCCCTTCACACGCACATAAGTATTCTTCATTTTGCCTCATTTCTGCGCTGTTTCGTGTACGTTAAAGTTTGTGTCAAACAGCGCGCAGACACAAATTCCGCAAGTTAAAGATTGTTATCTTATCTGGTCCGCAGAAACTCGTACTCCCGCCCTGCCGCCGCATCATCCGGATACGTCTTCAGATAACTGTTCATCAGCGCCGCCGCTGTCTTATAGTCTCCCATATACTCATAGGCCACGATCTCATTGAATTTCAGCGTCTGCATCATGCCGTTATCCTCAATGTTCATACCTGCCTGGAACGCTTCTAACGCCTGCGTATATTCCTTCATCCGCATCCGGCAGAGACCGAGCTGGTTGTAAATCTCCGCCTTGCTCTGGTCATTCTCCGTATAGCTGGCATAGATGCCGGAAGCATAATTATAGTCCCCAAGCGCCTCATAGGTACGGCCCAGATACAGCGCAGCCCCATACTCTTTGGTCGTGTCGAGTCTGGAAAGATAGTCTCTGGCATTCTCATAGTCGCCCATGTAGTAGCACATGCGGCCCATATCATAATCCGAGATGGATTTCTCATTCTCTGCCATCGCACTCTGCAGATAGACCATGCCCGTATCCTTATACCCGTACTCCTCCAGGGCGGTATAGATCCGGAGCATCTGGTCATAGTCCCTGCCATCCAGGGCAACCGCAGCGTCAAAATCCTTCTTTGCCCCCTCAAAATCATTCTGGGACAGCTTCACATATCCTCTGAGATAGAAAGCATTCTTCTCCTTCGGCCGAAGCGCCAGGATCGCATCGTAAGCCTTGACTGCATCCTGCGCTCTCCCATTCTTGTAGTAAGCCGTAGCGAGATAGTAGTTGATATCAAAATCCATATCTTCTACTCTGCCGCCGCTCTCATGCAACGCTGCTTCCAGATAGACGATCGCCTCCTCATAGCGGGTCAGCCCCATATAGGCAAGACCCATCCCACGGTACAGCAATCTCGTATCTTCTCCCTGCTCTAAGGCGCGTCCAAACAGATCCAGCGCTTCTTCATAGGCAAGCGTCTGCACCGCATCCATTCCCTGTTTCGTGAGGCTGGGCGTCCCCTCTTTCCCACAGCCCGTCAACAGAAAGAACGCCATGACTGCTGGAAGAAAGCGCCTCACAACAGACTGCCTGCGCCCGTTCGTTCCTCTTATGTTCCTCATTTCTGTATTGTTTATCTTAAAATTATCTGTCATTCTTTCATCCGGTTTCTCACTCTGCTACAATCACCTTGTCTCACTGTAAGCGCATTCCAAAAGTATCATACCATATCCGGCCCTTAAATCCAATCAAGGCAAAGAATTTTTTGCAAAAAAATTCCCGAAAGCAAAGTCTTTCATTACCCCGAAAAATTCCCGCACCATATTATTCAGTTGGAAATAGACATTGGAGCGTGCCGCGATACCACACACGTCTTTAAATCCGGCGGCTTTCGCCAGATGAATCCCCCGAAAGACATGGAAATTGTTGGTAACGATCCCAACGCCGCTCTCCCGATCCCCGATCAGCGCCGCACTGTAGGCTATGTTCTCCGCTGTATCCGTGGACTTGTCTTCCTTCACGATGCGCTGCGGATCGATTCCCTTCTCTGTAAGATACCGGTACATTCCTTCCGCTTCCGTACATGGCTCATTTCTTCCCTGTCCTCCAGAAACGATGCAAACGGTATCTTCATTGGCCATCAGGTAATCATAGGCGGCATCCAGCCGAAACTGCAGCACGGCGCTTGGGCCTGCCTCCTTCATCTGTGCCCCCAGCACAATAATATAATCCAGGTTCTCCCTACCCTTATCGTGAAATCTGCTGATGATACAGCCTTCCACGACCACAAACAGCACAAGCCCTATCCCCACAAGCACACAGAATGCGCGCCGCATGGGAACGGGAATCTTGTCCCACAGGCCAAAGTGCAGCATCCCTGCCAGCAAAACAAGAAAAATGCCTCCTGCTGCCCACACCAGATAGAACCTGCTGCCTGATCTGATCAGAAAGACTACCGTACAATACGCAAAACAAAACACCGCTCCCAGAATACATAACAGACTCATAATCTTCTTCCCCATCTTATTTCCCACCTTCTTCACTCTTTCCTTTCGTGACAGCCTGTGACCACAATGCTCTCTCCCTCTTTCCCGGACAGAATCCCTCATGATCCTTTGTTATGTCCATTACTATAACGCTGACTTCTTAAATCCACTGTCCTTATTTCTTAAGTTTCCGTGAAGATTTTTCACTTGCTTTGCTGCGCATCCCCTTTCTGTCATAGAATGCACTTTCCTATGATAGCAAAAAGAGAACAGATCCATCAGACCTGCCCTCCTGTATCTCATACGAATCAACTCCCACCGCTTCTGCCTGCTACAGACTCAGGATCACATCCTTCGTCTTCTCGTACATCTGCGTCACCTGCTCCATATAACCGACAATCTTCGCTTCATCGTAAGGCTCTGACCGCACCTCGTCCGTCAGCGGCACTGCATATTCCAGAATACCATCCAGGCCCAGATTGCCACACAGCCCCTTCACCGTATGCGCATACGTAAATGCATCCGTCCAGCGCTTCTCCTCTACCGCCTGACGTAGTCCATCGTAATTCTTATCATCAAGAAATTTCTTCAGCATCCTCAAATAGAAGTCCTCTTTCCCCATGAAACGTTTGAGCACTTCATCATAATTCACACCAACTGTCTGTAATTGTTCCTTCATCGCATCTGTCCCCTTATCCCGCTTTTCTTGTAAGGCTGCGAACTGTCGGCGCCTCCCTTACAGAGTATGCCGCTGACCGCATCTATATATTCCTGTCTCTTATCATGGAATACATACTTCTCTTACTAGATTACGTTGTTTTCGAATAAATGGCAAGCATTTTTGTAAAATATTATCTTTTTATTTTACTATATTGTATAATTTGAAAACTCATGATAAAATCTTTTCATCATGACCAGAGTGACGATGTAAGATTACTTTCAGTAAGGAGGAAAAATGGAGACAATGGCAGAAATTAAATGGAACGACCGTTTCAATCTTGATGTGGAAGAAATCGACAAGGCGCATCAGAAACTTTTTACGATCGTAAATAAGCTCATCGCTTTCACTGAGAATCCTGAGAAACAGCAGCACGCCTGTAAAGAAGGGATCAAGTATTTCAAAAACTATGCTGTCAAACATTTTGCGGAGGAAGAAGCCTACATGCAGGAGATTGCTTATGCCGGACTGCCCATGCATAAGAGCCTGCACGACAATCTCCGCGATAAGACACTGCCCGCTTTGGAAGAAGAGCTTGAGGCTGAGAATTATTCTGTAGAAGTCGTCCAGCACTTTATCGGGATCTGCGTCGGATGGCTGACCGGTCATATCATGGTGGAGGACCGCGCCATCATCGGAAAGAACACTAACAAATGGGTACATAAATTTTCAGACGATAAGATGGACTCTGTCGTGAAAGCGGCCACACAGGGGCTAAAATCCCTGTGCCGTTCCCAGGTGCAGGTGGTCAGCCAGCACTACGGCGGCGAGAAGATCTCTTCCGGGAACCCACTCTGCTACCGGCTGACCTACAGCCTGAAATCCCAGCAGAAACAGCAGGTGTTTCTCGTCTTTGAAGAGTCCGCCGCGATCCGTACCCTGAACGACATACTGGAAATGGACATCAAGAGAGTCGATAAGACCGTAATCGACGCCATGCGTATGCTCTCCGCCCAATTCATCGATTATGTCAATAAATATTTCCCGGCCGATGAGAAATACACCTTAGATAAGACGGATCTGCTGACCTTCGACCAGTTCGGAAAAATCTTCTACAAACAGTGCCCCTCCTGCAGTCTGCTGTTTAACGTAGACGGCAAAGGGTATATCGCCATGTGCGTGGACCATCTGCAGAATGCATAGGATAAGACAGCGACCGCGGTATCCTGAACAGATACCGCGGTCTCTTATTGCCACTGTGCAGTCTACCGGTCAGGTACACCTGCTTTTGCTTTTCAGTACATGATTCAACGTTTCGAACAGGAGCTCAATATTGATCGGCTTCGCGATATGGCCGTCCATCCCATTCTTAAGCGCCTCCTGTTTATCTTCCTCGAAAGCATTGGCTGTCATCGCAATCACCGGAACGGACGCCAGCCCCTGATCCTCCAGCTGCCGGATCTCTCTGACTGCCGTATAACCGTCCATTACCGGCATCTGTACATCCATCAATACTACCTGATAATACCCCGGCTTGGAACTGCGCAGCATTTCTACAGCGATCTGTCCATTCTCCGCAACATCCGTGGTAAAACCGGCGCTGCCCAATATCTCTACGGCAATCTCCTGGTTCAGTTCATTGTCTTCCGCCAGCAGAATACGTCCGGCCTCAAACTCTACCAATTCTTTCTCGCTCTCTTTTTCCTGTTTCTCCTCCATCCCAACCACGGAGCGCAGACAAGCCTGCAGTTCTGACATGAATAACGGTTTGCTGCAGAATGCCGTGACGCCGGCTGCTTTCGCCTCCTCCTCGATCTCAGACCAGTCATAGGCTGTCAGGACGATGATCGGCACCTGATCCCCCATCACCTGTCTGACTCTTCTGGCAACCTCAACGCCGTTCATATCGGGCATCAGCCAGTCGATGATATAGACCTGATACCCATCTTTACGCATATTGGCCTGCCTCGTGCGCAGCACCGCTTCCTTACCGGACAGCGTCCACTCTGCCCGCATGCCGATCTGTCCTAACATATAAGAAACGCTGTCGCAGGTATTGAAATCATCATCCACCACCAGCGCCCTGCAATTCTTCAGCTCCGGTATCACCGGCACCGCTCTCTCCTCTGCATGGGTACGGAAGGTGAATGCGACGATAAAGGTCGATCCAACGCCTAACTCGCTCATGACCTCAATCGAACCGTTCATCATATCAACGATATTCTTCGTGATCGCCATCCCAAGACCCGTTCCCTGGATCCGGCTGATCGTCGAGTTCCTCTCTCTCTCAAATGGCTCAAAGATATGTTCCACAAATTCCTCGCTCATGCCCACGCCATTATCCTTGATACAGAACTCATAGTGTGCAAATCCCGCCGGCGCACCCGCTTTCTCCGTTATCCTCATGTTGATGGCGCCGCCTGCGCCCGTATACTTGATCGCATTGCTGAGCAGATTCAAAAGCACCTGGTTCAAACGAAGTTTATCACAGAAAATATCCTCATTGCGGATATCAAGGGTATCAATATGTAACTCCAACTGCTTCGCATGGACATCCGCCTGCACGATGTTACAGATGCCATGTACGATCTCCGGCAGACTGCACAGCTTCTCTTCCAACCGGATCTTACCGCTCTCGATCCGGCTCATATCCAGTACATCATTGATCAGACTCAAGAGATGGTTTCCTGACGTCATGATCTTCTTGAGATATTCTTCCATCCGCTCCCTGTTATCGATATGATTCATCGCCAGCGAGGTAAAGCCTACGATCGCATTCATAGGCGTGCGGATATCATGAGACATATTGGAAAGGAACACGCTCTTGGCCTTGCTGGCACGATTTGCCTGCATCAGAGCGTCCATCAGGATATTCCGCTGCTCTATCTCGCTGCGGATCTCTTCATCCACACTGCGGATCCCGACAACGATCCCCTTTCTGTTCTTGCGTATCCCCGCACGTACTACTTTCATCTGGTAATATTCCGTGCTGTCTCCCCTGTCAATCCGGTAATTCACATGATACAGGTTGTTTTCTCTCAGCTCCTCCGCAATCTTCGCCTGGGAGACCGCTTCTCTCAGCATCTCACGGTCTTCCTCATAGACATAATTCTGTATGTAAAACTCCATGGTCTCATCGAAAGGAAGCCGTCTGCCAAGAACCTCCTCAAACATCTGATTCTCCACATTGACCCGCAGCGGCTGTCCTGTCCCCGCCTCCAGATCAAAATAAAAGACAAAGGTATAATCAATACTGAGCGCATACAGCAGCTCCGTCTGGTGCTGTTCCTTCTCCTCCTCCTGCAGTTTCTGGTCGGTACAGTCAAGCAGAAAACGCTGGTAACGCAGCTCTCCGCTCTCCCGCATCAGCTTGATATTCCCCATCACATACCGCACTTCGCCATCCCTCCGGCGCACACGGTACTCAACGCTGACACTGTCCCCCTCTTCCTTCAGGCCCTTAATGCTTTCCAGCAGATTCTCCCTGTCTTCTTCCACGACTGCAGACGCCACCATGTCGAATCCGTCATCCACCATCTCTTCCAGAGAGTCATATCCCAGAATCTCCAGGGCCGCCTGGTTCACGCTTATGATCTGCGTTCCATCCAGACTATGATACATGACGCCGCAGTCAATATTGTTAAAGATCATCTCCAGCGTATGGTTCTTCTGCATGATCTCCTGCTCATAGGCGCGCTCCTGCGTCACGTCGATCGCCACTCCCACTGTGCCCATCACGCTTCCGTCAACATCATACAGCGGGGACTTATATGTCGTGAGCAGTCTGGTGCCGTCTCCTGTCTTCACGCACTCTTCTGAGACAAACGTTCTGCGGCTGTTCATAACCTCGCGCTCTGATTCGATGCAGACGGGATCGTCCTCCTCCACATCCCAGATATAGGCGTGCCGCTGCCCTTCCACCTGCTTCTTCGTCTTATTCACGGTCTTACAGAAACTCTCATTGACCTTCTCGTGAACCCCGTCCTTATCTTTATACCAGACCAGATTCGGGATATTATCGATCGTGGCCTCCAGAAAATGGCTCGTCTGCCAATAGTCCTTACTGGTCTTATACTTCTGCTGCCATCTGGAAAATCGAAACCGAATCTCTTCCTCTTCCATAGGCATGACCCAGATCTCCTGCACGGCATCCATCGCTTCTGTCAAAGACGGCATCTGTTCCCTGTCGGCAATCAGAATCCTCTCTGTCGTCCCCTGCTGACTGTCTGTCAGTCTCTGTACTGCTTCTTTCACATCCATATCCCGCAGATCGGCTATCACCACATCTGCTCCATTCTGCAATGCCTCCTGAATCCCCTCACTTCTCACAAATTCATGCGTAAAGCACACAAGCGGCTCCATTCCCTCGATAACTGCAGAGACATCCTCCCGGACGCCCGCCAAATGGAAATGAATATGACAGTGATACATTTCTCTTTCCTCCTTATAGTTCCTGTATCCCGATATGGCACTATTCCTCTGCTATGCAGAATCTTGTTTTTCCCATGCTTTATATGATACTGTATTTTCCGAAGTATGGCAATAAGAAAAACCGATAAAAAAGCCGGTAATCAGCATTCTTCTGCCGTTTACCGACTCTCTTATCCTAAAAAGCTATGCTGTCAGTTTCAAGATCATTCCCAGCACTCTCCTGGCCGCCAACTGGAGCTGTCCCCTGCTCAGGGCATAAGGGTGTGTATCATCTGCAAGCGCTTTCAAAATATCCGCCTTGTCAGAAGGAATGCCCGGCATGGTAATATCATTTCCGGCTTTTACATTGCCTGCACAGGATGCACAGGGCCATTTCTCTCCACGTTCGCCCATGCCGCCCGTCACAAGCCAGTCAGTCATAACAACCCCCGCAAATCCCCACTCATCACGCAGGGTACCGGTCTGGATATCTTTCAGGCTGCAGGCATGTTCGCCGTTGATCAGATTATACGACGTCATGACAAAATGCGGCTGTGATCTCTTGACGCAGATCTCGAACCCTTTCAGGTAGATTTCACGCAGCGCACGCTCTCCGACATTACTGTTGGAGAAATAACGGTTCGTCTCCTGGTTATTGCAGGCATAGTGCTTGATCGTGGTCGCGCATCCCTCATGTACCTGCACACCGTCCGTGACAGCCGCCGCAATGCAGCCTGTCAGATACGGATCCTCGGAATAATACTCGAAATTACGGCCGCAGAGCGGTGATCTGTAAATATTCATTGCCGGTGCCAGCCACAGGTGGGTGCCGAACATCTCCATCTCTTCCCCGATCAGATCGCCGCATGACTTCACCAGCTCATCATTCCAGGACTGTGCAAGCCCTGTGCCGATCGGAATGGCCACGCAGTACTGATAGTTGGTCGGCGCCGCCTGTTCTTCCTCACTCGGCTTCGGCGCATTCTCTGCCATCGCCTGCAGTTCCTCCGGCTTTAACAGCGCCGTGAGCTCTCCCGGCAGACTGGGCGCGGTCGCTTTCGCCATTCCGCCCACCATCTTATAGGTCGGCGCAAGCCGCAGGCCGGCGGGTCCATCCGCCATGACCAGTACCGGCGTGCCCAGATCTTCTAACTGATGCGTCGTCTCTCCTGCCGCGCCGGCCACAGTCGAGGAAGCGTTGCCGATCACTTCCATCAGATCCTCCGCCTCCTTGTAAGCGCCGATGCACAGATAGGCAAGCTGCTCATCGCTTAAGCCCGCCACAAACGCATCCAATGACTTTGTACCATTCACAACTTCTTCAAAACGCACGCAAGGTCCTGCCGGAATCTCTTCCGGTTCTTCCTGGTAGACCGTTTCCCGCACTGCCAGATCTGCCGCTTTGATCTCTATCACGGCGGCTTTGTCTTTCTCATCCGCTTCTCCCTCATAAGCGATCGGATTCCACTCCGGCTTTAAATCCTCGAATCCGCTGTCGCCGCAGATATTCTTCACTTTCTCCACTGCCTTCGTCTCATCGAGTGCGACAGCGCCTGCAATATGGGTATCTCTGGAACTGCTGCCAACACGGATCAGATAAGTGCCCGCCTCCATCACATAAGAAGCGCACTCCACACAGTACGAGGCCATGGACTGGGTGGCAAACGTCACGGTCACTTCCTGGCTTTCTCCCGGCGCAAGCTCTTTCGTCTTTGCATAGCCTGCCAGTTCCTGATAAGGCTTATCTAACTTTCCTGCCGGCGCCGAATAATAGACCTGCACGACTTCCTTGCCGGCCGCAGCGCCCGTATTGGTCACAGACGCCGTGACAGATATGTGCGAAGCATCTGCGCTTATCCCCTTCGGTTCCACCGCAAAAGTCGTATATCCCATGCCGTATCCAAAAGGATAGGTGGGCACATAACCGATGGTGTCAAAATAACGGTAGCCTACATAGATGCCCTCTTTGTAATAAGTATCATTGGGATCGCCAAACCCTTCCGTGGAAGCGTAATCTTCAATCGGCGCCCAGGTCATGGTCAGCTTGCCGGACGGATATGCTCTGCCAAGCAGAACATCTGCCAGGGCATCCCCCGTTGCAGAACCCAGCTGTCCTAAGAGCAGGACGGTTCCCACTGTCTTCACCGGCTCTAAGTCCACCATGCCGCCCACATTCAAAACAAGCACAAACTTCTCATACTGCTCCTTAAGCGCCAGGATATCACGGATCTCCGTAGGGGTCAGGCGGATATCGCCCGCTTCCGGTTTCCGGTCCGCGCCCTCGCCCGAATTGCGGGCCAGCACATAGACTGCCGTGTCTCCCTCTCCGTTTAAGGGAAGCTCATAATCCGGCTCCGGGCACGCTTTCCCCATCGCATACATCATCATATGAGGTCCTGTCACTCCGGCCGCATCCGCTTCTTTGCGCAGCGCGCCATAAAATGCTGCTCTCGCGTCTGCCACGACCTGATCGTAACCATCCAGCCAATCGCCTGTCGTCAGGGTAAATCCGGCATTCTGCAGTCCTTCCTCCACCGTCACAAAATGACGCACATTCACATCGCCAGAGCCTGTGCCGCCCTTGATCGTCTTCCTGGCGCCGCTTCCATACAGCGCAAGTTTCCCTGCTTCCTGCAGCGGCAGCGTGCCGTCGTTTTTCAGAAGTACCATACACTCCGGTGCGAGCCTGCGCACAGCCGCGATATGCTGCTTCTCAAACTCCTGCACCTTAGGTGATTCGATTCGAATCTTGTTCATCGTAACCCTCCTTATTTCTTTATCATCTCTGTATTCTGCACATAATTGTAATGGCAGAACCCTATATGATATTATTTTATCTGACAATTTACGTTCGGGCAAGCATCTTTTTTACAATTCACCTTTCTGCCGGCCATCGTTTTCCTGCACATTCTGTCTGACTGCCGCCGTGAAATGCAGGCAGTCCGCCGGACAGGCATCTACGCATTTCCCACACCGGATGCATTCCGGCGACACAGAGATCTCCTGCACGCAAAGCGCCACCGGACAGGCCCGTTGGCAGGCCATGCAGGAAGTACATTTGTCCGTCTCCCATTTGATCTGCACGAGGCTGAACCGGTTAAACCAGCCGTAGACCGCCCCCAACGGACAAAGATACTGGCAGAAAGGACGATATACTTTCACCGAGAGGATCAGGAGAAAGACCAGTACCCCAAGTTTCCAGAAGAACAGCCCGCCGGTCTGGCTGCGCAGCAGTTCATTCCTGCCAAGTAACGGCAGCGCGCCAAACAGCGTCCCGGACGGGCACAAGTATTTACAGAACGCGGGAATCTTGGCAAACCCGCCAAACAAGAATAAGGAACCGACGCACACAAGCAGCACAAGCGTCACATACTTTCCATATTTTAAAATGCCGTGAAAAGGCAGTCTCCTGCGTTTATGAAAAATCGGAATCTTATAGAGCAGATCCTGTACCAGGCCGAAAGGACACAGAAAGCCGCAGACAACCCTTCCAAGCAGGCTCCCGAAGACAAAGAAAAAGCCCAGCACGCCAAACGGCACCGTCACGCCCTGCCCATTCAATAACGCCTGTAATGCTCCGATCGGACAGGCGGCAAGCGCCCCCGGACAGGAATAACAGTTTAAACCCGGTACACAGACATATTTCAGGCCGCCCTGGTAAATTTTCCCATGGATAAAGCCGTAGGCATAGCCGTTCGTGATGACGGTAAACAGAATCTGCACGGCAAGACGTAATTTCCCTATTGTTATTTTCCGCATTTCATTCTCCTCCATGTGGATACTGCCGGCTGTGGCCTTATCCGATCCCGATACATTCCAGACAGATCATCACAGCCTTTCTAAAGATCACGGCGAATTGTCCCTGTACGGCGCCGATCCCCAAAAACAAAAAACCGGCAAGCATCCCGAAGAGCCAGCCATACCGCGCAGTACTCTCGATAGGATCCCTTCCTCTGCTCTGGCTGTCTCTTCTTTGAGCTGCCTGCTCTCTGCTTCTGTTCTTCTTCCATCGCTGCATCCGTCTTTTCCTCCCATGCCCATTTCCATCATTGTTCTTATCATTTATGATAAAATAAATTTAAAAAAAGTAAAGCTATTTCGATCGCTCAAAATAACTTTACTTTCTGTCATTGATTTTTAACTGATATACTGCGACGCTTTTCCATATTCATTGCATAAGAGTCTGTAGGGCCGCTCATCTTCCTCAATGCTTGGGAATCTTCCTACGGACTCATAAAAGCGGTTGTCATTGTCGTCGTCATTGCACATCGAGATTTCTCCGATCAGCGCAGGACCGCCTGTTTCCGGCATCTGGAACTCATGATACATATACGGAAAGATCGTAATACTCTGTCCCGGCTTTAGCAGAATCCTGCTGCCGGCCTTCACCGTATAATGATGTCCGTCCGTATGGATCTCCACATCGGTGTCCAGCCGGTTTCCCGCCTGATCGCCGTTATACACCTTAATATAGAAGTCATTGCCGCCCCTGTTCACGATATCTTCCATCTTACTCCAATGGTAGTGCATCGGCGCAGTCTGCCCTTCATACATCATCAGCAGCTTCTCCGCATACGGCTTCGGATATTTGTCTTTCTGCTTCATATTCCCGTTGCGGATCGTAAACAGGGAAAAACCGATCTCATCGAATCTGCCCAGTCCAAAGTCCGTAATGTCCCAGCCCAGTTTATTATCTGCGATCTCCTCGTATCCTTCTTCCATCTGTCCCCATTTGTCCACATCCCAGAATCCAAATTCCGGGATCTCAAATCCCCGCTCTTTGATCAACGCCTCCATATCCTTGATGACTTGATTGATCTTTGACCTCTTCACCTCACCTGTCCTCCAGTCTTTCGTTAATTGCTTTCTGCCAATCCGCATAGCAGTCGAAGAAATCCAGCCTGACCCGGAAATTCTTCTCTTCGCCCGGCTGCAGATATTCCAGCTTTCCCTGCTCCTTCCAGGCCTTTCTGCCCTCCGGGTTACAATTCCCAGGCTCTAAACCCATCACATAATCCCGGACTCCCATCATCTTCCACTGTGTGAAGTATGGCAGCGCCTCTGTGTCATAGCGCAGCAAAAGCCCTGTATGATTCCCCGGATGGAACACTCCTGCCTTTCCCACTGCCCCCATCTTATGATAAAAGCACTGTTCCTGATATCCCTGCTGCGGCTCCTCGATTCTGTGCCAGTCTTGGATCCCCTTCTGTGCCTGCGCATCCCGCGGCGCCGTCCTGTCTGCTCCTATGAAAAGTTCCGCCTCCGGGGCAAGCAAGGGATATCCCACATTGAAATGATACAGCAGCATCAGAGGCGTCTTCCTGTCACCTTCATTGATGATCCGGTCCTGAATCTCCAAAACATTCTCCTTCAGCAGACATACGATCGTCCGCTCCAATACCAGCTTGTCTCCAAACAGAGTTTCGTCCCGCAATATGCCATGGATCTCTATCCTGTCCTCTCTTTGCCGCCAGCAGGAAGCGGACGCCGGAATATGGGAGATCGTCCCATGAAGCGTCAACGCCTCCCCATTCTCCACACAGGGAACCCCCACCTGCCGCAAACCGCAGGTGGTAAGGAATCCACAGGTGAAAGATTTTAAGAACGCATTATCCTTTTCCTGGAAATAAGCCGGAGCGACATAGCCGGCAGCGGACAGATATGAACAGTTTACTCCCCGAAAAGACAGCCTGCCCAAATCCATACCTCTTTGCGGCAGCACGAAAAAGTCCAGTCCTTTCTCGTTACGCACTTCATAGACCCTCATGCCGTCTCCCTTGCCGCCGACAATCTGAAATTCTTCTACACCGCTAAGCTGCAGCGGACATCCCACATGAATATCTGCCATACTTGCACCTCCATGTCATTCCTAACACAAATGCCTATCCTCCATGACCCCTCTGCGAGATCTTACATCTTCACTTTCAATGTCACGATCTCATATGGCTGCAGGGAAACTTCTATCCGATCCTCTGCCGTCTGCACCGGTTCTAACTCCCGTTCCAGCAAATCGGTCTTTACTGCCTCCTGTACCGGTTTCGCAAAGACAAGCGCCGCTTTCTCCGCTTTTCCTTGCGCCTCATACAGACGCACAATCAGCTCCTCTGTACTTTCTGCCACTTTCAGAGAAGATACCAGCACGCCTTCTCCCTCGACTTCCAGACAGGAAGCTTCCGGCTTGAGCTGTCCCGGATGACGTCCTCCGGATACCACATCCATGGTACAGTTATATTCTCTGAATCTCTGCTGCAGGCTTGCCTTGCTTTCCCTGCCATCTAAGAAGCTCACGCAGAACTCACCGGGGCAGATGCCATTCTCCGGATAAGGATCCGGGTCGTAAGGCGAACGCAGAAGGGCCAGCGCGATCGTATCCTCTTCACAGCGGTAACCGTATGTATTCTTGCTGGAGATTGCAATACCCCTTTTTCCCTGTTCATCGAAAGCAGCCGTGAAGGAGAGCGCCGGCATATCCGTTCCCATCTCTTCCCTTTCCATCAAGCCAAAGGGGATATCCTGGACATACGGCTGATTCCGGTACGGCAGCGGCATGCTAAACTGCAGCCTCGGCACCCCTGTCTCCTCGCTGCCGATCTCATGCCAGTCACAGGTTACTTTGTAATTCAGGTATCTGCAGCCTGCATCCAGAGAGACTTCTACCTGAATGCCGGAATGGTGGAATTTCCCTTCGAAACAGAGACTGTTTCTCAGCTCCCCGTACTGCATGGTGATCTCCAGGTCCTGATGGATGCTTTCCACTGTCTTGAAACGTCCCACCAGCCAGGAGGACATCTCCGAACGCCACTCAGAAACAGCCTTGTGGTTCGCCTCAATCACATACTGGAAAATACCTGTCTTCCTGCTGCCATCGATCAATTCCTCTCCGGTCTCCTTATCCAGGACAGAGACAATGCTGGCATCCACCCGATCAAACGCCACCCGCAGAAACTCATTTTCCAGGACAAACTGTTCTTTCTCCTGATGCCGCCTTTCCCAGTGGAATACGACCGGCAGATTCTTCAGTTCCCCTTCCGTCAATTTCAGTGTCGTATAGCCAAACCCCGGAACGCTCACCTGCACTAACAGTCTCATATAATTATGGAACCAATAATCGTTAAAGCCCCGATCCAGTAACTGGCAGGGAACCTTTCTTCCCCTGGTGTCAGTGATCTGAATCCTGTCCACATCCCCGTACCACTCCCAGAGCAGCAGTTCCACATTCTGTGTCCTCTCCTTTGCCGTCGGATTAAATACATGGAAGATCCTCGTATTGCCAGATCCCCGTTCCACCTGCCCGGAACCGACGCCCGCGCCATAAGCCCTGGCGAAATCCGGTTCATTGCGGCCAATCTCTTCTTCTTTCACGATCAGTTCCGTGTTGATCCGGTCTGCAAGATATTCATAGGCATGATTCCGCATGCTGTCGGACGCCGCTTTCACTTCCTGATATACGCCCAGCGCATATTCTCTTGTGGCCCGTACGCCGGAACCGGTAACAATATCATGGAACTGGTTGAGCAGCGTCTTACGCCACGTCTCTTCCATCATCTGACGGGGATAGGTCTTGCCCTCCAAAGCGGCAAACGCGCTGAAGACTTCCGTCTTATACATCAGCTCCTCCGACCGCCTGTTGCCGTTCTTATTGCGACTCTGGGAAGTGAAGCAGCCGTCAAAAATACAGTTCATCTCTCCTTCATAAACAGGAAGGTTTGCTTTGTACGGCTCCACCGCCTCAAAGAATTCCCGATAGGTCGTAAAAGAGAAAGTCGGATAAATCGGCCACTTATTCATATCGATCAGGCGCGATACATCTCTTCTGGTAGGACCGCCGCCATGATCCCCCACACCGTACACCTGGAGCGTTTTCTTCACTCCTGTCAGTTCTGCAGTCTTAAAGACATGGAACGCCACATCCCGCTTTGTGTCCATATTGTAGAAATTGCGCTCTCTGTTGACTAAAACTTCCGCTCCCGACGGCGCGCGCCACACATAAAGCTGGTAGTCGCAGTCGTTCATGCCGCGGCAGTGATAGTAGTATTTCACATTGGCGTTCCTTAAAATTTCCGGGATGTTTACGTGATGGCCGAAGGTATCCGGTTCAAAATCCAGAACCATATCATCCAGGGAAATGTCAAGCAGGCCGGACAAATACTTCTTCGCATACAGAAGCTGCCTCGCCGCGCTCTCTCCACTCGGCATATTCTTATCCGCCTCTACCCAGGTAGAAGCAGAAACTTCCCATCTTCCCTCTTTTACTTTCGCTTTCACCTTCTCCAGCAGTTCCGGTGCATAGTCCTCTAAGATCTTATAAACCGACGCCTGGGACTGGGAGAACTTAAAGTCCGGGTATTCCTCCATGATCTGCAGGATCGACTTGGTCGTATCCAGAACAACCTTCACCGTCTCATCCCATCCCCACTGCCAGTTCATGTCGATATGGGCATGCGCCGCACACATCGCTTCATATTCTTTTGCTTTCGGCGATAGAGGCATCAGGATCTTTTCCGCGTTCTCCATAATCTCTCTGTTGATGATCCCATCCTTTTCACAGGCCGCTGCCACATAATCTTCCGCTTCCCGGATCAGCGCATCATACTGATGCTCCGATTTCTCCGCAAGCAGCATGGCAAACTTCATCTCCGATACGAGCCTTCTTTGAAAATAGCTCTTTTTCTCACTCTTCTCTATGTTAATCAACCTTTCAAGCATACTTTGTCTCCTTTTTTTCTTATGAATGATATTACGAATCGTCTATCCCTTCACCGCCCCCGCCGTCAATGCAGATACAATATATTTCTGCAAAAACAGGAACAACAGCACCGTAGGCAGGATCGTCAAAATACTTGCCGCCGCCAGGTAATGGGTCGTAATCTGCTGAAATGTTGACTGCAGATTGACTAACAGGCAGGCAAGCGGCATCTTACTGGGCGTGTCCATCAAGATATAAGGCACAACGAACTGCGACCAACTGCTGATGAACACCAAAAGCATTCCGGAGAAAATCCCCGGCGCAATGGTCGGCACAAGAATCCTGGTCACTACCTGCAGCCTGCGGCAGCCATCAATACAGGCGGCCTCATCCAGCTCTGTCGGTATCGTGTCAAAGAAACTCTTTAAAAACCAGACCTGAAAAGGGGCTGAAATCGCGATATAGATCGCAGTAAGTCCGATCAGCGAATTCAAAAGCCCGATCTTGGCGAAATACCGGTACAGAGGGATCACAATCACCAACGGCGAAATCATCTGAAACATCAAAATCAGAAACTGCACAAAAGCGCTTCCTTTAAACCGAATCCGAGAAAAGGCATAGGCTGCCGGAACTGCAATCAACATCGTACCGACAATCGTTGACAGCGTGACGATCATCGAATTCCATACGCCCCGCAGAATCTTCACCTGCTGTACCAGATAGGCATAATTGTCAATTGCCAGGGATTCCGGAAATAAGGCGGGCGGAACCTGGTACAGCTCCGGAACTGTCTTAAACGACAGGGAAAGCGTCCACAGGATCGGAAACAGGAAAAAGACAATAACCAGCGCAAAGAGCAGATATAACATTCCATTCACGATTCTTCTTTTTAACTTACTTTCTGTCATGCTGCTACCTCCTCATCCTGCTTCCTTTTCCCTGTTCATAAAAAAGTAAAAAATACTGAAAACAATATTGATGCACAGAAGCATGATCGCCACAGCGCAGCCTCCGCCCAGATCAAGCTGTTGGAAAATATTCCGATACACGCTGAGCACCAGAACTTCCGTTGACCTGCCGGGTCCTCCGCCCGTCAGGGGCATGATCATATCAAACGTGTTAAAGGTGTTGATGATATTTAACAGAATATTAATCATGATCACCGACTTCATCCCCGGTATGATAATATGGAACAGACGCCTCACGGCCGTCGCCCCATCGATACTTGCCGCCTCTATGAGCTGTTTGTCTACCGTCTTCACTCCCGCATATAGTAAGATCATGCTCTGTGCCGTTCCTCTCCATACATTGGCAATGGAGGTGGACAGCAGCGCGGTATCTGGATCCGACAGGAAAGCGACCGGATCCGCTCCACAAAGAGACAGCAGATAATTGAGGATGCTGGAACCGCTCTCCGCATATAAGATCTTCCAGATAATACCGATCGCCACCCCCGGAATCGCCCAGGACACCAAAGAGATCGTCCTTGTCAGCACCGTTCCCCTCATATGCCTGTCTTCCGCCGCGTTCACCGCCAAAGCAATCAAAAATCCCAGCAGAAACTGAAACACGACGCTGAACGTCACAAAGAAGAACGTGACAAACAGCACATCTCCAAAAGCTTTATCCTGAAAGATCTTTCCATAAGAATTCAGCGTAAAACCGTTTCCCGCCGGATTGGTCATCGTAGCGTCTGTAAAGCTGGTCTTGATAACATCCGCCAGCGGAATCAGGTAGAAGACTCCCAGCACAAGGAAGATGGGCGCCAGCCAGGGGATTGGCCCCCGGCTGATTTTTTGCAACAAATTTTTGTCTTTCCGCATACTCTCACCCTTACCGTTATTGTTTTGCGTATTCCGCATCTACATTTGCTGCCATCACATCCAATGCCTCCTGCGGTGTCTTACTTCCATTGATCACATCAGCTAACGCCACCTGGAATTCATTGGAGAAATAAGTATACAGAGTCTTCGCCGGTCTTACATGGCCGTTCTGGAAGATCTCGCGGAATGCCAGCGCATTCGGATCGTCCTTAAACCGGTCGGAAAGATCATAACTGGTCTCACGGCAGGGAAGATTGCCGCTTGCGGACGTATATCCCACATTCCCTTCATCACCGATATACAGATCAATCACAAACTGTGCCGCCAGCTCTCTCTTCGTCTCATCCTTCGTAAATACCCCATAAGTCCATCCGCCGCAGCAGGTAGAAGGCGCTCCCCCTTCCATGTAAGGGACATCCACGATACCATACATTTCGTTAAAGGCATCCTGGCCGATCACGGCGCCGACCTGCGTCGCCAGCCAGCTTCCGCCTACAAACATCGCCACCTTACCCGACGCGATATCTTCGATCATATCTCCATCTGTCATAAAGGAAGTCACGCGCTGAGGCGTTATCCCGGTATCGATCGTCTTCTTCAGGAAATCAAAGGTATTTAGCATCGCCTCCTTATTTGCGCCTTCATTGAAGATCGGCTTACCGGAATCGTCAAAGATCTCTCCGCCCTGTCCCCAGAACCAGGGCAGGATATCACAGGAAGTCGTCTCATTCTTCCCTGCCGGATAGAGGAACGAATACCCCTCCTCTTTCAAAGGTTCCATCACCGCAAAAAGCTCATCCCAGGTCTTCGGAGGCGTCTCCACCAGATCTTTCCGATAATAGAGCGCTCTGACATCCGTGTCGTACCACATCGCCAGCACCTCATCTTCCGGCTTCATCATGCTCTGTGCAAACGGGAACCAACTGTCTAAAGGAATATTATTCTTCTCCAGAACATCCCCGATCGGCTGCAGATAGTCGTAATACTGAGGTAAAAAGAAGCTGTCAACGCACGCCACATCCGGCGCCGTACCGTTGGCTGCCTGTGTCAGCAGTTTTGCCATGGCATCGTTGATCTGCGTGCCGC
Source organism: uncultured Lachnospiraceae bacterium (assembly GCA_910578345.1). Lineage (GTDB taxonomy): Bacteria > Bacillota > Clostridia > Lachnospirales > Lachnospiraceae > UBA3282. The sequence goes on along the minus strand of CAJTRA010000013.1, from coordinate 29,934 downwards.
TGGCGGTCAGAGTGATCCTTACTTCCGGGTGCTCCTTCACGAACTTGATCGCCCTTTCCTTCTGCCATTCCGCTACCGGCTGATTTGCACTGTCAAATCCTTCCTGTGCCAGCCATGTGATCTCGATCGTCGCATCATCGTACCCGACACCGTCCGTCGTCAGAGTTGGTTCTCCTCTGTCGCCCGCATCCGCTGTATCCGCTGCTTCTGTCTCCTGAGCCGCGTCTGTGCTTCCAGCATCAGCTACAGAATCTGCACCCCCTTGCTTTCCGCATCCTTGCAGCACCGATGCCAGCATCGCTACCGTCAATAATGTCCCCAATACTCTCTTCTTCATAACAGTCTCCTTTCTCGACATTTTCGTTACACATGCTGTCATGTTGTTTGTCTTAACAGCCTGCGTTTTTTTGCTTGATATATTTATTAAACTCTTTTTATTAACTTTTGTCAATAATTATCGACATATTTTTTTATTTTAAGAAATATTTTTTAATTTTTTGTATATTTTCCTGGTATTATCTGTTTTTTAACTTGATTTATCGATTTATTTCATCATATAATAGCCGTAAATATTAAATTTTTTTTATTAAATTCTTGTTTTATGGAAAACAAAGAGGATTTTTGGTAAAATATGGTTCATGAAAAGCTATGGGAAAATCCCGAAAGGAGACGTCTGATCACGACATGGCGCAAGAAACTTTTATTCCTCACCTAAAGAAAACATCCAAAAATATGCAGTTTCTGAAAAACAGCAACCGCTCTGCCGTTTTGTGCGCACTGGCGCTGAAAAAGGCCTCCAACCGGACAGAACTGGCCTCCTATCTGAACCTGACCCGAATGGCGATCAGCAATATCGTCAACGAACTGCGGGATCATGCCATCATTCTGGAAGTATCTTCAACAGAAAACGAAGGAGAGATGGATCACATTCCAAACGGCCGTCCTCCGAAGCAGCTTATGCTGGCCGATTGGTCGATCAGCGTCATCTGTATCAATATCCGCCGTTATTCGGTATCCTGTATGCTTATGGACATCAACGGCAACACCAAACCTCCCATGACCCGCTGTCTTCCCGCTCATGCGGACAATGCTTTCCTGATGGAGACCGTCATAAAACTGATCGAGGAAGCCAGAGAAACCTTTCCCAAAATCCCCATCATCGGGATCGGCGTCTCCTCCATCGGACCATTAGATATTTACCAGAAGCATCTGCTGAACCCTCCTGATTTCCGTAACATCAGGGATGTCGATATCGGCGCTCCCCTGGAAGAACGTTTCCATCTTCCGGTCTATCTGGACAACGATATGAACTGCTCTGCCCTGGCAGAATTGTATTTCGGCGCCGGAACCGCCTGCAGAGATCTGGTCTTCTTAGGTTTCTCTGCAGGTGTCGGCGCCGGCATTATCATGAATGAGAAAATTCTGCACGGCTTCGGAGGGTTCGCGGGCGAAGTAGGCCATATCTCGATCAATCCCATCGGGCCGCCCTGTCCCTGCGGGCAGAAAGGCTGTATTGAGTTATATACAAGGGGGGAAAATATCTTGGAAAATACAGGCGCCGCATCTTTTGAAGAGTTGAATGCCCTGTTGGATCAGGAAAACCCGCCGCGTTTTGTTCTAAACAGCATCAAACAGTATATCGACGCCATGCATACGCTGATGGTGGCCGCAGCCAACAGCTACGACCCCAATATTATGATCCTGGGCGATATCGATATCGCTTTTATCAAACGGTTTATCCCGGATCTGGAAGAATATATGAACTCCCATATGCTCAACCATGGATATAAACATATCAAAGTCATTCCCTCTGCCCTGGCCGAGGCCGCTTCTCTGTACGGCGCCGGCAGCATTGTACTGCAGCGGGTATTCGAGGGAGAATTGTCTCTACCCATGCCTTGCGGCGGATAAGAAAGTTCACGCTTTCCGGGCAAAACCGAACAGTCTGATCTTCTCTGCCGCCGCTTCTTTCATTGCCGCAATTTCATAGGGAATCAGTTTCGTCATCGTCTGCGCCCCTTCTGCCAGACCCTTTTCCAAACCGGCCCGTCCGGCCTTGTCAAGGTCCGTGAAGATGTTGACTTTACAGATACCTTTCTGTACCGCCAGACAGAAATCCTCATCGGACAGCCCGGAACCGCCGTGAAGCACCAGCGGAATCCCAGTCCGGCGGGAGATCTCCTCAATACGCCCAAAGTCTAATTTCGGCGCAAACGCATACTCTCCGTGTGCGTTGCCCACCGCCACCGCCAGGGCATCTATTTTCGTTCGCTGCACGAAATCCTCCGCAATGTCCGGTTGTGTAAAAAAGTCGCTGGGATTTGCCAGTCTGCCCGCTCCGGCATTATCCCCCACATGCCCCAGTTCTCCTTCCACTGTCGCTCCAACAGCATGACAGATCTTCACCATCTGCGCCACATTCTCCACATTCTCCTCGTAAGGAGCCATCGAGCAGTCATACATGACTGAAGAAAACCCCAGCTTCAACGCCTCCATACAACGCGCAAACGTAAGGCCATGGTCATAATGCACGCACACCGGGACGGAAGCCTTGCGCGCCATCGGGATCAGATACTGCGCCACCTGTTCCAGTTCCATGACCGGAAGCAGAATCTGCGCCGTCCCCACCATAACCGGCGCACGCAACTCTTCCGCCGCCTCAATGACCGCTCTGGCCATTTCCACATTGACCGCATTAAAGAATCCCACGCCATATCCTCCCGCTTTCGCCAGGAGAAGAATATCCCTCATATTCACCAACATAAGCTGTCTCCCTTTCCGGAACCGTCCAGGTTCCCCGCACACCGTTCCTCTATGATCCCTCTGCAGCAGGCCTGTCAGTAACGTCACTGTTTCCGCCACCCGGCCGCAATCCGACCTTTCAACTCCTCATAGGACGCTAAGCCGCCCAGCGCGTCATAGGAAGACACACAGGCCGCGCCAGCCGCAGCCGCCATATGCATACACTCCTCCAGCGTCTCTCCTCGTAACATCGCTGTCAGAAATGCCGCAATACTCGTATCTCCCGCGCCCGTCCCGGACAAAACACGATCCGGCACATAACTTCTCTCAAAGCCTTCCTGTCCCTCCCATGCCGCCGCATCCAGCTCCACACGGCCGCCGATCCCGGACAGCGTCCTTTCGTCTGCCGTCCTGTAATAAATCCCGGCGGCGCCGCATTTGATCAGCAGCACCTTTGCTCCATAGGCCATACACCTATCCGCTAAGGGTCGTATATCCTTGTCCACTTCCAGGATCTGCGTGACATCTCCGCCTGCCGCCCGCTCCTGCCACGATGCAAACCGCGGACGATCCAGCATATAGCACAATTCCTCCACGCTGGGGACAAAAAAGTCTGTAAATGGCAGTACCCTTTGCAGGATCTTCTTCCAGTCCGCCTGCCCCGCGCCCGATTCCGCATCCGGGAACGCCATATCCAGGGAAGCGGCACAGCCGGACGCTTTCACCTTCCGAAACAACTTCACAAGCTCTGCCCCGTCGTCCGCATAGATGCTGTGCATCAGCGGCGGATAGCCGAAGTGAAACAGATCCGCCTCCCGCAAAGCTTCCAATCCAATATCATCGGCACAGAACGTATCATTGGCGCCCGGATTATGCAGAAAGATCCGGTCAGTCCCAGGATACGCCAGCACCATGGAATAGGAAGTCGATTCCCGTTCCAGATGGATCATCTCGCCGGCGGCGTCATATTGTCCAAGAATCCCACAGACGATCTCACCGAACGCATCCCGCCCGATCTTGCTCATCAGAGAGACATCCGCTCCCAGAATCTTCATGGCAAGCCCTGTATTGGCCACCGCCCCGCCGGTATGAATATCCGCTTCTCCCACCTGGATCAACTTTCCCGGAAGCAGGATCTGCGAAAGATCCGTCTGCTTCCCTTCCGGAAACTTTGGCGTAATATCCAGACAGATATGTCCTGCTACAATCGCTTTTTTCTTCATGTCTGCCGCCCGCCTCCTCTCTTTTCTCCACGAATAGCATCCTGCCAGACTGCTTGAGTCTGTTTCCTGTCTTATGATTTTACCAGCATCCCCAGACAGCTTCCCGCGCTTATTTGCGATTAAAAAAATGACAAGTTTGCTTTTTTGTCCTATAATAGTGCGAGAAGTACTTCTAAAGCTCGCGCCATTGGACGCTTCGCTAAGAAGTACTAAATCTCGCACTGGAGAATGCCCAAAGACAGGGCATAAGGAGGATTTTCATGCATCGGGATGAATATGAGATCATATCGCACAACAACAGTAATTTCCATATTTTTCTTGTGGATCTGCTCTATCGCACCCCTCATATGCATAAGGATTTTGAGATCAGTCTGATTCTTGATGGTTCTCCCACTTTGCTTACCGCTTCTGGTGAGATTGTGCTGAAAAAAAATGATCTCTTTATCATGAACCCGTATCATAGCCATGAGATCAAGGCCAAAAGCACGACGCTTATCCTTTCTTTACAGGTATCGCCGGCCTTTTTCGCTCCTTATTTTCCACAGATTGACGATCTTGCTTTCGATGTCCCCGCCTTTTTTGCCCGTCAGGACACCATAATCTGCAGCCAGATCCACACGATTCTCTTTGAACTGGCGTCTGCCTACTTTCAGAAGGAGGACTTTGCACCGATCCGTTGCGCCTTGCTGATCAACCAGCTTTTTCTACATCTGTTCCAAACCGGGCACCATCACCTGATCCCTCCGGCGGAAAAGGCCGCCCATCTGACTAAAAATATGCGCATGAAAAGAATCATGCAGTATATCGATGCACATTATAAAGAAAAACTGCTCCTGTCCGACATCGCCAGACAAGAACAGCTCGATCTGTTTTATCTATCTCATTTTTTCAAGGAAACGTTTGGAACCTGCTTCCAGGATTATGTAAATAAGCTTCGCTGCGAACACGCAAGGCAGCTTCTTTTGCTCACAGACTACTCTCTGCTGGACATCAGCTTACAGTGCGGCTTCTCCGATCCCAAATACTTTAACAGGAGATTTCTCACACAGTACGGCGCTACCCCCAAAGAATACCGCCGCAGCTTCCAGCATGCCCATCTGTCCATCCAGCAGCAGTCCATGCTGTCCACCCAGGAATTCCTCTCGGAGCAGGCCAGTCTGGTCATGCTGGAGCGATACCGATAAGCCTCCGGCACACGCTTATCAGCCGGCTACTCTTCCAGGAGCTCATCGATCATCTCTTTCCAGGAATCCTTATCCCTGGCGCCTACCACAGTGTCCAATACTACGCCTTTCTCATCGATAAAAAATGTCGTCGGCACAGCGCTCACCTCGCTCAACATGGCATAAAACAGCGATTCATTCAGCAAAAGATGCGGATAAGCCGCCCCTGTCTGGGAAACAAGGGATGACGCATAGGCGACGGCTTCCTCCTCCATCCCTTCCTGCACGTCGCTGACAATACCAATGATCTGGAACTGTGCCGCGTCATACTCGGCAGCCAGCTCCCCCAGCTCCGGCATCTCGCTTAGGCAGGGATTGCAGTAAGTGGCCCACACATTGACCATTGTGAGCTTAGTATCCGAGAAAACAGATTCTGTGACCGTGTTCCCCTCTAAGTCCAGCGCCTCGAATGTGATTCCGGCGGCCGCTTCTTCCGTTGCATCCGCCTCCTGTGTCTCTGTCTGTTCTGTCTCCTGATCCGCATTCTGTGTTTCCTGGGGTGTTTCTTTCTTTGTAGTTTTGCTGCATCCGGTCAGTACGATGATTAACATGGCACTGATCAGAAGACAGGCATAAAACTTTTTGCTTCTCATGAATGTTCCTTTCTTTCAACTTCTCGATTTCAAAAGCCCTTTCATCCCTTGAAGTTCCGATATGATATAGTTCATTTTTAGTACCAGGAAATTCTGCTCGATCAATTCCGCCCAGTACTCGCAATTCTCCGACGATAATCCTGATTCATCTTCCAGGTCTTTTATGATAGCTCTCCTCGTATAACTTCTCGCAACATAATAATCTGTCAGATTCGCAACGCATGCCGCAATATCCAGCAGCGCTTTTTTATCATACCTCTCATTTGCCAAACGGTCAAGATAACCCGGTTCAAATCGTACCACTCTCATACTATATATGGTTGACAGCAGCCCCTTCAGCGACTTGTCGTCTTTGTCCTCCAGCTCTCTGAGAACAGAAAGTTTCTGATAGAACCAGAGCATATCCACCCCCTTTTCGATCAATTTTGCCACTGTGGCTTCCCTCATTCCCATGGATTGTAAAACTTCCTGCACTGCTTCCGGTTCTTCTGTCTTCAATTCCTGTCGCAATATCCCTAAAAGTTGGCTGATCTCCCGATCCAGCTCCTCTTCCAACTTTTGATTCTCATTCAGAAACTTTATTTCCCATTGATCATCTATAGACTGCAATATCTGTAAAAGATCCCCGATTCTCTTTATATTTTTCATAGATATCCTCCTTTTTCAAAAAACTCTTATGATATACCTCTGTTCTCTCTCTTATAAAATGATCTTTTTGCAGAATCTCCCTATAATCCGTGTCAATGTAAACCCCTTCTTCCTCCTTCTTAGCGAACCTGCTTTTATATGCCGCCCGTCCGGCTCTTGTAAGGCAATAACGCGTGTTCTTATTCCGGCCATACCGCATGACATAGTCTCCCTGCATGAGAAGATTTAGAATCTCGCTCAGATAGCTTGGACTTACCTGTATGCTTTCCGCGATCTTGTTCTGCCTGGCATCAGGGTTTTGATAGAGATACACCAAAATAGCGGAAACATGTTTCCTGCCTAGAAGATTCTGCCTGTCAGACCGTTCTGTCTGTTTCCTGTTTATTCTGCCAATCTCTTCCAGTATTTTAAATGCACCAATAAAAATACCACATCCATAAATGATCGTTTCTTTATCCGACTTAGCTAATCCGGCAATATCTCTTCTCAGTTTTCGATAGTTTTTCAATAACTTATCCAGTTCCTCCTGCGTATTCTGGGAAAGCGCCTGCACACCTCCCTGAATGTATGCCTGAGAAAATATCTGCATCTCCTGTGCGCCCGTCTTCAGATTTAAAGAACCTCTCGACACTTCCTGCAGCATCTGTCGCATCTTTTGTTCCTTCGTCATCATCCCTTCACCTCTTTTCCCTTAATTTGATAGATATATCCACATGTTCCCTTACACTCATAATTTCCCTGACACAGATCATTTATTCCCATTTTCAACCGTGAGACACCGTGCCTCCCAGATAAACAAGCCAATGTAGCCGAGGCCTGCATTTCACCCGATTGCTCCAGCCATCTGGCCGCACAGGCATTGACCCATATAACATTACAATCCAGATCTATATATTTAGAAGACAACGCTTCAAATTGATAATCCTGTTTCGTAAAAGAAGGGACAAGCAAAAGATTCACTTTCAACTTTTCTACCAAAATACGCAAATACTTCGTGATCAGAAAATCCTTACAGATCGCAACCGCAATTCGCCCGATACCATCACAATGCAAAATATAGATGATCCGGTCTGATTCTATATCTTCTTTCGCTGACCATCGCTTCAAATCTACCCCGTAATGTTTCTGCTGTTCACATATATTTTCTCCTGTATCATCCAGGATCCTGCAGAAATTGCGATGCTCCTTCCAAATCGATGGACAAATCGTCAGGCAAGGTCCGTTCCCTCCGTAAACGACATCACCCAGCCCCTCTGCGATCTCCTCCGTTCCCAACATTTCAGGCAGAAGCAGGATATCCGTCTGCTTTGCAGTTCCCCGCTCTAATATTTTGTCCAGATTTTCTTTCAGATGTTTCTCATCCTCTTTTTTCATTGGATCAACAGATACATAACAAGCGTTATCCCTAGTATAGGGCTTTGACACCTTAATGATTTCTTTCCCACTGACTGGCGAAACCATCACACGCAGTTCTCCGCGGGAAACTGCTTCCCGGAACAACTCTCTCGGCATAAGGATATGCTGTGCTTTATAGTCTTGCAGATCTTCCTTATGGAGGTAATAGAAATTTCTCAGATAGTAATCCATGTTGTAGGATGTGTATGCATCTCTGCTTTCATGTTCCCATCCACATTTTAACCGGGGAAGAAGACAGATCTTACACTCATCATAGTTATCATTCAAACTCTGAAACCAATATTGTTCCTGATCCACCGGCATACATCCATACACTGTATCCTCCAGGAAGGAATCCAAAGCCTTCACAAGAAAAACCAACTCCTCTTTGTGATTGGTTTCTCTCAAATACAGCTCCAAATCCTCTCCAAGCGGTGATTCCCAAAGCTGCAATTCAAATATTTCTGCAACATTTCTCGTATCCTTCTCAAACAGATCCGGAAATCTTTCCTTCACTCTTTCTGTCAATTCCGTCACATGATCATCTGTAAAATTTCTCATTCGCTCCAGATCACGTTCCTTCGTACAAATTTCAATTTTCTTTAATGCCAGCGCCATGATATTATATAGTCTCTTTATCTGCAGCATAAATTACCTTTCCGTATTCATAACATACCATAAATCAGCGTTCTTTTCAATTATCATTCAGTTTTTATTCAGTTTATTTGCCCATTACTTATTTTATTCAGTTTTTCTTCTCTTGTTAATCCTTTTCAACAAGAAAAAACTCTGTCTATACTATTATTATAGTACATTGCCATCCACAATTCTACATTTCACATAGCTATTTTTCTCTTATCTGCTATAATAGAGAGGAAACGGCATCTGCTTGAATCCCTTAAGAAACGTTTGACACACATTGGAGGAAATTGACGATGAGAGTCTTATTTATTGGCAACAGTCACACCTACTATAACGACATGCCGCATCTTTTTGCGAAGCTATGCCGCGAGAAAGGAATCGAAACAGAAGTTACCATGTTGGCACACGGCGGAAAGGGATGGGATTTCCATCTGGAAGAGCCGGAAGTGCGGTTCAATATCTTATACGGTGGTTACGACGCAGTCGTCCTGCAGCACACCGCACATCCGATGGGAGATCTGTCTGTGATGGATCAGTGCGGCCAGAAACTGATCCAGTGGGTCAAGGACGCCGGTGCAAGACCGGTTCTGTACATGACCTGGACGACGAAAGCCGACGGAGAAGCTGCACAGCCCGGTATGAGTAACGCTTACCGGAAGCTGCAGTCAGAAACCGGCTGCGAATTGGCGCCGGTTGGGGAAAGATGGTGGACATTCCACAAAGAACATCCTGAGATAGAACTATATGACGCAGACGGACAGCATGCATCCCCCGCGGGTTCTAAGCTTGCCGCTTCTGTTCTGGCGGAAACAATCTTACTACACACGGAAGTGTGAGCTTGATTGGGGCAGGTTCATTTTCCCATTGACACCTGTCCCCGTCTGTTTTATGATGACTGCTGATACGATCAATTTAAGAGACAAAGTCATCAGGTTGGAGCTTATCATGAAATTTTTACGACAATTTTGTATTATTCTCTTTATCTCATTCCTGGGGGAGATACTGCATGTAATTCTCCCGCTTCCCGTTCCTGCCAGTGTATATGGGCTGATTCTGCTGTTCACAGCACTGTGTACCGGTATTCTAAAGCTGGAACAGGTGAATGCTGCGGCTGATTTTCTGATCGAGATTATGCCGGTCATGTTTCTTCCCGCTGCTGTAGGACTTCTGGATGCCTGGCCTGCACTGCAGCCGATCTGTATTCCTGTTATCCTGATCACAGCCATTACCACGATCATCGTCATGGCCGTGACCGGCCGGGTGACACAGCATATGATCCGCAGGAAGAACCGCAGAAACCAGACCACAGATTAGGAAAGGCATGGGTACACAAATGAAAACGTTTCTGATCGATTCCGTATTTTTCGGCGCGGCGCTCAGCCTGGCCGCCTATGAAGCCGGACTGCTCTTAAAGAAAAAATTCAGATCGGCGCTATGCAATCCTCTCCTGATCGGCACCATCTGTATCATGGCAGTGTTATCCCTTCTGAAAATAGAGTACAAACACTACAACGAGGGGGCAAAATATATCAGTTATCTGCTGACACCGGCCACCGTATGTCTGGCCGTCCCACTCTACCGGCAGTTTACACTTCTTAAGCAGAATAAGAATGCCGTGGCCGGAGGCATTATAGCCGGCGTGCTGACCAGCCTGTTAAGTGTCTTCCTGCTGGCAAAGCTCTTTGGCTTAGATCACGAACAGTATGTCACGCTGCTGCCCAAGTCGATCACTACCGCTATCGGACTGGGTATTTCTGAAGAATTGGGCGGCTTTACCACCATCACTGTCGCCGTCATCATCGTCACGGGGATTATGGGCAACGTCATCGCAGAACTTGTATTCAGAATCTTCCGTATCGAAGAACCTGTCGCGAAAGGGCTGGCCATGGGCACTGCCTCTCACGCGATCGGTACGGCGAAAGCGCTGGAGATGGGCGAGATCGAGGGCGCCATGAGCAGCCTTGCCATAGCGGTAGCCGGACTTGTGACGGTTTTCGCGGCACCGTTATTCGCAAACCTGATCTGACACTGCTTCATCTTCTCTTACAGTCTGTCTGCGCCGGACCGTCAATCAAGTGCCCTTCCCTGTCAAACCGGGAACCATGACAGGGACAGTCGTAAGTCTCTTCGTCCACATTCCACTCCAGCCTGCATCCCATATGCGGGCAGTTCGGAACCATCCTGCCACGCTCTGCCGGCAGAAAATGCTTTGTCAGCCCTTTGACCGTAGAAATGCCGTGGGAACATAATTCCCTCACTGCTCTGGCTGTCAGTCGTCTCTGCGGCGAAAAAACAGCCGCCTCCAGACACCGCTGTCCCGTAATCTGGGCCGTCAGGATCTGGGCTGCCACCATCGCCGTACTCATTCCCCATTTGCCAAATCCTGTCGCCACATACCAATCCGGCCTGGTTTTTGAAAAACGCCCAATATAGGGAATCTGATCCAATGTCATGCAATCCTGCGCTGACCAGCAGGCCGCCTCACTGCCGCCGGGGTACAGGCTCTGTGCCTCCCTGCGCAGTCTTTCATATTGTCCGCCGGTGCGGTTTAGGCCAGTCCGGTGACTGCCGCCTCCAAGAAGCAGCAGCTTATCCTGTGTGCGGAACGAAAGCCCGTCCTCATCGATCCCCAGATACATCCCTTCCAGCGTTCCAGCTCCCTCTAACGCCACCACATAGCTGCGCTCCTGATACATTCTGGCAAAATAATACCCCGGCACATTGATAAAAGGGAAATGAGATGCAAAAATGATATGCTTCGCCGTCACACAGCCTCTCCCCGTCTCCACTCTCTTTCCATTGACCTTTAAGACCTTCGTCTGTTCATATACCGTTACTTCCTCCGCCATAGCCTCCAGAAACTTAAGCGGAGAAAACCGCGCCTGCCGTGGAAACCGCACCACACCGGCTACCGGAAAAGGAAGTTCGCTGTCCGTCTCAAAAGAAGCCTCAATGCCGATCGCCTCTGCCGCCTCCGCCTCGCGCCGTAACAGCTTGTCCTCTCTTCTGGAATATAAAAAGGCCGGACATCTGACGAAATCACAGTCGATCTTTTTCTCCCGGATCAACTTCTCATACGCATCAATGGCATTTTCATTCGCATCGGCATAGGCGAATGTCATCCTGCTGCCATACGTCCGAATCAGCCGGTCGTAGATCAGATGATGCTGGCATGTGATTTTCGCCGTCGTATTCTTCGTCTGCCCGCTTCCGATCCTGTCCGCTTCCAGCACCACTGTGGCAATCCCGGCCTGCTTAAGATAATACGCCGTCAGGATTCCCGTAAGGCCTGCCCCTATGACAACCGCTTCCGTTTCCATATCGCCCGGAAGAAAGTCCCGTTTTCTAATTTTCGTCTCTGCTGTCCAGATTGATCCCACTTTGAACCTCCTAATTACATTCTTAGTAATAGTATATGTTGAAGTTGGCCGATTATGCGGACAACCTCACAATGCTTTGCGCTATTATCACTATTATAAAATATTTTGTTGTGAAATTCAAAGAGTTACAACATTTTCTCTCCTCAAAAATTTACCGATACTCCATGAAAAGATAAAAAAAGTCTTGCTTATGACGCAGCGTAATGAAGTATACTACCCGCAGGAGGTGTTTTGAACATGGAACGATACCGAGCGATTCCACAGGGATATATGACCGCAGGTGCAGTTGCAAAGAAAATGAGTGTAACGGTCAGAACCCTGCAGCATTATGACAAAGAAGGACTGCTTTCACCGTCAGCTATGAGCGAGGGCGGCCGCAGACTATATACGGACAAAGACATTATCAAGCATTTTGACAGCGAAACGTTGGATCACATCCGCAATCGATTCGACAAAGAAAGCGGCATCGTGTTTATGCTGCACTTCCTGCATCTGCAGGACGAAGCGATTCAGCTTCATGCAGATGGTATACCGGCAGAGAGCCAACGCGGACAGCAATTTGCAAAAGATTACTGGGTCTTGATTATGGAATTCACTGGCCGGAATACCGATCTGCTTCCCAAACTGATACAGATGGGACAAAGTGATGAATTCGGCCAGGAGTGGACGCAGAAACAGGCCAAAGCGAACGCTTTTATTGAACCAGCATTAGGCGCTTACTTTTCAAACGAGGGGATAGACCCATTTCAGGAGGCAACACCATGACAAATGCGTTAGAAGTGAAGGGATTGCGTAAAAGCTACGGTGAAAAAGCGGTGTTGAAAGGAATTGACCTGTGTGTACGCCAGGGAGATATTTTTGCGCTGTTAGGCGTAAACGGCGCGGGGAAAACGACAACCCTTGAGTGCATTGAAGGGCTCCGAGCGTATGACGACGGAACCATATCCGTAAACGGCAGGATTGGGATTCAGCTGCAGTCGGCAGCGTTGCCCGCACACATCAAGGGCGCGGAAGCCGTGCGGCTTTTCGCAAAGTGGAACCGAAAGACCGCAGACGCCTCTATGCTGGCGGCATTGGGTGTAGATAATATTGCGAATAAGCAGTACCAGGAAATGTCCACCGGACAGAAGCGCCGGCTTCATCTGGCGCTGGCGCTCATTGGTGACCCGGATATTGTGTTCCTCGATGAACCTACTGCCGGACTTGACATTGAGGGGCGAATTTCTCTCCACGACTATATTCGCAATTTGAAAGTACAGGGAAAAACGATTATTTTAGCCAGTCATGACATGGCAGAGGTAGAAAACCTGTGTGACAGCATTGCGATTCTGAAGAATGGGGAGATCGCGTTTGCCGGAACAGTTATAGCGTTGACCGAAAAAATCGGAAAGCGCTATAACATCCAAATTCGAACGGGCCAAGGCTTAGAGACTTATGAATCAGATGATATTGGGGCCAGCCTGATAACAATACTCAAAAGTTATATGTCTTGGCAGGAAAAGGATACCGTCATCCAAGACATTCGAGTTGACCGTGGTTCTTTGCGGTGATGGGCGGGATTTTTACATCTGTCATGCCGGAGAGCAAAGAGACGCTGATCCAGTCCATGACCGTCTTTGCCGTTACCATGGGCGCCCTGATTGGGCTGCCGCCCTCTCTTACAGAAATATATCGGAGTGATATTAAAAACGCTTATCAGGCAAACGGTGTGCCGCTGTCGCTGGGGTTGGCTCTGATCAATATTTCTGCGTTTGTGCATTTGCTCATCATGAGCGCCATTCTCTATGTAACCGCGCCCCTTCTCTTTGACGCAAAGATTCCAGAGCATCCGGAAACATGTATAGGCGGGCTGGTTATCCTGATCGCTGTTTCGCTTAGTATTGCCAGCATCATCGGATTAGCTGTAAAAGATACCGCAAATACATCCATGTTTTCTATCCTGCTTTTTATCCCCTCTACGATGCTGTCGGGAATTATGTTTCCAAGCGAGATGCTTCCACGGGCATTTGCCATTGCCGGAAAACTCTTTCCCGCAACATGGGGATATAAGCTGATGACTGACTCTGCGTTTTCTCTGCAAACGATCTGCCCCTTGCTCGGTATTTTCCTTATAGCGTCTATCGTATGCAAAGTTCTATTAAAGAGGATTCGTACCCGGTGATATTGCGGATAGAAAAACCGTTGCTTTTTATTTTGGCGGCCGTTTCGCCTTCTGCCGCAGCACATACGCGCTGATCTTCTCATCATAATCCGGATACGGATAATCCAGCCTCCCCGCCACCTTTCTTGAAACCTCCCGGAACAGCGCAAGACACTGTTCCAATGACTCCCACATATGCGGGTAGGAATCCATCCGGTAGGTCGCCATGAGCCGGTTCCACAACTCTTCCGTGAGATACTGATCCAAAAACTTATCATTCTTCCCCAAACTGAACTGAAATCCCTGTTCTGTACCAACCATCCATGAGAGCATACAAAGCAGCTCTTTTCGCACAATCTCATTCATGTGGTCGATCGCGAACAGAATCTCTCTGCGGCATAGTCCCTTCACAACATAAGTCGTGGTATTCCAGAATTCATTACAGCAGTCGTCAAACATGCGTGCCGTTGGACGCTGCAGGTGGTAATCGATATCGGTCGGCACAGGAGGTGTGCTGACGCGGTCGTCTTTATCCAGCAGAAGTTCCACCAGCTTGTCCCATGTGAAGTATTCCGTAATACGTTCCACCGGCAGTAAGGTCAGATCGATCTTGACATCATCCGTAAACAGCATCAGATAGGAGAAACCTTCCTCCATGGCAGGAAACAGCTCCATATCCTCCGGTTTCTGCAGGATCAGCCTTTCCCCAAACACATCCAGCCAGGCATCGTCTGCCGTAAAGCTCTCCAGATCGGTGACAAAAAAGGTAATATCATAATCCTGAAATTCATCCGGCGGGATATGGATATTGGTCCGCGATCCCTCCAGGGTCACCATACGGATGCGGTCGTCTCCTTTGGCAAAATCCAGAATCACATCATACATTTGCTTTTCTGATCTCATAGGTCTCCTCTTCCTTTATGCCTCACCCAAAATACCAGCCAGAATCCTTGTCTTTTCATGTTCCTCTCCTAACACCTCCCTGGCGGTCTGCAAAGCCTTCTGATAGAATCGTTTTGCTTCCCTCTTTCTTCCCTGTTCCTCATAGATCTCTGCCAAATAGTAGCAGGCGTCTATCAGATTTGGATGATTCTCTCCGGCCGTTTCCTGATACAAATGCACTATTTTCTGATAGATTGCCTCCGCTTTCTCATGTTCACCCAGCATCTTATATACATAGGCCAGATTATAATAGTAATTGACGTTTTGTGGGGAACCCTTTATTGCCTTTTTGTATGTCTTTTCCGCTTCCGCGAATCTCTTCTGCCTTGTATACAGACCGGCCAAACCGGCGTAGGAATCTGCCGCTTCCGGATCATTCTTTATCAATCCTTTTTCATAGAGAGAATTTGCAGTCTGATACATCTTTTCCGCTTCCTTATATCTCCGCTGCCTCTCATATACGACTGCAAGATTCATATAGTTAGCGGCTGTTTCCGGATGATTTTCCGCCAGTATCTCCTCTCTGATTCCAAGCGCTTTCTGCAGCAGCCTTTCTGCTTCCTCATAATGTTCCTGCTTCAGATATAAAAGCGCCAGATTGTTATAGCTTACCGCTGTATTCGCATCCCTTTCGCCCAATACCCGTTCCGCAACCGCGATAATCTGTTTATAAATTGTCTCTGCTTTTTGATGCTTTCCCTGTATTTCATAAATAACCGCCAGATTATTAAGATATTCGTTTGTACTTGGATGCTCTTCCCCCAGCATTTCTCTGCTCATAGCAACTGCTTTCTGATACAGTTCTTCCGCCTCTCTGTATTTCGCATATCCCTTATAAATCCTTGCCAACAGATTATAGCAGCTCGCTATGTCGGGATGCACCTCCCCCAGAATTTTTCTGCGTATTTCCAAAGCCTTTCGGCACAGTTCTTCCGCCTTTTCGTATTCATATTGTTTCTCATAGACATTCGCCAGCTCCATATACACAGAAGCTGTCTCCAAATGTTCTGCGCCCAGTCTCTCCTCATAGATTCTTCTGGCTTGTAACAAAGATTCTACGCTCTTCCGGTAGTTCATCCGGTCACAATCTTCTTTTGCATTCTGCACCAGGCAATAGGCCTCTCTTAAGTCTCTTTTCGCTTCTTCTCCACTCCACTCTTCCTTCTGCTGTACTGCTTCCCCTTCCGAAAACTCTGCCAAACTGCGCTTTTTCTCTTCGAATGCATACCCGTGAAAGAGCATCCTGACCTTCAGAAACGAATAGAAGTCATATGCACCCGTTGCAAGCCTGTCATCCCCCTGCGGCGTTGTGAAAAAAATAAGATTCTTTCCCAGCCCGGCCAGCATATCCCTGCTAAAATTCAAACGGCTCAAATCTTCATCGCTCTGTAGCGCAAGATGAAAATTGACGAGAAAAAATGTCTGGCTGTTTCCTGCCGCCTCGATCCAATCTTCCAGGACACGAAAAGAATATTCTCCTCCGTGCTGTTTATAATCATAGACCTCTATTTTTCCTCCCCGGTAAGTTTCGACAATTTCTCTCTGGATCTCCTCATTGGCCACAACCAAAAACAATCCTGATTCTGCTTTATTGATAATCCACCCTAAAGTCTGATATTCTTCCTGATTCCGTCTTGGCACATTATCCTCCATGATTCTGATCTGCAGCATCGCAAATCAACTTCTGATCCACAAGAAACTGTGCAACAAGCGGATGCAGATTATGCCACCGCTTTCCATTATATTCAAGTACGACAGAAGCCTGCAGCATCTTTAGCAGCATCTGCTTATCCTCGATCAATTCTTTGTTTCCGCTATAAATATTGATCAGAAAGTCATAATCCTTCTTCTCAATCCGTCTGGTAAGGGAAGTTTTCAGTTCCTCCAGCGCGCGATCCGCATCTTCCATAGAAATGCTTTCACTGCTTCTGCGTTCTGCTCTTTTTGCCGATGAATTGATCGCATGAAACAGTTCCCGCAGCGATCCGCCTGTATATTGGATTAATTTCCCCAACACGTCTTTTTCAAACAATTCCAGAGCCGCACGTTTCTCTACAATCTTCTCTATGATGTGGATGCCCTCCACAAATGGCGCTCCATTTATATCTTCAATCTTGATCATGGGCAGCGTTTTTGTTATAAAATACCCTTCCATCGCCGAAAACCTGGCATCATAAGAAAGTCCGATCGGAAAGGTATAAATAACCGGAAACGTCATTCCCGAAAGAACCGCCGCATAATTATAAAACACTCTCCATGCATCTTCCGGATTTAACTTATCCAGATCTTCAAAAATAATAACCGGAGCTTTCCCTTCTGTCTTCTCCTCAATCTCCTCTGCGACTTCCTGCAGCAGCTTCATCCATTCGCTTGAATGCACACTGATCTTTTTGCGGTATTCTGTTCTTATTTCTTCATTAAACTTCAGATCCGCCTTGATCTTTGCAAAGATTTTCAACATCTTTGCAAAGATCTTTGGCGTTGTGACCGATACCCCTGTTTCTACTGCGGCAGTCTCTTCTTCTTTTGATATTGAAATGATCGTGCCGTCGTCCCAGAAATCTATTATTTCCTGCCATAATTCCGTCTTGATCCTGCACCCGCATTCTTCTGCAATCTCTAATAAAGCTTCCCCCATCAAAATAAAAAGGTCAGAATATACTATATTGAACATATCCAGATCTCTACTACAGATAATCGTCTTTACATGATATCCCCTCGCCGCCAGTTTGGCAGACAGTCGATTCAGTTCCGTACTCTTTCCACATCCTTTATGACCGAGCAGCAAAAAGGCACTATGGGCCCGCTCTTCCTGGCATAGATCCAGGATATCCTCCATGGGAGAACTGTACTTGTCACTCATACGATATTCCATCGTATTGTCACAGTAAAACTGCGCCATCTGCTCCCCTTTCAATGGTTCCGGCGAAAAAACATTGATCATCTCGGATAGCTGGTCTGCATATTTCATTCCCTATGATTCCTCCTGCTCTCTCTAAGTTTTCTGTGGTCTCATTGTTTTATTATATACCATCTTTCTGCATTATGAAAACACTATTTTACTGTCCCCAGGTTCTTTCACGGCTGCTCCTCCTTCCGTTTCTCTGCCGCTCTCTTTTGTGCAGCATGTAAAAAGCTGCCGAAATCCCAACTTCTTTTCCGGCAGCCTTTTATTCCGCTAAGATATGATTGATTTTTGAAAAAGGAACCGCACAGCTTCCTCAGTCAACCTTCAAGATCAACTCCAGAATCCTTTTCGCGCAGGCATCCATCTCCTGTCTGGTCAGACAGCCCTTCTCAAGCGCTTCCAGAAGCCTCTCCGGATAGCCGCATCCCATCTTCACATCGTTGCCTGCCTTGACTTCCTTATAATGCTCGCCGCAGGTCCACCAATCTGTCGTCACGCATCCTTCATATCCCCATTCTCCGCGCAGGATTCCCTCAAGCAGATCCCGGTTCTCGGAAGCTCTGTGACCGTTGACGATATTGTAGGAGGTCATGACCGACCAGGGCTCCGCCTCCTTCACGATCATCTCAAACGCTTTCAGGTAGATTTCCCTTGCCGCACGCTCTGAGACTCTTGAATCGCTGTTCTTACGGTTTGTCTCCTTGTTGTTCAGGGCAAAATGCTTCACCGTCGCTCCGATCCGGTTGGATTGAATTCCCCGCACCATAGCGCCTGCCAGCCGGCCAGTCAGGAACGGATCTTCTGAATAATACTCAAAATTCCTGCCGCACAGCGGACTTCTGTGAATGTTCACCGCCGGCGTCAGCCACATGGCGATATTGTTCTCTTTCACTTCTGCACCGCCTGCTGCTCCGACCGCTTCCACAACTTCCGGATCCCAGGTACAGGCGAGAAGCGTAGAGCAGGGCCAGCAGGTCGTATGTACGCCGCACTCCGGCAGAATGCGTAACCCGGCAGGTCCGTCCGCCGTCATGATGGAGGGCACGCCATACTCCGGCAGATTGCCATAGCCAAACGTATTGGCCGCCCCCAGATTTGGCTGGCCGCCCAGAAGTTCCGCAACCTCCTCATCCAACATCTGCGCCAAGAATTCTTTCACTGTCATATGACCTTCTGCAACTTCTTTGAAAGGACGCACCCTTTCTTTGTAAGGCGCTTTCCATACCTTAAACCGTTCTCTTGCACGGACTGCGGGCGTATAACCGTCCATCTGCTCCTCGCTCATTCTTTCCAGCTCATCCTCATTCGGATCATTCGGCTCTCTACCCGGCAGCACTTCAAAACTTCCGTCCGCCAGCATTCTCTTAGAAAGCTGAGAAGGTGCAAGCTTTTCTGTCAATTGTCTGGTCACCCTGTTCTCTTCAAGTACATAAGCATAGGACAGCTTCTCTACATCCCGCACAGAAGTTCCCACATAAAAAGCATAGATGCCCTTTTCCAGAATATAGGCAGATTTCTGTATTTTCCCCAGATCATCATAGGAAGCCATATCCTCCAGATCAAAGGTAAGGTTGAGCATCTGCGTCTCGCCAGGCTTTAACGCCCTTGTCTTCTGGAATGCGATCAACTGCCTGGCCGGTTTCCCAAGAAGACCCTGTGGCGCCTCGAAATAAACCTGTACCACTTCTTTGCCTGTCACATGACCTGTATTGGTCACATGGGCGTACACGCTTCCCTTGCCATTCTGCTCTCCACCCCACTCAGCATCCACTGCAAAAGTCGTGTAAGAAAGACCATATCCAAAAGGATAATTAACCTTCTGCGCTGCCCCCGGAATCGTCTCAAAATAACGGTATCCCACATAAATATCTTCCGTGTAATCCACATAGTCCTTCGATTCATGGAAATGATCCGTGGAAGGATAATCCTGCAGTGTCTTTGCGAAAGTATCTGAAAGTTTACCGGAGGGATTGCCCTTGCCTACCAGAAGCTCCGCCGCCGCAAGACCGCCCTCAATGCCGCCCTGCCATGCCATCAACACAGCGCCGATCTCCTCATCCTCTGCGAACCATGAAGTGTCTACCATGCCGCCCACGTTCATAACCACAATGACCTTCGGGAAATTCTTCTTTACTGCCGCCACCATAGCCGTCTCATCTACTGACAGACAGAAATCACCGTCCTGAAAAATCTTCGCGGACGCCTCCGCCATCTGCCGCTCTCCTTCAGCCAGATGCGTATAATCACCATCCACAATACTCTTCCGGTCCCATCCTTCTCCCGAAAAACGGCAGATCGTCACAAGCGCCGTGTCTGTATAGGCTCTCGCCTGGGACAGAAGCTCCTGCGGCACGGCAGGCTCTATGGTCATTCCCGGCGCACTGCCTTTCGCATACTGCGCCTCCACATCTTTTCTGTAATAATCGCACAGAGGCTCAAAGATGCTGATCTGCTCCCGCTGCATCTGTAACCCCTCATACAGGTTGCGGCTGTAGGCCACTGTTACGTCACCGCTGCCGCCCCCGCCTTTCACATAATCAAAAGCCGCCTTACCGAACACCGCCAGTCTGGTTCCCTTTGCAAGGGGAAGCAGCCCTCTCTCATTTTTCAGAAGGACCATGCCCTCCTTCGCAGCATTCTTCGACAGTTCGATATGCTCCTTGCTTCCAGTCAGTCTTCTCCCGTCTTTCCCCATTGGAAGCGTCGGCTGATACATAGCTCTTGCCCATTTCTCCATCGTGTTACCCTCCTTTGTTCTCTTACCCTATAAACCTATTTTACCTGCTTTTCCACTACGGACAAGATGCTGTTTTTATCCTTCGTCTTCCCGCAATGCATCCCGCACAATGCACTCCACTGCTGCCTCAGCATGAATCGGCAGCCCCTGTCTGTACTCCGGATGATCCTTCGTTCCTGCTGCGAAACTTTCCCCGCCTTCCTGAAAAACCTGCATGGCATATCTGGCCAATAATCCGGACACCCTGCCCCGCTCCATAGAATCCTCAGTTCCCAGGACAACGACGATCAAATCATGCGCCATCGTTCCGTCCTTAGCAGATAACGATGTGACCAGACAGGCGCCGGCTTTATTGGTGGTGCCTGTCTTTAGTCCCGTGACACCGGAAAGATTATACAACAGTGGATTGCTGTTACGCACTTCCAAATCCAAAGACTGCAATTTCGCTTTTTTCATAGAAGTAATATCCGTAACCTGGGGATAAACCTTCAAAAGGTACGATGCCAACCGAAACAGATCCTGCCCGCTCATACGGTTCTGGCGCTTCGCCGGGACTGGATCTTCCGTATACGAGGGCAAGCCATGACTGTTGAAAAAGACTGCCTGAGAAAGTCCCAACTCCTGCGCTTTCTCATTCATTCTCTGCACAAAAGCCTCCTCCGAACCGGCAATGGATTCCGCCAGACACAGCGCACACTCATTACTGGACGGCAGAAGCAGGCCGGTTAAAAGTTCCTGTACTGTGATCTGCTCTCCAGCTTTCAGGGGAACCACCCCGTCTCCTGATGCGGCTAACATTTCCACCGCATCGGAAATGGTGACAGACTCCTCCATCGAAATCTGACCGGCCGCTAAAGCGTCCATCACCATAAGACACGTCATAAGTTTGGAGGTGCTGGCGATCGGATAGGACAAATCCGCCTGATATTGATAATAAATTTCTCCCGTCAGGGCATCCCCAACCAACGCACTGTTGACGCCATAGAAATATCCGGCCTGTTCCAGCGCTTCCGGAGAAACATGGAATGACTCTCCCGTATTGACAAACAACGTATCCGTATCAGAAGCGGCAATATCGATATCCAGGAGCATGGCCAAGTCCGTGACCATCATAAAGCAGTCATAATCCCCGGAAGGAAGTTTCATGATCATGGTATGATAAAACATCTCTTGCTCTCCTACCTCAAAATCATTTCTCCGCAGGGAAAGATTCGGATTATCTTCACTCTCCCAGGGGGCATTTTCGATGCCCACCGGCACATAAGAGCTTTCTAACTCCATTGAAACTAAATTATTTGTAATCTCCAGAGAAAACGACTTACCCGTATCTTTAAGAATCATCGCCATATCCCGCAAAGACAGATAAGTATTGTTGACATAGCTGTAGTCCAAAAACTTAACAGCGCCCGCAGCACCGGTATCCGTCTGTACCTGACAGGTTCCGCAGATCTCATAACTCGCGTATACACTGCCGGACAGCATGAAACATACCAACACTACGGATGATATAAAAAGACTTATTTTCTGTAAAAAAGGTTTCATCAATCTCTCCTGTCCCTTCCCTTTTTCGGGAAATATCTGCGTCAAAACAGACACGCGGCGTAAGCATATCGGTATCAGGGCTCAACTGCATCGTAAGTATATACAATCGGATAACCATCGAAATAAGGATCGCTATTTTGAGCTCCCTCTTCTCCCAGCAGAATCAGAGTCGTATCTTCCAGAATACAACGTTCCTCTTTTGTAAAAACCGTTCCGCCATCTTCAATGCGTCTGATCAATATGCCATCCGCAATCTCATAAGCGCCGCTGCCATCATACTGCGCCTGCAGGTCCTCCAGCGAAGGCAATAATGCCGGACCGCAGTCCATCAGATAAGAGACCGTGGACATCCCAAAATTCCCGGCCACCAGAGCCTCCACAGATTCCTGATCCGTACTGCCCTCATAGCCCGCCATGCAAAGCCTCTCACCCAAAAGTTCCCGAAAACATCCGGCAAATGCCTCATAGGCCGCCTGTCTGCACACATCATAACTGTCCGCCTGGATACTGCAGTGAAAAGTTCCCTCCATGCGCCCCGTCTTCTCCATCGTCAGATTAACCCTGACGGTCAGGCCATGCATATAGCGCTCCATATCTTCCAACGACACAGATGTCCCTTCGATATCCTGCAGCCAATCAAGCGCCCTGACCGCAGCCTGCTCTGTCATATTCAGCTCTGTCGTCCACTCTCCGGACAGATCGCTTTCCCCCGCTGTCCCGAAATGCAGGTAAGCCAGAAGCGCTGTGGAAGATAGCAGCAGCAGAAGTATAAAAACATAAATAGCCCTTTTCACAATTTTTCCCATAAAGAATATTCCTCAACCAGCGGCCGCCGTTTCCCTGAAAACCGGCCTAACAAATTCTCCTTTATCAAATATATCACATACTCGCTATAGTATTCCAGTGCTTCTTCCTATTTCAAAAATCCTTCCTGTGCCAAACCTTCCACTGCTTCGGTTGGAATCACAAATTCTACGCTTCCCATATAGCCAGGGGCTACCTGGTACTCGTCGAAAACAATGGTCAGTTTTCCATCTTCATTGACATAAAAAGTCGTCTCCTCTTTGATGGACTGGAAATCCCACTCCGGGATCTCGCTGTCTAAATAGTACATGACGGACTCGTCGGCGGCCATCTGCTCTTTCATCTGCTCCTTGATGTTTTCAGAAATCACCGTAATATAGTCGGCCCCCTCCTGAAACAGGCCGGACAACTGAATCATCTCCCCCGTCTGCTTGTCAATATGGTAAATCTTCACCATCTGCGTACCGCTTGCCATTACCAGAAGCTGGTCAAAACGGATGGAGAACAGCCGGTCATTGTCTGTAATTATAGAATAATCCAGTTCCACATCCATATGACCCTCTCCTTCTCCCGCTGCTTCTACATCCGCCTCATACTGGGCTATGATCTCATCGGTGTATTCCTGGATACTCTTGTTGATTTTCTGGGTGGTCTTCTCATTCACAGTGCCATCCTCGTTTTTCACGCTGACTTCTGGAATTTTGATGTTCGCTTCCATATTGTTCTGAGCACTTTCGTATTCCCGGAAGGTGACTACCTCTGCAATGGCGCCGATGACAGGAATCTTTGCCATGGCATGGGCGATTGTCGCCCCAGAATTGGCCATTATGATGATCACCAGCATGGCCGCCGCCGCGCCTCCTGCCACTCTGCCAGTATATACCAATATCTTTGATTTCTTTTCCATCTGTTTCTCCTCCTTCGCCTGTTGGATTCCTGCTTCTACTCTCTGCAACAACTCTTCTGGTATCCTGATGTTTCCATAATCCTGTCTTATATTCTCTAATTTTTTATCTCTCATAATCTGGCTCTCCTTCCGTCAGCTTAAGCCTCAGCTTCTTAAGACTCCGGTACAGAATGGTTTTTACCGTGTTGGTATTTTCATGCAGGACTTTTGCAATCTCGCTGATCTTCTGATCCTCGAAAAAGCGGAGTACCACAACTGCTTTTTCTTTCTCCGTCAATACCTCCAAGGCCTCTATTGTGTCAAAATCCTGGTAGCTGTCCTCTCTTACGTCTTCATAAAAAGCGTCTACGGCTATTTCCTTTTGATTCTTCCTGATAAAATCAATCGCCGTATTCATCACAATCCGCCACAGCCATGTTTTGATATAGGCCTCCTGCTTTACGCAGGCCGCATGCTTGATGGCTTTGTATGCACTCTCCTGAACGATATCCAACGCATCCTCTTCCCTTCGCACATAGGTATAGGCCAGGCGGTACATTGCTTCATAGGAATCCAGAACCGTTTCCTCTATCTTCTTTTGTAATGCTTCTTTGCGCATCTGCTCTTTCCTCCTCTCTGTAACAATTAGACGATTCCTCCCGGCAAAAAGTTTTGATTCTTTAAGATTTTCGTCTGCATAGCTGTAATTTCACCTAACCGCATCTTGTAATCAACACAGAATAAGCATTTTATCCGATATCCTATATTATAACCCATGGAACATAAATGCCTCACGGATGAGTTCAAATCGTCTCCGGTCAAAAAATCTGTAGCAGTGTACCTGTAACCTCCCACCAACGCCTATATTGAAAAATGCATCATCCAATTAACGCAAAATAGGCACTTTATTCGACACCATATGGTATAAAATAAAGTGCTTATGATCCAAAAACCTACTATATGCTACCGCGACAGAATATCCCTGCCTCAAGTCGGAAGACTTGAGGCTATGCACAGCGCTCCGCAGCCTGCGTGCGGCGAGTTAATGTCAAGTTGAAATGACCAACGCCTTCTCCATATTCTTTTACAAAGCTATATGCTTTCAAAAATTCTTCGATCTTAGGATTTCTTGAAAAATGTGTATGCCAGATATTATTTGTCTTCACAAGTCCCGGATTTCTTCCTTGCTGGCTGTGATCGGTATCATGCGCATGATCATTATCCTCTTTTAAATACAATACGTAACGACCTCCACATAAGACTGATACGCTCCGTCCTGATGGATTGTGACTGTGGCTTTCTGCTTACTTTCGCTGTTGTAACCTTCCTTTGTATTGCTGTTAGGAAAGATGAAATTCTTTGCGCTGGATGTCACCGTAAAACGTATTCTGTGTCCCGGAAGAAACATATTAGATATTTTGGTTGTCCTGATCGTTACCTCGTACACTTTTCCGGGCTCCATGTACTGCGGCGTCTCGAACCCGTTCCTATATTTAACACAGATAACCCCATCGGCAAGTTTGACAGACTTTCCATTCTCATCCACATCTGTCATACGCAGCACAAGATCCGTATCCGGACAGTCACAGGATACGAATAGATGTGCGACAACATCCCCTGTCACCGTAACAGGTTCCTTAAACGGCTCCGAGGAAAACAAAAGGAAATCCTCTCTCTTTTCTTCCTGCGTATAATCCTCCGGTACTCCAATCTCATTTTCAGACATATCAATAATATGTACGGCAGGATTGTCCGGATCATAGATATAGCTGTCTCTCTCCCCTTTCAGATCAATACGCATCACTTTTCCATTTTCCGGCGGCCAGGAATCTGCGGTCTTCCATTGATTCTCGCCTAAAGTATAATATTCCACTTTCGGCGTCCTCTCGATGCCGTTATCTGCACCTTTCAGGAAATGGTCCAGCCACATCATACTCTGCAAATCCACATCATAACGCAGGGCATCCGCCCCCATATAGATTCCATGCAGATCATATTCGGCATTTCCGCCATGTTTCCATGGGCCAAGGATCGTTTTCCAGGTTCCCGCCGGCCAATTCTTTACCAGATCAAGCGCCTCTGTGGTTCCCATTCCATTATCATCGAACCATCCCGACAGGATAAGCGCCGGAACAGGTCCGCCCGCATAACGTTCTTTCCAGCTCGTGCGCCTCCACATTGCATCCATATCCTTATGCGCAAGCCATTCCGTCAGGAAAGGAATCTCCCTTCCCAGGGCTTTCTTCGGGATTTCCTCCAGCGGTCGCATATCCAGCACCGCATCCCAGTCATCCCTTACCATCCTGTCCGGATCAAACTTCTGCTCGGACATGGCAAAGGCCCAGGCAAGCATTCCGGAGTTAAAACATCCTCCTCTCCTTGGCAGATCCACAAAGGCGCTTCCCGCACACACATTGCTCAGCATCGCCTTTAAATGCGGATTCCCGCTGGCTGCTGCCGCCCATTGCACATAACCAAGATAGGAACCTCCGGTCATAGCCACCTGCCCGTCACTCCACGCCTGCTTCGCAATCCAGTTTAACGTATCGTCCCCGTCTTCCACTTCATAGTAATTGGGCTGCCACTTTCCGGTACTCTCCTCGCGCCCTCTCGTATCCTGCACCACCAGGGCATATCCCCTCTGCACGAAACGATAATAAATTTCCACGCCTTTTTTCTTTCCGTAAGGCGTTCTCACAAGCACGGCAGAAACCTTTTGTCCGGCCTTTTCGCCCTCCTTTTCCGGCAGATATACGTCTGTAGCCAGCTTTTCACCATCTCTTGTATCTACAAAAAATGTCCCGATAAAACTTAGTTTTACGTTGATAAGGAAGTATTCACAATAACTTATCATTAACGCTGACAAACAGAGTGCAAACATAAGCAGAGAACATATCACTTTCATTAGTGGTCGGTTCTCTGCTTTTCTGTTACGCAATAGAGCGCCGTTTTTGAGGGCTGATATATAAAACCCTTATTCCGCTATTTCAATGCTCACAAAGCCGCATATATCAAGAGCAAAATAACCTCTACTGCGTAACATCACTTATAATTTCATATATCTGAATTCTCATTTTATATTTGTCGATGAGACAATAAATTCACTCTGCTCGTTAGTTACTCATAAATATAATAACAACCAATAAACATGTAACAGCCATATAGGAAAGCCAAAGTATTGTATGATAGCATATAGCCTTTTTTGTATTTCATATCTAAATGGTTTCGTTATTCGTAGAATTTGTTAATAGTAATGAAGATGTTTCCATTTCAACTTTATTTCCCTGCTCTTCAATTACTTGATTAAGAGCCTTTTTAACAGTATTACCGCTATAACCATTTAAAATTAATTCTAATGCATTTTGTTTATTGATTTCAATGATTTGCTGTTTTTCTTTTTGCTTTGTAGATTTTATATTAATGCCTAATTTAGCATAATAGCTTGTTTCTTTGGATAAAATGTCTTTGTAGATACTTGTGTGCTTCAATAAGCCTAAGTGATAATATTCTATTAATGTATCAAACAAAACATCAACGTAAAAGTGCAAGTTTTCTATTATGATGCTAAGATATGGCATATACGAGCCGCTATGAACAATCATATTCCGATTTCGATATATTCTCATTATATGCCAACGTATTCTCTTTTTATGACGTTGCAAATATTCATAAATTGTTTGTGAATCGATGAATACTTTTTGTGAAAATAATTCCAATCTATAGATTAACAGTGGATAATCATTTAAAGAGTTTTTTATTTGCTCTAAATAATTAACATTTTCATTCAATGACAACAACATAGCAAATCTTTCAACCATGTCAAGTTCTTCATTATCTGATTCAATTTGCGAAATAATACTAAAAACATCAGTACCTGCACAATTGCGTATGTCACGTAATAATTGCTCAAGGCTATCATACATATAACATCTGTTTAAAACAGCACATAATACAGTACAAATAGTATTTATTTTATCTTCATTATCCCTTTTTGAATCAATTAATGTTTCAATTATTGTCCAAAGATTTAATAGTTGATTTGAAATATCCTTGCTTTCAATCGCACCATTATGTAATCTTATGGATTTATAAAATGAAATAGGTGGATCTATTTTATTCATCAATGTTATATCACTAAAAATAGCGTGTAAATCAGACAGATTTCCCTTTTTCTTCATTGCATTAATGGAAGAACGCATAACACTTCCACTATCAAAAATATTGTCTACTTTTTTAGAAATAATAGCTTTTGATGTCACAAATAACTTGCTATCATGCTGATATATTCTATGAAGCGACAAAATAGCCTGCATATACTGATTTGCTTGTTCATAAGCAGAAAACGCATCAATTGACTGTACAGTAAACATTACTACATAATCATTTTGTCTTTGCAAATTAAGCTGCATTTTCTGCTCCTTAGTAGGTCGCTGAACATTAAGACTTTCTAATTTCCCCAATACAGAAGAAGCCTTTTGATTAATACCAAAAGTTGCTTGATAGTCGTACTTTTGAAATGTGAAATGATTAAAAAAATCTACGATTGTATCTTGAGAGCATATAACAGGGTTGGTAGATGTAAAAAATGTTTCTATTATAGAAAAATATATATACTCTTTACTATACCCTGCATTTATTAGTTCTGTAGTCAACATTCGGGTTACATAATATATCATTTGGCTATTCTTATATGAAAAATTTTCTACAAATATATTTTCAATAAGTATATCAAGCAAAAATTGTAAATAAATATCATTTGTCTCACATATATCTTTTATATAATTTGCAATTTCTGGATAATGCTTAATTTTTGTTTTAAGTTCGCTATCCTCTAAATTGTAATACCTAGAGGTTTTGTCCTGTAGGAATAATAGTGTTCCATCATCAGAAATAGCTTGCTGTACAAATATATCTTCTTGCAAGGTTTGTTCAAATTCCTCAGATAACGGAATAAAATTCCCATCCATAAGTATTTTTTTATTAATATCACTAGCGGTTCGCATTACATCATAACATAAATAATGACTATTTAATGCAGGAACTTTATATGATTCATATGAGTAGTTAAAGGTTTCTTCTTCCAAAGCTTGAGCAAATAATAACATGCCCCTAAGATATTCGTTTCTTGTCCAATGCTCAATTTCCCGTTTTTTCATTTTTATTATTATCCTTTCCAACTAAAAATCATTTATGATATTCCCAATACTTTACTAAATAACAATATCTATCGTTCTATTTATACAATAGCATAATTTTCTCATTTTCTCAATGTTATGAAGTGAACTTTGCTTTCCATTGTCTACATTCCTTTACACAATAGAAACACATTGGGGAATAAATATTAAAAAACCCTTATCCCTCCATTTCAACGCCCGCAAATCTGCATAAATCAAGGGCATAATCCCCTCCTACTGCATCACAATTTTCATAATAAATTGAGGGCGAAAGCAGTCTGCTGATTTCGCCCTCTTGACTACCCACAAGCAAAGGCGGGAAAAGCTGTCAAGGGCGCGTAGCGCGAAGTTTACCCTTGACAGCTTTTCCCGTCTTTGCTACTCCCTATCGGTCGAAGCGGAATTTCAATATGGCTTCAACCAGTTTCGCTTTTAGTCTGTCCTGCGTATCGTCATTGATATACCCCTTATACATAGACAGGTATTTAATATGTGCGTTGTAATACCGCAATACTGTGTCTACCGCTTCCGGCTCTCCGGCAACGGCTTTTTGGATTACCTCAAAAGGTATCAGCTTTTTATTCCTCATGTTTCAATCTCTCCCATTCTTTCCGTAGCTGTTTCAGTGCAACATTTCTCCGACTGTTTATCGTACTTCTGCAACGCCCGTACTGTCTGCCGATGGCTTCATCACGATAGCCAACGAAGTAATAAAGCAACAAAACTTCCTGTCTTAACTCCGGCAATCTTGATAATGCCGTTGCCAACCGTTCATCATCAACAATAACTTCCTTTCCCAACACAAGAAATACGGTCGGCTTGTCCTGCTTTTCAAAGTAGCTGTCCATAGCAGACGGTTCAAAATATCGTTCTGACATCAGATAGTCAAGGGATATTTCCCTTGCTTCTTTCCGCTTCAAATCCCGCCATGCGTTGATTGCTTCATGGCGCCATC
>CAJTRA010000012.1 GCA_910578345.1 uncultured Lachnospiraceae bacterium | reverse complement strand
TTACCTCGTTTCTTATAAAATTTTACCATATTCATTTTATAAGAACCACCTGCACACCAGCTTTTCTTCCACTTGTTTTTGGCAAAACCCACTTTACTAACAATTCACTTCCGTCAAGATAATATCCGGCCTAAGCTCCATCGCAAGATTGATCCCCTGCACGCCGATCAGTTCCCAATCGATATAATTTTTCAGCGCATTTCTCTCAAAACTTTCGTCTTCTACAATGATCATCGTCGCCATACAGGTCACAGCCTCCCATGTATTTCTTTCTTATGATCCATCATAACACAGCGTTCCGGAATTGGAATCCTTTTGTTTGATTCGATCCGCACACTCACTTCTGCAGCACCGACTGCAGCAGACACACATAAGCTTCAAACTGCTGCAAGCCATATTCCGTTATCGTGTAAGTCGATCGTGGTTTCTTCTTCTCAATGACTTTCTCGGAGGTAAGATATCCCCATTCTTCCAGCCTGGTTAACTGAACACTTAAGTTGCCCTGCGTCGCCTGTGTGATCTCGCGCAGTTCCTGGAACGTTCTTGCCGATCTGACCAGTGCAGTGATGATCTTAAGGCGCAGCGTTACACTGAATGCTTCTGGTATATTATCTATATTCATTGTCGTCCGTCATACCTTTCTCTTGCTCTGTACGCCCAACAGATACCTTCCCAGCGCCAGATACCCCAGGCAGGTGACGATCATGGAATAAACGCTACTATATACCAGCCTCGCCTGCGGCTGTCCTCCGATCGGAAAAGGTATCCCGTCGGAAGCAAAACAGGTCTCCAGCACCATATAGCAGAACAGATTCAGAATTGCCAGAATCATAAAGACTCTCTTCTGCAGCAGATAACCGCATATGACCAGAAAGATCGATAACAGAAGGATACTCGAAATGCTCTCCATAAAAAGACTGCCCCTCATCTGTGACGCATCCCCCGAACCATGGTCGGTCGCTGCAAAAAAACGGATCAAATCTACAAGCGCGGCCATTGCCGGGATCACGCCCGCCATAAATCCCCAGACGCCGATCATACCCAGATAATATCGATTCGAATGCTTCTTCTCCCTCCGATAGACCATAAGGAAACTAAGCACCAGTAGGAGCGGCCAGAGATAGCGGATCACAAAGCCGTCCAGCATCACCCGTGACAGAAACCGTATCTCCAGCAGCATCCAGAGATATTTGACGCCGTTGAAAACCGCCATCAGAAAACACATGTGGTACATGCCTCTGTAGTGTACTTTAGTATCTTCCAGTGTTTCTTTTATCATGGTAATGTCCTGCAGTGCGATAGCAATCTTTTCCTTCATCTTATGGTTCTCCTCCGGTCTTTCGTTCTTAGTTTATATTATAAACTAGTTTATACTATATATTTTCTCAAGTCAAGCAGAGATTGTATTCCACATGCAAATTAGGATAACTTATTCCTATGATAGAAAAAAGGCATAAAGCCCACGATCTTTTCGTCAGCTTTATGCCTTGTTCTTTTTCTGTTTCCCGTCATGCCGGCTCAGCCGGCACAAACAATCCATACAGAGAATGCCGTTCTTTGCTTTCTCTTAATACACCATAGCTTCCTCTTCTCCGTTCAGTACGCGCAAGCCGCCCTGAACCAGCGCCAGCAGTTCATCCTCGCCCGGATATACCGTCATCGGTGCGATCCATCCTGCCTGTGCTTTCAGTCCTTCTACTACGGCCTTATCATAGGCGATCCCGCCCGTCACAACGATCTGGTCTACCTTGCCCTCCAGAACACATGCCATAGAACCAATATCCTTCGCCACCTGTCTGATGAACGCCGCGCGCACTTCTTCTGCCTTCGCATCACCTTCATCTACCATCTTGTCTACGTCGCGCATATCGTTAGTCCCGCAGTAAGCATTGAAACCGCCGCCGCCCACGATCTTCTTATAGACTTCCTTCTCGCTGTACTGTCCGGAGAAGCACATCTTGATCAGCGCGCCGCTAGGCACTGCTCCTGCTCTTTCCGGTGAAAAAGCGCCGTCGCCGTCCAGTGCATTGAACACGTCCACTACCTTGCCCTGTCTGTGAGCGCCAACGGAGACGCCGCCGCCCATATGTACCACTACCAGATTCAGCGCGCCGTAATCCTTACCGGACTCCTTGGCAAAGCGTTTCGCAACCGCTTTCTGGTTGAGTGCATGGAATACGCTAGTTCTGGGAAGTTCCGGCACGCCGGAATATCTGGAGATCGGCTCCAGCTCGTCAACGACAACAGGATCTACGATGTAGGACGGTACGCCGATGGAATCCCCGATCTCTCTCGCCAG
Source organism: uncultured Lachnospiraceae bacterium (assembly GCA_910578345.1). Classification (GTDB taxonomy): domain Bacteria; phylum Bacillota; class Clostridia; order Lachnospirales; family Lachnospiraceae; genus UBA3282. The sequence continues at coordinate 92,928 of CAJTRA010000012.1, read as the reverse complement.
GATGCCGCCCAGATTGGAGGCATGCTGTCCCTGTTTCCCGATCTTCAGATCCTCCAAGAGCTCATCGCTGACCGCATAGGTGCCGCCCGGAATCGGCTTAAGCATACCGCCGCGGCCTACTACCATATTCAGAGAATGAATATCAAAATCTTTCTCTTTCAACAGATTTACAATAATATCCTTGCGGAAATCCTTCTGATCTACAATTGTCGCATACTGCGCAATCTCTTCTGTGGAATGCCGCAATGTTTCCTCAAACAAAAGGGTCTCATCTTCAAACACACCGATTTTCGTGGAAGTGGAACCCGGATTAATGATCAAACTTTTCACTGACATGATATTTTACCTCCTGTGTTATACAGTCTGTTGTTTTTCAGGGAATGTCTAATTCATCTTAGACAACGCTTCGGCCATGACCGCACCCAGCGCCAGGGAATTTACTTTCGTCTCGAAATCATCGGAACGAGATGTCAGGATAACCGGAGCTTTTGTTCCTGTCAGAATATTGCCATTCTTCACTTTCGCTGTATGTACCAGGCACTTGTATACCAGATTGCCTGCGTGAATATCCGGGAAAAGAAGCACATCTGCATCGCCTACGATCTTTCTTCCTTCTGCGCCCTTGTGCTTCGCTGCTTCCGGATCAATCGCCAGGTCTAAAGAAAGCGGACCGTCTACAACACAGCCTGTCAGCTTGCCTTCTTCACACATCTTCGTCAATTCCGCCGCTTCTACGGTAACAGGCATCTTGGGATTGACCACTTCCACTGCCGCCAGGGGGGCTACCTTCGGGTTCGGAATGCCACATGCATGGCAGACATCCACCGTATTCTCAATGATATGTGCCTTATCCTCCAGAGTCGGATAGGTCATAAATGCCACATCTGACAGGAACAACAGATGATCGATACCTTCAACCTCAAACACACATACATGTGACAACGCTTTACCGGTTCTAAGCCCTACTTCCTTATCCAGCACGCTCTTTAAGAAAGACTTCGTATCGATCAGGCCTTTCATATACATGTCAGCCTTGCCCTGGTGTACCAGCTCTACTGCCTTAAGCGCCGCTGTATAATCGTCCTTCTCATCGATAATTTCGAATCCGCTGATATCCACGTTGTCCGCTGCTGCCACTTCTTTGATCTTATCCGCATCACCAACCAGAACCGCCTCAGCAATATTTCTCTCCTTCGCTGCTGCAACCGCCTCCAGCACGGCACTGTCCTGTGCAACCGCTACCGCCACCTTCTTGACGCTGCACTCAGATACTTTTGATAACAGATCCTCAAAGCTCTTACTCATTTTCCCTTCCACTCCTTTGTCTTATCATCTACTGCTGCCTGCCCCGGATAAACCGGAAGCAAAATTTTACCATTTTGCGCAAGGCCTCATTCTTAAGCGCCTGAAAGTAAATTTGCTTCGTGGCAGCTCCATCGTTAAAATAATAACACTATCGTCTTAAAAAATCAAATTATATACGTATTTTCTATACGAAAAAGGCGGCTTCTCCAGTAAAAGAAAAGCAGCCTTTGTATCTCGTCAGTTTTAGTGATGGAACAGACGGATTCCCGTAAAGCACATAGTCATGCCGTACTTATCACAGGTTGCGATCACGTTATCGTCACGCACGGAACCGCCCGGCTGCGCCACATATTTTACACCGCTTCTGTGGGCGCGCTCAATGTTGTCGCCGAAGGGGAAGAACGCGTCAGATCCCAGCGCCACATCCTGCATCTGATCCAGCCAGGCACGCTTCTCCTGCGCGGTGAAGACTTCCGGTTTCACCTTGAAGCTCTTCTGCCATGCACCGTCCGCCAATACATCCATATAATCCTCGCCAATATACAGATCGATCGAATTGTCTCTGTCAGCGCGTCTGATCCCATCCACAAACTGCAGTCCCAGCACTTTCGGGGACTGCCGCAGGAACCAGTTGTCCGCCTTAGAACCAGCTAACCTCGTACAGTGGATGCGGGACTGCTGTCCTGCGCCGATTCCGATCGCCTGTCCGCCTTTCACGAAACAAACCGAATTGGACTGCGTATATTTCAATGTGATCATCGCAATCGCCAGATCGATCTTTGCCTGTTCCGGCAGCTCCTTCGATTCTGTCACAATATTGTTGAAAAACGCATCATCAATCTTTAACTCGTTTCTGCCCTGTTCAAAACTGATGCCATATACCTGCTTCACCTCGGTCGGCGCCGGCGTATATTCTTCGTCGATCTCAATGACGTTATAGGCTCCCTTTTTCTTCGCTTTCAGGATCGCCAATGCTTCCGGCTCATAGCCTGGCGCAATCACCCCATCCGAGACCTCTCTCTTAATGATCCTTGCCGTCGCCGCATCACAGACATCAGACAACGAGATAAAGTCGCCGAAGGAACTCATTCTATCCGCTCCTCTGGCTCTCGCGTAAGCATTAGCCAACGGTGTGAACTCCATATCCAGGTCTTCCACCCAGTAAATCTTTTTCTCCACATCGCTAAGCGGCAGACCAACCGCCGCTCCTGCCGGGGAAACATGTTTGAAAGACGTCGCCGCCGGAAGCCCGGTCGCTTTCTTTAACTCCTTCACCAACTGCCATCCGTTAAAGGCATCCAGGAAATTAATATACCCAGGCTTACCGTTCAATACCCTGATCGGCAGCTTACTTCCATCTGCCATATAAATGCGGGATGGCTTCTGGTTCGGGTTACAGCCGTATTTCAATTCTAATTCGTTCATGAACATCTTATTCCTTTCTAAACTCTGACTACCTGTAGTCATAATCTGCAGCCTGACCGTTCACAGCAGTATGATATTGGATTTGCTTCATAACTTCTTGATCATCGCTGCATTCTATTTATGCTTGATTCTTATTGATCACCCGCGTCTCATACTTCCCGCTCTTGATCTCAATAAACCTGACAAACAGCGACACCTTGTTCTCCTCGTTCAGATTCTCCCAGATCATCTGCGTGAAACTGTCGATGTCTCCCTCGATGCCGATAAGCGTCGGCTCTCCTTCAAAACTCGGCAGCGGATTGCCGTCCCCCCTATAAGTATGGATAAACCGTCCCTCTCCGCTCAGCGGATTCTCATAGGCAAAAGTGAAACGGTTGCAGGAAGACGGATCGCCATGATCACTCTTCAAGATAGACATCGCATAGTTGTAACCGCCATTCTCCAGATGCATGATCCCCGAAATACGCGGGGTATAGTTGGGTCCATCCGGTTCAAATTCCCTTGTGCGCAGCGCCTGCTCGAAAGTCTGCTGCTTATCCATCAACTCGTAGATCGTGTCTGTCTGATCGCCATTGGTAACGATCGTCTTGTTACCCAACACCCGCACCGGCGCATAGATGATCAGGCTCGGATCTTCCAGCTTCGAAGGATCAAACGCCTGTGTCCTGATCCCCGCGCCGTCCTCCACGAAGATACGGTTCCTGCTGTTAGAACTTCTGCCCATGATAAAATAAGCCGTCACCGCGTATTTCCCGTCCGCAGACTTACCGATCACAATTCCCCTTCCCGGATAAGCATTCCCGGAAAGTTCCTGTGCCAAAGATTTCTTTTCCATATCGTAAATAACCTTACCTTCCTTATATTATGCCCCATGCCAACACCCGTACCATCACAAGCCTGCCTGTGATATCGCCTGGCAGGCACAGGGCTCGTCTTACCGTAAATTACTACAAGACGAAACTTAGATTTTCTTTGGCTGCGTATTTTGCAGCCTTAGAAAATCTTTTCGTCTTTTTATTCATCTACGCTATAGTTCGGCGCCTCCTTCGTGATATGGATATCATGAGGATGGCTCTCCTTCAAGGAGGCGGCAGAAATCTTCACAAACCTGCCATTCTGTTTCAATTCCTCGATCGAAGCTGCGCCGCAGTAGCCCATACCGGAGCGGATGCCGCCCATCAACTGGAACACCGTATCCTCTACGCTTCCCTTGTAAGCCACACGGCCTTCCACGCCCTCCGGCACCAGCTTCTTAGCGTCAGACTGGAAATAACGGTCCTTACTGCCGTTCTCCATCGCCGCAATGGAACCCATACCGCGGTAAACTTTATATTTTCTTCCTTGATAGAGTTCAAACGTACCCGGACTCTCATCACATCCGGCAAAGATACTGCCCATCATGCACACATTGCCGCCGGCTGCGATCGCTTTGGTCATATCGCCGGAATATTTGATGCCGCCGTCGGCGATAATCGGAATTCCGTACTCCTTCGCCACCGCATAGGCATCCATAATCGCTGTGATCTGAGGCACACCAATGCCTGCCACTACACGGGTAGTGCAGATAGAACCTGGCCCGATTCCGACCTTAACCGCATCCGCCCCCGCTTCGATCAGCGCCCTGGTGCCCTCACCGGTCGCTACATTACCGGCGATCACCTGTACCTCCGGATACTTTTCCTTGATCATCTTAAGGCAGTGCAGCACATTCTCAGAATGTCCGTGAGCGCTGTCTAACACGATCACATCCACCTTGGCATCCATAAGCGCGCCAACCCTGTCAAGCACATTGGCCGTGATACCAACACCGGCGCCGCACAGCAGTCTTCCCTGACTGTCCTTGGCGGAAAGCGGATACTTGATCGTCTTCTCAATATCCTTAATCGTGATCAAACCTGCCAGATTATAATCGTCGTCTACGATCGGCAGTTTCTCCTTCCTCGCTTTCGCAAGGATCCTCTTCGCCTCATCCAGCGTGATCCCGATTTTCGCTGTGATCAGCCCCTCTGAGGTCATGGATTCTTTAATTTTCTTAGTGAAATCTGTCTCGAATTTTAAATCACGATTGGTGATGATACCGACTAGCTTCCTGCCCTCCGTGATCGGAACGCCGGAAATCCTGAACTTGGCCATCAACGCATCTGCGTCGGCCAGTGTATGATCCGGAGTCAACGAAAAAGGATCCGTAATGACACCGTTTTCTGAACGTTTTACTTTATCGACTTCTTCTGCCTGCGCCTCTATTGACATATTCTTGTGGATAATACCGATACCGCCCTGCCTGGCCATAGCGATTGCCATCCTGTGTTCGGTTACCGTGTCCATGCCCGCACTCATCATCGGGATGTTCAGTTTGATCTTCTTCGTAAGCCATGTTGTCAAGTCCACCTGATTCGGAATCACCTGTGAATAGCTCGGCACTAACAACACGTCGTCAAAAGTGATTCCTTCGCCAATAATCTGACCCATCTTCTCTCCTCCTGTGTGGTAAAATTTAAACAGTCAATAGTTACGTTTAGCAAACGACATTAAAACTCCTCTTTTGGTGCGTCCAGTGTTCTGTATAAGGTTTTGGACAAAGGCAGTAAGTTGTTATGTCGTTTACTAATATGTAAAGAATACTGCCAGTTAAATTAACTGACAGTATTTCTTTTCCATGGTTATATTCATTAATCTGTAAACACCTTGCGCGGCGCAATACTCTGAATGGCTTTCACCATCTCCGCATTCGGCTCAAAAATAACTTTCACATCTCCTTCGCACACCATCATATATCTTCTCTCCGGCTGCGCAGCAACACCGGAACTGTAATCCAGCGTCTTAGCATTACGGTTTCTATAGGAATCCAGTCTGTGGGAATTAAGAGGCGCAAGCACTTCCATCTTGTCCACCGAAAACGTATTGGCTTTCTTCCTGCGGCTCTTCGCCATCACCTTATCCACACTGACTTCCCTGTCCAGATACAGGTACTCATACTCTATATTCGCATTCATCGTGGCAAAGTAAGCGCCCACGCCGGTAATCGCTGCTACCACCAGGCCTGGAATATAGATCGCTCCGATCAGAACAAACACCACGGTCAACATGATTAACAATATCTTCAGGAAAGACAGGAGCACCGAAGGTTTCCTGGCCACCAAACATTCTACATATGTTTCACTCATTATGATTCCTCCTGTACCCGACTCTCTTCCCAAAAGGCTTTTATTGGAAAATATTCCTATCGTAAAATATATAGAAGCATACCACGACAGCAGATAAATTTCAATATATAAATTTCAAATCTCCTTCACACCAAACAGATCTTTCTATCCATTCAGCATGAAGGAGACTTATCTCTTCTATCTATTTCTCCTCTTTCGGCATCATAACCTCAATATGCACATCCCGAAGCTGCCTTGCATCTACCTGTGCCGGCGCGCCCATCATAATATCCTGGGCCTGCTTGTTCATCGGGAAGGGAATGACCTCTCTGATGCTGTCTTCACCCGCCAGCAGCATGACCATTCTGTCCACACCAGGCGCAATCCCCGCATGGGGCGGTGCACCATAACAGAATGCGTTGTACATGGCCGGGAATTTCGCTTTCACGTCCTCCTCACCCAATCCTACAAGCTGAAATGCCTTCACCATAATCTCCGGGTCATGGTTACGGACCGCACCAGAAGACAGTTCCACGCCATTACATACCAGATCATATTGATAAGCCAGAATGGCAAGCGGCTCCATCGTCTCAAGCGCCTGCATCCCGCCCTGAGGCATGGAAAAAGGATTATGGCAGAATTCCATCTCACCGGACTCTTCCCCGATCTCATACATGGGGAAATCTACGATCCAGCAGAATTCATAGCATGCCTGTCTGAAGTGCCCTTCCGACTTCATGCCAAGCATCCTGCGCAGCACCCCGGAAGTCTTCACCGCCGCATTCTTATCCCCGGCTGTCACTCCAACGAAATCACCCGGTTTTAATCCCAGCAGCTTATCCACCTCTTCTTTTCTCTCTACAAGGAACTTGGAGATACCACCCACATAGTTACCGCTTTCATCCACCCGGAACCAGTACGCCTTATTGCCGGTTTCTACCTCCACGTCTGCACACATCTTATCAATTTCTTTCCTGGTCGCCGCATAGCCGTCCGTCACCACCGCCTTGATCACATAATCCTTGAAGGGGGCGAACGCAAACTGCCCGAACAGCTTCGTCACATCCTGCACCACCAGATCAATTCGCAGATCAGGCTTATCGGTGCCATACTTCTCAAGCGCTTCCAGATAAGGGATCCGTACAAAAGGCGCCGCCGATGCCTGGTCATACACGCCGTACTTCTCGAATACCGGCGGCAGCACCTGCTCGATCACGCTAAACACATCCTCCTGAGAAGCAAACGCCATCTCCATATCCAACTGGTAGAACTCCCCCGGCGAACGGTCCGCCCTGGCATCCTCATCGCGGAAGCATGGAGCGATCTGGAAATACCGGTCGAAACCGGAAGCCATCAGGATCTGTTTAAACTGCTGCGGCGCCTGTGGCAGCGCATAGAATTTGCCCGGATGGTTCCTTGCCGGAACCAGATAATCCCTCGCTCCTTCCGGCGAAGAACAAGTCAGGATCGGCGTAGTGATCTCCACAAAATCCAGATCGTTCATTCTCTGGCGAAGCTCTGTGACAATACGGCTGCGCAGTAAGATCTTATCCTTTACTTCCGGATTTCTCAGATCCAGATATCGGTATTTTAAACGGATATTCTCATCCGCATTCTTAGACTGTCTGATCTCAAAGGGCAGCACATTGTTTGTGCACCTGCCCAGCACCTCCACGCAGGTAGGCACCACCTCAATCTCGCCGGTGGGAATGGTGTTTGTCTTATTGGAACGTTCCCGCACCGTACCCTCGATCAAAAGCGTGGATTCCTTGTTCACGCCCTCTAAACGCTCCATCATCTCCTCTGTCTCGAAGACGATCTGTGTCACCCCGTAGAAATCCCGGAGCTGTAAAAAACCAAGATTCTTACTGACCTGTCTGATGTTCTCGAACCATCCGGCTAACGTCACCTGGCTCCCCGCGTCAGACAGTCTGAGCGCATTACATGTGTGTGTTCTTGACTGCATCATATTCTCGTGATTCCTTTCTCCTGTCTGGGAAACATCTCCGCTTATCCTTCCTTCTCCAGAAAGCGTATATCCGCAGACTTATTTCTCCCTCTGTGTGACTTGCTCCTGCAAATCCATACCTCGCCCCGGTTTCTCTCCTTCCGCCGGCAGATACTTTACTCATTCTAACACCACACACCTGAAAATACAATAAACTTTCTGTCTACGATCACTGCAGCAATGCCAATGCACTCTGCTGACTCTGGTTCGCCTGGCTGAGCATGGACTGACCAGCCTGGGCAAGGATATTATGATTGGCATATTTCACCATCTCTGTGGCAATGTCCGTATCTCTGATCGACGATTCCGCTGACGTGGTATTCTCCACAATATTATCCAGATTATTGATCGTATGCTCCAGCCGGTTCTGAATAGCGCCCAGATCAGAACGCGTCCTCGATACATCTTCAATCGCACTCTTCGCGAAAACGTTGAGTGCCTGGAAATCACGAATATCGGGCGTCCTGTCTGACAGAGCCTCCTCCATACCGCCTTTCGTACTTGGAAAACTTGCGCCATCAATCGTGAGCCTGCTCTTTACCCTTTCATCTGTGATCGAATCATAAGAAAAACTGTGAAAAATAGTCAGATCCCTTGCCGCCAGAAGATGCGAATGTCCTGCCGCACTCCAGGGCTGGATCGTATTTAAATTTACATACTGAATCATGGCATGAGTCGTCGTAAAGGGATTAGGATACTGATAATAATATCCATCCGGCCTCTCTGTCCCCGTCGGCTTCTGATCCTGACTGGCACATAAAGGTGTATCGTCATTCGTCTGATAACAGATTCCCTTCGACAACGCACTGGCGATCAGATCATTCGTACACATATTTCCTATCGTGATCGCGATATGCTGTCCAGATTCCGCTCCTACCTGCAGCCCGATATTCTGAAAAGTGCCATCCAGCAGATTCTGTTCATTGAATGTGGTAGTAGACTGTATCCGATCGATCTCACTCATCAGTTGACGCACTTCCATCTGAACATAACTTCTGTCTGTCGTCGTCAGTGTCCCGTTCGCTCCTTTAACTGCAAGCTCATTCATACGCTGCAGCATATCGTGAACCTCATTCAAAGCTCCTTCCGCCGTCTGCACACAGGAAATACCGTCCGCCGCATTGGCTGAAGCCTGCGTAAGACCTCGTATCTGACGGCGCATCTTCTCCGAGATCGATAACCCCGCCGCATCATCCGCCGCACGGTTGATCTGATACCCTGACGACAATTTCTCCGTTGATCTCGCCTGGCTTCTGTTTGTCAGTTCAAACATACGATTCGAATTCATCGCTGTAAGATTATGTTTTATCACCATAGTCTTCTCTCCTATCCTCTACCCTCGTTCTCTTCTGAATTCCCCGGCGCCTAATTACAGGCTTATAAATATATATCGGATCATACCCTGCAGCCCTTAATAAGATGGCCTGCAATTAATCAGGCTGCTCAGATAACTATCTGTTTCCTTTATAATTATTTCATGAAAAATTCATACAATCATCCCGTTCCTTCATTGACATTACTTTGCAAACTAATTATCATAAAACAAGTAGAGAAGCAAGTGTGCGAGACGCACTTTGTTCTGGAATCTGTGTCGAGACAGACATTGTGTGCAAGTACAAGTATAGCATAATGGGGAGAGAAGATTATGGCAGTCGGTACATCCGTCGGAGATGAGATCAGAGAAGAACGCAGAAAGGCCATGAGCCGAATGAGCTCCAGGGAAAAGTTCGCTTACTTTTGGGATTACTATAAAATTCATGCCCTGGCGGCAGTTGTCTTGGTCATTGTCCTGGCGTCTTTCATCTACCAATATGTTACCCATAAGGATTATGGCTTCTATGCCGTTCTTGTGAACGCCGGCATCAATGACTTGAGTAACAGCATGCCTGAGCAGTGGGCTGCAGAATTTCAAGAATATGCCTCTATAGACCCGGCGGAATACGAAGTCTATATCGACACTTCCATGTCCGTCTCTTCCACCGATCTTTCTCAGTACACTATGGCCAATCAGGAAAAGATCATGGCTATGACTCAGACCGGTTCAATCAGCACGCTCGTCGCCGAAACAGAGACTTTCGAGAAATACGCCCAGGCAGAATATTTCTATCCTCTGGAAGAAGTCCTGTCTGCAGAAGAACTGGAGAAATACCGCTCTTCCTTTTATTATACGGATGCGGCTACCTTTGCCGATGATGACTATGATCCTACAGAGATACGAGACTTCTCCGGACTATTGATCGATCACAACGATCCCGCTGCCATGGAAGATCCCATCGCTGTCGGCATTATTGTCACAAAAGATACGAAGTTAGAAAATGCAGGCCTGTACGCTTATCTGGAAGACAGTAAATACGATTACCAGGGCCATCCGGCAGAAGTAATCCTGGGTATTCCCATCACCAACAAACAACCGGAACTTGCAATGAAGTTCTTAGAATATATACAGCTTGAAAAGTAACTATGCACTGCCAAAAAGGAGCAGGAGAACCCCTGCTCCTTTTCTTATATTCTGCTATCAGATCTGATAGAATCCAAAGGATTCCGCTGGAACCGTAATCCTGCCGTCCGCAGCACTTATCTTGCCGCCGAACGCATACAACTCCTTTTCCAAGGTATAGGCACCGTCAAATGTTACATCTTTAGCCGACGGATTTAAGATCACAAGTATCTTTTCCTCCCCGGCGCTTCTGACATAAGCCAGCGGATAGGTATGCTCTTCTGCATAGACAAAATCGATCTCTCCTGTACTCTGCAGCGCAGGATGTGCCTGACGCAGCGCGATCAGACGCTTCACTTCGTGATACAGGGAAGTCTCATCCGCTTTCTGCTTCTCTACCGTAGGACGGTCTGCGCTCTCATCCAGAGGAATATATAACTTCTCTTTGCTTGCAAGACTGAATCCGGCATTTACACCGTCGTCCCACTGCATCGGAGAACGGGATCCGGTTCTATTGTAGCCGCCCTCTACGGAATGTAGACCCTCCACATAACGCATACCAATCTCATCTCCGTAATAGATGAAAGGCGCTCCGGGCATAGAGAGCAGGAAAGCGAATGCAAATTTCAGCTCGTCGCCATGTAAATGTCTCGCCAGACGATCTACGTCATGGTTGCCGGAAGGAATACAGATCAGACCCTTGCGCGCCGTCTCTTCATACTCTTCTTTGTATTTCCTGACAAACTTTGAGATATCCCCTTTGCCGCGACTTGCAAAGAAAGGTTCCGGAGAACGGAACAGGTTATTCGGATCGTCAGGACCTCCAAACAGAATGAAATCCATATGGAAACCGCCTGCCAGAGACTGCTTTGGCTTACTCCATTCAGACACCATGGCCGCATCCGGAAATTCCTGATCCAGGAAAGTGCGGATACCCTGCCAGAGTTTTACCGTACCTTTTCCTTCCTCATCATGTTTGACAAGGGATCCTGCCATGTCCACGCGGAATCCGTCGCAGCCCATCTTCAGCCAGAAGCGCATGACATCCTTCAGCGCAGCAACGGTAGCCTGCGGACCGGGATCTTCCATGGACTGCTGCCAGGGCCGTTCCGGTTTGTAGAAGCCATAATTTAAAGAAGGCTGATTGGAGAAGAAATTCACCGCACAGGAACCGTCTCTTTCTGAAATGCCGCGAAGACTGCCCATTCCCTTAGGCTCCTCCCAAATACAGTCGGTCCATACATAACGATCGCTGAATTCGTTCCGCTCCGGTTTCATGGATTCCTTAAACCATGCGTGCTCTACAGAAGTGTGGCCAGGTACAAGATCGAGCAGGATATGCATCTCTCTCTTATGTACTTCATCAAAAAGCCTCTTCAGATCATCATTCGTGCCATATCTGGGCGCCGCCTTGCAATAATCCGCCACATCATATCCGGCATCGCCGAAAGGGGATTCGAAACACGGGTTCATCCAGATCGCATTGCACCCAAGTTCTTTGATGTAATCCAGTTTCTCAATGATACCATTGAAATCACCGATCCCATCGCTGTTGGTATCCTTGAAAGACTGGGGATAAATCTCGTAAAAAATTGCATTGTCAAGCCATTGTGCCATTTGTAAAAACTCCTTTCCTGTTTGTTTTATTCGTTGCGTTCATCTTTTATAATGATATAATAATCTTAAAATGATCCGATATCTACTGCTATAATACTGAAAAACAATACTATAGTATTTATCGAAATGCCAAGGAGTCTGCTCATGAATAATCTGTATTCGAAAGAAAAGAGAAAACACGGTTCTGTCAGAATCCCGTATGATTTTTTCGCCTGCAGCGTCCCCGACCAGTTTCCTCTTGTCCCCTTGCATTGGCACAATGAGTTCGAACTGTATCACATCGTGAACGGCAGCAGTGAATTTACCTGCGGAAAAGATAAATTTACGGCAGATGCCGGCGATATTATCCTTGTTCCGCCAAATATGCTCCACGCCCTCTATCCCTTCGAAGACAACAGGCAGATTTACAATGCTCTGGTCTTCCGGGAAGAGCTGCTCGGAATCGGGAAAGAAGAACGCTGTGGGATTTCCTGCATCGAGCCGATCATCAACGGAAACCGCAAGATCATTGTGCCCATTTCCAGCAGTCACCGAGCATATGAGGAGATCAAAAACTGCGTGGAGCAGATCTTTCTCTGTGCCAAAGCCAATACGCCCCTCGCGGATCTGCGGATGAAAAGCGAACTGCTGCGTTTCCTGTGGCTTTTGGAAAAGTCGGACTGTATCGTGACAGTCAAAGATCAGGATGTAAGACAGGGAGAAAATATCCGGGAAGTGCTGTTCTATATCAGTCAGCATTATACAGAGAATCTCAGTATCACACATCTAGCGAAGATGGCACACTTAAGCAAAAGCTACTTCATGTACCGTTTTAAGAAGATCGTCGGAATCAGCGCAATGGAATACATTATACAGCTTCGGATCAAACTCGCCTGCGAGATGCTTCGGAATTCCGCTGCACCTTCTCTTGAGGTTGCACTGGCATGTGGTTTCCAGAATCTTTCTAATTTTAACAGACAGTTTAAAAAATATGTGGGAGATACGCCGAAACATTATCGGAGCATCTCCCACCTGTCATAGACACAAGGTTATTTTGCACATATCCTGCGCAAGATCTGATTCACTGCGGCGGGATCGGCTTTTCCTTTCATCGCTTTCATGGTCTGCCCCACCAGAAAACCGATGGCCTTTTCTTTGCCGTTTCTGTAGTCCTCCACGGACTGCGGGTTCGCGGCGATCACTTCCTTTATTGTCTTTTGCAGGGCATCCTCGTCATTGACCGTCTTTAAGCCCCTCTCCTCCACATATTGTGCCGGATCCACGTCCTCCTCAAACATCACCTCGAAGACTTCCTTCGCCACAGAGCCATTGATCACCTTATCATCCACAAGTCCAATCAGTTTCGCCAGATGCTCCGGTGAAAAACAAAGATCCTGGGCGTCCGTCTCCTTCTCTTTCATCAGCCGCAGCGTCTCTCCCATCAGCCAGTTAGATACTTTCTTGGGCTGTCCACAGATCGCCGTCGCCGCCTCAAAGAGATCTGCCATATGCTTGGACTGCGTGATGATCTCGATATCATAATCGGGAATGCCAAATTCTTCCTTGTAGCGCTTCTTCTTTTCATTGCGAAATTCCGGCTGTGACGCCCGGATCTCTTCCAGCATCTCATCACTCACTGCCACCGGCGCCAGATCCGGATCCGGGAAATAGCGGTAATCCTGGGCATCCTCCTTACTTCGCATCGCGTAGGATTCCCCTTTCGCGTCGTCCCATCTTCTCGTTTCCTGTACCACCGCTGCCCCGGACTCGATCAGGTCAATCTGCCGCTCCGCCTCCCCGGCGATGGCTCTGGAGATTGCCTTAAAAGAGTTCAGATTCTTCATCTCTGTTCTGGTGCCAAACTGCTCCTCCCCCACTTCCCGCACGGACAGGTTTACATCCGCACGCATGGAGCCTTCCTGCAGTTTGCAGTCGGAAGCGCCCAGATATTGGATCAGCAGCCGCAGTTTCTCCAGATAGGCAATCACTTCCTCAGCGCTTCTCATATCCGGCTCAGACACGATCTCAATCAATGGAACGCCGGAACGATTGTAATCCACCAGAGAACAGTCTTCCCACTCGTCATGGATCAACTTGCCGGCATCCTCCTCCATATGGATCTCATGAATGCCTATTGTCTTAGTTCTCCCCTCCTTCGTCTCGATCTCCACACTGCCGTTTCTGCAGATTGGAAGATAGAGCTGGGAAATCTGATAATTCTGCGGATTATCCGGGTAAAAATAATTCTTCCTGTCAAATTTCGCGTAACGGGTGATCTCACAGTCAGTGGCCAACCCTACCGCTATGGCATACTTTAAAACCTGCTTATTCAACACCGGCAAAGATCCCGGCATCCCCGTACATACCGGGCAGGTCTGTGTGTTGGGTGCCGCTCCAAACGCCGTAGAGCAGCCGCAGAAGATCTTCGTCTTTGTAGCAAGCTCCACATGTACTTCCAGCCCGATCACTGTCTCATATTGTCTACTCATGACGGTGTCCCTCCTGTTCCTGTCCTGCCTCTTTCCCGAACGGCCCTCTGATCTTCTCATACGTATACGCCGTCCGGATCAGCTTCTTCTCCTGGAAGCAGTCCCCGATCAACTGCAGGCCTATCGGCAGACCGTTTTTGTCTTTGCCGCAAGGAAGGCTGATTCCCGGCAGTCCTGCCAGATTCACGGCAATCGTATAAATATCACCCAGATACATCTTAATCGGATCCGCCAGACTTGCTCCCAGCTTCGGTGCCGTAGTCGGCGCAACCGGCCCCAATATCACGTCATATTTCGCAAAAGCTTCGTCAAAAGCCTTCTTGATCAGCGCTTTTACCCGAAGCGCTTTCAGATAATAGGCATCATAATAACCGGAACTGAGCACAAAAGATCCCAGCATGATACGGCGCTTTACTTCCTCCCCAAAACCTTCGGAGCGGGATTTCTTGTACATGTTGTGAAGACCCTCATACGTTTCTGTACGATAACCATATTTGATGCCGTCAAACCGCTCCAGATTGGAACTGGCTTCCGCCGCCGCAATGGTATAATATGCCGGGATCGCATATTCCACCAGGCTTAAGTCAAACCGCTCTACCACCGCGCCCCTATGCGCCAACTCCTCCGCTGCCTGCAGGATAGCTTCCTTTACCTCCTCATCCAGTCCTTCCCCCAGATAATCATTGGGAATACCGATATGCAGCCCCTGTACGTTCTCCACCAGCGCAGAAGCAAAGTTCGTGTCCTGCCGTTTTATGGAAGTGGAATCCTTCCGGTCATAAGAAGCGATCGCTTCAAGCGCCACCGCACAGTCTGTCACATCCTTCGTAAGCGGCCCGATCTGATCCAGGGAAGACCCATAAGCGATCAACCCATACCTTGACACTGTGCCATAGGTGGGCTTCATCCCCACCATACCACAGTAGGACGCCGGCTGTCTGATCGAACCGCCCGTGTCAGAACCCAGGGCAAAATAGCATTCTTCCGCGGCCACTGCCGCCGCCGAGCCGCCCGAAGACCCTCCCGGCACATGCGCTGTATTCCATGGATTCTTCGTTGCCCCGTAAGCAGACGTTTCTGTCGTAGATCCCATGGCAAACTCATCCATATTGGTCTTCCCCAGAATAACCGCACCCGCCTTTTGCAAGTTCAGCACTGCCTCTGCCGTATAAGTTGGCACGAAATTCCCCAGTATTTTAGAAGCGCAGGTAGTCAGCAGCCCTTCTGTACACAGATTATCTTTTAACGCCACCGGCACTCCCGCCAGCGGTCCTGTCAATTCCCCGGCCGCAATCTTCTCCTGAACCATCCGCGCCTGTACAAGCGCGCCTTCCCGGTCCACCGTCACATAACAGTTGTAGATCTTATCTCTTTCCTCTATCCGTGCAAGCATCGCTTCCGCCGCTTCCACAGCACTGGTCTGCCCGGCCCTGATCGCTGCCGACAGTTCAACCGCTGTCATATCCGTAATTTCCATACCAATCAGCCTCCTTTCGCTCCAACTATGATTTTTATATCAGTTGACACTCTGCCGGAACATCTCCCCTCACAGAGCATCTCTGCCGCTTCCTCACTTTACTCGAATGTCCTCGGCACCACAAACATCCCGTCTTTCTCCTTTGGCGCATTGGACAGCATCTGCTCCCGCAGATCTCCATTCGTCACCACGTCTTCCCGGAACACATTCTGTACCGGGAACACATGGGACATCGGCGGAACGCCCACCGTATCCAGCTCGCCAAGCTTGTCGATATAGTCAAGCATTCTGCCCATATCCGACTTCGCCTGTTCCCTCTCTTCCTCCGAAAGCTCCAGCTTCGCCAGAATACCGACATATTCTATTGTTTCGTCATTGATGATATTTGCCATAGTTTTGCCCCTCCAAATCACTTGCAGCCTTGTTTCTTCGTCAAATCCCTGCATCGCATTTCTTCATCCTGCTATTACAATTCACTGTATCGGATCGTAAATGCGCACTTCGACTGTGAACAATAATGTCCCGTTGTGCCGGCGTAAGCTACGCCCGAACCTTGATATGCACTTCCCGCAGCTGCTGTTCCGTCACATCTCCCGGCGCGCCGCACATCAGATCCTGCGCCGATCCACTCATGGGGAAGGCGATCACCTCTCTGATGTTCTCCTCCTCCCGCAGCAGCATGATCATCCGGTCCACACCCGGCGCCATGCCTGCATGCGGCGGTGCGCCAAACTGAAACGCACTGTACAGTGCACCGAATTTGCTTTGCAGCGCCTCCTTATCGTATCCGGCAATCTCAAAAGCTTTCACCATCACATCCATATCATGGTTGCGGACCGCTCCTGAGGACAATTCCACACCGTTGCACACAATATCATACTGGTAAGCCAGCACTGTCAGCGGATCCTGCGTCGTAAGCGCCTCCAGACCGCCCTGGGGCATGGAAAAGGGGTTGTGGGTGAAACCGATCTGCTTCGTATCCGGATCCCGCTCGAACATCGGAAAATCGTTCACATAGCAGAAACGGTACGCTTTCTTTTCGATCAGATCAAGCTTCCGGCCTAATTCCGTGCGGATCTGCCCCGCATAATAGGCCGCCCGCTCCTCTCTGTCCGCGATAAAGAAGATCGTGTCTCCCACCGACAGGCCTGCAAGCTCTGCCAGTTCCCCTTTCTTTTCTTCAGGAATGAACTTATCGATCGGCCCCCTATAACTTAAATCCTCCGCCACTTCCAGATATCCCAGGCCGCCCATGCCAAGATCCATGGCGAAATGAAGCAGCTTCTCATGAAATCCTTTGGACATATCCGCATGTACCCGGATGGCACGGACTGTCCTGCCGTGGAAGGGTTTGAAATCACACTCCTGGAAAAATGCCGTCAGGTCAATGATCCGCAGCGGGTTCCTGAGATCCGGCTTATCCGTACCGAATTCCAGTATGGCCTGCCTGTAGCTGATCACCGGATAAGGCGCCTGTGTCACTGCATAACCTTCCGGTGCAAACTTCTCGAACGTCGCCGACAGTACTTCCTCTCCTACCCGGAACACATCCTCCTGCGTGGCAAAACTCATCTCGAAATCCAACTGGTAAAATTCTCCCGGCGAGCGGTCTGCCCTGGCGTCCTCATCCCGGAAGCAGGGCGCAATCTGAAAATATTTATCGAAGCCTGATACCATCAATAACTGCTTATACTGCTGCGGCGCCTGCGGCAGTGCATAAAATTTCCCTTTGTATTTGCGGGAAGGTACGATATAGTCTCTGGCTCCCTCCGGCGACGAAGCGCACAGGATCGGCGTCTGAATCTCCAGAAATCCCATCTCCATCATCTTTTCCCGCAGATAAGCGATCACTTTGGAACGGAAAATGATGTTGTCCTTCACCTTCTGGTTGCGCAGATCAAGATAGCGGTATTTCAACCGTACTTCCTCTCTTGTCTCCTTCGAAGTCATGATCTCAAAAGGAAGCTGCTGATAGACTCTGCCAAGCACTTCCACCTTGTGCGCCTCCATCTCGATCGTACCGGTGGGAATCCTGGGGTTGTAAGTCTCCTCATCCCGGTGTTCGATCCGCCCTTCCACGGATATACTCATCTCCCTGGTCAGGCCGTCAAGCAGTGTGGTGTCGCGCATCACGATCTGCAGCACCCCATACATATCCCGCAGATCCACGAAAGACACGCCGCCGTGATCTCTGATATTTTCGATCCAGCCCGCCACCCGGATCTCCCGGCCAATATCGGACTCACCGATCTGTTGCAGGTCTAAGTCTCTGTAGATGTTCTTGATTGTCATTGTTCTGGTCTCCTTTCGCTGACTGCCGTGCTCCAGGAACAACAAAAAATCCCGGAACACATCTCTGCATTCCGGGACGGATAGTTATCATTATCCGCGGTACCACCCGCATTGATAAGCCGGCATCTCCAACAAGATGCTTCCTCGCCTTACCCACTCTTGACACTTAACGCGTGCAACGTATTATCCTAGTGTATGATATCTATATCAGGTATGACAAAGCGTCTCTGCTTACTGTCCCGGCCTGGTTCCGAAGACATACAATTCAGATAATCTGCTCCGGAGTGTTCCCGTTCCCAGCCTTTCACAAACAGCGCTCTCAGTCGGTGACGCCGTATTCCTGTCGCTTCCCGCCGGGTGAGTCTCCTTCACCGCATTTAAAAAATATAATAAACATATATCACAAAAAAAACCAAAAAACAACCTTTGTACTAAAAAAAATACAAAGGCTGCTTCAAAGATCCTAAAAATTACTTCTGCACAGGTCCTACATACTGAGCGTCACCAAATCCCAGCATCGGCAGGAAAATAAACGGGACGAGTAAAATACCCACGCCATATCCGGCTCCCTTGCCAAATGCCTGTGCCAGTTTGATCCACATAATGATCATCATGACTGCATTCACACAGGGAACAAAGCATAACAGGAACAGCCATCCCGTTCCAAAGCTCATCTCGAACAGGCAGTACATGTTGTAGATGGGAATAATCGCACCCCAGCCTGGCTTACCTGCCTTAACGAAGATCTTCCACAGTCCGACCAGGCTGATGATCGAAACGATAAGCAAGATCACCATGTACACCATCATTACGCCTGCCGCCGCAGCAACATAAGCATCATCCATTTTCTTGTCCTCCTTCACACATAGGAAAATTTTATTCATCATTTATTCTAGCAAAATGTAACACTTTTTGCAAGTCTAAATATGGAACACAGAGGATTTCCCACGCCACCATTCGCAGACTAAATTCAATGAATATCAAATCATAATTGCGTTACTTTCTCTTCCATGCGATATCCTACGCTGCGCACTGTCTTCAGACAATGCGGCTGATGCAACTTCTCCCGCAGGCGCTTCATGGTAACCGTAAGGGTATTATCATTGACGAAACTGCCATGACTATCCCAGAGCCGCTCCAACAGAGACTGTCTGGTGACAGTTTGGCCTTTATTCTGCAACAGCACCAAAAGCAGTTGGTATTCCAAAGGACTTAAAGGCACCTCCTCTTCTTTATCATACACCTGCCGTTTCTCCTGATTCAGAACAATGTCCCCGCAAGACAGATATTTCCCTGTTATGCCCCGCGTCCTGCGCAGCAATGCCTGAATCCGGGAATGCAGCACCTCCAGTGCAAAGGGTTTCACCACATAATCATCCGCCCCATTCTGGAAACCGGACACAATATCTTTAGCATCACTGCGGACTGTAAGAAAAATAACCGGCAATTCTCTCCAGCGCGAGCGGATCCACTGGCAGAAAACGCTGCCATTTCCATCCGGCATATTCCAGTCGATCAGAAGAAGCGCCGGAAGCTTTGTTGTAAGCGCTTCTTTCGCCCTGGAGATCGTTGGGAATATGGAAACGCCATATCCTCTCTGCACCAGATATTCTTTGACTAATTGCGCAATTGTTTCGTCGTCTTCTATGTAATAGATGGGGGTCATGGCTGGAGCGCTCCTTTTCTTCAGACTCTTCTCATCCGCGCTCCCAGATCTCGTATCCCTGCCTTCTGGCGGAATCATAAACCGGGCGCATATTCTTTAACAAAATATGGTAAAACTCTTCTCTTGCATTTCCTCTGCGATAAAGTTCCCGTCCAGCCCAAATAGAGTGGAGATTATCTTTATAGCAGTCATGAAATAACCCACAGATTTTTTCATTCTGATGGATCGATTCGTACAATATATATTGATTTACTGCAAATCTGTCAAAAAACGGCTCCCATTTCGGCAGCTTATTGCTCTTGGCAGAATTTAGAGAAGAGTCCATCGGCATCAGATTCCAAAGCTCGTCATTCATCACAAAAGACCACGGAATAAAATGATCCACATCATACTCTTTAGGCGGCACCAGAGCATCCGTAAATACATCTCTTATCTCCCTGAATGCCAGAATCCCTTCCCATAGCTTACGCACTTTATTTAATTTGCGCATTTTCTCATCCATTGGCGCCAGTTTATAGATGAGTCCCGGAACCTCCGGGTTATTATTCTGAAGCCATTTTACCTTTTCATACTGGATCCAGCCGAGGATCGATACTGTATGATCCTGGATCATCCTGACCCAGGAAGGATGGAAGTATACTTCCTTTTTCAGCTTGCTTCCACTGCCAAAGGTATATGGCAATGGTGTTATGCTTTGGTCTACATACTGGATATAAGCCGTTAATCTTACAATGCTTTTCCAGTCTGCAACCTCGGTATTTTTTCGAAAAAAACCTGACAAGGCACGGTACGGCACCATATGAGTAAGCTGTTCTTTGTATTGCTTCAACTCGGTATTATATTTCCTAATCTCATTTTTGATCTCAACTTTCGACGCATGCGCAGATAATTGGCTCAGTTCTGACAAATATAGAATCGCCCTCTCCAAACCATCCCTCACATTTCCGTCACTTTGCATCCCGCTTAAATGAATATGGAATTCTCTGACGGAATACCATGCGTTTGCAATCATTTCATCAATGATTTCATCAAGCGTAGTTTCCAAAACATTCTCAGAGATCAGACAGACAATCGCCTCCAGCCAATAAAACTTATAGCAATAAGACGGGTCCTTCATCATTTGTGAGAATCCTTCAATGTCCAGTGAATTATAATACTTCCAATCGATATTCAGTTCATGTCCTATTTCCGCAGAATGATGTTGAGCCATCGTTCCTCACCTCTTCCCGGTCTCGCATCAAATGTTATCCATTGCTCCTCTATCCGCAATCCGCCTGCTTTCTCCATAAAATCGGCAAACTTTTCTTCTGTCATGTCAGTGAAGTAACGTCCATTCCGTTCCCCTGAAAAAACGCCATATTTAAAGGCTGTATAAATAATCCCATCGTCCTTCAAAGCTCTTTGCATCTTGTGCATAACATCAGCCAATTCCTTTTGTGGAAGATGGAGGATGGAAGCACACGCCCAGATACCGTCATATTTGTTGATTTCTGCCAAATCCTGGAAAAACATATGGCGGACCGGTATTCCACTGTATTGGCTTGCAAGTTTACATAACTCCAACGACCCATCTATCGCTTCCACGCAATACCCCTGTGAAAGGAAATACTTTGTGTCACGGCCGGAACCACAGCCGAAGTCGAGAATAACCGCGCCCTTTTTCAATTTTGACAAAAACCGGTTTTGCGTTTCACTGAAATTGACTGAAACGGTATTATGATAAAACTGTTCGGCTTTACGCTCATAATAGCTGAGTGTGTTTAAACTTTGCATCATACACCTCTTTCTTTTATTCTAACATACTAAGTCGAACCGTCATATATAAGGTTTTCCAATTCCCTGCATCTTTCCCTACAGATTGTGGATTATTGCCCAATGTTCTACTACGTTCAACTGTAGTCGCCACTAAATCCCCGCCCAGTTCATCCGTTACAAGAAAGGGATTCTTGATCCATTTATATATTCCGTTTTCTTCTTTCATTAATGCCCTGAATGACCCAAGTATTGGGTATATGAAACCGGTAGGTGTCAAATATTCCATACTGTTTTTTAAAAATTTGGACTTAAAACATTCTCCTCGTTTAGCAGGCGTCACTCCCTTAATCGATCCATACTTACCTGAGGTATATTTTTCCTTATAATATCTGGCCATATTAACCTCAATGTAATCATATAATTTAAAAATGTCTTTCATGATGGGCTGCATCTTAACATACGGGTTTTCCGCATCGTCTCCAAACTTTTTGTGGCACTCAATATAGGTATTGACGCATTTCTTTTTACTGCTATATGAGGCTGTCGGAAATTTTTCCTTATCCGGATACGCCGATAAATTAAACATATTTAGGATGGCCAGAATATCTGTTACGTCAATACTTCCATCGTCGTTTTCCTCAAAATAAATATCGTTATAATACCGCTCTCCCTCTGTCATTTTTTTAATAATTTCAAATCTGTTTTCGAGTTCAGCGATAGACTTGTCCTGTACTTGAGTGGAGGTGTTTCTTGCCGCCGCTAATCTCTGGAATATATCTTCAATCCCAGTCAAAATTTCCAATTTGACAAATTGTCTTTCATAATCAAGCTTGTCCCTGTTAGCTAATATTACTTGATAGGTATGTCCGCCATCCACGTCACCGTGATAATCAAAATCTTCAAAAAGTATTGTCATCTCATTTGAATAGTTATTAAACGAGACATCCGCCGCTGAAATACACAGTCCTCTGTTCAGCAGATAAAAATCCAAATATGTCTCATCCAACAAAGATGCTTTAATTTTCTTTGGAACTCCCATGGTCAGTTTTTGTTTTCTTGGATTTGTCTCCATTGGAATATTATCCGGCAGGTTTTTTACATCACATATTGCAATATACATCATTGCTCTTTTTTCTCCATCTTCTTTCGACAGATAGGGATTGGGGATTTTTCTAAAGGATTCCACTTTAAACTTTAATTCCCTGCTACTCATATTTTCTCCTCCTGAAGGTTTATTATTTGATACACGGTACAACCGCCATCTGCCTCTATTCTACCATTTTTCTATCTTTTTCCAACGTCATATATGACGCTTTCCTTTTTTTATGGTATTATTTTAGCGGAGGATAATAAAATGAAGCCCGCAAATACTGATATCAATTTCTATTTTGGAAACAATTTGAAAAAATTTCGCGAAAGCAAAGGATACAGTCAGGAAGAATTTGCACATAAATGCAACATAAGCCGGGCATATTATGGCAGGATTGAGCGTGGGGAACATAGTATTACCATTGAAAAGTGCTCTTTCATTGCACAGGCATTGGGAATTCATATATCTGATCTATTTGTCGATCTTCCTGATTGACAATTTACGCACTGCTTTTTGCATCCTCCCCTCCCCCTAACCTCCCCAGAAAACACAAAAGGATCCCGCATATGCAGAATCCTCCTGTCCACAATCCAATTACTCTCCGTCTTTACCTCGACGGCACCATCCGTATGATCCTCCCAGCAAACTCATTGAAGTTCTGCGTCTGCAGGATAACTCTTCCCGGTCCGGTCAACTTCGTCAGGAACAGTCCCTCTCCGCCCAGGAAAATATTTTTCAGTCCTTTCACTGTCTCGATCTCATAATTCACGGACCGCTCAAAAGCCACCACATTGCCGGTATCGACCTTAAGCACCTCTCCCGGCGCCAGATCCTTCACCACCTTATTTCCGTCAATCTCCAGAAAAACCATGCCGGTTCCACTGATATCCTGCAGGATAAATCCTTCCCCGCCGAACAGTCCCGCAGAAAACTTCTTCGTGAAGGTCACATTCAGATGTACCGTCTCCTGGGCGCACAGAAATGCCCCTTTCTGACAGATCAGGCCCCCATCTGCTCCTACATCCACCGGAAGCACTTCCCCGGCAACCGTGGATGCAAACGCCACCATACTGCCTGCGCGTTCTGCCTTATAGGTCGCCATGAAAAGTGACTCTCCTGTAAACATCCTGCCGATGCTCTTACCCAGACCGCCTCTCATATTAGAGTCCATGGCGATTCCGTCTGACATCCAGGCCATGCCGCCGGACTGTGTATACATAGACTCGCCGGGCGCATCGAAGAGTACCTCCACTGCCGGCATTGTGTCGCCGATGATTCTGTACTGCATACTCAATTCCCCCTTATGGTATATTTATGAAACACCTGTTTACCGCAACTGTTTCACTCCGTCTCTATGTTACCACCATCCTCGCCTTATTGGCAATGTCTTTTGCACACTCAGCCCTTTACCGCTCCCTCCGTGACTCCCTTGACAATATATTTCTGGCAGCACACGTAGAAGACCACCACCGGCACGATCGCCATGACCAGTGCTGCGGATCCCAGGTTCCATTTCTTCGTATAAGCGCCGAAGAAGAGATAGGTTTTTAATGGCAGGGTCTGCAGTCCTTTCTTATTGATCGTCAGGGAAGGAAGCAGGTAGTCGTTCCAGAGGCTCATCACATTTAAGATAGCCACTGTGGCGCTGATGCCTCTGATCAGAGGCGTCACGATCGTAAAGAAAACCCGTACCTGTCCGGCGCCGTCGATGGCTGCCGCCTCCTCCAGCTCCGCAGGCACATTCTTGATAAACCCATGGAAAAGGATGATCGACATGGAGCTGCCGAATCCCAGGTTTACTAACATCAGTCCAGGCATATTGACCAGATGCAGTTTTCCCATCAGAGACAGAAGCGGAAGCATCACGCACTGGAACGGCACTAAGATCGCAACCGAAAACATGGTGAAGATGACCGTGCTCGTTCTGGTCTTATAGCGCACCAGTACCCAGGCAGCCATGGAACAGCACAGGACATTCGCCGTGGTAACGGTAATGGTGACCGTCAGGGAATTCCTGATCGATCTGAAATAATCCAGCTCCGAAAAGGCTTGTATATAATTTTCCAGGTTCAGCGTCTGTGGGAATGCGAGTACGCTTAAGTAGATCTCTTTCAGGCTCTTAAAGGAATTAAACAGCAGAATGATAATCGGAAAGAGAAAAACAAACGCCAATAGCATACAGACGAGTATAAGAATACTCTGTTTCAGGATCCTGTTTTTTTTCATTACATCTCCACCTCTCTCTTCTTCGTCGCCATCAACTGACTCACCGTAATCAGCGCCACGACAATCAGGAAAATAATTCCTTTTGCCTGTGCCTGCCCGTACTGGTTCGTCACGAACGCCGTATTATAGATATTCATGGTCAGCATCTCTGTAGATTTCGAGGGACCGCCGTTTGTCAGAGTCAGGTTTTGGTCATACAGCTTGAAACAATTTGTCATCGTCAAGAACAGGCCGATGGTAAAAGCCGGCATCATAAGCGGCAGTTTGATCCGGATAAACTGCTGGAAGCCATTTGCGCCGTCGATGGCTGCCGCCTCCAGCAGATTATCAGGAATATTCTGGATCTGTGCTATGTAGACCAACATCATATAACCGCTCATCTGCCAGGTCACCACGATCACCATCGCCCAGAATCCCGTCGCCTGCGTGGAAAGCCAGCCGCGCAGGAAATCCATGTGAAGCATCTGCCCGATGCTGTCGAACACATCCTTGACGATAAACTGCCAGGTAAATCCGACCAGCACACCGCCTACCAGATTCGGCATGAAATAAATACTCCGAAACAGATTACTGCCGCCCGCCCTCTGTGTCACCAGAAGCGCCAGGCCGAAAGCAAGCACATTCACAGTACACACAGACACAATCACAAACAGAATCGTAAATACAAAGGAATTCCGAAAATAGGAATCCTGAAACACTTTAAGATAGTTGCGAAGCCCTACAAAATCACAGTTGCTGTTGATCCCGTCCCAGTCCGTAAAGGAATAATAAATGCCGGACAACATCGGAATGATCACTGCCAGCATAAAGGTAAGCAGGCAGGGGGCAAGAAACATCCAGAAAACTCCTTTTGATTTGCGCATATGGTCTCTCCTCTCCTGTAACCGCACTCTGATCCATGTTCACCGCACCTGCTTCGATCGATGAGATATTGCCGGCACCGTTTCCTTTGGCCGTCTTGCGGAACTTATGATCTGTACTGTTACCAACAGCCAGCAAACCACAGAGGGTTCCCTGGCTGTCTTCTTTTTCCCTGTAACTTGTTCTATCGTCAGCGACGTCAAAACGATCGCTTTCGAACCTGCAAAGGTTTCTCAGATTACTCTTACTGGTTCCTGAGTTCGGCCCAGTTCGTCTTGGCCTCTTCCACGACCTGGCTCCATTCTTTGTCGCCGGAAATATAACTCTGCACACCAGCTCCCAGCAGATCAAGCCATCCGTCCGGTGCGGAACTGAACACAAGCGTCGTGGTATTGCCGGATTTCGCGAAAGATTCACACGCCTGGCTGATCACATTGGCCGACGGGAAGTCATCGAAATTGTCCATCGGCACTCCGATATTGGAAGTTACAAAGGCTTTGCCGGTATCTGACATATACAGCCAGTTCATGAAATCTTTGGCTGCCGCCTTATTCGCATCGGAGGAATTCTTATTCACAATCATATAAGAAGCGATACCGTAGCAGATATTGTCCTCATCCACTCCCTTCATCGGAATCGGCAGCACACCGATCTTATCAAGCAGGGTGGGATCGATCTCGTTGATCACAGGCTGTACCCACTGGCCCATCTGGATCACGGCTGTCTTTTCAATACAGAAGGAGCCGCCCATAGCGCTATCATAATCTACTGCTACCAGAGTCGCCGGGTTATCTGCATTGGGGCTGTACTTCACCATCAGATCGATATAATCCTTCATCTGGTCGGCATAAGTGAAATCAAACGTCTCTGCCTTAAAAGCCTCATTGGCGCTCTTTAACTCCATCGCCATAGCTGCGTTGCCTGCGTGCTGCCCGATCACCCACTTCTCCGAACCTGGCACGGAAACGACACCTTCCAGGTTCGGGAACTGGTCTGCCAGTGCGCCGCTCTCGATCGCTTCTTTGACCGTTGCAAACGCCGCGTCGATCTTGTCATAGGAATCCAGTGTAGCGCCATCTATCCCACAGGCCTCAAAGATCGCCCTGTTATAGAGCATTCCGTAGCACACAACGCCGCCGGGAAGACCCACTACCTTACCATCCACTTTACAATCCTCGATTGAATTCGGATAGATATGCTCTACCCAGGGCTGGTCGCTCAAGTCTTCTAACAGATCGCCGAAGGTGTCAAAATCCGCACTTCCTTCTACCATGATAATATCAGGCGCCTCGCCGCTGGAGATCTGTGCTTTCAGAGTACTGCGCCAGTCTGTGCCGCCGCCCACCAGATTCAGATTGATCTTAACGTTGGGATGAATCTCATTGTAAGCTGCGATTTCCTGCTCATACAGCTCTTTTCCCTCGATGGAAAAATTAAAATAATTGATCTCTGCATCCTCCAGATCCTGGAAAACATATTCTCCCAGACCGCCTGTTTCCTGCTTTGCATCCGCCGTATCAGAAGCCTCATCTGCTTCTGCCTGCTGCGCGTCCTGTGCCGTCTCCTCTTTGGCCGTATCGCTCTCCTGCGCCGGCGTCTCGCTTTCCGTGCTTTCTGCTGTGTCGCCCTCTGCCGTCCCGCTGCCGCCGCACCCCGCTAACGCGCCGGCCGCCAATACCGAAGCTAACAAAACGGACATGATTTTTCTCTTCATTACTTTCCTCCATTCCGAGGCATTCCATGCTGAGGAACGCGGGCAGAATATCAGATTCTGCTCTGCAGCTTTGCCTCTCTTTTTTTTATCTTCCACGATTCTATTGTAACAGGCGTCATTTTTCTTTTCGATTCCATAAATATGACATCAGATACCAATTATTTTACATCTGGGATTATGCTCTTGTTTGCGTATTTTATGTGTGCTAATGTTTAAAAATAACTATAATAAAAAACACAGGAGAACGCCGATGATACATCTGTCATCCAAGAAATACAGCATCAAATATAAATATTCGATCACGATCCTGCCCTTTCTGGTCGCCAGCTATCTCCTGATCCTTCTAGGGGTAGGCGTTTTCTACTGGCACTCTTTAACCCTCTCCTCTGACCGGCAGAAAACCACTCTGTTGACGACTGCCTCTACCGTTTTGGATGAAGATCTGCGGCAGTTTACTTTGGATTCCAGCGTCTTTTTGTACAGGATCGATACACAGAACGCTCTGCAGCAAACCCCGTTAACCAATACCGATTTCATGAAGGATGTCTTCTACTATTCCTCCTTCAACAATGCTTTCCTGCACAATCTCTATCTGGTCACTGCGGATGGAAGCGTCCTCTCCTCCCAGGGGCGGATCTCGGATCCAGCCGTCTATGGCGCTGTCTTATCTATGTTGGATGATATTCAGACAGAGGTACACAAGAAGCATGGTCTGATCCATCTAAGCACCTATGAGGGACACGCTGACACACTTTTGATCTCCAGGGAAGTCTATCTATGGACCGGCAGCTCTGATACCACTGGTAAGATCTATCTGGGCACTCTGATCGGGGAATTGAACACAGACAGGCTGGAGCAGTTTCTTTCTACCGGAGATGAATGTTATTCCTTCGCCATCATGGGAGAGAATAACGAGGTGCTCTTAAATCTGACCCCTCTTTCGGAAAAGAATCTGCAGATTCTGTCAGAGACTGGACAGGGCACCTTTCTGGAACAGCGTTTTTTGACCACGCGCCGCTCTCTCTACCGGGATCACCTGCAGTTACTCTTAATCTCCAATGAAACATTGATCTATCAATCCGCCTACACAGCGCTCTTCTTCCAGGTCGTCATCGCGACAATCTCCATCGGCGCGATTCTCGCCTCCGTCTATTACGTATCCGCCCGGATCGCGCAGGAGTTCCAGTTTTTCATCCGGAAGCTGGAACACACCTCGGTGATTGACGATGAAGCGTTTATTCATATGGATACTGCGGACGAGTTTGTCACACTGTCCAGAGTGTACAACCGCATGCTTACGCGGATCCACAAGCTCACTGACAAGATCCACCAGCAGAAACTGCTCACCAAGGATGCCCAGATTGAAAACCTGCAGGCGCAGATCAATCCCCATTTTCTCTACAATACGCTGAACTGCATCTCCGGCCTGATCGACTTAGGGCGGACGCAGGAATGCAAGAAAGCCATCGCCGCCCTTGCCAATATCGAGCGGATGTCCTTAAAGGGAGAACCCTTCTGCACTCTGGAAAAAGATCTCTCCTACATCCGGCAATATACCTTTATCCAGCAGCTCCGTTTCGAAAACAAGCTGCAGTTTCTGATCGACATTCCCGATGAACTGCAGAAGTTCATCATCCCGAAACTGGTCCTGCAGCCGCTGATCGAAAACGCCGTACTCCACGGCACGGCAACGGTCAACCGGAAAGGTATCATCGGTCTCTTTGCCGTGATGGAAAAGGAGGTACTGTCCATAGCGATCAAGGATAACGGTCCCGGCTTCCCCGACGCCTATCTTAAGGATTTCTCTGCTTCCTGCGCTGACAGACCGCAGAATTCCTATGGGCTGTACAACATTGACAAACGGCTGAAATTATATTTTGGGGATTCCTATGGGCTGCGTCTTACCAACAACCCCTCCATGGGCGCCTGTGTGACAGTCCTGATCCCTTGCTGCACCAAAGAGGAACTTGTCAAAGAAAATTCCAGAATTTTATACCGAAAAGGAGATTTTGATCATGAAGCTATTGATTGTTGACGACGAACCGATTATTCTAAACAGTTTAAAAGACATGCTCCTTCACACAGACTATGCAGGATTCACGATCCTGACGGCGGACAATGCCATGGATGCCTATGAGCTGCTGCAGGAAGAGCAACCCCAGATCATGCTCTGCGACATCCAGATGCCTTGCTTGAGCGGCATTGATCTGTTAAAGAAAATCTATGAAGACGAGGTCATTGACACAAATGTCATTTTCATTACCGGCTATCCGGACTTTCATTATGCCCAGTCGGCTATCCGCTATAAAGCTTTCGATTACCTGTTAAAACCGGTCACGAAAGAAACGCTCCTGCCCTGTCTGGATAAGGCCGTGTCCTCCTGGGAGCTTCATGAGCGTACCAGAAAACTATCTGCCACATTGACACAGTTCTACAAAGAAAACCGCTCGCTGTTGAAAAAGCAGTTTCTGGAAAATCTTCTGATCAATCCCCTGTCCAGCTTTTCCACAGACTTTTTCCGTCAGTCGGTGTCTCTGGGGTTGAAGTTCGAGCGTTTCTGCATGATCGGAATCCGCTGCGATATGCGAAGCGAAAACCTGCTGCAGAATCAGGAATACTATATCGCCTATTCCCTGTCCCTTTTCATCAATCAGGACTACCGCGAGCTGACCTCCTGCTATATCGGTAATATTGTCTACGTCCTCTATCCGTTGTCATCTGCGGATTCTCCGCAGCAGATCCAGGATTGTCTTGACAAGTTTACCGCCTCCATAAGCGCTTATGCCAGAGACAAGCTTCTCTCCTGTCTTACCATCAGCATCAGCCAGACGGCCGATTCTGTTCAACAGATTCCCAGCCTCAACAAACAGATCCTGCAATGTTTTTCTTTCGACAGAGCCTATTTCTCTACAGAAAACGACAATATCATCTTTTTTGACGACATTGACGATTATAATACCAATATTCTGGAGATTAACGAATGCATCAGTCTGCTGATCAATGCAATCCGCGCCAGAGATGCGCAGATTGCCCGGCAGATGACCGACCGTTTTCTACAGTTGATCGAGCAGGAGACACTTTCCACACAAAAAGACGCCCTCCAGCTTGTGGAACTGAACCTGCACTGTCAATTAGAAAAATCCCTGACGGATCCGGGAGATATCGGCTATCTCATCCATCCCATCAGCAGCCGCTGCAGAAAGGAACCCTGCAGTGAGAACAGCCGAATGATCTTCCACAACTGCGTAAACAATATCATTCAAGAGCTGGCCGGGGTATCCGACAGGCACAACAACCAGCTGATCAACAGCATCATCGATTATGTCAATAAGAATTATGAACGGCCGATCGGCTTAAGCGACGTGGCGGAATATCTCGGCAGAAACGCCTCCTATATTTCCAGACTGCTGAATAAAGAACTGCATATGGGATTCGCCCAGCTTGTCACGAAACACCGTCTGGCCGCCGCCAAGGATCTGTTAGCCAACACTTCTTATAAAGTCGCCGATATCGCCGAGAAAGTAGGCTACACCTCGCCGAAATATTTCCATCAGGTGTTCGTGAGCAATCTGAACATGACGCCTTCCGATTACCGCGCCATCATGAAACAATTTTAAGATACTGCATCAGGACAGGTTTCTCAGCCACTCGTCGCACAGTTCTCCCCAATGCTGTACATGGGGCAGATTCATGGATAGATCATTCTCCCCATCCGCCATTGCGATGCCGTGAAGTCCTTCGTCAAAGATGTGCAGCTCATAGTGGATCTCCAGATCACTCAAGGCCCTCGCCAGATGCAGGCCATGGCGGCCATCGTCGCTGAGCGTCTGCCAGATAAAGAAGGGCGGCGTGTCTACGGACAAGTTTTTGTCCGGCGCAAGATAGATCTTCTCTTCCAGCGTCCGGCCCCACATGCCAAACTCCGGCTCCTCTAAGAACATACGGGGAATCGACACCTTGCTGAACGCCCCGTATCCCATAACCACCGCATCCGGCCTGCTGGAATAACGCTCCACCACATCCTCTGCCTCCGGGTTTCCCTGGTCAAAATGGGTGCCGCAGTTGGCGCAGAGCATCGCTCCGGCGGAAAAGCCCATCGCAAATACCTGCTCTCCCACCTCTAATGCTTCCTTGCCGGCACGGATTCTGCGGATGGCGCGATGCAGATCCGCCATAGCATCCAGCCTGTTGTAAGGCTGCAGACGGTAAGACAGAATCGCCGTCGGATAGCCCTTCTGGTGGAAATACCAGGCCACGTTGACTCCTTCGCATCCGGTACGTGTCAGGAAACCGCCGCCATGGGCGATGACAATGGTACTCTTGACTTCCGACCATACCGGCGCCGGAATAAAGACAAGATACGGTTCCGGCTGCAAAGTGACACTTGCGTCATAATTTGGTGTCCTGCCATTCTTCCAAAGCGGCATCTTCTCGAAAGGCTCCATACCCTGATTCCAAAGGGTCAGATTCCCCTCCACATCCATACTGCCGTCCGGGTTTCTGTGCTTGGATACATGCCGTATCACACTTCGATTCCTGACAGCATCCTTTAAGACTGCAATATTTTTCTCATACATATCGAGTTTTCTCCTTTCCATAGACTGCATTTGCGAAAGCAGCCATTTGTTATACCGCTTACTATAACAGCAGGCCATGCCAGCGTCAATTTACAAAAATACTACCTTTCAGGAGAAAAATATTACCTGTTTCTTTTCATAAAGTCATTCTCAAACCATACTGCAAAGGCATCGGACGCCTTTGCGTTTTTGATAAACGCACAGACGGCCTCCACCTGCCGTTCATATTCCTCTTCCTCTTTCTCAACATAAGCGTCATGGATCCGGTACATAAGATCCGAACAGTCCACACAGACTGCCCCGCCTTTCCCAAGGTCTTCAAAGGATTCCCCTAATTTCTTCCTTCTTCCGCAGCACGCACATTTCATCATGATACCTCCGCATTCTCATATAAAGCATCCCACGAGAAAGCTTTCTCCTCCTCTTTCTCCGAGATCCGTACTCTGTCACTGACTGCCTTTTCAAAATATGGCCGCAAAAACTTCTGTGTATCATAATATTGATGTTCCAGGGTTCTCATCTTAACCTGGAACTTATTGATCTGCCTGCTGTCTTCATCCAGCTTAGCCACAAGCTTATCGATCTCTTCCTCGCTCATCAGATATTCTATCGTCAGATTAGCGACCGCCGCATTGAACAGTCTCGCCGTAATGATACAGTCGTCTTCCATAAACAGACCGGCTAACTTATTGACAGCAAATCCTGCAAGCGTCCCGCCGCCCATACCGGCGGCAAAGCCAACGGCTGCACCGACTGTCTTATTCACCTTCCTGCCGATCTTCTCGCCTATGGCGCCTGCTGCCGCTCCGGCGCCGTAGGTTCCTGCAATGCCTCCCATAAAAGAAGCCGCCGTTGATATCATATTCTTTGTATATTGTGCGCCGCTGATCTTTCCAATCGATACCCGGTAGGTATCAGGAACAGAGAATGCAACAAAGGTCACACCTTCAACAATCACATTTCCCCGCAAAGCCTTTGCCAGGCTCTTATTCGCCGCATTGCCATAGATTTTCTTCTTTCCGAGCAGGATCCGTCTCGCGTTGATGAGTCTTTGCACCATCTTCGTACCAAGCTTCTGCACGATCTTATTGGACATAGGAATCAAAGCCTTGTTCAGTCCGGTTCTGGCGATCTGGTTGGCCAGAATATTCGCCGCAAGCGACGGCCCAAAAACATTGATCGCCGTATCGATCGCCGCGTCTCGCGCGCTCTTCAAATCTTTTGTCTTCCAAAAATTAAGGCCAAAAGACACTAAAGAAGAGACCCCAGCCGCAAAGGAACAGTTGATCACACCTGTCGCCGCATCAAAAGTAAGCGACTCAAAAGTACCCGCCTTTGCAAGATTTCTTGCCTGTGCGTAGGTCAGCCGGCTCTTTCTCACCAGATTGGCCGCCTGATCCGGATCTGTGACGCCCGGCACCTGTCCCTTTGCAATCCTTCTGCGCATCGCCTCGACTGCTTTTTCATATTGGTCCGCCGGCACCTCAACCATCATCGGCTGTCCACTCTTAATATCGTAGTAACGATACTCCATCTGTCCCGTCTGGGGGTTTTTCTTAAAACATGCCTGGATGCTCGAATTGGCCGTATTATTGAATTTACACTGAACTGGTCTGCCATTGACCAGCTTATCAGGTCCATTCTTCGCATTGTTTCTCCCGACGACCGTCACTTTCTCCCCGCCAAGCTGATCCAGCATGGCGCCTGCCTCTTCCGCATAGATCCCATGTCCCGTGTTTGACTGGTCTTTGCCATAGGCCGCATGGAATGCCGCCATCTCCATATTGAGTGTTTCCAGTTCGCTGACCACCGCCCCATCGACTAATGCATTGGCCAGTTCTTCCTCCGCCCTGAGTTTCTTTTCATACTTCTCGAAAAAAACGGCCAAAGACGTATCCTGGAATACCGCGATCACCTGCTTGTCTCTTTTTAAGACATAGCCGCTCCCCTCTTGTCTCTCTTCCCATATAAAATCTGACGGGTCAAAATATTCCCACAAAATGATCTGGTAAGGAATCTGATACGCTTTCTCATTTTCCTCCTTGCTATCCGGTCTGGGCGCCTTGCATATAATGCCCTTATTCGTCAGTACGATTCCTGAAGGATATGCCCCAAAGGAATTGATATCCGCCCATAAAATGGTAAAATCATTCGGAACCGGAAGCGACTCATACAGCCTCTTCTTATTTCGGTCAGACAGCTCTGTCGGAGATCCTGCCAATCCTTCAATCAATTTCTCAACAGACTGATCCATCATGATCCCTCCTCAATCATATAATCATCCCACTTCTCCTCAAAATCAGGCTCGCTGTAAACCCGTCTCTCTGCCTGTTTCGTCCAATAAATGCAATCCGCCTTGACCGTCTCATTCAAGACTTCTGCGATCTCTCCCTGTTCTGTCGCATCATACTCCGCCAGCGCCTTTAGAGGAACTTTGACCATTTTCACAGAGCAGGCAATGGGCGGCTCACTGTCCCGCTCTTCCGTGACCAGCATCTTCATGGCATCGTCATCGACGATCACTGCCGCCAGATAGTTCTCTCCAATGACCTGCGCCAGCTCCTCCGCCAACAATTGCTCGAAGGCAATAAGCGCGCTTTTCCGGTTCTGTTCCTGCCATTCACGATACTTGTCAAGCTCTTGATCTATTCCAAAACCAAGGAGTAACAGAACCACCGACGCATCATCTAAATACCCTATGACCGGTATCGCATCCGGAATCAGATCAATCGGGCTCAAAAGATAGACCAAAGCCGCCGCGATCGACAGGATGGCAGCCGTCGGGATATTCCTGTATTCCCTTCTGACATAGGAATCCACCAACGACACCATACACACAATGTCATCGATCAGTCCTCCTAGTACAGGAATCTTTTCCGCTTTCTTCAGAAAAGCTTCAAACTTGTCCTTAAATTTTACCCATTCATCCTCATCTTCGATCAATACAGCCGCTTCCTTATCGTTTGCGTGCAGCGCCGCATGCAGTTCTTCCTTCGAAAAATTTGTTTTGAACTTTTTCATAGGATCCTCCTATCTTTTTCCTCTTTGCAGTATTATAACACAAAAAATGCTGCATAGAAGATTTTTCATCCTCCATACAGCATCTTGCTGTCATCCTATCATCTGTCTCAGGCGTTCTGCGCCATTGCCTCTGCCACAGCAGCCTCACAGCTTCTCATCGCCTGGATCGTCTTGTCAAAAAGATCGTCCAGCTCCCAGCCAAGACGCTCTGCTCCCTCAGCGATCGTCTCCCTGGAACAGCCTGCCGCAAACTTCTTATCCTTGAACTTCTTCTTCAGGCTCTTGACTTCCATATCCATCGTACTCTTGGACGGGCGCATCAGGGCGCAGGACCAGATCAGACCTGTCAGCTCGTCGGCCGCAAAGAGTACTTTCTCCATCGTATGCTTCGGCTCTTCCTCGCTGCACATGCCGTAACCATGGGAGCAGACCGCATAGATCATGTCCTCACTCACGCCAGCCTCTCGCAGAAGTTCCGGCGCTTTCTTACAGTGCTCCTCCGGGTACAGCTCAAAGTCAATATCATGCAGAAGTCCGGTGATCCCCCAGAACTCTTCTTCCGCCCCATAGCCTAATTCTTTCGCAAACCAGCGCATCACCCCTTCCACCGTCAGTCCATGCTGAAGGTGAAACGGCTCCTTATTATATTTCTTTAAAAGATCCCACGCCTGTTCTCTCGTGATACTGCTCTGCTTCGCTGACTGCCCCTGGCTGGCTGTTTTCGCCTCATGCTTCTCCCGGTCAGCCGTCTTCTTCTCCTGTCCCTTGTCCAGACTCTTCATTGTCGGGAAGAGTAAGACATCTCTGATCGCCGGCGAATTCGTGAGCAGCATTACCAGCCTGTCAATCCCATATCCGCTCCCGCCTGTAGGCGGCATGCCGATCTCCAGCGCATTCATGAAATCTTCATCGGTCGTGTTGGCTTCCTCATCCCCTGCCGCCAGTGCCTCTTCCTGCGCACGGAAACGTTCTCTCTGGTCGATCGGATCATTTAACTCTGAATAGGCGTTACACATTTCCCGCCCTGTGATGAACAGCTCGAAACGTTCCACATAATCCGGCTTGTCCGGTTTCTTCTTCGTCAACGGCGAGATTTCGATCGGGTGATCCATGATAAAAGTGGGCTGCACCAAATGCTCCTCCACATACTCCTCGAAGAACAGATTTAGGATATCACCCTTCTTATGCCTGTCCTCATAATGAATTCCCTTTTCATCTGCAAGCCTCTTCGCTGCTGCGGTATCCTCCACCGCATCGAAATCCACTCCTGCGTATTTCCGGACAGCTTCTACCATCGTCATCCGCTCAAAAGGCCTGCCCAGATCGATCATCGCCTCGCCGTAGGGAACCGTGGTTGTGCCGCACACTTCTTTTGCCACATGACGGAACATATTTTCCGTCAGTTCCATCATGCCATAATAATCTGTATAAGCCTGGTACAGCTCCATCAGCGTAAACTCCGGATTATGTCTGGCATCCAATCCCTCATTGCGGAATACCCGTCCGATCTCGTAGACTCTCTCCATGCCGCCCACGATCAGCCGTTTCAGATACAGCTCCAGAGAAATGCGCAGTTTCACATCCTCATCCAGCGCATTGTAATGAGTCTCAAACGGTCTTGCCGCCGCGCCGCCCGCATTGGATACAAGCATGGGCGTCTCCACTTCCAGAAAACCCTGTCCATCCAGATAACGTCTGATCGCACTGATGATCCGGGAACGGGCTACGAAAGTTTTCTTCACATCCTCATTCATGATCAGATCCGTGTATCTTTGACGGTAGCGGATATCCGTATTGACCAGCCCATGATATTTCTCCGGCAGGATCTGGAGACTTTTTGACAGGAGTGTCACTTTAGCCGCATGAATGGACATCTCGCCTGTCTTGGTCCTGAATACTTCTCCTTCTATTCCTACAATGTCTCCCACATCATATTTCTTAAAGTCCGCATAGGATTCCTCTCCAATACTGTCTCTGGCCACATAGGACTGGATATCGCCCTGCAGATCCTGCACATTGCAAAAAGATGCCTTGCCCATGATCCGTTTGGACATGATTCTGCCGGCAACCGATACCTGCTGCCCCTCCAGCTCTTCGAAACGATCCTTGATCTCCTGGCTGTGATGGGTCACATTGTATTTCGTGATCTGAAAAGGATCTTTGCCATCAGCCTGCAGCGCTGCCAGCTTCTCTCTTCTTACTTTCAAAAGCTGGTTAATATCCTGATTCTGTACTTCTGCCATATTGACCTCCACCATTCTTCTGTTCCTTAGTTCGACCGCTGGATCTCTAACACCTTATATTTGATCATGCCTGCCTGTGTCTCCACTTCCACCAGATCGCCGACTTTGCATCCGATCAGCGCTTTGCCGACAGGGGATTCATTGGAGATCTTGCCTTTCAGGCTGTTTGCCTCTGTGGAACCTACAATCTTATACTCAAGTTCCTCATTGAATTCCATATCCAGTATCTTCACCAGACATCCGATATTGATCTTGTCCAGATCCACTTCATCTTCCACGACTACTTCCGCGTTCTTCAATATCTTCTCTAATTCTTCGATCCTCGCCTCAATATCACGCTGCTCATCCTTGGCAGCATCATACTCGGCATTCTCAGACAAGTCGCCCTGCTCTCTCGCTTCCTTGATCTTCTCCGCCACTTCTTTGCGCTTGACCACCTTCAGATCGTGCAGTTCATCCTCATACTTTCTAAGTCCCTCATAAGTCAAGATATTTTTCTTCTCCTGCATGATATTGCTCCCTTTCTCTCTATAATACTGATTATGTCTTCCTTATAATGTTCTTTTCAATCTGCCGCCGCGGCCTCCAGAATGCCGCTATATAACTTTTCTATCATAACTATTTTTTACCACAGTGTCAAGATATTTCAACGGTGATACATACGGAATCGACAGGCCTTTTCTCTTGCAGATCTGCTCCTTTGCGCCGGCAGATGTCAGGTCGATATAGACACATCCCTCTGGTATGATCTTCGGATATTGAAACCGTTCGCAATAGTCTAAAATCACGCCGCCGCATTTCTCCCTGCGTTTACAAAACTGCGGCACAAGGCCGTATTCATAATAATAAGTTTCCAAATATTCCTGTAACTCCTCCTGGATATCCACTCCGGCGATTTCCTCATAGTAAATCTGCATCCGATTGACTCTGGACAAATAGGGTTTCAACAATTCCCACGTCATCTCCATCTGGCGGTCCGTATCAGCAGGATGCCCCAGAAGCACTGTCACCATACCATTATGCATAAGCTTCTCTTTCGCATACTCCGCAAGCAGGTGCTTTCCTAACATCTGGATCGTACCTGTGCGCGGCAGCCACCTGTCACAGTACTCCTTTGTCAGAAGCGCCTGGACCGCCGGATGCACATAAGTATCCGTCATACCTTCGGCCACACCAAGCACCGTCTCCATGGCCGCAGAAAGCGTCTGCGCTTTCCAAGGCCTGCGGCGGTAATAATAAGGCGGAATCCCGCATCCCAGGACACAGAATGCTTCCTGCTTCACCGCCATTCTGGACGGAAGCACAACATCCGCAAACCAGTGTCGTCTGGCAGCATGTCTATGATCTGATCTGGCCGTATCCTCCGGCATTGGGTAATAATAAACAATCGTCTCCTGTTCCATACCTCAGTATATGCACAAATTTTATGCAAAATACCCGTTTGCTTTTCTCACATCCGTTCCACCAGCTCATTAAGTTCCTCAAAGCTCTCCACCATGTTGATGCTCTGCCGCAGTCTGGCGGAACCAGGCATGCCGATGGTATACCAGGAGACATGCTTGCGCATCTCCCGGATTCCTGTGTATTCTCCCTTACAGGCAAGCTGTAACTGCGCATGGTGCAGGATCATTTCTTTGATCACTTCCCTGTCTGGTCTTGACAGTACCGTACCGTCCCACAGATAGGCCTCGATCTGCCGGAAGATCCAGGGATTTCCTCTTGCCGCCCGGCCAACCATGACACCGTCACATCCCGTCTGTTTTAAGACTGCTTCTGCACTGGGTCCGTCTATGATATCTCCATTTCCAATCACAGGGATTGACAGCCGTTCTTTCACCCTGGCAATGATCTCCCAATCGGCCTCGCCCGCATAATACTGCTCTCTCGTCCGGCCATGCACCATCACAGCCGCGGCTCCGCAGGCTTCCGCTATGTGGGCAATCTCTACCGCATTGACATGCGCATCGTCAAATCCCTTGCGGATCTTGACTGTCACAGGCTTATGGACCGCTTTCACCACAGCGCTCACGATCTCCTCCACCAGTTTCGGCTGCTTCATCAGTGCAGAACCTTCTCCGTTTCCCACCACCTTCGGTACAGGACATCCCATATTGATATCCAGAATGGCAAAAGGTCTCTCCTCGATCTGTTTCGCCATCTCGCTTAAGATCTTCGGGTCAGAACCAAATAGCTGCAGGGAAACCGGCCCTTCCTGTGGATGGATCTCCAACAGACTTTCTGTATTTCTGTTTTTATAAAGAATCGCCTTTGCACTCACCATCTCCATACAGCACAAACCCGCCCCCTGTTTCCTGCACAGCAAACGAAAAGGCAGGTCTGTTACGCCTGCCATCGGTGCCAGTATGATATTATTGCCTAACGTGACATTGCCTATCGTCAGTTTGTGTAATAATTCTCCCATTGTGCTATTATGCCTTTCTCTCCAAAGTCACTCTTCCAGCGCCGTCTTATCCTGTAGAATGAATACTCTGTAATATAACTGCAGCGACTCTAACAGTTCCTGTCTGTTCCTGCGCACTTCTCCCACCAGCAGGCCGCTGCCGATCTCGTCGTAAAGCAGATCGTCCTCCTCCGCATCCGTCTCCAATACGATCATACCGTCCTCCTCAAAAACAATGGTAAAGATGCCGCCCACTTCTTCTGTGAACAGGACGCAGATCACCCGAAGCTCCTCTTTGATCGATTCCGGAATCCCTGCAAACTTTTCATTGAAATAGTATTTCTGCTCGTAGGCATTTGCCCCGCACAGCACAATCCTCTTATCATTCATCACACATACCCATACAGTCCCCGTACCGATACTTCACCGGCATAGACTGGCGTTTTCTCCCCATTTTCTCTCACGACGATCAGTTCCCCCTTCAGGTCGATTCCCTCTGCCACTCCCACATATTCACCGGCAGGATCCAGCACTCTGACCTGGCTGCCCTGATTGAGCAGATGTTTCTCATAGCGCTCCCTCAAGCCGGACAGATCAAGCGTCTTTAGAAATGTCGCGTAGTTATCCTCAAACCGCATAAGCGTCTGATTCAAAAGCGCCGCCCTGTTATACTGCCGTCCCGTCTCCATCCGTAAAGAGGTAGCCACGCTGCGCACTTCTTCCTGAAACTCCTCCGCGCTCGCATTATTGACATTGATGCCTGCCCCCACCACAACATACTGGATCTCATCCATCTCCGGTGTCATCGTCATCTCCGTCAGCATACCGCATATTTTCTTGCGGTTCATCACAATATCATTCGGCCACTTGATCCCGGCCGACGTGCCGCTAACCTCTTCCACTGCCTCCGCCACGCTCAGCGCCATGACCAGCGTGATCATAGAGGCCTTATCCGGTGCGAAATCCGGCCGCAGCAGAAGGGTAAAGGAAAGCGCTGTCCCAGGCAGTGTCTGCCAGCTTCGGCCTCTGCGTCCTTTCCCGGCCGTCTGCACATCTGCCACTACTACGGTTCCATGAGGTTCCCCTTCTTCTCCCAGGCGTTTTGCATCTGTATTCGTTGAACCTGTGGCATCCAGATAATACAGCTTCCGGCCCGCCCACTCAGTCTGTCGTCTGCTGGCGATCTCACTGGCAGACATCCGGTCCGCAGGCCCTTCCACCAGCCGGTATCCTCTGCCGGAGACAGACTCGATCCGATACCCTTCTTCTTTCAGCTGTTTGATAACCTTCCAGACTGCTGTTCTCGTGACGCCGAAGCGGTCGCAGAGCTGCTGTCCTGACAGGTAATCTTCACTGTTCCTGAGTAATGTCAAAATATCTGATTTATCTGTTTTCATCTTGCCTACTACCTCTGATAATCCTGTGCATGGCCCGTTTTCTAAGCGATCTCATAAGTTCCCAGTGTTACGGCCATCACAGCCTTGATCGTATGCATCCGGTTCTCTGCCTCATCAAAGACAATGGACTGCGCCGATTCAAACACTTCGTCCGTCACTTCCATTTCGTTAACGCCGTATCTTTCATGAATCTCCCTGCCAATGCCTGTATGTAAGTCGTGGAAAGCCGGCAGACAGTGCATAAAGACTGCATTCTCACCGGCATATGTCATTACCTGCCGGTTCACCTGATAAGGCAGCAGATCATGCAGCCGACTCTGCCATACTTCCGCCGGCTCTCCCATGGAAACCCACACATCCGTGTAGATCACGTCCGCTCCGCTGGCTCCCTTCGCCACGTCTTCCGTCAAAGTGATACTGCCGCCGGTCTGATCCGCGATCTCCTCACAGGTACGCACAAGCGCTTCTTCCGGGAAATAAGCTTTCGTGGTACATGCGGTAAAGTGCATCCCCATCTTGGCACAGGCCACCATAAGAGAATTGCCCATGTTATAGCGGGCATCTCCCATATACGTCAATCGGATGCCTTGAAGGTGTCCGAAATGTTCTCTGATCGTCAGAAGATCCGCTAACATCTGTGTCGGATGAAATTCATTGGTTAGACCGTTCCATACCGGAACCCCGGCATACTCCGCAAGCTGTTCTACAATGTCCTGACCGTATCCGCGGTACTCAATCCCGTCATACATGCGTCCAAGGACTCTTGCCGTGTCTGCGATACTCTCTTTCTTGCCGATCTGGGACCCCGACGGATCTAAGTATGTCGTCCCCATCCCCAGATCATGTGCCGCCACCTCGAAAGAACAGCGGGTCCTTGTGCTTGTCTTTTCAAAGATCAGCGCCACGTTCTTACCCCGATATCTATCTACCGGAATGCCTCTCTTCTTCTTATCCTTCAGATCCGCTGCCGCATCCAGCATATACAGGATTTCTTCCGGTGTAAAATCCAACAGCTTTAAAAAATGTCGTCCTGTCAAGTTCATATGAAACCTCCTCGTGTTCTTCTGTAACAGTTTATAAACGAAGGGACGGTTCAGAAGAACCGCCCCGCATTGATCAGCTTTATTTCCAGACTTCTTTGATCGAAGAGGCAAGTCCCGCCAGTCCCTGAATCTCCGATGGGATAATAATCTTCGTAGCCTGACCGTCTGCCGCTTTCTCGAAAGCTTCCAGGCTCTTGATCTTCAGCACAGCTTCGTCTGC
The DNA here is from genome assembly GCA_910578345.1 of uncultured Lachnospiraceae bacterium. Lineage (GTDB taxonomy): Bacteria > Bacillota > Clostridia > Lachnospirales > Lachnospiraceae > UBA3282. The sequence goes on along the minus strand of CAJTRA010000012.1, from coordinate 50,542 downwards.
ACCGGCCTCACGGATCATTCGGATACCGTCTGCGGTAGCCTTCTGCACCTTCAGGATCGCCTCAGCTTCACCCTCAGCCTCACGGATCATCTTCTCTTTCTGTGCCTCCGCGCGAAGGATCGCCGACTGCTTCTCTGCTTCCGCTTCCAGGATCGCAGATTCCTTCTTACCCTCTGCTACCAGGACAGTAGACTTCTTCTCACCTTCTGCCCGAAGGATTGCCTCACGGCGTTCCCGCTCCGCTTTCATCTGCTTCTCCATAGCATCCTGGATCGCCGACGGCGGGATGATATTCTTCAGCTCAACACGGTTTACCTTGATTCCCCAGGGATCCGTCGCAATATCTAAGGACGCGCGCATCTTCGTGTTAATCACTTCCCTGGATGTCAGCGTCTGGTCTAACTCCATCTCACCTATGATGTTACGCAGTGTAGTGGCCGTCAGATTCTCGATCGCCATGATCGGATTCTCCACACCGTAAGCATAAAGTTTCGGATCTGTGATCTGGAAGAATACGACCGTATCGATCCGCATCGTAACATTATCCTTCGTGATCACCGGCTGCGGCGCGAAATCTACCACCTGCTCTTTCAGGATAACTCTCTTAGCCACCTTATCAAGAAAAGGAACCTTGATATGAAGTCCCACCGACCATGTTTGCTGATAAGCGCCCAAACGTTCTACCACATAGGCATTTGCCTGCGGTACGATCTTGATACACGACAATAAGATCAGTACCAATAGAATCAAAACTACTACGAATGCAATAAGTCCACCCATATTATACCCCTTTTCTCTCCTCGACAATCAACTTGACCCCGTTGATTCCCAAAATGGTGGTCACTGTGCCAACCGGCAGCCTGACGCCGTCAATCCGTGTTCTCGCAGACCATTCCATACCGCCCACGTTCACCTGACCGATCCCTTGCAGATTATCAATCTCGCTGATCACGATCGCCTGACGTCCCACCAGACTCTCCGCATTGGTCCTGACCCTGTCTTTGTTAAAATACTTGACCGCCAGTGGCCTCGTAAAGAATAACAGCACAACTGACACCACAAGGAACAGGATGACCTGCACAAAAAATGGTGTGTTAAACACTGCAGCGATCGTCGCAACCAGTGCACCGCCCGCAAACCATATCGTCGTGAGTCCCATTGTCAGCAGCTCGATCACCACTAACACAACAAGCACGATCAGCCAGAACATCGTCAAACTGATATTAGCCAGAAAAGCCATTCGCACTCACTCCTTCCTCTCTTGTCCGTCATACTATACGAAATATTCTACTATATTATATCCTAACCTGCAACTATCATTCTACCAGAATACCTGATTATCGATCTGGATTCCGTCATGATTACCGGCACGTCTGAAGTGTGTCGCGCCTCCTACATTCGTCTCACCGTTGATCGCCGCCCTGGCCGCATCATAACAGCTGTCAGAAATCTTACCGTTCGTATAGACTCTGGCCACCTTACCATTCAGCGCCGGTGTGAATTGGCCGGAAGCAAATATAACACCCGATACCGTATTCGGATAAGCCCCGCTGCGCACACGGTTCATGACGACTGCACCCACGGCCAGCTTCCCATTGTAAGTCTCACTTCCTGCTTCGCATTGGATTAATGCCGCCAGAAGCTTTGTATCGTCGCCGCCTACGACCACGGCGCCCTGATTGGCCTTTAATTTAGCCTGACGCTCCGCCTCTTCTCTCTCCCGGATGGCTGCCAGCGTCTCTCCTGCATCGATATGGAAATCCACATTCACATACTCTGCAGACACATAACCAGTCTCTCCTTCATAGTCAACACTGATCCAATCGTCATCCACATACTCGATCATCTCCAGCTCATCGTCCTCGGCCAGCAGTCCGAAAACTTCGGCCTGAGAATCCGGCTCTCTGCGTACACGCAAGGTGTCTGTCTCAATCATAACGATCAGATTCCCCACATCATCTGCCATCGCCCTGGCCTCCTCACCGAACAGGAGATATTCATCGCTGGCCCAGCCGATCAGATCACCGCTTTTCATTCTGGTCCAGCCATCTTTTCGTTCCAGGATCCTGCCGCCGCAGTCCTTGTACAATACGCCGACTTTATCGGATTCCTCGCTGGCCTCCGCCCGGACGTTCATCGCCACCTGCACATTGACCATAACCAGATCCGATTCTTCTTCCTGTTCTGAGGCGCTGGCCTCCGAGATCTGTGTAAGCTCCTCGATTGCTTTCTCATTCACCGAGTCAGCCGTTGGATCTACAATCTGAGAGATTCCCACGGTCAACGAATCTAAATATTCCTTCTTGGAATCCGCTCTGACATCCAGCTTAATCAAAGCCGTTAAACTAAAACAAAGAATGAGGCATGCGGACCAAACGAGTTGTCTTTTGCTTTTCAGCATAAATACAATCCTCCATCTTTTCTTCCTTATACCCAAATATTACGAAATTGTTAACTCGCAAAATATGGTTAATTTTAGCAAAGTACCTAGTCTTTGTCAAGTTTATGCAGCTTGTCTGCTTTTTATTCCATTTTAATAACAGGTAGTTCTTAACTTTTTTGTCATAATTTACGGGATTGTTCGACAACAGCTGCAAGAGCATCCATCACAGCCCCTCGCATACCTCTTTCCTCCAGAATGCGCACTCCCTGTATTGTCGTACCGCCCGGTGAACAGACCATATCTTTCAGTTCACCCGGATGTTTTCCGCTCTCCAGCAGAAGTTTCGCTGACCCGCAGACTGCCTGCGCCGCAAATTCATAGGCAAGCGCTCTCGGCATCCCGGCCGCTACCGCCGCATCTGCCATAGCTTCAATAAACATGAATACATAAGCCGGCGAACTGCCGCTGACTGCGCCCACCGCATCGATCAGGGATTCCGGCACCAGACTGGCCCGTCCGAAGCTCTCCATCAATTTCAGACTCATCTGCGTCTCCTCCTGTGAAACGCGGCCGTTGATACAGACGCCGGTACATCCCTCACCAACTAACGCCGGCGTATTAGGCATACAGCGTACCAGTTTTATTTCCTTATGGAAAGCCTGTTCAATCCAGGCGATCGTCTTGCCGGCCGCAATGCTGATCACAAGCGTATCGGCAGATACTGCATCTGCGATCTCCTCGATCACTTCCTGAAAGAACTGCGGTTTCACAGCCAGGATCAGTATATCTGCCGCTTCCGCCACATCGCGGTTATGGGCAGACGTCTCGATTCCATATAACTTCCGCATCGCTTCCAATGTCTTCTCAGACTTTGCGGATCCGATCAGATCCCCTACCGAAACAATTTCTTTCTGCAGCATCCCTCCAATCATTGCTTTTGCCATATTGCCGAGCCCAATAAATCCAATCTTCATTTCTTCTTATCCCTCTTTCTTTCTCTTTCCCGCTTTCCTTTCTGTTTGTTCCTGTCATTTCTTCCGGTATCGCGTTATTAAATACGCATGTTATTCATTTTCCATTCACACGTCCCGAAGTGCAATTTATCAAATCTAAATTTGATATTTTAAATTGTTCCTGTTATTTTTTACAGTCCTGTAGAGCGCTTCTTTTCTGTTTTTCTTTCTATCTCAGAATTTACAACATATATATCGTTCGTTATCTTTTAATTCTCCTTTTCCTATTTTATTTTTCATTTTTCATAATATCAAATCATGGTTTGATGTTTTACTTTTCTGCTTTGCGCCCTGATTTCTCCTGTTCTTCTCCTCTCATCTTTTCAGATCCTTTCCATCCGGTTTGTTTCTGATTCCTTTTCGTCTCTGTCGGTATGCTTCATAAAATAACACCGTTGATGCCACTGCCGCATTCAAAGATTCCACCTTTCCCTCCATCGGAATCCAGATCCGCTCTTCTGCACATGCTGCCGTCTCCTCCCGCAGTCCATTCCCCTCATTCCCGATCAGAAAGGCCGTACCGCCGCGGTAGTCATAGGCGTCGTAAGCTTTCCTGCCGCCCAGATCCGCCGCATAGACACAGATATCATGCTTCTGCAGGATGCGGATCGTCTCACAGATATCCTCCCTGTAAATAAAGGGCACCCGGTAGATCGAGCCCATCGTGGAACGGATTGTCTTCGGATTATAAACATCAACCGTATGGTTGCTCATCAGAATGCCATCCGCTCCCACAGCTTCCGCCGTCCGAAAGATTGTCCCCAGGTTTCCCGGATCCTGTATATCCTCCAGTAGAAGATACAAAGAATTCTTCTGGTGCACACCGCCGATGATGCTGACACTCTTGCCAGTAGTTCTGTCGATGCATTGCCGGCTCTCTTTCCTGGTAAGCAGTTCTTCCAAACGATAATGATATTGTCTTACCAGTGTGAGTACTCCCTGCGGGGTTTTCGTGTCAGACATTTTATCAAAGACGTCGTCCGCAACAGTCTCACAGGACAACCTGTTCAGCTTATCTCTATACGTTTCCCACAGTTCTTTCTCTGCCCGCTGTGCAATATAGACTCGCTCTATGCGCTCCATAGGCGCTTCTGAGAACATTTTGATTCCCTCGACAACAAACACCCCTTGCTTATTTCGCGCTTTCGCTTTCTGCGTAAGCTGGATTACTTCCCGTACAGATTTGTTGCTATAGCTTGTGATCATCGGTTTTCTCCTTATTTCCTGAATATGTAAATTCCCCGCAAACTCACCATCTGCGGGGAATCTTATACAATTCTTATATCGTCCATCATGATACATCCTAGATTGCCAGTACCTTCGCCACCTCGTACTGATAATCCTGTATCTCCTTGTGCATATTCAGCGCTTCTTCGATATCAAAATCAAGGAATTCGCCATGCTGATAACCGACCACTCTGTTGCTCTTACCCTCACAGAGAATATCCGTTGCATAAGCGCCCATAATAGAAGCGTAATACCGGTCCTTACAGGTAGGCGCACCGCCTCGCTGCATATATCCTAAGATCGTAGCCCTGGTCTCCATACCCGTAGCTGCCTCAATCCGCCTTGCCATGGAGGTCGAATGTCCAATTCCTTCCGCGTTGATAATAATATGGTGGGTCTTGCCTCGTTTCCTGCTGGCGATAATATTGTTTATGATCTGCTGTTCATTGTAATCGTATTTCTCAGGAAGCAGAATATCCTCCGCGCCGTTCGCAATCCCACACCATAATGCGATATACCCGGCATTTCTTCCCATAACCTCAATGATACTGCACCGCTCGTGGGAGGAAGAGGTATCTCTGATCTTATCGATGGCCTCCATCGCTGTATTGATCGCTGTATCGAATCCGATCGTATACTCTGTGCAGGCGATATCCAAATCAATGGTTCCCGGAATTCCTATCGTGTTAATCCCATGTCTGGCCAATGCCTGCGCACCACGGTAAGAGCCGTCTCCACCGATCACAATCAAGCCGTCGATTCCATGCTTGTGACAGATCTCCACGCCTTTCATCTGTCCTTCTTCTGTGCGAAACTCTGAACAGCGTGCCGTGCCAAGTATTGTGCCACCCTTCTGGATCGTATCGGATACCGACCATCTTTCCAGGTCTATGATCTCTTCATTTAAAAGGCCTCTGTAGCCTTTCTTGATTCCTTTCACTTTCACGCCATTCGCAAGCGCTTTCCTGACAACTGCACGGATCGCTGCATTCATGCCCGGCGCGTCGCCGCCGCTTGTCAGAACACCTATTGTCTTGATCTCTTTCGCCATACCCACACCATGCCTTTCTACGCTGAATCCTAACTGTATTTTACTCTAAACATGCTTGTATTTCAATATTTTTTCCACATTCTTCTGTCCCGGCTGCATTTTCGGTATATTTTCCATGGATATACGGATCACGGCTTCCTATACCACCTTCACATTCTCTGCCCCATATAACGCCGTAAGTTGTCCTACCAGTTCTTCACCTGCGTTCACATTCCAGTTGCGCGGCAGCGCATTCATCAATTTCGGATCTGCCACATAGATGACCACACTATCCTTCCCCTCTGACTGGCGCAGTGCATCGAACAGTTCCTCCTTATGCGATTCATATACATCTTTCGTAGGAAATTTAATCCACAGTTTTCTTGACACATTGTCAAACGGCGTGATCTGCTCGCAGATCAGTTTGCCATCCTTTTCTTCCTCCACGGAGATCCGGCCTTTGATAAAGACCTTGTTATCCTCCACAATGTCACGGCCAAATTTCTCATACTGCCCCGGAAATACAATCACTTCCACACTGCCGAGCAGATCCTCCACCTGCAAAAACGCCATCACTTTCTCATTTTTGGTATACTTGATCTTCTTCTCCGCAATCATACCACCGATAGTAGCCGTCCTCCCATCCTGTGCCGCAACTGTACCTGCCTCCTCATCCAGAAGAAAATCCGCTGTCGTATGCGTGATATTCCTGCGCCACATCTCCTGGTATTCCTCCAGAGGATGCCCGCTGATATAAATACCCAGCACTTCTTTCTCAAAAGCCAGTTTCATTTCCTTCGAATATTCACCGACATTCGGCATCTTTATCTCAAATTCTTCCTTATGATCCTCCGATACGATGTCAAACAGCGAAATCTGCCCCGCCATATTATTCTTCTTATCATGCTGGATACTGTCCATGATCTGGATATATACACTCATAAACTGTTTACGCGTGCCGCCCAGACTGTCTAACGCCCCCGCCTTGATGAAATGTTCGATGGCGCGCTTGTTCACTTCCTTATCCGCCATACGGGTGATAAAATCTTTCAGATTCGTATAGAGGCCCCGCGCATGGCGTTCCGCCACCACCGCCTCGATCACCGGCCTGCCCACGCTCTTAATCGCCGTCAATGCATAGCGGATCTGATTGCCAGACACGGAAAAGCCGATCTCCCCCTCATTGATATCCGGCGGCAGGATCTGGATTCCCATGCTGCGGCAGGTCATAATGTACTCGGAAACTTTATTCGGATTATCGATCACGGACGTCAGAAGCGCCGCCATAAATTCCACCGGATGATAGTATTTCAGATAAGCCGTCTGGTAAGCCACCACCGCGTAACATGCCGCGTGGGACTTGTTAAAGGCATATTTCGCGAAGTCCATCATCGTGCCATAGATATGATCCGCCACTTCAGCACGGATTCCATTGGCTACGCATCCGGGAACCCCTTCCTCCGGATTGCCGTATATGAAGTTTTTGCGCTCCTGTTCCATCACATACTGCTTCTTCTTACTCATGGCACGACGCACCAGATCGCTTCTGCCCATCGTATAACCGCCTAAATCCTGCACGATCTGCATAACCTGCTCCTGATAGACGATACAGCCGTAAGTAGGTGCAAGGATCGGTTCCAGCTGCGGACAGTCGTAGGTGACAGATTCCGGATTGTTCTTTCCCTTAATATATTTGGGAATGAAATCCATCGGTCCCGGACGATAGAGGGAGATTCCTGCGATCACATCCTCTAAGCTTCTGGGCTTCAATTCCTTCATGAAATTCTTCATTCCACCGCTTTCCAGCTGGAACACCCCATCGGTCCTGCCGGTGCCGATCGATGCCAGTACGGCCTGATCATTATAGTCAATCTCGTCAATATCAATGAAAATGCCCGTGCTCTTCTCCACCAATTCCACAGCATTCTGGATCACGGTCAATGTCCGCAGCCCTAAGAAATCCATCTTAAGAAGTCCCAGCTCTTCTATGGTCGTCATTGTAAACTGGGTCGTAATCGAACCGTCAGAGCCGCGGGAAAGGGGCACGTACCTGTCCGCAGCATCCGGACAGATCACCACGCCTGCCGCGTGCATGGATGTATGGCGCGGCAGGCCCTCCAGACGCTTACTCATCTCGATCAGCGTATGCACCTGCTCGTCTTCCTGGTATAATTTCCGAAGTTCCGGGTTCATTTCCAGCGCTTTCTTGATCGGCACTCCCTGATTCTGTTCGTTGGGGATCATCTTCGCAATAGAATCCACAAAGGCATAAGGCAGATCCATCACACGCCCCACATCGCGGATCACGCCCTTGGCCGCCATCGTACCAAACGTGACGATCTGTACCACCCTGTCCTTGCCGTATTTCCGGTTGACATGATCGATCACCTCCTGCCGTCTCTCGAAGCAGAAATCCACGTCAATATCCGGCATGGACACGCGCTCAGGATTTAAGAAGCGTTCAAACAGCAGACTGTATTTGATCGGATCAATATTCGTGATCCGCAGACAATAAGAAACGATACTGCCCGCCGCTGATCCACGCCCCGGACCGACCGCAATCCCGTTTTCCCTGCAATAGTTGATATAATCCCACACGATCAGGAAATAGTCCACGAATCCCATATCCCGGATGATGGAAAGCTCATACTCCAGACGCTTCTGCAGAGTTCCGTCATCCTCCGGGTATCGCTGCGCCATCCCTTCCTGACACAGTTTATTCAGATATGTCCAGGAATCATATCCGTCCGGCACTTCATAATGTGGCACCTTATATTTACCAAATTCAATCTCCACATGGCATCTGTCCGCGATCCGCTGCGTGTTTTCCACCGCTTCCCACGCATACGGGAAAAGACCCTTCATCTCTTCCTCGCTCTTGACATAATATTGCCCGCCCTCATATCGCATCCGGTCTTCATCCGCCAGTTTCTTGCCTGTCTGCAGGCACAATAAGATATCGTGGGGCTGTGCGTCCTCCGCATACGTATAGTGGACGTCGTTGGTGGCCACCAGCGGAATATCCAGCTCTTTGCTCATCCGAAGCAGCGCCGCATTCACCATCTGCTGGGTGGGAATGCCATGGTCCTGCAGTTCCAGGAAAAAGTTTCCCTTCCCGAAACACGCCTCATACCGCTTCGCCACCTTCCCGGCCTCGTCTACCAGTCCCTTCTGGATATAACGCTGCACTTCTCCTGCCAGACAGGCCGACAGCGCAATAATTCCCTCATGGAATTCCTGCAGCACTTCCATATCCACGCGCGGCCTGTAATAGTATCCCTCCGTAAAACCGCGGCTCACGATCTTAACCAGATTGGAATACCCTGTATTATTCTCTGCCAGCAGCACCAGATGATAGTATCTGTCCTCCCCGCCTGTCAATTCCCTGTCAAACCGGGACTTGGGCGCAACGTAGACTTCACAGCCAATAATAGGATTTATGCCTGCCGCCGTCGCTTCCTTGTAGAAATCGATGACACCGTACATAACCCCGTGATCTGTAATCGCCGCGCTGTCCATGCCAAGCTCTTTGACGCGCTTGACATATTCTTTGATTTTATTGGAGCCGTCCAGGAGACTGTATTCCGTGTGGACGTGTAAATGTGCAAATGCCATGTCTGGAAACCTCGCTTGTATTGGGTCATAAAGGCGCAGTTTATGCGCATCTCGACTGTGAATCGTAATGTGTCTTTCTTATTTTATCATAAACTTGTATTGGCGTAATCCTCTAATTTCCAGAAAACACAAAAAGCGGTATTCCGCTCTCTTGAAAAGATTACGGAACACCGCATATACAGTCCTGTCTGGTCTTCTACAGATATTTCTTAAGCTCCTTCGCCTTGTCTACTTTCTCCCAGGGCAAATCAAGATCATTCCGTCCGAAGTGGCCGTAAGCCGCCGTCTGCTTGTAGATCGGACGACGCAGGTCAAGCATCTTGATGATGCCGGCCGGACGAAGATCAAAGTTCTCACGGACGATGTCTACCAGCTTCTCGTCTGTCACCTTACCTGTTCCAAAAGTATCCACCATGACCGACGTAGGCTGTGCCACACCAATGGCATAGGACAACTGGATCTCGCACTTCTCCGCAAGACCTGCTGCTACGATATTCTTCGCCACATAACGCGCCGCATAAGCTGCGGAACGGTCTACCTTCGTACAATCCTTACCGGAGAAAGCGCCGCCGCCATGACGGGCATAGCCGCCGTAAGTGTCTACGATAATCTTACGGCCTGTCAGGCCAGCGTCGCCGTGCGGTCCTCCGATCACGAAACGTCCCGTCGGATTGATGAAGAACTTCGTATCCGCATCGATCATTTCCTTCGGCAGTACCGGATCAAACACATACTTCCTGATATCTTCGTGAATCTGTTCCTGTGTCACATCTGCGTCATGCTGTGTGGAAAGTACGACTGCTTCCAGTCTGACCGGCTTGCCATTCTCATCGTACTCTACAGACACCTGGCTCTTACCGTCTGGTCTTAAATACTTCAGGGTGCCGTCTTTGCGCACTTTGGTAAGCTGCAGCACCAGCTTGTGGGCCAGAGAGATCGGATAAGGCATATACTCTTCCGTCTCATTGGTCGCATAGCCGAACATCATTCCCTGATCCCCTGCACCGATCGCCTCGATCTCCTCATCGGACATCTTATTCTCCTTGGCTTCTAACGCTTTGTCTACGCCCATCGCGATATCCGCAGACTGCTCGTCGATCGCTACCAGCACCGCACAGGTATTGCCGTCGAAACCGTACTCTGATTTTGTATAGCCGATCTCCTTCACAGTATCACGTGCAATCCTGGCCATATCTACGTATGCATTGGTGGTGATCTCTCCCGTCACCAGCACAAATCCCGTACACACTGCCGTCTCACAGGCAACACGGCTCATCGGATCCTTCTCCATGCAGGCATCCAGGATCGCGTCAGAGATCGCGTCGCAGACTTTGTCGGGATGGCCTTCTGTCACCGATTCTGAAGTAAATAGTCTCTTTTCCATCTTTCTTTCTCCTTTTCTGCTCTTTTGTTATGTTGTTTCCTATGATAGAAAAAATCCGCTTACCGAAATAAGCGGACCTGACAGTCATTTATCAAATCCTCTTATTGTTCGACCTGTCTTACGACAGTATTTTCGCTCAGGCTGGCACCTTCCTTCTTAAGGGGTTGCCGTGGCTTCACAGATCCTATGTATCTCCACCACTCTGAATAAGAGAAACTCTTCGTCTTCCAGCAGAACAATGCCGGAAGAACTATGCAATTGTTAACTATCTGTAGATACCATACACCCTTCTGCTGCTTCTGTCAACAGAAAATCTACAGGAATCTCATCCCACCTTCAGTTTAAACTTCTGCATCTCTCTGTCGGTAGCAATCCTATCAATCTGCGCACCCAGCCCCTGCAGCTTCAGATGGAAATCTTCATACCCTCTTTCAATATACTTAATATCATCGATCGTCGTAATGCCGTCTGCGGAAAGCCCCGCAATCACCAGCGCCGCGCCTGCCCGCAGATCTGGCGCCGTAATACTCGCGCCTGTGTATTTGCCCACGCCGTCAATAATCGCCGTATTGCCTTCTACCTTAATATTTGCCCCCATACGGGTCAGCTCGTCCACATACTTGAAGCGATTCTCGAAAATACTTTCCGTCACGATACTCGTTCCCGCCGACAATCCCAGCGTGACCGTAATCTGCGGCTGCATGTCCGTCGGAAATCCCGGATAAGGAAGCGTCTTGACATGAGTATGTCCCAATGGTTTCGAGGCAACTACCCGCACTGCATCGTCAGATTCTTCCACCTCACATCCGATCTCCAAAAGTTTCGCGCTGATCGACTCCAGATGCTTCGGAATAACGTTCTTAACCGTCACATCCCCCTTCGTCACCGCCGCTGCGAACATAAAAGTGCCCGCCTCAATCTGATCCGGAATAATCCCATATTCTGTGCCGTGCAGTTTCGCCACGCCCCTGATCTTGACGACGTCCGTACCCGCACCCTTGATATTCGCGCCCATACTGTTCAGGAAGTTCGCAAGATCAACCACATGCGGTTCCTTCGCAGCATTCTCAATCACAGTTTGTCCATCTGCCATGACCGCCGCCATCATCACATTCATCGTTGCGCCCACGGACACAACGTCCATATAGATATGATTCCCCCGCAGTTGCTTCGTCTCCGTGATGATCAGACCATGCTCGATCCTCACATCGGCGCCCAGAGCACGAAAACCCTTAATATGCTGGTCGATCGGCCTCAGTCCAATATTGCAGCCGCCCGGAAGCGCCACCTCGGCCTTTCTGTATTTCCCTAACAGCGCACCCAGAAGATAATAGGATGCCCGAATCTTCTTAATATAATCGTCCTCAATGATCAGATCGTTGATCTGAGATGCATTGATCTTGACCGTATGCCGGTCGATTCTCTGGATGATAACGCCGATGCTCTCCATCGCCTGCATCAAAACGTTGGTGTCTCTGACATCTGGCACATTCTCTATCACAACGGTCTCATCCGTCATAATGGCCGCAGCAAGGATAGCAAGCGCTGCATTCTTCGCGCCGCCGATCTCCACTTCGCCGACTAACGGATTCCCACCTTTAATCGCATATTGTTCCATAGTAGTCCCCTGTATGATAAACGAAATATAATCTGAATAATCGAAAAACACACGCCCAATCTTCTGGGCCGTAAAATCCATGTTCTTTCATGCGGTTATTTCTTAAATTTTTATGAAGAAATCCTGTCGCAATTCATTATCAGTATACCATAATTTACACATTTGTAAATGGGCAGATTCACCATAAACATACAGGGCACGTCCTCTCAGGCTGACATATCCTTAGAAAAAGTCCATCAATTCAGGTAGTTCAGCGGGTTGACCTGTGAGCCGCCGATCAGGATCTCGAAATGCACATGCGGTCCCGTGCTGACGCCCGTATTACCGCTCAGCGCAATCTTCTGCCCCTGTGCGACTGTCTGTCCGGGAGATACCAGTACTTTGCTCAAATGTCCGTATCTGGTCTGCCGTCCGTCCGCATGGTTGATGTAGACCACATACCCATAGCCGCTTCCCCAGCCTGCCTTGGCCACTGTTCCCGCAGAGGACGCCATAACCGCAGTACCGGTCGGTGTAGCCCAGTCAACTCCCTTGTGATAACTGCTGGCTCCCCTGGTAGGCGCTCTTCTTCTGCCAAATCCAGAAGTCTGCCGGCCTCCGGAGATTGGCTTGATATAGGTTGGCGGTATCTTCGTGCCGCGCTCCACGATCTTCGGCACCGCCTCATAAGTGATCTCTTCTTTCAGGATCTCCCTTCCTGTCTCCTCCTGGTTGCGGTAGGAAACATTCGCCACTACAATACGATGCCCTGCTGAGGGCTCCTGCAGTGTCTTCGTCTGTGTGGTATACCAGTCATCATTATCCACATAGACAATCTCTGCCTCATAATCTTCCTCGTAGTAAACCTCTTCCGTGCGTTCCACAGACAACTCCGGTTCCGGAACTGTGACAATCAGCTCATCGCCCACACGGATCATGGAATTCTCATTCTCTATCGTCTCATTCATCGCAATCAGATCCGCCAATGGAATCTCATTCTTCTCCGCGATCTGGGAAAGGGTATCTCCCGATACCACCTCATAGATCTGCTCCTTCTCCTGATCCTTCGTCACCTCTTCGATTGCATTCTCAAGAGAAGTCAATTCATAATCCTGCAGGTAGGACTCTACCACTTCCACAGTATCGCCGAACGTAAGCGACATAAGGCCCAGCTCATAATCCTCAAATTCCTTCTCCTTCGCCGGTTCGACATCTGCAAGCATCTCGTCCAGCGCCGCATCGATCCCCGCACTCGACATCACTTCCTCCGCCGCCTGTTCTTCTTCCTGCTGCTCTTTCGCAGAACAGATCTGCGTCGTCAGCACATTCAACTCTCTATCGCCATCCAACACCAGATCTACATAGTATTCATTTCCCCCATCATACCGGTTGATAGAAGCCTGCAGGAGCGCAAGCACTTCCTCCGTACTGGCAAGGTTCACGGTATATTCATTGATCTTGACTGTATAAGAGCGGTTTAAGGTCTCCTTGACACTGTTCTTGAGCACCTCTGTCATGTTAGCCGTTATCGCTTTCAGATCATCTACCTTGCCCAACAGCACCTCGCTTCCCTCGTAGCGCAGTTCGCTGTCTGCCAATACAAGCTCATCGCTTGTCCCGGCCAATCTTCTGCGGGCGGCAATCAGACACCGGTCCACTTCCTCAGGATTTTCCACGATCCCCACCTGCGTATCATTGAGATACACCGTGAAGATATTATCGCCTGTACGCTCCATTTTCTGGTAAGTCGGCAAAAAGAAGATACTCACAAGGCTCACAAACACCGCAACCTTAATATATGCAATTTTCATTTTTTTATAATGTCTGCTGATCATTTTCATTTTTATCCTCATTTCTGCGCCACTTTTGTCTCAGCTTTGTTGAAACAGCACATTGACGAGTTTGTATCTGTCGCACTGCTGATCCTGGTTTTGCTCTGCAAACTCTCAAATCCCGGAATCGGCAGGTTTTTTTGTAACAAATCCGTAACATTTTATATTCTAACAGTATTTCCCTGAAAAGTAAAGAACTATGCAAAAGTACAAATGTTCGATTTTACAAGACATCTTCTGCACAATGTGTTACACTATCAATAAATACCAGGCTTCCCCAGACAGCTTAGACAGATACCAGAGGCATCCATCCATTAACGCCGTCTACTATAAATCCAGGAGGAAAGCGCACCGTTTCAGGAAACCGGCGCACACAAATACATGGACAGAGTTTTCTTTCATATCGACGTCAACTCCGCATTCTTAAGCTGGAGCGCGTTGGAAAAACTGCACAATGGCTCCGCGCTGGATCTGCGCACGATCCCCTCTGTGATCGGCGGCGATATGGCAAAGCGGCATGGCGTCGTCCTGGCGAAATCCATCCCCGCCAAGGCTTATGGCATCGTGACCGGCGAACCAATCGTCAACGCCCTCCGCAAATGTCCGTCCCTGACGCTGGAGCCGCCGGACCATAAGCTGTATCATCGCAGAAGCCGGGAGCTTATGACACTTCTGTCAGATTTCTGCCCGGACATAGAGCAGGTGAGCGTCGATGAATGTTATATGGATTATACGCCGATCGCCAGCCGGTATCCTTCTCCTGAAGCGGCTGCCCATCTGATCAAAGACCGGGTGTTTAAGGAACTGGAATTCACTGTAAATGTGGGCATATCGGACCGCAAAGTGCTGGCGAAGATGGCTTCTGACTTCAGGAAGCCTAATCTGGTACATACTCTGTACAGCTATGAGATCCAGCGTAAGCTGTGGCCTCTGCCGCTTTCCTCCCTCTTCATGTGCGGCCGTTCCAGTGCAGAGACCCTGCGCAAACTGGAGATCCTGACAATCGGGGATCTGGCCAATACCGACCGCTCCATCCTGGCGGCACATCTGAAGAGCCATGGTCTGCTGCTCTGGGAATATGCCAACGGTATTGACGCCTCGGAGATTGTCACCGAGCAGTCGGAGGCTAAGGGAATTGGCAATTCCACCACGTTGAGCAAAGACGCTGCGGATAAGGAAACTGCCCACCGGGTACTGCTGTCTCTTGCAGAATCTGTGGCCAGACGTCTGCGTGACTCCGGCCAGGCTACCGGCATGGTCAGCACAGAGATCAAATACAATACTTTCCGCAAAGTGTCCCATCAGACCACGCTGCTTTCGCCGACCAGCCAAACCGATGCGATCTACCAGATTGCCTGCAGTCTTTTCGATGAGATCTGGGACGGCACCCCGGTCCGTCTGTTGGGCATACGCTCCTCAAAGCTGACTTCGGAAAGAGAACCGGTCCAGATGTCTCTCTTCGATCTGGATCCTCCCCCGCTCCCCCAGGCGGCCCGGTACACCTCCCCTAAGCCTCCCTCTTCCCGCAAAAAGGAGCAGTTAGAGCAAGCGTTAGACACCATCCGCAAGCGCTATGGCGCCGATGCGGTCGTCCGCGGAAGCTTGTTAAAAGAACGATCATAAAAAGAGCTGTTAAATAACCACAGCTCTCATATCTCTGTCCTATTGCCAGGCCGCTTCCTCGACCTCTCTTTTCTGACCGGCTTACCTGCCTGTCCCCTGACATTGTGCTTTCTTAACGGTTCTCTGCCGACCACCTTAACCTCTTTCTTCTTCACACTATGGCCAAAAGTCCCTAATTCCCTACCAATGGCAAAGTATCGTCCATGGGAATAGACAAGCGGCCTGGCCTGCTCTAAATGGAATCTGCCAGATCCATCCAAATAACGCTCCTCCACATGCACTGCCAGCACTTTTGCCAAAAACATATGATGTGTCCCCAGCGTAAGTTTCTGCGTCACAAGACACTCCAGATTCACGGGACTCTCCGCAACCATGGGCGCCTGCACATATTGTCCCCTGATCTGCGTTAAGTTCGTCTTCTCCCATTTATCGGTATTCCTGCCGCTTCTGACTCCACAATAATCTACCGCCCTGACAAGCGCCTCCGTAGTCAGATTGATGACAAACTCACCAGTCTCTTCAATCATGTGATAGGAATACCTCTCAGGTCTTACCGAAATAGAAACCATCGGCGGATCCGAGCACACAGTCCCGGTCCAGGCAACCGTAAACAGATTTGTCTTCCCTTCCCTGTCAGCAACGCTGACTAACACCGCAGGCAGAGGATAGAGCATATTACCTGGTTTCCACACCTGTCTGCCCATATCAATACCCATTCCTTTCTCTCAAACCGCAAATCATAACCATAAGACACATGCTTCCGTATCCTCCAGTCAGAAGAATTTGACATTGAGCAAAGACAAAACCTGCAACGCCACATCTGCGATCACACCAATCAAAATAAGTATGGAAATCGGAAGAATTGCCTTGTTATTACCCCCTTTGGGCTGGCTGTTCTTCCATTCTTCTGTCTGCTTATTCAACTCTTCCACAACAGCCGCCTGCACGTTACGGTAAACTCTTACATTCTCTTTATGGATGAAATCGTCGGACTGCCGGAATTTCTGTTCGAGAAGATCTTTGATCTGCGCCAGCGTCTCCTCTGCGCCTGCTTCCTGTGTGCCGCCAGCTTGCATGGCGTCTAATTTCTCCATGCATTCCTTCAGTACAGTACGGACCTCCGATACATTCTCAGCCGTCTTCAGATTCACCTTTCGGATCTCCTGCATCAGCTCGTCATAAGCTTTCATCTGACTCTTAAGCTGTTCCATCTTCTCGGCCTCGGCTGTCATGTTCGCCTTGATCATCTCCTGCGCATTTCTTTTCTGTGCAAGTTTATCGATAAAAGTATCCATCCTTTTCGTCCCTTTCTCATCCTCTGTGCAGCTTAGTGGTATTTTATCACCTTTCTGTTCTTCTGACAACCAAAGACTTCCCGAAATTAGCGCCGGAAAAACTTCTGCATATTTATTCTACATTTCAAAGCAATTGCGATGGAAAAAGCGTGCAGAATCTCAAACTCTGCGCATGAAAACGGGCATAAATTATGATAAATTCACGCCCGCAGTCACATCTCCATCCTGCATAATAATACACTTTTTATGCAATTCGTATAGAATATTGTTTTGTTCCATCCATCCTTTGTAAATATTTACCGTAACTTTACACCATGTTCACACTTTATTCATATTTGTGCTGTATACTTTAAGCATATTCAACGAGAGAACATGTAATGTTTCACATTACACATAGATAAATTTTTTTCATAATAGCCCAAGTGCCGCAAGGTGCTTGGGCACTCCTCATTTTATCTGGTCTTTCACGACGCATCTGATTCCGCTTAAGAGAAATCTCAATTTACGCCACATACAGATACATGAAGATAAAGTGGCAGACACTCCCCCCCATCACAAACAGATGAAAGATTTCATGGGAGCCGAAAAACTTATGCCTCGCATTGAAGATCGGCAGTTTCATGGCATAAATCACGCCGCCCACAGTATAGATGATGCCTCCTGCCAACAGCCAGAGAAAAGCACTGTGCGAAAGCGTATCCCATAAGGTTCCAAAAACCGCCAGGCAGATCCATCCCATGGCAATATAGATTGTTGAAGAAAACCATTTCGGACAGGTGATCCAAAACATTTTGACCGCCATCCCTGCAACGGCAATCGCCCACACGACCATAAGCAGCATGTAACCCAGACGACCGCCCAACACGATCAGGCATACCGGCGTATAGGAACCCGCAATCAGAATAAAGATCATCATATGATCCACCTTGCGGAACACTTTCAGAAGATTTTCCTTCACTGTAACACTGTGATACAGAGCGCTGGCGCCATAGAGGGCTACCATACTACAGATAAAAACTGACATGGCAATGACTGCCGTCCCATCGGCATCCAAGGCAACTTTAACCATCAGCGGCGTTGCCGCTATAATCGCCATCATCATTCCTATGAAATGTGTTATGGCGCTTCCGGGTTCTCTAATTGTAATCTGCATAAATGATATCTCCTTCTTTCCGGGACTGTTTTCCTGATGATCCGATCCAACATCCACGAATCTTCTTTGATTCAGTACCGTTATATGCGGTATCTATATTTTGATAAGTAGTTTTGAAAACTACTTATTGATTAATATAATACTACTACATACAATATGCAAAGTCAATCAAATTATGCATGGGAACCTAAGTCGAAACTTAATCTTCTTCTATGACATGAATTTCCAGATAATCAAAATCAATCGTCTCAATGAAATTATCCTGCGTGAATCTGGCCTTGTCATGGCGCTTGAAATCCTGAATGGTCGCATCCAGCCAGATCGGTTTTCCCAAGTCGAACTGGCAGCAGATCTCATCCAAAGCGCGGAACACTTTATGGGTACGCGTATCGTCACTGCCGTCCTCGACGACAAGATCTTTGATCATGTGATTGTTCTCAAACTCTTTCGCCCATATCCGAAACATAACTGCGCTCCCTTCTTACTGCCAGAACTGCCTCGCAGAATCAGCATGCAATGGCAGTCTTACAGAAATCATACCGCTGCCTCCAAAAAAAGTAAACACTTTTCCTTTTTCTTTCCGGAATAAAATGATACACTGATAACAGTTCCAGCAATTTGGCAGAAAGCAGCATGCCCACACTGCATCAATCTATGAGAAAACAGGATTGTGATATGATCATGAACACAACAGACTCCTCAGGCCTCTTAAGCCGCCTGCAAAAAATTTTTCGCCGCAACTATAAAAAAACAGTTCTATCTTTCTTACTATCCGGCATAAATATAAATTTGGCGGTATCTTTAGAGATGTGGACGAAGACTTGCGGCAGACTGCCGCTGCTGCTCTTTACAGGCATTGGCTTTGTCCTATGCTTTGCGCTGACCTTCTCTTTTCTGATGCGGGAAGACCGGCGTCTTAAGGTGCACGCGCTGTTGTGGGGCATTCTCATGACCTTCGCCTATGTCCTGGGCTGCCGGATGCGGCGCGATAATACAGCGCTCAGGCAGTGGTCCGATTTGCCGTTTCTTCTCGCACAGATCGGGTGCCTGTCTGTATTCGCGGCCTCCTGCATCGCTCTTTTTCTGCAGGGTTTTGCACGTACAAAACAGCAGCTTCTGCAAAGCTCTCCAAACCTTGCAGCAGACAGAGCGGCGAATGACAGGAAAGCTCTTCACACAAGAAGACCTGTCTGGCAGGCCTGGCTGTTTTCCACACTTGTAATTCTGCTTGTCTGGACTCCTGTTTTCCTGGCCTATTATCCGTCTGTCTTTGCCTATGACGCAGAAGGCCAGCTCTATCAGGTACTGGCGCACGATTACAACACCCATCATCCACTTTTGCATACCTTATTTCTGGGGTTCTTTTTCCAGATAGGCGGCAGCCTGCTCGGTTCCTACTCCGCCGGCATGGCACTCCATTCCATAGTCCAGATGATTCTCATGGCATCTGTCTTTGGCTATACGCTGGCCTGTCTTTACGAAAAAGAGACGCCCTTATTCCTGCGCGCAGCGCTTACGTTGTTCTACGCCCTGTTTCCGACTAACTCGGTACTGGCGCTCAGCACCACCAAAGACGTCCTGTTCTCCGCGCTGGTCCTGCTTCACACACTCTTTCTGTACCGGCTCTTAGTCGATGACTGTACCGGCGCGAACACAAAAGCAAGATACGAAATTCTGTACGTATGCTTTACCGTACTTCTGCTGCTCTTCCGGAATAACGCGCTGTATGCGCTGGCGCTCAGCATACCTGTCATCTGCCTGCTTCTTCTGCGGACCAAAAGAAGATCTGAAAGAGGCTTAAGAAGATATCTTATCCTGACTGTCCTTGCATTGGCATTGTCTGTAACCGGAAACAAAATACTTATGACATCCCTGGATGCCCACAACGGCAGTCCAAGAGAAATGCTCAGCATACCCCTGCAGCAGATGGCACGCACCAGGGTGAAAGCAGAAGAGACGCTGCCGCCCGCTCTGCGGCAGGCAGTAGAGCAGTATCTTCCCGCCGAATGGGTTTTTGCAGCTTACAACCCTTATCTGGCCGATCCAGTGAAGAACCGCGCCATTATTCACGATGATCCGGCAGGACTGATCAAAACCTGGATACAGCTGGGACTGCGCTACCCTCAGATCTATCTGGACGCTTTCCTCGATAACTCCATCGGTTACTGGTTCCTGGAAGATCAAACCCACGCACAGATCTATGGCCTTGGAACAGACAGCGGTTTCGGCTATCTGTCCACCGATAACAGAGCCATGCCGGCAGGCTGCGAGATCATAGAACACAGTCTTCTGCCTGGAATGCGGCGTCTCATGGAACAGATCGTGTCAGACAACATTTACCAGCGGGTTCCTGTCCTGCGCACCCTCTTTGCCCCCGCATTTTACTGGTGGCTTCTCTGTCTGTATACGGCGGTCGCGCTCTACCGAAAGAAGTATCTTCTTCTGCTGCCGGCAGTTTTTCTTGCCGCCTATTATCTGACCCTGCTGTTATCGCCTGCAGTGCTGATCCGCTACATGTATCCCTTCGTGGTGACTGTTCCCGTATTATGCTGCCTGCTGTGTTGTCATTCCAGGAAGCTGTAAAAACATACAAGAAAGATTAAATATTTATGAATTTTTTGTGTAAAATAGGCGTTTTTATGTAAAGTATGCTATACTATATTCAGCTATTTCTTCATGAGACATCTGTTTTCACGAATGCTATTATTATTGTAAAGGTAAGCGGTCGTGGCATATACCAGGACCCAGGGGAATCAAATGGAACTGAGAATCGACCGAGACGGCGACATTGACAGTTGGAAGGAAGTGACACTGATCTATAATTCGGCGCTCAAACAGATCTCTACGAAACTGGAGATCCTGAATGACGAATTTCAGCATGTACACAGATACAATCCGATTGAACATATTAAGTCACGTATCAAGACGCCCGAAAGCATTGTAAAGAAACTGAAGAAACACGGATATGAATCGACGATCAACAACATGATCCGCTATGTCAACGATATTGCCGGTATCCGCGTCATATGTTCCTTTTCATCGGACATCTACCAGATCGCGGATATGATCAGCAATCAGAGTGATATCAAAGTCATTTCCGTGAAAGATTACATCGTCAATCCGAAAGCCAGTGGTTACAAGAGTTATCATATGCTGGTGACTGTACCGGTATATCTTTCTGACCGGATCGCAGACACTAAGGTTGAGATCCAGATCCGAACAGTCGCCATGGATTTCTGGGCCAGCTTAGAGCATAAGATTCATTACAAATTCGAGGGCAATGCCCCGGAACATATCAAGGATGAACTGGTAGAATGTGCACAGATGGTATCGGATCTCGATGCCAGGATGCTGGCTCTGAATGAAGAGATCCAGAATCTTGGCCGGCTGCAGCTGGATGATTATTAACGCAGACGAGCAAAAAGGGGCTGTTCATTTTCACGACCAGCCCTCTTTTTCTCTCTTATGCTTCATATCCGTTTGGATTATTGCTCTGCCATCTCCAGGAATCTTCACACATCTCCTTGATGCCATACTGTGCTTCCCATCCCAGCTCTCTCTTCGCCTTATCCGCATTGGAATAACAGGTTGCGATATCACCGGCACGTCTTTCTTTGATCACATACGGAATCTTAACGCCAGTTGCTTCCTCAAAGTTCTTCACGATATCTAACACGCTGTAGCCTGTCCCTGTTCCCAGATTGTAAATGCACAATCCTGCTTTCTCTTCAATCTTCTTCAATGCCTTTACATGTCCCATGGCAAGGTCCACTACATGGATATAATCACGGACGCCTGTACCATCATGCGTATCATAGTCGTTGCCGAAGACACCCAGCTCTTTCAGCTTGCCGACAGCTACCTGTGTGATATAAGGCATCAGATTGTTCGGAATGCCATTCGGATTCTCACCGATCGTACCGCTCTTATGCGCGCCGATAGGATTGAAATAACGCAGCAGGATCACGTTCCACTCCGGGTCAGCTTTCTGGAGATCAGAGAGAATCTGTTCCAACATGGATTTCGTCCAGCCATAAGGATTTGTGCACTGTCCTTTCGGGCACTCCTCCGTGATCGGGATGATCGCCGGATCGCCATATACTGTTGCCGAAGAGGAGAAGATGATATTCTTCACGCCATTCTTTCGCATCACATCCACCAGCGTCAAGGTGCCTGCGATATTGTTGTCATAGTATTCCCATGGTTTCTGTACCGATTCTCCAACCGCCTTAAGCCCCGCGAAATGAATACAGGAATCGATCTTCTCCTGTGCAAAGATCCTCTCAAGCGCTTCCCTGTCCAGAATATCCGCCTTGTAGAATTTCACCGGCTTCCCTGTGATCTTCTCCACTCTCTCAAGAGACTTCTCACTGGAATTGGACAGATTATCCACTACCACCACTTCGTAACCCGCATTCTGTAACTCCACCACTGTGTGGGAACCAATATAGCCCGCGCCGCCTGTTACTAAAATTGCCATACTAATACACCTTCCCTTTCTGTTGTTAACGCCTTGTGAAAATGTTAGCCGCCCGTGTTCCTGATGCATCCGGCCGATCAGAAAAATCCTGCCTCCAGGACTTCTGTCCTATCCTATGCATAAGGCATTTTAGCTGACATTTCCGAGCGTCCCCTGTTTCTTGTCCTAAGGATAGTGTACACTCTGCAGACTATCCTATTCAATAGGATAATGTTATTCAAACCTGTCAAAATGTTTTATAGTTATCCTTATAGCTCGATTCCATTCTCCTGGCACAGAATTCTTGCGCTCTCCACGGAATCAATTCCGGTCTTGTTCTTGATCGGTGCAAATTCACGGTTCCTGACAATCTCATACGGCAGACAGGAATCCAATTCATGGATCATATCCAGTACAAGCTGTTCAAATTTATAGCCATTGGGATTGTCCGGCTTAACCCGCCTGCCCTCCTCATCCAGATAAGGAATCTTCTTCTCCACGATATGAAGCGGCAGCTTCCTTGCAACAATCTCTTCCAAGTCTTTCTCCCGGAACAGATAATTCAGAATAACCCCAAAGTTATAGGCAGGCTCTCCCTCTGCATCCTTCGCATCCATCAGCTCCTGTGTCATATCGTAATATTCTACAATCGAGGGCCTGCCGTCCTCTAAGCACATCGCACCCACTCTCTCATCCGGCGCATTCTTCTTCACTACCTTCGCGCCCGCCGCACAGTTCATCGCGATCGTCGCACCCACGAAACAGGGATCTGCGATCCGCTGTAACACATTGTCCACCGCAAACACATTTAACCACTCTATGCCCGTTTCCTTGATCTTGTCCACCAGGCCCGCTTTCTTCATCGACACAAACCATCCTGCATTCCCGTTGGGAGAGGTGGACATCTTATACTTTTCTTCCATGTATACTTTGCCATGATAATCAGATGCCGGCGCCATATCCTGTTTAAAGAAAATCACATGATCCGCATCATAGCCGAAATAATTCTTTTCCCGGAAAAAGGAGACTGTGACCTCATGATTCTTATCACTGGTCATCACATAGAGCGGCACCCATACCCCGGCCTGCTGCACCACATCCATCAGGTTCTCCACAAGACGCTGGAAAATAAACACTTCTTTCGTCAAACCGATATTGTAGATCCCCTTCGGCTCGTCCGAGCCAAGTCTAGTACCCATGCCTCCGGCAAGCATCACAGCGCCAACCCTGCCTGCTCTGATAGCCTCTAAACCGATCTGCGTAAACTCCTCCCGTCTTTCCTCAATCTGCGCAAGCTGCATCACTTCAATCGGTGTGATCACTCCTCTCGGATTCAGCTCTTCCCTGTGCGCACACTGTTGCAACACCGCCAGATCTGTGTCCATGATCTGTTTAAACAGCGCTTCCTTTTCATACCCGCTCAACTCATCATAATATTGAAAAACATGCGGCTGCCCATATTTCTCCAGCTTATCATATGCCTCCTGATATCCCATAACCTTCTCCCTTCTACATCCGCTCTTCTTCCGCTGCCTCTGCTGTTCCCACACAACTTCATGGATCTGCTTTTACTCATTATTCCTTATTTTACCATGAATCCCCGGTTATCTCAATGCAGCATTATTCGTTCCCCATAAGCTTCCTCGTTTTCTTCCGCACATAGAAAAAGGCCGGAATCAAAAACAGATCCGCAAAGATCCACGCCAGCGGATTTGCAAAACAAACTGCCGGAAATCCAAAAACAGGCACTAATATAAATCCGGCCAGCCCTCTCGCCAGCATCTCAAAGGCACCGGCAAATACTGCCAGTCTGCTAAAGCCCATTCCCTGGATCAGGAAGCGGACAATATTGACAAGCGCTAGCGGAAAATAAAACCACATATTCCTCGTAATATAATAAAGAGCGTTCCCCAGAATCTCACTCTCACTGGCGTCAAGAAACAAAAGCAGGAGTGATCTGCCCGCCCCGTATACGATCCCGACCGCTGCAAGCGAATAGACCAGTCCCAGGATCGTACAGGATTTCAGTCCCTTATCGATACGTTCCAGATGCCCCGCACCCATATTCTGTCCGCCATAAGTCGCCATTGTGGAACCCATGGCGTCAAAAGGGCATACCATCAACATACTCAGTTTACTGCCTGCCGTCACTGCGGCCACAGCGTCGGAACCAATCCCGTTTACGGCGCTCTGCAAAATAACGCTGCCGATCGCCGTAAGCGAATACTGCAGTCCCATAGGAATTCCCATATTACACAGTTTTAATACATAATTGCGGTTCCACCGCCACTCCTCCCCTGACAGCTCCAGGATGGCGAACTTTTTCTTCATATAAATAAGGCAGCATAATCCTGCAGCCGCCTGCGACACTACCGTGGCCACCGCGGCGCCGGAAATCCCCATATGAAATACAAGGATACAAATAAGATCCAGAAAAATATTCAGGACCGCCGACATAATCAGAAAGATAACCGGTGTCCTGCTGTCTCCCAGCGAACGGATGACCGCCGCCGTCATATTATACAGGAAGGTGACCGGAATGCCTGCAAAAATAACGACAATATAGGTGTAAGAGCCATCTATGATATTATCCGGCGTCCGCATAGCCTGCAGGATTGGACGGCACAAAACGACCACTGCGATCGTTATGACTACCGCAAAAATCACGGAAAGGCGCACGCAGTTTCCTATAAATCTGCGCATATTCTCCTCATGGCCGGCACCAAATTCCTGTGCGATCGGAATCGCAAATCCGTTACACACCCCCATACAGAATCCAATGATCAGAAAGTTCACAGAACCGGTAGCGCCCACTGCTGCCAGTGCCTCAACCCCCAAATAATGTCCTACAATAATCGTATCCACCATACTGTAGAACTGCTGAAAGAGCAGACCGAACAGTAATGGTACTGCAAATCCCAGAATCAACCGCATCGGGCTGCCTTTTGTCATATCTCTTTCCATAATCCTCTCCATTTCCGTGCCGCTTCTGTCACAATTTTACTGAGACGATCCCGTCACCCGAATTTATTCAAAACATCAACAACATAGCATATCCGATGCAAAACTTCAATCATAATTTTAATGATAATTTATCTCTTATAAAACGCACAAACCCCCGGCGCAGGAAAGCGTCCGGGGGCATATAATCGTTATCTTATGATCTGGAAAGCCGGATCACATTCCAACTCTTCTTCTCAAAGACTGTATGCAGTACGCCTTCTTCTATCTTGGAATTCCCGCCAGTCCTCGGCACAACATTAGTCGGATTCTCTTCTGAATTGACTGCTTTCAGATCATCATTGTGCAGCACAATATGTTCACAGATCCGATACCCTGCATACTGCCTCAGATCCAAAGTCACTTCCATGTCTTCTTCCAGATCCTTATTGACCGCGAAGACTACCACTTCCTCTTTCTCTGCATGATCGACCACAACACAGTCTAAGTAAGGAGCTTCCCCATGCGTCTTCGCCTCATAGACAGGAGATTTCACGATCGTATTTAACACCGTTCCCTGCCCTAAAGTCGCCGCATGCATATAGGGATAGAAGATGGTCTGCCTCCATGCACCTGTGTCGGAAGTCATGATCGGCGCAATCACGTTGACAAGCTGCGCCAGACAGCCGATCTTAACACGGTCCGCGTGGCGAAGCATCGTGATCAGCATGCTGCCCACTAACAGTGCATCCTCAAAGTTATAGATATCCTCAAGCTGATGCGGCTTCTGGACCCACTTCTCCAGCTTCTTATCCTGCTCCTCGGAATGATACCAGACATTCCACTCATCCAGCGAGATATGGATATCCTTCTTACCGTGGTGCTTTCCTTTCACGTAATCACAGATGGAGACCACCGTCCTGATGAACTGGTCTAAGTCCACGCTGCTGGCCAAAAAATCCGCGGAATCATCGTCGCGGTTGCCATAATACTGATGCATGGAAACATAGTCAACCGTATCATAGCATTCATCCAGCACCGTCGCCTCCCACTCTCCAAAGGTAGGCATATGGGAATTCGAACTGCCGCAAGCCACCAGCTCAATCGAAGGATCCAGGATCTTCATCGCCTTACCCGTCTCACTCGCCAGACGTGCATACTCTTCTGCTGTCTTATGGCCGATCTGCCAGGGACCGTCCATCTCGTTGCCAAGACACCATGTCTTAACATTGTGCGGCGCCTCATAACCATGAGATCTGCGCAGATCGCTCATCTGCGTACCGCCCTTGAAATTACAGTACTCTAACAGCTCCTTCGCCTCCTGGATCCCTCTGGTTCCTAGATTAACCGCCATCATGATCTCACTGCCAGCTTTCTTAGACCAATCGGCGAACTCATTCAACCCGAACGCATTGGACTCAACGACCTGCCATGCCAGATCCACCTGCGCCGGCCTTGCCTCCTTCGGGCCCACACCGTCTTCCCACTTATAGCTGGATACAAAATTACCGCCAGGATAACGCACGATCGGTACTTGACACTCCTTGACCAGCTCCAGGGTATCCTTCCGGAAGCCCTGTTCATCTGCAAAAGGACTCCCCGGCTGATAGATGCCCTCATATACTGCTCTGCCCAAATGCTCGATAAAAGAACCATAGATTCTCTCATCAATATTGCTTACGATATACTCCTTGTCGATAATGACTTGTGCTTTTTTCATGCTGCCTCCATTCTGAAATCCATGTATTTCGTTGTTTTTTACTATATTAGCAGACCTTCAAAAATAATCTATATCTTTTCTTCCGCAGTATTTGACTTTTTTTCCGATTTCCGATACTATGTTTTCATTGTCTGCCCGTGTCGCCAAGTCCCTCTTACCACAATACACGGCTGCAGAGACTGCCATCCCAAAGGAGCCCATCCATGTTCCATCCATCTTACTGCGACTATAACCGCTCTAATCCAGATTATGACAAGATTAACCGGCCGGACGGAAGCGGCGACTATCTTTTCCTGTATCTGATCACGCCCATGAAAATACAGCTTGGCACGAAGATCATCACGACCAGGGAAAATGCTTTCCTGCTCTATACGCCTGGAATGCCTCAGATCTATCAGGCCGTCAGACGATTTAAAAACAGTTTCGTCCACTTCACCTGCGACGACGACTCCTTTCTGACAGACTATGATCTGCCAGCCAACAGAATCGTCTATCTGCCGGATCCCGCCGCCGTGAATGCACTGCTTCGAGGCATCTATGTGGAGAGCGTTCTGAAGCAGGATTACTATCCAGAGCAGGTAGATCTGCTGATGCGGCATCTGTTCATCCTTTTTTCCAGACAAATGCATATCTGTGCGAAGGAATCTGATATTCCTGCCAACCTCTATGAGCAGTTCCGTAAGGCGCGGATTGAAATCCTGACGCATCTGGATCAGGATTGGGATACAGACAGCATGGCCGCCCTGACGAATCTGGGCGTAAGCCAGTTCTACAGTTATTACAAGCTGTTCTTCAACCGTTCCCCTAAGTCCGAACTGCTGGATGCCAGGTTAGAGCGCGCCAGATATCTGCTGCGTGTGGAGGCGCTGCCCGTAGGCCAGGCCGCCGCTCTTTCCGGTTTCTCTAACTTATCCCACTTCGCCCGGTATTTCAAACAGCAGTGCGGCATGTCCCCTTCCGAATATGCTCATGGCAGATAAAAGTAAAACGAGCATCGATCGAATCCGTTTTCCGATGCAAAGGCGCGGGATCTCATTGGAAAATGGATTGGAAAATGACTGATCAATATATGTTGTTAATGGCAAGTAAAGATTTTATAATCTACTATATAAGGCGGAATTTGATGGAGGGAACTATGGACTACTATAAACAAATTCTCAAAAGGAAATCCTTTCACATATTTAAAAATCCAGGTGTAATTACAGATGATGAAATGCAACGACTGAATGATTTTCTCCATATTGTAAAACCACTGAATACAGAAATCAAAACCGAAATACATATTGTACCCGAAAGTGAAACTACCTGTAAACGAGGCGGACAGTTCTGTATCTTGTTTTACAGTGAATCCAAAGATGAATATTTGCGAAATATCGGGTATATAGGGGAACAAATTGATTTGTACCTTGCATCACACAATATAGGCGCTTTATGGTTTGGCATAGGCACACCTAATGATAGGAAGATAAACGGTCTTGATTATGTTATTATGATTTCCATTGCGAAGATGCCCGAAAATAAATTCCGAAAAGATCTGTCCAAGTCAAAGCGAAAGCCTTTGAGCGAAATATGGGATTGTGGAAAACAATAACAGCATTATCTTTCGGCACAACCCAACCGGCGCGACTTATGCCGCGCCGGTTGAATGAAACTTTCTATTATACTTTCTTATGAGCTGCCGTCTATGCGGCGAGGCATTCAATGCAAAATGCCATGATTCTCTCCTAGAGGAAAATATACTTACATACGAACAGAACTGCCAGGATATACATGAGCGGTGTGATCTTCTTCGCTTTCCCACAGACCGCATTGATGATCACATAAGAGATGACTCCAACTGCGATTCCTTCTGAAATGCTGTACAGAAGCGGCATCGCCAGCAGGCACAGATAAGCCGGGATCGCTTCTGTGAGATTGTCGAAGTCGATCTGCGCGATCGCCGTAATCATCAGGAAACCGACAAACAATAATGCCGGGGCTGTCGCAAACCCTGGGATCGCCGTAAAGATCGGTGCAAAGAAAATCGCCAGCAGGAACAGGAATCCTGTCACAACAGAGGCAAGTCCTGTCCTGCCGCCCTCTGCCACACCGGCGGAGCTTTCCACGAAAGTCGTGGTCGTGGAAGTGCCGAGTACCGCGCCTGCACTCGTCGCAATGGCATCCGCCAAGAGCGCCTGTTTGATTCTGGGCAGCTTGCCTTCCTTATCCAGCATATTCGCTTTGTTCGCACATCCGATCAAGGTTCCTAAGGTATCGAAGATATCCACAAATAAGAATGCCAGGATGATAACGATAAAATCAGTGATCCTGACAGCGCTGAAGTCCCCTCTGAAACACTGTCCGAAAGTCAGGCTGATCGACGACAGACTGAAACTGCTCCAGGATGGAATCAAAGAATAATATCCTGCATCCGGCGTCACCGTGTACAACCCGGTAAGCTGACAGAGAATACCGAGGATCCAGGTCGCGAAAATGCCGATCAGAATCGAACCTTTCACCCCTTTGATATGTAAAATAACAATGAGGAACGTGCCGATGATCGCTAACAGAGCACTGATGCCTGCCGTATGGAAATCTGCTGTAAAGTCGATGACCGTGACAAGCGTGGAATCCGAGTTGACAACGATCCCTGCATTCTGGAAACCGATAAATGCGATAAACAGGCCGATACCGACAGAAACGCCTCTCTTAAGCTGCATCGGAATTGCATTGAAGATCGCTTCACGCACATTCGTCACTGACAGCACAATGAAGATCAGACCTTCCACAAATACTGCCAGAAGCGCAATCTGCCAGGAGTATCCCATGGCGCCGCACACGGTGTAGGCAAAATAAGCATTCAGGCCAAGTCCCGGAGCAAGCGCGAAGGGATAATTGGCAAGAAACGCCATCGCCAGTGTGCCGATGAATGACGCAAGCGCCGTCGCCATCAGGATCGCATTGCTATCCATACCTGAAGCGGACAGGATGGAGGGATTGACTGCCAGGATATAAGCCATTGTCATAAAGGTGGTGACACCGGCAACGACTTCTGTCTTGACGTTCGTGTTGTTTTCTTTGAGTTTAAACCATTTTTCTAACATCACATTTCTCCTTTTCTCATAAGTAGGTTTGCACCTTTATTTGCCTTCATAGATGATGACGCTGTCAACATCGTAGCCTTTCAGGCGTTCTCTTCCCTTAAGCCCCGCCAGTTCCATCAGGAAGATCACCTTGACTACTTCGCCGCCCAACTCTTCGACCATCTGAATGCTCGCCTCAATCGTACCGCCCGTCGCGATCAGGTCGTCCACCACGACCACTTTCTGTCCGGGTGTAATGGAATCCCTGTGCATCTCCACCACCGAACTGCCATATTCCAGATCATACTCTTTCGAGATCACGTCCAAAGGCAGTTTCCCTTTCTTACGGACCGGAACAAAGCCCTTGTGCAGGGCATAGGCTATGGGTACGCCAAAAATAAATCCCCTGGATTCCGTCCCCACAATCACGTCGAACTCAATTCCTTCTAACATCTTCTTCATCGAATCGATCGCTAACGCCAGCCCATCCGCATCCTGCAGCACACTTGTCACATCCCGGAAGATGATTCCCTTCTCCGGGAAGTCCGGTATACTGCGCACATATTCTTCCATTTTCTTCTTCTGCATAAATAATCCCCCCCTTTCTTCTGACAGCAGCCTTCTCACTGCCCGCCATCCCCATCGACCCCAAAGTCTCCGGACCTCTTCCGACAGCACCAACTATATCCCATTGTATCACATAATTTCACCGAAATATAGCTAAATCCGGCATTAAAAAATAGTTATTGACAAAGCCCTTTCCATAAGAGTATTCTTATATAACATTGCACCATATCACAGGCGCAGGATCAAATTTACATAGGGTAATGTGAGGGATAATTTATGAATACGAAAGGCAGATTTTATTCTCAAATTCTAAAACTGGTGATACCGATCATTGTACAGAACCTGCTCAGCGCGGCTGTCAACTCGGCGGACGTGGTCATGCTCAACTATGTTGGCCAATCCTCTATTTCGGCTGTGTCGCTTGCATCCAATTATGCAAATGTTCTTTTCATGGTCTTCTACGGTCTTGGCACAGGTGCAACGATCCTCAGTGCGCAGTACTGGGGGAAGAAAGATCTGCGGGCGATCCAGGTAATTGAAGGAATTGCGCTCCGCTTCTCTCTGCTGATTGCAATGGCGTTTTCCGCTTTTGCACTCTTTGCACCAAACGTCATGATGCAGATCTTCACAACGGACGCAGAACTCATCGAGATCGGCGCAAGCTACCTGCGGGTTATGTCCATAACTTACCTCTGTTGGGCGATTGTGGAAGTATACTTGTCCATCCTGCGCAGTATCGGCATGGTGACGACATCCATGATATTAAATATCATTGCTTTTTCCCTGAATGTATTCCTGAATGCAGTCTTTATCTTCGGACTGTTCGGGGCGCCCCGTCTGGGTGCAACAGGCGTCGCCATCGCCACAGCCATCTCCCGTATCATAGAACTGATCGGCTGTTTTATCGTGTCCCTATTTGGCAGCGAACTGAAGCTGAACCCGGCTTATCTGTTCGTCCGCAATAAGGTACTTTTGAAAGATTTCATCCACCTGTCTCTGCCGGCCCTTGCCAATGACATCTCGTGGAGTGTTGCTTTTTCCATGTATTCTGTTATCCTGGGGCATTTGGGCACGGATGCAGTGGCGGCCAATTCTCTGGTCGTCGTCGTGCGCAACTTCGGTACTGTGCTCTGCTTCGGCACAGCCAGCGCAGGCGGTATTCTGTTAGGTAATGTCATGGGTGAGAATGACATGGCGCGTACCAAGGAATACGCCTCCAAGCTGTTGAAGCTGACGGTAATTACCGGCGCCATCGGCGGCGGTATTGTCCTTGCCATTACCCCCTTTGTGCTTCATTTTGCCTCTCTCTCAGATACGGCGATGCACTATCTGAAATATATGCTGCTCATTAACAGTTACTATGTCATGGGCGCTGCCGTCAACACCACGTTGATCGCAGGCGTGTTCCGTGCCGGAGGCGACACCCGTTTCGGGTTGATCTGTGATACCATCGATATGTGGTGCTATGCCGTACCGCTTGGATTCATCGCCGCTTTCGTGTTTAAACTGCCTGTGCTGGTCGTCTACTTCCTGCTGTGCACTGACGAATTCGTGAAATGGCCCTGGGTCTTCAAGCGTTACCACAGCGGAAAATGGCTGCAGAATCTTACGCGGGACGACCTTTTCGAAGAGCAGGAAAAAGCGCAGTAAAAGAAAGGCTGTAAGATATGTTATACTATGCGGCGCCGATGGAAGGCATCACTACCTATATTTACCGTAGGGCACACGCACGTTTATACGGCGGCATCGACAAGTATTTCACGCCCTTTATCGCTGACAGGAAGATGACTGTCCGGGAAAGACGCGATATCCTGCCGGAAAATAATGCCGGTGTTCCTCTGGTGCCGCAGATCCTGACCAACAAGGCGGCAGATTTCCTGTGCATTGCCGAGCGGATCGCATCCTACGGATATGACACCGTCAATTTAAACCTCGGCTGCCCTTCCGGCACTGTCGCTGCTAAGAAGCGCGGCGCCGGTTTCTTAAGTGATCCGGATGCGCTGGATGCTTTTCTCTATGAAATCTATGCCAGGTGCCCTCTGAAGATCTCCATCAAGACGCGGCTGGGCGTGGCAGACCTGAAGGAGTGGGAGCGGCTGTTAACCATCTATGCAAAATACCCTGTGGAAGAATTGATCGTCCATACAAGACTGCTACAGGAATTCTATACCGGCAGAACCCATCCGCAGGCTTATGCCCAGGCTGTCACAGCACTGGAAGATACAGAAATACCACTTTGCTATAACGGAGATATCACTTCTGTGGAAAGCCGGCCGGACACGGCTTACGGCACAAGCCGCGTCATGATCGGCCGCGGACTGTTACGAAATCCGGCGCTGGCAAATGAACTGCGTTCTGCCCAGGGCAGTCCGTTTGCCGACCGGAAGGATGTTTCTCTTTCCGGCGCTGACAGCATGTCCCCCGATCCTTTTAAGACGCTCCGCGCTTTTCATGACGAGCTTCTGGACGGATACCGGCAGATCATGTCCGGCGACCTTCCTGTCCTCTTTAAGATGAAGGATCTGTGGACCTATATGATCTGCTGTTTTACAGACGCTGACACTGGAACGCGCGATACAGATGCCGTCTTAAAGCATCTGAAGAAGATCCGCAAAGCCGACCGTCTTTCAGAATACACGATCGCTATTGACCATCTCTTTCGGGAATATCAATCTCCTTGATGAGATTCTCTTCTTCCACGAAATGCCCTCCATCCATATGTTCCCGCACAAAGGGAACTCCTTTTCTTTTCACGAAAGTATTGTGCGCAAGGTAAGCATCTGGGTTCTGAGACGGGCTGATCGTTCCGCCCAGATCATCATAACTCAGATTATACCGAAACGTATTGTGAACCGCTTCCTCCAGACAGAACATCACACAGCCGCCTTCATTCAGACGGCTGTAATTATACTGATAGACCGTTCCATCCCCGGAATCTGCATCCCAGGCCATACCGTCCTGGTTCAGTCTTGTGTCCGTCACTTCGTTATACTGCAGCAGAGCATCTTTACATTTCCATGGCCAGATCCCGGCGGCGACCTTGCCGCCCCGCCCTTCCGGGAAGCGGTAGATCCGGTCATTCATCTCCCCGGCGCAGGAATCTGCCATATTGTGTTCCACCAGAGGATGCAGCGCATACATCACCGTAATGCCGTCTCCTCCCGCCTCTTTCACATAGTTGTTCACAATCCTGATATCTTTATGCCCATATTGGTCAAAAAGGGCCTCTTCCAATTCCGCTTTCCCGAACTCCCGGCTGGTATAACTGTAACCGACCGCAATTCCCCAACGGCTTACCCGATGCACAAAACACCCCTCCACCGTCACCCCTTCATATCTGGCCACCCCTGTCTGCGCTTCATTCTCCGGTTTCAGACAAGTAAAATAGATCCCGCCGTTATTCATATGTTTGTCATAGACATTGCCGTCTACATTCCGTATCTCCAGATCGGAAAGCCTGATATTGCGCAGTGTGCCTCTATTCTGTGCAACCACTGCAACCCCGGTCCGGTTCATCTTGTGCGGGGCGTCGTAACGCTCTCCTCTCAGTTTCCCCTGGTTCGAGATCGCAAGCGAGCTTACCGTCAGATAACTGCAGTCATAGAGAAGCAGCGCAGAAGAGACATACCCTTCCTTCGTATGCGTCGGCGAATCCAGCTCTGTGCCGTAATCCTGATACCAGATTCCCTGCCCCATCGCATCGATCCTTGGCAAACTGCCTTCCCCATACGCGCCAATCTGAATCGGCGCTTCCTTTGTACCACAAGCCGACAAATGCAGATACTGTCCCTGGAACACAGATCCCCGCTCCAAAAGCACCTGATCGCCCGGCATAAGCGTTAGCTGGTTCACTGCAGCAAGGGAGGCAAAAGGGCGCTCCAGGCTACCATCATTTTCCTCTCTTCCTTTGACGGAACTAACGTAATAAATCCTGGATAATGTTCTCATACTCCTGCTCCCTGATTCTCTTCTCGATGATCATGCTGACTTCTCCGTATGCGAAGCTGTCCCCCGCAGATCTGGTGAACAGATCTCTGTTTTCTTCATAGAAAGCTCTCTTCTGCTCTTCCGTAATCTCCTGACAGACATAGCCGCCCACACTCTTTCCTGCAAATACCGTATACGCTAACTTAAAACGAGTCAGTTCGTACTGCAGGTACATGGCCGGCGTATACCTGGTTGGTCCATAGACTGCTTCTCCCTGTGCAAGCCGCCTCTCAATCTCCTGATTCTTCTGTCTGCGTCTCTCCTCGACAGCCTCCATGGCAGGCGACGGGATCAATCCCATCCATGCCGCGATCTGGAGACTTGCGAAAGCTCTGTCTCTCTCTTCTTCTGTCAATCCCTCTATCCCATAACAATCCAGATCCTTCATAGCTATGCCATACCTTTCTCTTTGTAATGCACCGACGGCTTTTGATCCAACCGCAGATTCTGCTACATCCTTTTTTCCAAAACGCGGTACGCCGCATAATCCATAGCGCAAAACAGAAGGAACAACACTGCCACCATGCTGATCACCCACGCCTCCACGCGCAGCAGCGCCAGAACGAAGTCCAGAAGCAGCAGCACAATCAACATGATCTGTGCACTGACCTGCGCCGCCCTCATCCGCATATACTGCTTTCTCTCGTCGATTCGGTCGATCCGTTCTGCCTTCCGCTTCTCCTCATACGCTTCCCGGCGTTCTGGTCTGCTCCAGTAATAGATGCGGACTAATTGCACAAACGCTCCTAAGGCCAGACCAAATCCCATCGCAAAGAGCATCGTCCCATAATAATCAATCTGTACGGCAGCCCCCGCACAGGCTGCGATCACACCTATGATAAACTCTGCCGCCAACGACTTATTCTTTCTCATCTTGATCCCCCATTCCTGCTCAGCTCTCCAACTTACTGTCTGAATCAATGCTATCCTCTTGCTTCTCTTCATAAATAAAAATATCCTCGATACGCATCCGGAAATACCTGGCGATCTTAAACGCCAGCTGGATGGATGGGTTATACCTTCCATTTTCCAGAGAACCAATGGTCTGACGCGATACCTCCAATGCCTCCGCCAGCTCTTCCTGATTAATCCCCCGCTCCTTGCGCAATTTCTCTAGATGATTCTTCATGCCTGTTCCCGTCTCTGCCAACCAATCTTGAAAATTGTGGAAAGTTTACTTTCCATCTTATGTTTAGTATAATTGTATTTGTTTGCAATGTCAAGTCTACTTTCCATTTTGTCTCATAGGACGTACTTTCCCATGAGACAAAAAAACGGCATAGCCCACACTACACCGTCTCTCTAACGCTCTATCCTATTTATCCTTGCGCATACCGCGTCAAAAACTGCCTTGTCCTTTCTTCCTTCGGATGATCGATGACCTGTTTCGGATCCCCCTGCTCCACGATCACACCCTCATCCATGAAGATGAGCTGGTCGGAAACATCTCTTGCAAAAGCCATCTCATGTGTGACAATGATCATCGTCGTCTTCTGATCCGCAAGTCCGCGGATAACTTTCAGCACCTCGCCCGTCAATTCAGGATCCAGGGCCGAAGTCGGTTCATCAAAGCAAAGGATATCCGGCTGAAGCGCCAGCGCTCTTGCAATCGCTACCCTCTGCTGCTGCCCGCCGGACAACTGATGCGGGTAGTGTCCCATCCTGCCTGCCAGCCCCATCTGCTTAAGCAGTT
Organism: uncultured Lachnospiraceae bacterium; assembly: GCA_910578345.1. GTDB lineage: Bacteria > Bacillota > Clostridia > Lachnospirales > Lachnospiraceae > UBA3282. The sequence continues at coordinate 13,962 of CAJTRA010000012.1, read as the reverse complement.
CCTCCCCATGCGCTTCGATCCGGGCATAGATTTCTTTCTTATGCTGTTTGAAATCCGGCCGCTCTTTCGCCAGCAGTTTCTCAGACAAGGTAACATTTTCCAGGGCAGTATACTGCGGAAAAAGATGGAACGACTGGAACACCATCCCAAAATGCAGCCGTTTCGTCCGAAGCCCCTTCTCCTGCTCTTTCCGGGGTAAAGCCGCATCAAACAGTGTCTCTCCTTTGACCGCAATCGATCCTTGATCCGGCGTTTCCAGGAAATTCAGACACCGCAGCAACGTGGTCTTCCCAGAACCCGAAGACCCAATAATCGCCAGGGCATTCCCCTCTTCCAACGTAAAACTGACATCCCGCAGTACCATAGTGTCGTCAAACTGTTTCTCAATATTTCTCACTTCCAAGATCGCCATATTCCCTGCACCTCTCGTATTCTCCCTAACTGCCCTCGCTTCTGCCTTTCCTATTCCACTGCCCTTCCTCTATCACGGAGAATGCGTGCTCTTCGCATTCTCCCAGACATGACCTAGTTATACTTAGGCGGCGTTCTTTGACGCCTTAGTATAACTTCATGTCTTCTTCATGTCTTCTGCATGTCCTGTCAGCGAAAATAATCCAGCCGCCGCTCAATATAGTGAAACAGAAGCGTCAGCAAACCGACAAAGATCAAATAGAACACGCCTGTATAGAACAACGGCCATGTCAGACCATTACTTTTCATAAAAGAATAGCCCGCAAACGTCAACTCATACGCCGCAATCATACGCGCCAGCGAAGTGTCTTTGACCAGTGTAATGACCTCATTAGACATCGGCGGCACCACGCGTTTCACCATCTGCAGAAGCGTTACCTGGAAGAAGATCTGACTTTTCGTCATCCCCAGCACTTCCCCGGCCTCTCTCTGTCCTGCCGGAACGCCCTCGATGCCTCCCCGGAAGATCACGGAAAAGTAACAGGCATAGTTGAGACTGAACGCCACAACCGTAGCTGTGATCCGTCCACTCTCATTGCCGCTCCAGATATTGTGTCCAAGCCACAATCCCGGTCCATAGAAGATAATGATAAGCTGCAGCATAAGCGGCGTACCGCGAATGATCCATACCAAAACCTGGATCAGATAGCGCAGCGGCCGCCATCTGCTCATAGAGCCAAACGCCAGCACAAGCCCAAACGGCAGAGAAAACAACAGCGTAAAGATAAAAATCTGAAACGTCGTCAACAAACCGTCCAGCAATGATTGTGTTACACTCCAAAACATATCCCGTTCTCCTTCGCAAGCATCTTATCCATCCGCCCTCTTCCAGGTCAGCATGCCTGTACAACAGTCTTTTAAAGTCGTTCAAACAATCGTATTTCGACCCGAACGCCTTTCTACTAATTAGAAGGAACTACAACAACCTGCGCATTATTGCAGTATGCGTTCGTGCATTCCATCGCCGCTGTCGTCTCTGCCGTCAATGTCATGCCGTTCCACACAACATCAATATTCTTAGATTCCAGCTCCATGATCTTGTTATCCCAATCGATCACCACAAATTCTGCCTCTACTCCCAGCTTCTCGGCCACCACGCGCGCCATATCAGCATCAAATCCGATCCATACGCCGGCTTCATCCTTATAATCCATCGGCTCAAATTCTGTGATGCCAACGATCAGCGTGCCTTTATCCTTAATATAAGCTACGTCACTGTCCGACTCTGCTTCGGTAAATTCAGATGCGGGCTGCTCGACCAGCGCTTCCTGCACACCGTAGGTAACGGCCAGATCCTGCATTGTTCCATCCGCATAGGCTTCTCCCATGGCAGCGTTGATAAAAGATGCCAGATCAGAACCTTTGCGGCATCCAACTCCATATTCTTCTGTTGTCAGTTCTGTTGTGTGCGTGAGATTCGGATAACTCGTACCCTCCCCGATCATAGCGCCGGCCATCAGCAGATCGATAATCGCTGCGTCAGATGTGCCTGCCGCAACTTCCATCAGTGCATCCGCCTGAGATGCCACCACATTCGTCTGAAAACCATTCTCCTGTGCCGCCGCTTCTCCGGCAGAGCCTGCCTCCACTGCGTACACAAGATCAGAACCCTCCGTTTCTCCTGCAGCAGCTTCCTCTGTCTCTCCTGCTTCCACATCACCTTCTGCAGTATCCTTTTCTTCTGTATCGGCTGTTGCTTCCTCTTGTGTTTCAGCCGTCTCTGCAGCATCTGCGGGCGCTGCATCACCAGATGCATTGCCGCATCCTGTAAGTACTGCGCCGACTGTCATGGAGACTGCCAGCATAAGTGCAAATTTCTTTTTCATCATACTCCTCCTTCAGGTCTGCGGATTTCTATTTAGCGAGCATCGCATGTCCTTTGTCTGCGACATTGCTTTTTCGCCATTCCGCAAGTCCGAGTTGTATTTTATCACATTAGCATACTAAAGTAAATAGTATTTTTCGAGCACCAGCACATATCTCTCATCGTGATTACATATAAAATGAAAAGCCCAGAATACGGATCCTGTGGAAGATCTATGGTAACAAATAACAAATTGTATGTTGAAAGAAACAATTTCTTGAAATATAATAAAAAAACGAGCAAGGCTCGTTTGCGAGATTCGCTTTGCACACTTATTGATAAATCTTCCAGCGAGTAATAAGCGTCTGGCTCCAGTTATGACATACATGTCATGTTGCAATTTATCTTATACTACATCGTCAACTCCAGAAATTTTTTATTCGCTGCAAAGTATTTTGAAGAACAGGCAGGAAAATAATCATGGCAGCTTCGATCACATCGCAGGAAAAACAACCAAAGTACAACCGGGACAATATCCGTATCACCTTCAATATGGCATGGCCTTCCATTATAGAGTCTTTCTTTACCGCTTTTGCAGGACTGGTGGACTCTCTGATGGTAAGTTCTCTTGGCTCCTACGCCGTGGCCGCCGTCGGCCTCACGACGCAGCCCAAATTTATAGGGCTGTCTCTGTTCTTTGCCCTGAATGTGGCAATCTCCGCTCTGGTTGCCAGACGCCGCGGAGAGGAGAAGCCTGAGGAAGCCAACCGGATCCTCAGCACTGCCATCGTCTTTATCGTTATAGCCGCGATTCTCCTCAGCATCCTGTTCGTGACTTTTGCAGGCCCGATTATACGGATGTGCGGTTCCACACCGGAAACGCATGACAGCGCGGTAGCTTATTTCCGTATCATCATGGGCGGTATGATCTTCAACTGTATCCAGATGGGAATCAACTCGGCACAGAGAGGCGCCGGAAACACGAAGATCACGATGCGTACTAACGTGACCTCCAATACCATAAATATTATTTTCAACTATCTGCTGATCAATGGACACCTTGGCTTTCCGGCTCTTGGGATCCATGGCGCTGCCCTGGCAACTGTTCTCGGTACGGTGGTGGCCTCTGTCATGAGTGTTCTTTCTATCTTAAATCCCGGCGGTTTCATCAGCCTGCCTTATATTCTGCAGAACAAAGTCTGGCCGGCCGCAAGGTCCTTACATAATCTGATCCATGTAGGGTACAGCGTTTTCTTTGAACAGCTCCTCATGAGGATCGGCTTCATGATGACGGCGATCATGGCCGCCCACCAGGGAACCGATGCGATGGCGGCGCATCAGGTAGGCATGAATATCATGGGACTTTCCTTCTCCTTCGGAGACGGCCTGCAGTCCGCTGCCGTCGCCCTGATCGGGCGGAGTCTTGGTGCAAATGATGAAAAAATGGCGAAAGAGTTTGGCAGTATCTGCCGAATGTTTGGCGGCATCATTTCTGTATGTCTCGCCGTCTTGTATTTCTTCGGTGCCCGGCCGATGATGGGGCTCTTCTTTCAGGAAGAGCATATTGTCGCGATCGGCGTAGGAATCATGCGGGTCATCATCTTCGTGGTTGCTTTCCAGATCAGCCAGGTGGTCTATATGGGCTGTCTGCGCGGTGCGGGAGACACGCTTTACACAGCCATCGCCTCCACAATCAGCGTTACTTTCATCCGCACCATCGGCTCCTATCTGGGCGGATATGTGTTTGGTCTCGGTATCGTTGGTATCTGGCTTGGCGTCCTGGCGGACCAGATCTCCCGCTTCCTCTTTGCATCTACGCGGTTTAAGAAAGGAAAGTGGACGCAGATCAAAATATAGCCTTTCCGGCAGGGCGGACATGACAGCCCGCCCACGGAATTCTTCTCCGCTATGGAGTACCAGTCAACGGCCTGGCACATAGTAGAAACAGATCTGCTCTGGAATGCTCTGCATCTCCGTGCCCTCCTGCCGGTACTGCGCAGCGTCAGCAAATACAATTCTGCCGTCAGGAAGCGCGCAGTACATGACGCCTTCCCAATCACAGGGCGCCTCATAAGCCGGCAGAATATTGACTGCACTTTCTGCGCCCAGATCATAGGTGAAAATACCGTCATATCCCCAGAATACAAAGTCCGTATCAGAACCAGGGGCGATCAGGTCCAGCATGATCGTTCCCTCCGGCACGATATCCATATAGATCTCATCCAAAGCCCCTTCGGCCAGATCGACAGAGGCGATCCCCATCCTGTCCCGATCCTGTATCTGGGTATAGATTCTGCCATCCCGGCCGACACCGAGGCCTCCCAGTGCATGGCAGTCATAAAGATCCGATGTGATCCTTTTCACATAATCTCCCTGCCCGTCCAATACGAGCAACAGTGCATCTCCGATTCCTGTCCCCCGCAGATAGATGTACCCCTGCGCATCCACAACAAGTTGCGTCACCATACCGATTCCTTCATAAGCCTGCGCCTGACCAGACGACAGATCTATTTTTCTGACCACCTCTTTTGTCCTGTTCAGAATCCAGAGCGCTGACCGATATTTTTCTCCTGCTATCGTCACAACGCCCGCACTGCCATTGCCGGCATTCTCTCCTTGCGCAAGGCCATCCTTTTCTACATCGCCGCCCTCCTCAATACGCTCGTTCACCGCAAGATAGAGATTGCCTTTTTTATCTTCGTACATCGCATTGACATAAGTGTCATTTTCAAAATCATCAAAGTAACGTTCGGAATCACTGCTGCCAATTTCCATTCTATGAATACTGTTTTTTCCGGTCAGATAGATGCAGTCCTGTCCGGCGGCAATCTTTCGGATCGGCAGATTTCCCGTATAGGGAATCCTCTGCACCGCTTCTTCTCCTGTCTTCTCTTTCTCTTCTTTTCCTTCATCCTCTGTGATCTCTTCGATCAGAAAGGAAGTCTCGCTCTCTGTGATCTTATCTTTCATCACCTGCAGGCTGTAATCCCGCCTGTGCACGAAATCAATAATCTGCAGTAATTCTTCATCGCTCATGTCCTTCTCCGGCAGAAAGAACGTCGAAGTCTCCTTGTAAAATCCGACTCCTTTTCCCTTATAAGCATCCGGACTGGAAAGCATCGTGAGGGCTTTCTGCGGAAATACCGCTTCCTGCTCATAGGAAACACGAAGCTGTGCCATCCGATTCCGCTCCTCTTCTTTCATGGGGCGATTGTAATTATCCGCGCCAAGTTTACTGGTATAGATCTGGACAAAATAGTCCGCTATTTCCTTCTGATTCATGGCCTCCATGCGTCTTTGCAGCGCGCCTACCGCCGCTGTCACCGTCACGGAACACATAGCCGTCAGAACTGCTGCCAGAAGCACCGCTTTTTTCCACGTCATTTTCTTTCTAATGGGTCCTGCCGATAAACTGACAAGTGTGTCATCAACTTTTCTGTATACTGTCTCTGGAACGATCATCTTTTCCTGTTCTGCCAGATGTAATAATTCCTGCTCGAACCGATCTGTTTTCTTCTTCATAACAGTCTCTACCTCCTTGCTCAACAACCCTTCACCGCCCAGCGTCTTAGCCCCTGCGCTCTCCTTCATACCTCTGTCAGTTTCTCACGCAGCAGCCCTTTACCCCTGGAAAGCCTTGACTTCACTGTGCCTACCGGGATATGTAAGACTTTCGCGATCTCAGGGATCGTAAACTGTTCATAGAAATACAAAAGAATCGTCTCACGGTAACCAATGTCTAATTCCATCACCACATCCCACAGTTCATGATGCTCATCTTGAAATACCGGCAGATAGGGCTCTAAGTCTTCCACCGGTGTTCGCCGCTTGTTTCTACTGTAAATCTTCTTTGCCTCGTTCGCAGTAATCTGCATCAGCCATGCGCGAAATGCTTCCGGCCGGCGAAGTGTGTGCAGTTTCTCATACGCTTTGAGTACAGTCTCGCCAACGGCGTCCTCCGCATCCTCATGGTTTTGCACAATACCATATGCAAGCCGGTACATATAAGGGGTATACTCTCTGATCGACGCTTCAAATAACTCCTTCTTCATTGCTGCCATTCTCACCTCCTCGTCCATGCTGCAGGATCGCTCATGCGAAATGCAGCATTTTGGGTCATACCGTCAATCTTCACTACCCTTCCCGTCATGCCGGCTCAGCCGGCACAAACAATCAGTAAAAAACGCTGTCCTTGCGTTCTTCGATGTGAAGCTATAGAATTTCTTCTGGAAGTTCTCTTCATACTTATTATGACCCCCGAAAGCATAAAAAGGTTCCCGGTGAAAAAAGATCAGAGCTTGGTCCTATAAAACCAAAATGAGCCGGTCCACTGCCGGCTCATTTCAATCTTCCTAATATAAATACAACTTGCCGCCGTCCGTGCCTTCCCGGCTAACGGCATCCTGTCCTTGCGTCTCACAGCCACGTAAGCAGCGCTTAGTCCAGAAATTCTACCTCTCCGCTGTCGATATGGTAGAGCGCGCCGCATACTGTGAGATCACCTTTCTCCACCATTTCCTTCAGGCTCTCGTTAATCACAGTTACACTCCTGCGTACATTCAGGCAGCTTGCTTTGGTTTCATCCTTCTCATCACCGATCGCCCTGCGGATCTCATCGGTTATGTATTTCACAAACCCGCTGGGATCATGGTGCACCGCCGCGCCGACCGCGCCGCAGTTCGTATGACCCAGCACTACCACCAGCTTCGTGCCCAGATGATCTGCCGCATACTCTACACTCCCCAATTGATGATGATCCATCACGTTGCCAGCCACACGGATCGTAAATAATTCTCCGATGCCTGCAGAAAATACCGCTTCCGGAATCACTCTAGAATCCGAGCAGGTTATCACAGTCGCATACGGACTCTGCCCGTTCTCACAGGTATACTGCCTGATCTGCGGCGATACATCTCCTGGGTTTGACGACGCTGACAAGTAACGCTTATTTCCTTCCTTCAGTTTTGCCAGCGCTTCTGCGGCAGATAATTTTTGATCTTGCATAGTTTCCCTCCATTTCCGGCGCTGCATCAGACTGCGGTAAACGACCGCACTCTGCACAGATACCCCTCTTTGAGCAACACTTTGTTATGCCGCTACCTATAATTCCAGTATATAGCACTTGGCTCTTGTATGCAATCGCAAATAGCGGTAAAATAATCTATATCAATCCAATACACAGGGATCCGGCAGATATTAGACCGCGGCACGGCACAGATCCTGTTTCAAAAGAAAACCTATCAATTCAGAGGTACAAGTATGATATCCGTAAACCATTTAAAGAAAGACTTCAAAATACCCATACAGAAACAGGGAAAGTTTGCCGCTGTGCGTGGTCTCATCTCCAGTGAGTATACCGTGAAACATGCCGTTGACGATATCAGCTTTTCGATCCATGAAGGAGAGATCGTCGGCTTCATCGGAAAAAATGGCGCCGGCAAATCTACTACGATCAAGATGCTCTCCGGTATTTTGCAGCCAACCTCAGGAGATATCACCGTAAATGGAATCCGGCCTTTCGACCAGCGAATGGAAAATGCAAAACAGATCGGCGTGGTCTTCGGGCAGAAAACGCAGCTTTGGTGGGACGTTCCGCTGATCGAAAGCTATCGTTTGCTGCGGGAAATCTATCAAATCGATAACACAGTGTATCAGAAAAATCTTGACAGATATGTCCCTATGCTGGGACTGGAAGAAGTACTCCACAAGCCGGTACGACAGATGAGCCTGGGACAGCGGGTGAAATCAGATATCTGTGCGGCGCTGCTTCACTCTCCGAAGATCCTCTTCCTGGACGAGCCAACCATCGGTGTGGACGTCGTATCTAAGAAGTATCTTCACGACTTCATCGCCGAGATCAATCGGGAAAGGGACACCACTGTTTTACTCACCACACACGATATGGGTGATATTGAAAAGCTCTGTTCTCGCGTGATTGTGATCGATTCCGGACATCTGATGTACGACGGAGACTTGGAGAGCATGGTAGCGCGGTTCGGCGCATTCCGCTCTCTCATGGTAGAATTTGAAAAGCCGGTAGAAGATTTCCAGATCGCTGACGCCAAACTAACCCGGAGTGAAGGAACACGGAAATGGTTTTCCTTTCATCGGTCCGAAGCGACTCCTATGAAACTGCTCCATGTGATAGACGATCGTTTTCCTATTCACGACATAGAAATCATTGAGCCTGATATTGAAGATATTGTGAGGAATCTCTATGAAAGCAAGTAATGGTGTGAATCTGCGGACCGGCATGGCGTTTCTCCGCAATGAATTTTATAACCTGAGCGTTTATCGTGTGTCCTTTTGGCTTACAATCCTCTACACCTTTCTCATGATGTACAGCGTCGGCTATGTATGGAGAGCCTTGTATGCCGCAAATCCCAGTGTCACCGGCGTATCCCTTCCACAGATGATCTCCTACGCAGTGATCGGCGTCGCCTTAGAATCTATCCTGCACCCCAGAAATGGCCCGCAGTCCTATATTATGGAACAGGTACGCAAGGGCACGATCGAGATGGATCTGCTAAAACCGATCGATTTTCAATTCTATATGTTTGCCAAAAATATGGGACGCCTCCTGGTGCGGTTCCTGTTTCTGGTGCTGCCTTCTTTCTTTGCAGCCTACCTCCTGTTTTCCTTAGAGCTGCCTGCGCTTCCGGCATTTCTGGGGTTCCTTTGCAGCCTGACCTGCTCGGTGATCGTCAGCTTTTTTCTGAATTTTATCCTTGGACTGCTCAGTATGGTCACCATGAACATCAAGAACATCAACTGGGGATACAATGCGGTGCTCCGTTTCTTTTCCGGCCAGATGGTGCCCCTGTGGATCTTCCCCGGCATACTGAGAGTCATCAGTGATCTTCTGCCCTTCCGCTGCATCTATGCGATTCCCACTTCCATCTATATCGGGAATTATGCGGGTGTGGATATGTTCAGGGCATTAGGCATACAGTTGAGCTGGATCCTTCTGTTGTGGATCCTCTCCCGGCTGTTGATGAAACGCGTTTTTACCAAAGTGATGATACAGGGCGGTTGAAAATTGAATCAATTCTCTGAAGAGCAATTCAGTTCAACAGACTGAACAAGTTCAGTCGGAATTTGTACAGAGGCATTCCATGCTTCGGAAGGGAGGAAACATGAGAAACATCCGATTATATGGGCAATTCCTGCGCGTAGCCGTCTTAGGCAAAATACAGTATAAAGCTGATTTCCTCGTTGGCATCATCAGCATCCTCGTCCTGAATGCCGTAAATCTGTCCCTGTTAGGAATTCTGGTATATAATTTCAACACATTAGGGAATTGGAATATCTGGGATTTAATGTTCCTGTACAGTTTCTGGATGTTGAGCCGCGGAATCTATGGAGTATTCTTCTGGCATCTGTCAGATTTGGAAGAAATGATCGTAAACGGTACGTTTGACGCCTACTTAGTCCGGCCTGCAAGCCCTTTTCTGCAATTCATCGGAAAAGATATCAGCTATACCGGAGTTGGTGATTTCCTGGTAGGACTGCTTGGCTTTATCCTGGCGGGCACACAGATCAAGCTGCAATGGCAGGCCGGTCAGTGGTTCTACTTCGTGATCTGCGTGATATCTGGTGCACTCATCCAGATGGCGATCAACTGGATTGGCGCCAGCCTCTGCTTCTGGACAACACGCTCTGGAGCCGCAATGTCCATTGCCGAACGGTTTACAACATTGATGCAACAGTACCCGGTCAATATTTTCGGAAAATATTTCCAGATTTTTGTAACCTGCTTTCTGCCAGTCGCCTTTATCAACTATTACCCCAGCATGATCTTACTGCACAAAAATACAGAACAGATATATCTCTGGCAGTACTGCACCGCTGGCAGCTTTCCTGATGCTGCTTATCGCGGCACTGGTCTGGACCAAAGGCGTCAAAAGATACGCTGGCACAGGGAATTAAAAGTTTTAGGATATCCTTACTCTGTGAAGTCAATCTCATACCACGTTCCATGATCTGCCAAAGACCCGTCCGTCAAACGTAACCGAAGAGCACAGGGATACGATCCTTCAGATATTTGACCTGCTCCAAATATCTCTGCGCTGCTGATTGTATCCCTCTTCACGATTCTGTTTAAACGGCATCATAGAACCGTGTAGAGAATATCAGACTTAACAAAAACCGGCGCCACAGAAACACATCGTTTTCTGTCAGGCGCCGGTCTGTTTTCTAATATAATCTACTGCTAACTCTTGGGCGGTATTCTTGCCGCCTTAGAATTTCTTCATATTCTTAATCAACCTGCTTTACTCTGCTGTAACTGCCTCCGTATACTGCACACCCAGCTCAGAGATCGTGCCGTCCGCAAGCTTTGCCTCGATAACATTGTTAATCATATCAAGCAACGCTGTGTTACCCTTCTGCACTGCAACGGCATATTCCTCAGACTCGAAAGCCTCTGCATCTTCCACGATCTTAAGTCCTTCGTTGTCATCTACATATTTCTGCGCCGTAGCAGAGTCAATCACAACTACATCACATTTTCCGTTGACCAGCTCCATCACTGCCTCAGTGCCCTTCTTGAAAGCTTCATACGGGTAACCCATCTCATTAACGCAGATCTCTCCCGTATAGCCCTGTACAACACAGATCTTTTTATCAGCCATGTCTGCTGCCGCCGCAATATCGGAATCTTCCTTTACGATCATAACCTGTGTTGCAGTATAATATGGTACGGAGAAATCAACTGCTTCCTTACGCTCGTCCGTCACAGTCATACCTGCGATCGCCGCATCAATCTGTCCGTTCTGCAGCGCCACCAGCAAGGAATCAAATTCCATGTTCTCTACTGCCGCCGTCATGCCGTTCTCCTCAGCAATCTGTTTTGCGATCGCCATATCGATACCGTCATACTGATCGATCACCCCTGTTCCCGCCACGAATTCAAAGGGCGGAAACTCTGCGTTTGTGCCAAATGTCAGAACACCTTCCGTCTTCGTCGTAACAGTTCCAGCCTGCGCTGCATCTTCTGCCGGCTCACTTGCTGCTGCATCCGTATCTGTCTCTTCTGCCGGCGCCGCCTCTGTATCATCCGCTGCGTCTGCTGCCTCTGCCGCGTTTTCTTCAGATGCCGCCTCAGTGTTCGCAGCATCCGCTGCCGTGTCCTTCTCGCCTCCACAACCTGTCAGTGTGGATACTGCCATAACCATGGCCAATGCCAATGCTGTTACCTTTGTTGCTTTTTTCATAATACTCTCCTCCTGTTATAACATTGTTGTTACATCGAACTGTACGAATGATACTTGTACAGTTCTCTATCATCTAAGCTGGATCCTCCCCTGCACCTTACAAGATCAGTCAATGACGCGGACGACCAGCCTGATTCCACTTTACAGTACCTTACTCAAGAAAAGCTTCGTCCTCTCATTCTTCGGGTTGCTGAATACTTCCTGCGGTATGCCGCTCTCCATGACGACACCCTGATCGATGAAAAGTACCCTGGAAGCCACCTCTCTTGCAAATCCCATCTCATGGGTAACTATGACCATCGTCATACCGGATTTCGCCAGATCCTTCATAACATCCAGCACTTCTCCCACCATCTCCGGATCTAACGCCGAGGTGGGCTCATCGAAGAGCATAATCTCCGGATTCATTGCCAGCGCCCTTGCGATCGCTACACGCTGCTTCTGTCCCCCGGAAAGCTGCGCCGGATAGGCATCTGCTTTTTCCGCCAGGTTGACACGTTCCAGAAGTTCCTGGCCCTTTCTGACCGCCTCCTGCTTCGTCATCTTCTTGAGCAGCACCGGCGCCAGCGTAATGTTATCCATAATCGTCAGATGGGGAAAAAGATTAAACTGCTGGAATACCATGCCCATCTTCTGTCTGACCACATTGATGTTGACTTTTGGCGTATTGATCAGCTCGTCATCCACATAGATCTCGCCTTCCGTTACATCCTCCAGAAGATTCAGGCAGCGCAGAAAGGTACTCTTTCCTGAACCGGAAGGGCCAATGATGACTACTACTTCTCCCTGTGAAATATGTTCATCTATGCCGTCTAAGACCATCAGGTCTCCGAATTTTTTATGTAAGTTCTTTACTTTGATCATAAGGCGTCTCCTTCTTGTCTTGCTATAGTCCACAGCCATGCCTGTCACAGTCGGCGCATCTACACCACACTAACCTTGATGATTCCGCTTTGTAAAATCCAGGCATTCCATTTTCCAGGCTTTATCTGACATCCGACTTTCTTAAATGATTCTCAATCCTGCGAAGCAGCAACGTCAATATCTTGATCAGAATATAATAGATCACTGCCGTCCCGACTAACGGCATGGTTGCCTTGAAGGTCGCACTCTTGATAAAATCGCCCGCTTTCTGAATATCCATCAGACCTACATAACCGACAATCGCCGTCTCCTTGATCAGCACGATAAACTCATTACAGAGCGCCGGAAAGATATTCTTGACTGCCTGTGGGATAACGATCCTCGTCATCGTCTGAAACGCATTAAGGCCCAGTGATCTCCCCGCCTCCGTCTGTCCGTGATCTACAGAAAGGATACCGCCCCGAATGATCTCAGACACGTAAGCGCCTGAATTGACGCCAAAGGCAATCGCCGCAATGATCCACTTATCCAGATCAACGGTAGCAAAGATAACGAAATAAATGACCATCAACTGGGTAACGGAAGGCGTACCACGTATCACATCCGTGTAGATCCCGCCGATCGCCTTAATCAGTTTGTTCTTAGAAAGATTGCACATCGCAATCAGCATACCGATCATAATACCGATCACTACCGCCAGAAGAGAGACCTTGATCGTAACACCGATACCACTGAGCAACAGCTTATAGCGGTCCTCCCTGATAAAACATTTATAAAACAAGTCGCCAAAATCAGCAAACCATCGTTCCATCCCTGTCATCTGTTGTTCCTCCTTTCCGACATGCTATCCTGCAGCATATATAATCTGCCTGCCCGTGGACAGCAAAGCTTCTTCTATCTGACTAATAGTCCTTCAGACAGCAGTCTCATTGCATAAGGCTCTTGGTCAACCCGCATTATAACACAAACAATGCAGATTGAAAAGCATAAATATAAGTTAATTTATGTATAATATGCAGATGTGATTTGCAAAACTAAATTCCACCCCTTCTTTCCCTGACCATGGAATTTATCATTACAAAGGATGGGGTGGATTTTAATCTTACATTTTTTAGTGTATCATCCTCTTGTGCTGCTGGTTTATTGGAGGATAATACCATGAATAAAAATAAGCATTTATCTCTTGAAGAACGTTTTACCATCAAATCCCTGCTTGATAACTCTGCTTCCTTTAAACAGATTGCCAGAGCCCTTGGGCGGGACTGTACCACCATTTCCAAAGAAATCCGTAACCACTTGCTTTTCCAGAAAACCGGCTGCTTTGGCCGCCCCTTCAATGACTGCGCCAATCGCTTCAGCTGCCCCGTCTCCGGCCTCTGTTCCGATTCCCATTGCCGTTTTAGAAAGTGCAGCCTTTGTTCCAGGTGCCATCTTTATTGTCACGATTATTTCAAGGAATTCTGTCCCGATTTATCTCGGCCTCCCTATGTCTGCAATGGCTGCTCTAAAAGAAAAAGCTGTACTCTCGAAAAACATATCTACTCCCCTCGCTTTGCTCAGGAAGAGTATGAATCTCTTCGCTCTCAATCCCGTTCCGGTATCTGCATT